>JASGKW010000028.1:0-27808 GCA_049840515.1 Muricomes sp. | reverse complement strand
CTTTCAGGAGGCCGGCTATGATGAAGCCTTTGCCAAAGTAACCCTGTCAAACAGACCGGATTTATGCGAATACCAGTGTAACGGCGCGATGGCAGCAGTGAAGACATATAAAAAAGCACCTATTATGATTGCCAATGATGTAGTGGAAAAATTACAGGGCTGTGCCTGCTTTTCTCAGGCTGAGGCGGTAAATCCAGGATTTATCAACCTGAAAGTAGAGCCTTCCTTTGTGTCAGATTATTTGAATCAGATGGCAGAATCCGGAAACCTGGGTGTGCAGATGGAAGAGGACCCAAAGACAATTATGGTAGATTATGGCGGACCTAATGTGGCCAAGCCTCTTCATGTGGGACATCTCCGGGCGGCCATTATCGGTGAGAGTATTAAGCGGACTGCCAGATTCAAGGGCAACAATGTCATTGGAGACATTCATCTGGGAGACTGGGGCTATCAGATGGGCCTGATTATCACAGAACTGGAGAAGAGACAGCCTGAATTACCTTACTTTGATGAAGCTTATGAGGGAGAATATCCGGCAGAAGCGCCCTTTACAATAGGTGAATTGGAAGAGATTTATCCCACAGCCAGTGCTTACGCAAAGGAGAATGAAGAATATCGGGAGAAAGCTTTGCAAGCCACCTATTTACTGCAAAATGGACGCCGGGGCTATCGTGCTCTCTGGCAGCATATCATGGATGTGTCTGTGGCAGATTTGAAGAAAAATTATGAAAATCTGAATGTAGAATTTGATTTGTGGAAGGGCGAGGCGGATGCCCAGAAATATATTCCTGACATGGTGGAGATGCTGAAAGATAAAGGATATGCCCACTATGATGACGGAGCCCTTGTTGTGGACGTGCAGGAGGAGGGGGATAAAAAAGAAGTGCCCCCATGTATGATTCTGAAGTCAGACGGCGCCGCGCTGTATGATACCACAGATTTAGCCACACTGGTGGAGCGCGAGGAGCTGTATAAACCAGATGAAGTAATATATGTAGTTGACAAGCGCCAGGAACTGCACTTTGTGCAAGTATTCAGGTGTGCAAAGAAAGCAGGCATTGTGCGCCCGGAGACGAAACTGGAGTTTCTTGGATTTGGCACAATGAACGGAAAGGACGGCAAGCCTTTTAAGACAAGAGAGGGCGGCATCATGCGTCTGGAGAACCTCATTCGCGAAATTGGTGAGGAGATGTACAAGAAGATTATGGATAATCGCACGGTATCTGAGGAAGCTGCAAGGAAGACCGCAAAGATTGTAGGGCTCGCTGCCTTAAAGTACGGTGACCTGTCCAACCAGGCATCCAAGGATTATGTGTTTGACGTTGACCGTTTCACTTCCTTTGAGGGAAATACGGGACCGTACATTTTATATACTATTGTCCGCATCAAATCTATATTGAATAAATATCAGGAGATGAATGGAACGCTGGAGGGACTTGCTGTCAGAGAAGCTTCAGGAGAATTTGAAAAGGCCCTGATGCTGGAAGCTGTAAAGTTTAATGATGTGATAGAGACAGTGTATAAGGAAAATGCTCCTCATAAAAATTGCGCCTATATCTATGATCTTGCCAATGCATTCAATAAATTTTATCATGAGACAAAGATTTTGGCTGAGGAAGATGAGCGGCGCAAGTCAGGATATATAGCTCTTTTGAAGCTGGTTAAAGAAATTTTGGAGACATGTATTGATTTACTTGGTTTTGAAGCACCAGAAAGGATGTAATCAGCATTATGACGGAAAAGTTGTTTTATGAAGACAGCTATATGACAGAATTTACGGCCCGGGTGGAAATGTGCAGGGAAAAAGCAGAACATTTTGAGGTAGTCCTTGACAGGACTGCCTTTTTTCCAGAAGGCGGCGGACAATATGCGGATACAGGGTATCTGGAAGATGTCAGAGTCTTGGATGTTCAGGAGAAGAACGGTATAATCTGTCATACAGTGGAAGCGGCACTGGAAGAGGGCAGTATGGTTTCCGGGAAAATAGACTGGGATATGCGGTTTATGAAAATGCAGCAGCATACCGGGGAACATATTGTTTCAGGGCTGATCCATTCCAGATTTGGCTATGATAATGTGGGATTTCATCTGGGAAGTGCAGACTGTACTATGGATTTCAATGGTGAAATAACCAGAGAACAGTTGAAGGAGATTGAAAGGCTGGCAAATGAAGCCGCTGTAAAAAATCTGGAAGTTCAGGTATCCTATCCTTCTGATTCAGAACTGGAAACTTTGGAATATAGAAGTAAAATTGAAATTGACGGGCAGGTCCGTATTGTGACTGTCCCCGGATATGATGTGTGTGCCTGCTGTGCACCTCATGTGGAAAGAACAGGGGAAACTGGCATTATAAAACTCACCAATGTCCAGCGCTATAAAGGCGGAGCAAGGGTGACCATGCTGTGCGGCTTCCGGGCTTTGGCGGATTACGGGGAAAAGGAATATCATGTAAAGAATATTTCATCACAGTTATGCGCTAAGGAAGATGAGGTTTCAGAGGCAGTGACCCGTCTGAAAGAAGAGTGTGTCCAGTTGAAAATGAAGCTGGCGCAGGCTCAGGAAAAGTTATTGGAATACAAGGCGAAAGAAATTCCTGCAGATGAAGACTTTGTCTGTCTTTTTGAAAAAGATTTGGAGGGGGACAGCCCCAGGCTGCTGGTGAATCAGGTACTCGCCCAGGGCAGGGAAGGGTGTGCTGTCTTTTGGAACATAGGAGAAGCTGGTTTTCGGTATGTAATCGGCAGTAAAAGTATGGATGTGCGCCCTCTTGTTAAAGCGCTGAATGAGCAGTTTGACGGACGGGGCGGCGGAAAACCAGAGATGGTACAGGGATCTTTGAAAGGACAGGAAACTGATATAAGGATATGGATGCAAAAGAAAGTGGGGAAGCAAAAGGATGAACAATAATCCAGAATCAAAACAGTTTTGGCGGTTAGCCGGTCCGATTCTTTTATATTGGGTAATAAGAGGAGTGGCAGAAGGTCTGATTGCATTAATCTTTGTGATACCTCATTTTGGAGAAATCATAAATTACCAGGCGCTTTCCGGCTCAATGGACCAGCAGCAGTTTGTGGATTTTTATATACAGATTACAGAGAAAATAATGAAAATTGTGGAGCAATATCAGGTGGAGATTCTTGGGATAGTAGCGTTGCTCACACTTTTTCTGACAGTGCCATTGTTTTTTATGGACAGGAAAAGAGAAGCGGCATTGCAGCTCCCCCAGAATAAAAAAGCAGAGGCCTGGAAATATAGTGCAATTCTTGTGTTTGGAGCGGCAGCCTGTATAGGAATGAGCTGTCTGGTGATTATGACAAACCTGGCGTTTATGAGTGACAAATACCAGTTGGTTTCTAATGCATTTTATTCAGCAAGTTTTCCGGCACAAATCATCGTTATAGGAATTATAATTCCTATAACAGAAGAGCTGATGTTCCGGGGTGTGTTGTTTAAAAGATACCGGGAGCAGGGAAGCTTTTTTAGAGCAGCGCTGTATTCTTCACTTTTATTTAGTTTTCTCCACAACAATGTAGTACAATTCTTGTATACATTCTTTTTGGGAGTATTTTTGGCCTATGTATACGAAAAATATGGTTCCTTTAAAGCTCCGGTGCTGCTTCACATTACAGCAAATCTGGTATCTTTGATTCTTACAAATGCAGGAGGTATCGCTTGGCTTGCTGGAAAACCAATAAGAATGGGTGTTGCTTCCATAGTGAGTGCCTTTATTGGCTCGGCTATATTTGTTTTTATGCAGAGAATAAATCAAAAATCAACAGAGCAGTCATCCTGAGAAATATTCGGATGATATTAAAATAGAGTCCGGGTCAGGCCGGACTCACGCCCATAGTGGCAGGTACAAGGTATTATCATAATCTGCTGCAAAAAAAGAATCTCCGCTGAGAGATTCTTTTTTATTTATGGCTTGACTTTTTACCCTTATGCAGGTAAGCTGATAACACACACTTCTTGAACTGTTAATGTTCAAGAAAACATACCTTATTGAACGTTAGAAGTTCAAGAAGTATACGCTTTATATATTCTATATCTGTTACATTTCTAAGATTCAATTGTTAAATATCATATGTCAATACTTAGTTATCTTTAAGAACTTATCCCTTCAAAATTTTTGTTTTATTATTTTTAGCAATAAAATGAACCTACAATTCAGACCTGTTTTTTGTGTGCTTTTATCTTTATAAGAATAGCATGCTATATAAGGAATTATCATATTATCTAATGAATATAAGAAATAATGCTTTGTAATATATAACTCTTTAATTATTCAAATTTATGATTGACATAGTATATAATGTATGATATTATACAAAATATAATTAATACTCAAATTTCTAAAAAATCTATTTTTCAATTTATCTAACAAAAATCAAATGTAATTTTTATTTCTTTATTTACCCAAATTTGTAACTGTATATATTCATACCTAATTCTATTAAGGTGCATTTTGCATCATTCTTAAAGCTTTTCAGTAAATTTTCAATTGTAATATTTCTCAATTCAGAGTATTTGCAGGCGGCAAAACAGCATTTAAGCGTGTATCTTTTGTGCCTGTGTAAGGTGGTGATGCGTATTGAGTGTGTAGTTATACCTGTAAATTTGTAGTCAGCGGCATTTATTAATTTTATAGGAGGATTGTATATGAAGACATTTATGGAAGAATATGGTGTGATTGTAGTGGCGGCAATTATTATTATGATTATTGTGGTGGCAGCGACGCCAATGGGAAACAGCATTAAATCAGGTATCACGGAGGCTGTGGGCAAATTAACAACAGCATTGAATACAATTGCATAGCGCAGAAAGGAGCGGGCTTTGTGAGGGTTTCCAGAGAAGCATGGAATTTAAAGGAGGAGAGTTTTGGTCCCCTGCTGCCATATGTACAGGATGAAGATATCACAGATATTAACTTCAACGGTACGGACGTGTGGGTGGAGCACTTGAAACGGGGAATTTATAAGGCTCCGGTAAAGTTGTCAAAAGAATTTGTAAATCAGCTCAGCATCAGAGTTTCTAATGTGGTCAGTGAACAGATTAATAAATATAACAATGTGCTGGAGGCAGAGACGGATATTCTCCGCATTTCTATTATACATCCCAGCGCAACCAATACGGGATATGCCGTATCCATACGAAAAACACCTGCTGTGATGAGGCTTACAGAGGAAAAAATGTTAAGGGAGAAATATTGCTCCAGTGAAGTGTTGGAATTTTTGATTTCCTGTATCCATGCCCGAATGAATATAGTTTTTTGTGGACGGCCGGGAGCTGGAAAAACAGAGCTGCTAAAATTTCTAACTCAGTACATACCGAAAGAGGAAAAGGTTATGACCATAGAAGATACCCTGGAAATACACTATAAAGACATTAATCCAGGGGCAAATTGTGTGGAACTAAAGGTGGATGATGAGTTTTTCCCTTATACAAAAGCCATCAAAACTGCACTTAGACAAAACCCCCAGTGGGTTCTTCTCTCGGAGGCACGTTCAGTGGAAGTAAAATACTTGCTGGAATGTTTTTCCACAGGTTTGCATGGCCTTACAACATTACATACGGATGATACGAGAAAGATTCCGGACAGAATCCAGAATATGATGCAGGATGCCTATGCGGCGTCCCGGCTGGAAAATGATATTTACAGTTTTCTGAATGTGGGAGTCCTGCTCCGCAAGAAAGTAACTGAGGCAAAGGAAGTGGTAAGATTTATTGATCAGATTTGTCTCTTCGACCGTGTGGAAGAACAGAATATAAAACACTTGCTGGTTGAGGGCGGGGAATTTGTCTCAAAGGAAATTCCGCGGAATATACAAAAGAAATTTCATATGGGAAATAAGCAGATACCGCCGTTAAATAAAAAACAGGCAGATGAAGGTGCATGGAGGAGGGTATGAAAAAGAAAAGGAAAAGACAGAGTCTGTGTTACCTGAATCCGGCATATGTGAGCAGAGAAGTGAGAAGATTCGGTTATAGTTTTTCTGTAAGAAAATATATAGGGTATTTTGCAGGTCTGTATGGGTGTGTGGCATGTCTCGCTCTTGTATTTAAATTAAAACTACCATTCATAGTGGCTGCCTGTGGGATTACAGCATGCTTTCTTCCGGGACTATTTGTGATGGTGCACCGCAGCCTGTACGAGGAAAAGAGGTTCGAGGAGATTACCGCATATATGGAACAGGTTCTTTATTCTTTTAAAAGACACGCCAAAATATTAAATTCGCTGGAGGACACTCTTGTACTCTTTGAATCCGAAGAAAACAGACTGTTTGACGCTATTTCAGAAGCCATATCTTATATCCAGGCCGGGGAGTCAGAGAGAAATCTTTACCGGGAAGCGTTTTCCTTTATAGAAAAAGAATATGGCTGTCCCAGACTTTATAAAATCCACGATTTTTTGATAGAATCTGAAATGGTTGGCGGAGATTTTACTTTATCGGCAGATATTCTTTTAAAAGACAGGCGGCTCTGGATTGACAGAGTCTATGAATTACAGAGAGAGAAGAAAAACATAAAGGTAAAAATTACAATAGGAATTGGACTGTCATTCCTTGTCTGCGGAATGACGGTGTATATGCTGCCTGAAGAATTTGGAATCACCGGTCAGCTGGTTTCCCAAATAGTGACCACAGCAACTTTATTATTAAATTTACTGATATGGTATACAGCGCAGATGAAACTTTCAAAAAGTCTGATACAAGATGAACAGAAGAAGGAGTACAAGGAAGTACAACGGCAGTATGTTTATGTCATGCACGGAGAGTTAAGTAAAGAAAAAAGAAAGATGTACGCAGCGGCATTTTTACTTCTTCCGGCTGTTTTATGGTTTGGATGGAAGAGCAGCCTCACTGCAGCGGGACTTTTGATACTTTTTTCAGTACTGCTTATTACACAGCCTGAGAGGCGGTACAAAGTTTCATTAAAACATGTGACAAGGGAAATTGAGAAAGCATTTCCAGATTGGATGATGAGCATGTCTCTGCATTTACAGACGGATAATGTGCATGTATCACTGGCAAAATCTATTTCACACGCACCGGAAATTTTACAGGAAGAGCTCAATAACCTGTTGGAAAGGATAGAGGACAGGCCTGATTCCATACAGCCGTATTTGTCTTTCATGAATAGAATACCACTCCCGGATATCACATCATCCATGAAGGTACTATATTCCATGGCAGAATTTGGGGTTTCAGATATAAGTAATCAAATTGGGCCTTTGGTAGAACGCAGCACAGTCATGACGGACAAGGCGGAACGTCTTAAGGCGGAAGATTATCTGGCGGGGATTGGTTTCTTTGTTCTTCTGCCCATGATTACAGGAGTCATGAAGATGCTGGCAGATTTGGCTCTGGTGATGGTTTATATTTTGTCAACAGTAAAAAACATATAAAGAGAGGAGAGAGTGCTGATGAAAGAATTTTTAGAAGAATATGGAGGAATTATTGCCATTTCAATCATAGGATTTGCAGTAATGTCAGGGCTGTGGGATATTCTGAGAATGATTTGCGAGACAGCAGGCTAGCGGATAATAAAGTTGAAAACAGAAAGTCATTTTAATTTATAACCAGAACGGGGGCGCTGTGAATGAAAGAATTTGTGGAGGAGTACGGCAGTATAATTGTGGCATGTTTTCTGGGGCTTATACTTTTAAGGTTTCTGTCGGATTTGTTGGGGACAAGCGGAGATATTACCTATTTGGTCAAAAGTTTTTTTGAGGGAATAGGGAGTATCATTCCGGAGAGGTAATACAGTTGAAAACAATATTAGGAGAATACGGAAAACTTATTATTCTTACAATTGTCCTGTGCGGGATAATGCTGGTCTTATTTGGGAGAGAGGAGGATAGTTTGCTGGGCATGTTGAAAACCGTCCGCCCCATAGCAACTCTTGGACATGAGGACAGCTATGTCCTTGCAGAATCCATTCTATCCAGGGAAGCGCCTAAATTATCAGTGATAACTAAAAAACTGTATAAAGGAAAGGAATACAATCTGCTGGATTCAAAAACATTTCATATAGAAGCTGAAAATCAGGATGGAGAAGATGTGCAGGTATCGGTGGTAAAAATTACAGGCCCTGTGCAGCAAGATATAACTTCAAAAGTGATGCCGGAAAAATTCGTTCCCATGTTATGTGGGGAATATCGTGTTACATATCGGGCATCCGATACCTGCCAGGGAAGCACAAAAACAACAGAAAAGGAATATCGATTTATTGCAGACTGAAAGGAGACAGGATGAAAGGCGCAGTTGAGACAATGATGGGGATTATCATGATTGCTTTCATGGCAGTCTTGAGCGGGGCTTATATCATGTCATCTTTAAATACACAGAGGGCACAAAATTATCACTCTGCAGTAATTGCAGAAATAGAAGCCGGTGATTTTTCAGAGGTAGTAATTCAGAGCTGCAAAAGAAACGCACTGGAAAATGAATACACAGATTTGGAGATTGAGCTGCTTATCAGCAAAGAAAACGAAAAATATGCAAAGGTTACTTTGACATATAACTATACTCTTCCGGTGCTAAATTTGTTCTTAGAGCACCAGATTGCAGGATATGCGAGGTGAAATAGTATTTAAACAAATAGGATGAAAGGAAGAAAATATGAGAAATGCCGTCATTGTATTTTTCATGATTGTAATAATAGTTTTTTCGGGAGTGACAATTCAAGCGGTGGAGAACAGGTCAATCCGAAAAAATGAACTGGAGAGAAGCCTGGGGGAGGCGATGGAACAATCCATGAAAATTTTGACGATTCATCCCCTGCAAGGTATTGAAGCAGCTCAGAAATCAGACGAATTTGCAGCAGATTTTATTCAGGGCTTCCTTGTAAAGATAACAAGTAACTCTAATTTCACAATTGAGATATTGGGGATAGATGTGGAAAAAGGGTTGCTGGATGTCCGCGTAATAGAAAGATACAGGCAGATAATAGGACACGGGGAGATATCCTGTCGGAAAACAGTAATATTAGAAGATGTTGAGGAACAGGAGGATATCTTTTACAAAGTATCTTTCTGGGCAAAGGGAGAAGAAACAAAAGAAAAGCCTGCCGGTGAATATGTGACAAAACAAGTCAGTGTACACAGCGGGGGCAATCTTAATCTTGCAATACTTCCACAAAATAATATGGAAAGAAAAGGCTATACTTTCCGCGGATGGAGAATGATAAAGCCAGAAGACAGGAATGGAGTATTGTACGGGAAAGAAAATATAGAAACATTAAAAGTCACAGAGGACTTGGAATTTAAGGCAGTTTACCAAAAAGGAGAACACACAACAGTTCAGCCATAAGTTCGATTCCGTGCAGCTCCATCTCGCTTAGGCAGAGCGCCAAATAACTTTCCCAAGCTGGCTGAATGCGAAAGCAAGCTTTCTTCTCCATCCATCTCGAAAGCTGTATGGCTCTGGTTACAGTTCAGCCATAAGCTCGATTCCGCGCAGCTCCATCTCGCTTAGGCAGAGCGCCAAATAACTTTCCCAAGCTGGCTGAATGCGAAAGCAAGCTTTCTTCTCCATCCATCTCGAAAGCTGTATGGCTCTGGTTACAGTTCAGCCATAAGCTCGATTCCGCGCAGCTCCATCTCGCTTAGGCAGAGCGCCAAATAACTTTCCCAAGCTGGCTGAATGCGAAAGCAAGCTTTCTTCTCCACCCATCTTTGGAAGCTGTATGGCTCTGGTTACAGTTCAGCCATAGCTCGATTCCGCGCAGCTCCATCTCGCTTAGGCAGAGCGCCAAATAACTTTCCCAAGCTGGCTGAATGCGAAAGCAAGCTTTCTTCTCCACCCATCTTTGGAAGCTGTATGGCTCTGGTTACAGTTCAGCCATAAGCTCGATTCCGCGCAGCTCCATCTCGCTTAGGCAGAGCGCCAAATAACTTTCCCAAGCTGGATGGATGCGAAAGCAAGCTTTCTTCTCCACCCATCTTTGGAAAGTTGCATGGCTGAACTGTAACCAAAATGTTACAAATTAATTAAAAAGGTGTTGCATTTTTGTCACCCATCTATTATAATTCATTATGTATAAGTGAAAAATAATTTTTATACCCCATATTGCAGTTTTTTGAGATATGCTGTTGAAAAATGCTGGAGAATATTGTATAGTAAGACATATATGTGGGGACATAGATAATAAATAAGAATAGGATGGGTAAAAAGGATGAAGATGAAAAGAGTGCGTAATGTGCTTGCAGCGACAGCACTGACATGTACCATGATAACTTTACCGGTATTGGCAGCGCCTACGAGTCTGGAAACTCAGAAGGCGGAAGCTCAGAGTGAAGTGAATAGCCTGCAATCACAATTAACAACTTTGATGTCTAAGATGACAGAATTGCAGAGCAATTTGATTTCAAAGGGCGAGGAAATCACTAAGGCGGAGAAGCAGCTTAAGAGCGCTCAGGAAAAGCAAAAACAGCAATATGAGGATATGAAGCTTCGCATTAAGTTCATGTATGAAGAGGGCAATGGTTCTGCACTGGAAAGAATATTGAACTCAGGAAGCATTGCAGAGATGTTAAATCAGGCAGAATATGTTCAGAAAATACATAGTTATGACCGTGACATGCTGCAGGAATATGCAGATACTGTGAATGAAGTAGAAGATTTGAAGTCATCTCTTGAAAGTGATATGAACAAGCTGGAAGAGATGCAGGCTGAATATGAAAATCAGCAGGTTGAATTGAATAATACAATTGAGAGCAAGAGTGCAGAGGTGGCAAATCTTGACAAGCAAATTCAGGAAGCGGCAAGAAAAGCTGCTGAGGAAGAGGCAGCAAGACAGAAAGCAGCTCAGCAGGTAGCAGTTTCTGTTCAGAGCAGCGGAGGACAGAGCAATTCTGGACGGACCAGCGGAGGAAGCAGTAACAACAATAACGGCGGCAGCACAGTTGAAAGTACACCGAATGTAGTTGTTCCCCCAAGTTCTCCAAGTGAGGCAGCAGGAAATACAAGTGCAGCCCAGACAATTGTAGCTGCAGCGTGGACACAGATAGGCGTTCCTTATGTGTATGGCGGTTCAACACCTTATGTGGCACTTGATTGTTCTGGATTGACACAGTGGTGTCATGCTCAGGCGGGAATTTATATCGGACGTACGGATGCAGCTCAGCTTGCAGGCGGTCAGATAGTTTCTGCTGCTGAAGCACAGCCAGGTGACATTGCATGGACACCAGGACATGTGGCAATATACATAGGCGGCGGCCAGATGATTGAAGCTCAGCAGGATGGTGTGCCGGTTTGCGTCAGCTCAGTGCGCGTTACATATTTTGTGAGATATTGGTAAGAATTTTAAGGTATCATTCATATTGGATGGTGCCTTTTTTGTTGATACGAATCCAAAAAGAGACGGGCTTAAGTGTATAGTCCGTCTCTTTAAAAACTAATATTTGTATTGATTTGATGCGTGTAAAATTTATAATTAGGCTTTATTTATTTTGAAGGAATAATTTCCAGCCAGTATCCGTCAGGATCTGAAATAAAATAAATTCCCATCCCAGGATTTTCAAAACATACACAGCCCATTTCTTTGTGTTTGGCGAAAGCCGCATCGAAATCATCTACTTTGAAAGCCAGATGTATTTCATTGTCACCCAGATTGTAGGGGCGGTCCATATCACGCAGCCAGGTAAGTTCAAGGAGGTGAGGCATTGTGCCGTCTCCTAAATATACGAGGATAAAGCTGCCATCCTCCGCCTCTTTTCTCCTGACGGGTTCTAAACCAAGGGCTTCTTTATAGAAATTAAGGGATTTTTGTAAATCATAAACATTTAGATTATTATGTGCAAATGTGAATTTCATAGAATTACCTCCTGTCTGCTTGCGTTATTAGGTGAAACTAGTATATCATAGGAATAACATCGAGAGCAAGTCAATATATGATAGAAAAACCTTGCATTCCAGTATTTTCTATGATATACTACAAGCGTTGCGAAAAAAACACGCATGTGGATTTCTTTGACGGTGCCTAAGCCTGTCTGAGACAGCTGGTTTCAAGGAAGAGTTTAAAACATGCGGAAGTTTAAAACCAAATGGAGGAAAGAAATATGAGCGTTATTTCAATGAAACAACTTTTAGAGGCCGGTGTTCATTTCGGACATCAGACCAGAAGATGGAACCCTAAAATGGCTCCATACATTTACACAGAGAGAAATGGTATCTACATCATTGACTTACAGAAATCTGTAGGAATGGTTGACGATGCTTATCGTGCGATTGCAGATGTTGCCGCAGATGGTGGTACAATTCTGTTTGTTGGAACAAAGAAACAGGCACAGGATGCAATTAAGACAGAAGCAGAGCGCTGCAATATGTTCTATGTTAATGAGAGATGGCTGGGTGGTATGCTGACAAACTTCAAGACAATCCAGAGCAGAGTTCAGCGTTTGAAAGATATTGAGAGAATGTCCGAAGACGGAACATTTGACGTACTTCCTAAGAAAGAAGTAATTGAACTGAAAAAAGAGTGGGTTAAGTTAGAGAAGAACCTGGGCGGAATCAAAGAAATGAAGAGAGTTCCAGATGCTATCTTTATCGTAGATCCTAAAAAAGAGAGAATTTGTGTTCAGGAAGCACACACATTGGGTATTCCATTGATTGGTATCTGTGACACAAACTGTGATCCGGAAGAACTGGATTTTGTAATCCCAGGTAACGATGACGCTATCAGAGCTGTCAAGTTAATCGTTTCTAAGATGGCTGACGCTGTAATCGAAGTAAACCAGGGTGCAACAGGCGAAGAATATTATGAAGAAGCTGCAGAAGAAGCAGTAGCTGAAGAGACTGTAGAAGTATAATAGCATGTACGCAAAATGCTTCAGCCTGTGGGTACAGGTTGAAGCATTTTTGATAGTATGGAATATTGCCCGTTAAGCGGCAGACAGCAGAAGCTGTATAAAAAATCAATAATGGAGGAATAATCATGGCAATTACAGCAGGAATGGTAAAAGAATTAAGAGAAATGACAGGTGCAGGAATGATGGACTGCAAAAAAGCGCTGACAGAAACAGACGGAGATATGGATGCAGCGGTTGAGTTCCTGAGAAAAAATGGACAGGCTAAAGCTGAGAAAAAAGCAGGCAGAATTGCAGCAGAAGGTATCGTTAAAGCAGTCGTAAAAGATGATAAAGTGGCAGCTATTGTAGAAGTAAACTCTGAGACAGACTTTGTTGCTAAGAACGATGAATTCCAGGGATTTGTTGAGGCAGTTGTAAACCAGGCAGCAGACACAGACGCAGCAGATATTGATGCATTTTTGGCTGAGGCATGGGCAGCAGATACAACAAAAACTGTAAAAGACGCTTTGATTTCAGAGATTGCAGTAATTGGTGAGAACCTGAACATCAGAAGATTTGAAAAAGTTGTAACTGACGGATGCGTTGTATCTTATATTCATGGCGGCGGACGTATCGGAGTTCTCGTGGAAGCTGATACAGATGTTGTAAATGACGAAATCAGAACATGTCTGAAAAATGTAGCTATGCAGATAGCAGCTATGTATCCAAAATATGTATCTCGTGCAGAAGTATCTCAGGAATATATGGATCATGAGAAAGAGATTTTGTTAGCTCAGGCCAGAACAGAAAATCCAGAGAAACCGGAAAATATCATTGAAAAAATGATTATTGGACGTTTAAACAAAGAACTGAAAGAAGTATGCCTGTTAGACCAGGTTTATGTTCAGGACAGTGATCTGACAGTTGCTAAGTATGTAGAGAAAGTCGGAAAAGAAAATAATGCTAATTTAGCAGTTAAGAGATTTATCCGCTTTGAAACAGGTGAAGGTCTGGAAAAGAAACAGGAAGACTTCGCATCAGAAGTAGCTGCTCAGATTGGATAGTAAACAAATTTTTTAATGAGTTTTAAGGGAATGAAGTTTTCCCGTGGAAGTGTCCAAAAGCACAATTTTGCTGATGACTTCTGTTTAATACAGGGTTATCAGCTTTTTTGTATCTAAAAACATTTTTGGAGTAAAGTTTTATAACAGATAGATGTTCAAAAGATAGGCATTTAAATGATAGAAATAAGAGAAATGCCCATTGGGTGGGAAGAAAGATTCCATTAAAAAACAGCTGCCATATTTTTCTTGTGACAGGTATGGCTGCGGGATTTCGGGACTTTTTGGAACACCTTTTGCAGCGGTATTTTTTGCATTGACAGCTCAGTAGGATATGTCATTGCCTAATATTGGAAAGCTTGTTTTGCTGGGGATAGTGTTTGAAATTACAGAAGGCGCTTTTGCGCGGACATTGAAGTAGACGAAGTAAAGACTGGAAAAAACCTGGAAAAATCCTGTTCTTAGGATTATAATGGTAGATGTGATTGTAAGTGTACTACTGTTGCTTCTGTATCAGGGACGATATGCCGGACTGGGGACAAATCCCATAGATGCAGCCTTTCACGGGGATAAAATATTTTCCTGTTACTGGATATTGAAAGCCTTAATAACTATACTAAGTTTGGCAGCCGGATTTCAGGGAGGAGAAGTCACTCCGCTGTTTTCCACTGGAGCAAGCCTTGGAGTCGTTTTGGGCGGAATATTCCATTTGCCGGTAGAGTTGGTTGCAGCACTTGGGCATGCCAGCGTTTTTGGAAGTGCCACGAATACATTTCTGGCACCTGTAATAATCAGGGCGGAGGTGTTTGTCTTTGCTTATCTGCCGCATTTTATCCTGGTGTGTGCGTTCGCCTATATTTTTAACCTGAACAAATCAATCTATTCCGAACAAAAGCTTATAGACAGACACGATAGAATACCAAAAACAAGGAAATAGGAAAAGATATCCGGGCATTCAGCGGAATATCGGTTTGAAAGGGATTATTATGAAAAATACAACAAAGGCTTACTTGGCAATAACGCTGTATGCGTTGATTGTGGGCTTATCTTTTTTAACAGCAAAAATTGCATTGACCAGTGCCGATGCCATCGGATTACTGGCAAACAGATTTACTATGGCAGCAATTTCGGCACTCATTTATAAATTTTTTAGACCAGACAGCATTTCTGCCGATTTTTCAAGCTGGGTGAAAATAGTTCCATTTAGTATGGTATATCCCATCGCGTTCTTTTTGCTTCAAACATTCGGATTGAGCATGATTCCCTCATCGGAAGCCGGAATCATATATGCCACAGTACCGATATTGACATTAATTGTCGCCAGAATTATATTAAACGAGCGAATTAATATGCAGAAAAAAATCCTTATGTTAGTGTCTGTGCTGGGAGTTGTTTTCATAAATGTGATGAACGGGGTTAATATCGGAGATTACAATTACTGGGGATTCCTTCTTGTGCTGCTTTCTACCATGACACTTGCAACATACAATGTTTTTGCCAAAAAACTGATTAAGGACTACTCTGCCGTAACAATTGTATATATTATGAGTATCACAGGCTGCGTTGTTTTTAATGCAATCTCAGTGGTTCAGCATCTTTTAAAAGGAAATATAGGGGACTACTTTAAGCCATATACTAGTGTATCTTTTGTTCTTGCGGTCATTTATCTGGGTGTTTTCTCTTCCCTGATAACAACGATACTTTCTGCTTATGCGTTGAAGAGCCTGGAGGCAACCAAAGTTGGACTGTTTAATAATGTGTCGACAGTAGTGAGTATTCTGGCGGGAACACTGTTTTTGCATGAACCGCTGTATTATTATCATTACATTGGCATTATCGTTATATTAATTGGAACGATTGGTTTCAATCTAAATGGTTTTGGAAAATTTTCCTCAAAAACTAAAAAGAAAGAGTCTTAGCACCTATACCCATTTGGCGGGTATAAATACGCAGACTCCTGACAGAGCAGGGTATGTAGAAATATGTGCCCTGTTCTTTTTTGATAAAAGTTATTTTTTAGCAGAGTTTCCTTCGGAGGAAGGCAGCTCGTCAATGAGCTTTTCAATCAATAGTTTTTTTACATACACATCAAAACTCAAATTGCAGATGAAAGAAAACAATTGTAAATAATCACGGTCTTCCGTATCTGAATTTTCAAAAGATGACTCGGCCTTTTCATAAGCCTTCCTAATTTCTTCCTGCAATGGATCAATCTGTGCCTTTTCCATAGCGCAGATTTCTTCATAAAGCGCAGTCATATCTAAATTTCTGTCATTAGAAAAGGCATTGTCTGTGATAGGCTTTAGCAGTGTTTCAATATCTTTGATTGACAGAATGTTTTTAAAGTAGTAAATAAAAATTAAAACTAAAACGTGTTCTTTTGTATATTTTTTCTTTACCGGAGGGGGAAGAAGATTATTCTTGGCATAATTATTTATCATAGTCTTAGTCAGAATCTTATCCTCATTGTAACGCTTTGTAGAAGAAAGCTGAGCATCCATGAAAGTTGTAACCTGATCCATGTATAAATCTATATTTGGAATGTCCCCCGGATGGATATAATCAATGCGGGAAATGCTCTTTAAAATACTCTCCAGCATGTTATTTGTATCAATCGTCATATTATCACCTCGATACATGTATTATATAGTATTAAAAACTAGATGGCAAGCCTTTTTTCATACTTGTTTTACGTGACAGAGACGGGCTTTTATATTATAATTTCATAGGTAAGGGTTTTGACAGTTTTTAAAATCCAAATAATTTAGATGGGATTATATTGGCAGTATACAGAGCAGACAGGAGATACATATGAGTATATACGATACATTAAATAATGAACAGAGGGAGGCTGTGTTCCACACAGAAGGGCCGCTTTTGATTCTGGCAGGAGCCGGTTCAGGCAAGACAAGGGTGCTGACCCACAGAATTGCCTACCTGATAGAAGAAAAAGGTGTAAATCCGTGGAACATTCTGGCCATTACATTTACAAATAAAGCGGCAGGAGAGATGCGGGAACGTGTGGACAGCCTGGTAGGATTTGGCTCCGAAAGTATTTGGGTAAGTACCTTTCATTCTACTTGTGTGAGGATACTGAGACGTCATATCGACAGACTGAGATATGATAATAATTTTACCATTTATGATTCGGATGACCAGAAGACATTGATGAAAGATATATGCAGGCTGACCAATATTGACACGAAAGTATACAAGGAACGCAGTCTTTTGGCGGCTATTTCTTCTGCCAAGGATGAAATGATTTCCCCGGAGGAGTATGAATTGAATGCCGGAGGAGATTTTGGAAAGCAGAAAATTGCAAAAGTTTACCGGGAATATGAGAAACAGCTCAGGGCAAACAATGCACTTGATTTTGATGATTTACTTTTGAAAACGGTGCAGTTGTTTGAAACCCAGCCGGATATTCTGGAATACTATCAAGACAGATTCCGCTATATTATGGTAGATGAATATCAGGATACAAATACAGTGCAGTTCAGGTTTGTAAGCCTTTTAGCGGGAAAATATAAGAATCTCTGTGTCGTGGGTGATGATGACCAGTCCATTTATAAATTCAGGGGGGCGAATATTAAAAACATCCTGAATTTTGAAAAGGAATTTCAGGATGCAAAGGTGATTAAATTAGAGCAGAATTACCGCTCTACAGGCAACATTTTAAATGCGGCAAATGCAGTTATTAGAAATAACGTAGGGCGGAAAGAGAAAGCTTTGTGGACGGAAAATGGCGAGGGGGATAAATGCAGACCGCCAGTTTGATACAGGATATGACGAGGCAGAATTTATTGCGGAGGACATTCAAAAGAATGTGAAAGATGGCTGCACTTATAATGAACATGCTATCTTGTACCGAACAAATGCGCAGTCGCGCCTGTTTGAGGAGCGCTTTGTGTCCTCCAATATTCCTTACAAAATTGTAGGAGGAGTAAATTTCTATGCCCGCAGGGAGATTAAGGACTTGCTGGCGTATCTGAAAACCATTGATAATGGGCGGGATGATTTGGCTGTCAGACGTATCATCAACGTGCCGAAAAGAGGAATTGGACTGACTACCATCAACAGAGTGCAGGAATCTGCGCTGGAGCGTGAAATTGGTTTCTATGAGGCATTACAGGGAATAGATTTGATTCCGAATGTTGGGCGGGCAGCGTCAAAACTGGATTCCTTTGTGGCTCTGATAGAATATTTCAAAGGAGTTTCAACAACGGAAAGTATATCAGATTTGATGAAAGAAATCATTGAAAAAACCGGCTACATAGAAGATTTGGAAGCGGATGATAAAGAGGATGCACAGAACAGAGTCGAAAATATTGATGAGTTGTTGAGTAAGATTGCGGCTTATGAAGAAAACTGTGAAGATACAGGAGAAAAACCGACTTTAAGCGGGTTTCTGGAAGTGGCACTTGTGGCTGATATTGACAGTCTGGATGAAAATCAGGATTATGTGATTTTAATGACTCTGCACAGTGCAAAAGGACTGGAATTTCCTCATGTATATCTGGCAGGTATGGAGGACGGCTTGTTTCCAAGTTATATGACTGTCACCTCAGATGACCCGGATGAGATGGAGGAGGAAAGACGGCTTTGCTATGTAGGAATCACTCGCGCGGAGAAAGAGTTGACAATGAGCTGCGCCATGAGACGAATGATTCGGGGTGAAACGAGGTATAATAAGATTTCACGTTTTCTCAAAGAAATTCCTATGGAATTAGTTGAATCTGGAAACCGCTTTGAGGAGAAAGCAGAGATGCCAACCCAGAATACCTATTTCCAGGCAAAGCAAGCATTTAAAACAAAAGCATTTTCGACTGGAAAAACTGCACAGCAGTTTGCAGTAACTAAGGAAAAAGGACTTAGTTATACGGTTGGCGACAGAGTACGGCATATGAAATTTGGCGAAGGGCTTGTAAAGGATATTACTGAGGGCGGACGTGATTATGAGGTAACTGTACAATTTGACACCGCAGGAGTAAAGAAAATGTTTGCCTCATTTGCAAAACTTCAAAAAGTGTAAAATGGCAATAACCTTTTGGAAAAGTTGGTATAAATGAGTAGTAATTTGAAAATGATAGTGATATAATAACTACAAATAAACCTGTAGCACAGAATAGGGAAAGGACGTGATAACATGAGCAAAGTTGAGGAGTTAATCGCTGAGACCAAGCTGAATGAATTGCTGCGCAGAAAGTCAGATGAAAAGCAAAGAAATACAGTAATCTGGATTTTGGCAATTGTAGGAGCTGTAGCGGCAGTGGCAGCTATCGCATATGGGGTGTATCGTTTCTTTACACCAGATTATCTGGAAGATTTTGAAGAAGACTTCGACGATGATTTTGATGATTATTTTAGTGAGGAAGATCAGGTATAATCAGTATATGCCGGAAATGAATAAAGGACAGGTTGTGGACGCTTACTGCACCCTGTCTCTTTTTATGTGTTAGGAGAGTTCTTATTCCTGTAAATAAGATGTGAGTTGAGAGGTAAAGATGAAAAAGGGACAAGTATTTGAAGGTACAATAGAAAAAGTGGAGTTCCCCAATAAAGGGCTTGTATGGGTACCGGAGGAAGAAAAGTATGTAACAGTGAAAAATGGAATTCCGGGACAGAAAATCCGTTTTGTTGTAAATAAATTTAAACGCGGCAATGCGGAGGGACGGCTTTTGGAGGTACTGGAAAAGTCCCCATTGGAAACAAGGGAACCGGTATGCAGCATTTTCCCGGCCTGCGGTGGCTGCACGTACCAGACTATGGCGTATGATGAGCAATTAAAAATGAAAGCAGAGCAGGTGAAAAGCATTATAGATGGAGCCGTGGATAAAGACTATATTTTTGAGGGGATAAAAGCCAGCCCCAAAGAATTTGGTTACCGGAATAGGATGGAATTTTCCTTTGGAGATGAGTACAAAGACGGCCCTCTTTCTCTGGGACTTCACAAAAAGGGAAGTACTTATGATGTACTGACAGCAGGAGACTGCAAGCTTGTGCACAGAGACATGAATCAAATACTGCTCTGCGTACTGGAATATTTTAAGACGAGAAATGCGAGCTATTATAAAAAAATGCAGCATATCGGATATCTCAGACATCTGCTTCTCCGACGAGGAGACGAAACCGGCGAAATACTGGTCAATTTAGTAACTACAACCCAGGAAGAATGGGATTTGCAGCCTTTGGTAAATGAACTGCTAAATCTCAAGCTGGAAGGAAAGATTGTACAGAATACTGCACATTTTAAATGACTCACTGTCAGATGTGGTACAGAGTGACGAGACGAAGATTTTGTACGGGCAAGACTATTTCTACGAAAAATTATTGGGGATGGAATTCAAAATCACACCATTTTCATTTTTCCAGCCGAACTCCAAAGCGGCAGAAGTACTCTATAACACAGTGAGAGAGTACATCGGGGACGTAGCAAATATGACAGTATACGATTTGTTCAGCGGCACAGGGACAATCGCTCAGGTGCTTGCACCAGTGGCAAAACAGGTAATTGGAGTGGAAATTGTAAAAGAGGCGGTAGAAGCGGCAAAAGAAAATGCGGCGCGAAACGGTTTGAATAATTGCAGATTCATTGCAGGAGATGTATTTCAGGTGCTTGACGAGATAGAAGAAAAACCAGACGTAATCGTACTGGACCCGCCAAGAGATGGAATCCATCCAAAAGCATTGCCCAAAATACTGGATTATCAGGTGGATAAAATTGTATATGTATCATGCAAAGTGACAAGCCTGGCAAGAGATTTAGAAATGATGCAGAAGAGAGGATATGAAGTCGTAAAAAGCGTGGCTGTGGATCAATTCTGTTCAACGGTGCATGTGGAAACTATAGCACTTCTTGAACGAAAACACCAGGTTTCTATGCATTATTAAGTGTATATTTGCTGTCCGTGTCAACGATTTGTCAACGCTTTTTTAGCTGGTTGACACGGAAGCTTTTTCAAATATGTCTACAGACCGTTTTTTCATCGTATCTGTGTTATGAACATAAGTGTCCATTGTGGTTCGTAGCTGTGCATGCCCAAGGCGCTCCTGGACATCCTTGATGTCTGCTCCATTCTCAACTAAGATGGTTGCGTGGGTGTGCCGTAGGGAGTGGAAGTTGAACTGGATTCCAAGTTCATAGTTTACAATCCGGCTTGCATACCTCGCCAAATCAGGATTGATTACCGTTCCGTTTTCGTGAGTGCAGATAAATTCCAAAGGTGCGTCTGTGGTCTTATATTCAACAGTATTGTCAATTCCGTATATGTGGGCATCCTTCCGTATATAGTAGTTTTTGTAGAACTCTCCATATCTCATCCGGTTTTCGAGCTGCCATTTACGGTGCCGTTTCAAGACATCCATCAAGGTCTGACCAATCTGTATCGTCCTGTTGCTGCTTGTAGTCTTTGGAGTGCCTAAGTACCATGCTTTTTCGCTCTTCACAAGGATTCTGTCAATGGTGATGGAATTGGTTGCGAAATCCACCCTGTCCCATGTAAGCCCCGTACATTCAGCAATGCGTACTCCTGAATAGTAACAGAGCATGAATAGAATGTTGTACCTGTTATCTTCAGGAAACCTCGTTGTTATCTCAGAAAATTCATCCTGTGAAATAACCCTCCTGTCTGTATCGGACTTGCGGTGTTCGCAACGTGGCATCTTCACATATTCCATCGGATTGCTCTTTATAAATCCGGCAGGATACACAGCATACTTTAAGGCTCCAGAAAGAAGAGCGTGTATATTCTTGAGATAGGTCCTGGACAATCCTTTTGCGTGCAGCTTATTCATGTGTGTTTGCAAAATATCCGGAGTCACTGAGGACAGCCTGTATTTCCCGAGGTGCGGGGCGATATGTAACCGGATGATATCCTTGTATGCACGTTGGGTATTTGGCTTACAGGATACTTTCACGTAGTTTTCCTGCCAGTAGTCCATATAGTCTGAAACGCTTATCTCAGAGGGCTTGAATGCCCGTCCTGCATTGTCATACTCAGCCTTGGCCTGTATTCCAGCATCTACAGCCTCAGCCTTGGTTCGGAATCCACCTTTTGAAACAGTATTTCTTTTCCCATTGACTTTGGCAGCCTCAAATGAGTATTCCCAGTTCTTTCCTCTCTTACGTGTTCTTAATTCTCCCATAACATCTCCCTCTTTCCTTATTTTTTCGTATAAAAAAGACAGCCTGTCTCTTGCAGACCGTCACCGAAGATGATACAATGTATATGTGTTTTTGTATGCATATCTTCGGGTATGTTGAACCGTTCGGTATTGGTAGTACCGGGCGGTTTTTATTGTTCTGGTTGTCGCTCTTTGTTCATATGATTAATTAATCGCTCTAGCAATTCTTTCGCATCATCCTCTGACAATTTAGCTATGATTTCTTTTACTTCCGCATCGTCAGCAGCAAGTAGCTTAAGGTATTTGTTTGTTGATATCATCTGATACCTCCTTGCGTTTTTTATTTATCTTCCTTATAAGAGTCATAATCATAGTCCAATACTCCATTCTTATATACTCTTATTGCATCATTTTTATTGTCAGAGAAAAGGCACTGTTCCCATTGGAATCAATTGTCATAATATTAGCTTTGTGAAAAGAGGTAAATGAGGAATCTTTAAAATACCTTATTGTTTCTTTGGCTAAACTAATCTGTTTATCCTCATCCATATCGGGCCAATTCACATCTGATTCAAGGTATATATTGTAGTAATCAATATTATCTTCTGTTTCAACGTCCCAATTATCTATATATGGGGGTTTGTCCTCATATGCTAAATACGCATATACATTTTTATCTATCATAATATTATTTATGCCGAGCCAATCATTATCACCTATCCACGAAACATAACGCATAAGAGCACCAGAAGGATAATTATTGTGGTTGGAAGAAATTCCTAAATAAACCATATAGGCGGTAATCTTATCACCTTCATCCGGTATGTCATTATTTTCAACATTCATTAGTGAAATCCAATTATGTTTGTTTTCATCATTAATTATGATTCCAACCAGTTTGTTTTCATCGTCTTCTACATGATAAATTTGCGTTATTGTTCCTTCTACAGATATCAATGTACCATCAAGACCATTTTCGGATGCTGGAGTTTTATATTTTTCATAATCAGCTTTTTCATAGAATGATTGCCAGTAATATTTTTGAGCATCATCTTCGCTTGCACTTTCATTTTCTGAGCAACCTGTGAATGATATCGCCATTATCACCACCAAAACAAATGTTAAAAATCGCTTCTTCATATTCCCCTCTTTTCTTCTGTACTGAATAACCCACATCTATGTTAATCCTTTTGGAATAACATCAAAATCTTTGTACATAATATGCACATGAAAATATTATTGAATAAAATAATGTATGAAAAAAATCTGTCTATCCGCCAAGTATCCCGAATGACAGGGGTATCAAAATCCACCATACAAGAAATAATGAACAGTTATAAAAGCCCCACAATGAACACTATGGAAAAACTGGCGGCAGGCTTAAAAGTTAAAATTGAGAGCTTATATGAGTCTGATTATAAATAAGTGTCCGCTATAGCGGACGATTGCATAAAAACCCATAAGTTTCCTCATATGTAATTGTTTACTATTATATAAGGGATAATATGTAAAAAATAAAGTTATCCACATTTTATCCACACACTTACAAACAAAATAAGGAACAAACGTTCTTATTCGCTGTTGATTTTTACTTTTCAACATAGTATTATCAATACAAGGAATTTCGAACACACGTTTCTTGCAAAAACGGAGGGAAAACTTATGAGTAATGAAGAACTTGTCAAATGTATTGTACAAATGGTAAACAGTATCACAGATTCAAAAAAATTACATAGAATTTTTGTATTTGTCCACTACCTGTTTATCTAGTATTGCGCCGGAGTTATTCCGGCGTTTTTTCTTTCGCTAACGCTTCAGAAAGATAGGCCTTTATTGCATCCCTTATTTTAGGGTCAAGTTTTACATATCCCTCAATTAACCCGCGGTCAGAATCATCCAACTCGTACTTTTCTACAGCTTCATCCAATATGATATCTGGAACGCCTATGTATGGTTCTCCCATGCCATCCTTCAGCCAAAAATAACTAACTTTATATTCTCGGCAAATAGCTCTTATTACATATTCTTTTACCTCTGATATTCTGCCATATTCTATATTCATGATTACGCCACGGCTCACACCCATTTTTTCACCAAAAGCCTCTTGTGACAATCCTGTATCTTCACGAATCTGTTTTATTCTTTCGGTTATTTCCAATTTCTGTCACCCCTTTCTTGATATAGAATACCATAAAACTTGTGTGTTGTCAACACAAAAAAGAAATAAAAATGTATTGACAACACCAATATAAAGGAATATAATGTGCTTATAACACAGAAAGGCGGTGAGGTAATGTTTAATAAAGACGAGGCAAAACTTCTCACAGAAGAAATATCAATTTTGCTAAAATCTGCATCGACGGAACAAAAGCTTCAAATAAAAGGAATTTTAATAGGAGCTAATATTGCAGAGAAAGAAAAAGAAAAGCCCCAGCAGGAAACAAAAAGGGCGGGATAGGGAGGAGGTGTGAGAGATGCTGAAAAAGATTTATCAAGAGTTGGTACTGATAAGAAAAGAACTCCAAGCCATGAACGGTAGCAAGGAGTTCTGTGTCAATATTGATATTGACGGAAAAAAAGTAGCTAAAGCAGTGGCTAAAGTAGAGGGTGAACGCCGGGTTTCCGAAGAAGACAAGGGACTTAGCGTAAGCGATATACTCGAACACGATTTAGCAATATTAAATAAGATGATTGAGAATGCACCCAGTACCCCTTGCAACTAGCTAATTGATTTTGAACAACGAATCAAATAACGTGAGTGAAACATTAAGGGATTTTCCAATAGACTTTGAAATATTAGACGAATCATTTTGGGATGCTTTTTGATACTTTGCGATTATGTACGCATAGTCGGTAAGGAAGTTGGAATACCTCATATCAATAAGCTCATCCGATTCGATGTCCGCTGGGTACTTATGGTCCTGCATCCTGGCAGATGCAAAAGCAATCCCCATGCGGTGGATATTTTCAACTTCTAACTTTATTCGTTTTGATTTTAGCATTGTAACTTCTGGACTCCTTTCTTATGTACTCGGCTCCCACAAGCCTGTACTTAGATTATAGGAGAATTGGAAGAAAATAACAAGGAGGTGAATCAAATGCCAGTGATACAGTATCAGCCGCTTTACAGGATTCCAGAGGCGGCAAAGATTCTAAAGGTAAACCCGAATGAGGTGTATTCCCTCATAAATTCAGGAAAGCTTCCCTATGTCATTCTTGGAAGTAAAAAAATAAAAGGGATAGATTTGGAACGATTCATCAACTCATATCCGGTGGGAGGTGAGATTCGGTGAGAAGAATACGGGACATGCCAAGGCGGTACAAGCTTGAACTGCTAAAGGTGGCAACAGCCTTTGTGGTTTGGAGTATAACCTATGTAGTTGTTGCAAAAATAGCATAAAAAAGCGCACTAGGGTAACAGCCCTGTAAGTGCACTTAGATAATTTAACAACTTTATTTTCAACAGAAATGGAGGGAAATGTAAATATGCAGAAAGAAGATAAGAAAGCCATCCATAAGATATTTAATCTTTGTATGGAAATCCAGTCTAAAGGAAAAGGTGAAGAGGGTTTTCCCTATATACACCTTGAGACATCCAATTATGGACATCCTGCCATCGTTTGGATTGCGGAAAATGGGTTTGAAGAAGGCAAGGGGTATGATTTGGTAGTTCATTGTCTTTCGAAAGAGCCGCAAGATTATTTGGAATGCGAAAGACACTTGAAAAGACTGCTGAGAAGAATCAAGGAGGACAGGCTATGCTGTACACCGGAGTAGGAAGAGAAGCCGGCCTGACTGTCCGACAAGAGGATGCTTTCTCCTATGCTTGCGAGAGGTGCCTTAATGGGACGATAGAGGAGCAGGAGACATTTCTTGAATTGGCACAAAACAGTGAGGATATAGAACAGTTCTCTGAAATGATTATGGAATGGTTCTATTCTGAGAATTGGACAAAGAGTGTAGGTGATGAATATGTATAACAATTATATATGTGATGAATGCGGGCGCACCTTGACCCCAGCGAAGACTGTGACTGCGTGGTCGAAAGGAAGCGTAGGAAGATGGTGCCGGAGAAAGACAGCCCAAAGGGCGTGCTATAACAATATTTTTGAGTACATAGAAGAATTGGAGGATATACAAAATGAACGGATTACAGTTTGATGTAGTACAGAAACCAGGGCGAAATATTCCAAATAGATTCTGCCAGACTGGAAAGACAGTTGGCAGAATCTATGAAGAAAGAATATGAAACTAAGGAACTTACTGAGGTGACAAAGAAAAAGGGTAAGGATGATTTGGCTTATCTGCGGAAACTGAAAAAGGCAGTGATTGACCGGGACAGGGAAGCGAAAAAGCAGTTTATGGAACCATATGAAGTTTTCCATGATGCTGTCAACCGCCTTATTTCGCTGATTGATCAGCCTATTCTTCTGATAGATGGGCAATTGAAAGTATTTGAGGATAACCGTGTCCGAGAGAGGAAGAAAGAGATTCAGGATGCTTATAACAGTATTGTCGATGAACCCTAGCAGATTACATACCTCTTGAGGTCATATACGGCTCCAAGTGGACTAATGCAACTACAGCCATGAAGTCAATCAAGGAAGAGATTGAAGAGATAGCCAAAAAGACCAGTGATGATATCGCTGTCATATCCTCCATGACTTCCGATGTGACGGGAAAAGCATTAAACCTATACATGAACAATCGGTATCTTGCTGGTGCAATTAAGTATATAAATGATTACGAGACTACCAAAGCTGCTATTTTGAAGGAGCAGCAAGAAGAACAGGAGAAACAGGCAGAAAGGCAGAGGCAGGCAGAAATAGAACGTGTCAGACAAGATGAGAGGCTCCGCATCCAAAAAGAAGAACAGATTCAAAACGAGAACAAAACAGAATGTCATTTCTGAGATTACAAAAGTTAATGAGGTAGAAGCTGCCCCATTGTCTTCAAAGGAGTCTCTAAGGGTAGTATATACTGTGGTTGCGACACCAGATGAAATCACTGAAATTGAAATGGCGTTGAATAGTCTGGGTGTGTATTTTGAGAGGAAAGATGTGTAATGGAAAACCTTGCTTTATACGAGAAATTCCGTGCTGTTCCAGAGGAGGCAAAGAGAAAAATAAAGGGTGGCCGCATAAATGGATTTACTGACATCAATCCGATGTGGCGAATTAAAATGTTGACAGAAGAATTTGGTCCCTGTGGTGCTGGATGGTATTACAAGCCGGTGAAAGAATGGATTGAGCAGGTAGGGAATGAATATGCAGCATTTGTTGATATAGAGCTATATGTAAAATATGGTGATAAATGGTCAATGCCAATTTCTGGAAGTGGTGAGTTAGCGCAACTGTTGAAAAAAGTGGTGTATTCGTTTCTGATGAATGCTACAAGATGGCTACAACAAATGCTATATCAGTTGCATGTAAACAGTTGGGAGTTGGGGCAGATGTTTATTTTGAGTCGGACAAAACTAAATATAACCAGAATGAACCTGATGAAAAAAATGATGACCGGAAAATAAATGAAACCGAAAAGAAGTTGTTGCGGGACGCAGCAGGAAAACAAGAACCGGCATGAATTTACAACAAGCGATTAAAAATCATGGTGGGAAGACTATGGATGATGTTCTTCATTCCGCTTATATAAAATGGATGGTCACTCTTGCTTGTACGGATAGTAGAGTTCCGTTTGCTCCGAAACAATTGATACGGACATACCAGATGAGAGTGAACAAGAAACCCCGTTTAAATAGGTAGATATTATGAAGTTTACAGGAAAATTAAAAGAACCAGTAATAGATTACCGCACAGGCCATTGACCTTGCTAT
>JASGKW010000027.1:0-66437 GCA_049840515.1 Muricomes sp. | reverse complement strand
TTGTTATGTGTAGTATTTGGTTCAGTTGCGTATTGCTAAGGTTAATAGGGAAACACAATAATCCGAACAGCACCTTCACTCTTTCTATGATTATAATAACTCTTTCACTTTCTTTTCCCACCTCTGAGACATCTGTTGTAGGCTCAAACCGCTGTACAACATTGCCCTGTATATAAAATAAGAACTTTGTAAAGTTCCATTTGATATCCACTAGTGTTCTAGTTTGGATAAGCCTCCCAGCATCTTATCCAAAACAGGAGTCAGCCTATGTCCCGGGTCAAATCCGGCAAATGCCTTCTGCTCTTTCCAATATTTATATAACGGCAGTGCGCCATCTCCGTTCTTCAAATTTAGAAAAGCGCAAACTATTTAAAACTCAGGGAGCAGAACTTCCAATCTCTTCGTCAGTTGGGCCTGTCCTCCAAACTGATTGCAGGGGAAATCTAAAATTTCAATCCCTGGTCTTTATGTGCCTTGTATAACTTTTCTAAATCTTCAATCTACTGCAGTGTAAATCCACACTCGGTTGCAGTATTTACAATCAAGAGAACTTTTCCCTCATAGTCCTTTAAACTTACATCATTTACTTTTGTACTCTCAGCTTTGAAATTCATTAAGACCCACTGTTGCTCCTCCTTTTATTATGTCCAATTTAGTTGTCAGTAATTTTATATTCAATTTATATCATGTTTCTGATTTGTCAATGTTCTCAATCTTTTATTGCATGAAATCTTTACATTTCAAAAAAGAACACAAAACAGCACCTCACCAGAATTAATGAGATACTATTTACATTAAAAACAAAAATTGGATTTTGTTCTTAAAATTTGATATAATTCAGTAAATTACAATTCGTGGAGGAACTGCTCATGGGCTTTTATGATGAAAAAGATTACATTATGAGAATGATTAAAGAAATGGTTAAGGTACTTTTTCCCTTACTGTTTGGCAAACAATACACTTCTATCGAGCTGGCTGATGAAAATAAGTATGAAATTTCAGGCAAAAAACTAAAAGATTTATTAGCTATCGCGGACAATGGTGAGATAAATGATGCCGAAAATATAATACTAACTACCTTGATTACAGTAATAAAGATGATATCATCGCCACTGCCCTTTTCTATACGTACTTAAGTGAAAAAGATGATGAGTTTTTATTACAGAACAATTATTCAAAAGAAGAAGTTCTTGACAGGATTTAAACAACTAATTCAGGAGGCTGGATACGGCGATTTAATGGATATTTTAGAATAACGGGAAATTCACTTTCCACATATTATAAACTTTCCACATATTCGACTACCGAATTTATAGCTGCCTTATCCTCAAAATTCACTTTTGAATTATAAGTATCGAGAAACTCCTTGTCTGCCTCCCGCTAGATTCAAGCTTTCTTTGAATCATGTTTTTTCATCATGGCCATCATTAATTTATCAACAGGCCAAGTTTTTTATAATCTATGCCTCCGCGCAGATGAAAAAATCTCATTTTTTCAAAAAGTTCTGGTGTAAAATTTTGAATGATAATGTGGCTATAGTCTGTTTGAACTGGGTCGGCTAATCCAACGGTAAATACAATAAGGTTTTCACAGGAATTCTGAGTAACCAGTTTTACGCCTGCAATACCCCCGCATATAAACCACCGCCATATACGACAGCGTGGTATTGGCTTAGTGTTTTGGGGGCAACCGTTTTAACAGGGAGTAAATCTGCATTCAGTGTGAAGCAATCCATTCAGCATATTTTAGAGTTGAGCCATACTTGGATGTATATGTTACCAAAATCTTTCTAGACATTAGCCGTCCCTCCATTTATGTTGCCCAGGTTATCAAATATTTTCATCAGCGAGCCACTTAAACAGGCAACTTCATCCATATTCATTCCCAAAAACATACTTTCAATAAACTGCGTTCCCATTTGTTCATTATCCTTATTCCACTGCTCACATTTATCGTTTGCTGTAATCCGCATGGCCCTGCCATCTTTCTTATCGTGATGGACCGTCACAAACCCTTTCTCAGCCAGTTTCATAACAAGCTGCTTTGTATTCTGGTGTGAAGTATCACAAGCCGCCGCAAGCTGTTTTAGCGTAGGTGGCTCTTCAAATAACCCTAATGCCAAAATTACAAACCATTGTTTGGCAGTCAGGTCCTGCATCTGAGAATCCATCTTGCTTTGAAGGCGATTAGCAACTCGAAACAGATAGCCAAATACTATCAGTTTTTTATCCATTGTGTCAAAATTGTACATTGGCATCCCTCCATAATAGGTAATATATTCTCTATATAGGTATTATATTACCCATTATGCCCTTTGTCAATAAGAGCATAGACATAGAGCAAAGGAAACCTCGTCATACTCTCAATAATCCACGGAATCCTCTTCCGGCATAATAGCTTCTCAACTCCGTTGTGGTACACAAAAACAGTATCATAACGGCAGTCACAAAACAGACCGCCCCCAAGCTTTCTTATCCTGTCCGGTGTTCTTATCCAAGCTGATGTTTTTACATCAAAGCTGCCGAGCTTTTGACAAGCCCTGTACTTGTTCTTCTGACAAGAGTTCGATTCCCATATCCTCTGCCATCCCAACAGCGCTGTGTCTTGGTTTATTTTGCTTTCTTGAAGCCAGCGCCTCAGGGTCATAACAGAGAACTTCTGCGGCCTTTTGGTGTTTCAGGTGCACAGTCATAAAAAATATATTCACCGCTGTCCTCGTCATAACCGGCAACATCCGGCTCACCGCCAGTCACTTCCATCTCGTTCAGTGACCACATCTTCTCAGGGCTGGCGTTTAGCCTTTCCTGCACTTTTTCCCAATCAATATCTGCGTGACGATTCATATTATCCGCAAAACGTGTTTTCAAGGTTGAAAGCAACTCTGCATGCTGCTCTGAAGATAATCTTTTCTTTTCATTCTTCATAATAAAAACCTCCTGCAAACGCACTGAAATATTTGATTTATTATAAGAAATTATAGCATATCTTCTTGAACATTGAGTAGTTCAAGAAGCGGATTATATGGAACTCCATATAGCATATCTTCTTGAACATTAGTAGTTCAAGAAGCAGATTATATAGAACTTCAATAGGTCAATAAAAAAAGGTGGAAAACCAACTTTCTGATTTCCACCTCTTCTCTGTATAGTCCTGTCTGTTATATGGCCACAGCTTGCTTGTGCATATTCCATATGTGATATTTCCCATGCTCATAATATGCCGGCATACAGCCGCCCTTCTTAAATACTGCAATAAATTCTTCTAATGTCCTTACCTCTTCCGGAAAATATGTAGCATAGATTCCTATTTTTTCAGGAACATGACAGTCGCTTGCACCCACCGTCACCAGTCCAAACCTGTTTGCATAATCTGCCGCCTTCTGGTTTGCCGCCATGTCGGTACTTCCATTTAATACCTCCACCCCGTCAAGGCCCTGCATTTCACTGAGCAGCTTACCCAGTCCACGGTTATTATTCCTGAAACGCATGGGCGCTGAAACAAATACCGCCCTGTTCTTTTACATAGGAAATAAATTCCTGAGCATCAATCCGCTCTTTTGGATAGTCCTCAATTCCAAACGCCACAATGTCTCCCTGAAGTGAATAGTATTCTATTCCAACGAAAATGGGAAAACCAGTCTTTTTCTGAATACTGTGCTGCATATTCCTTAAGTCCCATACTGTCATGGTCCGTAATACAGATGCCATTCAGTCCTCTGGCTCCGGCTATATCTACAATCTCTTCAAGAGCAAGAAAACTGTCCTTTGAATATGTCATCTCATGCATGTGAAGATCTATAAACATTTGAGTTCCTCCTATTTTTTATGCATAAATCGTACCACCATTCAACTTTCATTGCTAATTGATTTTTTTAATAAGTGTGTTGCATTTATAGATTTATTCTATATATTAAATATTTTCTTCTGCTAAAACTTCAAACGCAATACCCACAAATACTTCTACTGCCTTTTTTAATACTGTTTCATCTAATACAAAGTTTGGACTATGAAGGACAAACGGTTCTCCAAGTGCTTCATTTTTGATTCCCACATACATATAAACAGATGGCACTCGTCTGCTGAATTCCGAAAAGTTTTCTCCCCCAGATTATCCTGCTCTACAACAAATACCTGGTCCTGGCCCAGAATTTTTTCTGCACATTTTTTACATACAGACACTAACTCTTTATTATTTTCAACTGCACATATGTCACACTGTGTGGTGTATTCATATTGTGCTCCAAATAAATTACAGCAGCTTTTTATGACATTTTCGATTTCCGCCGCAATCTGCTCCATAATCTCTTGTTTTGTAGCGCGGATTGTCCCCGCCATCACACATTCAGGGGGAATCACATTTCCTACCCCCTCTTTTCCTGCATGTATAGAGCCAATGCTGATTGCACGAGGTTCTACTTCATCAATTCTCTCTGAAATAATTCGCGGCAGAGTCATGCAAATCTGGGATGCAATCATAATCGGATTTATTGCCAGATGCGGCCATGACCCGTGCCCGCCCTTTCCTTTTATCTTGATTTGAAAAGCACCTGGGCATCCAAATGCAAACTGCCTTGCAATTCCTATTTTCCCCGCCTCAATGGAAGGCCATGCGTGGGCTGCAAATGCCATATCTGCCTTAGGATTTTCAAGAATCTGATTGTCTTCTATCATTTCACGGGCGCCTTCCCCGCTCTCCTCCCCCGGCTGAAAAACAAATTTTACCGTCCCGGGAAATTCCCCCTGAAACTTTCCCAGCACTATGGCACTTCCTAAAACCCACGTGATATGTGCGTCGTGCCCACAAGCATGCATACAACCGGCATTCTGGGACTTATATTCCAAATCATTGACTTCCTCAACAGGCAGAGCATCCATATCCGCGCGGAGTATAATACATTTTCCCGGATAATTTCCTTCCAAGACTCCCATAACTCCTGTTCCGCCCGCCAGATTTGTATATACTTTCATGTTATCAATTTTATTTAATTCCTCTGCAATCTTCTCCGCTGTATGGAATTCCTGCATGGATAACTCTGGTGTCCTGTGAAGGTACCTCCGCAGCTCAATCAAATATGGCTCCAAATCCTCCGCTTCCTGTTTGATTTTTTCATACAAGCTCATATTCCCTCTTCTCCTTCTTATGATAATATACAATAGAAGGACCCTGCATGGGTCCTTCTGATTTTACGATTATCTGCTTACATAATTCAAAAACTGCTGCAATCTTGGATGTTCCGGATGTTCAATAATTTCTTCTGGTGTCCCGTCAGCCGCTATGCTTCCCTCATCCATAAATATCACTCTTGTCGCCACTTCCCGCGCAAATGCCACCTCATGGGTAACAAGAATCATAGTTGTCCCTTCGTTTGCAAGCTTTTTAATTGTGTTCAAAACTTCTACCACAAGTTCCGGGTCCAAAGCTGATGTGGGCTCATCAAATAACAGTACATTCGGATTCACTGCCAGTGCCCTTGCTATCCCGACTCTCTGCTGCTGCCCGCCGGATAATTTGGAAGGATAAAAATCTTTTCTGTCAATCATACCTACTTTTTCAAGTAATCCCCAAGCCGTTTTTTCCGCTTCGGCTTTACTCTTTTTCTGGACTCTGATTTGAGCTTCCATTACATTTTCAAGGGCAGTCATATTTTTAAATAGATTATATCCCTGAAATACCATGGATGAATGCTGGTGCAATTCAAGTACTTCCTTTTTAGTATGTTTCTCAGCATTGATACTGATATCGCCAATTGTAATGATTCCTTTTGTCGGAACTGTCAGATAATTCAGGCACCTGAGTAACGTCGACTTTCCAGTCCCGGACGGCCCCAGAATGGCAATTATCTCATTCTTATTAACAGACAAATTGATATCCTTTAATACCTTGGTTTCTTTGTCAAATTCTTTGTACAAATGTTCAATCTTTACAAGTGGTTTATCCATATCAGCGGCAATCCCTTCCTAAATCACTTTTTATCAACTATTTTGTGATTAATTTTGTCATATCAGCAAATAACCATTTTTCTGTAATCTTTGCAATTGTTCCGTCATCCAGCATTTCCTGAAGCACTGCATCCACTTCTTTACATAATGCTTCTCCGTCATCTGTCTTGGGGAAGAAATAAGCAACATTGTTAGCTGTTAATTTTTCATCTAACATGCGGACTTCTACATTATTCCCTTTCATGTAGTTGTTAAATACTGTGACTGCACTTGCCATAGCATCAATTCTTCCTAATGTAAGTTCCTGGCATCCGATGTTGGACTGCTCATAAGTAACAACCTCAAACCCAATTTCCTGTGACATTTCATCAATGATTGTCTGGCTTGCCTGTCCGGATGTTATACCAACCTTCTTGCCTTTTAAGTCTTCAAATGTCTGGATATCTTTATTATCACCGGCTACTGCAATCGCCTGTGCGTCCCCGTAATATGGGATGGATGCCTGATATTTTTCCAGTCTCTCCGGTTTTGTGGCAAAGCAGTTAGCTGCCAAATCAGCACGTCCGGCATCTAATTCTCCAAATACAGAATCAAATGTAGTCTTCATTAATTCAACCTTCCAGCCTGTGCGCTGTTCAATTTCAGCCCAGATTTCAGCATCAATGCCTGTCCATTTTCCATCATTATCTACAAGACTGTATGGTTCTCCATCACCGCCTGTTACAATTTTAATTGTCCTTGTTTCGCTTGTTGTTTCCTCCGCTGCCGCCTCTTTCTTATCACTTGACGCCGCTTCTTTCTTGTCACTGTTCCCACAGCCTGCTGCCAGTAATGACACTGCACATACTACTGATAACAGCATTTTAATTCTTTTCTTCATAATACCTTCTCTCCTTCATTTCCTAATGTTTACTTATTGAACGGCATATGCCGTATAAGCCGATTTAGTAAGCACTTGCACACTTCCGTTCCAAATATTTATGTACAAAACCAAGCAGACAGATTACAACCCAATATACAATCATAACTGCCGCATACACTTCAAAGAAACGGAACGATTTGGCACCTTCCATTTTTGCCGCACCCATGATATCCGCGACACCAACCATAAATGCAAGGGATGACATTTTAATTAAGTTAATGATATCGTTAAATAATGGCGGCAGTGCGACTCTGATTGCCTGGGGAATAATAACTCTCCTGACCAGCTGAAAATTTGACATTCCCAGTGAATATGCCGCTTCTTTCTGCCCATCGTCCACGGAAAGCAGTGCTCCCCGGATACTTTCCGACATAAATGCACCCTCATTTAAGCTCATGACAATCGTAACTGCCACAAGTGGTGTCATGTCTCTGACCGCAGTGCTGTATACAGCAACACCAAAATAGAAAAAGTACAGCTGGGCAACAATCGGTGTTCCGCGCATAAGAGAAACATACACCCTTGTAATTGGATATAAAACCTTAATTTTGTAGTATGCAATTACCGCGATAATGACACCCAGCAGCAGTGCCAAAAGAGTTGCACTCAGCGCCAGTTGCAATGTAACATTTAACTTTGAAGCTATAATTGGTAAAACCTCTAAAAAATAACTGACTTCAAACACCGTATTTTCCCCCCTCTGTACAAGATAAACTATGCTTTGTAAATGAAAGCGCTCGTTTTGAATTATACCGTCACTGCAGTTAACCGTCTAATCGTTTTTTTACATGAACTCCGCACACTTATTGATATTTTCAATAGGTGTATTTTGTCACGCGGCCCAAAAGCAGCACCTCATCATTTGACACTATATACAAATAATGCTATTTTACTACTGAGCGGGTTTTATACATGAAAATAAGTTTGGAGGCTGAATATATGAAATACATTGACCGAAGAAATACAAACAGTACAAAATGGGACGGGCAGACAGCAACATACGGAGAAGAAGGGCTTCATGCAATGTGGGTGGCGGATATGGATTTTCAGGTGCCCCCATGTGTTCAGGAGGCATTACATCAATATGTAGATATGGGAGCATTTGGATATTATAAAGTACCGGATACCTATTATCAGGCATGTATAAATTGGGAAGCAGATAATCACGACTACAACATACAAAAAGATTGGATTCGTTTTTCACCTGGAGTTGTCTCTGGCTTCAACTGGATTATACAGTTTATGACAAATCCCGGCGATGCCGTCATTGTCATGACCCCTGTGTATTATCCGTTTTTAAATGCTGTCAAACATAATGACAGAAAGCTGGTTACATCCGATTTAATAAATAATCAGGGAATTTATACCATAGATTTTGCAGACTTTGAGCAGAAAATTATTGAGAATGAGGTCAAGCTATTTATTTTATGCTCCCCCCACAATCCAGCAGGAAGAGTCTGGACAAAAGAAGAATTGAAGAACATACTTGAAATCTGCCGCAGACATAATGTGTTTGTCATTTCAGATGAAATCCATCAGGACCTGACTTACAACATAAAACATGTGCCATCCCTTTCCGTTGGAGACTATGATGATATGATGATTTCTATTATGGCTCCGTCCAAAACCTTCAACCTTGCCGGAGCACAAAACTCACAAATCATCATTCCAAATAAACATTTGAGAAATAAATGGGATCAATATACAAACGGAATCCGTGTAATCAGCGGCAATGCATTTGGCTATATTGCGGCGGAGGCAGCTTATCTCGGCGGAAAAGAGTGGCTGGAAGAAGTAAAGGCGCAGATTGTTGAAAACTACAGCTTTCTTTGCAAAGAACTCAAAGAACACCTGCCCCAGGTCATTATTTCTCCTCTGGAAGGGACCTATCTTTCCTGGGTTGATTTATCCGCCTATGTGGAACCCGGCCAGATGAAAGAACTGATCCAAGGCAAGTGCCGGCTGGCCATTGATTACGGTGACTGGTTTGGCGGTGACCGTTTTGGCGGGTTTATCCGCCTGAACCTGGCTACATCGCTTGAAAATGTAAAGATTACAACTGATGCTATTATAAGAAATTTAAGTTATTAATACAATGGCATCTATATCTATAATAAAAAATATGAATACATATTATAAATTTTTTTATTTTGAAAGGATGGTCTTTAGGACCATCTTTTTTATCTGTTAATTAGCATATGAAAGCAAAGTCCCTACTCCTTTTATATTATCAATTTCAACTTTTATACAGTAAAATTTACGAAAAAATCTCAAAAATATTGATATAATTTTCAAATAAGGGTATATTATATATTATAAAGGAGGTGTTAAAATATGTTGGTACAGTTTATGCTAAAAAATGTTTTATCATTTAGAAATGAAACAATATTGGATATGACAGCAATTAATTCATATAAAGAGCATGAATGTAATTTGATAGACAATGGAACTAAAGAAAAATTTCTCAAAGTTGCAGCAATCTACGGAGCCAATGCAAGTGGAAAATCAAATTTATATATGGCAATGACCTATTTCCAAAGAATTATAGCAGAATCATTGAACAATGTAGATGATGGTGCATATACAGCTATTCAAAAGTTTTATGTTCCATTTTCATTCGAAGAAAACAATGAAAATTCAGAATTTCAAATTGTAGAAATTTTAGAGAATTATGAATATCGTTATGGATTTGAGTACAATGCACAATGCATTGTTACTGAATGGTTATATAGAAAAAATCTTAATACAAATAGAACATCTATAATTTTTGAAAGAACAACAGAAAATGTACAATTTGGGGCAACTGTCAGGAAAGAATGTGACGCATATAAAGAACAAATCCCCGTTGAAACATTAGTACTCTCATTTTTGAATAAATTAAAATTAAAAACTGATGTTTTTAGAAATGTATATCTGGGCGTTATGGATACGTTGGTTGTTCCAACAGATTTTTGTGAGGATACAACATTACTGGGAGCCTTTTTGCCTAAAGTTATCGACCGTGAAAAAGATAAATTGATAGAATTTTTAACTGCAATTGATACAGGAATAAAAGATATTACTTATGATGATAGTGAAAAAGAAATTAAATTCATGACATTCCATAAAGGAAAAAATGGAAAAGAGTATCCTTTAGATTTATTTTTTGAATCAGAAGGCACAATAAAGAGCATTATGCTTTTTATATATGCTAGAATAGCTATTTTAAATAATCGGTCAATTTTTGTTGATGAATTAAATATAAAATTACATCCACTACTGTTAAAATTCATTATTGATTTATTTTATGTTGAAAAATCGAACGCACAATTGATTTATACAACACACGATACAACTTTAATGGATAAAAGATTTTTCAGAAGAGATCAGATTTGGTTTGTTCAAAAAGACGAATATGGATATTCAGAATTATCCGCATTATCAGATTTTAAAGTGAGATCTGACGCTTCATTTGAAAAAGACTATTTGGCTGGTGTATATGGCGGCATTCCATTTCTTGAGGATTTTTCTATGAAGGATGGTGACTAGATGGGATCTGACGATTTGTTTAAAAAACGGAGAGCGGAAAGAAAAAAAAGACGACATGAGTACAAACAGCCAAAAGCTAATTCATTCTTAATAGTCACAGAAGGTGAGCGTACTGAGCCGCTATATTTTAAAGGCATTCAAAAATTAATCGAGGAAAAAATTGGCGGGATGATTGAGATTGTAGAAGCCCCTTTAATCAATATACATGGTGAAGGCTGCAGTACTGGGAAATTGATTGAAATTACCGACCGTATCGTGAAAGAAGCCAAGATTCTTTATCAAAGTATATGGGTTGTGTTTGATAAAGATGATTTCAACGATTTTGACAAAGCGATAATAGATGGGACTGATAAAGGATACAAAGTTGCCTGGAGCAATCAGTCTTTTGAGTATTGGCTATATTTACATTTTTATTATAGTGATTCAGCCCTTCATAGGGACGATTGGAATACAAAATTAAACGAAATTTTCAAATTAAATAAATTGGGTGATGGCACTTACCACAAGAACTATGAAGACATTTATAATATGGTAAATATTTATAACGGAGTAAATAATGCAATAAAAAATGCCACAAGAAGAATGGTTGAATTTAATGAAAGAAAAATTAATCCATCAGAATATGATCCTGGGACAATGGTGCATAAGTTGGTACAGGAGTTAACATCATATTTGGAGGAATAGGATTTTGAGGAGATATTATGGGTAGAGTTTTGATTATAAAAAACAATAATATAGATAATAATATACATCGATTTGCAGAAGAAAGTTTTAAACTAAAAACAAAGAGGTTTTATAATACGCTAGATGGAACTTTAAATAAAGAAGCTGTCAAAGAGATAAAAAACAAATTTGAAGGTGATGGAATTGTTTTGATGATTTCATATGAAAATGATGCCGCAAAAGAGATAAAAGACATTTTTATTGGTTCAGATGTAAATATAAATGAAAATAACAACATTGAGTACATAATGAGGGTTTATCTGAAGAATGAGTATCATAACAGAGCAATTAAAAGTATTGTTGATAAGATTGATTTAGATATATCAGCAGATTTTAAATCTGGACATTATGTGATTATAAGTGATATGGAAAGTTTATTCCAAGAGCTTTATGAAAGGATAATCGCCAATAATATAGTTCCACTGTCATTTACAAATGTAAAAGAAGAACAAGATGAAGGTGTATATCAACTAAATTTACTAGCTCAGAATGATAATCAATCAATTCGTATATATCCCAGTGATGTAGTTGGTGAATTTAGAACTGAATTCCAAAGAGATAGGGAGCGCATTGTTAATTGTAAAGCTTTTAGGCGATTAGTAGACAAGGCGCAGATTTTCGGCTCAGAAAAAGGTGATTATTATAGAACTAGAATGACACATTCTCTGGAGGTTAACCAAATAGCAAAAGCTATTGCATATGCACTAAAATTGAATTTAGATTTAACAGAAGCTATCGCATTAGGACATGATCTAGGGCACACTCCATTTGGTCATCAAGGAGAACGAACCTTAGATGAGATTTTATGCGGAAAGATAGATGTCGGAATTGTAGCACCAAGAGATTTATTCGAAAAACGGTGTTTTGGAGGCTTTAAGCATAATTATCAAAGTGCACGAATTTTAACAGAACTTGAAGAAAAATACATAAATTTTCCAGGGTTAAATGTCAGTGTCCAAGTTATTGAAGGTGTTCTAAAACATACACGTTTAAAACCTAATAAAATAGATTTAAAAGACTTTCTTTCAAAAGAATATTTAGAAAACATAAATGTTAATAATAACGAAATACAAGTTTGTTCAAGTTTAGAAGGACAAGTTGTCTTCATTGCAGATGAAATTGCACAGAGGGGACATGATGTTGATGATGCATTAACATCTGGTGTTATGACAATTGAGGAATTCACTGATAGACTAAAAATAAGCAAATGTAATTCTCTACATTCAGAAATTGTTAAAGAGATTGACGAAATTGATAATTCAAAACGTCTTATTACAGATAAAAAAGCATTAAAAATTGCAAGAATAGTATCAAGCATTGTTAATTACTTTATCCGAACTACCATTGAGCATTCTTTACAAAATATCCAAAACAAGTATGATTGTTAGCAAATTATTTGAGAAATACTATAGGAATCCCAGATTATTACATGAGGGAACAATACATAAAATATTTTTTGAAACACTACAACATGAAAATAAAGGAGTTTCAAATAGTGCTATTAACCTAAGTGATGGTAGTATCGAATTGGTGAATGAAGAGATAAAAGAGATAACCACGACAGAATTAAACGCCGAAATAATCAATAATTATTTGAAAGATACAGATACTACTCGTACTGAGCCGGATATTATCATTTTTGAAAAGAGAAAAGTTCTTATAAAAGCCATTACTGACTACATTGCAGGAATGACAGATGGATACGCTTTGGAGGAATATGAAAAACTAAAGTAGTTATCAGGGGCAAGCACAAAAATGCTTGCCCCATATTCAACATATCTATATACTCTGTCTATAAATTGCGAAGTTTTTCCCAAATGCTTTTGCTTATTGCCTCCCATGAGAGATGCTCCAGCTTAATCGTCCCTGTCTTCTGATTCACAGCTTTTGTAATGGCGGATGCCAGGCGCTGTTCAAATCCAAAAAGTTCCGCTTCCGGGACATCATCTGCATTTTCCGTCTTCGGCGGTTCTACAAATAGAATTCCATTTCCCGAAACATGAAAGTTCATCCACCGCTGGATTCCCGGCAAATCTGTGGATACCACTTTCAGCCCACATGCCAGAGCCTCCATCAAAACCAGCGGCAGCCCTTCATAAAAGGACGGCAGTATAAAAATATCACTCTTGCAAAACTCAACTGCCAGCTGTTCCTGAGGCAATTTCCCCAGCATACGCACCGGATATTTACACCTTTCTGCTAATTGACAGATTTCCTCATACTCCTGCTGATTTCCATATCCGCCGGCCAGTTTCAGCACCAATTCCGATTCCCCGTATTCTAAATATTCGAGACTTCTAATCAGACTCATGACTCCCTTTTTCTCTGCCAGCTTGCCTGCAAAGATAAGCTCTACCGCATCCCCTTTTTTCTTGTCCTGCTCACTTACTTCCTTATTGAATATACGGTTATTGTATCCCACGCCAACTGTCTGGATATGGAGAATATCGCCGCCATAAACTTCTTTTATCTTTTCCTTTAATTGTTCATGCAGGGCAAACACCATATCCAGCTTTTGTATCTGACTTTTTATGTAGTCCCGCCTCAAATCTGTTTTTAACATTTGCCTTATATCAGTTCCATGACAGATACCCGCCACTTTCTGGTCAGGAAAAGCCTCCCGAACCCAGGCCGTCAGAAGATAAAGATGATGGCATAAAATGAAATCCGGCTGAAATTCTCTCACTGCATTGCTAATCTGTTCCATAGCCGCAGCCTGAAACTTGTCAACCATATCCTCTGTCATTTCCCTGTAAACCGTACTTTCATATGGCATCTCATCCGACATTCCTGGAATGGCAAAAGGTACTGTATCTGTATTATAATAAACTGGATAAAACTCAACACCGCCGGGGAGCTCTATAGAATCCTCTTTGTATACACCTGCTGATACTGTCTGCCGGATTCCAAGCTTATCAAATCCCTTTACCACTTCTTTCAAATAGATACCACTGCCTGTGCTGTCAGGCTTCTGCGCGGATATACTCAAAATCTTCATCTTCAGTCTCCTGTTTGTCATATTCCATACTTCTTGAACTTCTAACGTTCAAGAAGGTATGTTTATTGAACTTTTAATGTTCAAGAAGGTATGCTTATTGAACTTCTAATGTTCAATAAGATATACTAATTTTAGCTTTTTTCAGGCATAAAGTAAAGCGGACATCCACAAATCCGCTTTACTTTTGCCACATATCCTCTTCATTTTACACTTCACATCTAACGAAACATTTGCCTCTAATACCATCGGGTCATAGGCAATTCGTTATTGTATCCTTTTGTCATTAATATCTGATGCAAATCAATAATGCCATTATTAAAGGTAGCTGCACAGGAACACAGATATAATTCCCACATTCTTGTGAATCTTTCCCCCATCTTTTTCACAATCTCAGCTCTGTTCTTACTAAAATTATTTTCCCAGCATAACAAGGTTCTATTATAGTGCCGCCTCAGGCTTTCAATATCTAACATATAAAAGTTGTACTCAGAGGTCAAATTAATGATTTCTCTCAGACTTGGAATCACACCTCCCGGGAAAATGTATTTTTTTATCCACGCATCACCCGGATTTTCTTTTAATGCACTGATAAAATGCAGTAAAAATACTCCTTTGGGCTTTAGTACATTATTCACGCATGAGAGAAACAAATTATAGTTATCTCTCCCCACATGCTCGATCATGCCCACACTGACCACCCTGTCAAACGTTCTCTTTTGCTTAGGCAAGTCTCTGTAATCCATAATTTCTACATTTAGAAGCTCTGTCAGACCCTCGTCCGCAATCCGCTGACTGAATTTTTCATACTGCTCCTGGCTGAGCGTAATTCCAGTTCCCTTGGTGCCATATTTCTTGGCTGCCTCTATAAGCAGTTCACCCCATCCGCAACCGATATCCAAAAGTTCCATCTCAGGTTTGAGGTACAATTTCTGTAATATTCTCTCTATCTTGTTTTTCTGGGCAATGAAAAGTGTATCCTCCTCCGACTTAAAGTATCCGCAGGAATAGCTCATAGTCTCGTCCAGCCAGAGCTGATAAAAATCATTTCCTATATCGTAATGGGACGTCACTTCTTCCTTCTGACTCTTTTTTGACAGTGAAGAATAAAATAGTTTCTTGAGTGCCTTTGTATCCGTATGGAATTTCCCCATCTGACCCAGAAATTGATTTAAAGCCTGATACAAATTGCCTTCTATTCCAATAATTCCATCCATATATGCTTCTCCCAGTGCAAGAGATGTGCTCGACATCAGACTTGTCAATGGAATGTCCTTCTTTATTGAAACAGTAAATACAGGCTCCCCATCCCCAATTTTGTGCTCTTCCCCACTCAGATTTACTACAAATGGATGTTCATCAAACTTTCTCAAAAAATTTACTACCGTATTATCGCTTATTGACATACTGCTTTCCTCCAATCAATTCAACCTATAAAATAATTTTTGACGGATTGCACAAAATATATTCCTATAACAAAATAAAAACACCATCCCCGACGGTCTGTGCCGCCAAAAACAGTGCTTTGAGTACGCGATTGGGGGTTCGAACCCCAGACACCCTGATTAAGAGTCAGGTGCTCTACCAGCTGAGCTAATCGCGCATATCTTGTTAAATTATTGTTACTTCTGAATAAGTAACGCAAGTAATACTATAAATCATAAAAACAAAAAATGCAAGACTTTTTTTACATTTTTTTAGCTTTTTTTTACATGTTTGTAACAGTTCAGCCATGCGCAGACAACTCAAGCTGTATAGCTGAACTGTTATACCCTTTTCAAAAGGGGAGCGTGCCCCTGTAGGAGCTGCTCCCTTCTAATATGACTTAATCATATCCACCAGAACATATCTGCTCAGTATTCCACTGGCCGCAGCTACCGGTTTTCCCGCCTGAAAACAACAAATGTGGGGACAATTTCAATTCCAATCTCTGCTGCCAAAGCTTTATTTTGGTCTATATCGACCTGGCACACTTTAACTCTGCCATTATATTCATCAGCAAATTCATCCAAAATACTCTCCATCATGGCACATTTTCTGCACCATGTGGCAAAAAATTCGACTAATACAACAGTTTTTGATTCGAGAACTTCCTGTGGATAATTTTGCTCAGTGACTCTGATTTTCATAGTAAACACCAACATTTCTCTTTAAACTCTATCTACCACAGTTACTCCCGTTATTCAAAATCTCACACACTTCTGCAAAGGAATGTTTCAGACGCATTAATTTACGGTTCAAATCCGGTTTACAATACATTTTACGGCGCGCATAATCTTTCCAGCCTCTTCTTCTCATACACACTCCTATCCACCCGGGGCAACACACCAGGTTCCATCTGCTTCTTAACTGTTCAGTGATACAGCTTGAACTGGCTGCTGTGCACAACTGAACTGTTACGTTATATTATGCCAAATATGAGAAAAGGTGACTCTTTTACTTTCTGACAGCAATCATTTTATTGATAGGGTTTCCCTTCGCAGAAAACTTCTCCTCATATTCTGTCATCACATTCCCCTTGTTAAGAATTTCATGGTGATGCAGGTCATAAGTGTACCCACCGATTGTCCAGCCCGCCTCTTTTACCTGCTCCAGCGAAAACCTGAACAGCTCTGTATTATCTGTTTTAAATTCAAGTTCGCCGCAGGGCTCCAAAATCTGCTCATAACGGGCAAGAAATTCCTTGGACGTAAGCCTTCTTTTTGCGTGGCGTGCCTTAGGCCACGGATCGGAAAAATTCAGATAAATCTTTTCTACCTCACTTGGCGCAAAAACATCGCCTATATCTGTTGCATCCATACAGATAAACCGCACATTTTTTATTTCTCCAAATTCCTCCATGTCAAATTTCTCCACTGCCCGCAGCAATACACTGGAATATCTTTCTATCCCTATGTAATTAATGTTCGGATGGGCGAGGGCCATATTCAGTAAAAATCCCCCTTTTCCCATACCTATCTCAATGTGTATCGGATTCGTATTTCCAAACACCTGCCTCCAGGTCCCCCTCTGGGCCTCGGGCCTTTTAATCACTGCTATATGGGCTGCAAGCGTACCCTCCGCACGTGGAATATTTCTCAATCTCATAGTTTTACTCCTTTCCCCTTTGAACTCCCCAAATCATACTTATTAAACTGCCAATGTTCAATAAAGATATGTTTTATGGTAAGTATAATACAGATTAATGAAAAATCAATGTTCTTTTTGAAAAAAATACTTTTCAGTGCTGCAAAATTCTCCCGCAGACCTGTCGAAATAAGGCTTTTCACCCGGCTTGATTTTTCTCCCAAATAGTGTATACTTATTGAACTACTAAGGTTCAATATGATATGATTGAAATAACCAATAATAAAAATCGGCGCACTGTATTGCTCAACTCTGGCAAAACAGTATGTTACAGGAGGCTTACTATGGACTCTATTGTGAGAAAATTATCGGAAATAGAATCTGCTGCCGCTGCCATTGTGAAGCATGCGGAAGATCAGAAAGCAGTCCTGGATGAGGAGTACCAGGAGGCACGCCACAAATTTGATAAAGAGTTGGAAGCGAAGACACAATCCAGAATTGCAAAAATACGGGACGATTTGGAAGCTGCAAAAAGCCCTTCTTCTTTCCCGGCAGACCCATGCTAATAACGAATATCTCGCCGCACTCCAGAAAGAATATGACGCAAAGCACACAGATTATGCCAGCGAAATTTTAAGACGTATAACAGAGGTATAGCCTATGGGAAATTTACTTGCCTACAGCGGCATTGTTACCAAAATCCGTGCTATGGAAGCCAGACTTTTAAAACCCGAACAGTTTGAAGCTATCGCTGCTCTGCGCAGCGTGCCGGAAATTTTTTCTTATTTAAAAGAAAATTCTTCCTATTCCAAAGTTTTGGAAGTTATAGATGAGACCAGGATTCACCGCGGGGATATCGAAAAGGTTCTGATTCAGTCCTTATATCAGGACTATCAGAAAATATTCACCTTCGCCAGTCTGGAGCAGCGCAGATTTTTAAAAATTTATATGAAGCGGTATGAGATTGACTTAATCAACTACTGCCTGCGCATTGTAATCAACGGCTATGACCAGCCTTTTGACTTAGATTATAAGAAACCTTTTTTTGATAAATATTCACGGATTTCTATAGAACAGTTGATTACAGTAAAAACAACCGATGAACTTATTGAAAATCTGAAAAATACAGAATATTATTCACCTCTGAAAAAACTTAGAGATACCCAGTCAGCCACTTTATTCGACTATGACCTGGCACTGGATTTATACTACTTTTCTACTGTGTGGAAAGAACGAAAAAAAGTGCTGAAAAAGAAAGAACTAGAAATTTTTACCAGGGACTGCGGTTCAGAAATTGATTTGCTGAATCTGCAGTGGATATACCGGGCAAAAAAATACTACGATATGGAACCAGCCGGCATTTATTCTCTCCTTATCCCTATACACTACAAAATTTCTATGAATTTAATCAAAGAGCTTGTAGAGTCACCTGATGTAGACCAATTTTATCTGGCTATGCAGAAGACTTCTTATTCCCGTCACTATAATTTTGAGCAGAATCTGACTATCGAGCAGATGTATACCAACTGTCTGTATCACCTTTATACCGCAGACAGAAGGCATAATCCCTACTCTATCGCCACAATTAACACCTATTTGTTTTTGAAAGAAGAAGAAATCAGAAAACTGACCACCGCGATGGAATGTGTCCGCTATAGTCTTACTCCCGGTGAAACACTGGCATATATTGGAGGTGTCACCCAATGATTGTTAAAATGAATTTTGTTAATATATCTGGTCCCCGAAATGATATAGACCGGATGACAGACTTCTACTTATCCAGGTATGAAATTCAGTTGGAGTCAGCACTTTCTGAGCTGAAAACTGTAGATGACCTGAGACCTTTTGTAGAAATAAATCCCTACCGGGATGCCTTAAACAAGGCGATAGAATTTGTGGACTACCTGCCGGACTCAGAAAATATCATACCCGATGATACCCTTGGGCTAAATGATATGTTTGAAGTCATACATGAGGCAAACGAGGATTACACAAAGTTTCAGGAAGAGAAAGAAGAGTGGAAGAAAAAGATTGAAGACCTGAGGAAAAAACAGCAGATTATTTCTCCCTTCCGGCCTCTGGACTGTGAATTGGAACAGGTCCTGAATTATAAATATATCCTGTACCGGTTTGGACGTATCGGTATAGAATATTACAATAAAATGAATAAGTATCTGATGGACGACCTTGGCGCCATTTTCGTGGAAGGGGAACATGATGAGGGCTATGTATACGGGGCATACTTTGTCTCACCCGGAGAGGCCCAAAAGGTAGATGCTGTGTTCCGCTCCCTCCACTTTGAAAAAATAGAGCTGCCCGATGAGTTTCGGGAAACTCCCACTGAGGAGTCTCAAAAGCTTGTCCGGGAGATTTACAGCGGAAATCAGAAAATAGAAGAATTGGATAAATCTATCGGTGAAATGTTCCTTGCCCGGGCCCCCAAGCTCATTGCCGCAAGAAACCGCCTGGAGGAACTCGCCAATAACTTTGATGTCCGAAAAAAAGCTGCCCGCATGGAGAATCAAAAAGAAGATTACTATATTCTGTGCGGATGGATGTCTGAAGATGACATTGAACAGTTTTTGCTGGAAGTAGAAAATGATGATAAAGTCTTTGTCGTTGTTGAGGATGGCCGCAGCACCTACTTTGGGGAACCGCCCACCAAATTGAAAAACCCGAGAATTTTCAGACCCTTTGAAATGTTCATACAAATGTACGGCCTGCCTTCCCATAATGAGATGGACCCCACCATATTTGTTGGGCTGACTTACTCCTTCATATTTGGCGTTATGTTTGGGGATGTGGGACAGGGCCTCCTCCTTTTAATCGGAGGAGGGCTGATTTATCACTTCAAGAAAATCGCCCTGGCAGGTATTATTGCAACAGCCGGACTGTTTTCTATGATTTTTGGATTTATGTTTGGCAGCATCTTTGGCTTTGAACATGTGATTCCCCCTCTGTGGTTAAGACCTATCGACAGCATGACCGCTCTCCCTTTTATCGGAAAGCTGAACACTGTTTTTATTGTATCTGTAGCTTTTGGTATGGGTATCATACTTTTAGCAATGATTTTGCACATCATCAACGCAATTCACGCGAAAGATACAGAAAATACATGGTTTGACCCCAACGGAATGGCCGGATTTATATTTTATCTCTCTGCAGTAATTACAATTGTATTATTTATGACAGGCCACAAGCTCCCAGGCGGAATTATTATGGCTGTCATGTTTGGCATACCACTGTTATTTATCCTATTTAAGGAGCCAATTACAAGGAAAATCCAAAAACGGGCAGATGTAATGGAAGAAAGCGCGGGAATGTTCCTCGTACAAGGATTTTTTGAAATATTTGAAACATTACTGAGTTACGTTTCCAACACACTTTCCTTTGTGCGTATCGGGGCATTCGCCGTCAGCCATACTGCCATTATGGAAGTAGTGCTGATTCTGGCAGGTGCAGAAAGCGGCTCCCCCAACTGGGTGGTCGTCATACTGGGCAACTTATTTGTATGTGGTTTTGAGGGATTGATTGTTGGAATTCAGGTACTTCGTCTGGAATACTATGAAATGTTCAGCCGTTTTTACAAAGGCGGCGGCAGGGCTTTTGAACCATACACCAGGAAAACCAAAAAAGAGAAAAAAAGGTAGGGAGGAGTTTTCATTATGACCTTAGCAACTAAAATTATTTTTATTTTAGCTTTAATCCTGAGTATCATCATTCCATTTGGCTACTATTTAATTGGAGAAAAGAACAAAAAACGCTACAAAAAAACCATTGGTGTAAATGTCTTTTTCTTCTTCGGCGCATTCGTCATCGCATCCATCATGATGCTGGGCGGTGATGTGCAGGCAGCCGACGCTGCCGCTGACGCTGTCACCTCCAATGCGACAGGGCTCGGCTATCTCGCCGCAGCACTTGTTACAGGTTTATCCTGCATCGGAGGCGGTATTGCCGTGGCAAGTGCTGCCAGCGCAGCCCTTGGCGCCCTCAGTGAGGATTCCAGTGTATTTGGTAAATCCTTGATTTTCGTTGGACTTGCAGAGAGCGTTTGTCTGTACGGGTTAATTATTTCTTTCATGATTTTAGGACGGTTATAATTATGAAAATGTATTTGATTAGTGATAATGTTGACACTTACACAGGAATGCGTCTTGCCGGAATTGAAGGTATTGTAGTTCATGAGCGCCAAGAACTGCACGAAGCTCTTCAAAAGGTTCTGCAGGACAAAACCATCGGCATTGTTCTCCTCACTGAAAAATTTGGTCAGGAGTTCCCTGATGTGATTGATGAATTTCGTCTGGAGAGAAAAATGCCCCTTTTGATTGAAATTCCCGACAGGCATGGCACCGGACGTAAAAAGGACTTTATCACATCCTACATTACGGAGGCCATAGGACTGAAATTATAAAAGGAGGTGCCCTCTTGACTCTGGAAGAAAAAATTGCAAACCTTCGGATTGCCTCCATGAAAGAAGCGAGAGCCGAAGGAAATGCCATTATTGACAACTACCGTGAAGCTTTGCAAAAAGTATTAGAGGACCATAAAGAAGAAGCTGTGCGCCAATCTGAAACCCGGGTGAAAGCTGAAACAATCAGCGCCAAACAGCAGTTAAATCAGGAACAGGCGCGCTCTCAGCTTGAGTTAAAGCGGATACAGGGAAAGCTCCAGCAGGATTTAAAGGACAAAGTCTTTGAGGAGGTCTCCGCCCTGATACAGGATTTTATGAAAACAGATGCCTACAAAGATTATCTTTTAAAGTGTATCAAAAAGGCTGCCGCCTTCGCCGGAAATGATTCTATGGTCATTTATATTAATCCCTCCGATAAAGACCTCCTCGCTGAACTTGAGGAAACATGCGGTGTAAAACTTACCATCAGTGAAGAAGATTTTACAGGCGGCATCCGCACAGTCATACGCAGCCGCAACATTTTGATAGATGATTCCTTTAAGACATCTCTGCAAAATGAATACGACAAATTCTTTTTCTTAGGAGGTGGCGGTATTGCTTAACACTGGAACTATATACGGAATCAACGGACCTATCATCTATCTAAAAGGCACCACCAGCTTTCGTATGGCAGAGATGGTTTATGTGGGAAAAGAAAAGCTTGTAGGGGAAGTTATCGCTCTGGATAAGGATTTAACGACAATACAGGTTTATGAAGAAACAACAGGGCTTTACCCCGGCGAACAGGTTATCGCAACAGGCAGTCCGGTTTCTGTGACCCTCGCTCCCGGGATTTTGAATAATATTTTTGACGGCATTCAGAGACCCCTGGAAAAGATTTCTGAAACCGGGGGTGCTTTTATTACCCGCGGCATCAGTGTGGATTCTGTCAGCCGTGAAAAGAAATGGCAGACCCATATCACGGTCTCTGCGGGGCGTTATCTGCGCGGAGGGGACATCATCGCGGAAGTGCCGGAAACACCTGCTATCGTGCACAAATGTATGGTTCCTCCCCATTTGGAGGGAACTGTCATTGATGTTGTGGAAGATGGCGAATACAATATTGATGAGACACTGGTTACGCTGGAGTTGTCTGACGGCACCAGAAAGTCTCTGACCATGGCCCAGTATTGGCCTATTCGCACAGCCCGACCGGTGCGCAGCCGCTTTGCTGCCTCTAAGCCGCTGATTACAGGGCAGCGTATCATTGACACTATGTTTCCTATCGCAAAAGGCGGGACAGCCGCTGTGCCCGGCGGATTCGGGACAGGTAAAACCATGACCCAGCACCAGATTGCAAAGTGGTCCGACTCGGATATTATCATTTACATCGGCTGCGGGGAACGGGGAAACGAGATGACTCAGGTTTTGGAGGAATTTAGTGAACTGACAGACCCCAGGTCCGGAAATCCTCTCATGGACAGAACCATTCTCATCGCCAACACCTCCAATATGCCTGTGGCTGCCCGCGAGGCCAGCATTTACACGGGTCTGACCCTGGCCGAGTATTACCGGGATATGGGCTATGATGTGGCAATTATGGCAGACTCCACCTCAAGATGGGCAGAAGCTCTGAGGGAACTCTCCGGACGTCTGGAAGAAATGCCCGCGGAAGAAGGCTTTCCGGCATACCTGGCTTCCCGCCTTTCCACCTTCTATGAAAGAGCGGGCATGATGCAGAATCTAAATGGTACGGAAGGCTCTGTTTCTATTATAGGCGCCGTATCCCCTCAGGGAGGGGATTTTTCAGAGCCCGTCACCCAGAACACCAAACGCTTTGTGCGCTGTTTTTGGGGGCTGGACAAGAGTCTTGCATATGCCAGACATTTTCCCGCAATTCACTGGCTGACAAGCTACAGTGAATACCTGGACGATTTGTCTTTCTGGTATCATGACCATGTGTCCCCCAAATTTGTGGACTACCGGAACCGGCTCATGGCACTTTTGAATCAGGAGAGCAGTCTCATGGAGATTGTAAAGCTTATAGGCAGTGACGTATTGCCGGATGACCAGAAGCTTGTACTTGAAATTTCCAGAGTTATCCGCCTTGGATTCTTACAGCAGAATGCCTTCCACAAGGATGATACCTGTGTATCCATGGAAAAGCAGTTTCTCATGATGGATACTATTTTATATCTTTACAAACAATCTCGTGCCCTGATAACTATGGGGCATCCTATGTCAGTACTAAAATCAGAGGACATTTTCGAGCGGGTCATCGCCATCAAATATGATGTGCCCAATGACAGGCTGGAAATGTTTACTCAGTACAAACGTGATATTGATGCCTTTTATCAGCTTGTACTGGAAAAAAATGCTTAATTAAGGAGGGATACCAGCTTATGTCAATAGAATATTTGGGACTCAGCAGTATTAATGGCCCTCTGGTGGCATTGGAGGGTGTGCAGGACGCCTTTTTTAATGAGGTTGTAGAATTTGTTGTCGGGGGCACAGAGCGGAAAATTGGACGGATTATTGAGGTCTACGAGGATAAGGCCATCATACAGGTATTTCAGGGTACAGAAAGCATGTCTTTAAAAAACACCCACACCCGCCTCACCGGCCGCCCTATGGAAATTGCACTTTCTCCTGAAATACTGGGGCGCACCTTCAACGGTGTGGGCCGCCCAATTGACGATTTGGGCCAGATTACCTCCGCCTTAAAGAGAGACGTAAACGGGCTGCCGTTAAACCCTGTTAAGCGGGAATACCCACGAAACTATATTAACACTGGTATCTCTGCAATAGACGGGCTGACAACCCTGATTCGCGGGCAGAAACTTCCCATCTTTTCAGGGAATGGTCTCCCCCACGACCAGCTTGCCGCCCAGATTGTAAAACAGGCCTCCCTGGGCAAAGATTCCAACGAACAATTTGCTATTGTATTTGCAGCTATGGGAGTCAAACATGACGTGGCAGACTTCTTCCGCCGTACCTTTGAGGAAAACGGAGTGTCAGACCATGTTGCCATGTTCCTGAACCTGGCAAATGACCCTGTTGTGGAACGTTTGATAACCCCTAAGGTTGCCCTCACCGCGGCAGAATACCTTGCTTTCGACTTAAACATGCACATTTTAGTCATCCTCACCGATATGACATCCTTTGCAGAAGCCATGCGCGAAGTCTCCTCCTCCAAAGGGGAAATACCCAGCCGCAAAGGTTTCCCGGGATATCTTTACAGTGAACTGGCCTCTTTATATGAACGTGCAGGCATCATAAAAGGCTCCGAGGGTTCTGTAACCCAGCTTCCAATTCTCACCATGCCGGGCGACGATATTACACATCCAATCCCCGATTTGACCGGTTACATCACGGAGGGACAGATTGTACTGGGCCGGGAGCTTCACGGACAGTCCATCTATCCGCCAATCAGCATCCTGCCATCCCTCTCCCGCCTTATGAAAGACGGCATTGGCGAAGGCTATACCAGAGAAGACCACCAGGAACTGGCAAACCAGCTCTTCTCCTCCTACGCAAAAGTGGGAGATGCCAGAAATCTGGCTTCCGTAATCGGCGAGGACGAACTTTCACCCGTCGATAAAAAATATCTGGAATTCGGAAAAGCATTTGAAGAGAAATATATCGGGCAGGGAAAAAACGAAAACCGCACCATGGAACAAACACTAGACCTTGGGTGGGGGATGTCTAAACCTGCTGCCCCCCGAAGAACTTGACCGGATAGACCCGAAAAGGAAAATGAAAGGGGTCTGACCCTTTTGCAATCCGTTTTCAGAATATTTTAGTAAAGTTCAGTCATGCACAGATATTTAAATATCTGTATATGGCGTTCTACCATATGTGAGAGTTTCAACTGCATCAGCAGCCAACTCGAACTGACCGAACTGTAAGACACGTTATTAAGGAGGAGTTTTATGGATCCACGCACCTTCCCCACCAAAGGAAATCTTATATTGGCCAGGAATTCCCTTGCTCTTGCCAGACAGGGTTATGATTTGATGGATAAGAAGCGGAATATCCTGATTCGGGAGCCTGATGAATTTAATCGACGAGGCCCGCAATATCCAGAATGAAATTGACAGTACTTTCACCTACGCTTACCAATGCCTGCAGAGGGCAAATATTGAGCATGGTATCAGTATGGTGTCCCAGCTTGCCTATACCGTGCCTGTAGAGGATTCTATTACAATACAGACCCGAAGTATTATGGGTACTGAAATTCCTCATGTAAAATATGTCCCCGGAAATAATACTCCTACTTATTCTTTTCACACAACACGGGAATCCATCGACCTTGCCGCTCAGGCTTTCCGAAAGGTAAAAGACCTGACTGTCAAGCTTTCTATGGTAGAAAATGCTGCCTATCGGCTGGCGGCTAATATTAAAAAGACACAGAAACGTGCAAATGCTCTTCAAAACATTACAATTCCAAAATATTCTCAGCTTGTGTATCAAATCACAAATGCTCTCGAGGAGAAGGACCGGGAAGAGTTTACACGTCTTAAGGTCATCAAACGTATGAAAGAAAAAAGGGGAGCCTGATAAAAAAACTGCCGCACCATCACAGTGCCGCAGTTCTTTTTATGTATTATTCTCAAATCATTACAACCATATACATATCACTTAAATGTATCAGAATTCAAATACTGCCACTCCATATCCTGAGAGCGGATATTCAAAGGAATAGTCTCTGTTATCACAAGCTTGTTTCTCAGCCTTATAAATGAGGGGTTTTTCCTCCCCCGTTCCTCCGTACTCCTTGTCATCGCTGTCCAGAATCAGTTTGTACTGCTTTCTCCTTGGCACTCCCACCCTGTAATCCGGGCGCTCCACCGGAGTAAAATTACACACAAACAAGAGGTTCTTTTTATTATCCTTTGAATGCCTTACAAAGCTGAAAATACTTCTAAAGGTATCATCCTTATTAATCCACTCAAAGCCCTCAGGGTCATTGTCCAGCTCATATAACGCTTTATTCCTCTTGTAGAGACGAAGCAGGTCTTTGTAAAATTTATGAAGCTGCTGGTGAGATTCCTCCGCCAGCAGGAACCAATCCAGTTCCCGCTCCTCACTCCACTCACGGAGCTGCGCGAATTCCTGTCCCATAAACAGCAATTTCTTGCCGGGATGTCCTATCATAAATGCATAAGCTGCTTTCAGATTGGCAAACTTATCAAATCCCTTTCCAGGCATTTTATTCAGCATGGAACACTTCAAATGTACCACTTCATCGTGAGACAATACTAAAATGTAATTCTCACTGTATGCATATTCCATAGAAAATGTCATCTGATAATGGGCATTCTTCCTGAACAGGGGGTCCAGTTTCATATATTCTGTAAAATCATGCATCCATCCCATATTCCATTTGAGGCTGAAGCCCAGACCGTCTTCCTCAGGCACACCTGTAACCTTGGGCCATGCAGTAGACTCCTCGGCAATCATCATCGCTCCCGGATTCCTGCCAAGCACTACAGAATTCAGATGCTTAAAAAAGGCGATTGCCTCCAAATTCTGATTCCCGCCATACTTATTTGCCACCCACTGTCCATCCTGTTTTCCATAATCAAGATAAAGCATAGAAGCTACAGCGTCAACCCTCAGTCCATCCACATGATAATGCTCAATCCAAAACAGCGCGTTCGCTATCAGGAAATTCTGTACCTCCGGTTTCCCATAATCAAAAATCTTTGTGCCCCAATCTGGGTGCTCGCCTTTTCTCGGATCTGCATATTCAAATACAGGTGTCCCGTCAAAAAGAGCCAGTCCATGCGCATCCTTCGGAAAATGTGCAGGTACCCAGTCGAGTATGACCCCTATTTTATTTTTGTGAAGATAATTAACCATGTAGGCAAAATCTTCTGGTGTTCCATATCTGGATGTAGGCGCATAATAACCGGTCACCTGATATCCCCAGGAACCATCAAAAGGATGCTCGGCAATTCCCATCAGCTCCACGTGAGTGTATCCCATCTCCTTCACGTACTTCACAATGGCTTTCGCAAAATCTCTGTAGGTATAGAACCCTTCATCCTCTCGCCCCGGATGCCTCATCCATGACCCGAGATGAACCTCATAGATAGACAGAGGATTATTCCTATTGTCCCACTCCTCCCTGCCTTTCATCCATACGTCATCTGACCATTGGAGATTCAAAATGTCTGCAACTTTAGACGCTGTGCCCGGACGTAACTCTGCATAGTTTTCAAATGGATCCGCTTTAAAAATACGCTTTCCCTGAGTTGTCTCTATACAATACTTGTATAAATCGCCTACCTCTACTCCTGGGATAAAACAGGTGTATATTCCTATATCCCCCTGGCGCTCCATATAATCCTTCTCGAAGTCCCATTCATTGAAATCGCCGACAACAGCTACCCTTCTTGCATTGGGAGCCCAGACTGCAAAGTAAACACCTTCTTTTCCCCTCACTACCGCCTTGTGAGCACCGAGTTTTTTGTAAATCTCATAATGCGTTCCGTGACCAAACAAATACTGATCCAACTCTCCGATTTCATAAGGTTTTACTTTCTTTTGTACGGTTTTGTTCTTTCCCATAAGTGCACCTCACAGCTCGTATTTTTCGCCTTTTATAGTTACAATTATACTTGAAATTATCAGAAAAAGAAAGAGAAATCCGTCTTATATGCAAATATATATCAGTCTTATAGATAAATAAAATGGACAGACCTTTCAGGGTCCGTCCATTTTTTAATCTCATTAAATAATTGACATTCAATAAGCGTGCTTTATATATTGAAATCTTTTTCTGTCAGAATAATTCTGTCGGCATCGTCTGTATTTCTTCCAAATACCCGCTTCACCAGTTTCTTCGCGGAAGCCTTCTGTGAATGTTCTATCGCTTCATCCATAACCTCTTTCACTTCAGCGACAGTCACTGCATGATCTTCTCTCTGCAGAGCGTCAATCCTGCTGTAAAGTGCTAAAATTCCCATCTCATCAATCCGGTATCCATTTTCCTGAGCGTAGGTCTGCCCAAAGGTTACCAGTTCATCATTGATAAAAATAGGTACTTCCAGACGGCTTGTAAACTTTCTGCGGAACTCTCTGTTAGATGAGAGCAGTCTGTCCAAAGGCTTTCTCTGCTCTTCAAGTACAATGAACATTTCCCCGGTATCCCGCTCCATAGCTTTGTTGAGCCTTGCTACCGTTTTTTCATTCATCTTTCCAGCTTTTTCGATAATCAGCGCACCGCCGTGAAGCTTGGCAACTATATCACCAATCTTCTTTTTATTCAAGGATTCGCCGGTTACAATTGCCACTTTACCCTGGCGGATATTCCTCTGCTTCTGGATGGCTTTTACAATATCCACCGCCAGAACAGTCTTACCACTTCCCTTATTTCCTATAATCAATAAGTTTCCTGTGCGGGAAGTTCCCTCGCGGTTTGTACAGTTGCGGTCCTGCTCCAGCACATCGACAAGCTGTTCACTCATACCTCTTACAGGTACAAAGTAGGAGAACAGTTTTTTCTGCTCTTCCGTAAGGCCAGCCCTAAGTCCGATTCCACTTTGAGTCTCCAAATCATAACGTCCATGTACCACAAATCCAGTATTTGACATAGACAGAGCATTAGAAATATCATCCAGAGGCAGAGGCGCTGTCTTTCCTGTTGCAATCAGCTTCGCAGTCTCTTTCCGGCTCAGAGGAGTTGTGGCAGACATGATATCCATAACATCATCCTCATCATCTGGAATCTCTCTTTCATCAAGCACTCCCGCGTGCTCCGGATTCACACGAAATTCTTCTTCAAAATTCGCCCCGATATCCTCATATTCTTCTTCGTAAGAATCTTCTTCAATTTCGTCGTATTCTTCCTCGTAAGAATCATCCTCGATTTCGTCATACTCTTCTTCATAAGAATCGTCTTCGATTTCATCGTATTCCTCTTCATAAGAATCATCTTCTATCTCATCGTATTCTTCCTCGTAGGAATCATCGTCAATTTCATCGTATTCCTCTTCATAAGAGTCATCCTCTAATTCCTCATACTCTTCATCATAGGAATCATCATCAACTTCATCGTACTCTTCCTCGTAAGAATCATCTTCGATTTCGTCATACTCTTCTTCATAAGAATCATCTTCGATTTCATCGTATTCATCATCATAAGAGTCATCTTCCAATTCGTCATACACTTCATCATAGGAATCATCCGCGACTTCATCATCTTCCTCAATGATGTCCTCCTCAAAGTCTTCCACGTCTTCGTCCTCAAGAAATGCTTCTATCTCATCAATTCTCAGCTGTTCAGTAATCTTACCCTTATTTTCCTGGGGCTCTTCCACTTTTTCTACAGGCGCAGGAGTGGGTGCGGGTTCCTCTGGAAGCACACCTTCAATCTCATCTATCATGCGCTGTATATCGGGCGGAAGTATTGGCTCCGCCTCTTTTTCTTTTTCTTCCATCTTCACCTCGTCAGCCGGGCTGTCCTCAGTATTCCAACCCATCAAAATATCTTCAATGCTGAGCTGTCCTTCAATCTGATCACTGTCTTCCGGCTTCTTATGCTCTGAATTTATATTCTTTACTGCAAGTAAATCTTCTGCTCCATCTGATTCATTATTTTCCACATCTGTATCTGAATTATTATTCTCCAGTTCCTCAGTGTCCTTTGCTGTCTCCCCGGCAGCATCCTCACTCTTCTCCTGAACCGCCTCCTCTGAAACCTCTGCTTGCTCTTCAATAGGTTCTGGTTTCAGTTCTTCCAAATCTGCATCAATTGGTACATCCTTGTCGTTCTTTCCTGCAAGCTCATTTACAAGGTCAAGGTCTATCACAGATTCAATCTCTTCAATTGCAGTCTCCAGTCCAGAAACAGTTTCCTCTTCGTCTACCTCAATATCGGGGGTTTCTGTATCTTCCGGTGCTGTATCCTTTGGATTCAAAAGAGTCTGCAAAGCTTCTTCCAGCTTCATTGTACTTCCAATACCTTTTCTGGTGAGCTTTTGTACCGTCTCATCGTCCTCAATGGATTCAAATTCTTCTGCGTCTCCCTCAGGCAAAGGCTCTTCACTCTCAAGTTCCTCTGGGGCATCTTCATAGAGCTTTTCCTCGTCCTCCTCATAATCCTCTTCAAGTTCGCGGCGGTCCGGTTTTGTATTTGCTTCAGCTATAGCTTCCAGTCTCTCTTTGTATTGTGTCAAATCAGGGATTTCCTCTGTAGCTCCCTCAATCACAGCAGATTCAGCTTTCGGTTCTTCAACCTTACGTACAGCCGCCCTGGGCTCTTCTATCTTTTCATAGCGGCGGTCATACTTTTCCTGCTGTGAAGGCGTTAATTGCTTATACTGCATCTTTAATTCCATGGCTTTATAAACATACTTTCCTTCACTGAACCAGAGAATCAAATCATCACATTCTTCAAGACACTCCGCTGTCATACCCGCTTCCTGGTACAGCTTGGCCAGCTCAAACGCCCACTCCTCAATATATTCCGCCTTCTTAAATTCTTCAAGGGCTTCTATCTGCTGTTCGATGGGGGCTCTGCGTGCCCTCAGTATCTTATATTTTAAAATATGCTGATTGGGGTCCTTTGGGGCAACCTCAATAAAATCATCGTAGTAATCTATGGCTTCATCTACATTTCCTGTTTTAAGTGCAAGAGCACATAACCGATAAAGTACTTTTCTGCTGCCTTCTGCACGATGATAAGCAATGTTCAGAACTTCATAGCTCTTTTGATACTCTTCATTTTTTTCATATATATCACTGACATTCATCAGCATGGCAGCGTTTCTGACCCTCTTCCAGTCGATGCTATCAGCAACTTCCGCCGCCTTGTTATATGCACCACTTTCCATAAGTTCAAGCATCTGTTCTGTCTTTAGCTTATATTCGTACTTATCCACAGCACTCACCTCATTAATATGATTAATATTATTTATATCTTTTATCCAACCTGCGCTCATTTATACGCACATGTGCAGACAATTCTGTTCTTAGTTTACCATAAGCACCTCATAATGTCAAAAAAATGCATCTTCAATCAGCCTTGAAAATGCATTTTGTATTATTTAAAAAAATCCTTTAATTTCTGATAACCAGCTTCATCCAGCAAGTAATTATCTCTCACCCTGCCAGCCTCCATATGAATGATATCATCACAGACTTCGACTGCAAATTCACTGTCGTGGGTTATGATAAAAATAAATGTATCTTTCTGTCTCAGAGTTTTCAAAAGAGCCGACATCTGCATCATATGATAAAAGTCAAGCCCGCTGGTGGGCTCATCAAATATTAGAATCTTTTTGCCGCAGAACAGAGCTGACGCAGCTGCCACGCGCTGCTTCTGTCCTCCCGAAAGCGTCATCGGGTGTCTGCCCTGCAAAAAATCAATATCCAGTTTATGAAACAAATCCAGCAGTTGTTCTTCGGAAATATCTTTTGTTCCCAATATGACCTCATCACGCACACTCTCTGTAAAAAGCTGGTGATTAACCTCCTGCATGACCATATAACTCAAGGCAAGACGCTCCTTATCCTTTACTATCTTCCCGTCCAATGAAAAAGTTCCCCTTTGCTCTTTTAACAGCCCGCAAAGACAGGAGACAAAGGTTGATTTTCCTGCCCCATTTTCTCCGATAATTCCAGTAATATTTCCGGCAGATATGGTAAGTTCTGGAATGCACAATACAGTTTTCCTGCCATAGGAAAAGGATATCTGGTTTAATTTCAGCCTTATATTCCCCTCCGGCAAATGCAGAGACCTTGGTATGTAGTCCGGGAATGTTACAGCCCGTATTCCAGTTTTCATACGTTCCTCCAAGGTAAACCGTTCCAGTTCTTCCATGGTGTATTCGCCTGCAATTTGTCCCTTCTCTATATGTAATGCACGGTCAGCAATGCCTTTTAGATAATGAATCCTGTGTTCTGCTATAATAATCGTTTTCCCCTGTTCTTTCAGGGAAATCAATATTTGCCGTATATCCTGTATAGACTTGTTATCTAAGTTTGAGGAAGGCTCATCCAGCACATAAACTTCAGGAGACATTGTGTAAATGCCGGCAAATGCAAGCTTTTGCTTTTCCCCTCCTGACAGCATAAAAATATTGCGGTCAAGCAAACCTTCCAGAGAAAATTTGTGTGCTGCTCTTTGAATACGCCCCTGAATTTCCCCCGGCGGAGTCCCAAAATTCTCACAGCCAAATGCAAGTTCACTGGTGGTATCCACATTAAAAAACTGTGTCCTTGGATTTTGAAATACTGAGCCTACTTTTTCGGCAGTTTTATACAGCGGATTGTTTACAGGGTCAAAACCATCTATACAGATATCTCCTTTTAGGCTGCCATTATAAAAATGTGGAATCAATCCATTGAGCAGCCTTGTCAGAGTTGTTTTTCCACATCCGCTTTTTCCACACAGAACCACGCATTCTCCTGGTAAAATATGCAGATTAACATGGCTGAGGCTATTTTCTTCTGTTTCAGGATAAGAGAATGAAACATTATTTAACTGTATCACTTCATATTTCCTCCTTCTAAAATAGAACGGATAAGTCTAAAGAGCTTTTCTATATATGAAAAAACAATAGACTTCCCAATAATCCTGCCATGGCAGCAACAGCAGCAATATCCTCAATGTGAAATCCAATCTTACACAGACTGGTGTGGGGTGAAGGGTTGTCCAGCCCGCGGCTTAATGCAGCGGCAGATAACTCTTCACTGATTTTTACCGCTGATACCAGCAAAGGAACAAGAATATATTCCATTGTTGAAGCAGGCGAAAGTATGACGCTTTTAAATGAAATCCCGATGCCCCGCATTTTCATGGCAGCACGTATAGACTCCCACTCTTCTTTTACAGTCGGAAAAAACCGGAAAACTACAGAAAATGGTATGATTACAGTCTGGGGCAGATGTAACTTCCGCATGGCTGCCACAAATTCGCTGACTTTGCTTGTGCTGACCATCCATATCCCCGTCATAAGGCAGGGAAGAAATTTACGGATGCACACAGAAAAGAAAGATACAATCATATAAGCACTTGCAGACAGATACGGCGCCATCCAGACCTGAGCTGCGGCCATCATTAAAAAGACAATTAAAAATTTCATTCCCCTTTTCCACTGGCCGCTCACCAGCAGCAAAGTCTCACAAAATGCCATGACTGCACATTCATAACCCATAGAAGTTTTCAGCAAAATCAACAGATTCATAGACAACAGAAGCAGCAGCTTTGTTCTGGGGTCAAAGGCCACCTGTGTTTTTTTATATTCCTGCACAGTCCCAGCAGCATCCATTAAACAATCCCTGCCTTAACAAAGTGTTTCTTGAGCAGCCCTTTTCCGATAAATGCGCCAAGTACCGCGGCAATTACCATCATAGCTGCCATGGCAAACAATACCCAAAGAGGAGTCATTCTGCGGAGTGTATCAACAAATTCAGCACTCATGCCCCGGCTCAGTGTGTCGGCAAAAAAGAACTCCCTCATCACCCAAATTGGAATAAATGCACCAATCATGTTGAGAGAAAATACACAGTAACCTATGGTATTCCATCGAAAACTCTTAAATTTTCCCACCCCGGTAATTGCCTCGGCGAGAATGCCGCACAATACACAGCTTGCAAGAATTGTCCACATGTGGCCCATTGCCATCAAAAGAATTGCAGGCATCAGGCTGAGAATAAAAATTCCGCCGTGTCTCTGAACCTTAGCAAGAAATAACATATACACTGTACCATTAAGTAAAGCAATTATCGCAGGCATCAGAAGATATAGTGGCGGAACCGGCATGCAAATCCCACCGATTATTGTTACAATTACCAGATAGATTGCTGAGAAAACACCGATAGTAATTAACTCTCTTCCCTGCAGTTTGTTTGTTTTTGTTTCCATTGTATTTAACCTCCATTATGAAATTAGGTCCGCATCCACTAATCTCCAACACCAGCTTGAATTACCATCTCTCTTGTGTTAATCTATTAGTTAGAACACGCTAACTCAAAGTTTAACATGCAGTCATTGTCGTAACAATAACAATAAAGGCATCCTATTTTTTTCGGGTATTGCTTTGTTTAAAATGGGCAGGTGAATATAAATAATGAATATACAATCATCGACAAAATCAAATCTTCCTATTGAACAGCCAATGGAGCTTTGCTTCAGCCAAGCCAAAAGTGATGGCATATTTGACTTCCTTGAGGCAAATAAAGAGCTGGCCTCCGGCCATGTGAAACAACTCGCTTTCAAAAGCAAGTTTCTTATTTCTTATATGGATTATGCCTTTCACTACCCCACGCGGAAAGACTATACATTATCCAATCAATTTATAGAAATTTTGTATTTGGAATCTATCCAGGCAGAAAGCTGGGAATACGAGCTTGGAAGGTTCCCCGTGCAGACAGGTATAAGCACTTACGTGAACCAAAAACGTCCGGGAAAGCTTATCTTCCTGCCACACACACCCATCCGGGGAATCCGTATTATGATTTTTGAAGAATTTTATTTGCAGTATTTGCGTGAAAGATTTTCAGACAATGATTTAAACATACGCAATCTTATAAAAATGAATTATAAAATTTACGGAGCCTCTGAATTACAGCCAGCCCTCAGCCAGATTAAGCACAGCATAGAAAACGGTGTTTCCTCAGAATTATATTATGAAGGCAAAATCATGGAAATCTTGTATCTCCTTACCAATAAGGCAAACGAGACATTTTCCCCGGGACACACCAGCAAACGGCGGTTAACCGAGGAGGATTTATTGGCTGTGCGCAAGGCAAAAGCACTCATTGACGGACAGCTTTCAGCCCCTCCTAAAATTTCTGAACTGGCCGCTTTAACAAATACAAGCGCCACCAAGCTGCAGAGTGACTTCCAGCTTGCATTTGGCAGTACAATTCACAGATATGTGTCAGAGAGCCGCATGAAAGAAGCTATACATAAAATTGACGGCACAGATGAACCCATTTACTCAATCGCCAAAAGCGTGGGCTGCAAAAACCCCAGCCGGTTTGCAGAACTATTTAAAAAAACCTATGGGATAACCCCAACAGAATACCGCAAACTAAGAAATACTTTTTAGTAACAATCTCTTCCAAAAAGTAATAAAAACGCCAAAACAAGGTCCTGTTTCGGCGTTTTTATTATTATGCACTCTGCTCCCCTATTTTCCATGTCTTTGCCTGCTGCTGGGAATCCCACAGTTTAAAATAAAGTCCTTCTTTTTCAATCAATTGTGAATGTGTTCCTCGCTCTGCAATCTCACCTTCTCTAAACACTATAATTTGATCCGCAGAGCGTATTGTCTGCAAATGATGTGCAATAACCAGCACCGTCCTTCCCACAGATAAGTTGCTGATTGCTTTTTGAATAAACACCTCATTCATGGAATCTATGTTACTTGTCGCTTCATCAAGCAGCACAATAGGACTATCCTTTAACAAAGCCCTGGCGATAGAAAGTCTTTGCTTTTGTCCTCCCGAAAGTCCCACACCATTTTCGCCCAGCATCGTATCATATCCATCCGGAAGACTCATTATAAAATCATGAATCATAGCTTTTTTTGCTGCTGCAACAACCTGTTCTCTCGTCGCTTCACTGTCCCCCATTTTAATATTTTCATAGATGCTCCCTGAAAATAATACAACATTTTGCATGACAATACTCATGTTTAACAGCAGGTCATCATAGTCCATATCCCTGATATCCACTCCTCCGATTTCAATTTTTCCCGACTGGCACTCCCAAAAGCGCAGCAGCAAATTGGTAATAGTTGTTTTTCCTGAACCGGAGGGGCCTACCAGAGCTGTCAGGCTCCCCTGCTCCAGCACAAAATCAGCATCCTTTAATTCAAACCCATTTTCTTCATATCGAAATCCTACATGGTCAAAATGTATATCAAACCGGTCCGTAGATTTCGGGTTCACCGGGTTTTTCAAAACAGGTGCATTTAGCAGTTTTGCAATCCGCCCATAACTGTCTTTGATTCCTGTATAGCTCATCCGGTAGCTCTCCAGGCTGGAAAATGGTCTGTAAAATTCCTGGCTGAACACGATAAAGTAGACATAGCTGTCCACATCGAGAACTTTATTCCATGTGAGAACGCCTCCAATCAGGGCAACCAATCCAAAACAAAGTTCAAAAGGAATAAAATATTTTGCAGAATCCACAGCCCCGGCTTTGGCCTCTGCTTTGCTGCTTTCTTCAAAACAGTGCGCACTTTCCTTCAACCGGTTCTGAAAGAATTTGTTTTCTGGAAAGGCTTTAAACAAAGGAATCCCTTTTGTATATTCCACAAACAGGCTGACCATATTTGCCAGATTCCGTTTATTCCTTTCTTTTAATGCAAGAGACTTTTTGACACCCGATGCCTGAATCCACAGAGCCAGGGGAAGCAGGGAAACCATCACAAGTCCCATTTTCCAGTCAAGTATAAAAAGGGCAATTCCAATCACAAAGGCGGTAATCACATCACTGACTATTTTAGAACCTAAATGTGCCACAGCACCTTCCAGATTATCTACATCATTTTGTACAACTGTACTGATTTCTCCGAGACGCTCTTTTGTGTAAAACCCCAGAGAAAACTGTTTCAGCTTTTGGACAATCTTTTCCTTTAAATTTGTTTCCATCTCAAATCCGCCAAAATGAGTAGTTCCATTAGAAATGATATTGGCAATAAATTTTGTAAGGAGCATCCCCGCCATCGTCCACCAATATCCTGTCAGGTCTTTTTTTCCGTCTGTAATTGCTGTCAGCATTTGAAAAATTGTCAGCATAATTCCTGCAAACAAAAGGGAACTCACAGTATTTGAAATGGATGCCGCCAGCAGCATAAGCTTACCTTTTTTACTGATATGTGAGAATAATTCTTTTATCATTGAATCGTACCCTCCTTGATATTCCACTGCTCAGCCTGCCGCTGGGCATTTACCATAGATTTATACAACCCATTTTCCCGGAGCAATTCTTCATGTGTTCCTTTTCCCACAATCTCGCCATCCTGCATCACAAGAATTTGGTCAGCAGATTGAATGGTATTGAGATGATGAGCAATGATAATCAATGTCTTATTTTCACACAGACTGCTGATGGCCTGCTGAATCAAGGCTTCGTTATAAGGGTCTATGGCTGCCGTAGCTTCATCCAGTATCACTACAGGTGCATCCTTTAAAATCATGCGAGCCAAAGAAATTCTTTGCTTCTCTCCGCCGGATAACTTTGCCCCTGCTTCCCCCACAATCGTTTTGTACCCTTCTGGAAAAGACATAATCACATCATGTATTCTTGCTTTCTTTGCGGCATTGACGAGTTCCTCCTGACTGGCATCCTTTTTGCCAATGCGTATGTTTTCCTCAATGGAACTGTTAAACAAGAATGTATCCTGCTGCACGATGGAAATAAGAGCCGAAAGGTCTTTCTCATTAAAATCCTGTACTTTCTTCCCGCCAATGGTTATCGTCCCGCTGCCGGGCTGCCAGAAATTCATAATCAGACTGGCTATGGTACTTTTCCCGGCTCCGGAAGGACCTACAATGGCAGTGACAGCATTTTTTCTAAAAATGGCACTGACATTCTTTAAAACCACTTCTTTTTTATCATAACCAAATGTAACATTCTGAAATTCAATATCTCCTGTTTTCAAGTTTTTACATTTTTCTTTATCAGTTTCTACTGGAATACTCATAACGGAATCAATAGATGCCATTGTATTCTGAAAAACTATTTTATTATATTGCAGAGACATAGACTTAGAAAAATTTTTTGAGAATTGTCCGGAAAGAATAACAGCCAAAATATAAACCATAATATTCCCTGCTGTAACACTCTGGCTGCTCAGAATAACAGACCCTGCAACGGCAACTACCACAATGCCGCCCTCCATCAGCATGGTAATAAAACTCATGGGGACTGACTGTACATAGATGGCTTTCCTGGCATTTGCAATATAATCGTGAATACTCTGCACCACCTGCCCTGTCTTTTTCTCCCCACTGCTGAAAGCTTTGATTGTGGATATTGCCCCGATATATTCCACCATATTTTCAGAAACTGTCTTAATACTATTTTGATAATTCCCCACAGATTTGGTCCACAGTTTATTGAAAACCGGCATGAGAATAAACACCAGCGGAGCTGTTGAAATAAGTGCAATCCCCAGACGCCAGTCCAGAAATGTTACCAGCACAAAAATAACAAGACAGATTATATTGGTAATAACCACATCCGGAAGAGTGTGGGCCAGATATAGTTCAACGCGCTCTACATCGCGGTCAATAACATTTGCCATATCACCCACCTTTCGCTTTTGAAAAAAAGAAACAGGCAACTTTTTCATATGTTCAATCATACTTAGACGTATTTCAAGAAGTGATGAATATGCCGAATCATGGGCTTTCCATAAAGCCAGCGCATAAAAAACGGCCTTTGAAATCTGGCAGAGACAAACAGCCATGCCCAGCAAAAGCAATTTTTTTAATGTTGTTCCTTCCCATAACAGACTTACCAGATAAACAACCAAAAAAATTGAGGCAAGCCCGGAAATAATACTGACCGTTGTCAAAAAAGCTGATAGTCTTCCCCTCTTTTTATAGGCATCCATTTGATTTATTTCTTCCATAATAACCTCCCCGCAATATTAACAGCTTACGAAACAGATACAGCATATCACCCAGCAATATACTTATCAATGAATTGTAAAAATTCAACTTTTTTATGGCAGAACTTTATTCATAACTGGCAGAATACCAACATAAAATGAGGCCGGTATATTTTAATATACATCGACCTCATTAATAACCATTATTCAATTTTTTCATTTCATCTATTTTATAAATCGGAGGAAACTCCTAATTCATCGTTCCTGTAAGACCTTTACCGGTTTGTTTATTGACACTTTAGTCTGTTTATTAAGACCGACTTATAAACCTCCTGTTTTCAATATACAAATCAATTATAACTGAAACTCCATCAGTAACTTTTGTTTCTGATATCAACCTATATTTATCAAATATTAATAATTTAATAAATATATATTGCTGAATATTGGTAGTTCAGTTAAATATATTTTAAAAGTATAATATGGGGTTATTTGTTCTATAACCTTTCAGCTTCCGCAGTACTGTATTGCAATATTCCGGCAGCTTATTTGATTATTTATCCTATAACTCCTTATACCTTCTTTAAATGATATCCCCTTTATGTTTCTTTACACATTTGGGATATTCTGTGTATGTGGTATTCATATTCAATATGTCTGCAAATGTTAAATTTTTTATTTATCCAGTATTTGAACTCTCCGATTAACATCCTTTTCAATTATTTTATGTACTGGCTTTTTTCTCTTATGATGGTAAAGGTCTCTTCTTCACAGGAACTTCCATTTGCCATACCACTAACATATTGACTTATAAATGATGATGTACTGTCCATTGGACTCCTGCCTCCTTCATCTAAATATTTAATCCAATTGAACATCTGATATTTATGTTCATGTTAGATAATATATTTTAGAATATTATCTATTCTTATTATCTCTTTTGGATTGAGTACATAATAGCACAGCTCTTTTTATTTGTCAACGCATTTTATTTATTTTTTATATTTAATTTTATAATTGTATTTATATCAGGTAATTGTCTGACTATTTATAGGTTTTTGGCGGCTTTACCCAATGAAAATTTTTAAGTTTAAAAACAATTCTGAAAATGGATGGCAAAGGGGTCAGACCCCTTTGCCATCCATTACTTTTATTCTTTAGCAGATTTCTGCCCCTGCCGGCATATTTTTTTCTGGTGTCATGAGTGCCAGATTTCCTTCTGCATCTTCCGCACAGAGCAGCATTCCTTCTGACATTACCCCGGCCAGCTTTGCTGGTTTCAGGTTCACAAGTACCATTACTTTTTTACCTACCATCTCTTCCGGCTTATAATAGGCTTTGATTCCGGATACGATTTGTTTTACCTGGCTTCCTATTTTTACTTGAGAGCAAAGCAGCTTTTTGGATTTTGGCACCTCTTCACAGGCTATAATTTCGCCCACCTGAAACTGCATTGCACCAAACTGGTCAAACGTGATTTCTGGTTTTGCCTCAATGTCAATCACATTTTCGTCTTCTTTGCTTTCTTCCTTAACAGGAGGATGAAGCTCTTCCACTTTTTTCATGACTTCTTCAATATCCAGTCTCTGGAACAGAATTTCTGGTTTGTCTGTCACATGACCGCCATTTAACTGGGCCAGAATCTTTTCACTTGTAGATGGCATGAAAGATTTGAGAAGCTCGCCCCCGCGGAGATGCTGCTTATCAGATTCCAGAGTACAGTCTCCAGTCTGTCTTTTTTCTCTTCGTCTTTTGCCAATACCCAAGGCATTGTCTCATCAATATATTTATTGCAGCGTTTAAACAGATTGAAGATTTCTGTGATTGCATCGGCAACACGCAAATCATTCATTTTTGTCTCTACTACTTTAGGTGTATTTTCTGCAACTGCTTTCAAATCAGCATCTACTTCTTCTGCCACACCTTTATCTGTCACCACTCCGTCAAAATATTTATTTGTCATGGACACAGTACGGTTTACCAGGTTTCCCAGTGTATTTGCTAAATCAGAATTCATGCGCTCTACCATCAGCTCCCAGGTGATAACCCCGTCATTTTCAAAAGGCATTTCATGGAGTACAAAATAACGCACCGCATCTACACCAAAAAAGTCCACCAGTTCATCCGCATAAAGCACATTTCCTCTGGATTTACTCATTTTACCATCGCCCTGCAAAAGCCATGGATGGCCAAAAATCTGTTTAGGCAGCGGCAAATCTAAGGCCATGAGGAAAATAGGCCAGTAAATGGTATGAAAACGGATAATGTCTTTTCCAATCAAATGCAAATCTGCCGGCCAGTCTTTTTTAAACTGCTCTGTACTGTTTCCGTCACAGTCATAACCAATCCCGGTAATATAGTTGGTCAGGGCATCCAGCCACACATATACCACATGTTTTGAATCAAAATCTACAGGGATTCCCCACTTGAAAGAAGTTCTGGACACACACAAATCCTGAAGCCCCGGAAGCAGGAAATTATTCATCATCTCATTCTTGCGGGATACAGGCTGAATAAATTCCGGATGATTCTGGATATGCTCAATCAAACGGTCCGCATATTTGCTCATTTTAAAGAAATAAGCTTCCTCCTTCGCCGGCTCTACATCGCGCCCGCAGTCAGGACATTTGCCGTCCACAAGCTGAGACTCTGTAAAGAAAGACTCACAGGGAGTACAGTACATTCCTTCATAATGTCCTTTGTAAATATCTCCCTGGTCGTATAACTTTTTAAAGATTTTCTGAACCTGTTTCTCATGATAATCGTCCGTGGTACGGATAAATTTATCATAGGAGGTATCCATCATATCCCATATTCCCTTAATCTGTGCTGCAACTCCGTCTACAAATTCTTTCGGAGTAATGCCTGCCTCTTCCGCTTTCAGTTCAATCTTCTGACCGTGCTCATCTGTACCTGTCTGGAAAAATACATCATATCCCTGACTTCTCTTGTACCTTGCAATGGCATCCGCAAGAATAATTTCATAGGTGTTTCCAATGTGCGGCTTGCCTGATGTGTAAGCAATCGCAGTCGTAATATAATATTTTTGTTTCTCTGACATAATTTTCTCTCCTTCAAACTTTTATTAAGATTTTTATATCATGGGATATGCTTTCCTATAATATAAAAAACCGCCCTCTTATTAATAAATAAGAAGACGGATTTATTCCGTGTTACCACTCCTAGTTCGCTCTGCCCTCACGGACAAAACCTCAGCAAGTGCCTGTCAGCACTTCTCCGCTGTAAAGGGCGGGCCCATCGCAGCCTTGCATAGAACAACTTTGTTCTCTGTTCGGTGCGCCGCTCAGAAGCCATGTTCATCTGCACTCCAACCATCCCTCTCAGCACAGGTCTATATCATGGAACCAATGGGATTTCTCTGTAAGATGTCCTTCAGACTACTCTCTTCGTCACTGCGTTTGTTTTTAATGAATCAATTAGTTTAACCTGTTAAAAAGCGTATCACAGCCATTTATAAATGTCAAGGTGCTTTCATAAACTCTGGTCAGTGGATGCATCATTCGCATTTTCACAGACAAGATAACCTTTTTTGTAAAGCATTTCCTCTATCATATCCAAAGTCTCTTCGCTGTCAGCTTCTACCCGGTGATAGTGATAATTTGACGTGATATTTTTTAAAGGCTTAGATTTTCCGCTTTTCATATCCTCCACAAATTCCATCACTTTTCTTCTGGAATTGATTTGAAGTTCAGCCTCCAAATGACCATATATCCGGTGATTTACCATGACATTAACCACGCACCCGCCTAAATCTACGATAGCACACAATTCATTTTCCAATTCCTCATCTGTATGATGGACTTTGAATACTCTGTATGCCAAATGAGAGGTGTTTAATATATATCCACGATTTGTAGAAATAATATCATATCCTGCTGCCCGAATCAGCGCAATGTCCTGTACTATGACCTGGCGGCTCACCTCAAATGTCCGGGCCAGCAACCCGCCGGATATCGGAACTGCACTTGTCCTTATTTGATTTATTATGGCTTCCCTGCGCTCGGAACCTGTCTTCATATTGCATTATCCCCTTTGTAAACTGCCCAGTTCTGCTCCCCGTCATCTCTAATCTGAATCTGCGGGAAACTTTGTATATATTGTTTGAACTGAGAATACCCGTAATCTCTCACTTTAAAATCTCCAAACCGGTTTCTGATTTTATTTCCCAGAGTTCCCAGAGATACTCCCTGTGACCCGGCATTCTGCACCAGAAGAATGATGTATTCCTCTAACATTTCCTTCTTACTCTTGTCTTCATAGAGAGTAACCGTTACCTGTGTCCCGTCCTGTTTTAATTTCAGCTTTGAAAATGTCTCCAAAAACTTTGACAACAGACTATAACCATAGCGGCGCACATCAAAATCTGGATATAATTTTACCAGACGGCTGCCCACCTCGCCCAGCCCGGTCTCTTTATCATTATTCTGGTTCTCCGTAATAATCTTGACAACGGCCTCTTCAATCTCATTCTTTGAAGCACCTTCTGTATGTCCCTTTTTATTTTCTCTGGAGGTGGCATGTACCGTACTTTTTTCTTCTTTATCAATAGTACTATCCTCAAGCAACAGTTCCAGGCCTGTAAAAATATCGCAGGCTTTCCTGAATGGTGCCGGAGTTTTCTCCTCCCCCATGCCGATTACTGTCTTTCCGCTCTCCCTGAGCCGGCTCGCCAGTTTCGTAAAATCACTGTCACTGGATACAAGGCAAAATCCTTCCAAATCACTTGTGTACAGCATGTCCATCGCATCAATTATCATGGCTGAATCTGTAGCATTTTTGCCATGGGTGTAGCTGAACTGCTGAATCGGTGTAATAGAATTTTGCAGAAGCTCTTCTTTCCAGCTTGAATTATAAGTGCTGGTCCAGTCGCCGTATATCCTTTTGTAGGTTACATTTCCATACTTAGATAACTCATCCAGTATAAGCTTAATATATTTTGCAGAAACATTATCCGCATCAATCAGCAGTGCATATTTGTCTTCCATGTCTGGTATACCTCTCCGTTCATATCTTTCCATTCAAATAAATGGTTGTCATATATCATAAAGCTGTGGGCTGAATTTTCCTTGGGAATAGAGACAGAACCCGGATTCATATAAATATATGTTTCTTTCTCCTCGCATGCCGGAATATGAGTGTGTCCATTGAGTAAAATATCTCCTTTTTTCAGCATTGGGAGATGTTCCCGGTTAAAGTTATGCCCATGTGTGGCAAATATAGTCACACCATCCAAATCCAGCAGACAGTATTCCGCCAAAATCGGAAACTCCAAAACCATCTGGTCCACTTCCGCGTCACAATTTCCCCGCACACAGAGCAAATTTTCCTTGACGGAATTTAACATTTCAATGACCTGCTTCGGGTTGTACTCCCTGGGCAGGTCGTTGCGCGGCCCATGGTACAAAATGTCCCCCAAAAGCAGCAGCCTGTCCGCCTTCTCCTTTTCATACATGTCCACCATCTGCCTGCAGTAAAAGGCAGACCCGTGAATATCTGATGCAATCATTAACCTCATGTTTACAGCTCCTTTCAAAGGGGTCTGACCCCTTTGCTTTCCATTTTCGGAATATTCTGACTACAGCCTTTTTTATTTCTTTTTTAAGTATAATAGAAAACGGCCCTGGCCGTCAAATCATTTTCTCTAACAGCAGGGCCTTTCCCTTATGTATCTTATGAATTTCCTGTCGGTATAAATGGCCGGATAGATGCGGCTATATTGGAAATCGGCATTGTCTGCAGCCAGATTTTCCCCGGGCCGGTAAGTAATGTATTAAATAATCCTTCTCCACCCAGCAGCTTGTTTTTCAAACCTGGAACCTGGCGGATTTCCATCTGAACACCCACTTCAAAGCCTGCAACATTTCCTGTGTCTACGATAATCTGCTGTCCGGCTCCCAGCTCATACTCTACCAGGTCCCCGTCAATCTCAACAAAAGCCATCCCTCTTCCTGACAGTCTCTGCATAATGAAGCCTTCACCGCCAAAGAGACCGGCTCCCAGCTTTTTATTAAAATGAATAGACAGCTCTACCCCCGCCTCAGATGCAAGAAATGCGCTTTTCTGCAAAATCATCTCTTTGCCCGGTGCAATTTCAAGGGGCAGAATCTTTCCCGGAAAGCTGGAACCAAACGCTATAAGCCCTGCGCCGCGGGCTGTATAAATATTCTGAAAAATGCTCTCACCTGAGAATGCCTTGGAAAACATCTTCCCAATTCCTCCGCCGCCAGTATCCATCTGCATATTAGGACTCATCCAAACCATTGAACCTTTTTCCGTAATCATCTGCTCGCCGTCTTCAACCTGGCATACAACTACAGGAAAAAGAGCCTCCTTTAATCTCATAATTCATACGAACCTCCTCTCTGAATCCCTATGTTTAAAAGTATTAATTTCATCCTACTTTACAAACATACCTCTGTCAAGTTTCAAATAATTCTTCCAATATAAATCCAGACCTTACCCTTTATCTGTTTTCGCACGACTGCTCCAAAATCACGCGAATCCATGGAGCCCTCGCGGTTGTCACCCATAACAAAAACTTTTCCGTCTTCCACGGTATAAGGGAACTGCACACCGCCTGTCTTTTTCTCCGTCTTGCCGCTTATATATGGCTCATCCATCTCTTCCCCGTTTATATAAAGCTTCCCATCTTTTATATCCACCGTATCACCGCCTATCGCCACAACACGCTTTACATAATATTCCCCTGAGGGCATTTTCACTGAGAGAACGTCCCCATGCTCGAAATGTGGAACAATCCGGGTATAAAAGGCAAGCTCGTTATTATGCAGTGTCGGATACATGGAAGTTCCTTTTACAAAAGATATCCCCACGACAAAATGAAATAAGAGAAAAACAACAAGAAAAATAAGAAGAAGCTCTATAATATCATGAAGCCATTTCTGCTTTTTACCATCATATTTTTTTAATACTCTTTTTGGCATATATTCTATTCCTGCTTTCTAATTTTAACTTAATTCATATTATAACCTATATTAGAAAAAATGAAAATAGTATTCAAAACCCCGGGAGAAAACTCCCGGGGCTCCATATAAAAGGTTGTGCTTCTTGAACTACTAATGTTCAAGAGTTATGCCTTGCTGTTAATTTCTACAGTCTCATCTGCATATAGCTCAGAGAGCTGGTCTTCCAGATCTTTTTCCTCTTTTTTCATATTATGGTGTTTCACCGCAAATGCAGCAATAACAACAATCAAAATGATTAGTGCAGGAATATCCCACCAGCAAAAGCCGAGCTTAGTGTGTGATAAAATATATAACATACTGATTCCTCCTTTTCATTATATACTGCCTGCTGCCGGAAATGCCCGGCAGCATCAGTTGTTGTTATGCCTTTACAGCCCCTCCGGCTATCATACCTTCTTTGATTGCTTTCTTTTTCTCTTCCAGCTCATCCTCAAAGTTTTTTTCACGCTTCTTCTGATTATTCCTGTGTACTGCATATACAACTATCATAATAACCCCCACCAGAAGCGCCGGTATATCCCAAAAGCATAATCCTAAGCTGTTGTGTACGAATTGATATAAATTATACAACATATCGTCTCCTTCTTCCCATTCTTGCACGCTTTGTTAATTCAGCGCCAGCTTACTTTTCCTCTCCGCCTAAGCTGCCTTTTGCTTTTTTAAGCTCCAGCTCTTCTCTTAGTTCAAAGATTCTTGCCTGCCTCTTCTTCATATCCTTTGTGTAAAGTATTAATACAAGTAATGCAAGCAGCATCAGTAAGAAATGAAGTATACAGCAAGCGTGGTCATCGAGGTCCGTATTTGCCAATGGTGTCTCTGTATCTGCTATTGGTGTCAACTCATAGTCACCGTTTTCACCCTGGGTTACCTCAGCATTTATTTCCCCTGCCGGTATCTGCGTCTGTGGAATTGTTACTGCAGGCGCTCCCGGAGTTACCGCTGTGACTGTCACCGGTACTACAGCAGGTGCTGCCGGAGCAGCCGGGATAACTGGTGCTGTAGGTGTCACCGGAGGTACCGGTGTTGTTGGCGTTGTAGGTGTTACCGGCGGTACAGGTATAACTGGCGGCACCAGAGTTGCAGTATAAGTTACTGTAAACTCTAAATTTCCTGCCGGCATACCTTTCTCGCCGCTGCTGATGGATGCATAATCCCTTGTGTATCCGGTAATTTCCGGTGACGGTACTGTAAACTGCTCCTGATACAAATATTTTCCTGTATAGTCAGGTGCCGCTGCTGCCAGTGTACCGCTGTATACATAATGGATTGTTATATTATAACTGTTTCTTATATAATACAGCTTCAATACCAGGTTTCCATCTGCTGTAATTGTACCGCTTCTCAGGGTTCCAGCTATGGTTCCATCGTATGAGAAACCTTCAAAGGTGCCCGCTGTGGCTGTTACAACTGAATCAGTCACACCGTTGAGTTCATCTGTTCTTGCAAGGTCATATCCATTTCCTGCTGGATTTTGCAGATAATGCTCTACCTTGTATGATGTTGCCTCATTCGCTGCAAAGCTTCCTGTGATAACTACATTCTCTGCTGGCATGGTAAAGTCTGAACTGCTCCAGCCGCTGAACGTATAACCAGGTGCCGCCGCCGGGGCTGCCACTGCGACATCTTCACCGTATCGGTAGGATGCGGTTTCCGGCAATGCGCTTGCGCCACCCGGTATTGTTCCGGTGTAGTTATATGTTACGTTATAGCTGTTTCTTGTATAGTAGAGTTTCAATGTGAGGCTTCCATCCCCTGCAATATTTCCTTCTGCAAGAGTTCCCTCCGCCATCTTATCATATGTGAAACCTTCATATACCTTCGGAACTGCTGTAACTGCTGTACCGGTCTCTCCTGTGAACTGCTCTGTTGTATCCAGAGCATATCCGTCTCCTGTGAGATTCTGCAGATAATGCTCTACTGTATATCTGGTGTCACCGTTTGCTGTAAAGCTTCCGCTAATCTCTACATTTTGTGCCGGCATTGTGAAGTTCTCTCTGTTCCAGCCGCTGAATGTGTAGCCAGACGCTGCCGCCGGTCCTGCTACTGTTACAGGCTCGCCAAACTTATGACTTGCCGGTGACGGTAATCCGCTTGCTCCGTCCGGCACTGTTCCCAGATAACTGTAGCTCACCTGATAACTGTTTCTTGTGTAATACAGTTTTAATACAAGACTTCCGTCCCCTGCAATCTTATCTGAAAGAACTGTTCCTTCCACAGTGCTGTCAAATGTAAATCCTGTGTAGCTCTTTTCCGCCGCTGTGACTACTGTATCTGTCTCTCCGGTAAGCTCTTTTGTCTCATCCAGGTCATATCCATTTCCTGCAAGATTCTGCAGGTAATACTCTACCTTGTACGGTGTTGTTTTGTTTGCTGTAAAGCTTCCGCTAATCTCTACATTTTGTGCCGGCATTGTAAAGTCTGACTGACTCCAGCCGCTGAATGTATAGCCAGGTGCTGTTGCTTGGGCTGCCACTGCAACGTCTGCACCGTTCTTATAGGATGCTGACTGAGGCAATGTGCTGGCTCCATCTGGTACTGTTCCAGTGTAGCTGTATGTTACATCGTAACTGTTTCTTGTGTAATACAGCTTCAATGTCAGGCTGCCGTCACCAGTAATCACACCGCTTAAAATATTTTGCTCTTCCTGATTATTAAAAGTAAATCCTTCAAATTCATCAGATGCTATAGCTGTGGCAACTGTGTCCGTTATGCCTTCCAGTTTATCTGTCTTTGCGAGATCATATCCATTTCCTGCAAGATTTTGCAGATAATGTTCTACCTTATATCCCGTATCTTCATTTGCTGTAAAGCTTCCTGTAATCTCCACATCCGCTGCCGGCATCTCAAAGTCATCTGCCCTGCTCCAGCCGCTGAATGTATAGCCAGGTGCTGTTGCCGCATCTGCTATTTCTACTATAGCCCCGTACTTGTAAGACGCTGCTGTCGGCAGTTCACTTGCCCCGTTGGGTACGGTTGTGTCACTGTACTTGTAAACTACATTGTAGCTGTTTCTTGTATAGTAGAGTTTCAGGGTAAGGCTTCCATCTCCTTTGATATTTCCGCCTGCCTGATTTCCTGTCACGGATTCACTATATTTGAACCCTTCATATACACCAGGAACCGCTGTAACTGCTGCACCTGTCTCTCCGGTGAGTTCTTCTGTTTTGTCCAGATTATATCCATTTCCCTCTAGATTCTCCAAATAGTGCTCCACCTTATATTTTGTATCTCCATTTGCAGCGAAGCTGCCTTTGATTATCACATTTTCTGCCGGCATCTCGAAATCATCTCTGTTCCAGCCATTAAATGTGTACCCGGATGCCGCAGCTTTCTCCGCTACTTTTACCTCCGCACCATACTTGTAAGATGCTGAAGCCGGCAGACCGCTTGCTCCCTCCGGAACATCACCGTCATACTCATAGCTTACCTGATAACTGTTTCTTGTGTAGTATAACTTCAATACAAGACTTCCATCTCCTGCAACCTTGCCTGAAGCTATATTTCCATCAAATGTAAATCCTGGGTAGTCTTTTGCGCTTGCTGCCACCTCTGTGCCAGTTGTGCCCTTGAGATTCTCGGTGTCTTTCAGGCTGTACCCATCCCCTGACAGATTTTGCAGATAATGCTCTACCTTATATTCAGTATCTCCATTTGCTGTAAAGCTTCCTGTGATTTCCACATTTGCCGCCGGCATCGTAAAGTTTGACTGACTCCAGCCGCTAAATGTATAACCTGGCGCATTTGCCGGCTGTGCTATCGTTACAGACTCGCCATATTTATAGCTTGCTGATTCCGGTAACTCACTTGCTCCCTCCGGCACTGTTCCCAGATAACTGTAATTTACCTGATAGCTGTTTCTTGTGTAATACAGCTTTAACACAAGGCCTCCATTGCCTGCTATTTTACCTGTAGGTATATTCCCGTCAAATGTAAATCCTGGATAACTCTTCGGACCTGCTGTTACTTCCGCATCAGTAGTTCCGGTGAAATTCTCTGTCTCTTCCAGACTGTACTCGTCCCCTGACAGATTTTGCAGATAATGCTCTACTTTATATCCCGTATTTTCATTTGCTGTAAAGCTTCCTGTAATCACTACATTTTCTGCCGGCATATTAAAGTTTGTGCTGCTCCATCCACTAAATGTGTAGCCTGGTGCCGCTGCCGGTTCTGCCACTGTTACAGGTGAACCAAATTTATATTCTTTTACTGCAGGAATATCACTCGCACCTGCCGGTGCCTCTCCTGTATACTGATAAGTTACCGTATATCCTTGTCTTGTATAATAAAGTCTCAATTCAAGTTTTCCGTCTGCTGTAATGATTCCTGCTGCCTTTGTCCCCTGTACTTCCGGATTCCATTTGAATCCTTCATATGATTTGGGCAATGCAATGGCTTTTGTATCAGTAGTTCCTGTCATAGATTCTCTGTCTGACTCTGTATAACCTGTGCCCCCTAAATTCTCCTGATAGTGAATCACAGTATACTGGATTAAACCTGCTGTAAACTGACCTTGAATAAATACATTCTCTGCCGGCATATGAAAGCTTTCAGACTGAATGCTCCATCCGCTGAAGTTGTAGCCTGGTGCTGCAGCATCATCGGCTACAGTTACATTTGCACCATATTTATATTTCTGCGCGGCTGGCAGTTCACTGGCACCCGCCGGAACCTGGCCCACATAGCTATACTTCACCTCATATTGATTTCTAGTATAATAGAGCTTTAATACAAGACTTCCGTCTCCTGCAATAATGCCGCTGGCATTGGTTCCCTCAACGGTCTTATCAAGAGCAAAACCTTCATATGACTTTTCTTCCGCGGCTGCCGTCTGTCCGGTAGTTCCTGTACGTGTATCAGTTTCAGCCAATGTGTAATTATCATCTTCCAGATTCTGCTGATAATACTGAACCTTATACTCTGTATCCGCATTCGCTTTAAATGTTCCTGTAATAGTAACATCTTCATCTGGCATTTCAAATGTGCCTGACTTATCCCAGGTAAATGTATATCCCGGAACTGTAACTGTATCCGCTACAGTTACACTTGCTCCAAACTTATACAGTGCATCTGCGGGCAGTACGTCTGCGCTCTCCGGCACATCCCCGGCATATTTATAGGTTACCTTATGCTCATTTCTTGTGTAATACAGTTTCAATACAAGACTTCCGTCCCCTGCAATGTTACCTGTAAGAACTGTTCCAGCCGCATCTTTGTCAAATGTGAATCCAGGATAGTTCTTTTCTGCCGCAGTAACTTCACTGTCTGTTAAACCAGTCATAGCATCGGTATCACTTAAAGTGTAGCCATCCCCTGCAGCATTTTGCAGATAATGTTCTACCTTATAGCTTGACTGTACCGCAGTATAACTTACTACAATGCTGTGCTTTGACGTTACTTTCTTGAATGTGTAACTGTCTGGATTACTCTCAGTAACATCAATGCCGTCGACAACTACACTGCTTAATACATATCCCACATGCGCCTGATAAGTATAGGTTATATCTTTCTTCCACCCTACCTTTGTATCCCCGGATGGAGTAATCAGGCCGTGAACTGCACTGGAGGTAATTGTAGATGTAATTGGTATATAGTAGAAAGTTATTACATTGCTTTCAATGCCCTCTTCCGTTGTCTCATACGCCAAATCTAGGGTTGCCTTTACATTCTCCGGCTCATATCCTTCAATGTCAGGTGCTGTCACGATGACGCGGGTCAGGCTTACCTTCTGAACGAAAGCATCCTTCAAAACCTTGTCAGTCCCTGCCTCAAGATATTGTACTTTGTAGTATATATCTGAAGGAGCTGAATAATAAAATGTAATAACATTTTTACTGCTGTCCGCGCTCAGCTTCAGTGACTCACTTCCTGATGTAGGCACCAGTGTCTCATGAGCTATTGGATAAACATAAACTGTGGTTCCAACTTTTCCGTTTTTCGTAATCGAAGAGTGGACTTCTGTATTATCCGCTTTATTTAAATACTTAATTGTGTAGGTCGTATTTGTAATCTGTTTCCATTTTGCATATATAACGATATCCTTCTCTATTGGCTGTGCAAAATCAAAACGATTATTGTATTCCTTGGAAATATACCAGCCCTCAAATACATATCCGTCCTTCTCCGGGTCCTCAGGCTGCGTCGCCGTATCTCCCGCTTTTATCTCCTGAGATGCAATCGCTGTACCTTCGTCGGTTGAAAATGTTACTGTTCGTACCGGTGCCTCCCATTTTGCATACAGAACCAGATTATTCTTCGGCATAACTGCGTTTTCAAAAACAAATTCACTGCCGGGCAGACATTCTGGAGTTGTATACCATCCAGCAAACTCATAATATGAATTTAATACATCAGGGCGCGCCGGGGTATAATTCGCCGTTCCGATAGACTGTTCAAATCTCAAGGATAAGGTCTTATCTATCTTATTATAATTATTGAATGTCAATTTGTAGCTGCTTCTGTCATAATAGAAATAATAATGTGTTACTTTATTTTGCGTCTTCGTCTCAGTCTTGGTATTTGTAAAACCGTCTATAGCTTTTGCACTAAAATTGCCGCTCGTAACTGCAGACTGTCTGTACAGCGGAGAATCCGTGTAATCATTATCATTTGCATTTTGAAGCATGTAGTGAAGCTCTACGGTGTTTCCCTGCTGATAGTTCGCTTTATAAGTTGTAGTGCTTCCATCGTCTTTGCTTTGCAGCATATCCTCTGTCACATAGATTCGCTTAGATACAAACAGGGTGCTGCTGCCGCTTCTCTCCCAGCCATAAAAAGGAGTGGTATTTCCCGTAATATTATTTCCTAAAGGCCACTTTGCAGATATATCCTCCCCTATTTTCGCTGTAAATGTATAGTCTGAGTTCTTATAATTTGTTCCCCCCATCTTAAGGGTCACATTTTTATTATTTAAGTTAAATTTAAGAGTGTAGACATTGCGGTCATAGTAAACATTGACTATTGTTGAACCGTCTGGTTTAACCTCCACCTTCTGGTCTGCCTTGCTGTAATGGAAATAATCGTAAGACTTATCACCGCTTCCATTTACCTTATTTCCAACAGTTGCTGTCTTTGTCACGGACTCGGCATAATCATATATACCCTCAGTTAATGATTCTTTCCAGTATGCAATTGTGTAGCTGGCTGTCTTTGCTGTCCATCCGGCATAATATGTAGTATCTCCTGTAATGGTCCTCTGCCCGGATACTGGAGTTTTAAGATCAGCGTCCGCATACCATTTACTGAAATCATACCCTATTCTTGCCGGGATTCCTGACTGATTTAAATTAATCACAGCACCGTGCTTCACATACTGTGTAGGAACATAACTGCCACCATTTGTATTAAACCTTACCACATATTCATTTAACTGATAGGTAATTACAATATCAATGTTCTGTGCAGTTCCTATCTCCACATTTTCTACGTCAGATGCCTTGTACCCTGTGATACTTCTCGCCGCTGCCTGAGTCATATCACCTACAAAACCACTCTTGCTTTCTTTCTCTTCTATATAACTGCCATCAAGCTGTTCCATCCGATGTGTCACCGTATAACCAACGCTGGCTGGAATATAAACTACTTGTATCAGCTTATCTGCATCAATCGTACCGCTTATAGAACCAGACGCCGGCTGGCCGTCCACATATGTGGTATATCCATCTTTGGCAGGAATTTGAACTTCATAAGATTCCCCCGGATTATACTGCATACGAACTGTAGGCTGAACTCTGCCGCCTTTTTCATAGACAAATTCAACTGATAAAGTATAAGTCAATTCATCTTCAGCGCCGGCTGCCTTGTCTCCGATGACACCTTTCGTGATTTTTGTGTCCTTATCTTTTGATGTTGTACCCGTATCAGGAGATACACTGTCGTGACTTTCCTGAGGAACTTCTTTATAAGAAACAGTAATTTCCTTATTCTCAGAAATTGTTATCTGATAGGAGAACACATTTCCATTCACAGATACAGGAGCAATGATATTGCCATTCTGGTCCGCAACCTTATCAACCGTATATTTCTCATTGACAGTTATTGCTGCATTTAACAGAGCGCCCTCTGCAATGCCTTCTATCTGTGTTCCTCCACTGCTATATGTAACGTCTTTTCCTTCATCTCCATCAATCCATGTTTTGATGGAACCACCCTCTGCCGCTGAGCTGTGGAATACTACATTATATTTCTGTTCCGCAGTTTCAGATGGAGTTTCTTTTGCCTGTTCAGCAGAATCTGAAACAACACCTCCTGCATCCTCAGACTGTGCATCCAGCACAATCTCCTGTGTTCCGTTTGAATCCGCTGTTGATTCGGTCTCACCAGCCGCCTGGGTCCCTGCATCCGAATCATTCTGCTGTACATCTGCCTGCCCGGCCCCCTCGTCAGCAGTCTGAGGTTCAGCCTGTACATCTTCCTGCCCAACTGTATCCTCATTAGTAGCTTTCAAGGATGTGTTAGATGAATACACAGCGCTTGTGGCTACCATAATGACTGCTAAGAGAAGAGCCAGCCAGCGTTTAAAATTCTTCTTCATAGTCCTCTCTCCTTTTCCTCTTTCCTTTATAATCAAAACAGATAATCTCGCTGAATTATTAAGATTCAACCAAGTGTGCCTTCTTGAACGTTAGAGATTCAAGAAGTATACAATATAAGACATATTAAAAATATAAAAAGGGTCACATTTTCGTGCTTTTTTTCAAAAAAGAATCACACAGGTGTTTAATCCCTTTATGTCCCCCTGCCATATCCTCTCCATGATATGTGCATGTTAAACTAATTATGAAGCTCCGCCCTGTTCTAATTTATATACTTCTAACATAAATCCAGCCATTTTCCGATAATATTTGGTTCTTTCAAACCGTGGTTAAAAATGGTAGTTTCCTTATAAAATGTATGTTATACTAAGTTTGCCTTATCTAAATAAGGCTGCTGAATTATCTTTGGATTCTGTCCTAATGAACAGGGAGGGCTACACTATGAAAAAGCTTGATATCTTCAAAACTATACAACTAATCATTTACATTATTCTGACAGGGCTCTGTGTTTTCAGAGTCATAACAGACCAGGAGGTTTATCACTATATTGCAACGAACCCTTCTGTTCGGATGATAGGTGTCCTCCTGTGGATAGTGCTGGGAGTTTCTTTCTTATTTTTGTTTATTGATTTTAGCTTTTTTTCTTCTTTCAAGAGAGACTACAGGGACCTGGATTTTGCTGTACACTCAGACCCTCTTTCCGGTATCCCCAACCGTTTCAGTTGTGATGCCCTGATTGAGAAATACCTGGATCAGCCCCTGCCCGAAAATATCGGATGTATTATGTTTGAACTGTCTAATATCGGAGAAATTAACCGCCTGTACGGGCATACCGAGGGAAATGCTCTCATCAAGGATTTTTCTAATATCCTCAGAACAGCCTCCGTAGATTTATGCTTTATAGGGCGAAACGGCGGAAATAAATTTATTGCTTTATTTGAAGATGGAACTGAGAAAAAATTAGAAACTTTCCTCGAACGTCTCTACTTCAAGGTTGATTCCCACAATCACAGTTCCGATACACATCCCATTGACTATCAATATGGACGTGCCTTCCATGAGGGAAATGAAGTCAGCACAATCAATGATTTAATTGCACTTGCCAACAGACGAATTTATAAAAAATAGTGTTTAAGTACTGCAACGATTCTTATAGAAAAGGTAGGTGAGCTGATGGCAGAATTAGATTATAAATACATATCAACTTTAGTGAGCCATGCCAGAACCGGCGACAGTGATTCTTTTGCCGAATTGTATGCAGCCACATATCAGAAAGTATATCGTTTTGCATACAATTATTTAAAAGATGAATATCTGGCACAGGACGCCCTGCAGGAAGCATACATACTGGCTCTTAAAAATCTCTACACCCTGAAAGATTCCAGACTTTTTATATCCTGGCTGAATCAAATTAATTTCAGGGTCTGTTTTAATATGCAGCAAAAAAGAAAACGTTATAACCGTGAGCTGTCAGATTACGACGATGGAAACATCACTCAAAGTATAAAGCACCACAGCGACGTTGAAAATCCGGAAGATCAGATTGTTAAAATAGATGAACAAAATTATATTATGAAGAAGATTCTGGATCTTCCTCCTGCTGAGTCTCAGGTCATAATTATGAAGTATTACGAAAATATGAAACTGGAAGAGATTGCTCAGATAATGAATATAAGCTGCAGTACAGTAAAGCGCCATCTAAAAAGGGGCCGGGCAATGTTAGGACAATTACTAGAGCGTTAGGAGGTGGTCTTACTCATGTTAAAAGATAAATTTAAGAAAACAGAAGAGCCTGTACTGGATGAAAAGACTGCCACCCAGATGCTGGAGAATATTTTTGATGCGTGTGAGATGGAACCCAACTCTGTCCCTCTCTCTGTGCTTACTTCCTACAGTAACTATCGCAGGGAACGATTTTTATTACAGAGGCTTCTTCTTATCGTTATTATGTTATGTTTCTGTCTGGTACCGCTTTTATTTTTAACACCAGATATAACTTTAAAAATGAAAGAGAGTAACAACAACGGAAAACCTGCCTGTGAACTTATCGTTAACTCTCTGATTCCCATAAGCAGAATAACTGCAACTGTCGACGGAAATAACGTACCCGTATATGAAGTGGGCAATAAGACCTATTCCATTGAACCTACATTAAACGGGACTATGACTGTCACTGTCCTGTTAAAGAACCATCAATTTTCATCTAAGACAATTGATATTACTGGTGTCGACACTGCCACGCCAACTGTTATATCAGATAAAGTAGTGAACGACCAGATTTACCTGTATCTGTCAGATTCCGATTCCGGCGTTGACTATGAGGGTATCTCTGCCGTAGATATTGAGGGCGAAGAAGTTCTTCCTGTATCCTATGATGATACAAAAAATTATGTAATATTTGACTATCCAAAAAAATCATTAAATATTTACATTCCCGACAAGGCCGGGAATACTCTTCATTTAATTCTTACGGTAAAACCGTAACAAAAATTTTGACTTGGGAAGGAGGTTTGATGCGATGAAGAGAAAAGCACAGCTCATAAGTGTATTTCTTATCATTTTCATCACACTCTTCCTCTTCACAGGCTGTTCTAAGCAAAGCGGTGATATCTTAAATATCCCCGCCACTGAAGGTAAAACTGAACAAAACAGTGTTTCCTCAAATACTTCCACAGCGGAAAACAAAAAAAGAGAGAGTGCACTCCAAATTTTATTTCCTCAGGCGGGCGGCACTGTTGTTTATGGAAACGAAACTGTTTCTATTGATGCGTCCAATACAGGGGAGGGGTATGTGATGGTGCAGTACAATGGTACTGTAGGAAAGGTAAAGCTTCAAATCACCATACCCGATGGAACTGTCTATACATATACACTGGTCACAGGAAACTATGAAACATTTCCGCTCACCGGGGGCAATGGCTCATACCATCTGGATGTTTTAGAGAATGTAAGGGATGATTTATATGCCCTCTCATTTTCCCAGGATATGGATGTTACCATTCAGGATGAGTTCCGCCCATTTCTGTATCCAAATCAATATGTTTGGTTTTCAGAAAACTCCAAGGCTGTAGAACTTGGGAAACAATTATCGGACCAGTCTTCAGATGATTTGAGTTATGTGGAAAATGTATATCATTACGTCATCCAAAATATTTCATATGATTCCGATTTGGCAGAAAATACTCCCACCGATTATCTCCCTGATTTAGACCGCACAGTGGACAGCGGAAAGGGAATCTGCTTTGACTATGCCTCACTTATGGCCGCCATGCTCCGCTCTCAGTCCATCCCCACAAAGCTGGAGGTTGGTTATTCTGGAACGGTCTATCACGCCTGGGTGAGTGTCTACTTGAAGGAAATTGGCTGGGTAGATAAAATTATTGAATTTGACGGGAAGAACTGGTCCCTGATAGACCCCACTTTAGGTGCAAATAACAGTTCAAAAGCAGTGAAGAAGTATATTGGTGACGGAAACAATTATATTGTAAAATATTCTTATTAAGAATCACGGAGGACATACTATGGACAAACAGGTGCAGGCAAAGCCATTTTCTAACATGGAAATCTCTTCTTTTTGCGGACAGATTGCTATGATTCTGCGTTCTGGAATCTCATCTATTGAGGGGATTACCATTATGCTGGAGGACGCTTCCTCCGCGGAGGAAAAGAAAATACTCCAGGTCATTCTGGAAAATATACAGGAAACGGGAAGTCTCTATCAGGCGCTGTCCGATACGAATCTTTTTCCCGCCTATATGCTGCATATGATACAAATTGGCGAGGAGACAGGAACACTTGATGAAGTTATGTCCGCCCTGAACTCACATTATGACAGGGAAGACTCTATTTCCAAAAGCATACGCAACGCAGTTACCTACCCACTGATTATGGCAGGTATGATGGTACTTGTCATCATTGTACTTCTGGTAAAAGTAATGCCTATATTTAACCAGGTCTTTATTCAGCTTGGCACCGAGATGACCGGATTTTCCAGGGCACTTATGAGTCTTGGAAATACAATCAACAGGTATTCCATTGTATTTGTTGCGGCTTTAATTCTGGTTACTGGTCTTATCCTTCTTGGAACAAGAACGGCAAAGGGGCGTCAGATTTGCAAGTCTCTGGGCTACAAACTTAAATTCACCCGCGTCATATATGAAGAAATCGCAGCCTGCCGTTTCGCGGGAGGTATGGCGCTTACCTTAAGCAGCGGTCTCAATCCTGAGCGCAGCATGACATTAGTCAGCGCTTTAAATGACGATGACCACTTTCAGGAAAAGATTAATGCCTGCCAGCAGCTTGTTGACGAGGGCAAGGATTTGCCGGAGGCGCTGCATACCACAGGAATATTCACAGGCATGTACGCTCACATGATTTCTATCGGCTCAAAAACAGGCTCTATGGATCAGGTCATGGATAAAATTGCAGAGCTTTACCAGGATGATATTGACACCCGGATGAATAACAGCCTTGCAGTATTGGAACCCACACTTGTTATCGCATTATCTTTGATTGTAGGAGTCATTTTACTGTCTGTCATGCTTCCTCTAATGGGAATCATGTCCAGCATCTAAACTTCAGGAGGCTATTATGGCACGTTTTCAATACCAGAAAAAACAGCATACATACCGCAGGGCTATTCTTTCAGTCTGTGTTTTTCTGTTCATTGTAATTTTCTTTATCAGGGTATAGACTCTCTCTCGTCAAGTTCTGTCAGACGCCAGAAGGAAAGCCTTGAAAATGCTCTGAACAGAAATATTACCTACTGCTATGCTGTAGAAGGAAGTTACCCCTCAGAGCCTGGATTATTTGAAAGAAAACTATGGACTTACCTACAATGAAGATAAATTTTTTGTAGATTACAGAATCAGCGGGGCCAATATCTTTCCTGATGTGGCAGTGATTGAGAAGGGAGATTGATTATGCGCTTTCGAAACCAGAAGAATCATATGATTGACTTTTTATTCCCGGTAGCGCTGCTCTTTGTATTTGCAGTATCTGCAATCACAGTTATTCTGCTTGCCGCAAATATTTACCGCTCCGCTGTGGAACATTCTTCCATGAACTATACCTCTGTGACATCACTTTCTTACATCACTGAGAAAATACATCAAAATGATGAAAACGGAAATGTTTCTCTCGGAACTTTTGATGGACACGATTCTCTCATATTAAAACAGGAGTATAATGGAACTGTTTATTATACTTATATATACACGGACGGGGATACTTTGAAGAGAGCTCTACATAAAAGAGGGGGCCCAGGTTACCGCTTCCTCCGGAAAACCTATTTTGTCTGTTAAGTCTTTTACTATGGATACTGTCAATGACCATGCTTTCCGCTTTACCTGTGTGGACGAGAAGGACCAGAAAGTCTCCGCCATTGTCAGCGTCAGAAGTACACTATAAAGGAGAACACTATGATACGCAGAAACCGGGCAAATTTATCCAGTCTATTTCTTTTAGAGCTGATTCTTGCAATCTTATTCTTTTCGATTGCAAGTGCTGTTTGCGTACAATTTTTTGTAAAATCCCACCTGCTCAGTCAGGACGCAAGAAAATTAAACACTTCTGTCAGTGAGGTTTCCAGCATTGCCGAATTAATTGAAATTTCACAGGATGTCCAATCTGCTCTGGATTTGATTCAGACAGAATATCCTGATTCGGAAATTTCCAGCACCTCTAAAGCTTCTGTGTATTATGATAAGGACTTTCTTCCCTGCGCACAGAGCAAGGCTTTTTACTGCCTTGAAGTAAACTTTACGCAGGAAGGTTCTATGCTGGATGCCGCATTAGTGATGAAAGAACAGACAAGCGGGAAAGCAATCTATTCCCTCGCTATTTCCCATCATCTGCAAAGGAGGACCGGAAATGGAGAATAAAAAAAAGCAACTGCCTATTGTAAATATTGGCTCCTCCTCTCTGCTTGTTGTATTCCTTGTGCTTTGCCTGGTGACCTTTGCTACATTGTCCCTGTCCAGCGCCAAAAGTGATTATAACTTCAGTAAGAAGCTTGCCGAGAGAAGAACCGAGTATTACCAGGCTTCCGGGAAAGCCCAGCTTTTGTTGGATTCTATAGATAAAATCCTTTCAGAAACCTACCAAAACTCTACTCTCCCCTACTACTCCGAAGCAGAGAAGAGACTCTCTGAACTGACCTTAGAAGGAGATTTGAAAGATATTGTATTGAGAACTAAATTTTTCTGCTGAAACTCCTTCTATTGCCTATTCTATACCTATAAACAAGAGTCAGTCTCTGTCCGTTATTCTGGATTTGCCCTCTGTCTCGCTGACAGATGAATGGCTTTTATGAAATTAGACAGTGGAAAGTCATCTCCTCCGCCGATTGGGAAGGAAATGACACCTTAAAATTAATGCAATAAAAAGGAGATTCAATATGAATGCAAAATCACTTCTGGAGCAGGCTGTTTTAGACGGAGCATCCGATGTATTTATTGTGGCCGGCCTTCCCATTGCGTATCGAAAAAATGGAATTACCAGCCGCCTCACGGAGGACAAGCTGCCCCCCCTGGGTACAGAATCCTTATTAAAGGAAATTTATGAACTGGCGGGAAACAGAGATATCAGCCAGCTTTATCAGCACGGTGACGATGACTTTTCATTTGCCCTCCAGGGAGTGTCACGTTTCCGTGTCAGCGCCTACAAACAGAGAGGTACTTTATCCGCAGTTATTCGGATATAACCTTCCGCCTCCCGGACCACCGAAAAACTGGGTATCCCTGATTATATTATGCAGCTTGGAAACAGCACAAAAGGTATGACCCTTGTCACAGGTCCTGCCGGGAGCGGCAAGTCTACCACCCTTGCCTGTATCATTGACCGGATTAATAAAACAAGAGCCGGACACATCATCACACTGGAAGACCCGCTGGAATTTCTCCACCGGCATGACCGAAGTATTGTAAGCCAGAGGGAAATCAACGTAGATACAGACAGCTACGTCAACGCTCTGCGTGCCGCCCTCAGACAAAGCCCCGATGTAATTCTCCTGGGAGAGATGCGGGACTATGAAACAATCAACATCGCTATGACAGCCGCAGAAACAGGACATTTGCTCTTTTCCACCCTCCACACAATCGGAAGCTTCAAACACAATTGACCGAATCATAGATGTATTCCCTCCAAACCAGCAGAAACAAATCGGAGTTCAGCTGTCAATGGTTTTAAATTCTGTGGTATCACAGCAGCTCGTTCCCACGGTGGACGGCAAAGTGGTTCCTGCCTTTGAAATTATGACCGTAACACCTGCTATCCGCAATATGATAAGGGATAACAAGGTTCATCAGATTGACGGTATTATTTACTCTTCTGTAAAAGAAGACATGGTGTCCATGGACACCAGTCTGTTTAAATTATATCAAGCCGGCACTATCAGCAGGGAGACAGCTATAACTTATGCTTCAAATCCAGAAATGCTGAGCAAGAAATTATAGTCTAGCCATTCTCCTGACTGACCTCAACGACTGTTTTTCTCTTTGTATCGTCCAGGCGCAGCGTTCCTAAAATCACAAATATCTCATGTGCGACAAGGGGGAATGCTGCCAGTATAAACCAAGGAACCCCATTCTCTGAGAGAAAGTGCTGCTGTGCCAAATATTACAGTCAGAGCGGGAACTTCTGTAACTGCTGCCTGTAAAATAAATCCGACTGCAAATGCCGCAGCCATAACCGGGTTAAATCCTCTTTTGCGGGAGAATATAGAGGTGTGTACATCCTGCATTCCCTGTGCATGAAATAGCTGAGATATGCCAAGCACAGTAAATGCATAGGTCTGTGCCCGGGTGAGCATTTCAGAGGACTGAAATACAAGGGCAATATTCTCCAGCGTAAATGCTTTTTGCTGTGCCTCAAGAACCTCCCAGGGAACCTTCAAAAATGCCGTCAGACTGATTGCCGCTATGAGGCATCCGTAAAAGATAGTGCAGGCAGTGCCCCCATTGGAAAATAGTCCTTCCTTTGCCTTTCTCGGGGGACGCTTCATCAGAGCTTCCTTATCGTTTTTATCCACCCCCAGAGCAAGTGCAGGCAGTGAATCGGTAATTAAATTAATCCATAAAATATGACTTGCCTTTAATGGGGACGCCATTCCTAAAATCACTGCAATAAACATGGTAATGATTTCACCGAAATTTGAGGACAAGAGAAACAAAACAGTTTTACGGATATTCTCATAAATACCTCTGCCTTCTTCTATGGCCTTTTCAATTGTCGCGAAATTATCATCTGTCAATACCATATCCGCCGCATTCTTGGCCACATCTGTGCCTGTAACCCCCATAGCAATCCCGATGTCTGCCATGCGCAGAGAAGGAGCATCATTCACGCCATCTCCCGTCATTGCAGCAATATTTCCTGTTTCCTTTAACATCTTTACAATGCGAACCTTATGTTCCGGTGACACTCTGGCAAAAACATTAATTTTTTTCAGTTTCTCTTTTAATACCGCATCTGAAGTTTTTTCCAGTTCTTCCCCAGTCATACACTCATCTATTTTCTTTGCAATGCCCGCTCCCTGGCTATGGCAAAAGCGGTATCAACATGATCCCCGGTTATCATAACTGTGCGCACTGACGCCTGTTTAAATTGCTCAACCGCAGCTTTCGCCTCCGGTCTCACCGGGTCAAGCATGCCCGCCAGCCCCACAAAGACCAGATTGTCCTCACATATATCCTTTTCTCCCGACCTCACTGCGACAGCGAGAACTCTCAGTGCCTGTGCCGAAAAGCTATCCACCGTCTGCCGTATCTGCCTTTTATGTGCATTCGTGAGAGACTGCTCTTTTCCATTTATCATAATTTTGCTGCACTTGTCTAACACCATCTCAGGTGCACCTTTTGTATAGGCTATAAATCCCTGAGGGCTTTTGTGCACCGTGGTCATCATTTTGCGCTGAGAATCAAACGCCTTTTCTCCCACCCTCGGCTGTCTGGTCTCCAGCATTTCCTTATTGGAATATTCTTTCGCAGGATACCCTTGGGCAAATCGAAGTAAGGCCAGTTCTGTGGGGTCACCCAGCTCCTCTTTATCTGTAATCACCCCATCGTTGCAGAGAGTCATGCCCTCCAAAAATTCTTCCGGCATATTTGGAGCTGTTCTCACTGGCTTTGTAGGCATTTTCGTTTACATAATATCTGATGACAGTCATTTTATTTTGTGTCAATGTGCCTGTCTTATCTGAGCATACAACATTTACTGCCCCCAATGTTTCTACCGAGGGGAGTTTCCTCACAATGGTATTTACCTTGACCATTTTAGATACACTCAATGCCAGCACGATTGTAACAATAGCCGGAAGACCTTCCGGAACCGCTGCCACAGCCAAAGATATAGCCGTAATAAGCATCTCCAGAACATCCCGTTTTTGGAGTACTGCAATGCCGAATAAACCAGCACACAGAAGAATGGATACAATGCTGAGTATCTTCCCTAAATCTGCCAGCTTTTTCTGAAGGGGAGTAAATTCCCGCGGAACATCATTGATGATGGAAGCAATTTTCCCAATCTCGGTGTCCATCCCCGCTGCTATGACCACACCCTCTCCCCTGCCGCTGGTTACAAGGGTAGACATAAACGCCTGATTCTTTCTGTCCCCTATGGGCAGTGATTTTGATGCCTGAAATGCCGCATCCTTATTTACCGGAAGAGATTCCCCCGTAAGGGCAGATTCCTCAACCTTAAGATTCCACGCATTGATGAGCCGCAAATCTGCCGCCACCTGAGCGCCTGTCTCCAAAATAACCAAATCGCCCTTTACCAATTGCGCCGCCGGAATCTCCCGCACAATGCCGTCCCTGCGTACCACAGCTTTCGGGCTTGTCAGCTTTTTAAGTGCCTCCAGAGCCTTCTGAGCCTTCCCCTCCTGTATGACTCCTACGGTAGCATTTACAACAATAACAACCCCAATAATAGCCGCATCGCTAATCTCTTTTAGCAGAAAAGAAACCAAAGCTGCCACAAGAAGAACACAAATAAGCGGGTCATTTAACTGCTCCAGAAAGGATTCCAAAACAGTCTTCTTTTTGCCCTCCTTTAAAACATTAGGTCCCTCTTTCTGAAATCGTTCTTCTGCCGCCGCCTCCGTCAAACCATGCTCTTTATCCGTCTGCAGCGTATCCAATATTTCCTGTAATGCACTTCTCCTCAAACAAAATGCTCCTCCTTCCACGCTTGTACAATATCTGAAGCAATATTGATACTGTATTTTATGCACGGGGTTGACCTCTTAGTCCTTTTTTGTGTTCCCCGGCGCGGAGCTTTTTCAGCCCCGCTTTCTGTCCATCACTTTACAATATATTGTCGCCGCAACCGTGCTCAGAGCTGTAGCCACTATACCCGCCCCCACAATCGCCGCCGGATTTACACTCCCATACTGGCTTCTGTAAGCAATCACATTCACCGAAATTAACTGCAGTGAGGAAATATTCATAATCAAAAAGGTGCACATTTCATTGGATGCCGTTCCTGGTTTTACAGTCTGGATTCCCTGTTTCCTCCGCTCCTTTTCTAAATCCGCAAGAGCCGCCATGCCTTGCAGTCGAGCAGGTGTAGCCGCCCAGCCAAGTCCCAGAAAATTTGCAATGAAGTTGGTGGCAATATAATCGTTTGCCTTATGTCCCTTTGGAATTCTTGGAAATAAAAACCGTATAATCGGCTCCATCTTTTTTGTTGCCATTTCAATAATTCCCGCTCTGGTGGCTATTTCCATCATTCCCACCCAAAAAGACATTACTCCCATCATTGTAATACAAAAAGAAAAACCGCCTCCCTGGCAGAATCCAGTGCAGCGTTTGTAATATCAGGCATTTTCCCATTAAAAGCTCCAAAAATAACACCTACAATTATCATTCCTGCCCATAAGTAATTTAACATTTTCTTTCTCCCAAAACCTTTGTATTATCCTATGAGCGCGCCAAATTCAATATGCGGTAAAATTACTGTAACCTTTCAGCCATAAGCGAGAGTTTTAACTGCGTCGAACAGTGAAAACGGTTGCAAAGCAACCAAGTCGAGCTGTATGGCTGAACTGTTACAAATCACTTTTGGGAAGTTAGAAATTAGTAGCATTTTTAACAAAGATAACTTATAATTAAAGTAGTTATGTTACAGTTTATATATACCCTGTAACGAAAACGCGCAAAAGGAGAATATAAGATGGTACCTATTTATAAGGTTACAACAAGACATACAAGACAGGTTCTAAAGGATTTTATCAAATTTACTTACCGGGTAAAGAATCCCAGCGCTACCATAAGACTTTACACTTTGGCGGGATGTTTTTTTGTACTGGCGGCCGCTGTAAAAGATTTTAAAATACAAATGACAGTCTTTGCTGTCATAGGAATTATTATCTTTCTTTTTACCCTGTTGAGACCTGAAATCGCTTTTTCTAAATTGGCAAAGAATGATCCTAATTACGCACAGCAATCTGAAATATTATTTAATTTTGATATGGGTGGGTTTGTGATTGAGAATAAAGCCATTACCTCCGAGCAGAAAGTGAAATACTCACATATTACGGACTTTTACAGAGATACCCGGAATTATTATATAAGCGTAAATAATGAAGAGATACATATTCTTCCCTATTCAGATTTTAAATTGGGCAACGAAAAAGACTTTGCCGCATTCATAAAAGCCAGAACAAACAAAGATGTCTTTGAATTAAAAGTTTCTTTGAAAGAAAAGATGAAACGTCTAAGAGTGGATATGAAACTTGCTGAGCAGCAACATGAC
>JASGKW010000026.1:0-107828 GCA_049840515.1 Muricomes sp. | reverse complement strand
TGCGGAAGCGCGTTGCGACGGGGAGATACATGCAGTCCGCTACGCTGAATTGGCCGAGGAGAAACTCGCCGGTCGAGGTCGCGAGGGAAGCCTGGAGAATTTGTTCGATGCGCTCGAGGTCGCGATGGACCTCGGCGCCGAGCGTCGGAGCTTCGCTCGCGCGCGCGCGGAGATTCGTGGGGAGCGCGGCTCGGAGGGCGGAAAAACTCGAGAGCATCTCGCACGAGATGGCGCGTCCTCGCGCGCGGAGCGCTCGATCCTCCGGCCACAACCTTTTCTCGGGGGCGATCTCGGCGGCATCTCACAAATTGCTAATGATTCGTGGATGCTCAAGTTCCCGTCAACGAGGATCGGGACTTTTCCAGCGCCGGAAAACCCGAGAATCGTCTCTTTGTAGTCGGGGCTCTCTCGGAGCTTCACGTCGAAGATCTTGAAGGGAATCTCGGCTTCGGTGAGCGCGAGCCAGGCCCGCATCGACCAACTCGAGTAGTTCAGATTACCGACGACGAGACGCATGGGCTTCATCACGAGATTCTCCGCAAAGAGGGGAGGCCGAGGATAGCCTCCAACGCGCCGGCCCCGAAGGTCCCGACGGGACGCTATTTCCCGAGCAGCGCGGCCATCCGGTAGGTTCCGATCCACGTCCCGATCGCCGTACCGAAGGTCGACGCGAGGAAGACGAGGAAAACCCTCGAAGCGCGGTTCTCGAATACTCCTCGCACCGATTGGATGGCGATGGGGAGCTTCTCGCAGTCTTCGACGGTCGGTTTGCGGAGGTAGGCCTCGAGGGGAGCGATCACCATGCCCGAGCTGATGGCTGGGTGGAGCGCGGTGAGCGGAGCCACGAGAAAAGCGGTCAGCACGCTCAGCGGGTGGCCGAGCGAGAGAAGGGTGAAGAGCCCCGCGCCTACGGACGGAGGAATCGCCCAGGGTGATCATCGCGTCGGTGAGGCCGCTCGCTCCGGCTTTCTGGTAGCCGTAGACGAAGCCGAGAACGATCAGGGCGGGAATCGCCCACGCGACGATCTTTCCGACCGCGGAGGGCGGGGGCAGTTTCGCGAGCTCTTCACGATCGACCTTCTCGTGGAGGCGAGCCTTCATTCCCGCGACGTGGGCCGCGCCGACCACGCCGACGATCTTCTTGCCTTTGGCTTCGCGGATCGCGGAGATGAGGAACGAATCTCGCTCGTCGATGAAGGGCTTCTTCAAACGGGGAAATTCGTCCGCGAAGACCTTCATCATCTCGCCGATGGTGTCTTGGTCTTTCAGGCTTTCGATGAATTCGCCGCTGATTTCCTCGGCTCGAAATGGCGCTTCGACGAGGAGCGAGGTGATTTGCACCTTGTTCCAGAACGAAAGGTTCGCCCACGTGCGCTTGAGGGTCGCTTGGACGTCGCGATCGGCGAGGACGAGCTCGGCGCCTAGACGCCTCGCGGCCAGCACGCCCGCGTAGAGTTCGGAACCGGGTCGCACGCCGTCCCGCTCGCCCATCTTCTTCTGGAACGCGGAGAGCGCGAGCGTCGAGAGGAGAAAGAGAACGCGCTTTTGACGGATGACCGCGAAGATATCGAGCTTCTTCCACGAGTTCTCGTCCTCGAGCATGCGCAAGCGCTGCGCGTCGAGTTCCACGCAAACCGAGTCGGGGCGGAGCTCCTCGATGACACGTTCGACCTCTTCGACGCTCTTCTTGGAGACGTGCGCCGTGCCGATGAGGTAGATGTCTTTTCCTTCGTAGACGACGTGAGTCACGCTCTTCGAGATCGAGGGCGCTCTTCGAGCCGGCCGCGTCGACCACGCTGGCGTGCCCCTTTTCGTTCACCGCCGAGTCGCGACTCTCGCTCGGATTCGGGTCTGCAACTTCGCTCGGGTTCGATTCTTCGTTCATCGGACGCGCGCCACCTCTACAGCGGGCTCCGGCCTACGTGAACTTCTATCGGGGCGTGCGAACAGCGGAACAAAACGAAACGAGGCAGCTCGTCGCTGCCTCGAATTCTTCGCTGGACGGAAGGAACTTCAGATCTCTGCGGCGTACGAGCAGGAAAACGCCAATCGCGAGCCCGACGGCGATTCACGGCAGCTGTTCGCCACCGTGATGTCCCATGTGGCAACCACCGCCGGGACGCTCTTCGACGCTCGGGGGCTTTTCACCCGAATCGGCTTGCGCGGGTGCAGGCTCGCTCGCGGGGGCGGGGCTCGCTTCGGCCTCCTTTTGCTCCGCGGCCTTGGCCTCCTCGGCGGCCTTCTTCTTTTTCTCTTCCTCTTCCTTCTTCTTTTTCTTGCGATCCGTGGGCTCGAAGGACATTCTCCTTGCGGCGATTCCTTGATGATTTCGTTTTCGCCGGTGAGCTTGATTGTCGCTACCTGCCCGACGGTCTGATTGCTGCGCGAATCTTTGAGCTTCACCTTGTACTCGCCGGCTTCGTAGCCATTCTTGCGCTTGAGCACGAGGTCGAAGTGGGTGCGCGACGGGATTGTCGCCGTGCCCGGATTGTAGAGCTGACGTTGACGCTTTCGATTGTCGGGATTTGGTTCGAGAGCGGAATCGTGCGCTCGACTGGCTTCTCTTGGCCGTTGACGAGCCAGCGCTCGTAATAGGCTGTCTTCGTGAACTCGAACTTCATCGGAACCTTACCCGTGTCGGGGGCCTTCGTGAAGTGGACTTCGATTCCTCACCTTCCAGGAGCCGCCTTCTCGCTCCTTGATCGTGGTGCTCTTCCATTTCACGGTGCCCGCGGCGAATGCGGGGGCCGCCGCGAAGAGAATGAGCGCTGCACAAGCCAGGAGTGCGCTCGCGCGACTTTCAACGAAAACAGCGAAAAAACAGCCTTCATAATTCCTCGTTCCGCCGAAGCTACACGCAAGGTCGGAGCGAGGACAAGATCAGCCCCCGATGTTCGCGCCAGCGTGGAAAGCTCCGCCGTGCGAGGACGGTTTCTTGCGAGGTGGCGCCTACGATAGCGCTTTGGTCCCGTGAAGATCGGCGGGACTTCGCTAACTCGGGACGGCGACCGATTGTTAGCCGTCTTCGAAATCAGGAGCGGGAAGCGTCTCCTGATCACGAGGACGGGACGCGCGAGGTGAAGAGAGAGGGCTGCTCGGCAATGCTGATTCATCGGAAAATGCAGTCGGGCGCTCCGTCGGGACGTCGGAATCGGACGGCTCGATTGCCTGGATGCTGCTCGAATGCCGAGAGCCTTCGTAGCGACGGCGCATTTCGACGGCGCGCGCCTCGGGGCCCTTGGAAGGAGCCGCTTTTGAGCGAGGGCCGGAAGGCGGATCGGTTTGCTTTTTGGCAACGCGTCCTGAGCGAGGGGAATCGCTCTCTTTCGCTTTTCCGGTCCGGATCTGTTCGCGAAGTTGCCCCGCGCGCGGGTCGAGGTGGATCTCCTCGCTCACCGCTGAGGCTTCGGGCGTCGGGGGAGGCAGAATCGCCCAGCGCTTCTTGTCGTCCGCAGAACCGTTCAAGGGGAAACTCCGAAAACCCGCCGGATCCAAAACCGTCTCGGGCGAAAAAGCCCTAACTCAGCTTTTGCGGGGCGAACACCCACAATCGTAGCTACTTCGAAAAAAGTTCAGGTTCCAGCGAGATATCTGGTCTGTTTCTCAAAATTTCCCGAGGAAAATCATAGCGGTCAGTTAATTCACCGCTTAGTGCCCGCCTCAACGGCGGTCCGGAAATACTCGCGTCCTCTTTTCCCCCTTGAGTCGACGCTGCTTGGGAGAGGCAAACTGAGAAAAATAGCCGAGTTGCGGATTCGGACGGAGCCCTGATCAACCTGGGAGAGGGTTCGTGACCGCGCAGCGGAGGATCATTACGGGTTCACCGGGGTTCGCCGGGGCGTAAGAGATTGGTGTGCCCCCGGGGAGAACGATGGGCGCGCGGTGTCCCTCGGGACCTGGGTGGCCGCTCGTCACCCATTCGAGGCGCGGGAAAATCGAAGCTGAGGTTGGTGCTCCGATCGACGCGATGGAGCTGCACGACGGCTTCGTCCGTGCGTAAAAGCTCTATCACACTTCCGTAGGGCGTGGGATCGGCCGTCGAACCATAGGCGCCTCGGGTACGCGTAATTTCTACCGCCGCGCTCCGTGCTCTTCCGGCGAGAGCCTCCGGTTTGTCGAGGCGGATGCGCACTTGCTGAATCGCGGGGTGAAAGGCGAAGAGCATGGCCGCGCACTCTTCGACGGCCACTTCGAGAAGTCGGTACTCTCGGAAATGGAGGAGCGCCGTGATCGCATCGGTCACCCGAGCGTAATCGGCGCTATCGGAGATGCGCCCGCTGCGACCGGGGGTGGCGAGATCTTGAGCCCGAGGGCGATGTCGAGACTGATTGGTTGAGGACGGTGCCGCTCGTAGGTGCGGAGGCCGACGATGCAGCGGAGTTCGAGCCCTTCGATTCGGATGAGGTCCATCGCGGCCTTCCCCGTAGCCCTAGCGCCGCCTTCCAGCAACCGCGCTTCGTCGATGAACACGTGTTCATCGACGAAGCGGAAAAGCATCCGACGTGACCGCCGTCGGTGCTCCGAGTGTTTTAGAGAACCGGTGTTTCGAGAATTGGTCACCCGCCCCTTGGCAGATTATGGTTGTGCGGCATGACCCGCATCTCGCTTTGGGTGACTTTGCTTACTGGTGCCTTTGTTGCCTCGGGCTGCGGCGCGCGCACGAGTGAAGACGAACTCCGGGGACCCTCGGTTCCGGGGTCGGCGGAGGAAGTCAGCTCGCGTGCTGTGCATCGACGACGACGCCGGGCTGTACCGACAAGACGATCGAAGCTTGCGTATGCGCGATCGACGCCGAGTGTTGCTCGAACGCTTGGGATGGAGTCTGCGTTTCCGAAGTCGAAGTTGCTGGCTGCGGTACGTGTTCGGCGACCGGTGGCTCGGGCGGAGGGACCGGCGGTTTTCCAGTGACGGGAGGGACCGGCGGTTTTCCGATCACGGGCGGTGCGTTCCCGACGGGAGGCGTAGGAGCAACCGGCGGTCTTCCGATCACGGGAGGGTCCGGGGGAAGCGGCGGTTCGGAGCCATCGTGCTGTTCGCCCCACGGCGGGTCTGGATGCGCGGATCGCAGCGATCACGTCGTGCGTGTGTGGTTTGGACAGCTATTGCTGCAGCAGCTCGTGGGACGGCGCTTGCGTCAAGGAAGCCTCTCAATTCTGCGGCGCAAGCTGCGGGATCGGCGGAAGTGGTGGAAGCGGCGGAAGCACTGGCGGCACTGGCGGTATTTGGAGCGGCGGTTCCGGAGGTGTTCCGACCGGAGGAACCGGTGGCATTTGGAGCGGTGGCTCCGGAGGTGTTCCGACTGGCGGTGTGGGCGGCACTGGCGGAGTTCCGACGGGTGGAAGCGGAGGAACGGGCGGTCAGCCCGGTAGCTGCTGTACGCCTCACAACACGCCCGGTTGCTCGAACGCGACGGTGCAGAGTTGCGTGTGCGGCTTCGACTCGTGGTGCTGCTCGAACGACTGGGACTCGATCTGCGTGAACGAGGCGAACACCCAATGCGGAGGTTGCCAGGGTGGCACCGGAGGCTCTGGGGGTTCTGGAGGCTCTGGGGGTTCTGGCGGAACGGGGGGCTTCGTCTCGTACCAGCAGTGTCTGGATCAACTCCCGTCGAACTGCTCGTCGTGTGCGTGCTCGAGTCGTCCTCGGCGCCTACAACGACTGCGCGGCCACCGGCCAGTGCACACCGTATGCGCTTTGCTCGTGGGTGAGCGGCTGCGGTTTCTGCCTCTGAGCGAAGATTGGCGAGGAAACGGGCGCGGATGAGGGGACCCTCGAAAGCCCTTCGCCCGCGCCTCAGTGCGTGACGGGCGGAGTCGGGTTCACTTCGACGAACGACACCGGGTAGGAAAGCGGATCCCGGTAGAACTCGCCGTGCTCCGCACGAAAATCGATCCGGAGTTCGTAGTGGCCGAGCACCGCGGGAAACGGAAGGCCGTGGACCTTCATGCGGTAGCGGCCCGTCACGAGTCTATGGGTGGTCGTCTCGGTGAAGGCCTCGAGTCCGAGGGGACTTCTGAGCGCGAAGCGGACCTCGAAGTTCTTGCCGATGTCCGCCGCTTCGACGAAGAAGTAAGCGTGGATTTCGAGAGGAAGCTGCATCCCCGGAGGTCGCGGAACGTTCGGCGGAAGATTCACCTGCTCCACGAGCTGGAAAAGGCTGATGTTGTTCGTGCCTTGGTCGAGGCTCGAACCGACGGTGAGCGCGAGGAGGTAAGCTCGGGGCATGCGCGGTTTTCTTCTTGATCGAAGTCTCTACTCGAAGAACGGTCCGCCCGCATAGCGGACGATCGCGAGATTCGCGAGCAACGCCGTGAAACAGAAGTAGAGATCCCCGAGGCGTAGCTTTTCGTTCTCGCTTCGAGCGAGTCGAAGGGCGAGGCGATCGCCTCCGACTCGGGCCACACCGAGTGTGAGCGCACCGAGGGCTAGGCTGCGAAAAGGCACTCCGAGCCCGAGCGCGCCGAGATCGATGCTGGCTTCGTAGCGAATGACCTCCGGGAGCTCCCCGAGAAGAGCGGGCAACGAGAAGCTCGCGGCGAGAGAGAAAACGAGGAGGACGAGCGCGACCCAGGCGCTTCGCCCCGTCACTCCGAGCATTCGGAAATCGCTCCTGCGCCATGCGATCCAAGCGAGCGGGATGCACTCGGCGCCGGCGAGGATCGGGAGCCACGGTCTGTGAAGAGCGACGAACTCGTAGGCCGCGTAGAGCGGAAGCCACAGCACGAAAGCGTAGTCGATGAAGAGCTCTCCGAGCCTCGCGCGTTCGGGTTCCTCCCCGACTTTCACTCGGTTTTCCTGCGCGATGAGAGAGTTGCTCATTTGGTGGTAAGACCGAATTCGGATGAAGCGCCCGGAGAGAGGACGGTCGAAGCCTCTCGCTCGCTTGCGCGAGCGTAGCATCGCTTGCCTTGCGATCATGGCCATGGCCATTTGCGGCAAGCCCCCCGAGGGAAGGACTCCCGAGGAGAGGATGCGTCTCGAAAAGGAGGCGCGCGCTCTCGAGATCGCTGTCGAAACGGGAGAGCCCGAAAATGACGCTGCCCTCGTGCTCCGCCTGGAGGCCTTTCTCGCGAAAGTGAAGACGGGTCGAGCGAGCGTCGAAGTCCGGCTCATGCTCGCGAAAGTGCTTCTCCGTCTCGGGCAAGAAACGCGCGCCAACCACGAAGCCTTCGTCGTCCTCGAACAACACGGCATTCTTCCGCGGCATCGCGACGGCGCAAAGCTCATCCAGGCAGAGACGCTGCTGCGTTCCGGCCAGGCCGCCCTCGCGATCGATATCCTGGCTCCTCTCCTCGGCCAGCTCTTCGATCTCGCGGATCGACGCGCGTGCGCGCGCTTCTTGGTCGAGGCCTCGCTCGTCGCGCCGCGCTACGAGCTCGTTTTCAAAGCGCTCCTCGATTGGCTCGAACTCGAGCGCATGCCGGTCTCTTCGCTGACCGTCGAGATCGACAAAACTCTCGCGAAGATCCCGGTTGCGACGCTCCGAAAACTTCCGGCGCCTGCGGCGACGAAGCCCGAAAGCGAGATGCTCCGCGAAGTCCTCGTCGAGCGGGTCGAGCGACGTCTCACCGACACCGCAGTGGAGCAGAACGACGCCGAACTCGCGCGCGAGGTGCTCCGGCGAAAACCGAACTGGCTTCGAGGAACGCCCGAGTACGAAGCCCTCGTGAAGCTTTCTTCGCTCCTCGAGGAGGAAGCGAAAGTCATCGGACGGCGCGTCGGGATCGTGCTCGGAGGCAAGAGCGGACTCGAACGTTCTCGTGGCGTGGCTCTCATGATGGGCTTCGTCGACGAACTCGGGACCGCGAAGAAATCCGACGTGAGCGTGCTCAGCGAGGACGACGGCGGCAGCGTCTCCGAGGCGCTCTCGAGGCTCACTTCCGACGGCGCGTCGCTCTTGATCGCCGGGTTTCGGGCAGAGACGTCCCTCGAAGCGCTTCGCTTCGCCGAAGATCGCAAAGTCGCGGTGCTCGCGATCGCTCCGCCGCTGGCGGTGCCTCCTTCGAGCTTCGGCTTCAGCGCGGGACCCGCCGACGAAATGGCCGAAGGCGTGCTGCGCCGGGTGGCGAAGGAGAAAGGCTTTCCCGAGCCCGTCCTCGTGAGCGAGGAGAGTTGCGATCTCGCCCCTGGCGCGACGAAGAGTCCGCTCCTCCTCCTCGCGGGACCCGACTGTTTGCGCGTGATGTTGCGTGGATCCTCCGACGTTCCCTTCTTGCTAGGCCTCGACGTGAGCGCCGAGCCGTTGCCGCTCGGAAGAGAGATATTCTTCCTCCGTTCTCACGATTTCCCGGCGGCGCGGAGAACGCGCGGCGGGCTAAGTCAGGCTGGGGCGGACGAGAAGACTCCGCGCGCGAAGGGCTTCTACGAACTCCTCGGCCATGATTTGGCGCGGCTCGTCGCGCTCTCGTTCGAGGCGCTCCCCGATCGGGAACTCGAGGACAGAGCGGCCGTCCTGGCGCGCTACAGTGAACTCCGCGACAGGCTTCTTCGCGCCAAAGCGGAGCTTGCTACGACCCGGCTTTCTGGGTTCACTCCCCAGAATTCGCTCGGTCACGAACTTTTGGCCGAGCCATGGAAGTAGGCGAGCGTCGTGAGTGAGCACTCTTTCTGCATCGAAGAAGAAGCCGACACGCTCGCGCTTTCGGCGCGCATCGCGGCCGCGTGCGAAGGCGGCGAGCTTCTGATCCTCGAGGGGGAGCTCGGCGCGGGGAAGACGTTCTTCGCGGGCGGATTCTGTCGAGCGCTCGGGCACGATCCGGAGGAGCCCGTCGTTTCGCCGACCTTCGGTCTCGTCATCGCCTACGACACGGTGCCTCCCATCGAGCACGCGGACTTGTATCGGCTCACCCGAGGCGAAGAGGTTCGTGAACTCGGCCTCGTCGAGCGTCGAGACGCGGGGGCGATTCTTCTCGTCGAGTGGGGTGAGCGGTTTCGGAGAGAGCTCGGCGACGACGCGCTTCTCCTCTCGTTTTCCTCGCGACCGAGGCTAGTACGGCTCCGCGCGAGCGGACCGACCTCTCGGGCACTCCTCGAACGCTTGAAGCGGGAAGCGGGCTAAAGCATGGTCTCCGGCGCGTTCCGATTTTCGCAGGGGATTTGCAGTTATTTCGAAGCTCACCGCGGACACCGTGACGTGGTCCGCCCTTCCGCCTTTCCGCGTCGTTCAACTCCTGCGTCACATGGAGTTCATCGGATTCCAATCGATCTTCATCGTGAGCTTGACGGGGGTCTTCAGCGGCATGGTCTTGGCGCTCCAGACTGTGCACAGTCTGCGGACTTTCTCGGCCGAGTCGGTCGTCGGCAGCGTCGTCGCCGTCTCGATGGCCCGCGAGATCAGCCCCGTGTTCACCGCGCTCATGGTGACGGCGCGCGCCGGGAGCGCGATGGCGGCCGAGATCGGCAACATGCGCGTCACCGAGCAGATTGACGCGCTCACGACGATGGCGGTGAGTCCCGTCCAATATCTCCTCTCGCCGCGCCTCGTGGCGGCGCTCGTCATGGTGCCGCTCCTCACCGTCCTCTATTTCTCGGTTGGCATGGCGGGCGCGTGGGTCGTTGCCGTCGATTGGCTCGGCGTCGATCCGGGTTCGTTCCTCTCGAACATCGAGAAGTACCTCGATTCTGGGGGACCTTTTCATGGGCGGCCTCAAGTCGGCGGTGTTCGGGTTCGTGCTGACGACCCTTTCCTGTCACCAGGGCTTCGTGACTCGTGGTGGTGCTCGCGGCGTCGGTGAGGCGACGACGAAGGCGGTGGTCCAGAGCGCCGTCGCGATCCTAATCGCGAACTACTTGATCACGCGCCTGTTGACCGAGGTTTGACTCGGCCACGGGCGGCCCCAAAAGATTCTGCTAGCGTCGCGGCCCCTTCGGCACCGGGCCGAAGTTCGGACGTCCTAGTCACCTTGAACCCGCCCTACCCGCACTCTCACGACTTCCTCAAAGCGCGGCTGCGCCGCGCCTTTTCGCGTGGCGCTTTCTTCGAGAAGGGAAAGCGAGGAGGAGCGCTCGTTCTGCTCCTACCCGCTCTTTGCGCGGTTCTCCTCGACCTCTCCTTGCGCAGAGCGCGCCTCGGTGAATTCACGTCGGAGGAATGGTTCTTCTACGGGTTGAGCGTGATTGAAGGGGCCGTCGTTTGGGCGACGTTCCTCGCCGCAGCGACGGCGCGCGGAGCTCTCGGGAAGATCGCGATCGGCTCTTTTCTCCTCTTCTTCACGATTGCGCTCGGGGGCCAAGCGTATTTCTTCGAGCAGTTCGACGCTTACCTGAACGTGGATGTTTCCCGCTTCGCGACCGACTTCGGCGACAGCGTCTTGAATCAGCTCCTCTCCGACCTTCCGAACTACCTTCGCAAGAAATTGCCGTTCTTCCTCCTCGGATGCGCGCTCGTTCTCGCTTCGCGAAAGCTCCTCGCGCCGAGCGAGCGGGGCCGTTCGATCTTGGGGTTGGCCCTCCTTCCCGTCTTTTCGCTGAGCCTGTTTTTGCCGCTCCGTCATCGCGAGCGACAGCCCGCGACACCGGACATGCTCTACATGAACGCGATGGGAGGCATGATGCGCACCCTCGCGGGATTCACCGAGCAAAGTCATCAGCTCAGGCCGCGCGCGCGACAGAGCCTGCCGGTGGCTCGGATTCAGCGCGCGAACGTGCCCGCGCGCAACGTCGTCTTCGTGATCCTCGAGAGCGTGCGCGCCGATGCGGCGTGCACCGAGTACGATCCCGGTTGCAAGAAGACCGCGGCGACGAACGCGCTCTTCCCGGAGCGGATCCCGCTCCTCGAGATGCGCGCGCTCGACTCGACGACGGCGATTTCGCTCGCGGTGCTCTGGGTCCGGAGTGGCTCCGAACGAGTCGCGCGACGTTCTCCACACGGCGCCGCTTCTCTTCGATTACGCGCGCGCGACCGGGTACCACACGGCCTATTGGACGAGCCAGAACATGATGTTCGGCAACGTCCGACTCTGGGTGCAGAACCTCGGCGTCGGACAATTCGTCCACGCGACGATGGTCAATCCCGCTTCCGACATCGATCTCGGGGCGCCGGAGGGGAAGTTCGCGGACTACCTCATCCCGAAGGTCGAAACGCTCGAAGAGCCATTCTTCCTCACGATTCAGCTCTCGAACGGTCACTACCCCTACCTCGTCGATGAGACGGGGCCGAAGCCGTTTCAGCCCTCGACGACGAGCAAAGCCCCCGAGGACAACGCGGCGTTTCGGAACTTCTATCAGAACGCGGTGTACCAACAGGACGCCCACCTCGCGCGACTCCTCGGAGCGCTCAAGAAGGCTTCCTACGGAAGTCGGACGATCTTCGTCGTCACGAGCGATCACGGGGAAGCCTTCCGCGAACACTACCAAATGGGTCACACCTTCAGCATGTTCGACGAGGAGGTGAAGGTCCCGGCCTACGTCGTCGCGCCGCCGGGCACTCTGACGCCCGAGGAAGAAGAAGAACTCCGGAAGAAGAAGAACGTCTTCCGCTTTCACCCTGATTTCGACGGCGACGATCCTCGATCTGATGGGGGCGTGGGACGCTCCCGAGCTCTCGGCATTCCGTCCGCGACTCGTCGGAGAGAGTCTCCTGCGCGAGAGCGGGCCTACGCGCATTCTCCCGATGACGAACTGTGCGGGGGTCTGGTCGTGTGCTTTCGAGAATTGGGGCTTCATCGAAGGAACGAAGAAGCTCGAGGCGCGCGCGTGGGACGCGAGCTATCACTGCTACGATTCGCGCAGGATCCGGGAGAAAAGAAGGATTAGGGGCGCCCGCCTGCGGGACGCTCGAGGCGCGCGCCAAGCAGGCCTTCGGCCGTCTTCCCGGCAAAAAGCGAGACTGATCGCGAAGAGGGCCCTCGTTTTTCCGAAGGCCTCTTTCCTCGCAAGAGCGTCTCTGCGCTCAGATGTAGGGGATGTGATCCCAACTCGCCATGAAGTCGCGGTAATCGCAGGTCAACTCTTCGCCGCCCTGGATGTCACGCGTCGCGACTCCGTAGCCGACCGCCGAGAAATCGACGTTCGGTTCGCGTGAGTGGTTCATGTACTTCCCCATCGTCGCTTCGTAGTAGTAGTGACCGCCTTCTTCGGGTTCGTACATGTGATGCTCGAGTTCCTCTTTGACCGAGGGCGGGAGCGCATCGAACTCTTCCGGGGAGAACTTGATGTCGAGCTTCGGGTGAAACTCCCAAACTCGCGCACCTTGGGGGATGGGCTCTTTGGCGAAGACGCCGAAACCGTGAATGGCACTTTTCTCGAGGTAAGTAGGAACGAGCATCATGGGGAAAAGGTCCTTGGGACGGGCGGCAGAATAAACGGGATCGCCGGGCACGATAAGAGGGCCCAAGGCGCGGCCGAAATCGCGGCCGGCGTTTCGTCTCCGAGGTGAAGCCTCGCGCCGATGAACTCTACCGACGAAGTCCGTCGATGAACTCCACGGATGAACTCCACGGAAGGCGGTCGGCGCCTCGGGCTTTCCCCGCTGCGGGTGCACCCCTCTTAAAAAGCTACGAAGACTCGGCCGAGCGCAGGGCTACGCAAAGCTCCGCGAAGAAGCCTCGAGAGATCGAAGCGTTTCGGTGAGGTACTTCGGAAAGAGGAGGGCGCGCGCGACGTCGCCGAGGCGATCACGAAATCGCTTCTCCGAAGTTAGAGCGCGACCGTGATCACTTTGGCGGCGAGGAGCGCGCCGTCGTCGAGCCTCTTCGTGTCGAAGAGAAACGGATCGAGGGTTTTGCCGCCGATGATGTTGTCCGTGGAGTTCGGGGTGTCGGGCGTTCCGAAGTTCGAGTAGTCGGGGTGCGACGTGAAGATCTCGTCGATGAGGTCTTGAGCGAAGAAGAGCTGGGACGTGAAGGCTTTTCCGTCGAGCGAGACCGTGAAATGGATGTGGATCGCTCGCCCGGAGTACCAGCCTGGGAAACAGCTATCGAAGTTGACGCGGCCCTCCTCGTTGGTCGTCTGCGCGCCGCGGAAATAGTGCTTGGAGGAGTCGGCTTGGTCCTTGAGGCACATGCCGTTGTTCGGCGTGTCGCCCGAGTAGCTCCCGGTCCGCTGCGTGTGCCAGATCTTTACCTTGGCGCCGACGATGGGGGCGCACGAAGCATCGACGATGAGGAGGGCGATGCGCATCGGGAGGCCCGAGTAGCCCTCGCTGATGTTGACGCGTACTTGATCGGCGGCCTCGGTGCAGGGACCTTCCGTCGTCGAATCGAAAACGGCGCACGAGCTCACCGGACTCGAGAACGGATTCGCGTAGTCTCCCGTCATCGAAACGGTGCCGCCCGAAGCCCACTCGGTTGCGGAGCCCGTGGCGCCGCCGGCGTTGGCTCCTCCGGTCGCCGAAGTTCCTCCCGACGAAGATCCGACTCCCCCAGTCGAAGCGCCGCCTCCGCCGAGCCCGTCCGCATTCGTTCCGCTCGTGCCTCCACAAGCCCACAGCACGAGGCCGCTCCCGAAGAGGCCGAGGTGTTTGAGCGAGTCGCGGCGATTGAGCGAGGACGGCGATTTCGGAGCGTTCATGGGACCTTTCGGGTGGGGAGAACGGACCTTCCGCTCTCCTTCACTCCGACGAGAACCGTCGCGGGATCGTTCCCGAGGAAGGCAGGAAGTCGACGCGTCTCGCGGTGAGACGGTCTACTTCGAAAGTTCGAGCATGCGCTCGATGGGCGCGCGGGCGCGCTCGCGGAGATTGACCTCGGAATCATTTCTCCCTGTATAATCTCTTCTGCTTCCTTGGATGCCGCCACTGGTTTTAGACTGGATACCCCCTGAGAGTAGCGGAATATATCCATCTGGCTCTCTTTGTCCATAGTCAGTTCACTTAAAAACTCCCACGCCAGTGCCTTTTTCCTGGAATCTTTATTGATTCCCAAAACAAGTGCATCCACTTTTGATACATTCTGCCCGGATACGATTCCGGGGAATGTGAGTGCAGTCCCACTGAAAATTTGTATACTTTTTAATCTTATACGGGTATGTCTTATAAGTTCTGTACTCTGCAAAATTCAACGGCATGAAAGCCACCTTTCCTGCATCGAAATCTTCCTGAGTCACACTTTCTCCCCCGTAGAGCTGGTTCAGCTTTTTCATAAACTTTACGGACTCGACTACCCCCACATTGGTAAAGTCCACCGTCATGTTTTTGCTGTCAAAAGCGGTTCCTCCGCTTGTGTACATTGCATCCAGCCAGGTATAGTTATATGTTCCAAACTGGTCCAGCCTCCCGTCACCGTCCGTATCCTTGGTCACCTTCTGGCAGATATCATAGAAGTCTTCCCACTCCAATCTTTGCTGGGCATCTGTATTCCCTCTTTTTCCAGCAATGTCTTATTCACAAACATCATCGTGGGCACCACCTCATAGGGAAGGGCATACTGCGCTTTCTCACCGCCTATCCCCTGCCCAATCTCCAAGGCCTTTGTAAAAAACTCGGACCTTTGGAATTCAGGGTCATCTTCCATATAAGGGTCCAGATTCTCCAGAACATCCAATGACACATATCTGTTGAAATCCTCATCCAGCACCATGAATATATCCGGCATGTCACCCCGCAAAAGTTTATCTGCACACCATTCCGAATAATCCTCCCTGTCAATGCCCGATGTGTACTCCACTTTTACATCAGGATGTTCCTCCTCAAAACGCGCAATTGCCCTGTCAATTATCACAAATGCATCCGCATTTTCCACACCCCAGTTGCTCCCTGTAAACATTCCAAATTCCAGGGTTGTCTTTCTTTCGTTTGTGCTCCAGAATATTGTAACTCCTACAATCCCAAGCAATATGACACTCACCGGAATCAGTTTCCTCCATCGTCCTTTCAAAGCCTATATCTCCTCACCTTTATTATAATGCACACCTGTCTGAACCGCCCAGATTGCAAGCTGAGTTCTGTCCCGAAGATTCAGTTTATTTAAAATGGCACTCAGGTAATTCCGGATGGTAATCTTCAGAAAGATTTAAGACATCTGCAATTTCCTTGTTGCTTGCCCCCTTCTGCACCTGAAAAATAAGCTTCCACTCTGTTTTTGTGAGGGATTGTATACTTTTTTCCTCAACAGGAATTGTATAGTTTGTCTGTGCCATCTGCGAAAACAGCTTCAACACTTTAGTCGCTATGTCCGGGTTAATCATCGCCCGCCCGCTGTGAACTGTTCTTATGGCCTCACACAGTTCATCCATGGATACACCTTTCAGCAGATATCCGCTAGCTCCGTATTTCAATGCGTTGTACACATATTCATCATCATCAAATGTGGTCAGAATGATAATTTTTATCTGGGGATATATGTCCTTAATAATCTTTGTGCAGGATACTCCGTCCATCTTAGGCATACGGACATCCATCAGCACAATATCCGGTTTATTCTTTCTTATGCACTGCATGGCCTCCTGCCCATCCGCCGCAACACCGCAGACCTCGATATCCTTCTTGCTGTTTAAGACAATTTCCAGACTTTGCCGTATCAATTCCTGATCATCTGCTATGAGCACTTTAATCATATTCTTCCCCCCATCTTATCGGTATCTGTGCATCAATCAAAAAACCATTTTCTCCCGAAAAAGATATGGTACCTCCAAGCATGTTCACCCGCTCTTTCATATGCTTGGTTCCAAATCCTTTCTTCATTTCTTTACATCCGATTCCGTTATCTTTAATTTTCAGTTTCAGGATTCCATCTTCTTTCTGGGCGTCAACCCAGATACAGTCTGCATGGCCATGCCGGATGGCGTTGGTAATTCCCTCCTGGATAATACGGTAAATGACGTTTTCCTCATCTTCGCTGAACTTCAGGGGACTTAAATTTGACTTAAAATATACCTGCACCCCTGCCAGAGAATTAATCTGTGAAATCATATCCTGTATGGCCTGTTCCAGCTGAAATCTCTCCAGGGCATCCGCCCTCAATTCGGAAACTGAGCGCCGCACATCCTGAATCCCGCCCCTCACAGCTTTAGAAACCAGTTCCAGCTGTTTTTTCGTCTGCTCTGGATTTTCGTCTATAATGGCAACACAGGCGTCAACCCCCGCAGAAATACCTGTCAGTGTGTGACCTAATGTATCATGTATTTCACGCGCCATTCTGTTGCGCTCCCTGGCCTCCGCCATCTTCTCTGTCATCTGGTTATACTGCTTGAGCTGTGTATTGACTGTCTGAAGATTTTCCGACCTCTTCTTAGCCTCCTCAATGTCACGGCTTTGAGAAAGAATAATATTGACACAATAAAGTATGAAAATTAAGATATTTGCGGATATCAGAACATTATAGGCTCCCAGCAGAAATTGCTGCGTGGTTCCGCTGTAATATTGAATATAGCTTCTCACTGAATATAGGTCATATGTCACTGAAATCAATTCATAATCTGCCACCAGAAAAATCATGGCGGAGGCGGAAAGCATAAAAAACGTCCATCTTCTGTCTTTAATGTAGACTACGGCATTTGCCGCCACAAGGAGCAGGACACCATTATAATTAAAATCCAGCATATAAATGATTCCCAGACTGCACAGAAAATCCAGCCCCAGAGTCACCGTAATTCCCTTGCCGTTCTCCTGAAATTTATTTTCCCGCAAAATCATATCCACGATAAGAACTGCCAGAAGAAAGCCGCAAATTCCACAGATAGCCTGTGGATATTTGGGAATTGCAGCCACCTGCCCAATGAATTCCCTGGCATTGTCCTCTGTACTGATTCTGAGGGTCGTAAAATAAATAAACCCGCAATACCCGCCACAGAAAATACATTAATGCCAAGAAACAGTATTCGTATAAAATGCATATATCTGTTCTTCATCTTACTGCCACCCATCTATATCAAATTCATCCAGATTCTCTCTGGTTATCAGAGTGCTTGGAATCTTTACGTATTTTTCTATTTTTTCTCCCTCAAGGTAGCTGTACGCCATTTTCGCCGCAACTCCTGCAATGGTCTCCGGGCTCTGGCTGCTGGTGCCGGTCACATAATTTTCCTGCAGCATGGATTTAAAGTCCGGCGAGCCGTCAACCCCGTAAATCAGGACTCCATCCTCAATTCCAGCCTTCTGCAAAGCTGCAAGGGCACCTAAAGCCATGGGGTCATTTCCCCCAAAAATAACGTCAAATTCCTGCTCCTCGCTGACAATATTTGAAACCACCTCCGCGGCCACCTCAATTTCCCCGTCCCCGTTCTCCTGCCTGATTACCTCGTATTCCGGTTTTTGGGAAATTGTATCCAAAAATCCCCGCACTCTCTCACTTATAGACCATTGCCCGGGATTGTTCAATATAATAATTTTTCCTGACTTTATCTGTTTCATCATATTTTCGGCACAGAGCTGTCCGGCCTGATAGTGGTCTGTCTCCACCGCACCGATTACATACTGCCTGTCCGCAACCATAGTGTCGATATTGATAATTGCGACACCTGCCTTTGCAGGCTTTCAGTGCAGGTTTTACTTCTTTTTGGTCTACCGGATTCAAAAACAGAACTTCTATGCCCTCATCAATCATATCCTGAATTTGTTTGTTCTGCTTGCTCTGATCCTGGAGAGGGTTCCGCACAATCAGCTTGTCCCCGTTGGATTCAACAGCTTCCTGGAGCTCTGCATTTAAAACATCAAAATATGGATTATTCCGGGTCATGTAAGTAGCTCCGAATATATGCTTCTGTCTGGTATTTTCCTTCTCACAGCCTGCCGCTGTCACCAGCAATATTAAGCCAAGCATACAGGTCATAGCCCTTGCTATGATTTTCATCTTTTGAGTCCACCTTTCTTCTTGATATCATTTATTATAATACACTCCCAGGTTTTTTCATAGTTTTCAGCGGCTGAACTGTTGCGATATACAAAAGAAGCCGCTGCACATTCCGTCCAGCAGCTTCCCAGCTGTTCTATTATGCATTTTTATTTCGGATATAGTCAATAAATACTGCCAGCAAGATAACTGCTCCCTTAACTACGTCCTGCCAGAATGAATTGACATTCATCAAATTCAATCCATTATTCAGCACACCGATGATAAGCGCACCGATAATGGTGCCCCCTATTTTACCGGCTCCGCCCGCCATAGAAGTTCCGCCTACAACTACCGCTGCGATGGCATCCATCTCTGCGCCTTCTCCGGCTGTGGGCTGTCCTGAATACATTCTTGATGCCAGTATAATCCCCGCAATACCAGCCATGATACCAGCATAGACATGGACAGTAAACTTCACTGTTGACACCCGGATACCAGAAAATACTGCCGCCTGTGCATTTCCGCCTACGGCGTAAATATGACGTCCCATCTTGGTCTTATTCATCAGCAGTGCCGTCACTATGACCGCAAGCAGCATGATAATAACCGGCACCGGTATAAATCCCACATAACCTCCGCCGATAAACTGCCATTCTTTTGACATAACCCGGACCGGAGAACCGCCTGTATATACCTTTGCAAGTCCTCTTGCAATGTTCATGGTAGCCAGTGTCACAATAAACGGCGGGATGGTTGTTCTGCTGATAACAAATCCATTGAAGACTCCAATTGCAGTACCTACCAGCACACCTGCCAGCAGAGCCACCACGATTGGAAGATGATATCTTGACACACAGCCTGCCGCTATAACACCAGACAATGCTATGATAGACCCCACAGACAAGTCAATTCCGCCCAGTATGATAACCATTGTCATGGCACAGGCAATCAACATGTTTGTGGAAATCTGCCTCAAAACATTAAATATATTCTGTGATGATAAAAACGAACCGCTTGTCGCCGGCAAAACTGACAACATTACACACAGTATTGCAAGTGCGATAATGATTCCCAGATTTTCCCTTAAAAACATAACTCCTTTGCTATTGCTCGCAGGCAGCTCTGACTTTTTCTTCTTAATTTGAGCCATAATGATTCTTCCTCCTTCTCAATAAACTCTAATGTGCTGCCAACTGCATAACAGCTTCCTGAGTTACTTCGTCGTGATTCAGACATCCAGTCACCCGGCCCTCAGCCATCACGTAAACGCGGTCACTCATATTGATAATCTCCGGCAATTCCGAAGAAACCATAATAATTGATACCCCTTGTTTTACCAACTCATTCATGATGACATAAATCTCTGATTTTGCACCTACGTCCACACCTCGTGTAGGCTCGTCCAAAATCAGCACATCGGGGTTGGTCGCAAGCCATCTGCCTATGATTACTTTCTGCTGGTTTCCGCCAGAAAGATTCCCTATTTTCTGCAACTGGGTAGGTGTTTTCGTAGACATCATGTCAATGTATCTCTGGGTCATTTCTATCTCTTTTTTATCATCCACTGAGATGCCTTTCATAAACTGATTCAGCACTTCAATGGTCATATTAAACCGGACGCTTTGTACTTTATAGAGGCCTTCCTGCTTTCTGTCCTCCGGCACAAGCGCCAGCCCATGTTTCATAGCCTCAACGGGAGAAGATACTTTCACTTTCTTCCCATTTATCATTATATCTCCTGACACATCCCTGGCCAGGCCAAAAATTGCTTTCATCGTCTCACTTCGTCCGGCTCCCACCAGACCTGCAAAACCGATGATTTCTCCCTTTTTCAGATGAAAGCTTACATCCTTCACCATATTTCCATCAGAAATATGCTCGCAGCGGAGCACTTCCTCACCGGGTTCCTGATAATCTCTTGTATAGTAGTTCTCCAGTCTCTTCCCACCATCATGGCAATCAGTTTATCTTTTGTTGTATTTTTTACGATTTCAGTTCCCACATATGTACCGTCACGCATAACCGTGACTCTGTCACAAATCTGCTCCAGTTCACTCATCTTATGGGAAATATAAATGATTCCTACTCCTCGTTTGGTAAGCTTCCTCATAGTTTCAAAGAGAAATTCTACTTCCTTATCCGCAATAGAAGAAGTTGGTTCATCCATAACAAGGATTTTTGAGTTGTGGGAAATTGCCTTTACAATCTCAACCATCTGCTGCTGTGCAATTGTCAGGCTTCCAACCAGCGCGTCTGCTCGTACATTTACCTGATTTTCATTCAAAAGCTTTTGAGCCTCATCATTCATTTTTTTGCGATTTACTAAAATACCTTTCCCGAACTCACGTCCGAGAAAGATATTTTCCGCTACGGTCATATGTGATACCAGTACAAGCTCCTGATGAATAATTGCAATTCCGTTTTTCTTAGCGTCCTCTACACCCTTGATTTCCACTTTATCGCCGTCAATAATAATCTCACCTTCATCTGCCTGGTATATACCTCCAAGCACCTTAATCAGTGTAGATTTTCCGGCTCCGTTTTCTCCAAGGAGAGCATGAACTTCGCCCGCCTGTAATTCAAAGCTGACATCATTCAATGCGTGAACTCCGGCAAAACGTTTATGTACATGGTGCATTTCCAATAATATTTTTTCGCTCAAACTGCCACCTGCTTCCCGATTCCGGATATATTACTTCTTACTGCCATCCATCTGTTCCATACTCTGCCACATTATCAGCGGTAATTAAGAATGTCTCAACTGGATATCTGTCATCTACCTTCTCGCCTTTCATTACTTTGTACATAATCTCAACTGATTTCTGTGCGATTGCGATTGGTGACTGTGCTCCGGTTCCCTCAAGGAGAGAATCTTTTGATGCCAGCTCTGTCTTAAAGTCTGGTGAACCATCTACTCCGTAGATTTTAACATCTTTTAAGCCTGCTGCGTTTGCTGCCGCAAGAGCTCCAAGTGCTGTAGGATCATTTCCGCCAAAGATTGCTACTATATCACGATTTCCCTGAAGAAGGTCTTCCGCGATTCCCATAGCCACTTCCAGGTTTCCTTTTGCATCCTGCTGTGCCACTACTTCAAACCCTTTTCCTTCAATTGCATCCATGAAGCCGTTTGTTCTGTCTGTTACAGAGTTCATTGTCGGGCTGTCAAGTACAATAATTTTCCCTCCGTCCGGGCATTTCTTAACCAGGTCTTCACCACATACTTTTCCGGCATTGTAGTTATCAGACCCTGTGTATGATGCCACATAGGATAAATCAGCAACTTCTGTGTCAAAGTTGACAATCGGCACTTCTGCGCTTTTCAGTGCATCCAGTGCGGGCAGAATACCTTCTGCTTCAGCAGGATTCAGGAAGATACCGTCAATCTTCTGGGATATCATATCCTCAACCTGAGTAATCTGAAGAGATACGTCATTTGCCGGGTCTGTAGAAATCAGCTCATCCCCGTTTGCCTCAACCTGTTTTCTAATTTCATCTTCAATTGTCACGAAGAATGGGTTTGTTCCGTCCATGCAAGTATAAGCAAATTTGTAATGCTCGCCAGAGTCCTCTTTACTCTCGGCACTGTCAGTTTTCTTTTCTGTTTCCTTACTTCCTCCGTTGCTGCACCCCACGATCATGGTACCTGCAAGAGCTCCTGCCAATAATACACTTAAAATTCTTTTTTTCACCTTTTCTTCCTCCTTTTGTCTAATTTACATAAATTTATTATGTCAATCTTTCTTTTTTTGTACAAGTGTACAACGTAATCAATTTTAAATTACATTTGTAAGAATTTATATGACAAATGTAATGCTTTTTTTACAGGAACAGCATATAATCAGACAAAAAAATCAGCAGACAACAAAATCGCTGTCTGCTGATTTACAAAGGCAATTATGCCTCCGGGTATTCATTGCACAGTAGTCTGTAAGGGCTTTCGTCCTCCTCAATTTTCGGAAAACGTCCCATAGGCTCATAAAACCTGTTGTCTGTGTTGTCATCATTGCACATGGAAACTTCCCCCAGCAAAACCTCCCCGGTTCCCTTTTCCACCTCAAAATCATGATACATGTATGGATAAACAGTAATGCTCTCCCCCGGAGTGAGCCTGACCTGAGTTCCGGCAGGTACCGTGTACTCTCTTCCGTCGCTGTGAATTACAACATCAGTATCCGCAAACTCTCCCTCTTTCGTGGAGTTATACACACGAATCAGCACATTTCCGCCGCCCCTGTTGATAATATCCTCCATCTTATTCCAGTGGAAGTGCATGGTGGCCGACTGTCCCTCATCAAGGTATAACAGTTTTTCTGCGTAGGTCTTTGTATATTTTCCGAGTTTTATATTTCCATTTCTCAGAGTAATCAGTGAAAATCCCACGTGCTCGAAATCTCCAAGTCCGTAATCCGTGATGTCCCATCCCAGCATATTGTCTCTGATTTCATCATATTCATGACCTTTTTTCTGCCAGTCTTCCGGCGTAAAGCCACAGAAAGGAGGAAGCTTAAACTGGCACTTGGATATCATAGCTTCCATTTTTTTCAAAGCCGCATTTATTTCTGACCGTTTCATAATTTATTCTCCAATTATTCCACTGAAAACTTTCATTGCATGTGCGACATCCTCTGTCATTACCTCTCTTGCCCAGCAGGTAATATCATGGAAAAATACAGGTCCCTCTGTCTCCATACATTTTTTCTTCACATACTCTCCGCCCACTTTTGCACGGTATGTATAATAATTAATCTTTCTGACACCGTTTGCGATGCATTTTTTAAAGTCCTCGTCACTTACCCCGCTTCCGCCGTGCATTACAATCGGAATTCCTATTTTCTCATGAATTTCTGTGATTCGCGGGAAATCTAACTTAGGCTCTGCTTTGTAGAGACCATGCACAGTTCCGAAGGAGCATGCCAGAGCATCAATGCCTGTCAGTTCCACAAATTTTCCGGCTTCATCCGGCTCTGTGTAGCAGTCATCTGCCGCAGAGCCATCTTCACTGTTCATGGCACCAATCTCAGCTTCAACCGATGCGCCGTATTTTGACGCTATCTCCACCGCCGTCCTTGTATTTGCCACATTCTCGTCAAAAGGAAGCATAGAGCCATCATACATAACAGAGGAGAATCCCATATCAAGGGCGCGGGTAATCATGTCAAAATCTCCGCAGTGGTCCAAATGTACACACACTGGTACAGTCGCATTTTCTGCCATCAGCACCATAATCGGCCCCAATGTTTCTAATTTAATATATTCTTCATGCACAGGCGCAAACTGCAGGATTACAGGCTGTCCAAGTTTTTCCGCCGCACCAAGAACTGACTGAATACCTTCCAGCTCTGATACGTTGAATGCCCCTATTGCTGTTTTTTTTGCGTCTGCGATTCCTAAGATTGTCTTTAATGTAACTATCATAATTTTCCTCCTCTTTTATGACCTCAGCAAATCCTGCTGTGCCCATCCACTGTCAATTTTTTTTCTAAGTTCCTCAAAGCTCAAAAGTCCGCTTGTTGTATCATATGTGGTGACACAGCACGCCCCGGTTGCAGCCGCATATTCCAGACTGCGCTTCGGACTCTCGCCTTCCATAACGGATTTTAAAAAGGCCGCTATACTTGTATCTCCTGCCCCTGTTCCTGACAGAACCCGCTCGGGCATATAACTCTTCTGGAAAATTTTCTGTTCTCCCCAGCCTTTCAGGTCCTCGTCCACCTTTCTCATATTATCCTCAGAGGACGTTGTGAGATACATTCCTGCTGCTCCGCACTTGACCATGACTGCCCGGCAGCCAAGAGAAAGCGCCTTCTCGGCAATCGGCATAATATCCTTCTCCAGAGATAACACGGAAATAACTTCCTCTCGCCCCGCCTCCTTCTGCCATCTGTCATAGCGCTCCCTGTCCAGCATATATCCTACTTCTTCAATACTTGGCACAAAAAAATCAACATAGGGAAGAACTTTACCGAGAATCTTTTCCCAGTCACATTTTCCTGCCTCCGACTCCGGGTCAATAGACGCCAGATCCAGAGAGGTCACAAGCCCTTTTTGCTTTATCTCCCTGTACATCTGCACCAGCATCTCTCCATCATTCTCATAAAACTTCCGCATCAGCGGCGGATATCCAAAATGAAAATATTGTGCTTCCTCAATGGTCTCCATTCTTATCTCATCATATGCGAATGTATTATTACACCCCGGGTCATGGAGAAAAGCTCTGTCACTGCCCCTTGGCGCAATTACGATTGTATAAGAAGTGGCATCCGTATCAGAGAGAATCATATCCATCTTGCATCCTGCCTCGCCCGCCCGCTTTCTCACTATCTCACCAAACAGATCATTTCCTGTCTTTCCGAGCAATGTCACATCTGCTCCCAGCTTGTGCAGAGCCAGACCCGTGTTAGATACTGCTCCGCCGTTGTTGATTTGTGCTGCTCCTACATTTACAAGCTTTCCTGGTTTCAAAATATCGGAAAAGCTCTGCCCGGAAGCATTCTCAAATGCCGGAGTAATGTCCAGAGCTACGTGACCTGCAACTACAATTTTTTTATGTTTCATAAGCCCTCCCTTTTCCATTCAACGATAATCATATCATAGTCATTTGATACAAAAAAGTCAACAATTGTCTGTGAATTTATTACAATCATCTATCAAGTTATGACATTTGTAATATATGATTTGCACAAATATTCTAAGCCACTCCAACAACCTGCATTTATTGACAGATAAAATAAAGAGTCCGCTTGCGGACTCTCGCGCCGAGCGCGGTTGGTAACACCAACATTTTCTCTGCGCGCGAGTGTGCCTCCCCGGTCGGGTTCTTATGATATAGGTAAGTTCAAAGAACTTTCCTAATATAATAAAAAACAGGCCTGATAAAACCCAGAGACCTTGAATAACTTATATCTCTGGGAATATCATACAGCCTGTAAATATCCGTTCATAGTTTTCCGTTTCTGCCAGCTCCATATACTCCATTCGTTCTGCTAAATCTTCTACTTCTTTTTTTACTTTCCTGGACATTAGGGTCATATATGCGCCTGTCTTAGATGAATTGCCCACATATTCTAGTTTGTCTTTCACCTCACCCGGCAGGATGCCTGTCCCTATCAGGGACTCTGCCGGAAGATGTGCGCCAAACTGTCCGGCTATCATTACCTTATCCAAATCTTGCATATCAATACCCGCTTTATTTAATAACGCCACAAAGCCCGACAAAATTGCACCTTTTGCCAACTGCACCTGCCTTACATCCCCCTGTGTTACTAAAAGCTCCGGTTCTCTATGAAGAATGAATTCACGCTTTGTGCCATTCAGACGAATCATGGGATATCGGTAATCTGTTTCAGAAAGTTTTTCTTTCTTCACAAACACACCCGTCTTTTTCACAATCCCTGCTGCCAGCAATTCCTTCACAACAGCTAAAATTCCACTCCCGCATATTCCTGCGGGCTCCCTGTCCCCGATGGTCTGTAATACAATACCAGACTCTGTTATTTTCACATCTTCTACAGCACCTTCGGATGCGCGCATCCCGGAACTGATATTCATACCTTCCAGCGCCGGTCCAGCCGCACAGGAGCAGCATAAAATCCGCCCCCTGCTCGCAAGCACGATTTCACCGTTGGTACCGATATCAATAAACAAAACATTTCCCGGCTCTTCCTGAAGCCTGCAAACATATGCCCCTGCCACAATATCCGCACCAATGTAGCCGGACACTGACGGCAGACAGTATAGTTTTGTATCCCATCCTGCCTGAATGCCAATCTCTCTTGCAAATAATTCCTGCGCTTTCAAAAACTGCGGTTTGTAGGGAGACTTTCCGATACTCCTTGCATCCACCCCCAGCAGCATATGAAGCATAGTACAGTTTGCCGCCACATCAATTTCCAGAATTTTAGATTTGTCGATTCCCGCCTCCCGGCAGACCTCCTCTATCATTCCATTGATGGAATTTACAATAGCCTTCTGCAGTTTTTCTGCCCCATGCTCCGGATTTTCATATTCATACGTAATTCTGGTCAAAACGTCCAGACCATAATGTTTCTGGGCATTAATCATAGAGGCATCTGCAACTTCTTCTCCCGTGCACAAATCAACTAGCGCTGTGACAACTGTTGTGGTACCGATATCAATACAAATCCCATATCCTTCCTCAAAGCTGTCCCTGTCAAACTCCGGAATGTACCCCTTCGTCAGCACTTTATGACGTCCTTCTTTTTGCAGCAGTTCAATCTCCATGTCCCCCATGACCTCCGTAAGACATGAAAGCCGAACACCTGCTTCTATCTCCTCCTGCTTTAACAGCTTTTTTTCAGTATCTGACATGACAGGGGCAGCCCCTGACAGAACTTTTACTTTGCATTTTCCGCAGAGCCCTTTTCCTCCGCATGGGTTATCAACAAAAACACCATTGTCCAACAACACTTGCATCAAATTGTCAGACTCAGAGCAGAAAATACTTTTTCCTGTTTGTTTGATGAAGATTGCGGCCATCTTACGCCTCCTCCTTCAGACACTCCAAAATTGCCTGTACATTTGACAAGGGCGATTTCATGCCCAGCCCGCAAGCCGGCGAGATGATATTGGAACCATTTTTCACACAAGTTCGAGTCAGTGCCTTTACCTTTTGCGGGTCTGCAAACTCCAGTGCGTAGGTACTGACATTTCCCATCAGTATGCGCTCCTGCAAATGTTCTCTTGCCTCCGCCATGGGCACAACAGAGTCAAAACTCAGCACATCACTGTGCACCTGATTTACTTCTTTATATACCGGGCTCATCTGCCCGCAAATGTGTACAATTGTCCCCATCTTTTCTTTCTGCAGTCCATCTAACAATTGATTCAAATATGTAACTGCAAACTCCTGAAAATACTTAGGGCCAAGAATTTCCCCTGTACCGCTGGGGTCTGAAATCGCAATCACGTCTGCTCCGGCTTCAATCTGAGCTTCTCCCAAACGTGATAAGCTGATCTGTCACAAACTTCATATATGCATGCGCATCTGCATTCTTTTTGCGCAGCTCTTTGTAAAAGATGACAGGCTCCATAATAGAACTGGCCGTGCTGACAGGGCCCGTGAGATTGCCGACAATAGGAACTCCTCTGGTTTCTTCTCTTAGTATGCGAATAGCATTCAGCACCACTTTTGCTCTGCCCTTTTCACAATTCATTTTTGGAAGCTTCTCCCAACTGCATACTGTGTCAATTACATATGCCACCACGTGGGGTTCATAAACGGTGGAGCCAAAATTTACTTTAGCCCCCATCTCCTCCGCCTCAACCGTCATACAAAAAGGAACGCCATAGTTTTCAAAACAGCCCTTTTCATATACTGCCTTTGCCAAATCCGCCATCTTCCTTGCATCTGTATGTGCATCGGGCATATAAACATTTGCTGCATCCATAAGCTCGGCGGTCACCATATTCATCATACCTCCCGGGCAAATGCAGGGCGGCCTGTCAACAGGTTTGTTTTCTAATACCAATTGCAGCCGTTCTTTTGGGGTCATCGCATTTTCCTCCTATACTGTATTCAAAAGCCTCTTTGCCAGTTTTACTGCTTCTACTGCATTTGCAGAGTAACCGTCTGCACCAATTTTGTCCGCATATTTTTGAGAAATAGGGCCTCCGCCAATCAATACTTTTACCTGTTCCCTCATTCCGTTTTCTTCCAGCATATGAATTACGGTCTCCATGCCTCCCATAGTTGTTGTCATCAAAGTGGACATACATATCATATCTGCGTTCTTTTCTTTTGCTGTGTCCACAAAATTCTGAAGAGGTACATCCCTCCCCAAATCCGTCATCTCAAAACCGGCTGTCTCCAGCATGATTTTTACAAGGTTTTTGCCAATATCGTGGGTATCACCTTCCACAACACCGATAACACCTTTTTTCTTCACTTCTCCCTCTTCTTCCGGCAAATGAGGGCGCAATATCTCAAGTCCCGCATACATTGCATCTGAACAGAGAAGAACATCTGTCACAAAATATTCTTCCTCCTCATAGAGCTGACTGGCACGGTTCATACCATCTACAAGTCCTTCCATAATACCATCAAATGCGGTATAACCTGCATCTAAGTATTCCTGGCTGGCCTCGGCCACGTCATCCTCCTCCATCTCGACAACTCCATCTGACAATCTTTTTAGATATTCTTCTTTTTTACCCATTCATCCGTCCTCCTATTTCTCTGCCCGCTTCTATGCTTCCCAGTTTTGTGGTCCTACAGGATATTTCCCGTATTTTCTCGCACCTGCCATAAACGCATCCAAATTTTCCAATGGCACATCTCCATTCAGGTCACAGCCTGAAGCCAGAATATACCCACATTTGCTGTCATAAGCATCCATAATGCATTTTTTGACTGCCAGGTCCACTTCTTTCGGGCTGCCTAAAATTAAAACTTCTACAGGATCTACATTCCCCAGAAGAGGCACTTTATCGCCAATCCGTTCTTTTGTGCGCTTTAAATCCACCTTGTTGTCAATGCTCAGCATGTCACAGCCCGACTCTACCATATCCTCCACGATATTCGTTGTATCACCGCATATGTGATAACATACCATGCCGCCCGCATCATGAATCTCCTGCATCAGTTCCTTTGTGTATGGCAATACAAATTCCAGATACTGCTTTCTGCTGATAATTGTTCCCGATGCAATCGGGTCACAGAATAAAATCATGGCTCCTGCGCGGACAAATTCTCTGTATATTTTTTTCAGTTCATCTGTGCAAAACCGAATTAGCTTATGTAAGTTTTCTGTATCTTTTCGGGTTGCCCGAAGCAGATACTCTGTCCTGTAAACACTGGATGCTGCCGTAAAAGGCCCTGAAATCAGCACTCCTGTGGGGACTTCCTTTCCCATCTTTTCCACTAAAATTTTTACAGTTTCAATATGCAGTCTGAATTTCTCATCTTTTTCCAGACTTAACAGCGATGGGTCCAGCTTGTCTACATCTGCCAAATTCTCGAGTGCATATTCTAAAATTGCAGGTACAGAATCTTCCGGATCACTCATCTTACTTCCCAGCGCCATTCCAACTCCATGGAGACCGTATTCTGCAATCAGCAGGTCATTTCCAAATCTCTCATAACATGCGATTTGCGCCTTTGCCTCATTTTCTGATGTGCTTCTCTTTACCTTATGAGTCATGCCGCAGGCTTTTCCTGACATGGAACAGGTAACTGGAATTGCCAGAATCCTGTCCATGGGCTGTCCTGTCATAAACGCATTCAATCTCTCCAATGGGGGCATCGTATCATCTTTGTGCATAAAAAATTCCTCCTTTTATTCTTGAAAGTTTTGTAGGTTTAGCGGATATTTTGCAAATTTTCTGACTGCCATCATAAAACGGTCAATATTTTCCATCGGTGCGTTTATTGGTATATCGCAGCCCGTACTTACAATGTAACCCATTGGTGAATCATATGCTTTTCTCAGACATTCTTTTACCGCCCTGTCCACATCATCCCCGTTTCCCTGCATCATAACATCAATAGGGTCCACATTTCCCAAAATTGGCACTTTATCTCCCGCAATTGTCTTTGCCATATTCAAATCAACCCTGTTGTCTACACTTAGAATATCACATCCGCTTTCAATCATATCTTCTGTAATATTTGTAGTATCCCCGCAAATGTGGTATCCCACGGTGTTTTTTAGACTATGTGTATAGTCAACCAGCTCTTTTGTATAAGGCAGGACAAATTCACGGTAAGTCTTTTTATCAATAATCGTCCCGGATGCAACCGGATCACACAAGAAAAGGTCCGCTCCTGCCTGTGTAAATTCGTCAACCGTAATTTTTATAGCATCGGTGCAAAAGCGCAATAGCTGGTGCACCTCTTCCGGCAGTTTTCGGATGGCTCTCAATAATTTTTCTATGGGATAAAGACTTGCCGCTGCCGTAAGCGGGCCCGGTATACCGGCAGAAACTCCAACTTCTTTTCCATATTGCTCCAAACAAATTTCTACCGCTTCATAATTGAGGGCAAGCCATGGGTCATTTTTCCGCTCAATTTTTGAAAGGTCCAGTTTTTGCTCCAGGTTGGTCAGGTCCTTTAAATAATGTTCTATGATGGCAGGAACCCCATTTTCCGGCTGACTTGTGATACTGCCCATAGCTGTTCCCACTCCATGAAGACCATATTCAATGGACATTCCATCATTTCCAAGTCGTTCATAACAGGCAATCTGAGCCTGTGCCTGATTTTTCGCACAGCTTCTTTTTTCCAGATGAGTCATGCCCGCAAACCTTCCCACTATAGAGTCTGTCATTGGCAAAGCCGGAAGCCGGTCAAATTCCCTGCCGGAAAAAAGGGCTTCCATACGCTGATTTGGGGTCATTTCATCCTCTCTATGCATAAAATGTTCCTCCTCTGTTATAAAAGCCTTACTGCTTTTATTTTCTTATTTTCCAATCTGTATTCAATATTTTTGATACACATTTGCCCGGCAAATTTCTCCTTGCCTATCAAATCAACACACGCCTGACCATATCTCATTGGCTCTTCTAATTCTACATCTGTAAATTCAGCTTTGTCTGTCCCCAGCAGTGCAAGTGTTGTTTTTGGGCAGAGCAGAACAATTGCCTCTTTGCCGATTAGAGCCTCCACCTCTTTTAAGAAGGGATATGTAAACTCCTCCACCACCTGTCCTGCTGCCTTAGGGCCAAGAATATTGACACCGCCGGAAGAGTCCGCATAACTAATCAGGTTCACTCCATACTTTTGCGCCTCTTCAAGGTAGTGTAATATCTCTTTTCCAAACTTTTCATATACTTTCTTCATGACCTCCGGCTTTTTGCGCATCCCCTTAAACACATATCTTGCATCAATGAGCACATTAAGAATTGTAAATGGTCCAGCCACCTCCAGGACTACATTCTCCCCCTGTTCGCGCAGATGGCGGCAAGCCAATAAGACCTCATGTATACGCCCCTGCGAGTAGTCAATCTCAGGAAGCGCCAGCAGCTCTTCTATATCTGTACAAATATATTCCTTCGCCCTGGGACCGATTTTTTCGTTTCCATAATTGACAATCCCACCCATAGCCTCCGCCTCCACTGTATGACAGAAAGGAAGTTCACAAAAATCTGCTCCGTCATGTCTCTTTAACGCCCTTGCTATGTCTGCCATAGATTCCCAATATTTATATGCTTCAGGAAATTCCAGATTTAATTCTTTTGTCACATCCTCACTGATTCCAACAGAATTGTCATATGTACAGTTAAAGTCTTTTATATCGCTCATCGTCTTTCTCCTTCCATTCTCGGATAAAACAATTTTCTTATCTTCTCCTGCTCCAAATTACAGCCAATTAACACCAGTTTATTTTCTCTTTCATTCTCATTGCTGGTTTCTATGCTCTGATATCTGCTGTAATAAGGCGTTGCGTCCACCTGAATCACTTCCCCTGTGTCAGCCTGCAGTATTCCCTTTACACGGAGAACCTGTCCATACTCTTTATCCTTCAACATATCTATTACCTTCTTTATCTGGTCAGGCGCCTGAACTTTCAGGTTTACAAAACTGAGGCTGGAAAAAACTTTATCTGCCGGAATCGGCTGCCGTGTGACAGCCTCTGGATTATCGGTATAATTCTCCGCCATATCTATCAGCGTCAGCAGTGTTTCCTTATCTAATTCCCGCCAATCCCCTTCATATATAATGGCGTCCGAATTTTTCTCCCGTATCCTGTCTATCTGCGCTTTCTTTTCTGTCTTTTCAATTCCTTCCAGATTGCTGAGCAATAATAGTCTCCCATGTTGAATCTGATCCAGATAAAAACTTCCAAAGCACTCTGCACACTCTTCAAAAGCCGCAATATCCACAATGGAAATCAGTTTTGTTACACTTACGTCCACACCATCTTTTAATCTTGCTTTTTCACAGGCACTTATTACATCGGAAAGCCGCCCGACACCGGAAGGCTCAATCAGGATTCTATCCGGGTGAAACTTTTTAGCAATCTCACATATCCCTTCACGAAATTCTACCGATAAACTGCAGCAAATACATCCAGCATAAATTTCCCGGACCGGTATATCTGCTTTTATCAGCTCACTGTCGATTCCTATATCACCAAATTCATTTTCAATCACTACGGTTTTTCCATCCAATAGCGGAAGATATTGATTTAAAAAAGTAGTCTTTCCAGCACCCAGAAACCCGGATATAATTTGAATTTCCATATATTCCCCCTCTGCTTCCATATATTTGAATAAATAAAGAGTCCGCTTGCGGACTCTCGCGCCGAGCGCGGTTGGTAACACCAACATCTTCTCTACGCGCGAGTGCACCTCCCCGGTCGGATCTTCATTCTATAGGTAAGTTCGGAGAACTTTCCTATAGAATAAAAAAGGCAGGGAAAAAACAGCGTAACCGCTGCTCTTTCCCCACCGAAAAGAATCCGTCACATATAGCAGGTCTCCTGACTTGATATCACTCTTTAATCCCGCCTTCCCTGATTTAGGTGGCTTTTTAGAATTATCGTCCATCACACAGTAGAGCGGGCTGTTCCGGACTCTCACCGGATTCCCTTTTCAATGATTTTCATCATCACTATATGTCTTACTTCTATAAAAGTAGCACATCCCCCCCAAATGTTCAAATTGAAAAAAATGATATACTTATGAGATATTTCTATCAACAATTAAAAAAGAGAGCATACCCTGGCTGTGTATCATACATCAGCCCAAATATACCCTCTTCAATTAGAATACTAAATTTCTGTATCTTCCTCTGGCTGATACAGTACAAACTTCGTCATCATCTCATTGAGGAGCTGTGCCTGACTGCTCAACTCCTGGCTGGCGGCCGCACTTTCCTCTGAAGTGGCACTGTTTGTCTGTATAACACTTGAAATCTGGTCAATCCCTTCCGTCATCTGAGAAACGGCCTCTGTCTGCTGTCTGGATGCCGCTGCAATAACATTGATGCTGTCGTGAAGCGCTGAAAATTTCTCTACCACCTCATCAAGATGCCCAGCCGTCTCTCCGGCTATCTCAGTTCCCCGTCTGACTGAATTCACCGTATCCTGAATAAGTGCGGTAGTATTTTGCGCAGCTTCGGCTGACTGCCGTGCAAGACTGCGCACCTCGTCCGCCACCACAGCAAACCCTTTTCCTGCTTCTCCTGCGCGGGCAGCCTCCACTGCGGCGTTGAGCGCCAGAATATTTGTCTGAAATGCAATGCCATCTATCGTCTGGATAATCTTGCTAATCTCATCAGAACGCCGGGAGATTTCCTCTATCGCACTCAGCATCTGGTCCATAGACTGCTGGCTTCGGGTAACACCATGCCCCGCTTCATTTGCCATTTCGAGCTGAAACCGCCGTATTTGCAGCCGTTTCTTCGGCCTTCTCCGATACCTCACCCACCAGCATAGAGAGAGCTGCTGGATTGACCCCGCCTGCCGCACTGCACCCTCACTGAGCGATTGAGCGCCCATGGCCACCTGCTCCGACCCGCTTCCCACCTGATTTGCAGAAACCTGAATGTCTCCCATAGTCTCACTGAGTGAAGTAACCAGTTGAGTCATATGGTTCTCCATCTCTTTAAAAATACCCATAAACTCGACTGCCGGTACAAGGTTGAAATTCCCCCTGGCAATCTCACCTAAAACCCGCACAGCATCCTGGATAATGGCCCGGTTCGCCTGAACCATACTGCGCAGGGAGGACGCCATGGAGCCGATTTCATCCCACGCTTCATAGGAAATATCTACATCATAATCGCCCTGAGCAATGCGCCCCGCCGCACGCTCCATTTCAATAATAGGGCGCGTCAGTCTGCCTGCAAATCTGAGCGTCAGTAATACCGCCAGAACAAGTGCCGCAGCAGACACCCCCACACATATCCAGATAGCCTGTATAGGGCGCTCCATAAACTCACTGTAATCTACCATGATTCCAAATACCCACTTATCTGTATCAAGAATGGGAGTTGCTATCAGAAATCGTTTTACACCATCATAGTGGGCGATTCCAAAACCTGCCTCCCCCTCGGTGGCTTTCTTCTCCAGTTCCACCATACTTGCCAGAGATTCATCCTCCGAAGCACTGTCACGGCTGTTCTCCTGCTCAAGAACCCACTGGTATTCTGCATCTGCAATCGTGGTACCTGTGGCATCTACAATATAGGGATAACCAGACTCACCCACTTTAACAGAATTAATCAATCCGGAAAGATAAGTGCCGTCCAATGTCCCGAAAACCACGCCCGCCACCTGACTATCACGGAGGCCGTTGCTCCACACAGGTGCGGCAACTAAGATCCGGGCAGACTTACCGTCTTCACTGACAAGGGGAACACTCATAAAAGTTTGCCCCTCAAGTGCATGCTGGAAAAATTCCTGTCCGCTGATATCTTCACCATCCGCAGTCTTTCCATTAGCGTCCGCCGTAGAGACCTGCTGAAAGCCGTAAGAACTGCATATCTCCGCCAATAATGCCTGTCTCTCCGCTGGTGGTGCATCCGCATCCCAGATTGTGCGGTTTATTCCCAACTCCTGTATCGTGTTTTTGGATGCCTGAATACTGTTCTGCACAGCCATAGCCGCAGTCTCAGCAGTCTCCCGCAAGGCCAATTCCAGAGTGTGTTCAGTGCTTTTGATACTCAGCACCGAAAAAATGGTACTGACCAATGAAAGTGAAACCAAAATACTGATTGTTGTGAGTGCTAAAATCTTCGTTTTAATACTTTTCATTTGTGCTATCCCCTTTTTTTCTTCTGTATTAATCTATATATAATTACTCTAATTTTTCATCCCAATTACTCTGACCCAGGAAGGGCCTCACATCAGGCAAGAATATTTATAGTCAAAAATAAAGGGCTGCAAACTCGCAACCCTTAACATCTGCCGTATTCTTCTCAATCGGAGTGACGTGATTCGAACACGCGACCTCTACGTCCCGAACGTAGCGCTCTACCAAGCTGAGCCACACTCCGATACATGTTCTAACAATAAAATTTGCCCCCTGCAAATCTTCAAACTACGGATAGAGGACTTGAACCTCTACTAACAGAGTCAGAGTCTGCTGTGCTGCCAATTACACCAATCCGCATCATCTTGTCTTGTCCTTGTCAGACGCAACATAGTTATTATATCAGACCCCGCAAAAAAATCAAGTACTTTTTTCAACTTTTTAAAGAAAGTTTTTTCATGTTATTTTCAGAATATTCTGACTAAGGAGTTCAAAGGGGTCAGACCCCTTTGAACTCTCCATCAAATACCGTTTCTGCGGGCCCTGTCATATATACAGTGTCCTTCTCTCTGTCCCACTCTATCAATAAATCTCCGCCTAAAAGTTTAACTGTGACTTTATCTTCTGTGAGTCCGTTTAATACACATGCAACCGCCACTGCACATGCCCCTGTTCCGCAGGCGAGGGTTTCCCCTGAGCCGCGCTCCCACACTCGCATCTGTGCGGTTTTCCTGTCTAAAACTTTTACAAACTCTGTATTAATGCGATTTGGAAAGCGGTGGTGATTCTCGAATTTAGGCCCTGTTTTTTCAATTTCCAGATTGTCAATATCATCCATATAAACGACAATATGAGGATTTCCCATTGATACGCCTGTCATCTTGTATGCTTTTCCATCTACTTCTAAGGGAGCATCTATCACTGTGTCTCCGTCGGCTATAACAGGGATTTTACTTGGCTCAAGTTCTGGTTTCCCCATATCCACACGGACCTGTCTTACTTTTCCATCTTCAACATGCAATTCCAGATACTTTATCCCACCTAATGTTTCTACGGATATCTGTGTTTTATCTGTAAGACCATAATCATACACGTATTTTCCCACACAGCGGATTCCATTCCCGCACATCTCTCCTCTGGAGCCGTCCGCATTATACATCTCCATCTCAAAATCAGCTTCTTTGGATGGATTAATTAGTATCAGTCCATCTGAGCCAATTCCAAAGTGCCTGTCACTTACTTTCACTGCAAGTTCTGACGGGTTTTCTATTTTTTCTTCAAAACCATTTACATAAACATAATCATTTCCTAAGCCCTGCATTTTTGTAAATTTCATCCCAGTTCTCCTCCGTCTCTTCCCGGCCTGTTCCATTTTGTAGTAATAAAAAGGATGCTCTCTTAATGAAAGAAAACATCCTTGTTCTGTCTTATTATAAAGATTTGGTGAACAAATGTCAAACTAAGCTTACATCCTGCAAAAGATTTAAGCTTACAGCTGGCGTCTGAACTATAATCATTATTTTATAAACTTACCGATTTTAGTTCTGAGCTGTTCAAAATTTCCACTGTGCACTCTAAGTTCCATATCTTCCTGCATGTCCAGACTGCATACTCCCAAGATAGACTTAGCATCCACTCTTTTTTCTTCCCTGAACTACATCAGTGTCTCCATTGTAATCCATAACCAGCCATACAAATTCCTGAATCTCATTTACCGTTGAAAACTTCAGACTTACTGCATTTGCCATCAAAGTCCCTTCCGACATCTCTCTACCTCCTAACTTCCTCGAATAACTATTCGTTCTTATTTTTAGTCGCAATGCCCCCTCAGAGCAATTACAACCGTTTGTTACTCAATATTATACACTATTTTACCAAAAAGAAAAGATGTTTCTTTTATTTTTTTAACTATTTTGACATAAGTTTTACTTTTGGGAAACACTACTTCTTGTTTATAATTTCCAGCACTTCTTCTTTTTCCGGCATAGAGCGTATTGCTCCCTTTTTGGTGGTAATCAGCGCTGCCGCTGCATTGGCAAATGTAAGCAGTTCACCCAGCCGCTCTTCTGTCAGATTATCAAGCCCATACTCTAATACATAATTCAGAGCACTTCCGCAGAAGGTATCCCCTGCACCTGTTGTCTCAATGGTGTTCATTTTGAAACCGCCTCTTTCCACGCGCATACCCTTATAATAAGCCCTGCTGCCATCTTTTCCAAGGGTAAGCAGAATGAGCGGAATATGATACTTCTCCTGAAGATACTGAATTCCCTCATCATAGTCTTCTTTCCCTGAAACAAACTGAATCTCGTTGTCTGAAATCTTCAGAACATCACAGAACTGGAAGCCGTACTCCATCTGCTCTTTCGCCAAATCAAGAGAGCCTCCAGAGAGGAGGGCGCAGTTTCGGGTCAAAGGAAATCAAAACCCCATTCTCCTTAGCAACATCCAGTGCTTTCTTTGTGGCTTTGCGGACACCTTCATGAGTCATGGATAATGTGCCAAAATGGAATATTTTTGTCTGCTTTAAAAACTCAGGGTCCACTTCTGCTTCTGTGAGCATCATATCCGCCCCTGGGTTTCTGTAAAAAGAAAACTCTCTGTCCCCATCAGGGAATGTATGTACAAAGGCTAATGTTGTATTTACTTCGGAATCCATCTGCAGGCCGGAGGTTCCGATACCTACACCGTCCAGTGTGTCTTTTAACAGGACTCCGAACTGGTCTGTTCCCACTTTCCCCAGAAATGCAGTCTTCCTGCCCAGTTTATTCAGCATAGCAAGCACATTGCAGGGCGCGCCGCCGGGGCACGCTTCAAACACATTGTTGCCCTGCTCGCTCTGACCGCTCATCGTAAAATCAATCAATAGTTCCCCTAGTGCGATTACATCAAATTGCTTCTCCATAGCCACATCTCCTCATTCTCAATATTAGGTTATCATTCTAATTAAAATAAACCAGTTCTTCAATCGGATCAGCCTCTTCTATATGTTCAGCTTCCAAAACCGGTCCTACACCCCGGTATACCGACACTTTTTCAAAACCTATTTTAGCCTGCACGCTCACCCACTGGCCCGGCTTTAATTTCGGCGCATATGCACTTTTGCACACATACCCGAGAAATGTAGTATCGTCAGCACAGCATGTCATAGCCATTCGCCCGGGGAAAAATACTTTTGACGGAAATCCTTTGGGTTTCAGCACTTTTGCCGTAAATTTCACTGTTTTTCCCTTATACTTATCCGGATTATCCATCACATCTACATACCAGATGCCATAATCTTCCCGGCGCACCTCAATGACAGGAGCATTTAAATCATAGGGAAGAGACTCCGCAAAAATATTTTCCACTTCACCATTTCCATCTTCAAAAATCACTTCCGCCTGAGGACTTACAACCTTAACACTGCGTCTGTACCCAGCCAGCGGCTTTTTATCTATACTCCGGTTAAAGATAACCATCTCTGCATCTCTAACCATCTCCACGAATAAAGGCTTTAAGTTTGCCAGATACAGCTGAAATGTGCTGGCATTTACAATGGCAATTTTCTGTTCAACGCCCCATCCCAAAGGCAGTTTCAGGGCTTCAAAATCACTGACTTTCCACATGCCGTTATATTCCACAACAACACGCTCCGGTTTGTACTTCTGATTCATCTCTTCAAGCCAGCTCTCTGTCAGATCTTTCTGATCCTTCACATACTCTATTTGAACATTGCACGCTTTCATCTCCTTGGGGTCATACTCATTCTCCCCCTCTTCGCAGAGAATCAAAAGAGTCGTCCCATCAACCTGAAAATAATCTTGTTTTAACGTAAATCTCAAAAATTCTGTTTTACCGCTGTCCAGAAATCCCGTTATCAGATATACCATTACATCTGGTTCTGTCATTTTTTATCTCTCCAATCTTCCCCGCATACTTGTCGTAAGGCTGTTATTCGCTTAAGCCTATTCCACTCCAAATAGTTCCGCCAGCTTCTCTTCATTTAATTCTGCACCAATCACACAGATTCTGCCTGTATATTCAGCCGCGCCGCCGCGCACCTCGTGCTCCTCAGGAACCATGTCAAAATAAATCCACTCTCCGTCTCCTGCAACCATTCCTTTTGCCCGGAGAATAACTCCCAGAGATTTATCTGTCTCCAATGTACTAAGAATCCGTTCAATCTCATCCTTCGTGTACACCTTGATAGTCTCTCTGCCCCAGCTTGAGAATACCTCATCCGCATGATGATGGCCGTGGTCGTGATGGTCGTGTCCGCAGCCGCAGTCACAGTCCTCCCCATGGTGATGGTCATGCTCGCCGTGGTCATGTCCGCAGCCGCAGTCACAGTCTTCTCCATGCTCATGGTGATGGCCATGTTCATCGTGGTCATGATGATGATGGCCGTGCTCCTCGTGGTCATGTTCATGATGATGCTCATGCTCGCCGTGGTCATGTTCATGATGATGCTCATGCTCGTCGTGGTCGTGGTGATGATGCTCATGCGCATCGTGGTCATGCTCGTGATGATGCTCATGTGTGTGATGCCCTCCACAGGTTGGGCATGCCATTTCACCTAACAGCTCTTCCTCCAGAGATTTGCTGCCTTCCATTGTTTCCAGAAGCTTCTCCCCCGGCAACTGGGCAATCGGTGTTGTAATAATAGGCGCTTTTTTATTTAATTCCCGGAGAATCTCATAACTTTCTTCCACTTTCTCCGGTTTTGCTTTATCTGTACGGCTTAAAATGATTGCGCCCGCGTATTCCACCTGATTGCTGAAGAACTCGCCGAAGTTATTTTTATAAAGTCTGCACTTTGTGGCATCTACCACTGTGGTAAAACTGTTCAGTTCTGCCCCGATTTCACCCTGTACATCCTGAACTGCTTTTATTACATCAGAGAGCTTGCCGACTCCTGACGGCTCAATCACGATTCTGTCCGGGTGATATGTATTCACCACCTCTTTCAAGGACTCTCCAAAATCTCCAACCAGCGAGCAGCAGATACAGCCGGAATTCATTTCACGGATTTCAATTCCCGCCTCTTTTAAGAATCCGCCGTCTATTCCAATCTCTCCAAACTCATTTTCTATAAGGACAACCTGCTCCCCTTTAAATGCCTCTTTCAGCATCTTCTTAATAAATGTTGTTTTTCCGGCTCCAAGAAAACCAGAAATAATATCAATTTTTGTCACGATAAACGCCTCCTATTTCATTTCCAATAAAACCGGGCAGTGATCTGAGCCCATAACATCTGTTAATATTTTTGCATCCACCAGTCTGTCTTTTAAGCTTTCCGAAACACAGAAATAGTCGATGCGCCACCCCGCATTTTTCTCCCTTGCACGGAAACGGTAAGACCACCAGGAATAAATACCCTCCTGCTCAGGATAAAAATAACGGAACGTATCTATAAATCCTGAATCCAGAAGCTGTGTAAACTTCCCGCGCTCCTCGTCCGTAAATCCCGCATTTTTCCTGTTATTCTTAGGGTTTTTCAAATCAATTTCCCTGTGCGCCACATTCATATCACCTGTCACTACAACTGGTTTATTTTCTTCCAGGTTCTTTAGATAAGCCTGAAAATCATCTTCCCATTTCATGCGGTAATCTAATCTGGCAAGCTCATTCTGTGAATTTGGAGTGTACACTGTCACAAAATAAAAATCCTCAAACTCCAGAGTGATGACCCGCCCTTCCTGGTCATGTTCTTCTATTCCAATTCCATATGCCACAGACAGTGGCTCTTGCTTTGTAAATACGGCAGTTCCGGAATACCCTTTTTTCACCGCATAATTCCAGTATTGGTGATATCCGTCCAAATCCAGTTCCAACTGGCCTTCCTGCATTTTGGTTTCCTGCAGACAGAATATATCAGCATCCGTCTGTAGAAAGAAATCCATAAATCCTTTCTGGACACATGCACGGATTCCATTTACATTCCACGATATAAACTTCATTAAAAACCTCCTTATCCTTCTGGTATATTCATGTAACAGTTCAAGCATGCGCAGATATTTATATATAGTATCTGCATATGGCGCTCTGCCATAAGCGAGAGATTTAACTGCGCCAGCAGTGAAAAACGCTGCAGGGCAGCCGACTCAAACTGTATGGCTGAACTGTTATATGATATTTACATTTATTCATAGTAAACATCTTTCAAAAACAGACCTTTTGCAGGCGCCAGGAACCCTGCTTCTTCCCGCTTCCCCGCCTTTAGAACCTTTGCCGCATCCGCAGGGCTCTTCTGCCCCGTGCCGATTTCCAGCAAAGTCCCGGTCAAAATACGGACCATATGATACAGAAACCCTGTGCCATAATATTCCACCCGTATCTTGTTATCCTGTTTCTCAATGATTATATCATAAATCGTCCGAATTGTAGATAGTTCATCCTTTTTATCTGTAAATCCCGCAAAATCATGTGTACCTTTTAAATACCCCGCTGCCTCCTGCATGGCGGAAATATCCAGTTCACAGGGATAGTGATAGCAATATTTTCTTGAGAAAACATCTGCCTTTTCCCGGGTATCTATGAAATACTCATACCGTTTGCCTTTTGCGTTGAGGCGCGCATGGAACCCATTTTTCACGAGCAGCATTTCTTTCACCCGCACATCCTCGGGCAGACTTATATTCAGATTTGAGCGGAACTCATCCACGTCCACTTTACCGGACAGGGTGACACTGACTGTCTGGCCCTTTGCATGGACACCTCTGTCTGTTCTCCCGGAACCGTCTATCTCTGTTTTCCGCCCTGCCGCCTTTGTGATTGCCTCTTCCAATATCCCCTGTATGGTTCTTCCCGTTGTCTTTTGTCTCTGCCAGCCCTGATATCTCGTGCCGTCATATACTATGGTCAACTTATATGTCCGCATATTCCTCCACTTTCCTGTCTTTTAAAAAGAGTACCCTTTTGCACAGCATACTCACTACATCCAAATCATGGGATACAAATAAATAACATACCTTTTCCTTCTCCTGCAATTCCCTCAAAAGTTCGATAATCTGCGCCTGCACCGTCACATCTAAAGCAGACAGAGGCTCATCAGCCACAATAAACTTCGTACCCGTAATTAACGCCAGTGCAATACTTATGCGCTGCCGCTGTCCTCCGCTTAACTCCTTTGGATAGCGGTTGTAAAATTCCGGGGGAAGGTGCACCTGCTGTAGCATTTCCTCCACTTTTCTGCGGCGCTCTTCTCTGGAGTATCCTCCCTGTACCTTCAGCGGCTCTTCCAAAATCCATCCGACTGTCTTTTTTGGATTTAAAGACCCAAAGGGATCTTGAAATATCATCTGAGGTTGTTTTGTATGATGGATAATCTCTCCCTCGTACTCCTTTAAAAGACCAAGGATACATTTGCAGAGGGTGGACTTTCCGCTTCCGCTCTCCCCCACCATGCCTACAACTTCCCCTTCGTACAGTGTGAACGAAACGTCCTCAAGCACCTGTTTTTTGGCTCTTTTTTCTTTATAAAATGCATGCACATGCTTCACTTCCAGGACTTTTTCTGCCATCTCACTCACCCGCCTTTTCTCTCAAAAACTGGTAAAATGCACTGCTCGTTGTCCGTCCGGGAATCGCCGCAATCAAATCCTGTGTATACTGAGACCGGGGATTTTCAAATATTTCTTTTACCGGGCCTTCCTCCAGTATCACCCCGTCTTTCATAACCAGCACGCGGCTGCACAGCTCATTTACAACTCTCAGATTATGTGAAATAAACAAAATTCCCATACCGTACTTTTTATTCAGCTTTCTCAGCAGCTTCAATATGCTCTCCTGTGTCCCCACATCCAGAGCCGTGGTCGGCTCATCTGCAATCAACACTTTCGGGCGGCACACGATAGCCGCAGCAATCATCACTCTCTGGCGCATCCCCCCTGACAACTCATGAGGATATTTTTTATATAATAAATCTGGATTCTCAAGCTCCACATCTTCCAGGGCTTTTATCACCTTTTCTCTTCTCTCTGCTTTTGAAAGCCTGGTATGGAGAACCAGAGCCTCCTCCACCTGCTTTCCAATTCTTATGGTTGGATTGAGGGCTGTCATAGGCTCCTGAAATATCATACTTACATCTTTGCCCTGAATTTCCCGCATTTCTCTGGGCGACAAAGTCAGCAAATCAACTTCATCTAATAAAATACTGCCGCCACTCAGAACTTCATGTTCCTTTGTCAGCCCGGCTATGGTTAAAGCGGTCATCGTCTTTCCTGAGCCTGATTCACCTACAATTCCTAAAATTTCACCGTCCGCAAGAGAGAAAGAAACGTCTTTTACAGCCTCCTGTATTCCGCCGCTCTCCTCAAAATGGATTGATAACTTTTCTACTCTCAGCATTATCTTCCACCCCCGAATCTGTCCAGAATCCCTTCGCCAAGCATTCCCACGCCAAGCACCAGAAGAACCAGAAACACTCCCGGGAAAATTGCACACCATGGGCCGCTGCCCAGGTAAGTCTGAGATTCTGACAGCATACGCCCCAGACTTGCATCCGGCGGCTGTACTCCAATTCCAAGGTAACTCATTCCGGCTTCCTGAACCACAGCATTATTAAAACCAATGGTCAGAGCAGATAAAAGCGCCGGCAGAATATTGGGCAGAATGTGGACAAATAGGATTCTCAGTGTGGAGACTCCTATCAGCTTTGCGCTGATTACATAGTCCTCTTCCCTGCAGCGCAGAAATTCTCCCCGCACAAGCCTTGCAAAGCTTGGAATAAATGCCAGACCTAAAGCCAGCATAACTTTGTATTTTCCTGTTCCCCATATACTGATAATCACCAGAGCAAGCAGTACATTTGGAAAAGCAGCCAAAGCATCATTCACACGCATCAGTATTTCATCCAGCCATCCGCCGAAATATCCGGTCACTGCTCCCACAAAAATTCCGATTCCCCCGCCGATTGCAACTGTTCCCAGCGCAATACTCAAGGTACTTCCCGCACCCACCAGAACACGGCTGAACACATCTCTTCCAAACTGGTCCGTCCCAAAAATATGGACGAGAGTGGGTGCATTTAATTTCACAGAACCCTGCATAGTCTCGGGGTCATAAGGTGACCAGAAAAAACCCAGTACAATAAGTCCCACCATTACAATTGTAAGCAGCAGACCAAATACAAAGTTATAACCAGTTTTTCCCAATTTGACTTTATTTATTCCCAACAGTTCCACTTTTCTACCCCTACACTTCTATCCGCTTGTCCAGTTTTTGGTATAACAAATCTACAATCACATTTATCACAAGAATCACAACCGCAATTAATACAATAATAGCCTCCACCACGGGATAATCCCTCTTTGAGATGGAGGAAATCAGGGTGCGTCCCAGCCCCGGTATCCCAAAAACCTGCTCAATGACAATACTGTTTGCAATCATATCCGCTATCGCCATCCCAAGGAATGTAATCACCGGAAGGATACCATTGCGGAACACATGCTTTGCAAGGAGACGCCAGAACCCATTGCCGCGGCTCATTGCTGTGCGCACATAATCCTGCCTCATCTCCGCCAGCAGGGAATTTCTCAGCAGTTTCGTGGTCATTGCAGCCTTGGGAAGCGCAATGGCAATTCCCGGCAAAATCAAATATCCCAGAAATGCCCCCATATTTTCCTCATAAGGCACATATCCCCCCGGGGTAAACAGCTTAAACAGCAGTCCAAACAATACAGTGAACACAATCCCTATAAAAAACGGAGGGACAGACATTGTAATTTGATTTAATATCAGAAACACTTTATCCACAAATTTATTCTCATACCTCACACACAGTAGGCTCACCGGTATGGAAAACAGCAGAATAAAAAAGAACGCTATCACTGTCAGCGTAATTGTAATCGGAATCTTATCCCCAATCATTTCCCTCACCGAAACCTGATAAGAATAAGATGTCCCCATATCCCCCGCAACGAAATCTGTAAGCCACTGTCCATAGCGCTGCGGCAAAGGACGGTTTAAGCCCATCTCCTCCCGCAAAGCCTGGACTTTGCTCTCCGTAGCCTCTGTGCCGAGAATGGTGCGCGCAGGGTCCCCCGGAATAACTTCAAAGGCGAGAAAGGCAAGTATGCTGACAATTAATAATGTGATTATAAGACCTGATATTTTCTTTATAACAAATTTCATACTTGCCTCCCGCTCCTCAAGATAACACTACCTGCTGTGACTAATTTTCCACCATGTATACAGTTGACATATCCTGCACATACAGAGGGTAAAATTCATATCCACCATATTTGTTGCTCATCGCCACAAGATTTGCCAAATCCTGAATGTATACATTCGCTGCCTTTTTGGCAAGAATGTCCTCCAGTTTTTTATAAAGTTCAATCTGCTTTGCCTCATCTGTAGCGGCGGTTGCCTCTTTGAATATTTTATCGTACTCTGCATCCTTGAAATTAATGAAGTTTCCAGGTGCATCTGAGGTAAAGCGCTCAAGCATTGCACGGGCAGATAAATTAGCCGCGTCCACCCCAACTACGGTAGACTGGTAATCCCGTTTTGAATACACGCCTTCCAGCCATGCCTCCCACTCAACAGGTTTAATGGTTGCATTGACCCCAATATTTTTTAATTCTTCCACGATGACCTGGGCGGTATCCACGTGCGGCTGGTCCGCCGAGCTGACCGTAATCTCCAGATCAAAACCATCCGGGTATCCGGCTTCTTTAAGCAGCTCCTTGGCCTTATCATAATCCTGCTCATAATAACCGGCATATTTTTCATCGTAATACTTCTTCAGTCCAGGGTACATACTTGTGCCAATGCGCACCCCTTTTCCATCCGCCATCATACCCATGATTTCCTCAGGGTTGACTGCGTAACACAGGGCCTGTCTCACTTTTTCGTTATTCAGTGGCTCCACATCGTTATTCAGATACAGAGCCTGAACCAGATTCATGGTTCCCTCCTCAATATGGAAGCCTTTTGTAAGCTCTGCAGCCTGGCTGGAAGTCAGACGCAGCGCCATGTCGATAGAGCCGCCTTTTAAATTTGTCACCAGCATATCTGCATCTGCAACAATCTTGAATTCCACCTTGTCCAGATGTGCCTTTTCTCCCCAATAGTCTTTATTCTTTTCCAGAATAATATTCTCCTGGGGACTGCGGGACACATATTTAAAGGGGCCGGTTCCCACCGGTGCCGTCTCAAGGGCATCATAATCTTTCGGGATAATCGCAGTCGTCATATAAGCAAGGAACTCTGTGTTCGGCTCTGTAAGACGGATTTCCACAGTCTTCTCATCCAGTATATTTACGGCTTCAATAATAGAATACGCCGATACCAATGGTTCCCCATTTGACGTATCGGCGCATCTGTCTATTGAATATTTCACGTCTTGTGCCGTAACATCTTTCCCATTATGAAACTTCACCCCATCGCGCAAAGTAAAGGTATATACCTTTGCATCCTCTGAAATTTCATAATCGCTGGCTACGGCTCCAACTAAATTACCATCTTTGTCAGGCTTTACCAAGCCCTCAAAAATATTAAATAAAACCTCTTTTGTTCCTGCCGCAACTGCTTTGTGTGGGTCAAGACTGTCCAAATCCTGGGAAATACCGACCTTGATACTTCCTCCCTCGACTGGGTTTCCTGAAAGTTGATTTGACTCTGTTGACGGTGCCGCCTTCTTATCACCTGAACATCCGCTCAGTGCAATAGACGCAGCCATTGTAAGTACCAAAAGAATGTGTGCTGCTCTTCTTTTCATAATTGTCTCCTTCTTCAAATAACCTTCATTATTAAATTGTCGCTTTCATTTTATAGGATTTGCTGCCTTTTGGCAACACTTTTATGGCTACTCTAAAAATTCTTTCAGCTCTGCCATGAAAGTATTTACATCCTTAAACTCCCTGTATACAGAGGCAAATCTTACATATGCAACCGGATCCAGCTCTCTTAGCTTGTCCATAGCAAGCTCTCCGATAAGACTGCTGGGAATTTCCTTTTCTTCGCGATTGAAAATCTCCAGCTCAAGAGCATCAATTGTCTTTTGAATTTCTTCCGCTGAAACAGGCCGTTTATAGCACGCACGCAGCACGCCTGTCTCAATTTTAGACCGGTCATACTGTTCCCTGTTGTTATCTTTCTTAATGACAATCAGGGGGATTGTCTCAACCTTTTCATAGGTCGTAAAACGTTTTTGGCACTCGTCACAAGAACGTCTTCTGCGGATAGAATTTTTATCCTCCGCCGGTCTTGAGTCGATTACTCTTGTGTCTGGGTGGCCACAGTAAGGACACTTCATCTTATAATTCCGCCTTTCCTTTAAATTCTTCTACAAAATGCAACTAATCGCCGACAGCTTTTGGCCGGCTCAATTTCTCCCCTAATTATACACAACATCTATAGTTTTTGCAAAAACTTTTCTTCACGGATTTCCACCAGAATAATATCAGGCCCAATCTTCTTAATACATTCCCAGGGAATAATATATTCACTGTCCGTTCCCAGAAATCCGCATATTTTGGCGGGACCTGGAATTATAATGGCTTCTACCTTCCCTGTCTTAATGTCAATCACTACGTCCACAACACAGCCCAGCCTCTTGCAGTCGCATACATTAATTACCTCTTTTTCCCTTAGCTCACATAGTCTCATATTGCCACCTCACAAAAACGCCCGCAGAGAGCAAAGCTTTTCTTGCTATTACTCTATGCGGGCATTCTATAAAAGGTGCTGAACTGTTACATTATATGGCCATTACTTTTTCACTTTCAAATGCTTTTGCTATAACAACTACCAGAGCGACTCCCAGCACAAGGGTTACTCCCAGAGTCATTCCGTAGTGCATCATGGTAACCTCCTGAGTCAGAATACCCTGCAGTGCCAGCGATGTATTATAAATCGGCACCATATAAGCCCATTCCCCTGGTGTTTTGGTTGTAAACATAGTTGTGATTCCCAATATCAAAATCAGCATATACACAGGCATCACATATGAGTTTGCTTCTTTCACAGTCTTTGCAAAGACAGAAACTAAAACAATAATTGCTGAGTACAGGAATGCAATTGCAATAAGCAGGGCCGCCAGCATCAAAATCTGCCGAACGCTTAAGGTAAGATTTATCCCCATATCTGCCTGCCCCATCATCTGCGGCATAAATGCCACCATAGCCGCGACATAAATCACAGAAGACACGCCGGAAATAAGCATCAGGGAAAATACTTTTCCAAGGACAATGGAGCTTCTTTTTTATGGGAGAAACCAGAAGGCTAGCCATGGTACCGCGCTCCTTCTCCCCTGCCACCATGTCCGTTCCGATTCCCATAGCTCCCGCAAACAACAGAATGGTTACAAAATAAGGAAGCATCATTCCCATCACCTTGCCGCCTGCTTTGCCTTCATCCTGAAGCACCATATCCGGATTGTCCGAATTTACAGTAAATACGGTGAGACTTTCCATGTCATCCACACGCTGTGCCAAAAGTGCCTGGCGGTACATTTCCAAAGTCCCTGTCGAGATGGTATCATACGCTGCCAGAGAATAATCTTCTGAGGGATTGTAGTAAGTTTTCACCTGAGGAATGCTGTCTCCTGCCTTATAGCCTAAAACCATAGCATCAAAATTTTCAGGGAACTCGATAAGTAAATCTGCATCCCCATCTTTAATCATCTTTTTTGTGCTTTCCCAGTCACTCACCTGTAAAATCTTGCTGTTCTTATCTACGGATTTTAAAAACTCCTCAAACCCGGCGGGCGCATTTTCGATATACACAATGGAACTGTGCTTCTCCACATCCGCCTGTGCGCTGCTGCTCAGATTACTGACCAGAGTCATAATCCCAATCATGATGATAACCGGAAGAAAGAATACAGAGAAAACCATCTTTCTGTCCAAAAATACCCTTGTCAGTTCTTTTCTGCATATTTGACCGATTCCCCCCATTTTACTTTCCTCCTTTCCTGTTTTTATAAAGCTCAAAGAAAGCATCTTCCAAATCTGTCGTATTTGTCTCATGGAGAATCTGCTCCAGATTTCCTTCCGCCACTTTGCTGCCGTCTATGATAACGCCTATCCTGTCACATATTTTTTCCGCCTCAGACATAACATGGGTGGAGATAATCACCAGCTTGCCCTCATCTCTCAGCTTCTTCAAATAGTCCGTCACTCCTCTGGCTGTCACCACGTCCAATCCATTTGTAGGCTCATCGAAAATAACAATATCCGGATCATGAACCAGACAAACCGCTATCGCGGCTTTCTGCGCCATACCTGTGGACAGTTCCTTTATCTTCTTATGGGAGAAGTCTCTGATTTCAAAATAAGAAAAGAGTTCTTCTTTTCTTGCCTTTAATTTTTCCTCTGGAATATTGTGCAGTCTGCCAAAAAAGTCAAACATATAGTCCACAGAAAATTGCGGGTCCAATTTAATATCCCCGGTCAGGAAGCCTATTTTCTCTCTTACTTTCTCCGGCTCCTTCTGCACCTCATGACCTGATACAATAATTTCCCCCTTTGTAGGCTTAATAATTGTGGAAATACACCGCAGTGTTGTAGTCTTCCCCGCCCCGTTAGGTCCCAAAAGTCCATATATCTCTCCCGGCTTTGCAGTCAGACTCAAATTATCCACCGCAGTCTTCAAAGGATTTGTGGTCTTGGACTCTCTCATCTGTTTCTTATTCAGCTTATATATCTTTGTCAGATTCTTAATTTCTATCATAACTTCCCTCCTCATCACTTCCTGTACTACTGTCTTAATACAACTATATATCCTTGCTATTTATTTGTCAATACGAATATTTTCTATTACCCGACCTTTTCTTCTGCCCCAAAATAGAATACAATGGAGAAAACAAGGAGGGCCTATCTATGAAAGAAACCATATTATTATTTCACATTCCTGACAAACAGACACGCTTAAAACTTGAGATGGCATTATTTCCTCTCCGTGTACGGGTGAAATATGTACAGCAGGAAGAATATCACCAGCCTCTCGGTGTGCTGGCCGGGATAAAGGATGCTATTCCTGCCGAAGGTACTTATAACGGAGAAGAACTCCCCGACACAATGATTGTCTTCGCTTTTTTCGATGACAACCGCCTGAACCAGGCACTGGCTGCCCTAAGAAAAAGCGGTGCCGGAGCCTTCCCCTACAAAGCAGTTCTCACACCCACCAATCAATTCTGGACTGCCCACGAATGCTTTGCAGAAATCAAAGAGGAACACGAGGCTATGAATCCTTAGGGAATCATAGCTTCTTTTCATAATATTTCCTGATAACGACAGCCACCACGCAATATATCATCACAACTGACCAGAGTGACCAGAAAACAGCCATATTAAAAAATCCAGATACCAGCATAACAAGATAACATGCCCCTATCACAATGATGCTGGACCAATACATGGATTTTTGTGCAATCATGTGATTTCTCTCATCAGATACCTTCAAACGTTCCGCCCGAAGTAATTTCTCATCTTTCAGCAGCTTTTTTATTTTCAAAATATTATGGACTGCCAAGAACAGAATTGTACCCCCAGTTCCCGCGAATACACCACTCAAAAACCCGTCATGCATCCCCTCACCCTGTATCATCCATAATATAGCAACTGCAATTGTAATGATTCCCACACCGCCCAGCATAAAATTCAGCTTGATGCCGGATGTCATCTTCTCTCTGTACTCCTCATCTGTCTTAGCTCCCTGCTCCAACGCTTTTATTAACATATATTTTCCTCCTCCAAATTAAAAATAAAAATGTCTTCAATATTCATTCCAAAATACTGGGCAATCTTGTGTGCCAGAATAAGTGATGCATTATATTTGCCATTCTCCAGAGAAATAATCGTCTGACGCGTCACTTCCACGGCATCCGCCAGTTCACTCTGCGTAATCTTCCTGTCCTTCCTCAGATGCTGGATTCTATTTTCCAAAAACCTACCTCCTCCCATATCTTCTCAATGTATGGTTTGCTTTACATTTTTAGTATAGTTCACTTTACATTAAATGTCAAGAGGGGTCTGACCCCTTTGCAGACCAAATTCAGAATATTCTGACAATGGAGTGCAAAAGGGTCAGTCCCCTTTTTAATTCGCAAATTGACTTTCATATAATCCTTTATAAAATCCACCTTGTTCCAGCAGTTCCTGATGGCTGCCCTGCTCGATGATGTTTCCGTCTTTCATGACCAGTATAACGTCGGCCTCCCGGATTGTGGACAGACGGTGGGCCACTATGAAGCTTGTTCTTCCCTCCATCATGCGGTGGAATGCCTCCTGTATCCGGATTTCTGTTCTGGTATCAATGGAGGAGGTCGCCTCATCCAGAATCAGCAGAGGCGGAAGATTCAGCATGACTCGGGCGATACAGAGAAGCTGTTTCTGGCCCTGTGACAGATTGCCGCCCTCCTCTGTAATCATGGTATCATAGCCGTCTTTCATTCTCCTGATAAAGCTGTGGGCATGTGCCGCTTCTGCCGCCGCTATAATATCTTTCATGGGGGTGCCCGGCCGTCCATACGCAATGTTCTCAGCCACCGTGCCTGATTTCAGCCATGTCTCCTGAAGCACCATGCCATAGTTTCCACGCAGGCTGTCTCTTGTGACTTCCCTGATATCATGACCGCTTAAGATAATCTGCCCTGCATCCACATCATAAAAGCGCATGAGCAGATTAATCAGTGTGGTCTTCCCGCATCCCGTGGGCCCTACAATTGCTATTTTCTGTCCCGGTTTCACATCCAGATTGAGGTGTCTTAAAAGAGGTACATCTTCCTTATAAGAAAATGAAACATCTTCCAGCTTTAGACTGCCGTCAGCTTTTCCCATTACAACAGCATCTTCTCTGTCCTGAATTTCCGGAGTTTCTTCTATAAAATCAAATACACGTCTGGCACAGGCAAGGGCATTTTGCAGCTCCGTCACCACACCCGAAATTTCATTAAACGGTTTTGTATACTGGTTCGCATAGCTCAAAAAGCTGGAAAGCTGCCCTATGGAAATTGCCCCCTGTATGGCGGTAAACGCGCCTACAATCCCAACGCCTGTATACACAAGACCATTTACAAAACGGGTCGTCGGGTTTGTGAGAGAAGAAAAATAGACTGCGTTCAGACTCGCCGTCTGCAATTTTTTATTTATCTCATCAAATCTTTCCATCGCCCTCTCACGGTAACCAAAGGCCTGAACCACTTTCTGGTTTCCCACCATCTCGTCAACAAGGGAGGTTATTTCTGACCGAGCCTCAGACTGGGCTTTAAACATGATATAAGTTCTCTTGGCGATAAAGCTTGCCACAAATAGTGACAGTGGTGTAATCACAATCACAACCAGTGCAATTCTCACATTGATGGAAAGCATGAAAACCAGCGTTCCTACAATCGTCACAAATCCTGTAAACAATTGGCCGAATCCCATCAGAAGACCGTCCGAAAACTGCTCTACATCCGTAATCATACGGCTGATTACTTCACCGTGGGGATGGCTGTCCACATATTTCAGAGGAAGTATCTGAAGCTGGGAGAATGCGCGGGTTCTCACGTCTTTTACAACACGGTAAGTTAAAATATTGTTGCAGAGGTTCATCATCCACTGTGCCAGGCTTGTCAGAAATACAACAACTGCCAGCACTTTCATAATATAAAGTATGACATCAAAATCCACTTTCCCCCCGCCAACAACATGATCAATCGCCTGCCCTATCAGAATTGGTGCATACAGGGTCAATACAACTGAAATGACAGCAAAAATCAGAGAAAGAATCATATAGTGTATATACGGTTTAATCAAAAGCAATATTTTCTTTGTGGTTGTAGTCTTATTTGTCTTATTCTTCATATCTGACATATCAGTGCACCTCCTCCTTGGAAAGCTGTGAATAGCATATTTCCTGATATATCTTGCATTCTTTCAATAACTCTTCATGAGTCCCGTACCCTGCCATTTCCCCGTCATCCAGCACAATAATTCTGTCCGCATACCGGATTGATGAAGCCCGCTGGGATACAATAAAAACAGTCATTCCTGACGTATCTGAGGATAAGGCTTTCCTGAGCCTGTAGTCTGTGGCAAAATCCAGCGCCGATGCACTGTCATCTAAAATCAGTATCTGTGGCTTTCTCACCAATGCACGGGCGATAGTCAGACGCTGCTTCTGTCCGCCGGAAAGGTTTTTACCACCTTCGCTGATAATCGTATCCAGCCCTGCCGGTTTAGATTCCACAATTTCCAGCGCCTGCGCTGTTTTCAGTGCATCGCGTATTTCATCATCCCCCGCATCAGCCTTCCCCATCTGCATATTTTGGCGTATGGTTCCATAAAATAAAATTGCTTTTTGTGGAACCACACCCACACAATTCCGCAAGCTGTCTATTTTCCAGTCTTTCGCATCCAGGCCATTTACACGCACATGGCCGTCCTTTACATCATAAAACCGTGGAATCAGATTTACGAGAGAGGTCTTTCCGCTCCCTGTACCCCCAATAATACCGATGGTTTCTCCGCTGTAAGCCTGAAATGTAATATGTGACAATGCCGGTTCCTGGCTTCCTTCATAATAAAAAGTGACATCCTGCATTTCAACCCGGGGAACTTCTTCACTGTCATACCCATTCTCGCGGGTTCCCTCTTCCATGCCAGTTTTCAAATCGAAGACCTCATTAATTCTCACAGCAGATGCCATAGCTTTTGTGAATGAAATAATCAAAATAGCCAGTGTGACCAGAGATAACAAAATCTGAGTCATATAATTTACAAGGGCAATGACCTCACCCTGGGTAATTCCTCCCTTGTTCACTGACGCTCCGCCGTACCAGATGATTGCAATAATCCCAAGATTCACAAGCACATAGGTCAAAGGATTCAATAATGCTGATATGCGGCCCGCCTGAAGCTGAAATTCCATCAGGTCACTGCTCTTTTTTTCATACTCTTCTTTTTCCTGATTTTGTGTCCGAAAAGCCCGTATGACGCGGATTCCCTCCAGATTTTCTCTTGTGGACAGTAATATCTTATCCAGCCCCTTTTGCACCTTCTTGTAAAGAGGAATTGATAAGGCTGTAATTCCATAAATTACAAGGGCCAGCAAAGGTACTGTAACTACAAATATCACTGCCATTTTTGTATCTATCATAAAGGCCATAATCAGCGCCCCGGCGACAATAAAAGGGGAGCGCAGAAATAACCGCAGCACCTGATTGACTCCATTCTGCGCCTGATTGATATCACTGGTCATACGCACAACAAGAGTTGAGCTTCCGGCCTTATCTATCTGTGTATAAGACAATTTCTGAATGTGCTCAAATAAAGCATGCCGAAGTCCCGTCCCAAATCCTGCGGCAGCTTTCGCAGCATAATACTGAGCTGTCACAGAGCAGACAAGCCCAAGTAAACCAAGCACCACAAGAAGTGCTGCCAGCTTCCATATATAAGGTTCATTATTCTGCCGAATCCCCACATCAATAATCTGAGCCATCACCAGCGGCACAATCAATTCAAAGACAGCTTCAAGCATTTTAAATAATGGACCTATAATACTTTCCTTCTCATACCCCCGCAGAAAGGGCAATAATTTCCTCACAATACTTCCCTCCATATTTAAATCTAATCAATTTCATTTCATCATAGTATTGTAACAGAGAATCCTCTTACTGTAAATGTGTCCCATTTGTCCCGTTTTTATTAACAGTGCAAGAAGTATGTTTTATAACTGAATTGCTGCTATTTTCCCTATTCTTCCAGAAAGGTCTTGACTTTTTGATTATAAAACAGTACAGTTGTATTAGTTAAGTAATACAACTGTATCATTACACACTTTTTATTATGGAGGGATTTTTCATGGAACCACTCATTAAAATTGAGAACATACATAAAATCTATAATCCCGGCGAAAACGAAGTACGCGCATTGGACGGCATAAGCCTGAATATTCAAAAAGGTGAGTTTGTGGCAATTATAGGGCATTCTGGTTCTGGAAAATCCACACTTATGAATATGCTGGGCTGTCTGGATGTCCCCACCTCAGGTAATTATTATCTGAATGGGCAGGATGTGTCACAGCTGACCGACAATCAGTTGTCCGATATCCGCAATAAGGAAATCGGCTTTATTTTTCAGGGATTTAATCTGGTCTCAAATCTGGATGCCGTAGGCAATGTAGAGCTTCCTCTTATTTACCGGGGACTCAACAAACAAAAACGCCGCAAAATTGCTGTTGAAGCTCTGAGGAAGGTCGGCCTTGACACCCGTCTGAAACACAGACCCAATGAACTGTCAGGAGGACAGCAGCAGAGAGTTGCCGTTGCCCGCGCTATCGCTGCACAGCCGCCCATTGTACTGGCAGATGAGCCCACCGGAAATCTGGATACCAAATCCACAAAAGAAATTATGGAAATATTAAAAGGACTTCACAAGGGCGGCCGAACCGTCATTATCATTACTCATGACGACGAGATTGCCAATCAGGTCGACAGAGTCGTGCGCATCATTGACGGGCGAATCGAGAGTGACTATTTGAACGAGAACCAAAAGGAAAAGCCAAATACAGAAAAGGAGGAAGCATAACATGGTTTCCATGAAGAAAAAAGGACAGGATGAAACCCTGGACACATTTGACACAGAAATTATCAGCGATGATGTATCCCTGGAGGAGGACTCTTACGAGCTGGAAGATGCAGAGGCATCCAAGCCCCCCAAGAAAAAACTTCCCGCGTGGGTCATAATTCCTATAATTGTCGTTTTGGGAATTATCATTGCTGTTGCTTCCCTGCTTTCTAAAAATGGCAGCGGTTCTAAAAGCACAGTACTTCAGGTTTCAGAAGTAACCACAGGGGATGTCCGCGAGGTCTACAACGCGAGCGGCAAGATAGAAAGTGAAAATACAAAGACGTATTACTCCCCAGTAACCGCCCCCATTGCATCATGCAATGCCGTGGTAGGAAACACAGTAAAAGCTGGTGATCTTCTGATTGCCTTTGATACCAAAAACCTGGAGCGCGATAATCAGCAGGCTCAGCTCACCCTGCAGTCAAGCCTGTACAGTTCACAGGCAACAAGGGCGCAGAATGCAAAGTCAATTGACGCTGCAAACGCGGCATCCGCACAGGCTGCAGACCAGGCCAACAAACTGGCTGACAAGGTGAATAACCTGGCGGCACAGGTGGACGCTGCAAAACAAGAATTGGCAGCTGCTCAGCCTGCTATAGAAGATCTTCAAAACAAAATATCTGGGAAAACACAGACAGTAAACGCATATCAGACCATCATAGATAATGTAAATTCTAATTATCAGGGCAGCCGGGCAGCATTCGATATTGCCTCCCAAAAACCGGATGACCAAAAAACTGAGGATGATCTGGCAACTATAAACGCCTTATCTCCTATATTTGACGAATATGACGATGCTGTAAAGAAACTCCCGGAGGCTCAGAAAGATTTAAGTGCTGCTCAGGCAGAGCTTGATGCTTTGACTTCCAAAAATGCTAATGTTGCTAATTTACAGGCTCAGTATGATGCCGCCTATGCACAATGGGAAGCTGCCTACAATGCCGCAAATACCCCATCCTCCAACACAGGAATGACTTCCGCCGAGATGTCCAATCTGGAAATCAGTGACAACCTTGCCGAGCTGTCTGCACTGACATCAGCAGAGCTGGTGGAAAAGGGCAGAGAGGGCATGAAATCTGACATGAACGGTGTTATCGCTTCTGTAGACGCACTTCAGACAAATACCGCCACACAGGGAATGGCTATGTTTACCATTGCAAGCACAGAAAAAGTACGGGTAAAAATAGAAGTATCCCCTGACGACTATGAAAAGATAAAAGTTGGCAACAAGGCCGCCGTCACCATCGGACAGTATAAATATCAGGGCACATTGACCAAAGTAAACAAAATCGCCCTCAACAACGAAAAAGGAAATCCGGTTATCGGCGCGGAAATACACATTGACAATCCCGATGAGAATGTTTGCATAGGTGCCACTGCAAAGATTTCTATGACTGTAGCAGAAGCCCACGATGTTCTCGTTGTGCCTACCGAGGTCATTAACACATCCTCCGACGGCGATTTTGTGTACATCATCAAAGATGGTGTTGTGAAGAAACAGCCAGTTGAACTGGGAACTGCCTCCACAACTCAGATTGAAGTAACCAGCGGACTGAAAAAGGGTGACAAGGTAGTAAATGATTTGAATGTGGATATCACAGAAGGCATGAAAGCAACCGGCTCCGAAAAACCAGCCGCAGACGACTCCAAGGCCAAGGATAAAACAGATGATTCAGCTAAGGGGGAGAGCGGAGTCAGCATACAGACAAATCCGTAGGAACAACCTGACTGATTAAGAAAAGAGGACATAATATGGGACAATTTTTAGAATACGTAAAAATGGCTCTTGACAATATCCGTTCCAATAAAGGCCGTTCCTTCTTGACCATGCTTGGTATTATCATCGGTATCACATCCGTTGTTACTATCGTTTCCATCGGAAATGGCCTGAAAAAGGATGTAGTTGATGCTTCAAATGAACAAAATAATACGGTGACTATACAGGCAAATATGGATGAGGTTTCTGACCCCAACGCCATCACAGGAGATGATATTGCATTTTTAAGAACCGCCCTGAACGAATCTGTAGAAAGTGTATCCGCAACTGCCACAACCTCAGGAAGTATCTCCACCCGAAAAGGCAACTTTGACTCATATGTTGTACTGACAACGCCTGATTATGAGCATGCACAATATACAGAAGCACTGGTAAAAGGAAAGTATTTCACAGACAATGATGTTGCCAACTCCAATATGGTGTGCGTGGTTGATGAACTGACCGCTTTATATCTATTCGGAAATACCGATGTTGTCGGCATGAATATAGAATTGAAAGTGGACAGCAGCATACAAAATGTAAGTATTATCGGTGTGCGCAAGACTTCCGCTGAAATGATGGAGGCTGAGAAACAGTATCAGGCAATGGGTATGGACAAAAGCATCAGCCTGGAAATGCCCTACACTGTTTCCAATGTCTTTGGTGACCCGATTGATGCTTTCCCGTCTGTCTCCATCACCGCGTATGATAAGGACCAGGCTGCCAGAGTTGCCAAGAATGCTGTACAGATATTAAATTCCAGACATCAGAATCTGGGCGATGCTCCGTTTGTTCAGCAGAAACCTATGAATCTGGCCGATATGTTCGGCTCTATTATGGATGGTGTCACTGCATTCGTTGCATTGGTTGCGGGTATTTCCCTTATTGTCGGAGGTATCGGTGTTATGAATATCATGCTGGTATCCGTAACCGAGCGCACCCGGGAAATCGGAATCCGCAAGGCCCTGGGGGCAAAAACCGGCTCCATTATTGCTCAGTTCCTCTGCGAATCGGCAATTATCTCAGGGATGGGCGGAGTCATAGGAATTCTGCTGGGTGCTGCCCTTACAGCACTGATAACCGCTCTCGGTATCGGCGGAATCAAAGCTCAGCTTTCTTTCCCGGCCATTCTGATAGCCACAATATTCTCATGCAGTGTGGGAATCGTATTTGGAATCTACCCTGCAAGAAAGGCTGCCAGATTAAGCCCTATTGAAGCTTTGAGAAGAATGTAGTAAGATAAACAAAAAACTTGTAATTTTTATCCAAAAATAATTTTTATAATATGAGGAGGGTTTACCATGAAAAAAAGAAGTACATTATTAAAAGTAATCTCTATTATCCTGATTGTATTAGGAGCAATATCCCTGATTTCCAGCATTATTGCAGTGGCATCAAGAGGAATTGTGGCAGACACCTATGCAACAATGGGCATCGCAGCACCTACTACATTTACTTATGTGCAAATGTTCATCGCTGCCGCTATTCTTCTGATTTCCGGCATTGTAGGTGTTTCCTATAAATCCAGACAGCTTGTTCTGATTATGGGTGTTCTTCTGCTCGTATATTACATTGCAAATATAGTTTATACTACAGTAACTGCGGCATTTGCTCCGCTTGGCCTCATTAATCTTTTATTGCCTCTGCTTTATCTCTGGGGATGGTATCAATCTAATTAGCAGAAATTTTTATATTATAATATTACAAATCAGATAGGAAATCTGCCAAAGAAAGGATAGAATGATGGATCAAATACACGTAAGCAAAGAACATTTCACAAGCAAACCTGACTGCTCTAACCGAGTTGATGTAGAAGTCAGAACTTATGACCTTCTTGATAAGCTTCATATTCCCTATGAGGGCGTAGACCACGATGTGGCCCCCACTATTGAGGCTTGCAGGGCTGTGGAGGATGAGCTTGGAATACTTCCATGCAAGAACCTTTTCCTTTGCAACCGCCAGAAAACTACGTTTTTCCTTCTACTTATGCCTGGCGACAAGAAATTTCTCACAAAGGATTTGTCTGCCCAGTTAAATATTTCCCGGCTCTCCTTCGCGGAACCTGAACTTATGGAGAAATATCTGGGAGTGACACCCGGTTCTGTCAGCGTGCTTGGACTTATGAACGACAAAGACTGGTATGTAGATTTACTTATCGACAAAGAATTGCTTGAGAGTGAATATCTGGGGTGCCACCCTTGCATGAACACAACCACTCTCAAAATAAAAACCGATGATATATTAAAGAAATTTTTGAAACATACCCGGCATCACCACCGTGTGGTGACACTGTAAAATAATTCCAAAACAAAATGCCCGCACCGGCAAGCAGTGTGGGCATTTTATTTTTCTCATCATGTTCTATTTCTGGTTTGCTGGTTCTACAGCAATCGTTTTTCCTTTTATTTTAGCGTGGTCCATTGCCTTGAGCACTTCTCTCGCATAATCTTTTGGAACTTCCACAAATGTATATTTGTCATACATATCAATAGAACCAATAACTTTTCCCGAATTCCGCTCTCCCCGGCAATAGCTCCAACGATATCACCTGGTTTCGCTTTGTTTTTCTTTCCTATATTAATGAAGAGACGCACCATACCTGCCTCTTCTGCACCGGTATCTCCAAATTCTGCTTCCTCAGGAACAATCTCATTTTGTCCAGAATTCAACTTCAGAAATGCTGCCGCCAAATCCATAGCTGTATAGTCAGACTCATTTACCTTGCGCTCAATTATCTGCAGGTACTTTGTCAAATCCTCTGTCTCAATAATATTGTCAATCTCACTCAATATGTTTTCCATTTTGGTACTTGCAACATCATCCAGAGAGGGAACTTTCTGAGCATAAATCTTTGTCTTACAATATTTCTGTATTTCTTTTAATTTATAGACCTCTTTCCCGGATACAAATGAGAAAGATTTTCCTTCACGTCCTGCTCTTCCTGTTCTGCCTACACGGTGCACATAATATTCATCATCCTGCGGAAGGTCATAATTGAATACAGCTTCCACTTCATCCACGTCAATTCCTCTGGCAGCCACATCTGTCGCCACAAGAATATCTGTTTTTCCTGAACGGAATCCCTGCATTACCCGGTCACGCTGAGCCTGTTTCAAATCGCCGTGCAGCCCTGCCGCAAAATACCCTCTGCCGAGCAGACCATTTACAAGAATATCAACCTGTTTTTTTGTATTGCAAAATACAACTGACAACTTTGGTGTATAGATATCCAGCAGTCTGGAAAGCACTTCCTCTTTATTCTTAGGTCTCACCTCATAGTAGAACTGCTCAATATTAGGCACTGTCAGTTCTTTCTTTGTCACTTTAATAATTTCAGCGTCTTTCTGAAATTTTTTCGTGATATCCAAAATAGCCTTTGGCATAGTCGCTGAAAACAGAACTGTCTGGCGCTCCTCGGGAACACCTTCTAAAATAGTCTCAATGTCCTCGCGGAATCCCATATTCAGCATTTCATCTGCTTCATCTAAAACTATAGTGTGAACATTTTCCATCTTTATAGTTTTTCTCCGCATATGGTCCATCACACGTCCGGGGGTACCAATAATAAGCTGAACACCACTCTTAAGGGAACGAATCTGTGTTACAATCTCCTGCCCTCCATAAATAGGCAGTACCTTAATCCCATGCATATATTTCGCTAAGTTGCGGATTTCTTCCGCCACCTGAATTGCCAATTCTCTGGTAGGACACAGCACAACAGCCTGAAGCTTTTTATTTTTCGGGTCTATCTTCTCCAGCATGGGAATTCCAAATGCCGCTGTCTTTCCGGTTCCCGTCTGTGCCTGACCTATAATATCTCTTCCTGTTCTCATAACAGGAATGGCTTTCGCCTGAATGAGTGAAGCCTCCTCAAATCCCATATTCTTAACCGCTTTTACAATTTCAGGGAGCAGCCCCAATTCTTCAAATCTTACTTCTTCCATATATCTCCTTTAATCTAATCATCTTATCCCTTTGTGTTTCAAAAAACTTCAATAACACAAAAAAGAATACCCTTTACCTGACACCAAGTAAGGATATTTCACAAAGTCTCAATTGTTATCATAACAAACTTCCCGTCATATGTCAATTCGGACCTAAACATGAATACAATAAAAAACAGCAGTTCAGCCGCACAGCTCAAGCTGACTGCTGATATCACTGAACTATTACTAAAAAATTACAATTTAACACTTGCATTTTACTCATAATAGTTGTAATATATGCATATACTAAACGTAGTTTTAAATACTACATGTAATGTTTTTATTATCTAGGAGGTGCGTTATTTATGAACAAGAAGCAATTTATTAAGGACCCTGGCAGTGCAATTACACATTTTATAGGAATGCTGATGGCAATATTTGCCGCAATTCCTCTATTGATAAAGGCGGCGCAGGAACCCAGCAGACTTTATGTGATTTCACTGGCAATTTATGCTGTGAGCCTGATTTTATTATATGCAGCAAGCACGACTTACCATACATTTGATTTGTCCGAAAGAGTAAATACTATCTTAAAAAAGATTGACCATATGATGATTTTTATATTGATTGCCGGAAGTTATACACCTATCTGCCTTTTGGCGCTTCGGGGACGAACAGGCAATATCCTTCTCGCCATTGTATGGACTATCGCAATTGTAGGTATTTTGATTAAAGGGTTCTGGGTATTTTGTCCTAAGTGGGTATCTTCTGTTCTATATATCGGAATGGGCTGGACCTGTATACTGGCCTTTACTCAAATTTTAAATAATCTGTCCACCGCTGCATTTGCGTGGCTTTTATCAGGAGGTATTATCTACACAATCGGAGGAATTATTTATGCATTGAAAGTTCCTATCTTCAATAATAAACATAAGAACTTTGGAAGCCATGAAATATTCCACCTGTTTGTCATGGGCGGCAGCGTTTGCCATTTTATTCTCATGTACTCATTCCTGCTTCCATAAATGAAACAAGACTTATAACGAATAAGGGGCAAATGGATACCGTCCTGCTATCCATTTACCCTTTATGTGTTTTATATCTCTTAAGCTCTCTATTCAAACAGATAATTCAGATTTTTTATCCGCTGCTCTATTTCATGCTCTGCAATATACTCATTTACTGATTTGGGCACATACTGCTGCCAGTCCTTCTCTTCTGCAATCAGGTTTCTCACTTCCGTACCTGTTACGCCCACTTCTTCCTTATTTTTTCTCCAAAGAATCTCTACATTGAGTCCCAGGTTTTGCAGCATCTCATAGCGCTCTTCATCCCACTCACCGCAAATACTCATAAAGTAGACTGCATCTTTCGGCGCATACTGAAGAATCAAATCCGGCTGACTCACAGGAAATGGAATGATTTCATATTCTTCTCTCTTTACCCCGAACTCAGCCAAAGCTCCCTGTATCATCTCAAAACGCTCAAAATATGTGAGCGGATTATCCCGTCTCGTCACCCCGTGCAAATCCAAGGGGGATGTGGCCGCAAAAGAAACAATATCTGAGTGTGTAATTCCGATATACAGCTTCTTACATCTCATTTTTGCCGCCAGCAAATACTCCATATGTTTTAGATGGAATATCTGAAATCTGCCATGTATAACCCCTGTCTCAACCATTAGTCACTATCCTCTCTGCTCTCCTGCCTGTCAGCGCCCCGTCTCTCCAAGGGTTTGCCATCCAGAGCAGCGTACTTCAATGTATCATTCTCATCATATACCAGTTTCAGCGAAAAGAATTTCCTCTCCTCATCTAAAAGGCGGAAAAAGATTTTATCTCCCTCCCACAGATTCAGATTGAAAATCTCTCTCTTATCCACCCATTCCAGCTCGCCCTCATCGCAGGGGATGGGCTCTCCCGTAAAACCATCTGCGGTGTAAAGAGACATGTATTCCACAGTATCTTTTCCATATACAAAGGTTACAATACCTCTGTAGCGGTAGGAAGTCAGGGTATAACCTGTTTCTTCCTTTACTTCCCTCAGCAGGCACTCCTCAGGGCTTTCCTTCTCTTCAAAATGTCCGCCCACGCCTATCCATTTGTCCTTGTTTACATCATTTTCCTTGACTGTCCGGTGCAGCATCAAATAACAGCCATCTTTTTCAATATAGCACAGTGTACTCAGACGAAACATAATCTTCCCCTTAGTCCCTTTCCTACTAATTATCTTCCAGTTTGTTCACAGTATACCGTAAATATAAAAAATAATCAATCCGGGAAGCTCTCTTGCACAGAAAAGAGACCCAAAGGAAAGCCAATTCTAACCAGTTATCTTTCCCTTGTGTCCCTGGCGCCGCTGCACTGCTCTACAAATCTCACTGTTCCGGTGACACAACCGAGCTATTGATTATCTTCTCTCTCAAAGATGATTTCATAATATGCCGCAAATGGCCCCACATCAACTACCGGTGCGAATATTTGAACCATTCTCCAGCCTTCCTTTGCATGCTTATCAATGATTTCATGATAATCTTCATTTGGTTTCTTTGGCGGCATACCTTTGGATAAATTCACTTTTACATACTTATAAACATACATATAACACACCTCTTCCCTTTCTCTTAATACAGCCTCTTTTAATATTTACTCTTATTCTACACTATAATTTTCATTATTATGCCGTAAGCGTTTATCCTGAAATAATACGCTTCACTTTATCCAAAAAAGCATCATAATTCTTGCGATTACCTTTGGTCAATACAAAGCCTGCATTTTTCTCTTCTAGTTTGCTGCAAGCCAAAATCTGGTCAACATTATCTGGTATTGCGATAATCTTTACCTGATTCTCATATGCTTGATAATTAGCACCGCTTCCTCCGTTGGTAATTGCAATGTCCATATGCGGCATAATATCATCCACATATAAATAGGAATAACAATACACATTCTCCGGCAGGTCAGTGACAGAATAATTGGCGGTTGTCATAAAAACTTTAACATTGATATCTGACAGCACCGACAGATATTTGCTTAACACATTATAATCACCGGATGTTCCCATAGAAAGATATACAAAATATGTGTTTGCATCTTCTTTAAGCTCTCGTATCTCCTCCAACGCCTGCCTGGTTTCCTTTGCACGAAAATATTCAATTTTGCCCGTAAGAGGACCAATATAAGACTCCGTCGGCAGAAGCTTCGATACCGGTGCCAGCTCGGGAATATCAGCAAATAATGTATAATCTCCTGCACAATATAATTCTTCAATGGATTCCACAATATTCATCCCATGCTCTACTCTAAAGTAATTGTAATCACGCAAAAACTTACTGATATATCTCATGTAATTCTTGCGCACCGATTGACTGGTGTACACTTTCGTTACAGACAATTCACCTGCCCCCATCATTGGACGCTCAATCAAAGAATAGGGACTCCAATATGCATTCGTTATATTGTAGTACAATATATTATATTTTTTTGCACAAACATACATGGAGAACCGAAAATCACCATATATAACATGGGGACATATTTCTTGTATTAACCTCTCATCCTCGGCAAAACACTTCGATAAATATTCATAATCAAACACGATTTGACCACTGTTTAAACGATTGAGAAACACTGCCTGGTCCATGGTGTTTATTTTGTGGTATTCAATCTCATCACTCACGATAAAGTCCCGGTATCTCTCATCACATGCAAAGTGTACTTTTACAGTGATTCCTGATTCTTTTTATGCGCTGCACAATACCTTTCAGCTAATTCCAAGGGGCGAACTATATGAGATAACGTAACCCCGTCCCCAATGTATAAAATATGTCTCACAATTTCCTCCTCATCTGATTACCGTTTGAAGCTGAATTGTATAAAATAGAAAATCACAAAGAATTCATGTGCTATCAGCGACGGAAGAATACTATCTGTATAGAGCATAAAACATCCTGCAAGCAGTCCCATAGCAATGCTCGATATAAAAAATATGAACTTCCCCTTTTTCTTTGAGGAGAACAAGGATTGCTGAATGCCGAACAGCAGTGCAGATAAACAAAGGGAAATCCAAACAGGATACTGCGGGTACATATCATATACTAGTCCAAAACACACGCCCCGAAAAAACATTTCTTCAAAAAATGCTCCCAGCACTAAAGCCAAAAATTTCAAACTATTCCTTCTAGTGTTCACCGAAACAATCCAGCTAACATTAGAAATCACATTTACCCAATTGGTTTTTGGGAAAAAAAGTTCGGCTAATCCAGACACACAGCTCATAACTGAAATAAATGTAATAATCGCAATGGGAATGGAAACTATATCCTCATGTTTTATCCAAAACCATTCATAAATCGGATATTTGAATACAAAGCATATGATTATTATGACAAAAAGGGGATATGTATAGTATAGCATCCCTAATAGAGAGTTCTCTATCTCAACTTTACTTAAGGAACTATAATTCAAAACTTTCCGAACAAGCACTGAAAAAAACTTTTTCTTTGCCACAAAAAATATTATTTTTCCATATACAATCGTCAAAACAGTCAACAGAAACAAAATAATAATATACTTCATCATTTCTTTGACTCCTTCCCGTGTGTATATGCTCCAAATAAATATAGCGTTACATTCTGTACACAGTGCGCTATAATGGGTATTCCCAAATTGAAACCGCTAAACACAAACAGCATTGAAAACACTAATCCACTTACTAACTTTTGCATTACTGCAAATGTGCTAAAATAAATATGATTTATTGCGTATAACAGACTGGACATGACAATGCCAATATATAAACCATAATCATTCAGACCCAAATACAGCTCCCGAATTAGTATCTGGCGGAATAACATTTCTTCAAAACCTGCCGCCAAAATAATTAAGATTACATTGACAATATGAAAGGCTTCCACATATGACTTCGGCGGCTTAATAATTCTGGTAAAAGAGCCAAATTCCTTTTTTGCTTTTAGCTGTGCCATTCCAAGTTCAACAAAAATAATAAGAATGCCTGTTACGGCACCAATTATCATCCACGTTGACAACACAATTCTAACATTCCTTAAATACCCCATCCCATATACAATACTAATTAACCCGCCGTAAACAACACAGGTCATTATAGCGTTTTTCCGTGCAGCACTCATTTTTCCCATCTGCACTGCATTTCCAAAGAAAACAAATGCAGACGGGAAGCAAATCAAACACGTAATAATCACTATTTTAAGGTAAGGGGTGTGGTAATACATTTGTAACTCCTCCATATTCTAACAGGCGCTTATGATTTTTATATGGGTAACCTGGAAATGATAATTGAACTAACTCAGGAAAAAACACCCTCATTACTTTAACCCCTTCCCGAGCTGCTTCTATTGGAGTAATATCCATGTAAATACCATATTTTACTTTCTTCTGTATTGTTTGAATAACATATTTTAAATCTTCCCCATCATCTCCGGTGCTCAAGTTTCTATAACTGCTTAACAATCGCTTTTCTGAGTATAAATTCTCAATAACCTTTACACGTTTATCACAATCTATAGTAGAAGACCAATACGAAACATTGCTGTCCAAATCCAGGAAGTTCCTCGTCTCATAAGAGCACAGATAATCCTTTGGACGCATCATTGGTCCGTTGGATGCAAGGTAATCAATCGTAGCAGCCTCTGTCAATGCCCGGTACACGGCTTCTTTGGGATTAAGCGACGCAGAACATCCCATAATAATATATGGCTCTTTCTTTTCTCGATTTTGCAGTACAACCCCGACCGCATATCCCGGCATATCCTCCATTGTAAAATCAAGTACTTTAATATCGTAATTTGTTTTACCGATAATCTGATTTGCGATCTGCAGTAAATCCAAATCATCAATTATAATTTCCTTCGCTTTATGGTCCGTATACCAATTTATCATAAAGGCATCTGCCTCTACGGTCTCCATAATGGCACTGGTCAATGCTTTATAGTGCGATACATGGCACGCAGACCCTTTGGAGAAACCAGGTATAAACATAAACTCATTCAGTTGTGCATTGGGTTTATATCCAACAAATAATGCCTGTGCGGGAAGATAATATCCCTGTTTAGAATCAAAGATAGAATCACATTTTAACCAGCCGACAGTACTATCCTTTGTAACATTTCTTATATTAGTGATAGGCTCTAATTTCTCATAGTCTTCATCTGAAAATATTTTGATATTTTCCCACTCTATCACCTCATCCGGGCATTCATTTTTCAATGCATTATATGACCTGTAAATCACTTTATCTTGAATCATAGAAGGTGTCACTAACAAACCATAGCGCTCTATACTCTCCCCATATACACGAATCATGGCCTCTTCCCGATAAATGCCATAACCGGACAAATGATAACTTATAGTCGCTTTATCGCTGATTAGTATTTTTTCATATGAAGGCATTTGATTTGCACACACATGTAAATTGGGTGTATATGGCCGTCTATTGCAAAACAAGAGCTGTGATTCCGTAATACCTGTATGCTGTCCTGAAATTCTTCTAAATTTATTTACACACTGTACATAGCTTGGATAAAAATCTAACATCTCAACATCCTTTCCTTCCTATTTGAACATGCATGACTATTCAACGATTTCAATAGTGTCAATCAATTTATTAACAATTTGTCTGGAAGATGTGTACATTTCATCGTATGCCGCCTTTGCAATGTGCCCACATGCAGGGCAAAATGGTACTCTTAATAAATCCTGAACCTGTATCTCCATTAAGGGTACATATATATTTAGCAATCTTCCTGCTAACTTAGCCTTGTTTACATTTACATAGAGCAGCGCTTCAAATAAAGCAACAGAAGCTATTGTCTGCAAAATAGGGGTAGCATATGTCTTCTTCCTTTTTGCCATTGTGCCGCCAGTTTCTTTCACAAAGTTACGGTAAGCCGGCATATCTAAAAGCCGTGCCATTACACGATTCTCGAAACACTCATAACATGCTGTTTCATTCCCCTTCAAAGTCATTAAACTAATGAATGGTCCATCTAGTAAAGACAGAATCATTGGCTTACCTGTCTGAAGCAAAATACGATTTAGATTTCTTAGCAATCGAATATGCGGATTTTCCATACAAACAATCACGCAAACACATTCATCAAACATTGCGCTTAGTTCATTCTGCTTTTCGATTGTGGGCATTGCATTTAAATGAGATGTAATGTCGGCTGTCTCCAATTTATCTCTGTCCTCTTTATCAAGTATAGTTAGATTCAAATTGACATCATCTGCTAACTCTTTTAAATATTTTTCCATGCGTTCCGAATCTGCAATTAACATAACCTGCTTAAAGTTATTGCCATTTTGTCCTAACATTGCCTCTGGAACTGTACCTCCAATTAAGTATTTCATAAGCATATCCAACTCTTCACTGGAACCGTCATTGAGATATGACTGATCAGATAACGCATCTAACAACTCAATAATACAGGAATTATCATCTGAGCTGAGCTTATATTTTGCATGATAATCTGCCACCTCAATACTTTTCCCTTCTGCCAGTTCACTTACAATCTCAACTACAGCATCTCTTAAGGATTCGTTTTCAAACCAATTTAAATCTAATGTTGCTTCCTCATAGTTCCAGATTCCTTTTCTAAAACGTACTTCATTCTCTCCATTGAAATAAATATTAACATTGTCCTGAGTTTTATAGCTATGTAACAGTTTCATTGTAATCCTCCTATTTTTTACCAGTTAAAGTCAGATGTATCACATGCTTTGTCAAACCATCTACACCTAAAAATTGTTCTGTCAGGGCCTTTTCGTATCCGCCAATATCCGTTGCCGCCAGCTCTAATGCTGTACAAGTCAACTGGATATTTTCAGCAATTTCACCGGCTTCAATATAGGCAAACTGCATTGCCATGTCACCATATTTTCTGGAATTATCATACAAATTATAGACATAAAATATGGCCATACCAACCTTGCCGCTGTCAATATTAATGCCAAAGTTGGCAATCTTTAAATATTCCTCGTAGTCTTGTCCATCTAACACCCGTACCAACTGTAACTTGTGATAGATAGGCAGATACCGGTAAATCCCTCTTTCCAGACCTTCAACGTTGAGCATAATACAATACAGATGAACCGGGTACAGCCCTCCGCCTGAAGGGTGCCGTCCGCAATGTGCTTTCATAATCGCCGCCTAATGTTTCTGTAGCAGGCAATGAATTGTCCCCATTAAAAGTATACTTACCTGTCACCCCGTCCCCATAAAATAAAATCGTAGAAACTTCCTCCAATGTGAGTTTTTCTCCGCTCATTTCACGAATACTTCTCCTCGAGCGCACAACAGATGTAAAGGAATCTTTTATAATCTTATATCTTGGCAGATCTATCACTTCAGCGTTATCTATAATTTCCGCCTCAGAAAGATTTTTATTGCTCATAGCCGTTTTGACTCCTATATCATAAGAGTAATTAAACACACCAATTGGCAATGACATATCCAGAGAACTATGTTTTGCATTCAGAAGATATTCTTCTCCAATTAATCTTGTGTTCTTACTAATCACAGCGCTGCGGTAGCTGGTTTCTGGAACTTTTATTCCTACAGAATCAGAATAAATTGAGGCTGGAATATTGGAAGCAAAATCAATCGCTGTCCAAATAATTCCTTTCTCATTATTTTCAAACTCCTGAAAGCTCATTTTTTTCTTTGCCTGCTTCATTATCTTCTACTTCCTTCCCATTTAAATAATTTAACCGATGCCGCGCAGCAGACAATGAATGTAAATACCAAATAGACTGCGTTATTTCTATAGCCTGCAAATTGCTCTCCTGCCCACATCGCCCGTATCATTTTGACCTGATGGTATGACGGAAGAAACTTCACTAGATTCACTAATTTGTCAGGCAAAGTTTCAATCGGCATAGAGGCACCGGACAAGAACATCATCGGAAAACCTACCAGCATGCCAAGCGCCTGTGCCATCTTCCCATTTTTTGAGACAGAGGCTACAAGCATACCGCATGAAAACAGGGATACTTCGGATAATACAATGCCAAGTGAAACCACAAAAACATTGCCCTGGAATGCCGCATCATACAGCACCCGCCCCATGATTACCATAATCAGTACCCCGACAATGGATAACAGCATATACGCATTCATCTCTGCTATAAGATACACAACCGGTGACATTGGTGTCATTTTATATCTTCGCAGTTCTCCCTGGTCACGGCTGGCTGCCACCGCAATAGGAAAGCTTATAATTCCATTTCCGCAAAAAATTAATCCTGTAAATGCGGGTATGCTAATGTCAATTGTCCCTAATCCATTAAACATACTGGAAGGCTCATTCCCATACACACTGCCAAATATCAATAACATCAACGGACAAAACATTACAGTAAAAAAAACTGATACATATTCTCGCATAAACAATTTAATTTTTATATACAACACCTTTAAATAGCTCATCCTCAACCCTTCACCCCATTAATTTTGTGTTGATAATAGTCATCCAGTCTGGCCCTTCTTATGGATAAATCTAAGTCTTTTCCATGTTTCTGGATACTAAGCAGCTTCCTCTTTTGATTATCATTGACAACATAAATCACTACTTTTTTCACATCATTCATAGATACATCGTAGAACTCCCTTTCCATTTGTGTGTATTTCATGTCCTCCTTTGACATGGTAACAACATATTGAAATGGTAAATGATTGACCAGCTCTTTCGGGGCACCTATGTCAATGATACTGCCATCATAAATGACAGCCACTCTATCACAGACAAATTCAGCCTCCTCCATATAATGCGTCGATAATAATACCGTTTTTCCTGCTGCTTTTAACTGTAATATTTCATTCCACATAGAACTTCTTGCAACTGGGTCCAGTCCGGTTGATAATTCATCCAATATCAGCACTTCCGGGTTATGCAATTGAGCTAACAGAATAAATAGTTTTTGTTTTTGGCCGCCTGAGAGAGAGGAATAATACACATTACCTTTATCAGCTAATCCAAACTGTTCTAACAATTCCTGAACATTTGGTTTCATATGAAATATGGCTCCCTGTAATTGAATTGCTTCTCTAACCTTGATGGATTTAGCCAATTCAGACTCCTGCAGCTGCGCTCCCACGATATGAACAATCTTTTTATGGTCTTTCACTACATCATAATTGAAAATGTGTACGTTTCCAGAATCAAACTTGCGCAATCCCATAGTACATTCAAGCATCGTTGTCTTGCCCGAACCGTTCGGCCCTATGAAGCCAAATACCTCCCCCTTTTTTATTTCCAAATCAACTCCCTTAAGCGCATGAAAATTTCCATAATACTTATGCAAATTATTTATTATGATTGCTTGCATCGGCTCCTCCTACATGAGTATTACATAGCTTTGTTCCTCACTAAAATCCGTACTTAACCACTTGCTTATTTAAGTAATGAACGAGTGTATCATATTGAAACTGAAGTTTCTCCATCGTCATTGTTTTTGGCTGAATCACAACCTGAGTTAAGTTGTAACGTTCCCAATTATAATCAACAATGCGTCCTTCATTTTCTAGTTTAAAAAATAACTCCGTCCCGGGGAATGGCGTCAGACAATTTACAATCGGTAAATCAATTTTACTATTCACGATAAACTCGTACAATTCATTAATACTTGCTTCCGTATCATAATCCATCCCCACAATAAACGACCCGATAATTTTTATGCCTCTGTCTTGTATCTTTTTTATATTTTCACTGTACTTATCAATCCTATTTACCCCCGCCTTATGCACACTCTTCAAACTTTCAGGGTTAATACTCTCGAATCCTATAAATAAAGATACACATCCTGACTTTTCTAATAATTCTAATGTACTGGCCTGATTGGCAATATTGATACTGGCTTGTCCTCCCCATCGTTTATGCATATTGCCTAATTCATCAATTAACTGCCTGGAATAGTTTAAGTCTCCTATTAAATTATCATCCTGAAACACTATGACGTTGTCATCTAATCCTTGAACTTCACGGATGACATGTTCTATGGGCCTGACCCGATAACCCGTATACATTTTGCGCACACAGCAAAAATCACACCTGTTGGGGCACCCTCTTGTTGCAATGATAGAATTAGGTGTTCCGTATGGCGGTTTATACATTTGACTGTCTACTATTTTGCGGTCTATAATGGGGAGCTGACTCAAATCTGTAAAACAACTGGATTGATATATCCTCTTAGCTTTTCCCTGTTTAAAGTCCTCTATAAATTGAATCCATGTATTCTCTCCCTCACCAATCATCACAGTATCCACATGTTTCAGAGATTCTTCCGGCATAAAAGAAACATGAATTCCGCCAGCAGCAACATGACATCCAAGTTTTCGGTATTCGTCCGCTAATTTGTACATGCGGTTTGCGTGCATGGTCATACCTGAAATAGCAACAATATCATATTTTTTATACTCCGTTATCAATCCGTTGATTTCATCCACATATTCAACATTGATATCTTGGGGAGTCAATTCTTTTAAATAAAGTAATCCTAACATAGGCATGTTCATTCGATACCGGTTTCCGACTCCCATCATTTTGCGTTCCTTTTCTTCTACCCCTGTTTGAATCATCAGGATATCCATGTGAGGTTTCTCCCTTCATCCGAAATAGAATATTCCGCAAACTTATAATTCAGTTCCCATATAGGCAGCCTTCTAAAACACACCTTGTTCTTTTCAACTCCTACGCACTTTTTCAGATAATGAGATGTCCAGTAAGCGATAAGTGTTTGCTGCTCTGTCTCATTAAAATTGGACAATACTTTATAAACAATCTTCCGATAGCAAATCGGCTGCTGTTCGCTGACATCCAGACCTGCAGACAGCTTATTTGCCAGACACCCTCCTTTGCAGCTATCCGCAAATACACATTTGGCGCAGTCACCTTCATAGCCAGTCTCATCTAGTTGTCGAAACACCTCGTCCATGCGCTGTATGGTTCGTTCAAAATCCTGTGCTTTCTCAAATCCCTGCTCATATAATTCGTATTTCTGCTCAATAAACGAACACGGAACTATATTATTCTTCGCATCTAGTATAATGAACATTGTACTTCCCGCTGCACATTGCCTGGTCAGCATGATATCCAGCATATGTTTTCCTGATAACGCCCCATTCTTTTTGTAATCTAACAATGGAAAATTACGGACAGCAATTCTGCATATGGCAAGCAGCATTTTGTAATAGAAGTCAGCACCGCACTTTAACCCCTGCCCCTGCCGTACACTCACTACAGGAGTAAAGCGGATAAAAGAACCTTTCTTTTCCCATGCAAATTTTGCAAGCAGCGGTATTTCTTCGATATTCTCTTCATACACAGTCATTCCCAAACCGTAATAAACGGAATTAGCGCTTAGTTTGCCTATATTATGAACAACATTGTCCCACGAATCCACTCCTGTCATTTTTTCATGAAATTCCCGATTTAACGTATGTAAACTTACTCTCAATATGCAGCGGCTATTTTTTACAGTGTCAATTATCTCATCTGTTATAGCCAGCCCATTCGTCGTAATACAAACCCAATAGCCTAATTGCGATGCATATTTTATAATTTCCTGTATATCCGGATGTAAGAGTGGTTCTCCGCCTGTCAATGTAACAACTTTATATCCAAACTTTTTTCCTTCAATTAATGCGGAGTATACACTTGTGGTTTCCATTGTACTGCAATCAATATCTTGCTCCCATGCTCCACAAAAACTACATTTCATATTGCACGAGGTTGTCAAATGTAAATCCAGATTCATTCTTACCCCCTAAATTTAGCTTCATAATATTACAGCTGTGCAATAAATCTAGCACAGCTGTAATTTAAGAATAATTAGTAACAGGTTGTTGTACATGTACAATTAACACAGCTCGTCGTTCCGCCTGGTGTTAATTCAACATGATTCTCACTTGCGCATGTCACGCCAACTTTACTTTGGAATTTCAACATACGTCTTTCCTCCTTTCGTATTACTTATGTATACCTCAGGTATTACATAGCACTTTTAAACCGGTTAGCCTCTTCTGGAAATTCAGGCTGATGAGCTACCCATATGCACGCCGAGTTTGCAGTCTGCCTGACCAACAATAATGCCAGTACATTTAAACACTTCATTACACCATCTTCAAAAAATTTTTTTACTTTCATGAGCTTGTCCTCCCAAATATTTTCTTGAATCATACACCACTCACAAGCACATTTAAACCTAATGTCCATATTTCAACAATTTATGTCCCAATTTTCTACGAATATAATAAGTTTTATTTATAAAATCAAAAAAACTCCCTCCCAGGTATGCAAATACTAAAATTATTATTTGCATACCTGAAAGGGAGTTTACTTTTTGTTTTGACCTGTCGCTTCTCTATCCAGCTAAACGGGAACCACTATCACTGCATTAAATTTTTCATCGACTATATAATATTCCAAATATCCCTCATACTGTTCAGCAATCTTTGAAACACTTGTAAGCCCGATGCCATGTATTCCTGCCTCCACTTTTGTACTTACTAATTTCCCATTTACCATCTTAAGTTTCTCCACAAAATCATTTACTATCTTAATTACACAAAGTTTTCCTTCTTTTTGCATAAAAATCCTTACAACCACAGAAGCTTCCTCCTCTTTCTTGGAGGCCGCTAAGATAGCATTATCCAGCAAATTGCCCAGCATAGTAATGAGGTCAACATCCTGAATATGATCCAAGATACACCCTGGCTCCACATAGGTGTCAAAAATAACCTCCGCTCTTTCTGCTTTTATATCATATTCAGATAAAATGATATTCAGCATCTTATGGTTGCTGTATTCACAGATTTCTTCTCTGTTTAACTTTCCATTCAGCTTGTCCACCACTTTACATATTTCATCATTTTTTCTTTCATAAGCAAGTTGGCCTATCACCTTAAGATAATGGGATGTATTATGTAAGATTTCATTATAATTATCATTCCACTCTGCTATTTTCGTCAGCCTCTCCACTTCAGCTTTTTGATAGAGAAGTCCTAATTGCTGTCTGGAATTTTCACTTAAATTTTCTGTGTACTTTTGAAATGCATAAAACAGCAGCATATTTCCTGCTATCATACATCCAAAAAACATTGTCATTAATATTTTCAAGACCACATTACTTCCTACATTTATTCCAGAATAGAATACTGTAAGCATAGTACCTAAAGTAGAAATGGGTACACACAAATAAATCAAGAACAGTTTATTAGTCATTCTGTTCTTTGATTTTGCAGACATCTGCTTTAACACAATAAATACAATATAATTAAGAAATTTTATAAATAGTAACTGCCATAAATATTCCGACACGGGTATCAAACCAGTCTTTTCCAGCAATGCAGTTGTAGTGTTTGACAATATGATATATAAAAACTCAACACCAATCATAACACTATATGCTATCGTAAAATACACAAACCGAATTCCCAGTTTAGAATCAAACAGCACCGTAACAAAGCACCATAGCAATATCGGTATAAGTACTAAATTCAATATGTTGCTTTGCAGCATATTAACCAGGTAAACAGCACCGATGGTTCCCACATGTACTATTTTAATATATTTTCTTTTTATTTTTACTTCAAAAAAATTGCAGAAATAATCATAGAGCAGAAAAACTTCAACAATGCAACAAAAAAAAAGGATAAGCCTGTCTAACCAATCCATAGTTTTCCACCTCTTTCTTATCAATACTTTTCTGCAATACTTTTTGTAAATATCTCACGAAATGTTTTTTGATACGTTCTTGATACCGACAAACATTCGCCATTATCCAAATAAACCTCATTACCCACTATTTTTTCAATATGATTAATATTGATTATGTAACTATTATGTGCAAAAACAAGTTCAGCAAATTTTTCTGACAGTGCCTCCAATTTATCATCTACCAGTATCTGACCATCAAATTTTGCCTCATCGCAATTTGGACACACAATAATTTTACTGCCCCTTTTCGCATTCTCCACATATAAAATATTATGAATATTAATTCTAATCACATTATTCCTATAGTGGCCGATAACGTACTCTTCTTTCGCTTTCTTTTCTACTTCTGTTAAAATTTCATTAAATTCACATACAAACTGCTCATCTGAATATGATTTTAACAAATATCTATACGGGGTTACCTTAAAAGACTTGACGGTTGGAGCATGTACCCCTGAACAAAATACCAATACTGCATCTTTGAATTTTTTACGGAATAGCCTTGCGGTTTCATCTCCATCAATTCCCCCCAATTCCATATCTAAAATGAGTAAATCCAGGTGCATACTCGTATCTAAGCTGCTAACCAAGTCTTCCCCTGAATAAAACTCATAGATTTTAAGCTGATATTGTTTATCGCCTTTGGACTGATTGAGAATTTTTTTGATATATGAGATAAACACCTTGTCATCATCGCAAATAGCTACATGATACATAGGGTTTTCCCTCCCCTCCTTCCAATATTATAAGTAAGTATTATACCAAATTCAAAGGCACTTTCCAACCCTTTTAACAATCTTCCCTAAATAACTAAGTTAGAAAATAATATTTTTTCTGTTTTACTAATTCCAATAGCAACATTGCATTTTGTACCATATATGCAAACACTATGCTAAATACAAATTCATTGATACCTGATAGTGCGGTTATTGTCATTAGAATCAGATGAATCACTAATATAAATCTTATTTTTCTCTTATAGATTTGTTTTTCATCCTGACTAATTTTCTTCGTTTCCGTTTCTAGCGGAGCTATCAAAAAAACGCAGGCCATATTCAGAAAAAATATTATCAGCATTACCCAAATTGACAAAAAATCCATTATATTCTTTATACCGTATATCTGCAATAACAATATCAGACTTGATATCACCGTACATTTCCAAATTTTATTTGCATGCCATCCTCCGCAAAAGCTTCTCAGCGGAATATATGCGCCGAGAAAAAATATTACCGCTTTTGTTTGTGAAAAAATTATTCCAATCGCCAAAGCTATAGCTAAATTTAAAATAACTTCACACAGCAAAATATATCCATACCTGTATATCTTCTCATCCTGAGCCGTCATTGTATGGCTTTCTATTTGTTTGCTTATTACCGCATTCACCATCTTTTGAATCATATCATCTGTCACTTCCGCTTTTTGAATAATCTAACATACTTCATAGAACAAGTGAATCAAAAGTTCTAAATTTGACAATTTATGTCCCAATATTGCTTTTCAAATCATACCGGCAATGAATCTCTAACACACAGAGCTCCGTATCCCACCTGATTGTTTGGCCACACACTGAACCCCGGAAGTTCTTTTGCGCCCTTTCGCAGATAGGCTTTCACTTTTTCCCCATACAAATAAGGGTCATTTCTTTTTACAATTCCCCACTCCATCAAAAGTGCGGCGCTTCCTGTAACAAATGGCGTGGCGAAAGATGTGCCTGTCACTTCCGCATACCCTCCTCCCGGCACAATTGTAGTAATGCGCACCCCCGGAGCTACCAAATCAGGCTTTGCTGCCATGGGATATCCGTACGTGCCCAGGTAACCCCTGCCGGAAAAATCTGCATAAGTGAACGTAAGCCCATTATATGCACCCACGGTAATCACACGGGTGGCGGTGGACGGTATGGTGAGGGTCACATCGCTTTTAGGAAACATAAATCCGGTTCCCACATTTAGCACACCCTGGCTTGGAAGCCACATTTGATAATCACCGGCAACTATTTTCCGCGGTGTGAGTATAATCTGCCATACGCCGCTGTCTATGTAGGAATATCTGGGGAGGAAATCTAAAAATATTTCCTGCTTTACACTGTACGGGCTTGGTTCCCCATAATATAGGAGAATTTCCGTTCCTCCCAGCACAAAACGCTGAGGCCCCAAAATCTGCTGGAGCGGGCCAACCCTCACACCAGAAGGACTTTCAATAGAAATATCTACATCGTCCACATAGGACTTCCACACCTGTACATTAAGTGTCGGTTCATTCATCTGCACGCCCAGCTGCACGCGCTCTTCCACACCCTGTATAAGAACACCTGAGGTGTGCCCGCTTGTTGTGCCCTCATTTCCGCTCCCCACACATATTACAGTTTTCCAATAATTAGATATGTCATCCAAAAATCGTTCCAGAAGAGAGGTCCCGTCATGTGAACCGTATGTATTTCCAAAACTGATGTTAATTGCAACAGGCATCTGATATTCCAGCCCTTTCCTTACTGCGTAATCCACAGCCATCATCAGCTCTGTGGTTCTGGGAAATCCTTCCGGCCTTGGATTCCCAAGTTTGACAACGATAAGCTCACTCTGCGGGGCGACACCTGAATTCAGCCTGTTAGGGCTTCCCGCACCATTCCCCGCTGCAATGCCGGCCACTGAAGTGCCGTGTCCTGAAGAATCCCTGCTGGGCACAATCCGCTCTCTGTCCGCCCTGTTCCCCTGACTCAGCGCCTCATTAATCCGCTCTCTGGTATATTCAGTTCCAATATGATATCCTTCCGGGGGCGCCCCCTGTATGCTCTGATCCCAGAGTGCTCTGATTCTCGTAGTCCCGTCTTCATTTCTGAAATCTGCGAGAGCGTAGTCAATTCCACTGTCCAAAATTGCCACCAGCGTACCTGCGCCAAACAGGGAGAAGGGAGGTCTCTGCACTGAATCAATGCAGGAAACTCTCTTTCCATTGACCACCTGAAAAAACAATCTCTTTGGTTTTTCGATAAATTCTACCTCATGTATATTCGCCAGCCTGTTAATTTCAGATTCCCTGATGGTGACAATCGCATACTCATTATATAAACGCGTGACAGACGTGGCAATTTCTCTGACCTCATCCAGAGAGCCGGAATATTTAATAATCAAATCCCACTCCCTGTCCTCCGGGTTATATCCGACATCCAACTCCAGTGATTTCAGTCTTTCTTCTTCTGTGGCATCTAGTGCAAGATTCAGCAGATTTTCTACTTTCTGGCTCATTTAATACCTCCCGGCAATCTTATTTATAACAATATACAAATATCCTCCGGTATATTACAACAGTTCAGCCACATCTTCCCGACTGAAGTATGGCTGAACTGTAATGATATTTAGCCTTTGTATGCTGCAAATGCATAGGGAAGAAAATATCCCTGAGCGTGAAGACACACTGGACATACCAGGGGAGCTTCTTTTGCCTCATGAATATGGCCGCAGTTTGTACATATCCATTTTGCTTCATCTTCGCAGGAAAAATATTGATCATTCTCCAGCAGTGCCGCCAAATCACCAAAACGCTTTTGATGAATATGTTCTATTTCAGCAATCTTATAAAACGTAGCGGCGGCATCCAAAAATCCCTCTTCCTTTGCTATATCTCCAAAGGTCTGGTATACATCCTCATATTCCTCTTTTTCATTGTGCTCTGCCGCGCGCAGCAACTCTGCAAGAGTTTCCTGCTGGTCCACAGGATAACCGCCGTCAATAAAAATTGTCTCTCCTGCAAGGCTCTTCAACAGTTCATAGTATCTCTCTGCGTGAGCCCTCTCCTGCTCCGCTGTATATAAGAAAATATCTGAGACGGAGTACATCCCCTGCTCTCTGGCTTTCTCCGCAGCGATGGTATAGCGGTTTCTTGCCTGGCTTTCACCGGCAAATGCCCTCATCAAATTATCTTTTGTCCTGCTCTCCGCAAAATTAACAGCCATAATACACACTCCTTTTTTCTTACTAGTATGTACCATGACTGGTAAATTATTCTTTCTGCATAAAATCCGACACAGCAGAAGTAAAACTTATTTAGTTAAATCCAATCAGTCTTCTGGCCACACTGTACGCCATAGATGAAACCTTTCGGCCTGATTTTCCCGGGAGATTGATTGTCTGTCCAAGGATTCCATAGCGGATTCTCATATAAGTGCGGTAATCTTTTTTCTTCAGATACTCCCACAGCTCTGCCTTTTTCTGCAGATTCTCACTCTTCTTGGACCGGATACAGAGAATGGAGGATACCGTCATCATAATCGCCAGATAATTTAACATGTACTTTCTCAGCTTTTTGCTGGAAATCATTCTAAGCTCATACATAGCTATCATAGTCTTTGTCACAAATATCTGCTGGTCAACCCTGCTAATCATCACCTTCTCATTTACAGACTGGTCTTCCCGTCCTATAAAATAGCGGTAAAAATCCACATCCATATAATACATGGTCCTCACATGAGGCAATGGATAATACACATAAATATTGTCCACATAAAACGTGTGCTTAGGCAGCTTTAACTGACAGAGCTTGAGCATCTCTGTGCGGTAAATAACAGAGTGCATCAAAATATACTGATCCAGATGAAAATGTCCAATGTCATCCCACTGAAAAACCTGATTCTGAGGGAGTACATTGCGGTAATGAATTACTTTCTTGTGCTCAACCCCCACCTTCTCATAGACATAATTGGACACAATCATGTCCACCTCAGCGTCCGCCTCCACAAACCCTTTGACTGCCTCCAGGATTTTTTCCAATGCGTCCTCATCCACCCAGTCGTCGCTGTCCACAACCTTAAAATACTTTCCTGTTGCGTGGACAAGCCCGGAATTGACAGCATCCCCGTGCCCTCCATTTTCCTTATTTACATTCTTTATGATTGTGGGATAAGCCTCCGCATACTGTTTTGCCAGCTTCTTAGTCTTATCTGTAGAACCGTCATTTACAATAATGATTTCTACATCTTCCCCACCCTTTAAAATAGAGTGAATAGCTTTTTCCATATAGGCTTCTGAATTATAACACGGAATTGCAAATGATATATATTTCATAATCGCACCTCTTTATTTAGATATTGCAATTATAATGCATATCTTTAAAATTTCCAACTCCTTTATCAATTTTTTCTGCTCTGATTGTTAAAACTTTGCCACACAGCCTCCAATTATACTTGTTGTAAAAAAAGAGGTTATCCTTTATAGTTAATATATAGAAAAAATCTCAAATCATCTTGGAGGAATTGTTATGAAAAAAAATGTTATTGTCGGTCAATCCGGCGGGCCAACTGCTGTTATCAATGCCAGTCTGTACGGGGTTGTATGTGAGACTCTGAGCCGGGACGAGTCCTTTGGCACTGTATATGGTATGATTAATGGAATCGAAGGCTTTTTAAACGACTGCTTCATGGATATGAAACCTCTTGAAACGTCCGGTGACCTGGAATTAATAAAAACTACACCAGGGTCCTATTTAGGCTCATGCAGATATAAACTCCCTGAAAATCTGGATGATTCCGTATATCCCCGGCTTTTTGAGAAATTCCAGTCCATGAACATCGGTTACTTTTTCTATATAGGCGGAAATGACTCTATGGATACCGTGAGCAAGCTTTCCCGCTATGCGGCAGATATTGGTTCTGACATCAGAGTAATCGGAATCCCCAAGACTATCGACAATGACCTTGTAGAGACAGATCATACCCCCGGCTTTGGAAGTGCAGCCAAATATATTGCATCCACAGTCAGAGAAATCTCCATCGACGCATCCGTGTATGACAATAAAAAGTCTGTGACCATTGTGGAAATTATGGGGCGCCATGCCGGATGGCTGACCGCCGCCAGTGCCCTTGCCCGCAAATTTGAAGGGGACAATCCTGTGCTTATCTATCTGCCGGAAGCAGACTTTGACCAGGATGATTTCCTCAAAAAAGTGAGCGAAGCCCTGGAAACCACACCAAACCTTGTTGTCTGCATTTCTGAGGGCATCCACGATAAAAACGGAACCTTCATCTGTGAGCTGGACAGCGACGTAGGGGTAGATGCTTTCGGCCATAAGATGCTGACAGGCTCCGGCAAATACCTTGAGAATCTGGTAAAAGACCGTCTCGGTGTCAAAGTGCGTTCCATTGAGCTGAATGTATGCCAGCGCTGTTCCTCCACCATGCTCTCCGGCACAGACCATGAAGAGGCTATATCTTCCGGAGCCTATGGAGTAAAATGTGCTCTCGAAGGAGAGACCGGTAAAATGATTACCTTTAAAAGAAACTGCAATTCCCCTTACGCCATCGACCACGATACCGCTGATGTAAATATTATTTGCAATCAGAGAAAAGACCATCCCTCTTGACTGGATTACAAAGGATGGAACAGATGTGAGCCAGGAATTTATTGACTACGCACAGCCTCTGATTCAGGGAGATGTCTCTGTTCCAACTGAAAATGGCGTATCAAAATTTGCATTCCGCAAATAGTACACAGTTTATTTAAGTCTTCCTCTTAAATAAATGTAAGAAGTTCAAAAAGAGAATATACGTCCAATTTGCCGTAACCCCATATATTATTAGGATATGTATATATGGGGTTTCTTTTCTGCCCCCCGGATGATAAGACTATTAATGTCTTTTCCGGTAAGGGATGTATAATTTCCTCTCACAACACCCCATTCAAAAACCATGGCAACCGCGCCGGAGGCATGTGCCGCTGCTGCACCGCTTCCTGTCAAACTGCCATATCTGCCTCCCGGGAGAGCACATGGAATTCTAAGGCCGGGAGCCGCAATGTCAGGCTTGACCCTGCCAAGTCTTGTATAGCCTCTGCTGGAATCTATGATAATACTTCCATTTTCCTGGTCATAAGCAGTTACCGTAAGTATATGGTCTGCATTGCCCGGAGACGTAATTGTTGTATCCGGGGTAGATAATAAGAAAAACGTCTCATCCGAAATCAACTGGCCATTGGGCAGCCAGCTGTGAAAAGAAAAAGGTGCCCTGTCTATTCCATTGACCCTCACACGCCAGATTCCCTCTGAGGCTTTTGCAAATCGAACCAGCACAAGCTGGCTTCCATTTTCTTCTTCAAGGAGTATATTGTTAATCCATATCTGAGTCTGGCTAAACACAAACTGATGGCTCACACACGTTCCAATGGAAGGATAAATAACGGATGTCATTTCGCCTGTGGGCGCAATAATCTGTACTCCCAGCCTTGCCTGAATATCCGGCCAGATTTCAAAAGAGAAAAGAGGGTCCTTGGGAGATATTTTCAGTTCAAATTCCTCGGCGTATGGGGCCGCCCGGACATTTCCCCAAAAGTGTCGGTTTTTATTTCCCTCATTTCCCGCCGAGACAACAATATTTACATGAGAAAGCTGTGCAAGGTAATCTATATAACTGCTTGTCGCACCTACTCCTTCATGTCCTACCAGACTTGAGCCTAGCGCGAGGCAGATAACAACCGGTCTTCTCAGTCTTCGTGCAATACTCAAGACATAGCGTATTCCAAGAATAATATCTGTCTCCTGGTAACATATGGCATCCTCAGGAACAGAAAATATTGTGCGCAGATTTCTTTTAGCTTCCTTTAATTTTACCACCACCAGCTGAGATTGAGGAACTACACCTGTAAATGAATTTTCAACACTGGGGCTGCCTGCCACAATACTGGCAATTCCTGTCCCGTGTCCATTTAAATCGGTGGTTGGTGCTATAGTGAAAGGATCCTCCGTTTTCAATGCAAGGTCCAACACCTGACTATCATACTCTGTGCCATATGTAAATCCCTCAGGCGGGTATTCGATCCTGTATCGTCTGATCCCAGATAGACACAATCCGGGTCGTATTGTCAGCTCCCTTAAATGCGGGATGGGTATAGTCCACCCCGGTATCAATAATACCCACAAGTACCCCGCCCCCATCAGCGCAAGGGAAGGATTAGACTGTATCGGACTTATATTAGAACTGTCGAGGCTTTGCTGTGATGTCAGCGTAAACAAAGTGGGAAATCTATTGTATGGATACAGACCAAGATCGCACATATTAAGATTATTAACTTGTACATGAAGTATAGAGTGCCTCTCATTCAAGATGGTAATGTACTCTGCCTCATTTTGCATCGCCAATGTATTATTAATTATCAAGTCAAAATAGCCCTCATCTAAAATTTTTTCCATCTTTCACCCATACAAAGACCGTTATCAAATATTAATAGATTATTATGTGGAAATCAGAGTAAGTATACCTGTGAGGGGGAAGATTTCTCCCCTCTTTTAGAGCTGAAAAGGAATATTTCCATACAAAAAATAACTGATTTTAAAAATTTTTATTTTATTTCCGTTTTTTGCGTAAGTTTTTTGCCGCAAGATTGTTTACTTATATAGAGGGAACTAATCTCCTCACCATTTAATATATTAGTTCCTTTCCCACCACAAAGCCCGGAGTCCTCACCAGACCCCGGGCTTGTTCCTTGATTTCAATGTCTAAAAACCCTGCTCTATGTTCTTCATACCAGTCCTTATTCATTACCTGTCAGAGCATCTATCTGACTCTGGTTTTCTTCTAATTGCTGTTGAAGTTCTTGTAATTCTTCTTCTGACTCTTTTGCTCTTTCATAAGATTCTTTGGCTTTTTTATTTGCGCTCTCATATGACGTTGCATTTTCGTAATATGCAGTACCCCCTATTACAGCAACAAGAAAAATGATAACCACCATTATAGTTATCAAATTGTTTTTAGATTTTTTGTTTTGCTCCTCAACAACCTCCTGCATATTATTAATTGCACTTACATCAAATCCACAATGGGGACATGTGGATGCACCAGTACTGACTTTCTTTCCACATTCCGGACACTTAATTAATGCCATAGTCTTTCTCTCCTTCATGTACTATCTTTTATTCTCTGATATTTATTGTAAAGCGTTTTTAATTTTCTCTAAAGCAGAAGATTTCATATTCCCATACATCCGCTCCATGTCTGCAAGTCTCTTTAACTCATCAACCATTATTTCAAGCTTCGGATTACCTAACTCATTAACATATTCATAAATTTCTCTGGCGCTTTGTTTCAAATCAGCCGATTCAAGTATTGTATTTAATTTCCAAATGTTGTATAATCAACATCTATTCCGATAATTCCATTTCCACCTAAACTCTTAGCTCGTTCTTTTAAAGCCTCTAACGCCTCTCTTTCGCCACTTTTTAGCTTTTTTTCATAAGAACCACTTCTTGATCCAGTAAAATCTGAAAATGATACACTTATAGAACTTAAGAATCCGGTTCCAAGAACAACCGCTGAAGAGATTACATCAATATATTTTTCGATAATGTATCCCTCAAAACTGTTTCCGGTCGTCATTAACATTCTTTTTCCATCTCATACTTTTATTTTTCCTAAAACACTTCGGTAATTCTTGTCTCTCAACAATCTTATATTACCATAATCCACCATAAATTCCGACATAAATTCTGGATTGTCCACAAAAACTTTTATTGTTCTCATCTGACAGATGTGTGACGTATTCTCCATCGATGTGTTTATAAAGCTGACTGTCTGCTATGATGTGCTAATTGACTATCTGGTTGAACAGTATCTTTGAAACCCAGAAATATTTTGAAATGATTATTATAAGTTATTTTTAATAATAAACGACCCTTGATTTTACTGAAATTCAGTAAAATCAAGGGTTGTTCAATGCGGATGACAGGACTTGAACCTGCACGTCGTGGACACTAGATCCTAAGTCTAGCGCGTCTGCCAATTCCGCCACATCCGCAAATACAATATTGAAGAATTAAGAAAATCCTGATTATAACAGGACTTACCTCTATAAACTTTCTTCTGCAATTACAAGCGTGCCAGCTTTGGGCGTGCTGTAAATCACTGATTAAGTATATTATAAGAGCTATATTTTGTCAACTTATTTTGCTTACTTGAATGAAGCGTTCATAACTCTAAATTTACATAAACAAGTATATTTCTTTAACATTTGTAGGATAGGATGAAGGCACAAAACTTTATTATACTTTAATCGAATGGAGATTTATTATGAAAAGAATTATGATTGTTGACGATTCTCTCATTATAAGAATGAATCTGAAAAAAATTTTTGAAAAACAAGGTCACGAAGTTGTTGCCGAAGCAGTCAACGGCCAGGAAGCCATTGAGAAATATATGAGCGCCCAACCGGATTTGGTCACTATGGATATCACCATGCCGCAGCTTGATGGGATATCCGCTCTGCAAAGAATTTGTATGATGGATAAAAATGCGTGTATTATCATGATTTCCGCCTTGGGCCAGGAAGTAAAAATAATTGAGGCAATAAACAAGGGCGCCAGGCATTATATCATCAAACCGTTTAAGGAAGAAACCGTGCTCAACGTCATCAATACTGTCCTCAATTCCGGAATGGGAGGGTGCAAAAATGCCAGCAATTCAAGATAACAGACCTGACGTATTTGATGATGAAAGAGGCCTGGAACAATTTGTCATACAGACACCGGTCGTGGAGGCCTCCTCCTACGGGGAATCGGTGAAAGCATTATTTTTAAATAATTGTGATGTCGAAGGTGTTGTAATTACAGAGAACGGCGCTCCTGTAGGTCTTGTCATGCGCACAGCCTTTTTCCAGAAAATAGGAACATACTACGGGAATTCCCTCTATATGAAACGTCCGGCCAGTCTTCTGATGGATACGGATATATTGAAAGCAGATGTAAACGAAAGTATATCAAAAATCAGTATTCAAGCTATGCATCGGGAGCCGAACAAATTGTATGATTATATCATAGTCTACAAAAATAATTCTTACATAGGTGTAGTCAGCATCCAATTATTTCTGATTGAACTTTCCAAGCAAAACGAAGCGCAGATCAGCGTCTTGAAAAACCAGCAGCAAAAATTGCTGGCTGCACACAACCAGGAAAAGCTATTCCGCCAAAGTCTCGAATACCAATCAGCATCCGTAAGAAATCTGCTTGACCATGCAGACCAGGGATTTTTATGGTTTGGCAAAGACCTGATTATAAAAAATGAATTTAGTTATAAATGCGTGACTCTCTTCGGGCAAAGCATAGGCTCCCTTGCTTACATAGATCTGGTGAGCCCTTACTTCAAAGATGACGCACGAACCATCTTTCAAATGGCCTTTGACAGCTATTTTGAAAATAATTCACCTATAACAGATAATGTCTATTTAATGCTTTTGCCATCAGATTGTGTCATCAACGGTAAGAACATCCGGTTTGAATATCGCAGAATAGAAAGCGATGGACAAAAAGCTGTCATGGTCATATTAAACGACATTACTGAGAAAATCAATCTGGAAAAAGCTATGGCCGACGATCAAAATAAACAGAGACTTTTGATAAAAGCTATCAGCCGTCAGGCGCAAATCAAGCAGATGTTACAGGAATTTCGTGAGATTTTCGCAGAAGGATATCGCAACTATTTCAAAAATGATGCCTGCTTTTCGGACAATCTGAACGAGTTGTTTCGCGCTGTCCACACCTTCAAAGGAGACTTCGCTCAATACGGATTTATTTCCGCATCAGACCGGCTGCACGAATTTGAGGACGCTTTGCTGCAAATCACCAATCGCGGACAAGATGCCGCCCTGTCCGACGTGGAACATGTCATGGAGCACTTCGACCCGGAAAATATATTGCAGGAGGACCTTAATGTTATTTATGAGGTGATGGGTACTTCCTATTTTGATGAAAGTGAAATTCTCACTTTCCCCAAGACCAAGCTGACAGAGATTGAAGATAAGATTCGTTCTGCCAAAAAATCACTTACCCCAACGTTTGTAATCGCCCTGATTGAAGAGCTGAAACGAAAAAATATCAAAGGATTTCTGGAACAATACCGCGATTACCTGCAATATCTTTCAAGCCGCCTTATAAAGAATATGCCTGTTTATCTGGTTGAAGGGGACGACATTGCAATCAACGAAGAACAGTATAACGACTTCCTGAAAAGCACTCGTTCACATTTTCCGCAATGCCATGGATCATGGAATTGAAACGGATGAGGAGCGTCTTACATGCGGAAAGGAAGAAAGAGGGCTTTTGGAATGCCGTATATCCAAGGTGGACGACAAATGGTTCACTCTTACCATATCGGATGACGGGCGCGGCCTTAATATAAACAAAATAAAAGAAAAAGCATTGAAGTCCAACCTGTATACAGCCGAGGCACTGGAGAAAATGTCGAAAAGCGAACTCTGCAATCTGATTTTTGCAGACCACTTTTCTACAAAAACCTGCGCAGATTCTCTTTCTGGAAGGGGTCTGGGAATGGCAGTATTTCAAAAAGCGTGTATGGACCTTGGGGGGACGCTGGAAATCTTAACAGAAGAAAACAAAGGTACGTCTTTCCTGTTCAGACTGCCTTATACTGCTTAAAAAGGAGACACTGAAATGGAAAACAAATATGCTGATATTTTTATCAATGCCTGGTATACGGTGTTGGAATCTTTTTCTTCAAAACCAATTATGCTTGCGGAGGTTCAGCCGTCTAAGACCCCTGCGGATAATTGCGATATTCTGGTGCTTATGGGAATCATAGGCGATGTCAGCGGTCAAGTTGCCATGTCCATGAATGTCAGGACAGGGCAGGCCCTTGCATCAGAAATGCTTGGCGGCATGGAAGTTACAGACCAGGAGGAACTGGTTACAAGTGCCGTGGGCGAAATGTGCAACATGGTCATGGGAAACGCTTGTCTGCATATCTCTTCAACGGACACGGGTGTGGATATTACCCCGCCTACTATAATTTATAATAAAACATTTCCCCAATCGTCCAGCAGCCCTTGCTACAATATTTCTTTGTATCTTGAAGATTTAGACGAGATTGACTTCAATGTGGAGCTAACATAAGCCGTTAATAATAGTTAATCCTCTAATTAAGCCTCAAATACACAAACAGCCGTCCCAGAAGGAACGGCTGTAATAATGCGGGTTTTTATATGAATCTAAAAAAATGACCCAAATCCTTTTAACACTGGATTTGTGCCACTTTCACTTAATGAGCGTGCGGAGGTTCGAACTCCGGACAACTTGATTAAAAGTCAAATCACCTAATGCCCACAATGCCCATAAATAGGGACTTTTTCCGTTTTGTATGGGACACTTTTGGGACTTCTTGAAATTGCTTCATATAACAGAGTAAAACCAAAAAATTAATTTTATTTTTCTTATTTTTGCGTAAGTTTTTTCTTTTACAACTGTTTACTTATATAGAAGGAACTAATCTCCTCACCATTTAATATATTAGTTCCTTTCCCACCACAAAGCCCGGAGTCCTCACCAGACGCCGGGCTTTTCCTTTATCTTCCTATCAGGGAATCTATTGTAACATCAAAAATATCTGCAAGCTGGCACGCGATATAAAGATTAGGAAACCTATCTCCGTTCTCGTAATATGACAGTGCCTGACGCGTTACATGTAATTTAGCCGCAAGCTGAGCCTGCGACCAATGTCGTTGCTGTCTTAGATATTTTATGTTCTCACCAATCTTATCCATAGGCTCATCCTCTTTAAGCCTATTATAATTCATATCGTTGCAACTGTAAATACTTCAACATTATGTTGCTATATTTTGCCAGTTACCTTACAAAGAAAGCCGGTGTTGTCTCGTCCAAGGCTTCTTTTTAATCTTTTAAACCACGGTGCCTTTGATGTCCAGTCATAATGCGGCATATCATGTCCGTTGTTATCCTTGTAAATTTTCCGCAGGACATTCAGTTCATCCGGGTGCATCAGCGGGTAAGAATTGTGCCCATCAAAATAGTAAACCTTATCTTTATCTAAATCCGTAATTTTATATGTACAATACATAGTTGTTACCTTCCTTTCCATTGTGGTATTGCTGTTACTTTGTATAGTTACCGTTGCATCTGCTCCACCCATAAGCTCCTTAATCCGTTTGATGAAGTATGCCTTTGTGGCCGTTGCACCACCATGAACTTCTACACTCCTGTGAGGGCATGCGGTGGCACATACTTCCTGATGAAGACGGATTGTACTGGCAGATGGTGTAATACCGTACTGTTTACACTTCTGCGCTGCCCATTGCAGTGCCTTTTCCTCATTCGCTAAAAATGTCTTCAGGTCTCCATAACTTTGGCACGCTTCAACTGACAGAAAATTGATATTTCCATTTTCATTCCCGCAATGGTATGCACAGTTTTCATCATCTTCAGTTACAAAAACACCATCATTTCCAACATAGGCATGAGTAAATCCTCTTTCAAGCCTTGCCTGGTCAGCGTTTTCCAACTGTTCATACCAATAGCTGCCATTCATATACTCACGGCCAGCATCGTTATGGATGAAAATGCCTATTGGGGGCCTTCCCCTTCTGCCCGCCACGCCTTTGCATATACTCATGTGCTCTCTCCTTCCTGTTGCGACGTCGCAACAAAAAGAGGACGATTATTCGCCCCCTGAATCTTTTACTGTTTCAATTTCCGGCATACCTACCGCAATGCTTGTAAGCACAGATACCACGCCAGCCAACAATGCAGATGATATTACATATTTCCAATCAACCTGCCCCATTACTGCGGCCGTTCCAATTCCAGCAATTACCGCTTGTGCCACTGTTCTGCCAGCTCTTGCTCCTGCTTTCTTCATCCATTCAGTTAATTTTATATTCTTCACAGTTCTTCTCCTTTCTAATAGGTAGCTGTTTTATTTCCTCAAACATCCTTGTTATCATGCCATTTCCACCCAACTCATGGTATGCTCCATACATTTCACAAAAGTTATCAAATACATAAGATGGTATGTATCCCAGGCACATATATTTATCATGGTATTCAATAAGCTGTACCCTTAACAGCAACATGGTCCCTTGCGAATTTGCATCCCGGTCACGTTTCTGCTCTTTAAGCAACCACACAATATATCCCATAAATGCGGTAAGGACGATAGGAATCGCTGCTGTGTATGTGTGCACTAATAAACTTTCCAATAAATTATCCTCTCTTCCATTATTTAGATAAAAAAATAAAACCTTTCGGTTTTTCTCTGTTCATATTTCTTTTATAGATAAGTTTTATGTAAGATATTGAGGGGGGATTTCAATATTTAGGTCGATAGTAGTATTTGCCGCTAATGCACCATGCATCGTTCCCAGCTTAATACCGTCCTCTCCCTGACCGCCCTGCATAACAATGGTAGTTCCGTTATTAAGTGTTGCCCCCGGAATATCTGTAATATATTTCCATTTAAAAGGAAACCCCTTAAATGTAATCGCATTTAGGCCGGATACAATGGAACTCTTAATAATTATATGAGCTTTTATTAAATACGAACCTCCCGGCTTTCGAAACGCAAAACAATTGCCATCAAAATATGTTGGATTGTCAGAGGTAAGTGTTGTTTGTTTTATATTTAAGCCCAATGCTTCCTTTAAATTTGCAACTGTTATCATACTGAGGTTCGTATCCCCCACTGGAATTAAATCCGTATCCTTTAGAGTTGCGACCTTATTAAACCCATTTGGGGTTTTTACTTCATTTAAATCTGCCATTTATTTTTTACCTCCCTATTAATTTAAGTAAATCTTCTAGATTAACCATATTTAATGTTTTAGACATATCTCGATAGCTAAATGTTAATGAACCTGAACCTATCTTTGTGCGTTCATACCCGGAAACAATTTCAATTCCTTTAGACGTTATGGTTGTCATATCAGCTGTTCCGTCTCCATAAGGAAAACGCCATACCGAAAGCTCATTAGGAATAAAGGAGAACCCTCCTGTAATTCCATTCGCAAATGTATATTGACTGGATATAGCATATCCATCTATTATGACTGAGCCTGATACAGTAGTATCTCCAATTGGTATATTACTGAATGTCTGAGTTATTTTAGAACCGTTTATCTCAACGCCGTTTATTTTCCCGGCATTCACTGTTCCTAAATTTCCCGTAAACGCCGATAATGTTTCAACTTCAACATTTTGCGCACTGAATTTGAAGACTTTCCAGACATTACCTTTCCTAATATACGTTGTACCGATTTCCAGCCCAGACGAACCACTTCCAGTATATTTCCATAACTGCCCATCTGCCACGTCTGTTGGCTCTTTATCACTTTCTATGACTCCTGTGGGCTCTCCGTCTTTGAGCAGTACAATGCTTTTCACGTCAATCAGACTGCCGGAAGAATCCAGCAACTGCACCCTGATATTTGTCACATCGTTTGAGTTGTTCCCCAGAGCATTGCCGCCAGAATCTCCCAAGCCGTTTCCGCTGGAATCTCCAAGGATGGTTCGCAAATAATATCTTTTGGTAATCTCATCTGTTGCAGATTGATATAATGTACTCCATGTTACGCCATCAACTGTCTGCTCAATTTTAAAACGCCCCGGGAATGTGTATCTGACAGAGCTGGTTCCCATACGGTAACACGCTGTAATATCAACGTAATTGACGCTCAATGAGTTGTCCAGGTATCTCTTTATTATATTATCCGATATCTCCAGATAGTAGACCCTTGCGTCCGCTCCGTCTGTGACATCCGTCACCGTGACCTCATAGAATGCTCTGATTATATTATTAGAGTCTGTTGCAATGAAACGGTACACTGCCTTGACCTCCACGTCCTCAGCTGATATTTTGACGCTCTTTCCCGTCTTAAATGCAACGCCATCTTTTTCCCAGGTGATTGTAAAATTATCCGTCACATCTTTTCCGATATCCATGATACTGGCCGTCAATGTAGTTTCCCCGGTGCTGTTTTTGAATATGATACCGTTGTCTGTAAGGATGGAGCAGGTATAAGTCTTATTCTCTTCTATAAGCTTATTCATAGCTGCCAACAGAGATGGGTCTATCTCGCTTTGCAGTTCCTTAAAGTTATCAAATGTTGTCTTGTTTTTAGATGGGTCCGTGAAGCTTCTTGTCTGCTCTGTAACCCTTGCTTTTAGATATAGTGGAGGATTGAACTCTTCATCCGCGATTGTGACCGTATCGCCTATTCCGGTGTCAAAATATCCGTCAACCTCATATTTTACCTGCGGCACACAGTTCTTCTTGAGCTGGGCCAGAGCCTGACCATATAGAACATTCACATTGTCCGTGTCGTAGTCCCATGATTTTGCGATATACCGGTTGTTGACTTTTGATGTTGAGTTCGATGGGAACCTGTCTCTTGCCTGTACCGCATATATGTTCCTGTCACCGAAAGGAGAGTGGTATTCCAATCTTCCCTCTGAATCATATTCCTTTTTGTCCAAGCTGGCCACTGTAAGGCCATCTTTTCCGAATGGGTAAATCAGAGTGTACATCTCAGATACATCAGTTGTTTTTGTGACCCCTGATATGTTCTGCCCAAACCGCAATGTTATGTCTGAGCGGTCCGTTCCAACGCCTTGCACAGTGTCGGTGTGCGCCTGGTATGCATTCAGGATAATCCCTTTCAGAGAGTAATCCTCGTTTAGCTGCGGAATCAGTTCTATCTCGGCGTCAAATACATTCCCCAATGAGAACAGATTCGCTAACATTGTATCAGAGCCTGTCCATTCATGCTTTATAGACTTGTTGGATACTTCATTAATGCCAAGGGTAACAACCTTTTCATAATCGAATATATCCAGGTATTCAACAAATGTCATTGCCCTTGTTGCTTTGTATGGTGCTTTCTGCTCATTCAGCAGCTCAAAATTCATGGAGTAAGCAGTTACCTCCACTTCATACTCACTGCGTCTTACGCTTACAATATTAAGATAATAGTCTTTCTTCAGATACCGGAATGATATCTTGTTCCCGGCGGACAGATGGACCGAATCTACATGCCTTGCGTCCGCCTTAAATGTGAATGTATTGGCCGTCCCCTTTAAATATTCGTGGAGTTCATCATTGTAATAATGCAGTGCTTTTGGTGCTTCATTATCCAGAAATGTGCATACTTTATCGTGGGGGCTTAACACCGCTATTCTTATGTTTTCCATTATAGATATGCCTCCCTTATTCTTGCTTCTATTATTGGCGGTGGGGTGCTATATGAGGAATAAAAGAACTGTACTTTCGTCTGCCCTGGGGGAGCAGTGAAGTATTTTGTCCCTATCATCTCATCTTCCATACTAATTACACCATCCGTGTATATCTTTGAGCCTTCCCCGTCTATATACACAAGGCTGCCGCTCCGGTACCTGTTCGGGATATCGTACCAGTAAGACACATTGTCCTTCCTAAAAAACAGGTAATCCCAGTACATCCTTGTTACGACATTGTTTGTCTGCGTTCCGTGGGTACCTAAAAATATGGTTACCGTTTTCGCTTTCTTGGCACTCATCTCCGGTACCCGGTACTGCCACTTTCCGCCCCCAAAGTAGAACTCAAACAATTCCCCAACCTTTTTAATATATATCTGCCCTTTATCATTCGTTGTAACATTGTTGCTTGTTGGGTTGTAAAACACCCGCCACATTTCCGTGTTGCCGATTCCGAATATGGCATAGGCGTTGTTCGCCCCCAGCTCATATTTCGCAATCCTGATAGACGCCAGCTTTTGACCGCTCTCATCCCCCACAGCCATCTCAATCATTCCAATCTGGTTCGACAATCCAGTCTCAAACCACACCTTACCCTGTACGTGGAAGTTTTGCGCTCCGGTGACTCCATTGGAATCCGGCGGCAGTGTAATCATCTTTCCGGCACCATGCCAGTCATTACCGCTCCCTGGAGCATTCAAGGCCAGCCATTGCTTACCAAGCACCGTGACTGTCCTCCAGCTTCCATTTAAAGGATAATTGCCCCAGGTAATGCCTTGCCCGCTTGCCATTGCATCATAGTCTGTAGGCTTCCCATAATTTAACAACAACTGCGACTTCTGGCGTACTTCCTTATCTGGTTCCTGCACGTATCCATACTGCATGGCACCATACTGGGATACAATACCCAGATAGCCGTTTTCATACTTATGCTCAATCTGATAACTTATAGGCACATCTGTCGTACCATTATTGACTATGGTTGCCTCCATGATTCCATCACCGTTCAGGGATGCTGGAAATACCTTCTCTACGGTTGAATGCTTATATGGGTCACAACAATGGAACTTGAAATTTCCAATCACATTCAGAAGCCCGCCCTGCACTTCTCCTATAGAACTCTTTGTACCGATGAAATATTTATCTGGTTCATCAGCAAAAACAAGTTTTGCTTCTTCCTGCTCAAGAATGCCACTAAGAATATTGAATTTTTCACGAAATGATTCAGCACTTTTAGACATCAATCTATAGGTTACTGTTATTTCTCTGATAGGATTCCTCTTATTTTGGAACATAGAGCCATCAGATTGCCCAATCTGAATATCGCGAATCTCCGACTCTAGCAGTTCCCTACCTGTAACATGCAGCGTTCTATATCCATCTATGTCATTTTCTATATACCTCCCATTTATACTAAGCGCCTCAGCCGGGAGGATCTCTGAGACACTGGCTCTTTCTGTCGTATCAATAAACCTATACATTTTCTTACCTACCTTATCCCAGCCATTAGCTTTTTCAATTTCGCATTTTTCTGATTTTTTTCCTCCACATATTCTGCCGTCCCGTAGCCTATCTCCCGGCCATCCATTACACTTGTAACTTCTGCTTTCACATACACCACAGGATTGTATTCATAATCGCTCCGCAATTCTTGACTTCCGAACGAATATGAACCAACTCCGGCAAACTCAGGGATGCTTGGGGTAGAGATTAAGTCAATCATATCCCCAGCCGTTTGTTTTACTCGGCCAAACATATCCTTGATTCCTCCGGCATAACCTCCTCCCCAAAACCTACCGAGTTTTGTAGATACTCTGGACGGGCTGTGAATCTGTGCTTTTGCCCTTACTGCCTTTTCCGCTGCCGCTGCAAGTTGGGTCGCCACAGATTCGACTTCTCCCAGGCTTGCACTCATTCCCAAGGCAAGACCGGCCCCGATGTTATATCCAATATCATACATTCCATTTTGTGCTGTAATCATCTCTGCTTTAATAGAATTTACAGTAGCTCTTGATGTTGATACAGCAATGCTTCCGCCAGAGCTGAGGCCTGCGTTAAATCCTGCCATAGCAAAAATAGCAATCGAGGGAAGCGGTGATAAACCAGTCTTAGTTCCATCACTTACCCCTTTTGCCATTGTTGTGGCCGCTGACTGTGCCTGCCCCGCCCCATTTGAAAATGCATTTGTGAATTTATTGATTGCCTCTTTTGCCTTATTCCCCAACGCATCCAGTCCATCATTTACAATGCTAACCGAGTTCTTCATGCTGGATATGGATGTTTGAGCAGCCTTCGCATTGCTGGCTATAGACTTCATGCTTGAGTTGACCGCGTTTAATGCCAGAGCCATTGCACCTACCCCCACCGCTGCCGCTATCATCGCAAGTCCAAAAACAGTTGCCCCAAGCCCTGCGGCAATGAACCCCACGCCTAACAGTAATAATGGAACCATCATAACCAATAAGGCAGCGGACAGCACCAACGATATGGCCAACAACGTCGCAAGAGCCACGGTGCCCATTAATGCACCCAATGCAACTGTGGGCAGAACGCCCGCCACTATGGTTAGAGCCACTCCTGTAAGCAACATTCCTGCACCTAATATCACGGCTCCGGCTGCCAATAATAAAACTCCGGCTGCGACAACCAACACACCAACGCCAACAAGGGTCAGTGCCACGGCTACAACAGCCAGCCCAGCACCAAGTACAATGCATCCTGCTCCGGCAAGAGCTGCGCCTATCGCGAATGCAATCATTCCGGCACCAAGAAGGGCAATCGCTTCCGCTCCCTGCGAGCCATAAGCTACAATTGTGGGGAGCACGCCAGCAACGAGTGTAAGTGCCACACCTGCAAGTAAAGCCCCTAATCCAACTAAAGCAATTGCGGCTCCAAATGCTATAAATCCTATTGCCCCCGCAGTAAGTGCCGGCCCTAATAACACGGCTCCTGCCACAAATAAAGCAACCACACCAACTAATCCCAATAATGCTACAGCTGCCATAGGACCCGCTTTCGCAAGTTGGACGGCAGAGTATACTAATAGACCAATTCCGGCACTTATCAACAATACCCCTGCCCCCATCGCGAGGAATGCAAGTGCAGATTGGATGACGCTGCTTGCACTTGTGGCACTGGCTGCACCTACTGTCCTTTGAGCACTTGCAATGCCGAATAGTTTACCAGCAATCGCCCCTATTCCCTTTCCAGCAAGTCCCACAATACCTTTCGAGAACAACAATACGCCCGGAGCAATGGCACTTACTATCCGGAACCCTTTATATGCCACGAGAAGTTTTGGCATCTCGGTAATTACCTTTGCAATTGTATCTGCATGGTCCTCCATGAATCCTGCAAACTTCTTTAAAGCATCTGCTGCACCACTTATGACATCAGAAAAATTTTTTATACTGTCATCGGAACCAAAAGCTCCATTAAGCTCCCCTAAGCTTTTTTCTATTGCGCTGAAAGCATCTCCAAATGCGTCCTTAACTTCAATAACATTCATTTTAAATACTTCCCAATAAGGAGATAACTTAGATAAGAACCCTGATATTTTAGATATAATGCCAGGCATCTTCCCAGCCAGTTGTTCAAATCCAGCTCCTATTTTGTCAGTTATACCATTAATAACATCTATAAGTTTTGTTTTGGCAAAACTATCATATATTTTCATGATTCCACTTGAAACTGTTGCTTCAAGATTGCCCATAGCTCCATCAAATGTAGTGACTGACGTAGCCGCCTCTTTTGCCATGTCAGTCATTCCAATATTGTTCATTGCCTGACCCAACAAATCTGCGGTAATTGCACCATCTTCCATAGCACCTTTAAAGTCCTCACCTAACACCGGATTTAAGCGAATCAATTCTTTACGGAGTCCACCCGCTAACTGCGGACTTGCATTTATAATTTGATTCCAGTCTTGTGCATTCATTTTCCCGGCTGCCATTGACTGTGAAAACGCAAGTGCTACACCGCTAAACTCTTGTGCCCCGCCACCAAATACTGCAACCGCATTTCCAACAGATTCCGTCATTTTATCAGCATCCTTAACTCCGTTTGCCGATAGTGAGCCAAATGTACTCATAACATCATTAAGGCTAAATACAGTCTTGTCTGCATATGTTTTCAATGTTCCGGTAGCACCGGCAATTCTTTGTATTTCGGCTTCACTTGTGCCGCTAAATCGCATAGCTGTCTGTAACTTTTGCATAGAATCAGAAGTTCCCATAGTCTCTCTGGTCAGATTAGATAGTCCATTTGATACAACAGAAAACGCTTTTTGACCAATTCCCATCATAACGCCAAAGCCAATCCCGCTTGTGAGGGTACTTTTTAGATTTTCCGTATATCCCATAGCGCTTTTCATGGTGGATGAAAAATTCTTATCCACAGCCGAAAGTATTGCCGTTATAGAAAATCCTCCCATATCATTCCCCTCCTTTCCTCAAAAATTTGCCGATTCCCGTGAAACGTTCTGCCGGCTTTTTAACTTTCTTCTTCACCGTATCTAAAGCTTTTTCATAATCGAAAAACTTCTCAAACCGGTCATATACAGGTTTTGTCCTGCCTTTACCAGATGACTTTTGAGCCTGTACCTGATAATTTAAAAATGCCTGCTCATGCCGCCTGTACTCATCATCAACCATTTTCAGGCTGTGTGCCTCCATCAGCAGCGTATATTCCGGTATAGTGAGCCGGTCTACTTCTGCAAGACTTCTAAACCCCAAATGTCGAAAACAGTTCAACGCAACTTCATGATATGTCTCCTCAAATCCTACTGTTCCGCTTCCGCTTTCTTCTTCGCTTCTTCCAGTGACTCTACCACCTGCAGAACTGTCTTCTTGGTAGCATTCGCTGTCTTTAAGAAACCCAGAACATCATCAAACACTGTTTCAATGTCTGTATTCGCATCATCCACAAAAGAATCCAGTGCCATTCTTGTCAAACGCGGCTCTTGACCTTTATTAGCCGCATCTAAGATATCAACAAGGGTTTCTGTATCCCCATCAAGTAAGCGCACAAGGCTGTATCTGAATCCTACATCGCGCTTCACTCCGGGCATTCCCTCAACCGGAACGGTCACCTTCTTATTCATATCCCTCAGAAACCCCATTCCAAAATTAAACTTACATACCTGTCCATTTATTGTTAATTCAAACATCTTCTTAATCTCCTTTTTCGCATTAAAATAGAGGGGTATTATCCCCTCTTAACAATTTGTGCTCCCTTACGGTGTCGTGTCTTTTGTGGTATCCTTGAATACATATTCCGCTAACGCCTGCTGCTCCTCTGTGACAGTGGCATATCCGTCCGCCCCTTTTCCCTCAATGGCAAATTCAAGGGATGCCTCTGCATGGTCTTCTGAATTGGAAGACAGCTCAAAACTTGTGATGTATCCATGATAGTATTTAGCCGCAAATTTATCCGTGCCGACACCCGCCTGCGGCTTATCCAAATTTACTTCCCAAATCTCCAAAACTTCTCCATCATCCAATGCTTTCTCTAGTTTGCCAATAATCTCATCATTTTCACCGGCGAAAAGTGCTGTTGTCTGAATCTCAATCTCAACGTCCTTCGGAACTCTGATTGTTCCGCTCTTCGTAGAGACAGTGTCTGAATCCCTTGACTTCGAACGGCTGTTTTCGCTTGTGAATGCAATCGCAGTCGCATCATTCGTTGTGGATTCTTTTAAAATCCTGTATAAATATACAATTCTTTTCCCTTGTATTACTGACATGTATATACCTCCTATATTTCAAATTCTAAATGCACCATACACCGCCACAGATAGGGCCTCACTGTCCTGTCATGTAGCATTTGCACGGTGGAATCACTAATCCTTAATGTTACTGGATATCCGAAAGCCTCTTTTAACAACATAGACTGGCGCAGTATTTCCGAGCCTATTTCAGATACCTTTTTACGGTTGTTTTCTATATCCCATATATTTAGGTTCAATATTACCCTCGCAGTAGTACCATTTTTTGTCCCAGAAAAGCCTGTGGAACAATCTTCAAAGTCAGAAAATGGATAGTCCACCTCTGTCATAGGACGACTTTCATAAACATTATCGTTGACCATAGGCGATACTATCTGCCATATTCGGTCATGTACCGCCTGTTCCGCTGTTTTACTCATATCTGCCTCCTATTTCACAAGTTTCTGCATATCTGACTTAAATTGTTTTTCCTGTTCTTCTAGGGATGGCTTGAGGTACGGCTGTGCTTTTTGGAACCTCGTTCCATACTCCAGATAAGCCGCATACTCAACAGTTGGTTCAACTTTTGCCGTCATGCCACCGCTCGAAATTTCCAGTCCAATACTCCTTTTCAAATCCCCTGTATCAACTGGAGCCTTTCTTTTCGCCTTAGATTGCAATTCAGAACCATTCTGCTTTACAACTCTTTTTACATCACTGAGAGTGACATTCTTTTTCAGTGCTTTCTGCAACTTTTCCAAGCCCTCAATTTTAATATCAGCCATTTCTCATCACCACCAAACTCTGTTTATCACTCGGGAGCCTCTCTGTGTCTGTGTGATAAGCCTTACCGCCTATTTCAATATAATCATAGGCTTGCTCATAAGAACGCTGTAGACGCAACACAAAACGCTTAGAAGCTGACATCCCCGAACACTGCTTGCTGCCTCTCTGCACCCATATGGGTTACATTCGCATATTTCTTGATTCGAACCTCCACGCCCTCTTTCCATTCACCTGAGACAGGGTCATATTTCTTTTCTGTCTTTCTCACAAAATAAATAGGGGTGTCATACCTCACAAAAACCTCACCACCCCTCTGTTATTGTTTTCCTGCGTATTCAACCAAGCTTGGATTGCCGGAAGATATGGGGAGATATCATCACCGTAAGTAATGCTTTCCCCTTCCTGAGAATAACTGGACATACCCTCATTTCCTATCCGGTTGAATCGTACAATGGCAAGTTCACAGACAATATACTGTAAAACACCAGGAACTTCCGTTACGCTTTCAGGCAGATATGCAAGCACCTGCTTTTCTGCGTTGGAAATAATCAAATTAAGCTTATTCTCCATGTCTGAAGCCTCAATATCTAGGAGCGTCTTCACATCATCAAGTATTGCCATCTGCCTCGCCTCCTTAACCTTAGTCCGGTGTAACTGCGACTACATCCCCGGAGCGTACAGCTTTGAAATTCGGGTCAATCTCCACAACAGTAACATGCTGAGTTTTCGCTGCTGCAATCTCAGAAATTCCATCCCATTTTGTCCAGTTTTTCACATCCATGCCATAAGTGACAGTTGTCGCTGATGCAGCTACCTTATACTTGTAACCGTTGTTAATAGATGCCAACTGAGGCTCTACAGTAATTTTCGTCTTTCCTGCCTCTGTTCCTTTCTCCGCTGTCACTGTAAGATTTCCAAGCGTCTGCGTATCAGAACCTCCCACAGAAATATGAGCAATTGCATCCAAATATTCAGCAAAAAGCCGAACTCCCATAATTGCAAACATGTCAGAAATGGCTCTTGTATAGTCTCCTTGTGCATGGAATCCGATAAACCCTGTAGCAGAGTCCGTTGTATAAGACAGACCCGCCTTTACAAACTCTGAATCCCCTGGGTCAACATAATATGCTAAGATGTTATTCAGCGGAGTGGCAATTACAACATCTTGGTCGATTTCAGAAGAAATGAACACAATATCAGCACCAAGGAAATTCTTTATGTAATCCATTCCAAACGCGTTCTGAATGGTGATTTCTGCGCCACCAACATATTTATACACATCAAGTGTATTCACCCATACTGCAACGCCTGTGGCAGTTCGTTTCATCTTTTTGAACTTATCCTTGACCCTTCCGATTGCCATAGCAATTGCCATCTGCCAAGTTGCCTCATGCCCCACCAGAGAACCCATTTTAAGCTGAGCATAGAACCTGTCCATTACTTTGTTCTGCAAATCAGCCTTAAATTCCGCATCCGTCATTTCGACTGCCGCATCATACCCTCTGCCAGCGATTGCCTCAAGTGAAACACCCTTTCTGTATTTCTCAATCTCGATGGAATCAAACACCTTTTCTTCTACAGTGTACTGGGATAGCGGGATTTCGCCCCCCTCTTCTACGTTCCCAGGCTGCAAGACGCCCGTCACCGTTTTCGTTTTTAGAGCTGACCCATTCTCTTTCTTAATCATCCGGGTAATCCCCATAATGTCAAGCAATGCCTGCATATTTTTTCCAAATGATGTGACAAAATCAATTTCTCTTGCCCTTACCTGAATCTGAGCCTTTCCGGTCAAATTGTCAGGTGTAGCAAATACCTGTAATCCCAATTTTTTCACGTTATGCATATTTTTTCTCCTTCTACTCAAATAATGTAATGTTTTCTGCAATCATCCTCTGACGTTCTGCCGGGTCTTTGATTGCGAAAATCTGTTCCTTAGTTACTGTTGCCCTTCCTCCTGTCCCTGCCTTTGGCGGATTCCCCTTTAAAGCATCCTTAACAGCATTCTGCACTGATTCCTTAAACAGTTTAGCGAAAGAATCGACTGCTGTTTTTGTATTCTCTGCATCAACTGACACAAGATGAGACAAGAGGTCATCCGGAATATTGATATCTTCTTCGGACAGCATCTTCCGTGCCGTCTTCGACATATCCGACAGGACATTCGCCTGTTTTAAGCTTTCCAGCTCTTTTTCCAACTTCTTAGCTTTGTACTCAGCTTTTTCTTCTTTTGTCATTTTTGCCAGTTTTTCAGCCTCAGACAGCTCATCATCCGTCAGTGCCTGCCATTTTTGCTGGGCGTTGGTCACTGCCGTATTTACAGCTTTCTGCATCCTGCGGTCAAACTCTGCCTGATTTCCCTCGCCTTTCAGAAAATCGTCAAAAGTTAACAGCTTACTGTCCCCGTTATTTCCCCCCGTATCACCATCACCTGTATCGGTTCCGCCGCCATTGCCTTCACCGGCCCCAGCACCGTCTCCATCACCTTCCGTAAATAATTGCAGGTCAAAGGGAGCTTTTTCTTCTTTCATTGCTAAGTAAATTCTATTTCTCATAACCTTCCTTTCCGTGCCCGCCCCATTCACAAATTGCCTGGGGTGTTCACTATAGTTTAACGTCAGTTCCGGACAAGATTTTATACAATCCGGACGTAATCCGGGTAGGCATCCGCAATGCCGCAGACACCAATAAAAAAAGAATCTACCAACAATTTAGCTTTTGCTGATAAATCCTTTGTTTTTAAGATAAATATACCGGGAGCCAATGTATACTCTGAACTGTCCTCTGTCAGATTATCCAAAGATGCTGCCAGCGTCTGAGTTAAGGTAGTTATTCCAGCGCACACAATATCTTGCCCTGATGGAGCATATCCAGCATGTCCAAGCACTCTTATCTCATCCTTTAAAACACTTACTTCAATCATAAGCAACCCACCTCCTTAAAAATGAGCATAATAAAACCACCAGCCATTTGACCAGTGGTGCATACTTATTATTTATTGCAGCTAATACCACATTATTAATTTTTCATCTGGCATATTCTTTTCCTTGGCCAGCTCGTATAAAGTCATTTGTGCGTGGTGAACGTGATTTTTACACCATTCATATCCCTCCGGCAAGGAATACCCCTCCAATTCCCCCGAAACTAAATTTACTACGATATGACCGCGCTGTTTACTATCTTCGGGAATAATATCGCACTCTACTGTGGAGCTATTCTTTTTTAAACTTTTTAATCTTACCATAGAACTCGCTTGCCTCCTTATCGTAATTATATTTAGCAGTGGCCTGATTATGCGCATCATTTTGAGATAACCCCTGCTTTATCAGCTTTCTTTCCATTATCTCATGATTTATCAAAATCAAATCATGGGGCTGTGGTTTCCCGTCTATAAGACGTTGCCACGATTCTGCAATCATATAATCTGAATCGAACTGTCTAACACCGTTATCCCCTAAATCATGCTCATCGACAAATAAATAATTCTTAATTGCCTGAATCTCTTCCTTTGAATATCCTGTACTCTTTGCAATCTTTGAAACATCCGTAGTCATCTTCCTTACTGCTCCATAATACTTCCTAGCGTGTACATCCGCAGCTTTTCCATATGGATTTCTTGCGCCACTTACCGCTCCTGATATTATTTTACCACTCTTGCCGGATTTTACAACACTTTTCGCCTTGATTTTCTCCCACTCCTCCGTTGTCCCGCCCTTATCTAAGAAGCCCAGCCACTTGTCAAATTCTTCTCTGTCCATATGGGCTGCCGTACTGCAACGACAGTGAGGATGTATAGGGGCAGCATTTGTTCCTGGCATCATCTTTTTCACATCAAAAACCCTTCCGTCCAAGGCTTTGCATATGGGACAGGCTGTAGGCTCTGCTATAAATTCATACTGGGTATAGCCATTCCTCTCATAGGACTGTTTCTGAGCCTCCGTCTGCACTCTGGCAAGCTCCGTCTGCATGAGCCGTTCTGCATTGCTCCGGCTGACTCCAAAGACCTTTGAAATATGCCTTGCCAGTACTCGGGGATTTCTGCCCTGTATCATGCCAATCTTCAATTGGCTGGACAGCTCTGACTTGAGCATGTCCTGATACATCCATATCCTATCAGAGAACTTCGCATTTTGAAAAGATGCATTCACGATGGAGTGCGCTGCCTTTTCGTTATTTAATACCGACTTTCCGAGAATACCAGATTGCCGCTTAAACTCTGCCATAGTTCGGTCCGTCAGAGTGGAGTCAAAGAACTTCTGCAGCTCATCAAACCCGTCCACTAGCTCAAGACCGATATTTGCTTTTAACAATTCCAGCCGATTAATCTTCATGGTGGCATTGTAGAGCCGCATTTCTTCATTAGCCTCTTTCGTGAAGGTCTTATCCTTTACATAGCGTTCAGCTTTGCGCCCGTAGGCATCTATATCAAGCTGTGACACTCTCTTCTTAGCCTCACTCAAGGTTATCCCTTCAGCTTTCGCATATCTGGCATAGAATCCATTGATTTCCTTCTGAACGTTATCCATCGTATAGTTGTAGATTTCTTGGATTCTTTTATTGTATTCTAGCTCGTCCTTAACGTTCTTCTTGCTGCGCCGCCTCCCGTTGGCTCCAATATTCTTTGCTGTCCATTTTACACGACTCCATTCAGAATCTGTTTAGCGTCCTCATTGCTGACACCAATTGACGCGGCAATCAATTTGATTGCCTGGCCTTCGGTCAGCGTTCCAGCCGTAAACTGTGACATGATAGCAATTAGGCTTTGCGTTTGCGCGCCGTTAAGCTGCTTTCCCTGAACCTCTGCCGATTGCTGTTGAGCTCCTCCACCATCCGTGTTCTGTGCACCGGAATCACCTGACAAGCGATTCAGCAAGCCTTGGCTTACATCGGTTATCTGTGCTTTCTCCTGTTCCTGCTCCATCTTCTGAATCTCTGTCTGTGCATTATCAACGATAGAAAGAACTGACAACAATGTTTCCTGAGATACAATCCCATCAATGTTCTGTGCAATCTGGGTTTCTTCCAGAACATTTGCAGGAAAGTTAGGTGTAAAATGATAATGCAGTTTTACCCAGTCATCCCTCTTCATGCCAGATACCGGATTGCTGAAAATCAATTTATATCTGCGATTCATTCCTGATGTAAATTTACGTTCTTTGGTCTTCTCAAGATTACTCATGGCCTGTAATTTATATTTCAAAGCTATGCCAGAGCTGGTGCCAAAGCTTTCATCAGAAATATTCGCTACCATGCTAATCTGAAAAATCAGCTTCTCCAGGCGGTCTATCAAATTTTCTTGTGTGTCATCGCTATTCGGTTTCCCCATAAACTCCACTTCCGGAAGTACATCTTTCAGTGCTGGCGGAAAGCTAACGATTCGGTTATTCCGAATATCTTTAAGTCCCGTGTCATCCACCACAGCTCCAAGTACTTTTAAATAGGCATCCGCAAAATAATCTACATCATTTGCCTTTTCAGATAATGCCTTATTATAAGCATTAATCATGGTCAGTACTGGCTCAAAAATTCCTAACTGCTCTTCATTCTCCACAAACTCTGTGGCCGGAACCCCATCAAAGCCATGTATTTCTTCTTCCTTCTCCCAAACAAGTTCTCCCTTCTGAGTGAAGTATCGCACTGTGTTCTCATCAGACACGCTACCATGCAGTATATTATCCGAATCCATGTACAACCTGACAAAGTTTCTCGGTTTGCACAGCACCGAATCATCATAAATCATGAAAGCATCCATTGGGGTCAGGTATGTAATTCCTATCTTGCCAATTTCATCAACATAATACATTTCATAGCCTTTCCCATAAATACTGCATATCTTAGATAGTTCTGCATTGTTATCATCCTGGTCATTATACTGGTCCAGAAATTCCACGAACTTACCGATACTGTCCTCATCCGCTTTAATCTTAATAGGGTGACCGATGAAAAACCCGTTCATGGTGTCAACGATATATTTTGCGAAATTGACTGCAATCCGGTTGTCCGGTTTCCACTCTGGCTTATCCTCCTGATAAAATATCGGATAGTCCGTCTCGTAAGCATTTTTGAGCTTCTGATAACGGAATGTCGATTCCAATGAGTGCTCCCGGAGGAACTCTCCTAATTTGTTGTCTGTCAATTCTTCGTCTGACGCTAATCGAAACATTTTAAATCCCTCCTTTCAAAGGCTTTCGCTCACCTTGTGTAATGTCTCTCTCTATCGAATATTCAAAGGCATCCAGCGTATCAATGTCGCTTGTGCCATCATCCAAGCGCACATCCTCATCGGCCTTACTGTCCCAGACGGCATCCTGCAATGCAGTAGATAATGTCTCGCAATCTTCTGTTAATGAAAAAAGCCCTGCTCCCATGAGCCGGACTGTGTAATCAATTCTATCTTTTATTCTTATTTTCCAGGCAGGCAGCACAATGATGCGTGGGTATTTCTTCCGACAGGCATTTGTGATGCTCTGCCCCAAGACTGTTTCTGCATTATCCCAGTAAACCGATTGAGGCACACCATACTTTTCAATAACCACTTCTAAAAACTGCAAAAAAAGCTCTGACAAGAGATTGGCGTCAATGCCCTGTGGATAATCTTTATTCATGTGTCTTCTACTCAGGAGACCCTGCATCTTACCACCATTATATTTTCCCGTTGCCACAAAAGAATGCCCAGACCCATTACCTCCAAAGTCAACACCGATTTCAATTCTGGCAATGTTTTCCCTGTCCACTTTCTGCATAAAAGTAATAGGAGCATCTGCAAACTTCCGGTATATGGCCCCTTCGGCACGTTTCCATTTCCCTTCAATTAATCGGTCATAATAAATGGTTCCCTCATACTCCTTACAGAGGTTATATACATATTCTGATGGCAGAAACGGATTATCAAATATCCGATACTTCTGCAAATAAATATCAGCATCAGAATCAAGGAACTTTTTTAACCAGTGTGTAGGGTTTTCCGGATTACAGGAACCATCAAAACAACTGTACTGCTTATCAAGGCGGGATTTCAGCATCTGGAATACTTCCTGATTCCACTTTGCCACCTCATCACCATAACAATACTTGATGGAGGAGCCCTGAATTTTTGCGACTTGACTGATTTTTTCTGCGCCTAAGCAATAAACATCTTCGCCACATATTCTGGCAATGTTGCGGCTATTGATGGTGCTTACCAGCTTATCCGTATATATTTCTCGCATCGGTTGTAGCACATTACGTTCTACCGTTTCCCTGGATACTCCCAGGATAACATTTAATCCCGGCTTTCCATCTCTCTCACGAATCCGTGATGGCACTATGTAGGACGTATCTACAAAAGACTTACCTGAACGCACGGCTCCGGTTTTAATATTCCATCGGTGCGTTGCATTAATAATATATTCATTCTGTTTCCTGCTTAACTGCATTGCCATACACACCCTTCAATATTTCATCCAACTTATGAAGAGCATCGTCTGTTTCATTTTCCCCAGTGATAGACTGCTTTCTTGCTCTCATAAGCTCAATCCGCGTTTTCTGCTCCTCTGTAGCCATATCCATATGCTGAGAAATCCAGTCAAGTGCTTTCATCGGGTCCAGCAGCTTGACCTTTATCCCATCACGGCCCTGTGATACTTCCCTGATTAGCGTTCCGTCAACCCGAGAAGAATCTTTGATATTCACATAGCTTACCGTCATTTCCCTTGTATCCCCGGATTTGGTGGTTACTTCTATCTTTTCATTTCCGAAGTCCAGAAAGTTAGTGATGTCTGAGAAAGCAATTTCCATGTACCTTTCAAATATGTCCGACTCATCCAGCATCTCCCTGTTAAGCCGGTTCTGCTTAAGTAGCTGTATTTCCGCCTTTATCTTTGGGTTTCTTAGTAGTTTGCATCCTTCTACCATAGCTGTCTCATACGAGCACCCATATGCTTTCTGATATGATT
>JASGKW010000025.1:0-33460 GCA_049840515.1 Muricomes sp. | reverse complement strand
ATGTGATAAAGCCTGTATATTTGATTGTAAAGGATGAGGCACAAATTACAGAACTGATAAATAAATATGGGGAAAGCGGTATCACGGTATGATTTATACGGACATGTTCAATCTAAAAAGGAGATGAAAAGGCAGTTGGAGCGGCTATGCAGTCTATAAGAGAACAGCTAAAGACGGACGTGCAGGAATGTAGTGCAGAGTACAGACAGGCATTCAGTCAGGAATTTTATGCCGTGTACGGTGGATTTTTGTTTCTTGGGGTTTTTGTGGGCGCGCTCTTTTTAATGGCAACGGTTTTGATTATTTATTATAAACAAATATCTAAGGGTTATGATGACAGGGGAAGATATCAGATTATGCAAAAAGTAGGAATGAATCACCGTGAGGTGAAAAGTTCTATCAGAAGCCAGGTGCTTATGGTTTTCTCTTTCTCCCTCTGGGGCAGCGGTCATCCATGTGGCTGTGGCGTTTAAAGTGATGACAAAATTATTGGCAGTGCTGAATCTGATTAATGTGAATCTGTTTGATGTGCACCATTGGGAACAGTCATTATATTTGCCATATTCTATGTGCTTGTATTTTGGGTGACATCCAGAGAATATTATAAAATTGTGACAGTAGAAAAGAAGGAGCCTGGCTAAGCCAGGTTTCTTCTTTTTACTGCGGGTGAGAGTATGCGTATAATCAAACCGATTATCAGTATACCTGATATGGAATAACCGAGAAAGCTTATCCAGGGTATGCCAAACCAGAGCGGAATTGTCGTTACGTCTGCGATAAGTCCTGAGCCGATGAAAAGTGCACCTGCCAGGAGGCTTAGAATAAAGTGTCTGGCTGTTCTCGAAACACTTGCGCGGATTTCTTCAAAATCAGATATCTGCAGATTGAGCTGTGCCTGTCCGTTTTTGGTGATGTTAAGCAGGTCTGAAAGCTGGGAGGGAATATCCAGCGACTTGTCCAGAGAGGCATATATTTGACGTCCCTTGCGGCGGAGCAGTTTCTTTGCATCCAGCTCTTTAAAAGCAGGGAGGACATGTGGACAGAAAGTATTTGCAGGATATTTACCTCAGGTGCACATATAGCCAGAGTGCCTTCCATGGTAATCATGCTTCGGCTTAGCAGAGTGAGGTCAGGAGTGATAGCCAGACGGTGCTCTTTCACAAGGGAGAGCATCCGTTCCAGCAAATCTCCCAGCTTCATGGTGCCGAAGTCCATAGACATATATCTGCCCAGAATGTCATCAATATCGGTATACAGGCGGGCGTGGTTGATTCTGTCCTGAGGTTCACCAAACGCCAGCAGCACATTTTTCAGGGAATAAATATCCTGTTCCAATATAGCAGCGATAGCCTTTCGCAGCAGTTTCTTACTGTGGTCCGTCATCCGCCCTGTCATGCCCAAATCCAGCCATGCAATCTGACCGCCTGTAATCCAGAGGTTGCCAGGATGAGGGTCCGCATGAAAAAAACCATCCTCCAATATCTGCTTACAATAATTTTCGGCGGCTTTCTGACCAATTTCGGTCATGTCATACCCCAGCTCCTCCAGTTTTTTGATTTCATCAATTTGAATCCCGTCAATATACTCCATCACTAAAAGTCTGGGAGTGGTCAGTTCATGGATTACCTTGGGGCAGGTTACATAGACAATATCCTTTTGATTTTCATAGAATAAGTCAAGGTTTTCCGCTTCCTGCAAAAAGTCAATCTCTTCCTGTGTAGTTTTCCAGAGTTCGTCTAAAATGGTTTTAAAATCAATCAAATCCTCAGTGCCAATCGCTGTCTTTAAAATCCGGGCCGCCTTTTTCATGAGAATAATGTCATCCTGCATTATTTTCTGAATGGAGGGCCGCTGAATTTTTATCACTACTTTTGTTCCATCTTTGAGAACAGCGGGGTGCACCTGGGCGATGGAGGCTGAGCCTAAAGGAATTTCATCTATCTGGGAAAAAATATTTTGGACGGGTTCTTTTAATTCCTCTTCAATGAGAGAAGAGATGGTGGAATAGGGGAGGGGTCTGACTTCTGTGCGCAGCTGTAAGCTCCCGGCAGTAAACTTCCGGGAGCATATCAGAGCGCATGGACATAATCTGTCCGAGTTTTACATAAGTAGGCCCTAAATCTTCCAGTATCTCCCGGAGTTTGGCCGGGGTCATACCCTGTGTAAGTTTATGCCTTTTGAGAACCCCAAGAATCTCACCGAGCCTCTTTCGGGAGGCGGGAGAACTGGTGTCATTTTGTATAAGAGGCTTATTTATCTCATCCATAGATTGAAATTATTGCTGAATAGTATCATTTTCAGCGGAGTCTGAAGGTTCAGCATCTTGCGGTGCGGTATTGTCAGAGCAGGAATCCTCACTCCCGGCCGGAGCCTGAGAGTCATCAGAACAACAGGATTCTTCTTTGGTCTGTGCAGCGGCGCTTTCTACCTCTTCAATTTTGGCTTTCAGGGCAGCGAGCTCATCGGGCTGCATATGCTCTACTGCGGCCATGGCGTCCTTGTATTCCCTCACTACAGTGACGGAGACATGTTCTTTGACCTTCTCCTTGACATTCTGCTTAAGTTCTTCGTTCAGGACTTTGCCCTGTTCAACGGTAATCTCTCCCTTTTTGACAAGGTTGTCCACCACGTCCTTTGCAGTTTCGGCTGTAGTAGCGACAGCGCCCACTCCAGCAAGAAATATTTTTTTAAGACTTTCATTAAATTCCATAATCTTACCACCTTTCTGTGTATGACAAAGCATCTGTGTACCTTCTTGAACATTAGTAGTCCAAGAAGTATACCTTCTTGAACGTCAGTAGTCCAAAGTATGCCTTCTTAAATATTAGCAGTCCAAGAAGTATATATTTTATTATACCACAAAGTGGATAAATGACTTATTAAAGTTTGCTAAAATTCAGCAATGAATCACTGAAAATTTATTTGATGCACTTGCCTAAAGGGGGACAAACCTTTATGATGAGAGAAACAGGATGGCAACAGGAGGAGTTATGATAAGAGAATTAAGACCAGAAGACAGAGAGTTGTATTTAAAGATGGCACATGATTTTTACCACTCAGCGGCAGTGCTGCATCCCATACCAGATTCTTACCTGGAGCTGACTTTTGAAGAATGTATGCGCGGCGGAGTCTATGCAAAACTTTATGTGCTGGAGTGGCAGGGAGAGCTGGCGGGTTATGGCTTGATTTCCAAGACATTTTCCCAGGAGGCAGGAGGGTATGTCTGCTGGCTGGAAGAACTTTATATTATGGAGAAATACCGCGGCAAGGGATTGGGCAGTGAATTTTTTGAATACCTGGAAGAAAACCTGGAAGAGGGCGTGAAACGTTTTCGCCTGGAGGTGGAAGAGGACAATTTCAGGGCAAGGCAGCTCTATGAACGGTTGGGATATAAGAATATGAATTATTATCAGATGGTAAAAGAAATGCAATAAGGTAAATAAAGGAGGAACAGGATTATGACAAAAGCTGGTGAAAGAAAGGTAGAAACAGTAGAACATGCAAACGGGGGAGCTGGATTTATCATGAAGGAGGCTCTGCTTACCCCGGAACAATTAGGCAGTCACTGCAACATGTTTTCCAAAGTGACATTGAAACCTAATTGTCAGCTGGGACACCATGAGCACCACGGCAACACAGAAACATACTATATTCTGTCCGGCCGGGGCATGTATGATGATAATGGGACAGCAATCCCTGTGGAGGCCGGGGATGTGACCTTCTGTGAAGATGGAAACGGCCATGGAATTAAAAATACGGGGGATGAAGACCTTGTATTTGTGGCGCTCATATTAAAATAGCGTGGTCACTTCCAGGTATTTAATTTTCAGAAGATAAATCCTAGGCTAAGGTTTCACCCAAGGTATGGAGCAGTCTTGTATTATCTTCGGGGTTCATGATACAGAACCGCACAAATTCTCCGTCCAATTGCTGGAAGGAGGAACAGTCGCGTATCATGAGCCCTTTTTTTATACAGGATTCAAAGACATCAAAAGCCGTTATATTTTCTTTGTGTATCTGAATCAGAATAAAATTGGCGGCCGCATCAAAAGCAGTGATGTGGGGCATGGACTTTAATTCATTCAGCATCCGGGTTCTCTCGGAGAGAATAAGGTGGCGGGTCTTCTGGATGTATTTTGTATCCTGCAGCATGAGTTCTCCCGCAAAAGCTCCGATGGTGTTTAAAGACCATGGAATTTGGTGCTCTTTGACTCCTGCGAGCAGGGCGGCGTTGCTGGTCACTCCGTAGCCCAGGCGAAGTCCGGGAGCCGCAAAGAATTTGGAGACTCCTCTTAAAATGATGAGGTTATCGAAGTTTTCCACGAGGGGCATGGCGGTGACCTGAGAAATAACAGGGGCAAATTCTATATAGGTCTCATCAATCATAACAAAAGTCTGCATTTCCTTGCAGGCTTGGAGAATCTGTTTCATTTCTTCTGTGGAGATAACGGAAGAAGTAGGGTTGTTGGGGTTACAGATGATGAGCAGATCATAGTGATTCTGCAGTTTTTCTATAAAATCCGGGATATCCAGCCCAAAAGCTGTGCCGGACTGAAGATGGTAGTATTCCTGCGTGTTGCCGCCAAGGGAAAGCTCCCTTGCATATTCAGAATAGGTGGGACCCAGGATTAAAGTTTTCTTTGGATTCCTCTGCTCGATAAGAAGAGAAATTAGTTCGGTGGAGCCGTTCCCTACCAACACATGGGAGGGAGACACTTGGCAGTAATTTCCAATCACACGGCGCAGGTCAGTATACTCTCTGTCCGGGTAGGATGAGATTATGTCGAGGTGGTCTGCAATCTCTGCCTTTACACTCTCGGAAAGCCCCAGAGGGTTCACATTTGCACCAAAATTAATAATGGAATCTTTTGAGATTCCGTAATGTTCTGATATTTTTTCCAAGTCACTTCCATGAAACTGTGGTTTTGCATTCATGTATACAATCTCCTTTTAAATATAGTTAATTCACCCGTTGCAAGAAATACTATAAAGGTGGTATAATTGAGTGAAAATTTATTTTTTACTTTCTATTATAACGTGCTTATGAAAAAATGCAACGAAAGAAATATGAGTAGGTGACGAACTTGAAGAATAAGATTAAACGTCTTTCCAAAGGAGATTTCCATATTCCACAGCCGGAGATTATTTTCCCTGAGACCCGGATTATTATGCGTGTGGGAGAAGGGGAAATGTATAAGGGGAGCTTTTCTCTGCAGAATCAGGGCGAAGGGACTATCAGAGGGCTTGTATATCCCTCTTCTTACCGTGTCCATTGCGAGGAGCAGGGCTTCGATGGAAACCCGGTTAATATCTATTATACATATGACGGCTCAGGGCTGGTGCCCGGGCACGTAGAGCATGGAAAGTTTACCATTGTCTGCAACGGAGGAGAGTATGACGTTGCATTTACTGCAATCATTGAAAAGCCTTTTGTTATGACAAGTTATGGAAAGGTACAGAGCCTGGAAGATTTTAAAAAGCTTTCTTTCAGGGATTCCGCCGAGGCAGAGAAACTGTTCCGTTCCAGAGACTTTTATGAGATATTAAAATATGAGGACAAGCGTATCCAGGCGCTTTATGATAATATGCGCAAGTGGGAGCTTGACCAGCAGGCACTGGAAGAATTTCTTGTGGGCTGCAAACAGAAAGAGAAGATATTCCTTACATTGGATGAGGAGAGCCGCGCTTTTATGGAAGTGCCCGAGGCGAGAAAAGAAACCCTCACAGTGAAAAAGAATACATGGGGATATCTTTCTATTAACGTGCGCACAGTGGGGGATTTCCTAACTGTAGAGCACACAAAAATCAGCACGGAGGAGTTTATTGGAAACTCATACAGGCTGGAATATATTATCACTACAGAGCAGCTTCACAGAGGAAGTAATTTTGGGCAGATTGTGCTTCAGACGCCCTATGAGACACTCGTCTATGAAATTGTAGTGGAAAAGGATGTAAAAAGAGATGAGGAACACCGGGCGACAGATTTGGAGTTTGCCAGCATCATAAAGAGGTATCTTACATATGAAGCCGGCCGGATTGACTTGAATACATGGACAGACGAATCATTGAAGAAGATTGAGCATTTGCGCGAGGGAGACCACAGGAATGAACTGTATCTCCTTGTTCATGCCCACATTTATCTCATCGGGAAACGTTTTGAAGAGGCAAAGCTCATTTTGGAGTCCTATAATTATAATCGGTTTGCTCTCGGCAAAAATGTGGAAATGAGTTCTTATTATTTGTATCTGACCACTCTGCTGAGCAATGATTCTATTGGACAGAGACGTGTGGCGGAGGAGTTGTCCAAATCCTACATGAAACATCCGGAGAGCTGGATGATTCTCTGTATGCTGGTGAATGTAGATTCGGAGTATAAAATTTACAGTGAGCGTCTGCGGGCGTTGGAGCAGCATTTTTATGCGGAGAAATCCCACAGTATCTGGTTTTATATGGAAGCTTTTAAATGTTTCCGGGATAAAAGTTCTTCTTTAAAAAAGCTGGGGGCTTTCGAGGTACAGGTATTACAGTTTGCTGCAAAGTATAAGCTTATGACAAAAGAGCTGGCGTTGTACACGGCAAACCTTGCCAGCCAGTTAAAACAGTTTGATAAACATCTTTATGAGGCACTGGTGCTGTCCTACAAGATGTATGAGGAATATATGATTCTCACCGCAATCTGCACCTTGCTTATCAAGGGAAATTGCGTTGGTTACAGCTATTTCAAGTGGTACGAGAAAGCTGTGGAGGCGGAGCAGAAGATTGCACAGCTATATGAATACTATATGGCTTCTCTTCAGGAAAATTATTTCCACAAGGCACTGCCAAGGTCAGTCTATCTTTATTTCATGCATGGTAATACTCTGGATTACCGCAAATGTGCCCTTCTGTATTCAAATCTCATTACTTATGAAGATGAATCCAGTGAAATTTATGCTCATTACCGGGATGAAATGGAGGCCTTTGCGTGGAATCAGCTGGAAAGGCGGCACATTGATGAGCAGCTTCGTATCATCTATAAGCGCTTTATTGTAGAGGGCGCTATGAATACAGAGCGCATCAAGGCGTTGTTTGACATCTGCCATGCTTATGAGATTACGACAAAAATACCAGATATGAAATTTATTTATGTGATAGCAGAGGATGGAAACATTGCCCAGCGAGTAGCATATACAGATAAAGGCGCCCAGGTTTTCCTGTATGCGAAGACAGACCGGCTTGTCTGGGAGGCGAAGGACGGAAGACATTATACTGATTCCATACCTTATGAGAGCCGCCGCCTGTTTTATGAGCTGCGCTATATGGACATGTGCAAAAAGTATCTGAATGGTATGCGCATGAACTGGCAGAGGGATGAAGACGAAACTCTGAGTCTGGAAATTGTCAGGGAAAAGGGTGTGGAAGGGTATTCGGATGAAGAATTGTTCAGCCTTTGCAGCAAGACCATCCGGGAGAACAACTACGAGAATGATGACTTCCTGACATATATTTGCTTTGAACTGTTTAAGAAGGGTCAGTATGACAAAGTAGTTCTGACTTATCTTGCAAATTACTACTGTGGTGCTACCGCAGATATGAAGCGGCTCTGGAGAGAGGCAAAAGAATATGAGGTGCATACTCATAAGCTGGCAGAGCGGATTCTCACTCAGATGCTGTTTTCGGAGGAATTATTTGCCGAGGTGCAGGTGTTCGAGGAATACTATGCGGAGGGTGCATATTTCAGACTCCAGCAGGCCTATCTGGCATATATGTCCAGGGGATATGTAGTGGAGGACAGAAAGATAAGCAAGAGCGTTATTGATATCATATGCAGGGAATATGAAAAAGGTGAGGATACAATTGATATCTGCAAGATTGCAGTATTGAAATATTATTCTAACCGGGAATACAACTCTATGATACGCAAGACATTGAAAAAGTTTTTGCAGGAGCTGAGCGGAAAGCAGATTTATTTCCCGTTCTTCCTTTCTTATGAGAAAGAATGGCTGATTGAACTCCAGCTCTGGGATAAAACCTTGATAGAGTATAAAGGGCAGAAGGGCAGCAGGGTTATGCTGTATTATCAGCTCCAAAAGGGAGACTTAGAAGAGGTAGATTACTCCACAGAGGTACTGACACCAATGTATGAAAACCTGTATGTGAAAAAGTTTGTCCTCTTTGCAAATGAAAAATTAAAGTACTATTTTAAGGAAATAATTGACGGCAATACATACCGCAGTGAGAAAGAAACCTGCGTGAAGGAAATAAAAGCCGGGGAGTCCGGCAGATACGGACGCCTGAATGATATTCTTTTGAGCGATGGCAGACAAAAAGAAGCGAAGATGAGAGCTTATGCGGCGGAAGATGCCATTGCGGCACACATGTTTGAACAATATTGACCGACAGTGCTTAGCGCGGAGGCCGTTTTTTGAGGTTGGCGAAAGAATTTCCTTAATTAACAGAAATAGAGGAGGCAGCCTGTAATGGGACAGGGTAATATAATTGGATATGAAATTAATGACAAGTCCTGCCAGATTAGTTTCTACAATGAGCAGCAGCTTGAGCCGGAAACTTTGGAAGTGGATTCTGACAATTACCAGATTCCTCTGATTATCGGAAAGCTGCGTGATACATGGGCTTACGGCAAGGAAGCAAAGCGTCTGGTTACAATTAAAGAGGGATTTACGGTGACCAGGCTGCTTGATAAAAGCCTGGCAGGTGAGAAGATTGAGTTTGGAGAAGAGACCTACGAGGCAGTGTGGCTGCTTTCTAAGTTTATTCAAATGTCCCTCCAGTCTTTTCCTCAGATAGAGGGGATTGTATTCAGCGTTCCTGAACTTACAGAAGAGCTGGCCCAGCTTTTGCGGGGCATTGCAGTCAGAATGAATATTGATAAAAGACATATTTTTATTCAGGACTACAAGGAAAGCTTCTGTAATTACTTATTTTATCAGCCCAAAGAGCTTTGGCAGTATGAGGCAGCGTTATTTTGCTGCGACAGAAATGAAATCAAGGCATATATGCTGCGCCGGCTGAAGCCCGGACTGGGCGGGGGCAAGACTACCTTTGTCACAGTGGACGAGGTGGCAAACGCCCACATGAAAGAGCTGGCAGCGGTATATCCCGTTTTGAATGAGGATAAGGCAAAAGAGGCGGACGCCCGTTTTTGCAAATTTATTGAGGGTGTGTTTGATAAGCGTATTGTCTCCTCTGTTTTTCTGACAGGGGAAGGCTTTGAAAATAACTGGTATCCTACATCTCTGAGAGTGCTGTGTAATGGAAGAAGGGCGTTTATTGGAAACAACCTTTACAGTAAAGGCGCCTGCTATACAGCTTACCGGAAGATGTTTATGCATATTGAGGACCCGGTTTATCTGTCAGAAATGAAGCTGACGGACCAGGTTACAATAAATATGCGTGTAGATGGACAGGAAATGTGGTATCCCATTGTCTCCTGGGGAGCTCACTGGTATGAATCAAATAACCAGTGGGAGGTACTTCTGGAGGAAGTGGAGGATATCGAGCTGCATGTGGAGTCACTTGTTCAGGGAACTTTGAAGACAGAAGTGATTTCCATGAAGAATTTCCCCAAACGGGGTGAGTATTCTATGCGGCTTCAGATTGAAACACTGTTTCTGGACGAGAAGACATGTAAGATTACCGTGAGAGATGTGGGCTTTGGAGAGTTTTTCCTGCCTACAGATTTCCAGGAGGAGAAGATTATACATTTAGGAGGCAACGATGGGAAGTTTAATTCTCTGTCATGACAGACATGCGACGCATCCTTATGAGATTACGAGGATTCACTGCAAGATATTTACAATTGAAGAATTATGTTACTATCTGTGTAATAATCTCTACCTGGTTGACTACACGATTATGAATGAACAGCTCTGCGCCTGGCTGGAGGAAGAAATTGGAATGCCGGATCTGGCAAAAAACCTGCGGGATGAAATTCGGATGCGCGGTTCGGTGGAGAAGTTTGTTCTGACGATTTTAAAGAGCTCCAAGATATTCAGAGAACCGGAGATGATTCGGATTCAGAATGTGCTGGAGCGTTTGAAGAACCAGAAAGATATTGAACGGCAAAAGTTCAAAGGGGACAACCTGTTGGAGAGCGGTGAGATTGAGGAGGCGATTCTTGTGTATCAGGCAATCCTCAATGAGGAGGCCGACGACAGTGTAGACCCTAAGTTTTATGGGAAAATTTATGCAGGTCTCGGGGCTGCATACGGAAGACTGTTTCTGTATCAGGAATCAGCCCGCATGTATGACAGAGCCTATCAGATTTGCGAAGATAAAGAGCTTCTAAAGCCCTATCTCTATGCCTCTTACAAATATATGTCTCTGGAGGAGTATCATATTTTATTGACAAAGTATGACGATTATGCGGAAGCCAATACTCAGATGCGCGAGGAAATGGAAGAAATTAAAAAGCATCTGCAGATGGAGCCAACCTCCCAATTACTGGAGAAATGGAAACAACAGTATAGAAGAAGCCATATTTGACATCACAGAAGAAATGTGTTACTATGTCTAAGCATTTTAACGTAGTAAAGTAATCAATTAGTAAAAGAGGAAAGCGTTAGGACGAGGAGGACATTGTATTATGAAGAGAAAATTAGCAGCGGCACTGGCAGTTGTACTTGTATTCACTGCAGGGATGGCAGGATGTGGCAAAAAAGGTGGAGATACATCTGCGGACAGTTCTGAAAAGTCAAAGACAGAGAGCAATGTAACAAATGAAGAAAAAGGTGAGGGGGCGACTTTCACAGTAGGATTTGATGCAAGCTTTCCTCCATATGGGTATAAAGATGAGGATGGAGAATATGTAGGTTTTGACCTGGATCTGGCACAGGAAGTGTGCGATAGAAACGGCTGGGAACTGGTGAAACAGCCTATCGACTGGGATGCCAAGGATATGGAACTTAGCTCAGGAACGATTGACTGTATCTGGAATGGATTTACTATGAACGGCCGTGAAGACGATTATACATGGTCAGAGCCTTATGTGGATAACAGCCAGGTGGTAGTTGTCGCCGAGGACTCAGGAATTAAAACATTGGCAGACCTTTCCGGTAAAATTGTGGAAGTACAGGCAGATTCTTCTGCACTGGCGGCTCTGGAAGGAGACCAGAAAGAGCTGGCGGGAACATTTGGAACACTCACTCAGGTGCCGGATTATAATACTGCATTTATGGATTTAGAGGCGGGAGCAGCGGAAGCAGTTGCCCTGGATATCGGTGTTGCAAAATATCAGATAGAATCCAGAGGAAGCGGTTATGTAATTTTGGATGAAGCTATCTCCACAGAGCAGTATGGGGTTGGTTTCAAAAAAGGAAATGAGAAGTTGAGGGATCAGGTACAGAAAACATTGATGGAGATGGTGAAGGACGGTAAGTTCATGGCCATCGCAAAAGAATGGGGCGTTGAGGACGCTGTGTGCCTGGGCAAATAAAGAATGTAAAAGGTCAGAACTCACATCTGGCCTTTTATAAATCTGGAGGATTGGAAAGATGAAGATAAGTATTATGGCGATGATAGGCCAATTATCAGGGGGGATGCTGGGCACAGTCGGGATATTTTTTGCGACTCTTTTATTTTCACTGCCATTGGGATTAGTTGTGGCATTTGGAAGAATGTCAAAGATAAAGGTCATTCAGTGGATTGCTAAAGTCTATATCTCTATTATGCGTGGAACACCTCTGATGCTGCAGCTGATGGTGGTTTATTTCGGACCTTATTATATACTTGGGCTTCGGATTTCAGCAGGCTACAGACTCAGCGCTGTACTGATTGCTTTCGCAATCAATTATGCTGCATATTTTGCGGAAATTTACCGGGGTGGCATTGAATCTATGCCGGTGGGGCAATATGAGGCGGCCAAACTTTTGGGATATAATAAGGGGCAGACATTCTTCCGCATTATTTTTCCGCAGGTTATAAAAAGGATTCTGCCTTCTGTGACAAACGAAGTGATTACCCTTGTCAAAGACACTTCTCTCGCATTTGCTATCGCTTATGCGGAGATGTTTACCACGGCAAAACAGATTGCGTCAGCGCAGACGTCCATTGTTCCTTTGGTAGCGGCGGGTATATTTTACTACATATTCAATTTGATTGTTGCTTTAGTTATGGAATTATTAGAAAAGAAATTGAATTATTATAAGTAGGAGGAAATGTCATGAGTTTATTGGAAATGAATCATATTAAAAAGAGCTTTGACGGCGTGGAAGTTTTGAAGGACATTTCTCTGAACGTAAATGAAGGAGAAGTTCTGGCAATCATCGGACCGTCCGGTTCAGGAAAGTCTACACTACTGCGCTGTGCTACGAATCTGGAGACACCTGACGGAGGAGAAATTCACTACAAAGGTGATTTTGGCCTGGTATTTCAGAATTTTAATTTATTCCCCCATTTTTCTGTGATAAAAAATATTACGGATGCGCCTCTTAAAGTACAAAAGCGGGACAAAGAAGAGGTGTTAAAGGAAGCCAGATTACTTCTGAAAAAGATGGGGCTGGAGGAGAAGGAGAATGCTTATCCTTATCAGCTTTCAGGGGGACAGCAGCAGAGAGTATCTATCGCAAGAGCTCTAGCTATGAATCCCCAAATACTCTTTTTTGATGAACCCACATCAGCTCTGGATCCGGAGCTGACAGGGGAAATCCTGAAAGTAATAAAAGACCTGGCGGCAGAGCATATGACTATGGTGATTGTCACTCATGAGATGAATTTTGCCAAGAACGTGGCTGACCATATTATATTTATGGATAAAGGTGTGATTGCGGAACAGGGAACGCCGGAAGAGGTCTTCGGTTCTGATAATACCCGGATGAAAGAGTTTCTTGGAAAGCTGTCCCGGGAGCAATAGCATATGGGGCATAAGTGCAGCTTATATGTCCAGGGGAAAATAAATAATGAACATAAGTTTGCACAAGGCAGTGGGTATATTGATTTTCCCTCTGCCTTGTATTATAATTTTACAGGAGATAGTACCCGTTTTCAGCGGGAAACAGGGCGGTACAGTTGACGTAGGGAGTGTCGTGAAGAACACGAAAAGGACAGGTGTGAGCGTATGAAAAAATTAGAGCAGCTTTATGAGGGAAAGGCAAAAAAAGTATTTTCCACAGAGGACCCGGATATTGTAATTGTAGATTACAAGGATGATGCTACTGCATTTAACGGTGAAAAGAAGGGAACAATTGTTGGAAAAGGTGTAATCAATAACCGCATGACCAACTATATTTTTCAGGTGCTGGAGAAAGAAGGCGTGCCGACACACTATGTGGAGGAACTCAGTGACAGAGAAACAGCAGTAAAAAAAGTAGAAATTGTTCCTTTGGAAGTTATTGTGCGCAACGTGGCTGCCGGAAGTTTTTCAAAGAAGCTCGGAATTGAAGAAGGCAGGAAGCTGCTGGCACCGACTTTGGAGTTTAGTTATAAAGACGACGACCTGGGGGACCCGATGATCAATGATTACTATGCTATTGCCATTGGGGCTGCCACGAGGGAAGAGATTGAAAAAATTACAGAATACACATTTCAGGTAAATGACGTTCTGAGAGAATTTTTTGACGAGGCAGGAATTGAATTGATTGATTTTAAAATCGAATATGGCAGATTTCACGGTGACATCATTCTGGCGGATGAAATTTCTCCGGACACATGCAGACTGTGGGATAAAGAGACACACGAAAAGCTGGACAAAGACCGTTTCAGAAGAGATATGGGAAATGTGGAAGATGCATACCAGGAAGTATTTAAACGTATTGGCATTCAATAGTCAGGAGTGGGTTCATGAATAGAATGGAAAAGGTTACCACAGGTCTGGGAGAAGAGTGCGGGGTTTTCGGCGCATATGACATGGATGGCGGTGACGTGGCCCCATCTATATACTATGGTCTTTTTGCGCTGCAGCACAGGGGACAGGAAAGCTGTGGAATTGCAGTGTCAGACACATATGGGCAGCGCAGGGTTTTATCGAAAAAAGGTCTGGGGCATGTGGATGATGTGTTTGATGAGGAATCCCTGGAGGAGCTAAAAGGTAATCTGGGGGTCGGTCATGTGAGGTACTCCACAGCGGGGGGAACCCGCATGGAGAATGCGCAGCCTCTTGTAATCAATTATGTAAAGGGAACACTGGCGATTGCACACAATGGGAATCTCGTGAATGCCGTTGAATTGAGGCGGGAACTGGAATATACAGGAGCCATTTTTCAGACAACCATTGATTCCGAGGTTATCGCATATCACATTGCAAGGGAGCGCCTGAATGTTTCAACAGCGGAAGCTGCAATCAAAAATGCTATGAAGAAAATCAAAGGAGCTTATGCTCTTGTTGTGAGCAGTCCCCGGAAAATGATTGGGGCGAGGGATCCGCTGGGATTGAAACCCCTCTGTATAGGAAGGTGCGATAACACCTACTTTCTCGCCTCCGAGAGCTGTGCCATAGCGGCAGTTGGAGCTGAGTTTGTGCGGGATGTACTTCCGGGTGAAATTGTAACTTTTACAAAACATGGAATGGATTCAGATATAAGCATGGCGGTTCCGGCAGAGAAACAGGCAAGGTGCATTTTTGAATATATTTATTTCGCACGCACCGACAGCACCATTGACGGGGTGAATGTCTATCATTCCAGGCTTACAGCGGGAAAAGCACTGGCTGAATCTTATCCGGTGGAGGCAGACCTTGTGGTGGGCGTGCCGGACTCAGGGCTTGTAGCTGCAAAGGGATATTCTGAGCAGTCAGGGATTCCTTACGGGATGGCATTTCACAAAAACAGCTACGTGGGCAGAACCTTTATAAAGCCAAAGCAGAGGGAAAGAGAGTCCAGCGTCAAGATTAAACTCAATGTCATTTCAGAAGTGGTAAAAGGCAAGCGTATTGTCATGGTGGACGATTCTATTGTGCGGGGCACAACCTGTGCAAATATTATAAAAATGCTGAAAAAAGCAGGAGCCGCAGAGGTACACGTCAGAATCAGTTCCCCGCCCTTTTTATACCCCTGTTATTTTGGGACGGATGTGCCCTCCAATGAGCAGCTTATCGCACATACCCACACAAAAGAGCAGATGCGGCAAATGATGGGGGCGGACACCCTTGGCTATATGGAAGTAGAAAAGTTAAAAGACATGGTTGGAGATTTGCATTTTTGTGATGCATGCTTCACAGGGAAATATCCCATGCCCGTCCCGGACGGGGACATAAGCCATGAATTCGAGTAGAGCACTTAGCGAGGTATTATACGAGCTTAGTGCGAACCGCATCCTGACACTTGATAAGGTCATATCGAATCTAGTGACGGGATGCTACCAAAAGGCACTTAGCGAGGTATTATACGAGCTTAGTGCGAACCGCATTCTGACACTTGATAAGGTCATATCGAATCTAGTGACGGGATGCTACTAAAAGGCACTTAGCGAGGTACCATACGAGCTTAGTGCGAACCGCATCCTGACACTTGATAAGGTCATATCGAATCTAGTGACGGGATGCTACCAAAAGGCACTTAGCGAGGTACCATACGAGCTTAGTGCGAACCGTATCCTGACACTTGATAAGGTCATATCGAATCTAGTGACGGGATGCTACCAAAAGGCACTTAGCGAGGTACCATACGAGCTTAGTGCGAACCGCATCCTGACACTTGATAAGGTCATATCGAATCTAGTGACGGGATGCTACCAAAAGGCACTTAGCGAGGTATTATACGAGCTTAGTGCGAACCGCATCCTGACACTTGATAAGGTCATATCGAATCTAGTGACGGGATGCTACCAAAAGGCACTTAGCGAGATACGTTTAGCAAAACATGATATAAAAGAACAGGAGATTATGATTATGAGTATAGACCGTTATGTAAGTCCTCTTTCTGAGCGTTATGCCAGCAAGGAGATGCAGTATATCTTTTCACCGGATAAGAAGTTTAAAACGTGGAGAAAGCTTTGGATTGCCCTTGCGGAGACGGAGAGAGAGCTTGGGTTGAATATTACAGAGGAGCAGATAGAGGAATTGAAGGCTCATGCCGAGGATATCAATTATGATGTGGCGAAGGAGCGGGAAAGGGTAGTGCGCCATGATGTAATGTCTCATGTGTATGCCTATGGCGTGCAGTGCCCGAAGGCAAAAGGAATCATTCATCTTGGAGCGACTTCCTGCTATGTGGGTGACAACACAGATATCATTGTCATGGCAGAGGCATTGAAACTGGTAAAAACGAAGCTTGTGAATGTGCTCTCACGTCTGGCAAAGTTTGCAGATGAGTATAAAGCACAGCCAACCCTTGGCTTTACTCATTTTCAGCCGGCCCAGCCTACCACAGTAGGAAAGAGGGCTACCCTGTGGATGCAGGAATTTGAGATGGACCTGGAAGACTTGGAATACGTTTTGGGCACCTTAAAGTTATTGGGTTCAAAGGGAACCACGGGGACACAGGCAAGTTTCCTTGAATTATTTGACGGGAATCAGGAGACAATTGATAAAATTGACCCCATGATAGCTGAAAAAATGGGATTTGACGCCTGCTATCCAGTATCCGGCCAGACCTACTCCAGAAAAGTGGATACGAGAGTATTAAATATACTTGCGGGCATAGCGGCCAGCGCCCACAAGTTTTCCAATGATATTCGGCTCCTTCAGCATTTGAAAGAAGTGGAAGAGCCTTTTGAAAAGTCACAGATTGGTTCATCTGCTATGGCATATAAACGAAATCCAATGAGAAGTGAGCGTATTGCGTCCCTGTCCCGCTATGTGATGGCGGATGCCCTAAATCCGGCAATTACCTCCTCCGCACAGTGGTTTGAGAGAACACTGGATGACTCTGCAAATAAACGTCTGAGTATTCCGGAGGGATTTCTGGCGGTCGATGGTATACTGGATTTATGTCTGAATGTAGTGGACGGGCTTGTGGTATATCCGAAAGTCATTGAAAAACATCTTATGTCTGAACTGCCCTTTATGGCGACAGAAAATATCATGATGGATGCAGTAAAAGCAGGGGGAGACAGGCAAGAATTACATGAGAAAATCCGTGAGCTTTCCATGGAGGCAGGAAAAAATGTAAAAGAAAGAGGCCTGGAAAATAATCTTTTAGAGTTGATTGCACAGGACGAATCCTTCAATATGAGCCTGGAAGACTTACAAAAAACAATGGACCCGGCAAAATACACAGGGCGCGCAAAAGAGCAGGTTGAAGCCTACCTGAAAAACGTAATAAACCCTATATTAGAAAAAAACAAAGAACTCCTTGGCATAAAGGCAGAAATACAGGTATAATGTTAGTAACAGTTTAGTCATGCAAATTTTCAATTCTATGTACCGCAGAAAGTTTACTTTCGTATGTACATAGAATTGAAAATCTATTTGGCGCACTGCCAAAGCGAGATAAAGCGAAGCGGAATCGAGGTTATGGCTAAATTGTGTTGGCAGCCATGCAAAATCGAGCTTATGGCTAAACTGTGCTGGCATTGATGATGTTTTTTGGTGTGATGATAAAAAGGAGGATACGGTTATGGTAGTTTGGATTATATTGGCAATTATAGTAATTATAGTGATTTGGCTTGTTGGTTCTTACAATGGTTTTGTTAAGCTGAGAAATAAGACTGAAGAGGCTTTTTCAGCTATGGATGTTTCCCTGAAGAAGAGATATGACTTGATTCCTAACTATGTAGAGACTGTAAAGGGTTATGCAAAGCATGAGTCCGGGACTTTAGAGAGGGTAATCGCTGCCAGGAATGCAGCTATGAATTCATCTTCTGCTGAGGAGAAAATAGCGAATGACAATATTTTGAGTGGTACTCTGAAATCTTTATTTGCACTTTCTGAGGCGTATCCTGATTTAAAGGCAAACCAGAATTTTCTTCAGCTTCAGGACCAGCTGCAGAGGATTGAGGAGGAGATTGCAGGTTCCAGAAGGTATTATAATGGTGTTGTGAACCGTTTTAATACAAAGGTGGAGATGTTCCCCGGCAATATCATTGCAGGTATTTTCGGATTTAAAAGAAAACCACTATATGAAGTGACAGAATCCGAGCAGAGGGAGAATGTAAAGGTTACATTCTAAAGTCAGGGGGGATATCGGCATGAGGAAAATCAGTATCAGATTTGCAACAATGGCCTTATGGTCTGGTATCTGGCTGTTTTTTGTATTTGGTTTTGGTGCATTGGAAGGGTTTGGTTCTTCGGAGGAAGCACTCAGGGAAGACCGGGATATGCACACAGAATATTTCAATACGGATATCGTGATAGGTGAGAATCAGTCCTACGAGGTTACAGAACACATAGGAGTCGACTTTTTGACGTCCAAGCAGGGAATTTACCGCCATGTCCCATATAAAGGTACTGTGGACGGTCAAGTCCCCTATTATGCGCAAATTACTGATGAAAGTGCGGGAGAACCTCTGCAGGTAAGTTATCAGAATGGGAACTGGGTAGGACGCCTTGGCACAGAGGGGTTATATAAGACTGGCCGGCAGCGGTATCAGCTTTCTTATAAATTTACCCCAAAATTTCAGTCAAAAGAATATAACATTGCCAATTACAATGTGTTCCCGAAACAATGGCAGAATCCAATCCCGGCAGGCAGTCATTTTACTGTGACATTTCCCAAAAGTTTTGACCCCGGCAGATTAAAGTTTTTATATGGAATGTACGGAGAGCGGAAGGATGCTTCTGAAATTCTGCAATTGTTCTGGCAGGGGAATACAGTATCAGGTATTTTGAAGAATGACTTGGAACTGGGGGAGGGTATCACACTTTATGCTGAGATGGAAAGTGGCTATTTTACTGGAGTTGGCCACCTGGGATATCTCCCATGGCTATTACTTCTGCCGGGGATTCTGATATTTCTGTTAATTCTCTTCCTGTTTGTGAGATTTGGCAGGGATGAACAGATTATTCCATCCATTCAATATCAGCCTCCGGACAATCTGGACAGCGCCGCAGTGGGTTATATCATTGATGGAAATGTGGAGGATAAGGATATACTCTCACTTATAGTATATTGGGCGGACAGAGGCTATCTGAGGATTGAGGAGCAGAAAAAGCATGAACTCTGCTTATATAAATTAAAGAATCTGCCTGAGAATTCCCCCAATTACCAATTTAGTATATTCAATAAGTTGTTTGAAGGGGGCAGTGAACGGAAAATCAGTGAACTGAAGTATAAATTTGCAGGTACCATGGAAATTGCCAAAAAGCAAGCTCCGCAATTTTTTCAAAAAACAGGGGCGCGATGCGATATATACCAGAGCATCTAAGATTTCCAGAGGAGCGGCAATTTTATGCTGCACACTTCCTTTAGCTTGGTTTATGCTTATTACAAGTATATATTCCTACACAAGTGCTGCGCGGATGGCAATACAGATAATATCATGGATTATGCTGCTGGCAGGAGTTATTATTTTCTGCGGAGCCATTGACAGGTGGTATGCAAAATCCAGCAGGAGCAGAAAATGGCTGACGGGAATTTCACTGGCTATGTGTGTACTTTCCACCTCGATATATGCGGGCAGCTATATTATGCGTGTGCTGCAGAGAGAAATATTTAATTATATATGGGTCTTGACAGCAGTGCTTATTATGACAGGGGCATTGGTTATTATGGCTGGATTTATGAAGAGCAGGACGCCGCAGTGTGTGGAATGGATGGGGCATCTTGCGGGTCTGAGAGAATTTATTGAGACAGCGGAACTGGACCGTATGAATGAATTGGCTAAAACCAACCCAGAATGGTTTTATCACATTATACCTTACGCATACGTTTTTGGCCTTTCGGATATATTTGCAGAAAAATTAAAGAGTATTTCTTTTCCTGCGCCGGAGTGGTATTCATCCTATCAGAGTTATACATTTTTTGATTATTATATGTTTAATCGTCTGATGGTGAGCGGTCTGGACCGGACTGCAGCTACATTGAGCGTGCCAAAACCCGAAACATCAGGGGGCGGCAGCGGTGGCTTTGGAGGCATGTCCGGAGGAGGCGGTTTCTCTGGCGGAGGCTTCGGAGGCGGAGGCGGAGGAAGCTGGTAGTAAAATGTTACAAAAAATTGCAAAGGAATGTTGCAAAGTATAGCAACATTCCTTTTTCTTTTGTAGAATTTATAAATGTGGTGTTGTATTATGGAATAAAATGGAAATGCGAGGGTGAGAAGTTATGGAGTATTGCGGAAAGATTGCAAATGGTGATTTTATCAGAAAACAAGGTTTGCGCACTGTGAGTGTGGCACTTTCATTAGTTCTCATTATTGTGACTGCGGGCAGACTGCCCAAGGTGGAATTTGTTGAAGTAAATCCTACATATGAAGCTGGCTTTACAAACCATGCTTTCAGAGGAAAAGTTTTAGCTGATGCAAGTCTGAATATGGGGACTGGAGATATTAAGGAAATTTTGTTGAAAGAGGTGAATGCTTTGATGCTTTTGCGTGCGGAAGAGAAAAGGCCTGTTTTGGAGAGCCAGAGTGAAAGCAATGTGCAGGGTGTGTCTGCCGGTGAAGCTGCCCAAAGTATCGCCGCGGGGACAGTGAATACGGAAGTGTGGGAAATCCAGGATATTACGGCAGTGCCTCCTGCATCATCCCAGTCTGATATCCCGGGAGGGTCTGCGTTACCTCCACAACCGGGTATTCCTACGATGCCTCCGCCGCCGATAACTCCGTCAATACCAGAAGGTCCAACAAAGCCGGAAACGCCATCAAAACCGGAAAACCCGGCGAAACCTGTGACTCCTGGTAAACCGGGTACGTCAGAAAAACCGGAACAGCCTGAAAAGCCGACGGATACCGGGAATCCAGGTAATTCTGGTGGCTCAGGCACAACGAATGAGAACGAGAACGGAGGAACAGGAGGAAATACTGGTGAAAAAGAAGAACCAGTAGTAGTACAGCCAGAAGGTTTTCTTGTAAATGAGGAAGGTATGATTTACAGTTATAATTCGGAAGCAGGTCTGGTAGACGAGGATGGAGTACTGACACTTCCGTCGGAAGGGTGCAGCGGAATTCTTGCCGGCACATTTTCTTCAGCAGGGGCAGATATCATGGAATTACATATTCCTGAAAATATTATTTATATTGAAGCAGGAACAACAAAGGAACTGACAAGTTTATTTGCAATTGAGGTAAGTGAAAATAATCCTGTATATACAAGCAGTGATGGACTGTTATTGGATAAGAGTATGACAACTGCCCTTGCATTTCCGTCAGCCCGGGTTGGAAACCACCAAATGCCACATTCTGTAACCAAACTGGCAGAGCTGTCATTTGCGGATTCTAAGATAATGATACTTGATATGAGAGGGTGCGGCATGGTTGAGATTGCAGAAAATGCGTTCGAGGGATGTACTCTGCAGATTTTTGCCCCGAATGAATACCGTGAACAATATCAGGAAAGATTTTTGGATTCGAGTATCACAGTCAGATAAATGGCGAGCATTTGGCTCCGCAGCCTGATTCGGCAAAATTATGGCGCAAAAAAACATCTGCAGGGTAGATTTATTTTTAAAATATGTTAAAATATGTGAAGATTTGCATGCTGTTCTTGCAGGCAAAGCGGTATAATTGACGAAAGCAGAGGATAGACATGGACTACAAGCTTGTGATGAATATGGCTGTTATGGCGGGTGAACTGATGCTTCGAAGCGGGGCAGAAACACACAGGGCTGAGGATACAATGTATCATATTTTGCGCACAGCCAACACAGATACTGTTGAGGCCAGTGTAATGATGACTGGAATTGTGGCGACAATCAGCAACCCGGATATGGAGCCGATTACGGTGATTAAGCGGGTACAGGAGCGCAAAACGAATTTAAACCGGATTGTCCGGGTGAATGAAATATCAAGAAATTACTGTGCAGGGGTCATATCTTTAGAGGAAGCCTGTGAGGAATTAAAAGGAATCGGAGGAAAGCAATATTCCGTCTGGTTTTACAATCTGGCGACAATAATGGTTCCTGTGGGATTTGCACTTTTATTCGGCGGCGGAAGCTGGGAGGTTTTTTCCGCGGCAGTGGTGGGGGCTGTTATGGCTCTTGTTATAACTGTGGGGAAAAGGCTGCATATTAATGGATTTATACTGGATACTCTGACTTCACTTGGGCTTGCAGTGGCTTCCCTCTTTATAAAGAGCCAGATATCCTCTTTGGACATTGATGTTGTAATTGTAAGCGCCATTATGCCTCTGGTGCCTGGTGTTGCTATAACCAATGCGGTTCGTGACACTCTCGAGGGAGATTATATTTCCGGGGGAGCCAGGATTTTGGAGGCATTTTTGAAAGCGGCGGCGGTGGCACTTGGAGTGGGAACAGGTATGGTCTTAATGGGGCTTTTTTATACAGGAGGTGGCTTACTGTGATATTGTTACTTGGTGTGATAGGCTCTTTTATAGCAGTAGGCGCATTTGCCGTACTTTTGGAGACACCCCGTAAGTATCTTATCCATGCGGGGATTACGGGGGCAATTGGAGGTTTTGTGTACCTTTTCGGAGTACAGAAGGATTTAAATGTAGTTCTCGCAACCTTTTTCTCGGCCCTTGCCATTGCACTGGCAGCCCATACATTTGCCAGAATATTAAAAGCACCGGTGACAATTTTTTTGATTGCAGGAATCCTGCCCACGGTGCCCGGAGCGGGAATGTACAGGATTGTGTACTATATCATTGCAAATGACAGCGCCAAAAGCAGCTATTATCTCATGCAGACACTGGAGACAGCAGGCGTGATTGCACTGGCTATTTTTATCATGGACACGCTGTTCAAGGTCAGCATAAAAAAGATAGAAAAGCAGTAAAGGTGTTTTGTTTGTTGAACAATGTGGAAACTTGTTTTATAATGAACTAGGTACTTTGCGCAGGAGATGAGTCATTGTACTTAATCTGGCCCGTGGCCGGAGGGTGATGATTTGAGAATAGATAAGGAATTGGAGAACAAAGAGTATGAGTAAAATAAGAACAAGATTTGCACCGAGCCCTACAGGGCGGATGCATGTAGGTAATTTAAGAACCGCATTGTATGCATATCTCATAGCAAAGCATGAAGGCGGAGATTTCATTCTGCGTGTGGAAGATACAGACCAGGAGCGTTTCATGGAAGGTGCCCTGGATATTATATATCGTACTTTGGAGAAGACTGGACTGATTCATGATGAGGGACCGGACAAGGACGGCGGATATGGTCCATATGTACAGAGCGAGCGCAATGCTGCGGGCCTTTATCTGAAGTATGCAAAACAATTGGTGGAGCAGGGGGATGCGTACTATTGTTTTTGTGATAAGGAACGGCTGGCCTCTTTAAAGACTACAGTGTCAGAAAACAGTGATACTGATATTGTAGTATATGATAAGCATTGTCTGGGACTTTCAAAAGAAGAGGTAGAGGCGAATCTCGCATCGGGAAAACCCTGGGTAATCCGTCTGAATGTGCCAAATGAAGGGACGACTGCGTTCCATGATGAAATATATGGGGATATTACAGTGCCCAACGAAGAGTTGGATGATATGATTTTGATTAAGTCTGACGGTTTTCCGACATACAATTTTGCAAATGTAGTGGATGACCATTTGATGGAAATCACACATGTAGTAAGAGGAAATGAGTATCTTTCCTCCGCTCCGAAATACAACCGCCTGTATCAGGCATTTGGCTGGGATGTTCCAGTGTATGTGCATTGTCCGCTGATTACAGATGAGACTCACAAAAAACTGAGCAAGCGGTGCGGGCATTCTTCCTATGAGGATTTAATTGAGCAGGGATTTGTTTCAGAGGCAGTTGTAAACTTCGTGGCACTGCTCGGATGGAGTCCGGCTGACACAAGGGAGATATTTTCACTGGAAGAGCTGGTGGAAGTTTTTGATTATCACCATATGAATAAATCTCCGTCAGTATTTGACACTGTAAAGCTCAAGTGGATGAATGGAGAATATCTGAAACTCATGGACTTTGACAGGTTCTATGAGATGGCAGAACCCTACATCAAAGAAGTGCTCACGAAGGATTATGACTTAGAAAAAATTGCAGGAATGATAAAGACAAGGATTGAGGTATTCCCGGACATTAAAGATCAGATAGACTTTTTTGAAGAGCTGCCGGAGTATGACCTTGAAATGTACACCCACAAAAAAATGAAGACAAATCAGCAGACATCCCTGGAAGTGCTCCGTGATTTGCTTCCTGTACTGGAAGCTCAGGAGGATTACAGCAACGATGCTTTGTTTGAGACGCTGAAGAATTATGCGGCCGGGAAAGAGTTCAAAAATGGTTATGTTATGTGGCCTGTGAGAACAGCGGTTTCAGGCAAACAGAGTACACCGGGAGGTGCTACTGAGCTTATGGAGATTCTGGGCAAAGAGGAATCTCTGAAACGTATAAAAATTGCGATTGACGCTTTATCGGACAATCAATAGTTCAAGAAGTGTGAATCGGCTGCAGGTCAGTCACAACTTAGAAAGAGGTAAATATGAGTTTTAGTAAAGCTCAGACAGATGCGATTACTCATGGGGATGGTCCCTGCCTTGTCCTGGCGGGTCCAGGGTCAGGGAAGACGACAGTAATTGTAAATAGAATGAAATATTTGATAGAAGAGTTAAAGGTGAGACCAGAAGAAATTCTGGTCATTACTTTTACTAAATATGCGGCAACTGAGATGAAGAAACGTTTTCAGCAGCTCATGGGAAATAAGAGGCTGCCCGTCACGGTGGGAACTTTTCATGGCATCTATTATGGCATTCTGAAATGGGCATATCATCTGGGTCCTCAAAATATTTTGTCGGAGGAAGAAAAATACCAGATTATCAGACATGCCGTGAGCAGCCAGGAGATAGAAATTTTTGATGAAGAGGATTTTCTTCTGGATATTGCCGCGGAAATTGGAGTTGTCAAAAATAACAGACTGGATGTAAACTCCTATCACTGTACAAAATGTAATTCTGAGGATTTTCAGAATATTTATAAGGAATATGAGGCTCAGAGAAAAAGGGCCAGAAAGATTGATTTTGACGATATGCTTGTGCTCTGTTATGAGCTGTTTTCATCACGTCCGGACATTTTAAAAATGTGGCAGAAGAAATTTCGCTATATTTTAATTGACGAATTTCAGGATATCAATAAAGTTCAATATGATGTCATCCGAATGCTGGCTGCGCCCCAGCAAAATTTATTTGCGGTTGGGGATGACGACCAGTCTATCTATGGATTTAGAGGGGCAGATTCCAAACTGATGCTGGGATTTCAGAAAGATTACCCTGAAATGAGACAGCTTCTTCTGGATATTAATTACCGCTCCACTTCCAATATTGTGGAAAATGCTTTGAAAGTAATTGGAAATAATGAGCTGCGCTTTGACAAAAAAATCCATGCCCGGAAACCCAAAGGGGTGAGCCTTCATGTTCAGGAAGTAAGTGACCCGGTGGAGGAGAGCCAGTATGTGCTGGAGGAGATACAAAACCGGATGGAATCTGGGGTAAAAGCAGAAGACATTGCAGTATTGTTCCGGATTCACACGGATGCCAGAAATCTGGTGGAAAGACTTTGGGAGAATCAAATTCCCTTCCAGATGAAGGAGCATATGCCTAATATATATAATCATTTTATTGCAAAAGATATCAGGACTTATTTTAAGATGGCGGCGGGCAGCAGGGAGCGTCAGGACTTTTTACAAATTATGAACCGGCCCAAGCGGTACATTGGAAGAGATAGTCTTTCTGCCAGAGAGGTTGCCTTTGAGGATTTGAGAAAGTTTTATTGTGATAAAGAGTGGATGCTGGACAGGGTAGACCAGTTTGAGTGGGATTTGAAGATGCTTGCAAAGATGGCGCCTTATGCAGCTATTCAATATCTGCGAAAGAAAATAGGATATGATGATTTTCTGAGAGAATATGCTGCATCCCGTAGAATGCAGGCGAGCGATTTATTTGAAGTTCTCTCAGAGCTTGAGCAGGCAGCGCGCCCTTATGCATCTCTGGAGGAATGGTTTGTGCATGTGGATGAATATACAAATGCTCTGAAAATCCGGGAGAGCAATAGAGCACTGACGCAGAGCGGCGTACAGCTGATGACTATGCACGCTGCAAAAGGTCTGGAGTTTGACACCGTGTACATTATAGAGGCAAATGAGGGACAGATTCCTTATAAAAAATCACTCAAGGAGCAAAAAGTGGAGGAAGAGCGGCGTCTGTTCTATGTGGCGATGACAAGGGCAAAGGAGCAGCTTAAAATCATTTATGTGAAAAATAAAAATGGAAAAGATGTAGAACAGTCCCGTTTTGTGGATGAGTTATTGTTCAATTATGCTTTTTAATGTGTTATGATATAAACATAATAAACCTGTAAATCTAATAGTTCAAAAGGGGGGATGTTTATGGAAACAGAATTGTTGCTAAAAACAGATTCTTTTGAAAGACATTGCATACTCAAAGAAAAGTTAAAGTCACAAAATATTTCTTTTCGGGAGAAAATCAGGGGATATGAGTCCATCCTGGATTTGGCAATGAAGATTTTATTTTTGGGAAGAGCCAGCTTCGGCACAAGAGCGGAACGTCAGAGCTTCTATTACATTTATGTCAGTCCCCAGGAGCTTGAGCCGGCAAGAAAATTACTGTAATATATTATGTGCCGGGAAAGAGAACTCTCCCGGCACATGTGTTATTATTTCAATGCTATAAAGTTTAAATAGGGAGGATTAGTTGTCCTCTTCTTCGTCCAGGTCAAGGTCTTCATATTCCTGGGAATCCAGCCATTCATCAAATTTGTCAGCAACCCGCTCATATTCGTCATCATCTTCAATATTGTCCAGTTTAGGCTGTTCATCCTCTGTTTCTGAATAACGGTAGAGGAAGACTTCTCCGTCTTCATTATTGCCATCTTCATCTAAGGGGAGCAGGGCAATATATTCTTGTCCCTCTGTTTCAAAAATAGTAAGAACGGCACATTCCAGTTCTTCGTCGTTGTCCAGTGTCAGTGTTACAGTGAGAGCTTCATTCTCGTTCATAAATATAATCTCCTTTTTATCGTTGATATGTCAACTTTTAACAAATTTCATTGTTGATATCTCAACTTTAACAAAAAGAAAGACAAAAAGCAAGGCAAACATGAGCCGGACGCTCTTGACAATGTGATGAAACACGATAGAATAAAAGAGATAGGTTTTGACTTCAGGGTGGGGAATAAGCGAGGCGGAAGATGAGAGTCTGCCTTGACTTTTACATAACAGGAGGATGTTTCATGAAAAAGTGGATATTCAGCGTATTTATCATGACTCTGGCGGTATCTATGCTGCTTGGAGGCTGCAAAAAGAATGTAGGTACGCCTGAAGATAATGCGGTCGAAGAAGAAGTCGGTTCAGGGACTGAGGAAAAGGCAGAGAGTACACATACCTTTGGTTATAGCTGTATTGATATGGGCAATCCATATTTTGAAACTTTGCAGAAATCAATAGAAATCACCTCAGAGGAAAACGGTTTTCAGTTGATTACAAAGAATCCCGGCTCAGATGTGGAGCTGCAGATTCAGCAGATTCAGGAAATGATTGACGAGGGCGTGTCAGCAGTTTTTCTGTGTCCGGTGGACTGGGAAAAGATAACCCCGGCTTTAGAAGCGCTTAAAAAGGCGGGAATTCCTGTAATCAACATAGATACTCAGGTGAAAAATGCAGATTTGGTAGATGCCTATATTGGCTCTGATAATAAAAAGGCAGGTTATTTATGCGGTGCAGATTTGATTAAGCAGCGCCCTGATGGCGGAAAAATTGTGATTCTGGAGCGTGCTTCCCTGAATTCTATCAATGAGCGGATTACAGGCTTTGAGGAGGCGATTGCCAACGCCGGATTTGAAGTGCTGGAGAGGGTTGATGCCGGGGCATACAAAGAGCAGGCTGAAGATGAGATGAAACAGATTTTAGACAAGTATCCTGAAATAGATGCTGTAATGTGCGGAAATGACCAAGCAGCTCTGGGAGTTTTGCAGGCTCTCAAAGAGGCAGGGAGAAGCAATGTACTTGTTTATGGTGTGGACGGCTCGCCGGAGGTGAAAAGTGAACTGGCGAAACCGGGCAGTTTTATGGCAGGAACCGGGGCACAGTCACCCATCAATATAGGGATACGGGCTGTTGAGACGGGTATTGCAATTTTAAACGGAAGTGCGTATGAAAAAGATATTTACATAGATACATTTTTTCTTGGGAAAAATAATATAGAGTTGTATGGAACTGACGGTTGGCAGTAATGTAGAAGAGGGGACAAAACGAGTGATGAAGAAAGTGCAGGGAAGCCCGCAGCCACTGGGCGTGACAATAACAAATAACAGGGCGAATTTTGCAGTTTCTGTACCAGAGGGGAAGCGCTGTGAGCTGCTTTTGTATAAAGCTGGCGAAGAAAAGGTTGAAGGTACATATTCTATGCCGGAAGCCGAAGCAGCGGGAGAGGTGCGCTTTCTTGCTCTGGAGAGTGTGGATGCCACCAGATATGAATATAATTACAGGATAGACGGGAAAGTTTGTATTGACCCGTATGTAAGGGAAATCACTGGACATAAAATGTTCGGGCAGAAAGAAAATCTGGAGTCCCACAAAGTGAGAGGCCGTTTACTTTCAGGAGATTTTGAATGGGAGGGGACAAGCTCCTTCACATACCTGCTCATGAAGTGATAGCTTACAGTCTGCATGTTCGCGGATTTACAATGCACACTTCATCAAAAGTAAAATACAAGGGAACATTTTCTGGGATAATGGAGAAACTGCCCTATCTAAGCAAGCTGGGAATTAATCAAATTCAGTGTATGCCTGTCTATGAATTTGAGGAGTATATAGGTGTATATCCCAATTACTGGGGATATGGAAAAGGTTATTATTTTGCTCCCAAAGCTGCATATGCGGCTTCTGACTGTGTGTCCAGAGAGCTGAAGGAGATGGTGAAGTCCTGCCATAAGGCAGGGATTGAAGTTGTGCTGGAAATGCCTTTTGCACAGGGGATGCTTCCTCAGACGGCAGTGGAGTGTCTCAGATATTATATGCTGGAATATCACATTGATGGATTTATCATCAATCCTTATGTTGTCCCGTGGGATGGCCTGACACAGGACCCAATTCTCAAAGGAGCGAAGGTGTGGAAGAAAGAAGAATGGTTTCAAAATACAATGCGCCGGTTTCTAAAAGGGGATGAGGGCATGGTAGGGGAAGCTATGCAGGTGCTGCGGCGCACCACGCAGGAGTCAGGGTGCTGCAATTATATTACTGCCCATACAGGGTTTACTTTGAATGACCTTGTATCTTATGATGCGAAACATAATGAGGCCAACGGAGAAAATAATGAGGACGGACCGGATTACAATTACAGTTGGAATTGTGGAGTGGAGGGTCCGACTAAAAAGCAGGTCGTGTCAGAATTGAGGAAAAGACAAATCAGAAATGCATTTTTTCTCTTACTGGCAGCTCAGGGAACTCCATGCCTTCTGGCCGGGGATGAATTTGAAAATACCCAAAAGGGAAATAATAATGTATATTGTCAGGACAACGAACTGTCCTGGTTAAATTGGAATAAATTAAAAAATAATGATACATTGTTTCAGTATGTCAAAGCTCTGATTGCACTGCGCAGAGCTCATCCCGTACTTCGCGGAGAGAAAGCACTTCTGGGACTGGACAAGATGGCATGCGGGATTCCTGATGTGTCTTATCACGGGGAGAGTGCATGGCAGATCCCTATGGAAGTTTCGAGCAGACAGTTTGGGGTTTTATATAGTGGAAAGGAACTGGAAGATACGGATTGTTTTATTGCCTATAACATGCATTGGATAAAGCATTCTTTTGCACTTCCCGCGCCGTCCGGAAAGAAAAGGTGGTATCAGGTGATGGATACTTCAACAGGGGAATGTGAACAGATCAGGCTTCTGGAAAATCAGAAGACTATGACTGTAAAGGAAAGAAGCATTGTATTTTTAATTGGGAAATAATCATACCGGAGACGGAGATATGGGAAGGGCGGTACAATATATGAAGGCAGTACAACATTTTCTTACAATAACCAGGCATAAAATGTTGGTCATGAAAGAGTGCTTCCAGGTTGGGCTGTATAAGCAGGGGCTTCTTCATGACCTTTCCAAATATAGTTGGACGGAGTTTAAGGTGGGATGTAAGTATTATCAGGGCGACAGAAGCCCTAATAATGCGGAGAGAGAAGACAAGGGATGTTCTTATGCATGGCTTCACCACAAAGGGCGTAATAAACATCATTATGAATACTGGATAGATTACGGTTTGGATGGCGGCAAAAATATGGTTGGAATGAAAATGCCCACCCGATATGTGGTGGAAATGTTTCTGGATAGAATAGCAGCCAGCAAAATATACAAGGGTACAGAATACAGGGATTCGGACCCGTTAGAATATTTTATTCACGGGAAAGGCTATTATGTGATGCATAAAGAGACAGAGGCGCTTTTGGAGAGTCTTCTCGCAATGCTTGCAGAAAAAGGGGAAAAACGAACCTATGCTTATATCCGCAATAACATATTGAAAAAACAAAAGATAGAGCAGAAAAAGAAATCAGTTTCATCACAGGAGACTTCGGTAAAAACTGTATAAGTTTATATAGAACCCCCCGCTTGGCCACAAAATGAACCAAAGCAGGGGGTTCTGTATGTCAGTATATCTTTTGGGCCTATTCTGGATAGTATAATTGTTTATCTTGGATATCAGACAGTACATCATCCAAATATTTTTTTGCAATATATCTTGCCATGGGGAGATTCATATCCAGATAATTTCCGCAATCTTTTGCGGAAGCACCTGGAATTTCTCCGTCAAAAGAAGCAACAAAACTAAACATTTCTTTCATAAGCGGCACGATGTCTTTGGATTTGTAATCTCCTGACAGAAGCAGATAGAATCCTGTGCGGCATCCCATAGGGCCGAAATAGAGCACATTGTCTTTAAATTCTTCGTTATTTCTAAGGAAAGTAGCTCCCAGATGTTCCAAAGCATGCATCTCCGCTGTGTTCATGACAGGCTCCTCGTTGGGTTTAGTCATGCGGATATCAAAAGTAGTTACAGGATTTCCATTTACAAAATCCTTCCTGGAGACATAGAGTCCAGGTATAAGTTTTATATGGTCTATAGTAAAGCTGGTGATTTTTTCCATAATATTCTCCTTTTTCAAATAATTAGTATTATAGTAATTTATTATAAAGCCAGGAGCGGAATAAGACAAGTATATATACTGCTGAAAATACTGTGGAGGTAATGTTGACGAAAGCGGGAGGGTCTACTATACTGGAAAGTGCATATAAAAATTATGATGACAGTTCAAGAAGCATATCTTATTGAACATTAGAAGTTCAATAAGTATACCGTATTGAATGTTAGTAGTTCAATAAATATACATATTTAAATATAGATTGAACAGGCAAGGAGGCAGATGATGAAGTTACATTTTGTCCGTCACGGTCAGACGGAATGGAATAAAGCAGGAAGAGTACAGGGGCGTTCTGATATCCCATTGAATGAATATGGAAGATATTTAGCAGAGGAGACAGGCAAAGGATTAAAACATATCCCTTTTGCACTGGCATATACAAGTCCGTTGATTCGCGCGAGGGAAACTGCTGAAATTATATTGGCTGGCAGAGACGTTCCCATATATGATGAGATAAGAATACAGGAAATGTCTTTTGGAACAGCGGAGGGGATGTGCTGCAGAGGAGAGAACCAGGAGCCGGACAGTGCAGAATTTAATAAGCTTTTTACAGATACCGCTAACTATGAGGTGCCAAAGGGCGGAGAATCTATTTTAGAAGTCATGAACAGGACTCAGGAATTTTTGTGGGAATTATATGAAAATCAGGAATTGCAGGATAAAGAAATATTGATTACCAGTCATGGGGCAACGCTTACAGCAATGATGAACCTGATAAAGGGAAATAAGGAGATTGCAACATTTTGGGAAAATGGAGTACCATTAAATTGTGCGGTGACTGAGGTTGAGGTGAGAGGCGGAAAGCCTGAAATACTTAGCGAGGGCAAGCTCTACCAATCTATGTAGTAATGCAGCAGAGGAGGGAATGATATGGGATTTTCATTGGATGTAAGTGTACCGGTCGTTACAGTGTTTCTTCAGGGGCTGTTAAGTTTCTTCTCGCCCTGTGTATTGCCACTGATACCCCTGTATATCGGATATTTGTCAGGGGGAACACACACAGTAGGTGAGGATGGGAAAGTTTATTATAGTAGAAAGAAGGTTATGCTGAATACTTTCTTTTTTGTGTTGGGTATCAGTTTTACATTTTTCCTGTTGGGGCTTGGTGTGTCTGCTCTGGGAAGCGCTTTTAAAGGGAGTCAGACACTGTTTGCCAGAATTGGCGGAATTCTGGTTGTTGTGTTTGGTCTGTACCAGTTAGGAATGTTCGGTCAATCTAAAATGCTGGGCAGTGAGCGGAGACTTCCGGTTAAATTGGATAATCTGGCTATGTCCCCATGGACAGCATTGATTATGGGATTCACCTTTAGTTTTGCATGGACCCCCTGTGTAGGCCCGGCATTATCTAGTGTTCTTCTTATGTCTGCCTCTGCAAATACAAAAGTGCTTGGGTTTGTTTTAATTGGTGTTTACACACTGGGATTTATATTACCTTTTTTAGCAGTGGGAGTATTCAGCACCACACTGCTGGCATTATTTAAAAAGCATAATAATGTGGTAAAATATACTGTGAAGGTTGGGGGCGTACTCATGATACTGATGGGTGTCATGATGTTTACAGGAAAAATGAATGCCATCACAGGATATTTGTCAGAAGTTCAGACAACACAGCAACAAAAGCAGTCAAAGCAAGATGCAAAATCTCAGGAACAAAAGGACACTCAGAAACAAGAGTCTGACGCTCAGGCATCCCAGGAGGAAAAACAGACAGTCGAACAAGATGACAAGGGTGCAGGACAGGGTGAAAACAGTGGGCAGTCCGGACAGGAAGGGTCCCAGGAACTTTCGGACGCAATTGATTTTGAATTGAAAGATCAGTTTGGAGATACGCATAAACTCTCTGACTACAGGGGCAAAACAATTTTCCTGAATTTCTGGGCGACATGGTGCCCTCCATGCAGGGCAGAAATGCCAGATATCCAGAAACTCCATGAAGCATACCAGGGAGAAGAGAATCCGGAAGTTGTGATTCTCGGAGTTGCTGCACCTGAATATGGCCAAGAACAAAACGAAGAAGGGGTCAAACAGTTTATGGAGGAAAATGGATTTACTTACCCTGTTTTAATGGATACAGGAGGAAAACTTTTCGAGCAATACGGTGTATACTCATATCCAACCACATTTATGATTACAAAAGAAGGTAAGGTATTTGGCTATGTCAGTGGTCAGATGACAGAAGAGATGATGAAAAGTATTATATCCCAGACGGTTGAAGGAAAAAGAAGATAAAAGGGATGATTACGAAGCGGGATGAGGCAAAGTGGATTGTCAATTCCCGCTTTGTTTTTTGGAGAAAGCTTCCGCAAA
>JASGKW010000024.1:0-21234 GCA_049840515.1 Muricomes sp. | reverse complement strand
GTATTGCTAAGGTTAATAGGGAAACACGATATATTCTATACAACCTCCTACTATCCTGCAGGGCATGAAAACCGTAGCTCTGGGCGGACATATCCGCCCGGACGGAGACTGCGCAGGTTCATGTTTAGGGTTATATAATTACTTGAAAGAGCAGTATCCAGAAATAGAGGCCGATGTATATTTAGAAGAAATACCGGAGCCTTACCGGATAATCAGCGGTGCGGATGAATTAAAACACAGTACTTTGGCAGATAAACAATATGATTTGTTTATCTGTCTGGATTGTGGGGACGAGGACCGGCTTGGATTTTCACTGCCTTTGTTTGAAGCGGCGAAAAAAACATTTTGCATTGACCATCATGTGAGCAACCGAGCATTTGCAGATGAAAATTACATTGTAGTGGATGCCAGCTCCACATCAGAGCTGGTGTATACAATGCTGGATAAGGATAAAATCAGCCTTCACACAGCCGAAGCTCTTTATATGGGCATTGTCCATGACACTGGTGTGTTCCAGTATTCCTGCACCTCCCCTGAGACTATGGAAGCGGCGGCAGAGCTGATGCGAAAAGGTGTAAAATGGAAGTGAAGTTATTCGCAAAACTTATTATGAGAAAACATATGTACAGAATCAGCTTTTAGGAAGAGCATTGCTGGGGAGAGTATCCTGGTTTTTGATAAAAAATGGATTATATCTTCTGTAAGCAAGAGCGAGATGGAGTTTTATGAGGCAAAACCAAGTGACCTGGAAGGCATTGTAAGCCGGCTTGGACAGACAGAGGGCGTGGAAGTAGCTATGTTTATGTATGAACTGGATACACATGAATTTGAGGTCAGCCTGCGCTCTAAGGATAAGGTGGACGTGAGCAAAATCGCCCAGTATTTCGGAGGAGGCGGTCATGCAAAAGCGGCGGGATTTACCATGAAGGGCACATATTATGATGTCATCAATAATGTGAGTGACCAGATGGTGCTTCGAGTTGGATTAATGATTGGCGGTAAAACAGTCTATGATAAATGGAATCATCAATGTATATAAAGAAAAAGGGTATACTTCTCACGAATGTAGTGGCAAAACTGCGCGGGATTCTGGGGCAGAAGAAAATCGGGCACACCGGAACCCTGGACCCGGACGCGGAAGGGGTTCTCCCTGTACGTCTGGGCAGGGCAACTAAATTATGTGATATGTTGACAGATAAGGACAAGACTTACGAGGCTGTCCTTTTATTTGGCAGGACGACAGATACTCAGGATATAACAGGGGAAGTTTTAGAGAGCAGAGACACTTCTGCTTTGACAGAATCTGCCGTAAAGGAATGTATAGAAGGGTATATCGGGGAGATACGAGCAGCTGCGCCTATGTATTCAGCTCTGAAAGTAAATGGCAGAAAATTATATGAGCTTGCCAGAGAAGGCATAGAAGTAGAGCGTAAGAAAAGAACCGTCCATATTTTTGACATTAAAATACAAAGCATAGAGCTTCCCAGAGTATCTATGGAAGTAAAATGCTCAAAAGGTACATATATCCGCACTTTGTGCCATGATATTGGACAAGACCTTGGGACAGGCGGATGTATGGAAGCGTTACTGAGGACTAAGGTGGGCCGTTTTGAGGTGAAAGACAGCTTTAGACTGGCACAAATAGAGGAGTTCGTGAAAGCGGGAAGTTTTTTAGAAATAGTAACCCCCATAGATGCCATGTTTTTGGAGCTTAGAGAAGTTACAGTGGCAGATGCCCACGCAGCTTTTGCCTACAATGGCAATCCTCTCCGAAAGGAATATATGACAGAAGACCCGGGCATTGCCGGGGATGAAAGAGTTAGAATATATAACGAAGAAGGAAAATTCATAGGTATTTATCAATATCTTGCTCAAAAAGAAGAGTACAGACTTGAAAAAATGTTTTTCCTTCCTTAAAAGTAAGCGGGGATAAATATGCAATATTATACAGATATCAATTCCTATGAGGGACTGGAAAGAACGGCGGTAACACTGGGAAAATTTGATGCTCTTCACAGAGGACATCAAAAACTGATTCACAGGATACAGGCCTATGCACAGAATAAAGACGTAAAAAGTGTCGTATTTGCATTTGATATAAATAAAGAAGTTTTGCTGACAAACCAGGAGCGTAGAAAACATTTGGAGAATCAGGTTGACTGTCTGATACAGTGTCCTTTTACAGAGGAAATCCGGGAGATGGAGGCAGAGACATTTATTGAAAAAATCCTGGTAGAAAAACTCCACGCTTCCTACATTGCTGTGGGAACGGATTTTCATTTTGGGCATAACAAGCGGGGAGACGTGGAAATGCTGGCTAAATATGCCGGGGAGTATGACTACGAGCTGGAGATAGTGGGCAAGGAGCGGCTGGATGACAAGGAAATCAGCAGCACCCATGTCAGAACAGCGCTGGCAGAGGGAGATGTGGAGCTTGCAAATCTGCTTCTGGGATATCCTTATCACATATCAGGGATTGTGGAACACGGGCAGCGCCTGGGGCGGACTCTTGGGTTTCCTACCATGAATGTTGTACCTCCAAAGCGGAAGATTGTCCCCCGTTTTGGTGTCTATGCATGTAAAGTGTGGGTAGACAAAACAGTCTTTACGGGAATTGGAAATATAGGTATGAGACCAACTGTGACAGATGAAAAACGGATTTTGCTGGAGGTATTTGTGTTTGATTATGACGGGGATGCCTATGGCAAAGATATCACAGTGGAATTCTGTGCGTTTGAACGGCCGGAAGAAAAATATGATACTATTGAAGAACTGAAAAGACAGGTGGATTTGGATATCGCTTTTGGAAGAGCGTATTTCCAAAATGAGCCATAGAGCTTTAAGGCATATAAATAGACAGGGGATGTTGTGATGTCCCCTGTCTATGTCTGTTTAAGTACTTATACTAAAAGATTCATCATCATGCCAACAGCATAATAATTATTCATAGCGTAAGTGCCGCTTTTGGAATATATATTAAATATATTCTGTGGGTTGTTCATATAATCTGACTGTGCATTTTCCCAGTCATTGTTGATTAAGGAACCGGAATTTACACTCATGCCCGTGACTGCCTTGTTAAAGGCTTTGTCAGCGAGACCGCCTGTTCCGGAAATCAAATCTTTTATAAGTGCGAGACTTTCTTCCAGGCTGTTTGCCAAAAAGGCTTTGTTAAATTTTAGAGAAGCATCTTTCTCTACTGTGATTCCCAATTTTCCCAGGGACTGTTCAGAGCCAAGGCCTGTGACAAGATTGCGCAGTTGTCTGTCAACGCCCGTTCCCCGACCATAATTGTCGTTGAGAAGTTTCAGAGTTGAATTATATGCGGTAACCAGGTCACTGATAGCAAAAGCGACTTTATCCGCATCCACATCCGCTTTAATAGTGGTACTTCCGGCACTTTTGATAGTTGCACCGATTCTCGTGGAATCTAAATAAATAGCATTGCTGGAAGACTCATGCTCTGTGGTCTTGCCATTCACAGTTACAGAATATTTAGCATTTTTAGCATCAGCATTAGTTATGTCAGCCCCTTTTGCAGCGCCAAGCTCACCGCTGACATTGAAGGAACCTGAACGCCCTGTATATTTGCTCTCTAAGGCAAGAGATACAACACCTTTTTCCTGTACCACGGCTGCCTTTACATTTGTAAGTGTCTTATTAATCTGGTCCGCGGCTTCCTGGAGCATCTGGGCATTTGTCTTGGATGTGCCATTGTCATTTAAGACATTTATCTGAATATTTACAGAATTTGCGGCACTGCTCACAGTGAAGTTCATATCTGCCTGTGCTGTCTCAGAAGCGCTTACGCTGTCACTTACATTTCGCTGCGCCTGAGCCACCTGTGTCACATCAAGCTGAATATCCTTTGTACTTTTCAGCGCAAGTTTCTGGTCAGCAGATGCAACAGATTCATTGGTGCTGGTCAAAACCAAATCGTTCATTGCACCGGAAGAATTGGTTTTTCTCAATTCATTGGCAGCGCTCATTAAGTCGGACATGCTGGAACTGTATTCCTTTACAAAGTTCATACTTGATTTGAGAGAACTGTTTAAGGACGGCACAGAGGGAACCGGTGAAACGGCTGAGCGGCTAAGCTTTGGATTGTTGGAAAGAGCCTGGTTCAGACGGAAATTATTGATGGATGCCTGATACTTGTAGTAGCCCATTCCAGAGGAATTAATACTATTGACTGCCATGTTTACACCTCCTTTCTTTCGTTGATAAAATAAAAGAATATCTATTGGAGATACCCCTATATAGTAGTTCGACACGTTATACATAGATAATAACACATTTCTGTCAAATAGCAAAAGTAAAAAGGAATATTTGTTTGACAGACCACAGGTGAGGACGTATAATAATAGCATTTATAAGAAAAGAGAATATTATGTTAAAATTAACCGAAATACGAAAATCATATAAAACATTTAATTTCACACAGACAGCTCTTGACGGAGTTTCGGTGTCTTTCCGCAACAATGAGTTTGCCGCCATATTAGGCCCCTCCGGGTCAGGTAAAACTACAATGCTCAATATCATTGGAGGCTTGGATCACTATGACTCGGGAGACTTGGAAATTGACGGGATATCTACAAAGAAATATAAGTCAGGAGATTGGGATACATACAGAAATAACCGTATCGGCTTTGTGTTTCAGAGCTATAACCTGATTCCGCATCAGTCCATTCTTGCAAATGTCGAGCTGGCACTTACCCTTAGCGGAGTTTCCCCCGCAGAGCGCAAGGAGAGGGCAGTGAGAGCACTGACAGAGGTGGGGCTTGGAGAGCATGTGCGGAAGCTGCCGAATCAATTAAGCGGCGGGCAGATGCAGCGTGTGGCCATTGCCAGGGCATTGATTAACGACCCTGAGATTTTGCTGGCGGATGAGCCGACAGGGGCGCTTGATACCAAGACCAGCAAGCAGGTTATGGAGCTGCTGACTGAGATTGCCAAGGACCGTCTGGTCATCATGGTAACTCACAACCCGGAGCTTGCAGACGAATATGCCAACCGCATTATCCGTCTTCAGGATGGACAGATTGTGTCAGACACAAATCCTCTTGACCCGGAAAAAGAGGAACAACATCCGGGACAGCCGCCCCGGAAAGTAAGTATGTCCTTATTTACTGCGATTTCCCTATCTCTCAGTAATTTGATGACAAAGAAAGGCCGCACCTTTGTGGTCTCTTTAGCAGGTTCTATTGGAATTATAGGAATCGCGGCAATATTAGCTCTGGCCAGTGGAATCAATGCCTATATCAAAGATACGGAGGAGGAGACTATGAGTATTTATCCCCTCACCATTCAGGAATCCGGGATTGATTATGGCAGTCTCTTTGCCAGCATGGGAGTATCATCTGAGTCGCCGGAGAATAAGAAATCGGATGAAAACACCAAGAAAGATGATAAGGTCAAGGAAAGAAAAATTGTGGAAGGGCTTTTTCAAAGTCAGAATAAAAATGATTTGAAATCTTTGAAAGCTCACATAGATAAGAATGAAAAGAAAATTAATCCATACGTAAAAACAATCCAATACGTCTATAATGTGACTCCTCAGATTTATCTGGCAGACACTAAAAATGGAGCTGACCAGGTGAGCCCCGATTCACTTCTCAGCAGTTATGGGATTGGCGGCGGCAGTGCTATGGCATCTCTCTTTGGCTCCGGCAGTGGGTCGGGAATGAATGTTTTTCATGAGTGCCCGGAGAAAGCAAAATTTATGACTATCAGTATGAGATTAAAGCAGGACGCTGGCCCAAGAGTTATGATGAAATGGTTGTTGTGCTGATGCCCGATGGAAGTATTTCTGACTATGCACTTTATGCTATGGGCCTCAGAGACCGAACAGAGCTGAAAGATATGCTGAAAGCAGTGATGGGCAATCCCGATGGTGAGGTTAAACTTAATAATAAAGACATCAGTCCTACATATGAGGATATGATGACAGCAAAATTTAAAGTTGTGAATGCGGCAAAACGCTATGAATATGATAACAATTATAAAGTGTGGGTGGATAAATCAGATAATCAGGATTATATGAAGGCGGTTGTAGAGCAGGGGCTGGATTTGAAGATTGTCGGAGTTGTCCAGGCAGACCCGGATGCAACGGCAACATCCCTGTCTCCAGGGATTAACTACACACCGGAGCTAATTCAGCATCTCATGAAAGATACGGCAAAAGAAGCTATTGTAAAGCAGCAGCTGAAAAGTCCTGAGGTCAATGTCCTGACAGGAAAGACTTTTGCGGAAGAAAAGGAAGAAAGTCCGGAGTCAAAATTTGATTTTGCAGATTTGATTACAATTGATGAGGGGGCAATCAGAAATGCCTTTGGAATAGATACTTCAAAGCTGAATATCGACTTGTCCGGGCTGGGCGGAATGTCAATCAATACAGATGGAATGGAACTTCCGGAGATGAATCTGGAGGAGATTACCCAATCACTGGCCGGGCAGGTAAATATTCCCCAGGAGCAGCTCTCAGCGATTATGAATGGTGTCATACAAGGTTTTCTGGCAGAGCAGACAGCCCAGGGAATCGTGGAACCAGAACAGATTGCAGCCAATCTGCAAGAGTACTTAAGCCGCCCGGAGGTGCAGGAATCCATCAGTGCACAGTTAAGCCAGGTGATTGGTGAATCACAGATTGATGCGCAGATTAGAGATGCGGTACAGACCTATATGTCAACGACTCTCCAGGACTATGTGAACCAGCTTATGGCATCCCTCCAAACGCAGCTTCAGACACAGATTCAAAGCCAGATGCAGGGAATTATGGCTCAATTGCCGCAGCAACTGCAAAATGCCTTCAGCTTCGATCAGAATGCCTTTGCCAAAGCATTTAAGATTAATATGCCGGAAAAGGATATCATGGAACTTATGATGACCATGATGAGCCGGGAAGACACCACCTATGAGAATAATCTGACGGCATTTGGATATGCAACACCGGATAGCCCGTCACAGATTAACATTTATCCAAAAGACTTCAATGCGAAGTCAGCGGTGGAAGATTTTCTGCAGGACTATAACGATAAGATGAAAGAAGCGGGAGATGAGGATAAAGTAATCAATTACACAGATTTGGTCGGAACCATGATGTCATCTGTGACAGATATTGTTGATACCATCAGCTATGCGTTGATTGCATTTGTGGCAATATCACTGGTTGTCTCCTCCATCATGATTGGAGTAATTACCTATATCTCCGTTCTGGAACGTAAAAAAGAAATTGGTATCCTGCGCGCCATCGGGGCCAGCAAGAGGGATGTCAGGAGGGTGTTCAATGCTGAGACTCTGATTATCGGTTTTGTGGCTGGTATTCTTGGTATTTTGGTCACATACTTAATCAGTATTGTTGCGAATATCATTGTTTATAACAAACTTAATATTAAAAATATTGCACAGCTCCCCGCGGAGGCGGCAATTGTCCTTATCGGCATCAGCATGATTCTGGCATTCATCTCAGGTCTGTTCCCCGCGTCAGCGGCGGCCCGGAAAGACCCGGTGGAGGCACTGCGCAGTGAGTAATGTATTACAGGTTCTCTAAAAGAGCAATTGCCCGAACAGGGGAACCGTCAGCATCTACATGTTTTAAAGGAAGAGCACAAAAAGTAAACAGATGATTTCCCACAAGGTGCAAATCCATCAGATTTTCAATAATTACAATTTCAGTGTCTCTCAGCAGTTTTTTGTGGAGACTCAGATTGGTATCAGAGATAGGGTCGAGGCCGATTGTATCAAGGCCGACACCCTTTTTCTGACTGCTGATGAGGTACTCGGCAACATCACTGTCAATGCAGGGATAATCTCCGAAATATTTTTCGGTTCCCCAGTACCTGTCCCATCCAGAGCGGAAAAGAAGAAATTCGGCTTTGTCAGCCTGTTCTCTCTGCCTGTCAATATAATCTATTGTGATTCGCTGTCCTTCTTTTAAATCTGAGCAGTCTATGACCAGAGCCGTCCCCACAAATTGTGTGATTGGGAATTGGTCAAGGGTGGTTCTGCCTGCAAACAAATGGGCGGGCGGGTCCATATGTGTGCCGGTGTGGGTATACATCTGGATGAGCGTTTCCTTAAATCCATCCTTCTCATAGGTGTTGGCGGGGAGAAACTTAGGACCGTCAGTCCCGGGGTAGACAGGCATGTCCTCTGATAAATAATGTGTCAAATCAATAATTTTCATGTTGTCAGTCCTCACTTCTTTCTTAATTTTCATTGTCATCCTTTACGGCATAATAAAATTGAGCCATCATATACTGTTCCATTTTTGTATTTACAATACTAAAACGAAGTTGACAAACAATTTTTGTAAATATACTATGAGTATAGAACCTGAAGTTAGATTTAGGTCAAGATGACTGTTCAAAGAATTTAGGGAGATTATATCATGTATTATTCAAGAGGGGAAGCCGCAGGTATTACAATATCCGCGCTTAATTAAGTAGAGAACTCAGATGGAAAAGATACAGCCACAGAGTCAGCGTCAGAAGAAGTGGCGAGAGATTATAGAATGTGATTAAGGAGAAGTAAGTGGTGGGTGATATTATATTGAGAAAAGCAACAATTGAAGATATGGATGATATCATGCAGTTACAGATAGATATTTTTCATGGTGAGCAACGAATTCCCTCGGAGGATATTTCACGATTTGCTGAAAAATCCCCACAGTGCTGGTGCGCCCTGCTGGACGGGAAAATAGTCGGGGCGGCAGCGGCATGGGAAGAAGGCGGTCAGGTGCACTGGGGAAGGTTTGTAATAAATCCAAATTTCAGAGGACTGCATATTGGCACAAAACTTGCAGAATTTTCTTTGAAAGATTTATTTTCACAGCAAATTACAGAAGTTTATATGGAGGCGAGAGAAGTTACAGCAAAAATAGTTTCCAAAATGGGCGGAAAAATTGTTGGTGAGCCAGTGTCATTTTATGAAGGTACAGTAACACCAATTATTTTACATAAAAGTGATTTTATGAAAGCAATATTAAAATCTGTGCAGAAATAATAGTTATTTTGCAGCAACTATATCAATTTTGTTAAGAGGAGTGGAGTTTATGGAACTTCGTGTTTTGAAATACTTTTTAATGGCGGCGAGAGAAGAAAATATTACGAAAGCAGCTGAACTCCTGCACGTCACACAGCCTACTCTCTCCCGGCAGCTTATGCAGCTCGAGGAGGAACTGGGGGTAAAACTATTTCAACGGAGCAATCACAGAATTGTTTTAACGGAAGATGGAATAATTTTGAAACAGAGGGCCCAGGAAATTCTTTTGCTTGCTGATAAAACGAAACGTGATTTTTTGTGTAAGGGGGAGGAACTTAGCGGGGAAATCAATATCGGAAGTGGTGAATTCCAGACTACAAAGTTTTTGTCAGAACTGATTGCATCTTTCAGGGCCAGGCATCCATTTGTCAGATATGAGATATACAGTGGAAATGCGGGAAATATCAGTGATTACATCGAGAGAGGCCTGCTTGACTTAGGGCTTATGATGGAGCCTATTGATATTCGGAAATATGATTTTATTCAAATGCCCCAAAAAGAAAAGTGGGGTGTTCTGGTGAGGGCAGATTCCAAATTGGCAGACAAAGAGTCAGTGCATCCGGAGGATTTGCTGGATACTCCGCTCATTACAGCGACAAGTGACTTTGTACAGAGCAGGATTCAGAAATGGTTTGGGGAATATTCTCATCAGACTGAAATTGTGGCAACAGGCAATTTGCTTTATAATCAGGCAATGATGGCGGAAAGTAATATTGGTATTGTTATCTGCATTGAGTTGAGTTGTTCCTATGAAAATCTTCGTTTTATTCCTCTGTACCCTGGTCTAGAATCAACCTCTGTTCTTGCGTGGAAAAAAGAACAGATTTTTTCTCCCGCAACCACAGCTTTTATTGAACACGCAGAAAAATACGTAAAAGGCATATCTGAAAATAAAATATAGGCATTATACATTTCTAAGCGTGTGTATTAAAATAAAGGTGTCCTTGAATGAGGCACCTTTATTTTGCTTTATAAGGGTTATGCAGCAGAATGCAGATAAGATAGCCTATATAGAAAATCATAAATTTTAGTAAAAAAGGAGGAATCAATGATGGCATTTCAAAAAGTAACAGCAGGCAAGGAAGCACTTGGTGACTTTGCCCCTCAATTTGCCGAATTAAATGATGAGGTGTTGTTTGGTGAAGTATGGTCCCGCGAGGAGCAGCTCTCCCCCAGAGACCGCAGCATGATTACCGTAACAGCACTGATGACCAGCGGGATTTTTGATTCATCCCTGTCTTTTCATCTTGGTAAAGCAAAGGAGAATGGCATTACTAAGGGGGAGATTGCAGAGATTCTTACCCAGCTTGCCTTTTACAGTGGCTGGCCCAAGGCGTGGGCAGCGTTTCGCCTTGCAAAAGAAATATGGACGGAGAAGGATTCAGAAAACGGCACTACAGATAATGGCATCGGAAAAGGAGCAATTTTTCCTGTGGGTGAACCAAATGACGCTTTTGCCGAATATTTCACAGGACAGAGCTATTTGGAAATGCTTACCACAGAGGGTGTGCCTACATCCCATGTCAGCTTTGAACCTGGCTGTCGTAATTGGTGGCATATTCATCATAGGGGCGGCCAGATTTTGCTCTGTACAGGGGGCAGGGGCTACTACCAGGAATGGGGAAAAGAAGCACAGGAACTGCATCCTGGCGATGTGGTAAATATTCCTGCGGAGGTGAAACACTGGCATGGCGCGGCAGCCGACACATGGTTTTCTCATATTGCTATTTCGGTTCCGTCAGAAGGAGCAGGCAACGAATGGGTAGAACCAGTCACCGATGAAGAATACGGCAAATTAAAATAAAAAACGGAAACATTCTTTGAATTTTTATGTCCGTAGGGTGATGCTCATTGTTGGCATTCTGCTGATGCACTGCCGATTGTGGTGTTATTTGGCCAAAGAGCTGAATGTGAAAATTAATATTGTGAAAGATAAGGACGATGTGTAATGTACTTTGTCCTTATTTTTGTGATTAAAAATAGTAAAAATGGGGCAGATTTTCTGTATTGTTTATGCTGTGTTTAAGAACACCCCCTAAAAATATGCTATACTTTAAAATATACGTCAGGAGGGGATATTTTGATATGAAACTAAAATCTATGCTTACAAAAAATATAACCATAAAAAACAGGCTTGTGATTTCAAATATATTAATGATTGTTGTTCCAGTATTAATTACCATGTTTATTGGGCTTATGTGTGTAGGTGTCATCTGGCTTTCTGTGCGTTACGGTACAGGGCTCGGTTTTGAGGACAGTGAGGATTTTTATAAGGCAAGCCGCAGTATCTCAGTGCTTGTCGAGAAGTCGCTGGAAGAAGGTTCTCATAAAAATCAGGTGGAGGACTTGGCTGGAATCAGTGGATTACTTGACAAAAATGCCCTGGCCCTGTCTGTGGATTCTGCGGGAGAATCTTTATATAAATATGGAAATGCCACGGATGACGACACCACTCTGTTGAATGCAGTGGATACTTTGGGTGGGGAGGGGTTCGTTTCTAACGGCAGCCGGGAGCTATATGTCCGGCTTGCCAAGATTGACGGAGCAGTTTACCGCATCGCTGTTTTTGCCTGCCCTTCGGAGCTGTCCTATGGCACTTTGAAGGTTGCTGCAGTATTTTCTGCCATTGTTTTGCTTTTTGCTGTGTTCCTCTCCATCTTGCTCACCAATCGTTTCCTGACTAAGTTTGTATTCCAGAAGATTGAAAGACCCCTGGATATTCTGACGGATGGCGTGCGGCAGATTAGCGATGGAAACTTAGAACGCCGCATTGACTACAAAGAACAGGATGAATTTGCACCAGTCTGCGCGGACTTTAATGAAATGGCCTACAGACTCAAAGTTTCGGAAGAGCGGACCAGACAGCATGAACAGAGCCGCAAAGAACTGCTGGTCGGGATTTCCCATGATTTGCGCAGTCCGCTGACCTCTATCCGTGCTTATGTGGAGGGACTTTTGGACGGTGTAGCGAAAACGCCTGAATCTCAGATTGGATATCTGGAAATCATTAAAAATAAAGCTGAGGATATAGACCGTATGCTGTCCAAAATTTTCTTGTTTTCCAAAATGGAGCTGGGCGAGTATCCGGTGAGCCCGGGAGCTGCTGCATTTAGATGAGGAAGTGAGACAGCTTATTCGGGCGGTGCAGACAGAGTACGAAGAAAAGGGACTTATGCTTTCAATAGAATCTCTCGTCCCGGCCACTGTATATGCCGATCCAGACCAACTTCGGCGTGTGCTTATTAATATCATGGAGAACAGTGCGAAATATAAGACCAAAGATATCGGAACGCTGACCTTTTCCCTGAGAAAAGAAAAGGAAGGATATTGTCTGTCCCTCTGCGACGATGGTCCAGGGGTGCCGGCAGAAGCATTACCCCATCTGTTTGAAGTGTTTTACCGCAGTGACCCGTCCCGTCAGAACCCCCACCGCGGCAGCGGCCTTGGTCTTGCCATTGCAGCCAACGCCATACAGCGTATGAATGGAACCATAAGGGCACAGGCCGGAGAGAATGGCGGGCTGGAAATTGACATTTATCTGCCGGCGGAGGAGGGCTAATATGGAAAGAATACTGATTATAGAGGATGATGTGGCAATTGCGGCCATTGAACGGGATTATCTTGTCATCGAACATTTTGAAGTAGAAGTCGTCTCAGACGGGAAGACAGGGATGGAGAGAGCTCTGAAAGGCGGCTTTGATTTGATTCTGCTGGATTTGATGCTTCCTGGTGTGGATGGATTTACGGTGTGCCGCAGACTGCGGGAGGAGCTTGATATCCCCATTCTGATGGTCACGGCACAAAGAGAAGACATTGATAAAATACGCGGCCTGGGGCTGGGTGCAGATGATTATATTGAAAAGCCCTTTTCTCCAAGTGTGCTGATGGCGCGGGTGAAAGCTCATCTGGCGAGGTACGCCAGGCTGAAAAAGACGGATCAGACAGCCCCGGCGCAGTTAGCGGTCGGCAATATTCTGATTAACACAGATACCCACAGAGTCTATGTAAATGGACAAGAAGTTGAGCTGAAAAATAAAGAATATGAGCTCTTGCTGTTTCTGGCGCTCAACGCGGATATGGTGTTCAACCGGGAAACCCTTTATGAGCGCATTTGGGGCATGGATGCCATGGGAGATAATGCTACCGTTGCTGTTCATATCAATCGGCTGCGGGACAAACTAGAGGAGGACCCTGGAAATCCACGGTACATCCAGACAGTGCGGGGAGCGGGTTACCGGCTCAAAGCACCGCAGATATCATATCCGGGGCGTCGTGATGATGACTGAGCGTGAAAAATTATTTTATCTGTAGTTTAACTGAATGATAGGTGCAGTTTAATCCACTTGCTTATACTGGTCTTGTACCAGAGAGCAAGTGGATTTTTTTGGCCGCGAGGGGGTTATACATATGAAAATGAAAATACTGATTACAACAGACTGGTATGCACCAACCATCAATGGTGTTGTGACTTCAGTTCTGAACCTGCAAAGAGAACTTACACGGCGGGGGCATGAGGTTCGCATTCTCACCTTATCACAGACTCTTCATTCTTTTGAAGAGAACGGGGTGACCTATATTGGTTCAATAAGCGCGGGGAGAATCTATCCTGGTGCCAGAATAAAGGCGGCCTTTTCCAGTACTTATGTGCAGGAGCTTGCTTGCCTGGGAGCCGGATATCATTCATACACAGTGTGAATTTTCCACATTTCTAATTGCCCGCCGGATAGCAAAGAGTCTGTCAATTCCTATCATTCATACCTACCACACAGTCTATGAGGACTATACACATTATTTTTTGTCAAACAAAAAGTGGGGGCGTCACATGGCAGCTTCCCTGTCGCGCTGGGTGATTGAACAGTGCTCCGGTGTAATCGCTCCCACGGAAAAGGTGCGGATGATTTTAAATAGTTATGGAATCGAGCAGAATATCCATGTGATACCTACCGGAATAAATTTGGACAGATTTACAAAGGAACCCGGGGCAAAGAATCAACTTGCTGTCAAAAAGCGGCTTGGAATTCCGGATGGAAACCATATTTTACTCTATGTGGGACGTCTGGCAAAGGAGAAAAATCTGGAGGAACTGCTCCAATATTATGCAAAGCAGAACACAGAGAATCTGACATTTTTGATTGTCGGGGATGGACCTTACCGCGGTGAGCTGGAGCAAATGGCATCGGAACTTGGAATCAGAGATTCTGTGTATTTTGCCGGAATGATTTCACCGGAGCAGATTGGAGATTACTATCATATGGGAGATATATTTGTCAGCGCATCCGTCAGCGAGACACAGGGGCTTACTTATCTTGAAGCTCTTGCCTCAGGGGTGCCGGCACTCTGCCGCAAAGATGCGTGTCTGGATGGGGTTATTATAGATGGATACAATGGCTGGCAATATGAGAAGGAACAGGATTACATGGAAAATATGGAGTTCTTTTTTGGCAATGAAGTTATGCAGAAAACGATACGCAAGAATGCAGCCGCATTCGCACAGAGAATGTTTTCTTCTGCTGTATTTGCGGAAAAAGCGGAACATATCTATCTTGAAGTACTTGGAGAACTGAAAGTGGAGAAATCATCAAACTGTTTCGGGGAGATGCCGTGTCATTCAACATTACATTACTGATTATTGAGGAAGGAGAGGCTATGCAAATTACCATATATTCTGGATGTTTGTCACTGGTGCGCAGGAGTGGCGTTGGACAGGCCATCCTGCACCAGAAAGCAATGTTGGAGCGTGTTGGAATTGATGTCTCAGACAGATGGACAGAAGCTTCATCAGCCATACATATTAATACCATATTCCCCGATTCCCTGATGGCGGCATGGCTGGCGCGCAGACAACACAGGAAAGTCATCTATTACGGTCATTCCACTATGGAGGACTTTCAAAATTCTTTTAAAGGCTCTAATCTGCTCGCACCGCTGTTTAAGAACTGGATTATCCGTTGTTACGAATTGAGTGATTTTGTGATTACTCCAACACTCTATTCAAAGCGGCTCCTGGAAAGCTATGGAATTAAAAAGCCAATCTATGCTCTTTCCAACGGCATTGATACTGGCTTTTTCGCACCAAGCCAGGAACGGGGCATGGTATTTCGTGAAAAATATCAGCTTGGAAAATCCGATAAAGTGATAATTTCTGTAGGGCATTACATTGAACGTAAGGGTCTTCTGGATTTTGTGGAACTTGCCCGAAGAATGCCCAGGGTACGTTTTTTCTGGTTTGGGTATACCGACTTGAACCTTGTACCAAAGGGTATCCGTATGGCCATACAGAACGCACCTGAAAATCTGAGTTTTCCCGGATATGTGGAACGTGATGAACTGCGGGATGCCTATTGCGGATGCGATTTGTTTGTGTTTCTCTCCAATGAGGAGACGGAGGGAATTGTGGTGCTGGAAGCACTTGCATGCGGCATTCCAACACTTGTGAGGGATATTCCAGTGTATGATGACTGGCTCACGGATGAAAAAAATATTTATAAGGCAAAGTCCCTGAGGGAATTTGAGGAGAAAGCAAATGCTATATTGACAGGTGCCTTGCCGGATATCACAGAATCAGGTATGGAGATTGCGCAGGGACGCAGTCTGGAGGCCGTCGGTGAGAGACTTATCCAAATTTATCAGAGGGAAAACATTTTATCTCCAGTTTATCTCCAGGAAAACAGCAGTTTAGAGCCTGGGGATATGATTAACCTGTAAGGAGGGATTAATATGAATAAATTACAAACAAAAATTATGAATATGGATTTCAAAAAGGCCGCCAGGAGATTCATCCTGCTGTCTCTGGCTGTTATTCTTTTGGGAGGCGCTTTGACTGGATTCATGTTCCGCACACAGATTGGGGAGGCTGCCTCCTATCATCAAAACTATGAAAATGGCAGAGAAAATGAAGCATGGAAAGATAATAGTGAAGAGTGGAAAGACAATAGTGAAGATGCCCGTCATGACGGTGAGAATTATGGGGAGCCAGAAGAACGTGAACGAGGACATGAGCGTGGGGAAGCTGACTTCTTTGAAACGGGGCAGTTTACAATGCCTACTGTCGGAGAAATCCTTGTGTTTGCTACTTATGTGAGCTTATGTGCATTGATTACTCTTACTTATTGGCTCTTAGTTATGGTATGGCTCTATCAGGCAGCATCTAAGGCAGATATGAACAAATTACTTTGGACACTCTTAGGCCTTTTCTTTAACTTTCTGGCTGTAATCGCATTTCTAATTGTGCGCAGCCGGCAGATGTTCTGCTCAAACTGTGGCATCTATCAGAAATCAGGTATCTTCTGCCGGGCATGTGGAGCACCTCTGCAAATTAAATGTGCAGAATGTGGTGCCTTGGTGGATAGAAAGGATACTTACTGTTCCCACTGTGGGAAGAAGATTACTCACAATGGAACAGACAAAGAAGAGTAAGATTTAATGCAGTATAACCCAAGAGGGCAGCGTGGTCCTGGTGATAAGGTCATGCAGCCCTCTATGATAAGGAGGGACATTTATGATACAGACCGAGCATTTGGAAAAAATTTATCAAAATGGTTTCCGGGCAGTTAAAGATTTAAGCCTGTATGTTGGAAAAGGTGATATCTTTGGATTTCTCGGACCAAACGGAGCCGGAAAAACGACTACCATCCGTATGCTGGACGGACTTCTTGCGCCCACTCGGGGAAAGATTTTTATTGGAGGTATGGATGTGGCCAGTCACGCTTCTGAAATTCGACAGATGATTGGTGTGGTGCCGGAATCCCATGGTTATTATTATTGGATGACGGCGAAGGAGTACCTGCAATACTTTTATACGCTGTTTAATCGTGGGGCTCAGATGAAAAGTATATAAATAATCTGTTGATTAAAGTTGGACTTGCGGACAAGGCGGATGTTCCGGTCGGACAGTTTTCCCGCGGTATGAAACAACGGCTTGGGATTGCAAAATCTCTTGTAAATCGTCCCCGGATGATTTTTCTTGATGAGCCGACACTGGGTCTTGACCCGCGGGGACAAAGAGAAATCCAGCAGCTTCTGTTTGATATCAATAAGAGTGATGGAATTACTATTTTCATTACTTCCCATATGCTCAAGGATATTGAAGTGCTGTGTAATAAGGTGTGCATCATAAAGGACGGCACTCTGGTGGAGCAGGGCAGTATTCAGGAACTTCAGGAAAAGTACAAAGACGGCTATTCTATGCTTTTGCAAACCAGTGACAATGTTTCCGCAGAAAAACTGATATACAATATCAAGAAGATTAACCGGGTCTCAAAGGAAGAGGAAAAGATTCTTATAGAGTGTGAGGCTGGTCTTTCTGATGATGAGGTTATGTCGGTAAAGCACGAACTGGTGCTGGCGATTCTTTCCGGCGGGCTGGACATTCATGAGATAACTCATAAAACACTCAGTATGGAGGATATCTTCTTCAAAGTTACTGACACGGATAAAGGAAGTGATACCTATGCTATTCATTGATTTTGCAATATTGAATTTTATTCATAACCACTGCCGGACAGCGTGGCTGGATGTGCTGATGCCTGTGATTACAAAATTAGGCGATTCCGGGGCAATCTGGATTGCTCTGGCAGTTGGATTGCTTATCAGCCGGAAATATCGGAAAACAGGTTTGGTCTTATGCTGTGCTCTGGTGCTGGATATCATTGTCTGCAACGGAATTTTGAAACCATTTGTCGCCCGCATCCGTCCCTGTGATGTCAATACCACAGTACAGCTTCTCATCCCGCGCCCCACAGATTATTCATTTCCTTCAGGGCACACTGCGGCAGCCTTTGCGGCGGTGTCAGGATTATATTTTACCCGGCAAAAGTTATGGGTGCCTGCGCTGATTCTGGCGGTGATGATTGCTTTCTCACGCCTCTATCTCTATGTACATTACCCTTCTGATGTGGCAGCGGGGATATTGCTGGGCTCTATTTTCGGGTTTATCGGATACAAATTGGCAGACACAATCAGTTATAAAATGCAAAGGAGGTGACTTTATGAATCGTCACATTATCAAGAAAGAATTGCGTGAAAGTTTATATGAAAGCAAAGGGCTGTGGATGATTGCTGCCTCAACCTGCATCTTGTCCGGCCTTTGTCTGGTGACCATTCTCAGCAAAGAAGGTTCTGTACTGGCACAGCGGGATATCCTTCAATATGCTATCAAGGCAGCTATGTTTGTGACCCTTATGGTCTCCATGGTGCTTGGTGCAACCTGCTTTGTGGCAGAGAGGGAAGGAAATACGCTGGAGAGCTTACTGTTGACTCCCATTTCTAAGATTGACCTGACTATGGCAAAATACATCGGTGTTCTGATTATAGGTGGAATCTTGTTTTGTGTATCAGTTCCATATCTGGCAGCCATCGGCGCGGGCTCAGGACTGACAGTGAGGGCCTTATTGATTACTTTTTTCGCAGGTGGAGTTTTGCTTCTGGCGTTTTACTGCAATTTCGGTTGCCCTGTCCATTTTAGTGGAAAGCTCTAAAGCGTCACTTCTAACCTCAATGCTAATTTTATTTATTTTAATTTTGCCGGCGTTGCTTCAGAGCTTGCTCAAGTTGTCACCGGTTGGGTTATTTTTGATGCAGATAGACCCTGTTGCCTGCTGTTTTAAAATGATGACAGATATATTGACGGATAAGGTGCCATTTCTCTCCTTGATTGGTTATCTGATTCCAATGCTGGTCTTTGCCGCACTTTCGGTTATTTTTCTTGTATATGCGAGCAAACGGATATCTCTGAAAGGGGGCGAAGCGATATGAAAAGAATTTGTTCTATTGTGATTTTCTTTCTAATTTCAGTTTATTGCACCGTGCCGGTTTTTGCAGCCTCCCCCTCGGCCGGGCAGGATATAGGGGTGGAGATTAGTTCGCCTGAAAGTATTGAGGGCAAACCGGTTTACAGCACTGACATTGAGATTACAGTGAAAAACAGAACTGATCATGAGATAAAGAATCTCATTTGCTATCTCATGATTGTAGACTTAGGGCGGGAGATGACCTATCCTGTCGATGAATTTGGCATGGAGGCATATCAGACAAGAAGCATTGCATCCATTGCCGCCCACGGAGAATGTAAAGTGGTCATCCCCGTCAAGATTCTCTATGTGGGGAATTTTCAGTTCTCAGCTTCTGTTACCGATTTGGAGAACAATCACACCGTCACAGCGGACCCTCTCAGTGTGACCATGATTGCTGTTTCCGAGCTGAATAAGCCGCTGGTCATAGCGGTTGCGGCTATTGTGCCTCTGCTGATTGCCGGTTATGTGATTCTGCACACCAGGCGCAGAAAAGGCGGCGCAGGGATTATGAAATAAAATAATATGATTAGGAGGAGTAATGACAATGCAAAAAGTAAAACATGAGTTAATGTTCAACAAGGTTCCGGAAGTAACCATTTTCTTTTGGATTATCAAAGTTTTATGTACCACAGTTGGAGAAACTGTATCCGATTTTCTAAATGTAACACTGGGGCTGGGGTTAAACGGGACCTCCGTTGCAATGGGAGTTTTGCTGGCGATTACCCTTGTGTTTCAATTCCGGGCAAAAAAATATATGCCGGGATTGTATTGGGCGAATGTTGCGCTGCTCAGTGTATTTGGAACACTCGTGACAGATACGCTGACTGATGAGCTTGGAGTGCCCCTGGAAATCAGCACAATCGGATTCTCCATTTGTCTGATGCTTACATTTTTGATATGGCACCATTTTGAAAAAACGCTGTCCATTCACTCCATCTTTACACGGCGCAGAGAAGCCTTTTACTGGCTGGCAATTCTTTTTACCTTCGCCCTTGGAACAGCCTCCGGTGATTTGATGGCAGAAGGCTTGGGGCTGGGCTATCTGCCAACGGGAATTATTGTTTGCACCGTTATTTTGTGTGTCGGAATTGGATATAAACTGGGGCTTGATTCCGTCCTGTCCTTCTGGAATTGCGTACATTATGACCCGGCCTCTGGGAGCGTCACTGGGCGATTTCCTTTCACAGCCGGTATCAAATGGGGGACTTGGACTTGGAACCACTTTTACCAGTGTGATTTTCCTGGCAGGTATTCTTGCAACAGTTGTATTTCTGATTATTACAAAAAAAGATGCACAGACACCACAACTGACAGCGCCGAAAATGACCGAAGGTACATCCGGTATAAGTTTCCGGCGCCGTGTACTGATACAGACTATAGCGGTCATTTGTATTTTTACGGTGCTCGGCGGAGGTGGATATGCTTTCCGGCAGGCCAGCCTGGCAGGGAATACAGACAGCTCAGTTTCCTGGTCGGATATGTCGAAGTTTTTAACCATTGAGCAGGATGTGCTTACATTAGTAGACAAGGGAGATTTTTCAGCGGCGAAAACACGTGTCAAAGATTTGGAAACAGCATGGGATCAATCCGCCGCCATTCTGAAAGCCGCAGACAAGGGGCGATGGTCTCAGGCAGATACCGCAATTGATGATGTTCTGCATGAAATCCGGTCAAATAAACCCAACCAGGAGAGAAAGCAAAAGCGCTCTGGAAAATTCAATGTCTGTGCTGAAATAGGAAGGAGAACAATGGAGAGTGTAGTAATCATACCCGCCCTCAATCCAAATCAGAGTCTGAGGGAAATCGTGGAAAGAAACTGGGAACTGGAAAATCAGATTATCCTTGTGGATGACGGCAGTGATGATGAATACAATCAAATTTTCTGGGAATTAAGTGAAAAATGTATTGTTCTGCACCACAAGGAGAACAGGGGCAAGGGGGAGGCAATCAAAACAGCGCTGCGGTATATAAAAGAAGAATTATGGCAGTGTAATGTCATAGGAATCATGGATGCTGATGGGCAGCATTTAGCGGATGATATGGAAAAACTTTTATTAAAAGCACATAATCATCCTCAAGCACTGATTTTAGGCAGCCGGGTCATTGATGAAAAGGTGCCGTGGAAATCCCGGCTGGGAAATAAAGCAGCAAAGCGGGTATTTTGTTTGCTGACAGGAATTTCTGTATCAGATACTCAGACAGGACTGCGGGCGTTTTCTGCAAAATTGCTGGACTTTATGCTTGGAATCGAGGGGAGACGGTATGAATACGAGATGAATATGCTGGTGACCTGCGCCAAACAGAAGATTGAGATTATTGAAGTGCCGATTCATACTATTTATCATGACAAAAATAATAGTTGTTCCCATTTTCGTAAGGTCAGGGATTCTATACAGGTATT
>JASGKW010000023.1:0-28600 GCA_049840515.1 Muricomes sp. | reverse complement strand
CGTATTGCTAAGGTTAATAGGGAAACACGATAGAATCCGAACAGCACCTATAAGGTGGCAAGTACCAGAGATAATAAAATGACGCCCGCCGAGATAAAGATAAACAGGGAACGCATTGGGAACGGGTCTCCGTCTCTCAGAAAAACGGGAAGGGTCAATATTCCGGCCAATGTTACTGCTCCCCGGACACCTGTTAATGTTGTGGTGAGCAGAGTCCTTAATTGAGATTTTGTGCATCTGGCTCTCCGCGCAGATAATACTGGTATGATGTGGTTAAAAAAAGACCAGGTAAACCGAATGGCATAAAGAGAAAGAGCAATAAGCACAATGTGTCCAAAAGCATGCCAGTTTTTAATGTATGGGTTGGAAATCGTCTCAACCATAGCAGATAGGGACATCCATACCAAGCATGAGAAAAACAAATCCATTTAATACAAATAGCGCGAGAGACCATATATTTCTGTGAGCATGTGCTCCTCCGCCAGGAGAGTCTCGGTGCGCTCTCTCACAACTGAGTGAACTATTCCCGCGTGCTACCACCGCAACAATACCTGAGGCATGGAAAATATGTTCTGTAATGATGTAGATACCGAAAGGAATGAGAACGTTGTAAGAAGAGAGTTAAATACAGTATCATTGATTCCCGATTTCCGCAGACGGAATTGAAGAAGGTCTGCCAGCAGTGTGAGAATGATGCCGGAGGCAGCCCCCACCAGAAAAATATAGATGAGGTTTCCTGCTGCTTCCCTTAAAGAGAAGTACCCGGCCATTACTGCGGTGATAGCGTAATTAAAAGCAACAAGGCCGGATGCATCGTTGATTAATGATTCTCCGCGAACAAGTGTCATGACCTTTTCGGGAATCCGCACCCTCTTTTTTTGCAATCCCGTTTATAGCGACAGGGTCTGTCGGGGACAGGATTGCTGCGAGGGCGAAGGATGCGGCGATGGGGATGCCGGGAATCAACATATCAATAATGTATCCGCAGACTATGGTAGTCAGTATTACCAGAATAATGGCGTTTCCCAGGATTTCTGTCTTCATTCCCCACAGCTCCTGTCTGGGGAAATGTCTGCCGTCATTATATAAGATTGGTGCGATAAACAGTAGTAAAAACCATTCCTGATCTATTTGAAAGGTATAGTTGCCTGATACAACTGCTATGATGATACCAAAAGCAATCTGTGTCAGAGCCGCCGGAATATCAGGGATATAATGGCTGACAATATTAGAAATCAGAAGGCCAAGCATTAGGAATAATATGATTGTCAGTAAATTCATAGTGTCCTTCCTGAGTACATGTTTTAGGGTTTCCTATAGCATCTGTATTCCGTTTTCCAAAGCCTCATTTAATACTTCTTCCGGCCAGAGGGAGGACTGTACTTCGCCTATATGTGCTTTGCGCAGATAATACATACAAATACGGGACTGTCCGATTCCTCCGCCTACAGTGTATGGAAGTTCTCCATTGAGCAGCGATTTCTGGAATGGAAGTTCAGTCTCGTCCTCACAGCCTGCAATTTTCAGCTGTCTCTGCAGAGCCTCCTCGTCCACACGGATACCCATGGAAGAGAGTCTTCCCAGGAAATATCCAGGACAGGATAGTATACAATAATATCTCCATTTAAATCCCAGTCGTCATAGTCGGGTGAACGTCCGTCATGTTTTTCGCCGGAAGCGAGAATCTTGCCAATCTGGGAAATAAAAACAGCTCCTTTGGCTTTGGCAATGCGGTGTTCTCTTTCTTTTGGAATTTATTCAGGAAACATTTCTTCTAATTCCTGTGTGGTAATAAAGAAGATATCATCAGGAAGAAGCGGTTCTATATAGTTGTAACGTTTGCAGATGTAATCTTCGGTTTCCTTTAAAGCGCTGTACACCTTGCGGACAGTATATTCCAAAGTTTCTGTGTTGCGCTCTTCCCTGGAAATGATTTTTTCCCAGTCCCACTGGTCCACATAGATGGAATGGATGTTATCGGTATCTTCATCCCGGCGGATGGCACTCATATCTGTGTACAATCCTTCGCCTGAGTGAAAGCCGTAATGTTTCAGTGCATAACGTTTCCATTTTGCCAGAGAGTGTACAATCTCTTGCTCGGCATCATCCTGCTCTTTGATTCCAAAAAATACAGGCCGCTCTACTCCGTTTAAGTTGTCATTCATACCCGTTTCAGGCCGCACAAAGAGCGGTGCGGATACCCGGGTTAAATGAAGGGCTTTGGCGAGAGAACGCTCAAAGTAATCCTTAATTTCCTTGATAGCAACTTCAGTTTCCCGTATGGTGAGGGGAGAATGGTACCCCTGGGGAATTGTCAAATGTTCCATAATGTAAGCTCCTTTTAGTTTTCTATAATTCATACTAATTGAATTACTAACGTTCAACTAGATATAAACCTTTCATATATTTATTTTACAGTTTTGGAGATGAGAAGTCAATAACTGCGTTAGCAGTGGAAATGGCTGTTTAGCAGTCAACTTGAGCTGTATGGCTGAGCTGTAACGATTAAACAGATATAGAAAAGACAGATAATTTTTAAATAATAAATAAAAAAACTAAAAAAGTATTGACAAAATGTAAAATGAGTGATATTATAATGTCAACAAATAAAACTAAATAAACAATCAATTCAAAAGAACAAGTAATCTTTTAATTAAAGACAAATTCTTAGGAAATGAAAGTTTAAAAAGTTTTATCTTATTGGACAACAGTGAATGGTAAAAGCAAAGATGGAGAAATAATCATAATGACGAGAAAGTTATGAAAGAAGTAAAATCCATCAGAGAAGAATCAGAGAATCTAAGTCCAATAAGAAAGTTTAAGAACAGGAGGTATGGACCACCAAAAACTATAATTTAAAATCCAAAAATTAAAATCTATCACAGGATAGAGAAAGAGGTAAAAAATAATGATAGAAATATCAGAATAAAGATGGGTGTTAATCAAGTACAGATTAGCATCCATTTTTGTTACATTATAGAAATGTATTTCCAGCAGTATAACAAAAAATTCCTTGTATATAGCCATAATCTTAAGCTTGTATATTAGTATAAAAATTGTTAAAATGACTTAAATATGGAAGAAGCAGTTAATGAACAGGGGACGAAGGAGAATGAATAAGATGGAAGTGGGTTTGATTTTTGAGAGGATACAGCTTGAAGTGAATATGGGGCTGAATACATTGTCCGAACAGGGACAGAATTTGTCTCAGTATCGACATAATCACACTGGCGGTTATCGGAATTATTGGCTTATTATTTTGTTTCTTTGGTTTGAAAATGGTGCGTATATGGGCCGCTTTAGTTGGTTTCTCGGCGGGGGCTGCGGGAGGCGCCTGGGCAGCCGCTTATTTTAATGTAAGTGATACAGTTTCTCTTATTATTGGACTGGCAGCAGGTATTATTTTGGCATTTCTTGCGGCAAGGTTCTATCTGGCAGGCGTATTTCTTGTTAGCTGGGCTATGGGAATTATTGGGAGTGTGTATTTTATAAAGCCTGCAGATTGGAAGTTTGGACTGCTCTGTGTTGGAATTGGATTGGTTATTGCACTGGTGGCGCTGAAATTTGCAGAACCGGTTTTGATGATTATTACCGCAGTGCTTGGAGGCGCCGCGGCAGGACAGGCTATTTACGGTATTATTCCGGTGAAGAATAATATATTACAAATTGCAGCGATAGCAGTACTTATTATTTTAGGAATTATTACCCAGTTTCTTATGGAATCCAGAAGAAGGAAAAAGCTTCATTTGAAGAGACTGAGGAAATCCGCAGAACATATTCTACAGAACATGAGGTGGATAAAGCGAGAACAGTTTTGGATAGTCTGGACAAAGAAACACCTTCCAATCCGGCGCAAGATGACGAGGATATCCAGATATTGGATTTGGAGGATGAGGACAAATAAAGATAGTTGCGGCTCTTAGGACTACGTTGTATAATAAAGGGACAAACTAGTTCGAAAGGGGGCTTGCTTATGAAGATAGATATGCACTGCCATGTAAAAGAAGGTTCCATCGACAGCAAAGTAAGTGTTGATGAATATATAACAATTTTAAAAAATAAGGGATTTCAGGGAATGGTAATCACAGACCATAACACATATAAAGGATACCGTTACTGGAAAAATGAGTTAAAAGGCAAAGTTCACACAGATTTTGTCGTGTTAAAGGGAAATGAGTACGACACGAGAGACGCTGGACATATTCTGGTGATTATGCCTGAGGGTGTAAAGATGAGAATTCTTGAGATGCGGGGACTTCCCGTATCTGTGCTCATTGATTTGGTGCACCGCCACGGCGGAGTTCTCGGACCTGCCCATCCATGCGGGGAGAAGTATTTGAGCATCACCAATACAAAGCGTTTTTATACAAACCCGGAGATTATGAAGAGATTTGATTTTCTAGAGGCTTACAATTCCTGTGAGTCGATGGCTTCAAATTCGGGGGCACAGAAACTGGCAGAGAAATATGGAAAGGTGACAGTGGGCGGCAGTGATGCCCACAGGACTGCATGTGTGGGACGAGGTTATACCATATTGCCAGAGCCTGTGACTTGTGAAACGGAATTTATTTCCATGATTCACAAGAAAGTAAAGTTTGAGACCGGCGGGACTTTGTACAATAAAACAGCTAAGGAAAGAATGGGAAAAGTCAACAAGGTTTTAGTCTACTCTTTCTGGGTTTATAATAAGGGCGGTGAACTTATCAGACGCCACAGAAGAAATGAGAAGATAGAAGTGGAACATCCAATTGACCCAATTGACCCCATCGAGATGTATTATACAGGGGAACACAACTAGCCGCGAGGGCAGCAGGGATGGGAAAGCTTAAAATCGCAGCAGCTAAATAGATGCAGGTATTTAATAGTACAGAAGTTATGAAAGGAGCCGGGATTATCCTATTCCTGGCTCTTTTGTTTTGCATTGCATGGATCGATTATCATACAAAAAGAATACCGGACAGATATACAGCAGCTTTGCTGGTGCTTGGTATTTTATCAATCTGGATATACCCTTTTGTTTCTCTGCGGGAGCGGATAGGGGGAGGACTTATAGTCAGTGCAGCGCTGGCGGCGCTTTTGGTATTTAAGCCCGGATGTTTTGGCGGCGGTGATATTAAGCTGATGGCAGCAGCGGGGATTGGGATTGGCTGGAAGAGTAATTTATGGGCGTTTGTGCTGGCAGTTCTGGGAGCGGGAATATATGTAATATGCCAGCTTCTGACAGGAAGAAAAAAATGGAGAGACAGCTTTGCCTTTGGACCATTTTTGTGCGGAGGCATCACTGCAGCTATATTTTGCGGGGAGTGTCTCACAAAGTGGTTTCTGAATGGGTGACAGGGAATTACATTTATAATAAAAATAGTGTTTAGAATACAGGAAAGAGGAATTATATGAGAGAAAGTGGAATATTATTACCGGTTTTTTCGTTACCTTCTAATTATGGAATCGGATGCTTTTCCGGGGAGGCGTGTATCAGTTTGTGGATCAGTTAAAAGCTGCGGGGCAGAGAAAGTGGCAGATTTTACCGCTGGGTTCCACGGGATACGGGGATTCGCCTTACCAGTCTTTCTCCACTTTTGCGGGAAATCCTTATTTTATTGATTTGGAGACCTTGATACAGGAAGGTCTTTTGACTGAGGAAGAGTGAGAGCTTATGATTTCGGCCCCCAGGAAGATGAAATAGATTATGAGAAATTGTATTTTACCAGATTTAAAGTGCTCAATCAGGCATACCAGCGCTTTGTGGGAAAGGGAAATCAGGATTATGAGAGGTTTCTTGAGGAAAATAAAGAATGGCTGGAAGAATACTGTCTGTTTATGGCGTTGAAAAATAAGCATGATGGTGTGAGCTGGAAAGAGTGGGAAGCCCCATACAGAGACAGGGAGCTTCAGGCGCTTGAAGGGGACAAAGAGGAGCTTGCCCAGGAAATTGATTTTTACCGCTTCCAGCAGTATCAGTTCAGCAGACAATGGGGAAGGCTTCACGCTTATGCCAACGAGAGAGGGGTGCAGATTATTGGAGATATCCCCATCTATGTGGCATTTGACAGTGCAGACACATGGGCAGCCAGAGAATTATTTCAATTTAATGAAGAAAATGAGCCTTCGGCAGTTGCAGGATGTCCGCCGGATGCATTTTCCGCGACAGGACAGTTGTGGGGCAACCCGCTCTATAACTGGGAATACCATAAAAGTACAGGCTATGAGTGGTGGATTCGCAGAATTGTCCATTCGCTGAAATTATATGATATGGTGCGGATTGACCATTTCCGCGGGTTTGATGAATATTATGCGATTCCCTATGGGGAAGAGACGGCGGTCAACGGAAGGTGGATGCCGGGGCCTGGCCTGGAAATTTTTAAGGTAGTAAAAGAAAAGCTGGGAGATTTGAATATTATTGCGGAGGACTTAGGGTTTCTGACAGACAGTGTACTAAAGCTGTTGGAGGATACCGGCTTTCCGGGAATGAAAGTCATACAGTTTGCCTTTGATTCCAGGGAGTCAGCCAACTATCTGCCTCATACTTATACGCCAAATTGCGTTGTCTATACGGGAACACATGACAACGACACGACAAATGGCTGGTATCAGAATGCATGGAGGGAATGCAGGGAATTTGCAAAGGAATATATGTATAAACCCAACCTGGATGAGGAGAATCCAGCCTGGGACTTTATCTCTATGGCTATGGGAAGTGTGGCAAAGCTCTGTGTGGTTCCCATTCAGGATTATTTGTGCAGGGACAGCGAGGCAAGGATAAACACTCCCTCCACGCTGGGAAATAACTGGGTGTGGCGGCTGAAGAAACAGGAAATCAATGATGATCTTGTCAAAAAGATGTGGGATATAGACACGCTTGTACGGCCGCTTGTCTTAATGAATCAGGTTATAATTTAAAAATAGCTCAGGAGACATTTACTCTGAGCTATTTTTACGTTTGATATTTATTTTTTTTCTAAGTTCCTCCAGTTGCTGCTTATAATTTCTGGATTCCATTTTGGGGAATGCCCTGACAAGACGTAAGCTGATTCTGGGAGTTTTGGTTGCCAGCTCGTGATAGCGCGATTTCAAATCAGCGATGCGGCCGAGCATGTCGTCAGAAGCTTCCTGCGTTTTCTCCCGCAGCCCTGAGGACATCTCCTGGGTTCTTTCCGCAGCTCTGCCGACATCTCCTGGGTTCTTTCACGCAGTTCTGTGGACATCTCTTTTGTCTTTTCCAGCCATTCTGCGGAGACTTCCTGAGTTTTTGCTTTTAAATCAGAGGTTGCTTTGTCTAATTTCTGGAGGGAAGATTCCCCTTTTTCCATAGCTAAAATTACACCCTCATAGATATCCTCACCAATTGAGTCTGAAATTTCATGCAATTCTTTTGCAATCCTCTCCATACTTGAGAGGCGCTTGTTGAACTTGAAGATAGCAGAAGCTGTCACATAAAGGTCTGCAAACATAGTAATTCCAAGCAGTGTAATCAATGCAATACCTGCTGTGTGGGGAATCAGGGTCAAAAGTTTATGGATTAACGGATGGATGAAAACCATGATTGCCACACAGGCAACACCCCATACGAGGGAAAAGCCCAGGCATATATATCCGCCGATGTTGAAAGGCTGATCTGTGTAGTCCCACCATTTATTATGAAAAATTTTATCCAGCGTCCATCCTGTAATCCCTTCCAGAAATGTCACGAGCAGGACGGACAAAATGTACAGAAGCATCAAATTTTCTTTAAATGGTGCTAAGAGAGCGGTAACTGCCATGACACCGACTCCGTAAATGGGGCAGATAGCACCATTTAGGAACCCGCGGTTCACAAACCTCTGTTCTTTGAAGGCGGCAAAGCCTACCTCAGCACACCAGCCTAAAAATCCATATATAAAAAAGTAAAGAGACATATAGTAAAGATTCATTGCCATTATAATTGTCCTTTCCATATAGGAGGGATATTTTGTAACTAATATTCGATTTCCTTTAAAAACAGGCCTTTTGCATCACAGGGTGCACTGGAAGCTTCTTCTCCTGCAAAAATAGACTCGATGCAGTCTTTTTTGCGCTTGCCAAGGCCGATATCTAATAGTGTGCCCACAATCATACGCGGCATGTTATGTAAAAAATCTTTTGCCCTGATAGCAATTTGAATTTCCTCAGCGCTCTCGTAAATTGTGATATCATAAATTTCTTTTTCGGTGGATTTACTTTTCTTTACCGTGGAAAAGTCTTTAAAATCATGCTTTCCCGCAAAAGAGAGTGCGGCCTGCTTCATAATAGCGATATCAGGCGTTTTGAAAGCGTAGTATGTATATTTCCGGCTGAATACACTGGGCACTGCGCCAATAGCAATTCGGTACAGATAAGTGATGGATTTCGCATTCAGTGAGGCGTGAAAGCGCTCGGGAACCTCCTCCGCTGTGAGCACTGCGATGTCTGATGGCAGATAGCGGTTCAGGTAATGCTGGATTTCATAAGGCTTCATATCGGATGTGGTCTTGAAATTTACCACCTGATGGTAGGCGTGCACACCAACCTCTGTTCTGGCGCCGCAGAATAATTCCAAATTTTCGGCGGTCATTTTGTTAATTACGTCCAAAAGCTTATTGGATACAGTGTTTGTGGACTCACCTTTGCCAAGGCGCTGCCAGCCCTGATAGCGTGAGCCGTCGTATTCTAAAGTTAATTTTATATTATGCATTCTTTTCTCCTCTGAATTAAAATGTTATAGAGCCGTATGGCTGAATAGTAACATCTTACAGGAAGAGGAAGAAAAATTCAATAGTTGATATTTGCATGGATGAACTGTAAATGATATGATATGAATGAAAAGCACCTTTGGTGCATGGTTTTATATTTTATAAAAATAATAGATTGGAGTTATATATTATGGTAAGAGAGAGAAGAGTAGCTGATTCAAGAGTGGAAACAGTGCATATGGTGCGGCCAAATCATTTGAACGCAGCCGGGCGGCTGTTCGGCGGGGTTTTGATGCAGTGGCTGGATGATGTGGCCGGTCTGGTGGCGAAACGCCATGCGGGAAGTGACGTTATAACAGCGTCCGTGGATAACCTGAGGTTTATTCAGGGCGCCTATCAGAAAGATGTGATTGTAATTATCGGCAAAGTGACTTATGTGGGAAAGACATCCATGGAGATTCGGGTTGATACTTATGTGGAGAATATGGATGGCATGCGCAGACCAATCAACCGGGCATATTTTACCATGGTTTCGCTGGATGAAAAAGATAAGCCGATGCAGGTTCCACGCCTGATTCTGGAGTCGGAAGAAGAAAGAGCAGAGTGGGAAGCGGCAGAAAAAAGACGTGAAATGCGCATCAAAAGAAAGGAGGAAGGCTTTTAAGCCTTCCTCTTCAAGAAAGAGCTGACCATATTGATTGTATTATCAATTTGAGCCTGTTCTTCTTTTGATTTACCTTCCTTTAACATTTCCAGTATCAGGGATATCTCATCTCCTGAAAAGCTTACCCCTTTTTTATTGGCATTATTTATGAGCGCCATCATGACGGGTGCAAGATCTTTGCCGGATTTACCTGCGGTCTGGGCAGCAGCCATCTGAATTAACTGCAGCTTGACGGGGTCAAGATTCTTCATTGCGGGATTGTTCATCCATTCGTTCATCTATATCATCTCCTTTCATCTGAAACAGTTTTTCCAGGTCGGTTTCATTTAAATCACTGGGGTATCTATCTTCCTTCGGGGGATTTTCACCGGGAGGTTCACTGGAGTTTCCCCAGAGGGGTCCTTCCTGGGAAGCAGTATTATTTCCCTGAGAGTTGTCATCTTCTGAAAACATATTATTATACATCTGGAACATATTCTGCTGGTCGGGGGTCAACATGCCCATGACCATATCCATGGGATTAAATCCCCCGGAGAACATATTACCAGGGTTCCCCATATCGCCCATACCGTCCATATTTTCGGACCCGTCCCCTTCGCTCTGTGCACTGGTCTGAAACATCTGAACCATTTCCATTATATTCATTATATTTAAAAATGATTCCATCATATCTGCTTGCCCGGGTGGCATGTATGGTTTTACAATCATCAGCATTTCCATCGGGGAGGAAGCCTGACTGCCGCTGAAAGCCTGTGTATGCAAATGGTAACTGGGACGCTGAAAGAAAGAAATGGTATCCATAAGTTCCAGGAATTTTGCAAATACACCTAAGAATCGTTGATTAGAAGCAGGAGTGTAAGGCAGGAAAAGCTTTATCATCTGGATCATAGGTGATGTAACCATCTCATCGAATGGTATCATTGGTTTGGGTGGTCTCTGTTCCATAATCACTCCTATCATAACGTTGTAAATATATATGTTTCAAAGTATAAAATTATGAGAATTGCTAAAGCTAAAAATAGAGTTTCTACATAATATAATAAGGAGAAGAAAGGAAAATGGTGATATAAAAATGAAAAGAAAATTAATCATTGATGGAAATGCAGTGTATGAGATAGATGAGGATTGCATGTTGAAAAAACGGATGGACGGCAGCAGGGCTCAAAGACAGCAGAAGGACAGGGAAAAAGAGAGGAATCAGAGACAATCCAGGTAAAGATTCTTATGATATATAAAAAATCCCCGGTACGTTTGATGTACCGGGGATTTTGTTTGAGTTTTATTACACTGAGAGATTCTTGCGAGTTGGATAATTAGCATCCACAGCCGTTGTTGCATCCACAGCCATTGTTGCATCCGCATCCGCCGTTGTTGCTGCCGCCTAAACCGCCGCCGCAGCAGAGAAGAAGCAGGATAATCCAGATACAGCTGCTGTCGCTGCCGCTGTTGCATCCGCCACCACAGCTACTTCCGCCAAGAAGACCGCCGCCGCCTAAACCGCCGCAGCAAAGCAGAAGAACGATTAACAGGCAGGAAGAGATACCGTTATTTCCGCTATTTCCACATCCTCCACAACCGTTGTCGCATCCGCATCCGCAATTTGTAGCACTTAATTCACTCATGTTAAATCCTCCATATATGTTTGATTACAGTTCATAATATGTAAAGGGTGAAAAATGTGTGAGAGAATTTCAAAAAAATTTTTAAAAAAATTTATTTGCAGTTCAGCTATGCAGATAAGATAAACAAAAACCTGTTTTTCTGAATAGTATATAAAAAAAGGTATTACTATGAAGTGGGTAAAACAGGTAGTGGGATATTGGTGCGGAGACATCATATCTAATAGGTATATGGGACAGGGTGTGTGTGTAGCTGTATTAGATACAGGAATTATTCTTCACCCTGATTTTGATAGAAGAGTTATAGGCTTTCGTGATTTTGTAAATTACAGGCAGCAGATATATGATGACGGGACTCATGGGACTCATGTGGCAGGAATTTTGGCCGGAAGCGGAAAGTTATCTAATGGCCTGTACGCAGGCATGGCTCCCCGGGCTGACATTCTCATGGGAAAGGTACTGGACAATAAGGGAAATGGCTCCATAGACAATGTAATTGACGGAATTGACTGGCTTTTGAGTGTTCGGAAAAAAATGGGAGTCCGCATCGTCAACATTTCTGTAGGAACACAGCCGGGGGTAGAGCGGGCACAGGAGAAACGGCTGGTGGATGCAGTGGAAGAACTGTGGGATGCAGGTATGGTTGTGGTGGTATCAGCAGGAAATTACGGGCCCAAGGAGGGCACAGTGGCTGTCCCGGGAACAAGCAGAAAAGTGATTACTGTCGGTGCTCTGGCGGAGAGAGGCATGGTTATGAAGACGGGGGAAGTGCGAAAGGAATGGAATTATTCTGGAAACGGACCCACGGAATCTTGCATCATCAAACCGGATGTGCTGGTACCGGGCACAAATATACAGAGCTGCAACGGAGAGTACACAAGCCGCAATCCGAGACCTTACATCAGAAAGAGCGGTACATCCATGGCGACACCTATCGTGTCGGGGGCGATTGCCTGTCTCCTTTCTAAGCATCCAGATATGACAAATGTGGAGGTCAAACTAAAATTGCGGGAATCCTGCATCAGAACGGAATATGCCCGCCAGGGGTGGGGACTGCTTCATGTGGGAAATTTGATGAGTGTATAATTATATTTAAATTATTAAAAAAGAGCAGGTGTCAAGAAAAAATACTTGACACCTGTTTTGTTTTTTAGTATGATAGCTGAGGTGATAAATGTGAATGAAATTTTAGAACAGGCATTATTATTTGATTTTTACGGTGAGCTTCTCACAGAACATCAAAAAGAAATTTATGAGCAGTTTGTACTGGAAGATTTATCTTTGAGTGAGATTGCACAGAGCAAAGGAATCAGCCGTCAGGGTGTACATGATATGGTGAGACGCTGTCAGAAGATTCTGGAAGGTTATGAGAATAAGCTTCATTTGGTGGATAAATTTCTTTCAGTGAAGAAAAAGGTACAGGAGATGAACGAAGTACTGGATTCTTACGGGAAGCAAGGTACAGATATGAATGGGATAATCGAGAGAGTCCGGCAGATTTCTGATACTATAATAGAGGAGTTGTAGAATGGCATTTGACAGTTTAACTGAAAAGCTTCAAAGTGTGTTTAAAAACCTCCGCAGCAAAGGGCGGCTTACAGAAGATGATGTAAAGACAGCTCTAAAAGAAGTAAAGATGGCGCTTTTGGAAGCGGATGTCAACTTCAAGGTTGTGAAGGGATTTATAAAAGATGTGCAGGAGCGCGCAGTGGGGCAGGACGTAATGAATGGCCTGAATCCTGGACAGATGGTGATTAAGATTGTAAATGAAGAACTGGTCAGTCTGATGGGCTCCGAGACCACAGAGATTGCATTCCAGCCAGGAAGCGCAATCACAGTTATTATGATGGCAGGTCTCCAAGGTGCAGGTAAGACAACAACCACTGCAAAGCTGGCAGGCAAATTTAAGTTAAAAGGAAAGAAACCTCTCCTGGTGGCATGTGATATTTACAGACCTGCGGCTATCAAGCAGCTGCAGATAAATGGAGAGAAGCAGGGTGTGGAAGTATTTTCCATGGGAGATAAGAATAAACCTGCTGACATCGCAAAAGCGGCTTATGAGCATGCCGCAAAGAATGGAAATAATGTTGTAATTTTGGATACAGCCGGACGTCTTCATATTGATGAGGATATGATGGCGGAGCTGCAGGAAATTAAGGAAGCAGTTACGGTTCACCAGACTATACTGGTTGTAGATGCTATGACCGGACAGGATGCGGTGAATGTTGCCGGAAGTTTTCATGAGAAGATTGGTATAGACGGGGTTATCGTCACAAAGCTTGACGGTGATACCAGGGGCGGTGCGGCACTGTCTATCAAGGCTGTGACCGGCAGACCGATTTTCTATGTTGGTATGGGAGAGAAGCTCTCTGATTTAGAGCAGTTTTATCCTGATAGAATGGCTTCCCGTATTCTTGGTATGGGAGATGTTCTGACTCTGATTGAAAAAGCAGGGGCAGAGCTGGATGAAGAAAAAGCCAAAAAGATGACAGAAAAGATGAAAAAAGCCCAGTTTGACTTCGAGGATTATCTGGAAAGTATGAGTCAGATGAAGAAGATGGGCGGTCTGTCAAGTATTATGAGCATGATGCCGGGATTAGGCGGCATGGGCGGCGGTAAGATGCCGGATTTGGATTCTGAGGAAAATGAAAAGCGAATGTCACGGATGGAAGCTATGATTTATTCCATGACACCGGAAGAGCGCAGCAATCCTGATTTGCTCAATCCCTCCAGAAAGCACCGCATAGCGAGAGGTGCAGGGGTGGATATTTCTGAAGTGAACCGCATGGTAAAGCAGTTCAATGAAGCCAGAAAGATGATGAAGAAGCTTCCTGGTATGATGGGTGGTAAGAAAGGTAAGTTCAAACTTCCTTTTTGACCGATAGTGACCGGCGCAGTACCATATGAGCCTGGCACTCAGGTCGTTCCTTGAGATTGGTGCAGTGTTTTGCAAATCTGGCGAGAGGAACTACAATAGAAAACAAAAAAATAAAAAATGAGGTGAAAGAAATGGCAGTAAAAATTAGATTAAAAAGAATGGGACAGAAGAAAGCTCCTTTTTATAGAATCGTAGTTGCAGATTCCAGGTCCCCAAGAGATGGTAAATTCATCGAAGAAATCGGAACATATGATCCAAACCTTGAGCCAAGCGGAATCAAGATTAATGAAGATGCAGCTAAGAAATGGCTCAACAACGGTGCTCAGCCAACAGAAGTAGTTGGTAAACTTTTAAAAGTAGCAGGAATTGAGAAATAAGCTGTTCCGCGGAGGTGGCTTAGATGAAAGAATTAGTTGAAGTAATCGCAAAAGCATTAGTGGACGAGCCGGACAGTGTAGTTGTTTCTGAAAAACAGGACGGCAAAACGACTGTGATTGAGGTTCGTGTTGCTGACGGCGATATGGGCAAAGTCATCGGAAAACAGGGACGAATTGCAAAAGCAATCCGCTCAGTTGTTAAGGCGGCTGCGGCCAAAGAAGACAAAAGAGTTGTTGTTGACATCGTGCAATAACATGGGAGAATCTCAACTGAGAGATTTTTCAGATAAAGGGGACAGCCTTCATGCACCAGCATAAAGAGCCTGCCCCTTTCCTTTTATATATTGGATTACAGCTTTAGCCGCAGCAGCGGCAGGCTATTTATCGGGAGGAAAGAAATGGAGCAGTTTTTGCAGGTAGGGGTTATTTCCTCTACTCATGGAATCCGGGGGGAAGTCAAAGTTTTCCCGACTACGGATGATGTGTCAAGATTTAAAGATTTAAAACAGGTTATCTTAAATACAGGAAAAGAGCAGATACCCTTGACTATAGAGAGCGTGAAGTTTTTTAAACAGTTTGCTATTGTGAAATTCAAAGGTATTGATAATATAAATGATGTGGAGAAATACAAAGGAAAAAGCCTTCTTATACACAGAGAAGATGCAGTGAAGCTGGAGAAAGATGAATACTTCATTGCCGACCTGATTGGGATGGAAGTGTACACCGAAGCGGGAGAGTTTGGCGTTTTGAGGGATGTCCTTGAAACCGGGGCGAATGAGGTTTATATTGTAGATTCCAGAGAATACGGAGAAGTGCTGATTCCCGCCATACGCCAGTGTATTCTGGACGTGGATGTGGAAAACCGCAGAATGAAAGTTCATCTGCTGGATGGATTAATTTCTGAGACGGAAAAGTAGTTGCAGTGTAGATATTAACTAAGTGGCAAAGGACAGAAGATAGATGAATTTTCATATTTTAACATTGTTTCCGGGCATGGTTATGGACGGGCTGAATACAAGTATTACAGGGCGTGCGGTGAGTAATGGATTACTGTCTATTGAGGCTGTAAATATTCGTGATTATGCATTCAATAAGCATCAAAGTGTAGATGATTATCCTTACGGAGGCGGGGCCGGCATGCTGATGCAGGCTGAACCGGTCTATCTTGCGTACGAGGCTGTGGCAGAAAAGCTGGAGAAAAAGCCAAGGGTGGTTTATTTGTCCCCGCAGGGGCGCACATTTAATCAGCAGATAGCCAAAGAGCTGGCACAGGAGGAGGATTTGATTCTTCTCTGCGGACATTACGAGGGAATTGATGAGCGTGTGCTGGATGAAATCGTAACAGATTATATTTCCATAGGGGATTATGTGCTCACAGGGGGAGAACTCCCCGCCATGGTCATGGTGGATGCTATTTCCCGCCTTGTGCCGGGAGTGCTGCACAATGATGTATCTGCGGAATTTGAGTCTTTTCAGGATAATCTCCTGGAATATCCACAGTATTCCCGCCCCGAAGAGTGGCATGGGAAAAAAGTGCCGGAAGTATTGCTCTCCGGGCATCATGCAAATATAGAAAAGTGGCGCAGGGAGCAGTCTGTTTTGAGAACAAAAGAGAGGCGCCCGGATTTGCTTGAAAAATGTGAACTGACACCTGCTGAGAAAAAGCTGATAGGAGAATAAAAACATGAGTCTGGCAGGCAGACCCATGTTTTGTGAGAAAGTTTTCTTTCTTAGTATGTAAATAATTGTGTCCAGTAGAGTGTACCGGAAGCATTCTGATAGCATCCTACACCGATTTTAGTGTATTTGGCATTTAAAATATTGGCTCTGTGTCCCGCACTGTTCATCCAGCCGTTCATAACCTGCTCAGGAGATTTCTGTCCCCAGGCGATGTTTTCACCGGCGCCCTGGTATTTAACACCTTTCTGTGTTAAAGCTGTGCTGAAAGAACTTCCGTCAGGGCGTGTATGTGCAAAAGATTTTTCAATTTCTTTAGCACGTACCTGTGCAGCAGACTGAATTGTTGCATCTGCTTTGACTGGTGACAGTCCCGCTTTGGCGCGTTCCTTATTTACCAAATCCACTACCTGCTGGATATAAGCTGCATTTTTGTTGCTGGTATCCGGCTGGCTTGTGCCCGGGTTTGATGGAGTCTCAGGCTGTGATGGAGTTTGTGGCTGGTTTGTCTCAGGCTGTGATGGAGTCTGTGGCTGGTTTGTCTCCGGTTGTGACGGAGTTTCCGGCTGATTTGTCTCAGGCTGTGACGGAGTCTCAGGCTGGTTTGTGCTTGGCTGCTCCGGTACAGGGCAGTTATTCCATGTAGGAATTTCGCAGTTAATTCCCAATGATTCTAACTTTTGTTTCAGTTCATTTGCATTGCTGCCGTTGAGGTAAATTGTTCTTCCCTGTAATTGGCAGAAAGCGTTTGACGGTGATGCCGCATGTACAGATAAGGGACTTACAGCTGCTGTTCCTACAACAGCCACTGCCAGAAGTGCTGGTAATAACTTATGTTTCATAAAAATGTGTACCTCCTAAGATATTATGATATTATTACAAAAATGTTACAGGAAGATAATATCATGAAATGGGTACATAATATACAGGTAACATTTGGAATCGAGATGGTTTGCAGGAGGTCATTTATGAGAATGTATGATTTGATTGTGAAAAAGAAAAAAGGTGAGAAGCTGACTGATTCAGAAATTACGGAAATGGTCAACGGATATGTGAAAGGTGAGATTCCTGATTATCAGATGTCCGCCATGCTCATGGCTATCTGTTTTCAGGGCATGGATGCCAGAGAGACGGCTGCACTGACAATGGCGGCTGCCCAATCAGGTGATATGGTTGATTTATCTCTCATTGAGGGCGTCAAGGTGGATAAACACAGCACAGGCGGTGTTGGAGACAAGACTACAATTGTCGTAGCCCCGGTTGTTGCAGCGTGCGGGGTGAAGGTTGCCAAAATGTCAGGCAGGGGACTTGGACATACCGGCGGAACCATTGATAAATTTGAGGCTATTCCGGGCATGAGAATGACAATGAATCAGGAAGAGTTTTTCGCTATTGTAAATAAAGTGGGTGTCAGCGTTGCCGGACAGTCAGGCAATCTGGCGCCGGCAGATAAAAAACTGTATGCGCTCAGGGATGTGACAGGAACCGTGGACAGTATACCTCTGATTGCGGCCTCTATAATGAGCAAAAAGCTGGCATCCGGAAGTAATTGCATTGTCCTCGATGTAAAAACGGGCAGCGGTGCATTTATGAAAACACTGGAAAGCTCCATTGAACTTTCAAAGGCTATGGTTGAGATTGGGGAACACGCCGGAAGGAAAACAATGGCAGTGGTGACGGATATGGATATTCCTCTGGGACACGCCATCGGCAATTCTTTGGAAGTCATTGAAGCGGTAGAAACATTAAAAGGGAGAGGCCCGGAAGATTTGACAGAAGTCTGCATGACTCTGGCTGCTAATATGCTGTGTGTCGCAGGAAAAGGCGATATAAAAGAATGCGAGACGATGGCGGAAGAAGCACTGGAGAGCGGCAGGGCATTTGATAAATTAGTGGAGATGGTGGAGGCCCAGTGTGGAGATTCCTCAGTACTCAAAGACACAAAGAAGTTTGGGACGACTCCTTATAAGCATGAAGTAAAAGCGGAAAAATCTGGATTTATAAATCATTTAGATACAGAAAAGTGTGGGATTGCCTCCGTATCGCTCGGGGCCGGCAGAGAGACATTAGACAGTGAGATTGATTATCTTGCAGGCATTATTTTAAATAAAAAAACAGGCGATTATGTGGAGGAGGGAGAAATCCTTGCTGAAATGTATTCTTCTGACGAATCACTGTTTGAGAAGGCGGAAAAGCTGCTCTGTGAGGCTTACCTTATAGAAAATGAAAAGCCCAAAATGAAGCCCCTCATTTATGCGAAGGTTACAGCAGATGGGGTGGAACTGACAAATAAAAAATAGATTATCATGCAGTTGACACCTGACCGCGGATTAATTTACATGTGTCTTGTCACATGTAAATGCATGTGCTATAATGATACGAGTTTACCGCAAGGACAAGGAGAGGTGTAATTAAAATGACAATTGTTGATGAAATTAATATGTTAAAAAGAGAAGATAAAGAGACAAAAAAGATGCATCAGGATGTTGTTATTGTTGGTACGGGTATATCAGGTCTTTTTGCCGCACTTAATCTTCCCGGGGACAAGGAGATTCTGATGATTACAAAGTCAGATGTTGAGAGCAGTGATTCCTTTCTCGCGCAGGGTGGAATCAGCGTTATGAGGGATGATGAGGATTACAGCAGTTATTTTGAGGACACGATGAAAGCAGGGCATTATGAAAATCGAAAAGAGTCTGTTGATATTATGATTCGGAGTTCACAGGAGATTATAAAGGACTTAATCAAATATGGGGTGGAGTTTGAGACAAAAAACGGTAATCTTGCCTATACCCGGGAAGGTGCCCACTCAAAGCCTAGAATCTTGTATCATAAAGATATTACCGGTAAGGAGATTACCAGTAAGCTTCTTGCACAGGTAAAGGAACTCGAAAACGTCACTATAGCTGAATATACGACTATGACGGATGTGATTGAGGAGAATGGAGAATGTGTGGGCGTTAAAGTGGAAAATAAATCGAAAGAGTGCATGGATATTTATGCCGATTATACCATTATCGCAAGCGGCGGAATTGGAGGCAGATACCAGAATTCCACTAATTTCCCTCATTTGACAGGTGATGCCATAGAAATATCAAAGAGACATGGAATTAAATTGGAGCATTTGGATTATGTGCAGATTCATCCGACTACATTGTACTCAAAAAAACCAGGAAGACGTTTTCTTATCTCTGAGTCTGTGAGAGGGGAGGGCGCTGTGCTCTATAATAAAAATAAAGAGCGCTTTGTCAATGAACTGCTTCCCCGCGATGTGGTGACAAATGTTATCTGTAATCAGATGAAGAAAGATGGGACAGAATATGTGTGGCTGTCGATGGAACATATTAAAAGAGAAACAATTATGAAACATTTTCCTAATATTTATGAATATTGTCTGGAAGAAGGCTACGATGTGACAAAAGAATACATTCCGGTAGTGCCGGCCCAGCATTATTTTATGGGGGGAATCTGGGTGGATTCAGACAGCAGGACTTCTATGGAACGGCTGTTTGCCGTGGGAGAAACCAGTTGTAACGGTGTCCACGGAGCGAACCGTCTGGCAAGTAATTCCCTGCTGGAAAGCCTTGTTTTTTCAAAACGGGCTGCAGAGAAAATTGAGAGATTGTACAGAGAAAACGATACAGGCAGAAGAAAGGGAATATAGAGAAATGAATGAGATTACAATAACATTGCAGGTTGACCGTCTGATTTTGGCGGCGTTACAGGAGGATATTTCCAGCGAGGATGTTACAACCAATGCTGTGATGAAAGAGGCAGTTACAGGGGAAGTAGACTTAATTTGCAAGCAGGATGGTATCATTGCGGGGCTGGCGGTATTCAGGAGAGTATTTGAATTGCTGGATGATTCTGTAAAGACTGAGTTTTACTGCAAAGACGGTGATGAGGTAAAAAATGGGCAGCTTATGGGAAGACTTACAGGTGATATCCGGGTGCTTTTATCTGGCGAGCGTGTGGCCCTGAATTATCTCCAGAGGATGAGCGGAATTGCCACTTATACCCACACAGTGGCGGAGCTGTTAAAAGGAATAAAGACCAAATTACTGGATACAAGAAAGACAACGCCCAATATGCGCATTTTTGAGAAATATGCAGTCCGGGCAGGCGGTGGTTATAATCATAGATACAATCTATCAGATGGAGTGATGCTGAAAGATAATCACATCGGAGCGGCGGGGAGTGTGACAAAGGCTGTACAGATGGCAAAAGAATATGCTTCATTTGTAAGAAAGATTGAAGTTGAAGTGGAGAATCTGGACATGGTAAAAGAGGCCGTCGAGGCTGGGGCAGATATTATTATGCTGGATAATATGACAACAGAGGAGATGCAGGAAGCTATCCGCATCATAGATGGAAGAGCCAAGACAGAGTGTTCGGGCAATGTGACAAAAGAAAATATTGGCAGAATCATTTCTCTTGGAGTGGACTATGTATCCTGTGGAGCGTTGACGCATTCAGCTCCAATTTTGGATATTTCCTTGAAGAATCTTCATGCAGTGTAGAAATACGGATACAAAAAGGAAGGAGACAAAATTGAAATGAACGAGAGTGAAAAGATAAAACAGCGGATTTCAGAGTTAAAAAAAGAGAAGGATGCAGTCATTCTTGCCCACTATTATGTAGATGGGGATGTGCAGGAAGTTGCGGACTATGTGGGAGATTCCTATTATCTTGCAGAAAAAGCTACGACAGTGCCGGAGAGTACCATCATTTTTTGTGGTGTCTCTTTTATGGGGGAAAGTGCAAAAATACTGAATCCTGGTAAAAAAGTGATTATGGCAGATAAAAATGCAGACTGCCCTATGGCACATATGGTTGATATTGAGAGTATTCATGAAATGCGTGAGAAATATCCGGAGGCGGCAGTTGTCTGTTATGTGAATTCAACGGCAGAAATCAAGGCAGAGTCGGATGTGTGTGTGACTTCTTCTAATGCAGCGAGGATTGTAAAAAGACTTCCGAATAGAGATATTTTTTTTATACCGGACAACAATCTTGGGCGCTACACAGCAAAACAACTGCCGGAAAAACATTTTATTTTTCATGATGGCTTTTGCCATGTTCACACAAGTATACACAGAGAAGAAGTTCTAAAAGCAAAAGAGGTACATCCAGAAGCATTGATTCTTGCACATCCTGAATGTACGGAAGATGTATTGGAACTGGCAGATTATATCGGAAGCACTTCCCAGATTATAGATTATGCCACAAAGTCTCAGGAAAAAAACATTTCTTATCTGTACAGAAATGGGGATTTTTTATGAACTTCAGCAGAAGAATCCTGGCAAAAGATTCTATTCTGTGGGGCACAGACAATTTTGCCCTAATATGAAACGTATCCGGCTGGAAAGTGTATTATCAGCGCTGGAAAATCCAGAGATAGAAGTACAGCTTGAAGAGGAGGTCAGAGAGAAAGCAAAACTTCCTCTGGAAAGAATGCTTGAGCTGGCGTCACAATAAAAATGTAGGTTTGTCAAACATATGTTACAGTGACCGTAAATAATCTTTCAGTACCTCTGTGGGAGAGTTCCATAAAAGAGGTCTCATAGGAAAGCGGTTATAATCCTTTGTGTTATAACGTTTCAGTTGCTTAGAAAAGTCCTCCAGGGAATAGAACTGATGGGTGGCATAAAAGCGTTCATTGTCTTTTCTGTGGCTGCGTTCTACCTTCCCATTATGCCTGGGTGTAAAAGGACGGATCAGCTTGTGCCGAATACCATGCTGCTGCAACTTCATCTGAAAGAGTGTGGGTTTGTCGCAACCACCATAGGAAGCAAAGCGTTTGGTGAACTCCTGTCCGTTATCGGTTTGGACACATTCGATGGGAAGAGGAAAGGCTTTTATTAAGTGTTCTAAGAACTGAGCCGAGGAATAGAAGCTGTGCTCCTCAAAGGCTTCCACAAAGCGCCATCGGGAATACTCATCAATGGCGGTGTATTGGTAAAAGCGTTTGCCCTTGGCAGATCCGACCATGCAGACAGTGGGGACGAATTAACATCTATCTGTATGCGCTGTCCGGGATAGTCCATGGATTCATAGGGCTTAGGGATGTACTTGGGATTCTGAGGTTTTACGGCCATGATACCCTGTTTCTTAAGAAAACGATAGAGACCCGGGATGGAGCGGGAATAGCCTCTTTGCATGAGCTTGACCCAGAAGACCACCAGCCCAGCATGAGGATTGCGCCTGCGCATATCGGAAATAAGCTTAATTTCCTCAGGAGTGTGCTGGTTTGGATGATGGAGGGGCCGTCTGGAAAGCTCTCTAAGAGATTCAATAGAGCCGTCATAGCGGCGTTTCCAGCGGTAAATGTACTGTCGGTTAGTTTTATACCGAATGGCAGCTTTTGAAACACCATATTTTTCAGAGTAATGGATTAAAGATAGACGATATTTCATATCTTGTGTTATACTAGCCATGCGAGAATACACTCCTTTGCGTTGGTTTTTGTTGTGGTGACTTAAATATAACACAAAAAGGTATTCTCGCTTTTATATTATTCAGTTTTGTAACACATGTATTGTAATCCTACAGCTTGAAGCTGGCGTCACAATAAAAAAGGCTTGAAACTGGAAGAAAAGTGTGATAAGATATAGCAGTTGTGAAGTGATAAGGGATGGTCCTCTGATACAAAAACAGTTTTGCAGGCCTAATATGAGCCGCAGACAGGTATTAAGAACGTCTAAATATGAAGGAGGTCACACAATGAATGATATTATCAGAAATATTGAGGCAGAACAATTAAAAGAGAGCGTACCACAATTTAATGTTGGTGATACTGTAAAAGTATACGCTAAAATTAAAGAGGGTGCACGCGAAAGAATCCAGGTTTTTGAAGGTACCGTTTTAAAGAAACAGGGTGGAAGCACAAGAGCTACTTTCACTGTAAGAAAGAATTCTAATGGAATCGGTGTTGAGAAGACATGGCCGTTACACTCACCTAACGTTGAAAGAGTAGAGGTTGTGCGCAGAGGTAAAGTAAGAAGAGCAAAACTGTACTACTTAAGAGACCGCGTTGGTAAGAGAGCTAAGGTAAAAGAATTAGTAAAATAGTAACTATGGGAGGGACAAGTACAACATGTATATTGTCCCTTTTATTATAAGCGGGAAACATAACTCCCAATATGAGGAAAGAAGATGGCAGGGTTAGATTTTCGGAAAAAGCGCAGACGTCAGGTGAAAAGAAAGCAGAATATGAAAAGGAAACCTGAGCTTCAATTTAATGCGGCAAAACCTGAGCTCCGCTTTCGGAAGGAAAAGACAGAGGCAGAGAAGCAGAATTTAAGTGTGATTGCAAACTGGATTGTACAGATAGCGATTGTATGCTTTATTGCATTTATACTTGTATGGTTTTTTGGACAGAGAGTCAGCAATGCAGGTGATTCAATGAAACCTGTTTTGAATAATGGCGATGTTGTGATGATTAACAGGCTTGTGTATAATGCAAGCAAACCCAAACGTGGGGATATCATCGCATTTAAACCCAATGGAAACGAAAATGCCCATTATCTGGTGAAAAGGATTGTGGGGCTTCCCGGTGAGACTGTGCAGATTAAGGACGGCAGTATTTATATCAACGGGACAGTGGTTAAAAAACATATTTACGCAAAAGATATTAAAGATGCCGGAGTTGCGGAGGAACCTCTCACATTAGGCGGCGATGAATATTTTGTGCTGGGAGATAATCACGCCGGGAGCGATGACAGCCGTATGGCGGATATTGGCAATGTAAAGCGGAGAGAAATATATGGAAGAGTCTGGTTTGTGGCAAGCTTTGGCTCGAATTTTGGTTTTGTGAAAAGATAAGGAGGAAAACAACATGCATTTTCAGTGGTATCCAGGTCATATGACCAAAGCGAAGCGCATGATGCAGGAAAATATAAAATTGATTGACCTTGTCATTGAATTAGTAGATGCCAGGATTCCTGTGAGCAGCAGAAATCCTGAAATTGACGAGCTTGGGAAAAATAAGGCAAGGTTAATTCTGCTGAATAAATCAGATTTGGCAGAGGATAAGTGGAATGATGCATGGGCAGAATATTTTAAAAATAAAGGGTATTCGGTGGTAAAGGTAAATTCCAAGAAAGGCGGAGGAATCGAAGTCCATACAGGGCGTGATTCAGGAAGCCTGCAAAGAGAAAATAGAGAGAGACAGAAAACGGGGGATTCTAAATCGCCCGATTCGCGCCATGGTGGTGGGAATTCCAAATGTGGGAAAATCGACATTTATCAATGCGCTGGCGGGAAAAGCCTGCACCAAAACAGGAAATAAGCCGGGCGTGACCAAGGGAAAGCAGTGGATTCGTCTGAATAAAAATGTAGAATTGTTAGACACACCCGGAATACTCTGGCCAAAGTTTGAGGATCAGATTGTGGGCTTGCGTCTTGCATTTATTGGCTCTATTAAAGATGAGATTCTCAATGCGGAAGAACTGGCTATGGAATTGATTAAATTTTTGAAAGAATTTTACCCCGGAATCATGAAAGAAAAATATCAGATTGAGGAAGTTGAAGATGATTTTTCATGTTTAAAAGGAATCGCAGAGAGCAGACATTGTCTGGTGAGAGGCAGTGAACTGGACACAGACAAAGCTGCAAGATTGCTTCTGGATGATTTCAGAAACGGCAGACTTGGAAAAATAACACTTGAATTTCCCCAGCAATATGAATAAGATAGAAAGAGACGCTAGAAAGAAGGTTGGGGTATGAATCAGGAGAGAAGTATCATAAGGGAACTGTTTGGATGGATAATATATATTCTGATTATAGTGGGGCTTACCTATTTGATTATTACATTTGTCGGGCAGCGGACACGGGTCAGTGGTTCATCTATGGAGACAACACTGTCAGACGGCGATAATCTGATTGTAGATAAGATTTCGTATCGTTTCAGAGATCCAAAAAGGTATGAGATTATTGTATTCCCTTATCAGTATGAGGAGAATACATACTATATAAAGCGTATTATCGGCCTGCCGGGGGAGACGGTCTGGGTGGATAGCGGCAAAGTGTACATCAATGGAGCACAACTGGATGAACATTATGGAAATGAGGCAATGCTGGATCCGGGCATAGCAAGTGTGCCCATAAAACTAACTGACGATGAATATTTCGTGCTGGGAGACAACCGGAATCACAGTGCGGACAGCCGGGATCCCAGTGTCGGTGTTCTTCACCGGAAGGATTTGCTTGGAAGGGCCTGGATACGCATCTGGCCTCTGAGTGATTTCGGAGTAATTAAACATGAATAACAGTATAAGCGATATTAAGCACGAGTTTGAGCAGGCACAGAGCCAGGAACTTTCCGGTCTCTATGAAAAATATGCCAGGGACAGCCGCAGCGGCGTTAAGGCGCTCATATTAAAATATAAGAAGCAGGAAGAAAAGCTTTTTAATGAAAAGCTCCGTCTGGAGCAGATGAGCCAATTTGAAAAAAAATATGAAGAGCATACCTATATTTGTGGTATTGATGAAGTAGGGCGGGGGCCTCTGGCGGGTCCGGTCGTGGCTGGTGCAGTCATTCTTCCGAAAAATTGTGAGATACTTTATATCAATGACTCTAAGAAGCTTTCTGCAAAGAAGCGGGAAGAGCTTTATGATGAAATCATGGAGAAGGCGGTTGCCACAGGAATCGGAATGGTAGGCCCGGCAAGAATTGATGAGATAAATATTTTAAATGCCACTTACGAGGCCATGCGCATAGCGATAAAAGAATTGAGTATAGTGCCAGAGCTGCTGCTCAACGATGCAGTCACAATTCCGCAGGTTACAATTCCTCAGGTTCCCATAATCAAAGGAGATGCCAAAAGCATATCAATTGCAGCAGCCAGCATTATCGCCAAAGTCACAAGGGACAGACTTATGGCAGAATATGACAAAATACTGCCTGGCTATGGATTTGCAGAAAACAAAGGCTACGGCTCCGGGGCACATATAGAAGCATTAAAAAAATTGGGACCAACCCCCATCCACAGAGTATCCTTTATCAAAAACATTACGTAACTATCAAGGAGAGCAGAAATATTGCTGGTTAACCGAAGCGAGAAAGACGCAAGCGGAATCGAGCTTGCTCTCCGGGTGAGTAGCAAGAAAGCTGAGTGCAGCTTATCTCTCTGGTTACTTGAAGTATATGTGACATCGCAGTTGAACTGGTTATGAGACAGGTGAGAAAACAAAATAACAGGAAGATAGGTGCCCGATACGAGCAGGCAGGCAGGGTATTATCTGGAGCAGCAGGGATATCTTATCTTAGAGTATAATTACCGATGCAGGTTAGGTGAGATTGATATTATAGCCAGGGATGGTATTTATACTGGTGTTTTGTGAGGTGAAATATCGCTGCAATAAGAGGAAAGGAAGCCCTCTGGAGGCCGTCACGCTTAAGAAACAGAAGATTCTTTATCAATGTGCATCGTACTATTTGACTGTTCATGGAATTGATGATTGTCCATGCCGTTTTGATGTCATTGGAGTGGAAGGTGAAGATAGTGCATATTACAAATGCATTTCAAGGTTAGTTTTGTGTTGTTGATTTCAGGTTGAAAGGGATTTTTATGAGTTTAGGGCTGCATTATAAAAATGAAGAGAATATTTTCCAAGAGATAGAGACGGATACTCCATATTTGGAATATCCGTTGTTTCAACATACAGGGATTGTAAAACATGGATTTCCACCCGCCTCGGCGGGGTTAGCGAGGGCTGTTATTCTTCTCTGAACTTAAGCTTCACCAGAGGTGATAAAGAGGAATCTGTCCGGAAAATTTTCGGAGAATTGGAAATGCAATGGGGATAAGATGTGAGAATATGGTCTTTACCCAGCAGACGCACACAGCTAATGTGCGGGTTGTGACCGATGAGGATAGGGGAATGGGAGTTACACACCCTCAAAAGTATTCTGATGTGGACGGTCTTGTCACGAATGTGCCGGGAATTTGTCTGGTCACATTCTTTGCAGATTGTGTTCCTCTTTATTTTGTGGACCCGTAAAGAAAGTTATCGGTTTAAGCCATTCTGGGTGGCGGGGCACAGTGAATAAAATCGGAAAAGTGACCGTACAATTAATGAAAGAAAAATTTGGCTCCAATCCTTCCGATATTTTGGCGGCAGTTGGCCCATCTATTTGTCAGGATATTGTTATGAAGTCAGCGGGGATGTAATTGACCGATTCAGGGAAAGCTTTTCAGAGAGTGTTTGGCAGGATTTATTTTATCAGAAAGAAAATGGTAAATATCAGTTGAATCTGTGGAAAGCCAATGAACTTGTATTTGCTGAGTCTGGGATTTCCCGGGAAAATATTGCTGTGACAAATTTGTGCACACATTGTAACAGCGACATATTATATTCCCATAGAACAGCAGGAGATAAGAAGGGAAATTTATGTGCTTTTCTGCACTGCGGGAAGATATATAATGAGTGGTGTTGTTAAATACAGTTTATTGTAGCGGGCTGTATTGCATGGAACAGGAGGTTTACATTTATATGAGTTTGCAGATATCAAATTTGACATCTCCTGGAGGAAGTTACCACGGAGGTAGTCGAAAAAGTGAATCATTTTACACAATATTTTGAGGAACATATGCCAGAATTGATTAATTTCGGAATCAAGGTAGTGATGGCATTTGTGTTCTTTTTTGTGGGCCGGGTCATCATCCACTGGATACAGAAGATTGTAAAGCATTCTCTAAATAGAGCACATGTGGACCAGGGAGTTGTTCAGTTTGTAGATTCGCTGTTAAAGTTCAGTTTATATGTGCTGCTGATTTTTACAATCGGCACAAAATTGGGGATAGAATCCTTCAGTGGCAGCCTTAATTGCTTCAGGTGGAGTGGCCATAGGTCTGGCTCTTCAGGGAAGCCTCGGGAACTTTGCAGGAGTGCTGATACTTCTTTTGAAACCATTTGTGGTGGGAGATTATATAATAGAAGATACCAAGAAAAATGAAGGTACAGTCAAAGAAATAAAGATATTTTATACTAAATTATCTACCGTGGATAATAAGACTATTGTCATACCTAACGGAACTCTTGCAAACAGCAGTTTGACAAATGTGACGGCACGCCCTGAGAGGCAGTTGGATTTGAAAGTGAATATTTCTTACAATGCCGACTTAAAGAAGGCAAAGGCATTGCTGGAAGGCTTATTGGCGAAAGACAAATCCATTATGCAGGACGAGGAAGTGAACGTGTTTGTGGATTCTCTTAGTGAAAGTGCTGTTGTGCTGGGAGTGCGCGCATGGGTAAAGACGGAAGAATTCTGGGCAGTGAGATGCAGGATATTGGAAGAAATAAAATTGACATTTGATAAAGAGGGGATAGAAATACCTTACCATCAATTGAGAGTGCATATGCAGGAGGAGCATACGCAGGAAGAAATAAAAAATAGTTGAAATTCCGCTGTGAAAGCGATATAATAGTTAAGGCTCTTCTTGAGAGCCATAAGCTGAAATAGCTCAGTTGGTAGAGCACTTCACTCGTAATGAAGGGGTCGTCGGTTCAAATCCGATTTTCAGCTTCAGAAGAAATACAGTAAATCCAGTCAAATTGTATGGGTTTACAGCATTTTCTATTTGTTGAGAAGCTCCTTTTTCGTTGTCTATAATATGCGGGAGAAGGTGCTGTTCGGATTCTATCGTGTTTCCCGATCAACCTTAGCAATACGTACGGAGCCAAGTAGAATGAACATA
>JASGKW010000022.1:0-9014 GCA_049840515.1 Muricomes sp. | reverse complement strand
AAGGTTAATAGGGAAACACGATAGAATCCGAACAGCACCTATCCTGTATCTGTGTTTCAATAGGTATAATATTATCTTCCAGTGCGTCCATATGGCTCGTCCCAAAACTTACCACCAATATTCCTTTTTTTCCTATTTTTGTTTCCATCTTATCCCTCCTTCTTACAAATCGGACATATCTTCAATACAATCTTCCAGCTCCTCCATGCTAAGAGGGACTTTCTGATTATTTTTCAAAATTCCCTTGCTGCAAAGTTTTTGAAACAGCCTCAGCACCCCCGGTTCCTCCTGGTTTGTCATTGCCAGCGCCTCTTTATCGGCGCAGACTGTCACCGGGTCTGCCTGAAGAATCACTTTTCCTTCATGCATCAGCACAATCTCATCCGCCCAGGACAGGGCATAATCTATATCATGAGTCGCCATTAAGATTGTGATTCCCTCCTCCGCCAGTTTATCCACAATCTGATTTACCATTCTCGTATGTTTGGCATCCAGAGCGGCGCCGGGTTCATCAAGTATCATAACATCTGGATGCATGACCAGAATATCTGCGATGGAAACCTGTTTTTTCTGTCCCCCGCTTAACGCATGGGCGGGGCGGTCACAAAAGGAAGTGATTTCAAGATAATCCATCACCTTCTCCACTTCCTCTTTGGCAGTTTCCTTATCCATCCCCATATTTAATGCACCAAAAGAGATTTCCTGATAAACGCTTGCGGAAAACAACTGATTATCCGGGTCCTGAAACACAATGCCTACTTTCCCGCGCAAATCCAGTAATCCTTTTTTTGAATAATCAACAGGTTTTCCATGAAACAAAAGGGTCCCTCTGCTGGGTTTATATATGCCATTGCAGCACAGGAAAAATGTAGATTTCCCACACCCGTTGGCTCCCATAAATGCGACTTTTGTCCCTCTTTTTATTTTTAAATTTACATCGTTCAGAGAATCGGGGCCACCCTCCTCATAAGAAAAATGTATGTTTTTTGCTTCTAAAATAATATCCTGCTCTTTTGAACTCATAAAGACTCTCCTTTGCCTATGCTATATGGTAAAATGAGGAGATTATGGTAATACCCAGCAAAGCTGCCTCAAATAATACAATTGCAGCAATCTCCCTTCTCTTCACTGGATAGTTTTCTTCAAGTACCTGAATTTTCCCATCATAGCACCTGGACTCCATGGCATCATAGAGTGCATTGGAGCGCTGGAAAGCGCGGAGCAAAAGTCCTGCCCCCATTCTCCCGAAAGAATCCAGAGCAGTCCTGTAATCCTTGTTGCCAAGCCTTGATTTCTGGGATACCATAATCGCCGATGCGGTCTCCAGCAGTACAAAAATGAAGCGGTAAATCAGAAGCATCAGTTCTACCAGAATTGTGGGGCACCGAAGTTTCAGTAAAACTCCCAGTAAATCTGTCATGGTTGTGTTCAGGGACAAAAAATACAGGCAGGATACACTTGCCATGGCCGTTGCTATCAACTGTACCCCAAATAATATTGACCGAAAGCTGCCTGTGATAAAAAAGTGTCCCACTGGAATTGCATAAGCATCCAGTGGGGTTTTTGAAATATTTACAATAATAGCCAGTGTGCTCAATATCAGAAATAGAAAAGGGACTGTAAGAAGTCTGGCATACAAAGTTCCTGGTATTTTTCCCTTTCCCACCGTCAGACAGGCATTTGCGGCAAATACAACAGCTGCAACGACCAGAGAGCGGCTGACTACACAGAACAGCAGGGTCAGAATAGAAAATGCAAATTTTTCACCCGCATTTACATATCTGAGTTTTGAGCGATAGCAAAGCTTATCAACTACAATCATACGCTACCTCTTATCTGTTCTATTTTTCTTTATCCTGCCACTTTTTACGTTCCACAAAACGGCCCATAACAAAGGCAATAATACCTACGCCGATACCTGTCTGGACACAGAACAGCAGACTTTCTACTTCCCCGGGAAGTTCTCCGCCAAGTGCAGTCTCCAGCACCGGGGTGAACCATGGGGTATATTCTCCCCGTATTTCCTCCACCATGACACTCCCCGCATCATCAGAGCCTCCAAATTCAGCTCCTTTTAATGCAAACAAGGGTACAACGGCAATTAAAACTACTAAAATCAGCAATGCAATTACAGTTTTTTTATTTTTACTCATCTTACTTGTCCCCCTTTAAGAATCCAATTGCTTTCAGTTCTGGTTTCGCATAAGATTCTAAAGCCATAATAATGATGACTGTGAGAATCCCCTCAATCACAGCAAGGGGAAGCTGTGTCGGCGCAAATACACCAAGGAATTTTACAGCAGAAGCTCCAACGCCACCCGCCTCAGACGGATATGCCATTGCAAGCTGAACACTTGTGACACAATATGTAAACAAATCACCCAAAAATGCTGCTAAAAATACAGAAACTTTCCGATTCACTTTCAGCTTGCCGCAGAGCTTATAAATTCCAAAAGCTACCAGCGGACCGGCAATAGCCATAGAAAATGTATTTGCCCCCAGTGTGGTCAATCCTCCATGTGCCAGCAAAATTGCCTGGAACAAAAGTACAATGATACCCAAAATACTAACCGCGGCAGGTCCAAAAAGAATCGCTCCCAGACCAGTTCCGGTCATATGAGAACAGCTTCCTGTCACAGACGGAATTTTCAGGGAGGATATTACAAAAATAAAAGCCCCTGACATTGCAATCAATGTAATCGTTCTGCGGTTTTCCTGTAATTTTTTCTTCAGGGAAGAAAATCCGGCAACCAGAAATGGCAGACAGACAACGCCCCATGCGATACAATACTTGGCTGGAAGATATCCCTCCATAATGTGCATTGCATTCACAGCCGGTGTGACAGCAAACATAAGCGCAAAGGCTATGGATGCTTTCAGTAAAATTTTTTCTTTCTTTGACATGTTTCTCTCTCCTTTTTTTGTGATATTACTTCTGAAATATTCCAGGGATACCACAAAAACTAAAGAGTTTTGCAGCATAACACCCGGTTATATCCCCGTAACCATCCAGATTCATTTAAAAGTGGGTGTTCTGACTTAAGGCCTCATCACGATATTCCGCCTTCCCATGAGCAAACTCACAGTGACATAATGGAATACCACTCTTCCTATACAGCAACGGGTATTGTGCAGGATTCACACCTGGCTTCCCCTTCATTTAAATGTATGCCGAATCTGAATTTATCTATGTAATTGCAGATTCATGAAAAACTGCATTACATACTAATACTCAATTCCCCTTCTGGCCTTTATATTTTGGTCAAAAGGGTGTTTGATTTTTTGAATTTCTGAAACATAATCAGCAATCTCAATCAACTCCTCTGAAGGATTTCTCCCAGTGAGAACCACCTCCAGGCTCTGGGGCTTGCTTTTCAAAAATTCCAGTGCAGCCTCATGGTGAATCAGGCCATAACCATAAGCCGCCATGAACTCATCCATAACCAGCAGATCATAAGTGCCTGTCCTCACTTTCTCCATAACAGTCTCCCAGAGCTGTCCATACAGCTTATGGGCCAGCTCCTTCTCCTCCTGGTTTAAGGTGCTATAAAAACCAAAAGACTTGTTCAGATGGAGAACTTCTATCTCAGGGACGGCGTCTAAAATACGCAGCTCCCCGGAAGCTTCATTCTTCAAAAATCTGGCAAACAGAACTCTCATGCCACAGCCCGAGCTCCTGACAGCCAATCCCGTAGCCGCTGTGGTCTTGCCTTTTCCATCGCCACAGTAAATATGAATCAATCCATGTTTCATTTTCCACCTCATATTCTACCACATTCTACAATATTAGCAAAGGGGTCAGTCCCTTTTGCACTCCATTTTCAGACTATTCTGAATATATTGCTTCACTTCCTCTATACTGCTCCCTGTCTCCTCTGGTCGTCCGATGACAACCAGGGTCACTCCCAATTCTTTTGCCGCCTCCAGTTTTTCCTCAAATCCGCCTGCTTTTCCTGATTCTTTCGTCACAAAGTACTGGGTATTTGTATGTCTCAACATGGCTATGTTAAGTTCTCTGGAAAATGGTCCCTGCATGGCAATGAGATGAGCCCCCTTAAATCCTAAATTCATGCTTTCTTCCACTGCCTCTTTTGATGATAAAACTCTTGCATAACATCTTTCTTTATAATCTTCAATTTCTGTATATAATTTCAATTCTTTGCTCCCCGTGGCGATAAAAATTTTTCCTGTCTGTGTTTTCAGATACTCCACAGCCTCCGCCACAGATTCCACAATCACAGTATTCTCATATATTTCCCCCGGCGCCGAATCAGTCTTGTCCCGCAGGCAGCGAAGATATTCCTTCTGATATGTGAGGCAGGCATTCTGAATATTCCGAGTCACAATGCGTGCAAAAGGGTGAGTGGCATCTATTACCAAATCTATCTCATGCTCCTCAATGAATCCGCCGATTTCCTCCTCATCCATCCTCCCGCAAATCACTCTGATACCGGGAATGTTTTCCACACATTCCATTCCATATTCTGTCGCTGTACTCACGTAGGTGACAACAGGAAGATTGCTTAAATACTCCGCAATTTCTCTTCCCTCCGATGTCCCTGCAAATAAAAGCACACATTTCTTTCCAGTGTCCATATCTGCTCCTTTTTTCTGTTTGCTGACCGCTTCTTGTCATATAAATTTGAAGAAAAACATATAATAAGTTGTAGAAATCTTACCTTTTTTAATACAAACCTTGAAAACCACTGTATTTATAGGAGAAACATGGTATTATGCTGCCACCTTTTATCTCTGATTTAAAAAATGATTATATATTAAAACAAAATTATTTTCAAACCGCTAAGACTGAAACCGCAAAAAGAAATTTAAGAGCTTCTGAAATTTCTCAGCTTGAGTACTTCCATTTTGCTGTTTTTTTTCTATGCCATTGCTCTCTTTCTGTTTCAGGGGATTTCTGTCATCCCGGCACATTTTTTCATTTTTATCACCGGTGTAATTTTTTTCATTATCTCTTCCAGATATTTGAAATCAGAGCGTAAAAGCAATCATATCATCGCCATACTCTGTCTTTTCTTTGAGGTAACTGTCTTTTCTTTTGCAATTTTTACAGACATTTTCTACCTGAAAAATGGACAGAATCTCCTCACTCCGCTGATTTACATTGTGTTTTCTGCATGCTTTATCTTTCCCCTCTGGCAGACTTTCTCTACTCTGCTTTTTATGGAAATTATATATATCGTACTTCTAAACTTGTACAAAAGTTCTGCTTCCAGCACAAATGACATCTTTATTTCTATTGCAGGTCTGATGATTTCTTTGGCTGTAAGTCAGATTATACTGCGCTTTCATGTGGAAAGTTATGAAGTCTGTGCCCACTACATAGAATTAAGCATGACAGATTCCCTGACTGGAATTTTGAACAAAAAATCCTGTGAAAATGCTATCCAAAAATATTTGATGGCAAATACCGCCCAGTCCTGTGCACTGCTGTTTCTGGATTTGGACAATTTTAAAAATATCAATGACTACATCGGTCATTCCACCGGTGACCAGATTTTAGAAGAAACAGGAAAGCTTCTCCTAAAATCTTTCCGCACTACAGACATTATAGGCCGCATCGGCGGCGACGAATTCATGGTATTAATCAAGGATTTCCGGGATTCGGCGGAGGCTCTGAACAAAAAATGTGATGCGCTCCAGGAAGATATGTGCCGTACAATGCAGTCCTTCTCTGTAGATTGTTCCTGCAGTATGGGTGCCATTTTGTTTCAAAATCAAAATATTGACTTTCGCACTCTCTATGAAGCGGCGGACGAAGCTTTATATAGAGCAAAACAGTCCGGCAAAAAGCAATGTTCCGTGTGCAGTCTGCCGGATGTATAAAGAGACTGCTGCAGAACCCATCCTTTTTCAAGGTATTGGATTCTGCAACAGCCCTTCTATGTCGGCACTCCGCCCAATGGAGGAGGAAATTGCGTTCCCCATGCAACTATTTCCCCGCATGCTATTTTTTCTCCTGCATGCCCAAAGGGCTGGCTCATATAATCATCCGGATGAGCATGAATCACCGCAGTCCTGCCAATCACATCCTCAGGGAAAAACCTTCCGGTATATACCGCCATTGATGCCGCACCGTGGGAGGAAGAAGAACCGGAAGATCTCCTGCATGTTGTGGATGTTCCGCATATTCGGGACTGTAATGTGTCCACGTATCGGCAAAAGGTTCCGCTACATTCCCCGTACAGTTGCTGCCTTCATGAATATGAAAACCGAAGAACTTCCCTAAGTACTGCATATCTTCATCCGGCAGGCCATAAATTTCTGCCATCACGATACTTCCTCCATGAGCCTCAAAAAAATATACCATCCCATGTAAATCGGGATAATCGGGCCCACCATGTATCTCAGCATATGCCTCAGGTACCCCACTTAATTGTTCCAGCATAATATCATCCCTCCTCTGCCCAGTATATGCAGCAGAAAAAAAGATGTTACAGCACCCTGCTCAAAGTTGTGCGAAGCATATCTATGTCAATAGGTTTTGCCACATGGGCATTCATTCCTGCATCCAGCGCCTCCTGGATATCTTCCGCAAAAGCATTGGCAGTCATCGCCACAATGGGAATCTTTCCAGCATCTTCTCTCTCCATCTGGCGGATTGCCCTGGCCGCCTGATATCCGTTCATTTCAGGCATTTGAATATCCATCAGCACAGCATCATAGGTTTCTGGAGGTGCACTGTCAAGTTCATTCACCGCCTGTACTCCATCCGTTACTACCACCGCTTTTGCTCCGTACATGGACAGCAGTTCGCAGAGAATTTCCGCATTGATAGCATTATCCTCCGCCACTAAAAAGCAGCGGTCAGAAAATAATCTTCTCACTTCCGATTCCGAGAAACTCAGCGCCCTGCCATCCGCCAAATTTCCGGCATCCTCTTCCGCTGATTTACATTCCAATTCAACCCGGAATTCTGTTCCCTGAAATGTATCACTTTTTACAGAGATTTCTCCTCCCATTAAATCCACCAGACCTTTGGTGATGCTTAAGCCCAGTCCTGTCCCCTCCACTTTGTGTGTGCTATAGCTGCGGGTAAATGGCTCAAAGAGATAGGAAAGGAATTTTTCAGGTATCCCCACCCCTGTATCTTTTACCAAAAAGCAATAGCGTATATTTCCGTCTTCTGATGCAGGAATCTCCTCAATATGGAATTCTACACTGCCGCCCCTGGGCGTAAACTTGATAGCATTGCTTAAAATATTAATAAGAACCTGGCTGATTCGCAGATTGTCACCATAAAATAGCTGATTCTGTATATTTTCCTCGCTGATTCTGAACTCAATCCCGGCACTTCTCGCCTGAGATACTATGATGCATGATATTTGTTCAATGAGTTCCGGCAATACAACCCTTGCATGATTTAATGTAATCTGCCGCTGCTCAATCTTACTCATGTCCAGAATATCATTAATCAGACTCAGAAGATGTTTAGAAGAGGTTGATATTTTCTTCAGACAATCCGCTACCTGTTCTGAATCTTCTATGCGTGCAGACGCAAGAAGTGTCATGCCCATAATAGCATTCATAGGAGTGCGGATATCATGGCTCATGGAAGACAAAAATTCACTCTTAGCCCGGCTCGCTTCTTCAGCGAGAGCCAATGCCTTTTCAAGGGCTGCCTTTGTATTTCTTTCCTCCGCCAATACCTCTGTCACATCCGCCTGTGCAAGGCACACCCTGCCCAGTCGCATATCTACGGCCGAAATTGTCATATTTTTGGTGTAGATATCACCTTTTTCATCCGTCATGGAATAAGAGAATGTATAAAATTTTTCTTCTTTCAGGCGCCGCCGTATCTCCTCGGGATTCAATGCCTTAATATACTTTTCCCTATCCTCCGGCACAAGATTCAGTTCTGCCGTCTGTTCTACCTGTTTCAGATAGCTGCCTTTGCGGGGATATGCAGGAATTACATTATTATTACATGTCAAAACAGCATAAGTGTCTGTTTCCAAGTCCAGATCAACGACAAAATCATAACTGGTTACCGATGTCTGGTATAAGACCTTGTCTGCAATAATCTGGTCTGTAATATCCTTTACCGTCAAAATGCCTGTGATATCACCTGTGTGAGGCGCCTCAACCACTCTTACTTTGAACTGGACATAACGTCCTCTGTCTTCCATTGGAAACTCCGCAAAACATTTTAATTTTAAAACCTGCTCCCGGTCCTTGTGCCGAAAAATCTCTTCCACAGATCCGTTCAAATAAGTATCAAGAAATTTCCGGCGCTGCTTTTCCTCCACAATAAAGCTGGCTAAGCCACTGTAAAAATTCTCCCTCACTATACCAAAGGTATTTAATATGTCTGAACCGGTATGGTCAATCACTTCCAACATCCGGTTCTGTGTAACATTGCAGTGTCCGATAATCAAGGTTCCAGGCTCAGGCGTCCGGTAATGCTGTATCAGCATTTTGTTATATCTCTTCCTGAATCTCTCCTGCTCCGCCAGTTCCTTTGTCATATCACGATAAGACGCATAAAATCTTTTTTCACCATCTTCACTGGCAATGAGCGAGAACGTATTTTCCACCCACACATAACTCTTATCGCCCTTTTGGATTCGATAAAGTATCTTCTGGGAGCCGCCGGCGCTGTTCATAGCTTCCACAAACAGACTCCTCACACGCTCTTTATCCTCCGGGTGAATTCCAGCCATGGCATCACTTCCATACAATTTCCATATCTCCGGTCTGCTCATTTGGCTCAGTTCACAAAAACCTTTCGTGAAAAACTCCAGCATGATTTGTCCGCTTTTATCCAAATACATGACTGCAATTCCACCTGGCAGATTCTGAACTACTTTCAGGAAATACTTCTCCAGGCGCGCCTGTTCTTTTCGCACTCTGACTTCCTCTGTCACATTCTTGACATATCTCACATAAGCTTCTGTTCCATTCCAGTTGATTTCCCGGAAACGAATGCTGTAATGCTGTCCGGTCTCCTCGACAGCCATCTCATGCTCTTTTCCGTCAGGCCTGTGCGTCCGTAA
>JASGKW010000021.1:0-70585 GCA_049840515.1 Muricomes sp. | reverse complement strand
TTTTCTTTGAGAAACCTGCTCACAGTATCGGAGAGCTGAAAGACTTCTATGGGAATTTTTTGGTTGTAGTGAGAGCCCTCACTTATATTCTTACTCTTGGAAAGGAGGGCATTCCAAAGGCTGCCAGAAGTGCGGTTCTCAATGCCAACTATATGATGGGGCAGCTCAGAGACCTGTACACTATGGCGTATGACACAACATGTATGCACGAATTTGTCATGAGCCTTTCAGAACTGAAGAAAAATACAGGCATTTCTGCTCTGGATATCGCGAAGGGACTTCTGGATTATGGAATTCATCCGCCTACCATGTATTTTCCGATGATTGTCGGGGAAGCCCTGATGGTGGAACCGACAGAGACAGAATCAAAAGAGACGCTGGATTATGCGGTTGAGGTATTGCGGCAGTTATATAAAATGGCAGAGACAGACCCCCAAAAGCTTCACCAGGCGCCGGTTCACACTCCGGTGACAAGGCTGGACGAGGTGGAGGCAGCAAGACATCCGGTATTGAGATACAGTTGGGAATAGTGAAATATATACAGAGGCAGGTGCGGGAATGATAGATGAAATCATGTATATAGAAAGCGGGCAGACGGACCCTTACGAAAATCTTGCGGTTGAGGAATATTTATTGAATCAGTGTAAAGAAAATCAGTGTATTTTGTATCTTTGGCAGAACAGAAGGACTATCGTAATCGGGCGCAATCAGAATGCCTGGAAGGAATGTCTGGTGGAAAAACTGGAAAATGAGGGAGGGCATCTGGTCCGCAGGCTTTCCGGCGGGGGTGCAGTTTATCATGACACTGGAAATCTTAATTTTACATTTCTGGTCAGGAAAGAAAATTATGATGTGGACAGACAGCTTGAGGTGATTTTGAAAGCAGTCAGAAAACTTGGGGTTCATGCGGAAAAGTCAGGGCGAAATGATATCCTCGCAGAAGGAAAGAAATTTTCGGGCAACGCATTCTATGAGAAGTCAGGGCGCTGTTATCATCATGGCACGCTGATGCTGAATGTGGATATCGGGGATTTATCTAAATATCTCACGGTGTCAAAAGAAAAGCTTCAGTCAAAAGGTGTGGATTCCGTAAAGTCCAGGGTGACGAACTTAAAAGAGTTTGCCCCGGATATTACGCTGGATGCATTGAAGAAAAAAACTCATTGAGGCTTTTGAGGAAGTGTATGGTCTTAAAGCGGAGCAAATTGAGACAAAGAATCTTGAACGTGAAGAAATTGAGGAGTCCAGAAGACGCTTTGAATCGTGGGATTGGATACTGGGAAAGAAGATTGATTTTCAGCACGAGTTGTCCAACCGCTTTCCCTGGGGGCAGTTCACAATGCAGGTAAAGGTAAATTGTGGAAAGATTGAGGATGCAGTTATATTTTCTGATTCTATGGAGACGAGTATGATTCCCAAGCTGCCCGAATACCTGAGCGGGGTTATATATAGTAAAAAGGCAATCTGCTCAGCCCTTGCGTGTTTTAAACCAGAAGGCTCAAAAGAAGAGGAAATGCTGCATGGAATTGCCGCGTGGCTTGAGACGGTGGAGTTATAGAAGGAGACGTTTTATGGGAAACCAATTTGATATCATCATCATCGGGGCAGGTCCCGGAGGTTATGTGACTGCAATTAAAGCCGCCCAGCTTGGGTTTAAGACCGCAATTATAGAGGAGATAAGGGTGGGAGGGACGTGTCTGAACCGGGGATGTATTCCGGCAAAGGCGATGCTTCACGCAGCTTCGCTATACAGCGAGATGAAGGACGGGGAGAGATTCGGAATCCTTTCCCCGGATGTCACATATGATTATAAAAAAATCTTGTCCTATAAAGAGGAGACAACAGATAAACTCTGCCAGGGAGTAGAACAGCTTCTGAAAGCAAATAAAGTTACAGTTCTCTCTGGCAGGGGGCGGCTTGAACAAGATGGCAGTGTATGTGTGACATCAAAGGAGGGGGAAAAGAAATATCAGGCGAAGCATGTTGTTCTGGCGACAGGCTCCACCCCTATTTTGCTTCCGCTGCCAGGCTTTCAGCTTCCGGGGGTGCTCACCAGCGATGAAGTATTTCAGCTTACGGAGGTGCCGGAGAGCCTTATGATTGTGGGCGGCGGAGTTATCGGTGTGGAATTTGCCACAATTTTTTCTTCGCTCGGCTGCAAGGTGACAATTGTGGAGGCAATGTCCAGGCTGGTGCCCAATCTGGATAAGGAAATCTCTCAAAACTTAAAGATGATTCTGAAAAGAAAAGGAGTTGAGATTCACACGTCAGTTGCGGTGCAAAAAGTGGAAAGCCAGGATAATCTTTACACCTGTACATTTCTTGAGAAAGAAAAGGAAGTACAGGTTTCTGCACAGTATGTTCTCTGTGCAGTCGGGCGCCGTCCTTATCTTGAGGGACTGCTAGGGGAGGGTGTCAATCTTTCCCTGGATAAAGGCCGCATCAAGGTGGATGAACACTTTGGCACCAGCAGGGAGGGAGTCTACGCAATCGGGGATATTATAAAGGGAGCGCAGCTTGCCCATGTGGCAAGTGCACAGGGAATCTATTTGGCGGAGGAACTGGCAGGAAAAAAACCAACTGTTGATTTGAGGGCAGTTCCAAGCTGTGTTTATACAAATCCAGAGATTGCGGCTGTGGGTTTATCGGAGGAGGACGCTAAGGATAAGGGAATAGAGATAAAGACGGGAAAATTTATTATGAGTGCAAACTGCAAATCACTGATTACCAAGGAGGAGAGAGGGTTCATCAAAGTAGTGGCGGATGCCGGGAGCGAAGTAATTCTGGGGGCGCAGATGATGTGTGCAAGGGCAACAGATATGATTGGAGAATTTGGAACAGCAGTGGCAAATGGGCTGACTGTTCACCAGCTTCTCAAAACAATGAGGGCTCATCCTACCTATAATGAGGGGGTGGCGGAGGCCCTGGAAGATGTTATCGGGGGAGCCATCCACATAGCGCCAAAGAAATAAAGTGAGGGGGGTTCTTTAGCTGTGCATTTGCAAAAGCAGGCGGAACTGTCAACGGCGGGTATACCCCGGACCGTGGCTGTTCCGCCTGAGTCTTTTATAAAATAAGCGTGTATTCTTAGCTTTTTTTATTCCAAATCTGTGCCAAAATATCTTTCAAAACTAAAAAGGCATCTTCGGTGCTGTATCCATGCTCCCGCTTTAAGTGGGAGAGCATTTCTTGCAATTTTGTAACATAAGTGTCAACTTTGACTTCTTGCTGGTATGTTGTTAAAACCGGGTATTTTTTACCCCACATTTTTGTCCAGTCAATCTTCTTTTGAGTTTCTTCGCTTGTCTTTTCAATGGCTTCTTCGATTTCCTTTACCTCAATATCAAAACTTACCAACTCGTCCAAAGTCACATGATATACAACAGACAATTCCTTTGACTGGCGTATATCGGGAAGAGTCTCGTCAAGCTCCCATTTAGAAATCGTTTGTCTGCTCACCCCCAGTTTCTCTGCAACTTCTTCTTGGGATAAGCCGCTTTTTTTCCGGGCATTAAATAAGCTGTTTCCTAAACTCATAATTACTGCCTCCTTCATTTATTTAAGTAGTAAATCTAATATAAAGGATATGGGAGCGGAAATCTACCAATGGAATTTTACATTTATGCACGTTTTCTTAACATTGCGTACGGATTAAAAAAACGATTAAATACCTGTTGACTCTCACATGGTGTTATACTTTATACTGTAAGTGAGATTCAAGAAAACATATATATGTGAGGTACTAAAAATGCTTAAAATAGGTGATTTTTCAAAATTATCAAGGATTAGTATACGGATGCTGCGGCATTACGATGAGATAAGTCTGCTGACCCCCAAAAACACGGACGACATGACTGGTTACCGTTACTATGGGGAGGATCAGCTTCCGATTGCCGGAAGAATTGTGGCGCTCAGAGATATGGGGTTTGGCCTTTCTGCCATACAGGAAATTCTGAAAAACTATGACAGCCCCCAGGCTTTGGCTGAATTTCTGACAATAAAGCGGGCCGAGGTACAGGCTGAAGCTGCCGAAACAAACAGACGTCTGCTGCTCCTTGATACAGCCATCAAACGGCTGGGAAAGGATGAGACTGCTATGAATTATAATGTTACGTTAAAGACTTTGCCCAAACGCTATGTTGCCAGCGTGAGGGATATTATTCCTGCCTACGACCAGGAGGGAACCCTGTGGAATATCATGATGAGTGAAATGGCTTCCTTAGGAGTGCAATACGGAGATAACTGCCTGAGCCTTGCCATATTTCATGACGAGGGATTCAAAGAAAGTGATGTGGATGTGGAAATCCAGTGTACAGTAAAAGGAAACTATCAAAATACAGAACATATTGTGTTTAAAGATGTGCCTGAGATAGACATTGCCTCAGTAACCTATAAGGGCAGCTACGCCCAGCTTACTGAAGTGAATCACGCAGTGGCTAATTGGGTGAAAGATAACGGTTATGAGTTCGGCAGTGCCATGTTCTGCATCTACCATGTCAGCCCTGCTCAGACAAGCAATCCAGAAGAACTGGTGACAGAAGTGTGTTATCCGGTCAGGAAGAAATAATGAAAATATAAAAATGGAGATTTGTATTTTAACATTAAATACAAATCTCCATTCCGTCAGTAGGCAAACTTTAAATGCTCATAATCCTTTTCCGTTCTCAAATAATCTGCATAAGATAATCCATAATCTTCTTCTAAGTGCGTAATTATCAGCTCAGAAATATTCAATTGTTTTTTTAGTGCAATTACTTCATCCAGCAAAAAATAATCTTTTAACATTGGATTTTTGGCAGTTACCTCGAAATTATTTTTGAGAGTGGCACTTGGAAAAGTCGACCCAATAATCAGTAAATCTGCATTATAAAATTCAGACACCAATGGAAACGGTTTTGCATCACAGGGAGCATAGATAACCTTTTTATCATTTTGTTCAAAAAGAAAAATCGTAATTCCCTTTACCCCGGATTCTATTGTGCTGACTTTTATATCTCCTATATAAGTGCATTCCTTTATAACGGATAGTTTTACCAGATTCATGTTCATATAATATTCAATAAATGAGCCATATTTTGATGATATTGCCATAATTTCATCTTTAGAAAAAGAGCTTAAATAAAGAGACAGAGCATTCCCGGCATCTTCAATCCCTAATGAATGCTGCAGCCAATCTTGCTGGAGCTGTTCAATCACCCGCATCCCCATAGTGTGGTCTGGATGCCAGTGAGTGTAGGCAAGATTTTCGATGGAAACAACATCGCTGTTATTAAGTGCGACACCAATGTCTTCCGGGGTATCAATCAGCAGTTTGATGTCGCTTAAATATATACTGCATCCATACCGGGAATAAGGCTTTCCCTTTGTGCGGGCCTCCACGCAGACAGGACAGCGGCACAAAGGTTTAGGCAGGGAAACAGAACCGCCGGAACCTATTATTTTAAATTTCAATGTGTACACCCCTTTGCCTGATTTTTGTACACAAAGGATTATAAAGAATCCTGTGTGGCAATTGTAATAGGAATCTCCACATATTTGGTTGCAGGTTCCTGTTTTTTTATCAAATAATCAAAAAGTATTTTCACTAATTGATATCCCTGAAATTCCGGGCTCTGTCCAATTGCGAAATCGACAGTTCCATTTCTCAGAAGAGTCAGGGTGTCCGATACAAGGTCATGACAGATAAGAGCTGTGTCATGAGTTTTTTCCAGTATATCCAGAGCATTTCCAACGCCTGAAATTCCTCCGCCGGTAATATAGATTCCTTTTAAGTCAGGGTGCTGGTTAAAGTATTCCAGTGTGATTTTGAAGGCTTCCTCTTTCCGGTCCTGATTTTCGCGGACAGATATAACGGTGATAGGAATATGCTGTTCCTCTATTTTATCTAAAAATCCCTGAAGGCGGTCCTGGTGGCAGGAGAGGTTGTAAGAGCTGATTATGACTCCCATTTCACCCCCCTGGGGCAATAATTTACCCATAAGTCCGGCAACAGTGCGCCCGCCCTTTTTGTGGTCCTGGCCGACAAAACAAAGGTCGTTTGTCCCCTGTAATCTTGAATTAAATGTAACCACTGCAATACCGTTATCTACAAGTTGATTTATCTTATCAAGGACACTGGCAGAGTTGATTGGAAATACAGCGATACCTGCCACATTTTCCGATTCCAGCTCATTTAAAATCATGACTTGTTCAGCCGGCTCTAAGGAGAGAGGCATTTTGACATAGACTTCAATGCCAAATGCATTAAACTCTTCCTCTGCCCGTTTTACCCCTTGAAGCATTTCCTGAATAAAGGGATTGTAGTCGGGAGTTAATATAATACCTATTTTAATTGGGTCCTTACTTTGGACCAACGCCTTTCCCTATAAAGTTAGGCTTGTAATTTAAACCATTTGCTATCTGCAATACTTTCTTTCGGGTATCTTCTTTCACTCCGGGACGGTTATTTAGAACTTTATCAACTGTCCCTCTTGAAACATTAGCAAGCTCCGCTATTTGTTTTATTGTAACAGACATCGTAAATCTCCCTCGCTTCAAAAGTAGATAAAACTAAGCATGGCAACTGTTATGCTTAGTTTTTATATTACCATGTATGTTTGTGAATGTCCAGTAAGTTATGTACGAGCACATTTGTGTAAGCTGAAAAATAAAGTATTTGTGCAATAATACTAAAATATGACAAAAAAATATGGTAAAATTTAAGATATTGCATCTTAAATTAAATGATGATACAATGCAAATGAAAAGAGCACGAGCACAAAATACAGGAGGAAAGTAAAACATGATGAAATTTGGAACAGGTTATGCATATTGGGGCAATGAATGGAAATGTGATTATATAGAGGTTGCAAATAAGGTTGCAGATATTGGATTTGATGTACTGGAAATTGCAGCAGATCATTTATACCATATGTCTGACGAGGAGATAGAAACATTGAAGGCGGTTGGAGAGGAGAAAGGGATTGAATTTACCACCAACAGCGGCCCTTCTAAAGATTATGACTTAGCTTCACCAGATGGGGAGGTAAGGGAGAACGGAATTCAGTATTTTGTTCAGGTGCTGAAAAATATGGATAAATTAGGTTCTAAGTCTTTGGTAGGTGCTATCTATTCTTTTTGGCCTTCAGACTTTGTATACACCGATAAAGAGGCAGCCTGGGAGCACAGTATTGCAGCGTTAAAGGAGATAAGTAAGACAGCAGAAGAGCTTGGAATAGAGTGTGCGCTGGAAGTATTGAACCGGAATGAGACTTACATTTTGAATGACTGTGAGGAAGCTCTGGAATATGTGAAGAGAGTGGGAAGCAAGAACATTAACATTTTATTGGACACCTACCACATGAATATCGAGGAAGATAATATGTTTGATGCAATCAGAAAAGCAGGAAATTTATTAGGACATATTCATGTAGGAGAGAATAACAGAAAGCTGCCGGGAATGAATCACACAATTAACTGGCCGGAAATCGGGAAAGGCTTTGAGAGATATAGGTTATGAAAAAGCAGTTGTTATGGAACCGTTTTTGCTGCACGGCGGAGCAGTAGGAAGAGACATCCGGGTGTGGAGAGATTTGAGCAATAATGCGGACGAGAAAAAAATGGATGAGTACATCAGTGATTCATTGAAATATTTAAAAAAATGCTGTCTGGGATAGGAGAATAACATGGCTGAAGTATTAATCATGGGAGAAATGTTAGTAGAGATTATGAGAGCGAAGGAGGATGCGCAGTTATACACGCCTGAATTGTTTAAAGGGCCTTTTCCAAGCGGAGCCTCCTGCAATATTTATAGATACCGTAGCCAGACTTGGTCACAAAACAGCTATTATTGGTGGGGTAGGAAAGGATGATTTTGGGAAAAATATTTTAGACAGGCTAAAAAAAGACGGAGTCGACTGCAGCCATGTATTGGAAAGTGAAGAAAAAGCCACGGGTGTTGCTTTTGTAACTTATTTTAGTGACGGCTCAAGAAAGTTCATTTATCACATGGGAAATACGCCTGCGGTGGAGGCAAAGGCTCCTGAAAAGGATGAATTTAAAAATGTAAAATTCATGCACATTATGGGATGTTCTCTTATGGCAAATAAAGAGTTTGCCCAGGAAATTTTAAAGACCATGAACATGCTTGCAGCTCAGGGAACAAAGATTTCTTTTGACCCCAACATTAGAGAAGAACTGTTTTCTGATGATTCTATTTCTGATGTGGTCAGCCAGGTTATGGCACAGACAAGCGTATTTCTTCCAGGTGTCGGGGAACTGCTGCTGCTGACAGGAGAAAAAGAAATAGAGCCGGCAGTCAAGAAATGTTTTGAAAATCCTAAGCTGGAGGTACTTGTTCTGAAAAACGGTTCTAAGGGAAGCACCGTTTATACGAGAGAACAGGTTGTAGAGATGGGCGTTTATCCAGTAAAACAATTAGATGCAACTGGAGCTGGGGATTGCTTCGATGGAGGATTTATCGCAGGTCTGCTGGAAGGAAGGGATGTGCTGGAAGCTGCAAAAATGGGAGCTGCCGCGGGTGCTTTAAATGCCGCCGCATTTGGGCCTATGGAGGGAAATATCAGTCCTGAAACAGTTTGGGATATGATTCGCAGTAATCAATAGAGAATGGAAGGAAGATTTATATGGAAGAATACCGTTTGGAAGTAAAAAATCTGCATAAGAGATTTCCCGGGGTATATGCTATCAAAGGTGTCAGCTTTGGAATAAAACCGGGGGAAGTGCATGCACTGGTGGGGGAAAACGGCGCGGGTAAATCTACATTGATGAAGATGATAACCGGTGAGTACACCCCGGATGAGGGAGAGGTTTATCACAATGGAAAATTGCTGAAAAACCGTTCTATCTCAGATTCCCAAAAAGAAGGAATCGCCATGATACACCAGGAATTAGCTCCATTGCCGGAGATGAGCATTGCAGAGAATATATTCCTGGGACAGGAGATTATGTCCGGCAGTTTCTTAAATGATAAGGCTATGAATAAGGCGGCAGGCCAGATTTTAAAGGAATACGGGATGAATTATGACCCAAGGACCAAGGTGAGGAAGTTAAGTGTGGCTCAGATTCAGATGCTGGAAATCATAAAAGCAGTGCGGAAGAATGCAGATGTCATCATTATGGATGAGCCGACCTCCTCTCTGTCCGACGAGGAATCCCAGAGGCTGTTTCGCATCATCCGTGAACTGAGGGAAAAGAAAGTTGCCATGATTTATATTTCCCACAGATTAGATGAAATATTAGAACTTTCAGACCAGATTACAGTTCTTAGGGACGGGGAATATATTAAGACGGTTTCTGCCGATGGAGTTACAAAAGACCAGTTAGTAGAGATGATGGTAGGCCGTACTCTGGAGAATATTTACCCGAAGGAAAAAGTTGAAATCGGGGATATTCTCTTCAGTGTAAAAAATCTGACCTCCAAGGGTGTCTTTGAGGATATCAGCTTTGAAGTGCGCGCGGGTGAGATTCTGGGTGTGTCAGGATTGGTGGGCGCAGGCCGCAGTGAGATTATGAATGCTATATTTGGAATTGACAAATACGACAGCGGGGAGATTATCTTGGAGGGAAAGAAGCTGAAGATTCGTTCTCCCAAGGATGCTGTGGACAATAAACTGGCACTGGTCAGTGAAGACAGAAAAATATATGGATTGGTTTTATGCCGTTCTATCAAAGAAAATATTTCTCTCCCCAATTTATCAAAGTATCATAAAGGGCCATTTATTAATAAAGGAAGAGAAAAAGAGTTTGTAAAAAAATATAGGAACTCACTGGGTATCAAATGTGCCAGCGTCAATGTGAACACAGGGACATTAAGCGGCGGAAACCAGCAGAAAGTGGTGTTAGCAAAATGGCTGCTGTCTAATCCGAAAGTGTTGATATTGGACGAACCTACAAGAGGAATTGATGTGGGTGCCAAGTTTGAAATATATAAGATTATGGTGGAATTAGCAAAGTCAGGAATTGCAATTATTATGATTTCATCTGAACTGCCTGAGATAATGGGAATGAGTGACCGGGTTTTGGTGGTATCCAATGGCAAGATAACGGGATGCTTCTCTAAAGAGGCGATTGACGGCGGAGAGATTACTCAAAACCAATTATTAAACAGTGCGTTGCAGGAAGTGTAGGAGGAAGAGAATGAAAATGAAAAAGTTGACAGGCATGGATTTTGCCAAAAAATATGGAATATTGATTGTATTGGTAGTCATGTGGCTTCTCATGTTAAGTGTTTCTCCCACATTCCGTACATTTAACAACATGGTAAATATTTTCCGTCAGGTTTCTGTTAATGGGATTATTGCCATCGGTATGACCTTTGTCATTATGACGGGAGGAATTGATTTGACCGTTGGCTCCCTGATTGCTGTGTCAGGAGTTGTGTCAGGAAGTATCCTGGTAAATGACCCGAGCAATGTGGCGCTTGCCGTAGTAGCAGCGATAGTTGTCTGTGCTCTGTTTGGCGCAATGAATGGATTTTTTGTAGCGTGGATGAATGTGCCTGCCTTTGTGGCAACACTTGCTGGCATGACAATTGCCAGAGGATTTGCATATGTTTATTCAGACGGTAAACCATATACTTTAGCATCCCCGGGCTTTAGCGTGATTGGAAAAGGCAGTGTGCCAATCGTTATTTTCCTGGTGATTGCACTTTTATCACATATACTGCTGAGCAAAATGAAATTTGGACGGTACATTTATGCAACCGGAGGCAATATGAAGGCGGCAAGTGTATCAGGCATCAAAGTAAAAAGTGTTCTGCTCCGCGTCTACATTTTAGGAGGCGTGCTGGCAGGTACAGCGGGAATTGTACTGGCATCCAGGACGAATTCAGGTCAGCCGGCAGTCGGAGTCGGCTTTGAAACAGACGCCATAGCATCCGCGGTTATCGGAGGAACAAGTATGACGGGAGGCGTTGGTACCATCGGCGGAACCCTCATCGGAATCTTGATTATTGGAACATTAAATAATGGACTCAATTTATTAGGTGTGTCCTCATATTATCAGCAAATCATTAAAGGATTGATTATCCTGGGCGCTGTATGTTTTGACATACGTTCTAAGGATTTATCAAAATAAAAAAATAAGAGAAAAGGGAAGGTAGCATTATGAAGATGAAAAAGGTAGGGACGATTATTGTAGCGGCAGCTCTTGCATTAAGTCTTGTGGCTTGCACAGGAAACGGCGCGAAAGAGGAGAAGGGGAACACTAGTACACAGGAAACTTCCAAAGATGGAGGAATAAAAGTGGGTGTTCTGATGAAGACAATGTCAGATACTTATTCCAACAAGTTGGGAACAGCAATCGAAGCTTATATCAAATCTGAATATCCTGACGCTGAATTATCATTATTGGATGGACAGGCTGATATTGCAAAACAGATTTCACAGGCAGAAGATTTGATTGCACAGGGCGTAGATGTAATCGTTTTGAATCCTCAGGATGCGGACGGTTCTGCACAGGTACTTGATTTGGCAGCGGCAGCAGATATTCCGGTGGTTGAGGTAAATACAGAGACAACTCGTACAGACTATGCAGCTTTTGTCGGCTCTGAAGATGTAGAGGCCGGAGAAATCATGGGAAAATATATTACAGAGCAGTTGGATGGCAAAGGTAAGATTGCGATTCTGGAAGGTGAGCTGGGACAGAGCGCACAGATTAAGAGATACGAAGGTCTTGAAAACACAATTCTGAAAGAAAAAGGCATTGAGTGCGTAGCAACTCTGACAGCTAACTGGGCCAGAAGTACAGCTATGTCAACAACAGAAGACTGGTTAGGAAAATATCCAGATTTGAATGCTATTATCTGTGAAAATGACGATATGGCAATGGGAGCTTTGCAGGCATGTGAGTCACAGAACAGAGATATGATAATCATCGGTACAGACGCTATCCCGGATGCACTGCAGGCTATTAAAGACGGACGTTTGTCTGCAACTGTACTCCAGGATGCAGAGGGACAGGCTTCTACAGCAATTGATGTTGCAGTTAAAGTTGCAAAAGGAGAAAAAGTAGAGTCCAGATATAAAGTAGATTTCCAGCTTATCACAAGTGAGAATGTAGATCAGTTTATCGGTAAATAAGATTTGTAAACAGAGGCCCCCGAAGGTTCATCTTCGGGGGCCTTTTGAAGAAAAGCAGCCTTTGAAGTTAAAGTGTTCGATATTACAGGCAGCGGGAGGGGAAAGAAGAAGACCTTATAGAAAAAGATAATAATATTATAGGGATAAACAATTTGAAAAACCTCATTATCTATGCAATTATAATACTCGTAAGTTCATGTCGTTTCTTGAATGGCCAATTCAGGAAACGACAGTTTTATGATAACAAACAATTTAATACAGGTACATTTAAGGAAGAGAAGGAGACTCGAAAGATGAAAAATGGATGGAAAACAAAAGAGGTTGTTGTAATTGCGATGATAGCTGCGGTGGTGGGAGTACTTTATACGTTGATGGATTATGCATATATGCCATTGTCAGCAGTACTGGGAACTGTATTTATGGAACTTACTTTTGGAATTTATCTGCTGTCGGCAGCGTTGCCTATGTATATAGTACGTAAGCCGGGATTTGCAGTGTATGGTGCATTAGTGACAGCAGGTGTAAATTTACTGCTGGGAAGTCCTTATGGAATTCAGTTGATTTTGGCAGGAGTTTTACAGGCAATCGGAATTGAAATTGGGTATGCTTTGTTTGGAAAATATGAAGGTAACATGAAGAATATGGTGATTGGTGCGATTTTGGGTGCATTATTAGTATTTTCAAGAGATGCCCTTGTGTTTGGAACGCTTACTTACGGTGCGAAGATTGTGACAGGAATTATCATAGTGCGTCTCTTAAGCGCTGCGATTATAGGGACACTTCTTGTAAAAGGCATTACTGCTGCATTAAATAAGACTGGGGTATTAAGAGGGTTCGCATGTGCAAAGAAATAGACACTGCATCAGGCACTGTCATTATGGAAATAGAAAATGCATCGTATTCCTATGAAGGAGAAGATAATTGGGTATGGAAGCAGATTTCCTGTCAGTTTTATAAAGGAAAAATCCATGCAATTGCGGGAGCAAGCGGATGCGGGAAAAGTTCACTTTTATATTTGCTGAACGGAATGATACCACATATGATAGAGGGAAAAATAGAAGGAAGCGTATTTTTTGAGGGAAAAAACATTACAGATGAACTGCCCCGGTATAGATGCAGAAAAATTGGTCTGGTCATGCAATCTCCGGAAAGTCAGTTCTGTACATTTACGGTAGAAGAAGAGTTGGCTTTTGGAATGGAAAACTTATCTTTGCCCCCGGAAGAGATAAAGAGGCGCATAGCACAGACACTGGAGTATGTCGGCATGGAGGGATATGAGAAATGTGATTTAAATAATCTTTCAGGAGGACAGAAACAAAAAGTTGCCATTGCATCTATTTTAGTCATGGAACCGGAAGTCTTGTTGTTGGATGAACCTACAGCAAATTTGGACCCCAAAAGTCGTCAGGAAATATTTTCTCTTATTGTAAGATTGTCAAGAGAGCAGGGAAGAACCATCATTTTGGTGGAGCATAACTTAGAAGAAATTATAGATGAAATAGATTATTTATCTGTAATGAGTCCAAAAGGAGAATTACTGTCAGGCAAACAAGGGCAGGATATTTTTCAGAAAAATCATGTGCCGGGAAGGAACATCAGCAAAACGGCAGAGGAAAAAGCTGAGACTAAGGCAGAACGTTCGACAGTTCTTGAAATATCTGATTTGAAGTTTACATACCAGAAATCTGGAAAGAATTCGCTGACAAACAATCAGTGGATTTTGGACGGGCTGGATTTATCTGTAAAGGAACAGGATTTTTTAGCAATTGTTGGAGAAAATGGAAGCTGGAAAGTCCACCCTGCTGCGATTGATTTTTCGGATTATCCAGCAGAATGAAGGCCAGGTAAAACTTTATGGAAAGCCAGTTGAACAATATAAGAAGAAAGAGCTATATCATCAAATGGGGCTGGTGTTTCAGAATCCTGAAAATCAATTTGTTACAAACTCTGTGATTGATGAAATGATGTTTAGTTTGAAAAAGGAACGTATCAGCCGAAAAGAGAAAGAGGATAGGGTTTTTAGTATGCTCAGGCAGTTCCACCTGGAGAAGGATAAAGATAAAAGTCCTTTTGTGTTGAGCCAGGGACAGAAAAGGCGCTTAAGCGTTGCAACTATGCTTTTGACGGAACAAAAAATCTTATTTTTAGATGAGCCTACATATGGACAGGATTTTGAAAACCGTCATGAATTGATGAAAGATATGCAGACGCTAAATGAAAATGGGACAACAATCATTATGATTACGCATGATTTGTCTTTGGTGAGGGATTATGCGAGAAGGGTGATTGAAATTCAAAATGGCAGAACGACTTTTGATTCGACATCCAAGGCGTATTTTGATGAGCTGGTGAGAGAAGGGAGAGGGTACGGTGTTTGCGTATATTGAACGAGACTCTTATTTACATAGAAGAAGCCCGGTCATTAAACTGGCGGGTGTTTTAATTATTACGGTAATCACCAGTCTTTCCTTTTTTCCGGTACTTCCTATTCTCACTTTTTTAATTGCATTTGTGGGAATATGGCTGGGAGGGAAAAATTCCGCTGCAAAATTTACTGCGGAGATTACTGGTTTTTATTGTTGTCAGTGTCATTTTCATGATTTCCATGCTGGTATTAAGAGGAATTGGGAAAGAGGCGGACATCGTCTGCTCTTTTTGGATTTTCCAGTGGAGCAGGCGTGATTTGATCCAGGGACTCTCCCTGGGATTTCGGATTTTAGCCTTAGTTACGGCATCCATGGGATTTGTATTAACAACCCGTCCCCGTGACCTTGTATTGAGCTTGATTCTGCAGTGCAAAGTTTCGGTGGTACACGGGTATGCAGCATTGGCCGCATATAGATTTCTGCCCGAATTGCAGGAACAGGTAGACAGCATACACTTGGCACAGGAGATTAGAGGAATTCCCTGGAATAAAAATGTGATTTCAAGATTTACCTCTCCATTTCGGGTATTGCTTCCTCTGCTGTGTATTGCTGCAAGAAGGGGAGAGCGTATAGCTTGTGCGATGGAGAGCCGGGGATTGGGCAGCAATACAGAACGAAGTTTTTACGTTCGGACCAAAATAGATAAACAGGATGTGCTGTTTTTGGCGGCGCTGGTTGTATTTTATATATTTTTTGTCATGATACTTATGAAGTTTGATTTATTTCAGTTTAGTTTTAAGTTTGCTAAGTAGAAGGGAGATATATATGCCATTTAAACATTCAAATATTCAATATGGATTACCTCATGAGGAATATCCAAGGGAAAGAATTTTAGGCTGCATTGAAAGTTTGAGCACCACATTAGAATTAAAGAGGAAGCCCGTGGGAATTACCTTTCTTTTTTCGGAAGAAGACTATAATGAATATCCAATTGAAGAGACAAAATCGGCAATGCCCTATTGTGTCATGGTAAAAAAAGCAAGCGAAGGCAATGGTTTGAAAAGCCGGCTTGAACATCACAAATGTGATGGTGCAACTACTGCTCTGGCATTAGAACCAAGCACTGAGAGAATTGAAAGTGGACAGGAATACTTCTCTTATAAATTATATTCCTCTGTGGCAGTAGCAAGAAGAATGCGTGCATCTATTAAAAGTCTTCATCACACAGGGGTGAATACTTACGGGATAGCAATTGTTCCTCTGGAAGACTGTGTGCAGGTTCCAGACATTATTATTATGATGACCGATGCTTTGCAATCTATGAGACTTGTTCAGGGCTATGCATATAGTACGGGGCGGAAACCGGAAATTGATATGGGGGCAATGCAGGGTGTCTGTTCTGAATTAACTGTATCTCCTTATTTAACTGGAGAGATGAATGTAAGTGTACTGTGCCCCAGTACAAGAATGCTCTGTAAGTGGAGCCCAAATGATATGGCTGTGGGGATTCCCTTTGAGCTTTTTGAGACGATAACGGAAGGAGTCATAGCGACTCAGCCTAACTACTAGAATAGAATAAAGAAAACTATGGCGGTTCATGATTGAACCGCCATAGTTTTCTAAACATCAATTATCATTTAGTCAAAAGATAAACCATATGTATCATGTCAAACAGATAGAACATAATTCATGAAAATTTGATAAACAAAGAAAATTCGTATTGACAATAAACGAATGCTCATTTATTATAAAATTACGAGGTGATGAAATGCGCAGAAAAGATGATGAAAAAGAGAAGAACATAAAAGAAGCAGTTATAAAACTAATCTTGGAAGAAGGCTTTCATGGCACCTCTATCTCGAAGATTGCTAAGAGAGCAGGGGTTTCCCCCGCTACAGTTTATATTTATTTTGAAAATAAGGAGGTCATGCTCCAGGATATTTACAATGAATATGCGGAGGAAGTTTTTGACTATCTGCTTGAGCGCATCAACCGGGAGATGCGGGGCAGGCAACTAATTGAGGTGCTTATTACCAGTTATTATGATTATATCTGCGGAAACAGAGAGATATTTAGTTTTGTGGAACAATTTTCCCACTGTCCTTCTCTCGCTAACAGTTGTTCGCGCCAGCGAATGTGCGCGATTGACAATCTGATTTTGGAGATGAAGGAGAACCGGATTATTAAGAATTACAGCAATGACAACTTGATGGCTATTATGTTCTATCCGGTGAGGTCAATTGCGGTGGATCACTGTAAGAGCAGTGAAGAAAAAGAAGAACTGTTAAAAGAATTGATTTATATGATTCAGGAAGCATTGTTGATAGAGTAGTTTTAGCGAGATTCTAATGTGGGTGTATGATTCACGGAGGTCTCGCAATTATTTCAAGATTAATTAAACGAACGTTCATTTATAAGGCGACGGTTTTAACTGCGTCAGCAGCGAAAAAGGCTGCAAAGCAGCCAACTCGAGCTGTATGGCTGAACTGTTATCTTATAAGAAACAATTTAGAATGTTTGTATTCTAGAAGTACTAGTTGAAAGAAAATGTCTATTAGAAAAGAACATGAATAAGAAAGGAAAGTGATTGGTATGATGAACTCAGAGAACAACAGAAGAACTGGAATTGTTATTCCAATTTCAAATATAGTATTGCTGCCGGGTGCAGTGACCAAACTCAGTGTGAGCAGCCTGAGCGATGAGCAGATAAAATATTTGGAGGATGATAACTTAGAGAATATAGCCCTTCCATTAAAACAAAATTTCAGGCAGGAAGGCGTCTCGGAAGAAGATTTTTATAAAATAGGAATTTTATTTGAGATTAACGATGTGCATGAATCAGAGAAAGGAATACAGCTTACAGTCAAAGCTCTTGATAGAGTTGAGATAAAAGAGCTAAATATTCAGAATGATTATATCTATGGGCAGTTTGAAGTGAGCCCGGATATTGAAGATATGGATGAGAGAAGCCAGGAGGATATGCTTGGTTACATCCGAAGAGTTGCAGAAGAAATCAGTCAGAACTTCCCGGATGGAAAGCGTTATATCTCTGTAATTGACAGTTTCCATGACTTAAATTCACTCATTGTATATCTTGCTCAGTTCCTTCCTGTTTCCAATGAAGAAAAGTATGAATTGCTGGCAGCACAGTCTATGAAAGAGAGAAGCCTGCGTTTTATGGATTATATTCTGAAACATAAGGAAGTCATTGGATTGCAGATTCAGATGGCAGAGCGGTTTTCAGAGAAAGCAAATAAGCATTACAGAGAGCAGGTTTTGAGAGAACAGTTAAAGGCAATTCAGGAAGAATTAAACGAAGGCAAAGAAGGCCGGGCCAAAAAAGAAGAGGAATACTCAACTAAAATTGAGGAGGCAGGAATGCCTGAAGATATCAAAGATGCGGCACTCGATGAGCTGGAAAAACTTCAGTCTCAGGGACCTAACGGGCCGGAGTACAATGTAATCCGCAATTATCTGGATCTTCTGGTTTCTCTCCCGTGGAAGAAGTCAGAACAAAAGCCGGTGGATTTGACAGAGGCGAGATTCATTTTGGATGACCAGCACTATGGTCTGGAGAAAGTAAAAGACAGAATCATCCAGCATTTGGCTGTTATGCAGCTCAAAAAGGATAAAAAGGGTTCCATCCTTCTGCTGGTAGGCCCTCCGGGAACTGGCAAGACAAGTCTCGGAAAGAGCATTGCGGAGGCTCTGGACAGGAAATATATCCGTCTCAGTCTGGGCGGTATCAGAGATGAATCTGAAATCCGCGGACACCGCAGAACTTATATAGGTGCAATGCCTGGAAGAATTATTCAGAGCATCAAAAAGGCCGGCGTAAATAACCCGGTTATGGTTCTGGATGAAGTGGATAAACTGATGGTTGGAGGTTACAGCGGAGATCCGGCGAGCGCACTGCTCGAAGTACTGGATCCGGAGCAGAACAACAGCTTTACAGACCATTATCTGGATCAGCCGTATGACCTTTCCGATGTATTCTTCATCGCAACTGCAAACTCACTGGAGAGTATAGCGGAGCCGTTATTGGACAGAATGGAAGTGATACAGATTTCCAGCTACACAAGCGAGGAGAAGTTCCATATTGCTAAGGACCACCTTGTCCCAAGAACTTTGGAGGAGCATGGCCTGACAGCGGAACAACTGGTAATTCCAGAAGAGACAATAAGAAAAGTGATTCATGAATATACTCTGGAGGCGGGTGTAAGAGGTTTGAAGAAACAGCTGGCTGCCATTGCCAGAGTAGTTTCTGAAAAGGTTGTATCAAATAAGGCAGAAATTCCATATCAGGTAAATGCAGAACAACTGGAAGACATTCTCGGAAAGAGAGTATCCAGACATGATGTGGCTCAGGCGGATAATCCTCCGGGAGTAGTAACCGGATTGGCATGGACACCTGTCGGCGGGGAAATCCTGTTTATAGAAGCAACAAGTATGGAAGGAAATGGCCAGGTAATGCTGACTGGAAAATTGGGAGATGTAATGAAAGAGTCTGCTAAAATTTCATTGAGCCTGTTAAAATCCCGGCTGCCGCTGAACTCCATCAATTTTAAGGAAAGAGATTTACACATCCATGTTCCATCAGGAGCAGTTCCAAAGGATGGGCCTTCAGCAGGAATTGCATTATTTACTGCACTGGCATCTCTGGTGACTGGAATTAAGGTTGACCCAAAACTGGCTATGACCGGTGAAATTACACTGAGGGGCGCTGTACTTCCTATCGGCGGCCTTAAGGAAAAACTGCTGGCAGCACAGCGGGCAGGAATTACAAAAGCGTTGATTCCAAAAGATAACGTGGAAGATTTGAAGGATTTGCCGGATGAGGTAAAAAATGAGATAAACATCGTGCCGGTTGAAACAATAGAAGACGTTATGAGAGAAACATTGGCAATTTCCATGCCAAGGCTGGAGCAATTGCCAATGAAACCAATAGCAGGAGAAATCTCCTTTACAATTTAAAGGGGATAACAAATTCAGGAATCCCGGTGGAGTAAGGCGCAATGTCGTACTGCTGGTAAAAGATAACAATACCTTCTGGTTTTAAGAAGTAATTTTCCGGCCGGAAAGCACTGCGCACCAGCTCCTCATAATTATCAAAATAAGAGCCGGGAGAAGTTTTCAAACGTTCACCTATCTGCTGATTGATATTCTTGAAAATGTGCTCTGTGAAAGGGACGCTCCGGGGATAAAATTCATCCAGTGTTATGCGGCTGCCATCGGAAAAGTTCCAGGTGTCGGAGTTTCGCAAAGTTCCGCCGTGTGCTCCGCCCATATAGGTGTAGCTGTCAAAATAAAGGCTGGATATACAATTCTGGTTATAAGTAATTTTATAAACGGATTCAAAAGTATAAGTGTTGAAAGGCGGAGTCTTATCTACGATATAGCGGGCGGTTTCAACTGCCTGAGGATACAGAACGGTCCGGCAGTAGGTTTCGGCTTTTAAAGAATCTGCAATATAATATTGGTTGATGTTGTGGGCAGCGGTTCTGCTGCAATGGGTAAAAAAGCAAGGATAGTATATTTTATAGATGAAAACAGGAGTTTGCTTGGAATACATGGTATCTTCCAGAACTTTTTGACAAATAGTCTGCATATGAAAACCTCATAACAGGGATTTACTACAGTCTATTAGGGAGAAGGATATTCTATTAATAAAATTTCGGTTCGGGTCAGCTATTTGGCTTTCCGTTTAAATATATCATATATTATTGATTCAGATAAAGAGTCTGGCTTGCCAGACTCTTTATCTTATGTGTAAGAAATTACATCGTATGCCTATTCAACACTGATTACGCTAACTGGACAGTTATCAGCCGCTTCGGTTGCACAATCCTGTGTATCCGAAGTGACATCACCACAGACTTCAGCAAGTCCGTCATCTGCCATACAAAATACGTCTGGACATGTCTCTGCACAAAGGCCGCATCCGATACATCCATCTCTGTCAATGACTGCTTTCATGAAAAACCCTCCTTTCCAAATACTGCATATAGTATTGCCCTGTAGATTTAAGAAATACAGATTTGCCGGGGAAATAAAAAATTATCACAAGGTTTCCCAGACAAACCCATTCCAGGGAAGTGGATATATTGTATCACGATTGCGTAACTTTTTGAACTGTGATATTCTTTAATTACAGTTTAAACTAATCGAGCTTATGGCTGAATGTAACAAGGGCGTCCGGTATCAGAAAGGGGAAATGAGTATGGTATTGTTTAATCAAGAGTTGTGCACTGGCTGTGGGGCATGTGTCAAAGACTGTCCGGGAGGAGTTATTCAGATAGCTGCGGGGAAAGCTGAAAATAAAGGGCCCTGCATTCAATGCGGGCACTGTGTCGCGATTTGTCCCGCAAGTGCAGTCTCGATTCCTGAATATGATATGTGGGATGTGGAAGAATATGATGCAGAGACATTCCGTGTAAAACCGGAAAACCTGCTGCACGCCATAAAGTTCAGGCGTAGTATTCGCAATTTTAAACCAAAGAAAATAGAAGAAGAAAAGATAAAACATTTACTGGATGCGGGGCGTTATACAGCCACAGCCAAGAATGAGCAGGCAAGCACTTTTATTTTTGTCCAGGACAAAATGGAGGAATTCAGAAGTCTGCTGTGGGAGACGATGCCGGAGATTTTGGAAACCATTAAAAAAGAGGCACCTCTGTATGCCAGAGTATTTGGGGTTTTTTATGAAAGATGGAAAGCAGATTCAAAAAATGATACCTTTCTTTTTAATGCCCCGGCATTTTTAGCTATCTCCACTGAAAATCATCCGCTGGACGGCGGGCTGGTGGCAGCAAACATAGAAAATATGGCGGTGGCAGAAGGGCTTGGTGTTTTATTCAGCGGCTATATGGAGAGAGTGGTAAATGCAAGTCCCAAACTAAAAGAGTGGCTGGGTGTGGGTGAAAAAGAGGTAGTCTGTTGCATGCTTGCCGGATATCCGGCAGTCACATACAAAAGGACGGCTCCGAGGCGGGAAGGCAATATTATTCGAAAGTGAGATGATGGAAATGTCAAAAGAGTATGATACAGAGGCAGGTCAGGTTTATTTACAATGGCTGGATAAGTTAAAAGGATATGAGTCCATACAGTATGAGCTGGAGGAAATAAAGGACAATACAGAAGAAATTGAAGAACGTTTCTGCAAGGAACTTGAGTTTGGCACAGCGGGACTTAGAGGAAAGCTGGGGGCGGGAACCAATCGAATGAATGAAATCATGGTTGGAAAAGTGACTCAGGGGATAGCAGATTTTATTTCAGGTAAGGGTGAACAATACAAACAAAGAGGTGTGGTCATCGCTTACGACTGCCGTCATTTTTCCAGAGAATTTGCCGCACTTGCAGCGGAGGTCTTGGCGGCAAATGAAATCAATGTATTTATTTTTGAATCTCTGCGCCCAACCCCGGCTTGTCTTATGCAATCCGTCAGTTAAAAGCGGCAGCCGGAATTAATATTACCGCAAGCCACAATCCCAAGCAATACAACGGATATAAAGTGTACTGGGAAAATGGGGCACAGGTGATAGAGGAGATTGCGGATGGGATGTCTGAAAAGATTTTCCGGGTTGACATGTTTGACGGAGTTAGGCGTGCAAACTTTGATGAAGCGGTAAATAGAAAGCAGATTACAATTATTTCTGAACAGATGGACCGTGATTACATGAATCTGGTAAAATCTCTGGCAATCCGGAAGGATGCTGATTTGGACAAAAGCATTCCTATCGTCTACACGCCCCTCAATGGTGCGGGCAGCAAACCAGTGCAGATAATTTTGCAGGAGCTGGGTTTCTCGGATATCCATATTGTACCTGAGCAGAAAGATCCAGACCCGGATTTCGCTACAGTGGGTTATCCAAATCCAGAGGACAGAAAGGCATTTACCCTTGCGGAAAGGCTGGGATACAATGTGGAAGCAGATGTATTGATAGCCACAGACCCTGATGCGGACAGGATGGCCGTTGAAGTGAGGGATGCAAGAGGGAATTACGTTGCCTTAAACGGCAATCAGACAGGGGTCATTTTAATCCACTATTTGCTGGAAGGATTAAAAGAGACGGGCAGAATCCCGGCGCGCCCGGCTATGATAAAGTCGATTGTGACAGGAGATATGGGAGCTGCAATAGGGAAAGAGTACGGTGTGGAAATGTTTGAGACATTGACCGGCTTTAAAAACATTTGCGGAAAAATACCAGAATTGCAGAAAAATGGATTTCAATATTTATTTGGCTATGAAGAGAGTATTGGCTATGCATTAAGCGAAGAGGTCCGGGATAAAGATGGCATAAGTGCGGCCATGCTTGTCTGTGAGGCGGCAGCATTTTATAGAAAACACCAGAGAACCCTTTATGAGGTGCTTTACGAATTGTATGAACAGTATGGTTACTATAAAGAAGAGCAGGTGTCTCCTGTATTAGAAGGCCTTGCAGGGGCGAAACGTATTGGCCGTATGATGGAAACTTTCAGAAAAGAACATTTTACAGAATTTGGCGGGCTGAAGGTGGAAAATGTGATTGACTATCAGAATGGTTATCAGGATATCAGCAAATCAAATGTGCTGAAATTTGTTTTGGGAAATGAAATGTGGTTTTCGGTGCGCCCGTCCGGCACGGAGCCAAAAGTAAAACTGTACTTCTATGTAAAAGGAGAGACGGAAAAAGAGGCGGATGCAGTCATCCGAAGAGTGAAGGATGATGTGCTGACACAGTTGAATAAAGTGAAATAGACGCCCAAGAGGCGGCTGCAGACATGAAAAGAGTCCGGATAATCCGGACTCTCTTTGTATACACAAAAAACATTCTTTATTACTTTAACATGCTGTAGACACACTCCAATAAGGACAGGGCCAAAAGGATGTTAATGATTCGGTAATGTTTCTCGTAAACCTGCTGTATTAACATTCCCATGCCAATCCAGGTGGCTGTGGCTATAGTGCCTATGGTTGCAATGACAAATGCAAAGAAGAGCAGTACAGGAAAAGCGCTGCTGTAGCCTGTGACATATCCCGTGTGCACAGTAATTCCAAACAGGTAGATTTTTACATTTACAAACTGAAGCAGAAATCCTTTCATAAAGGATGCGGATTGTTCCACATTTTCTGCGGCGGGCCTGCTGATGGCAATGTGAACAGCCAGCCACAAAATATAGGCGGCACCAATATATTTCATAATCCCCAGTACATTTGGCAGCAGAGTGCTGACGCCGTAAACAAAAATTGCACAGATAGTCTGTACAACATAGTATCCTAAGAAAATCCCCCAAAACAGCGGGCGTCCTTTTCGATAACCATAGTTTGTCACAGTATTTAGAGCCAGAATATTTCCCGGTCCTGGTGTAAAAGCATTAATGATGGCGTAAACTAGAAGATTTCCAATAACATATCCTGGCATTGTAAGCATTTTTTAAAATTCATTCCTTTGTATTTAGAGTTTTATATTTATTATAGCAGTGAAATCTGCAAGGGACAATGTGCATTATAGACATAAACAGAGGGAGAAACGGAAGATAAGGACCAGATATTGTTCAAAAGTCCAATCGTTCCCTCGTTATTGACATGCTCATTTGAAGTATAAACTGCTTGACACATTAACCAGTGGATAAATATTCTTTCTCTGTGCTATGATAATATATAAGAAAACATGGGAGGTGGCAGCTGAATGGAGAGAAAACAGTATCCTGGAATCAATATGGCAAGAACGGGAAATTGGCTGCGTTATATCTGTAAAGTGAGGAAGATTTCTGTGAAGACACTCTGTGAGTATATGGGGCTTGGCTCGCCCCAGTCGATTTATGCGTGGTTTTGTGGGAGGACACTCCCTTCTCTGGATAATTTTTACACACTGTCTCAGATTTTGGCCATGCCGCTGGACACACTGATTGTAAATCAGGAAGAATATCTTCCCGGCGGATTTTGTGAGAGAGCAGGCAGACAGAATGTAAGGCTGCTTAAGTACAGGATGAGCTTTGCATCCTGAATATTTCTGGAGTTTAGTGTGGAAAATGGTGCATTGATGGTTTGTGATAAATGAGGTATTACAGGGAAGAACACAACAAAAACAACATAAAAACAAGTTGACCAATGTGAATTTATGTGGTAATATCGAGTTAGAAACAACGGAAAACAAATATGTGGTTTGTCTGGATAATCCAAGGAGGAAAGTAAAATGCAAAATGAATACGAAATCAAAGAGCAAATGTGTGAAATCGGAAGAAGAGTTTATAACCGCGGAATGGTCGCTTCAAATGACGGCAACTTTTCTGTAAAACTGAATGACAACGAATTTTTATGTACACCGACAGGTGTAAGCAAAGGCTTTATGACACCAGAATACATTTGTAAAGTGGATGCACAGGGCAATGTTATTGAAGCAAATGAGGGATTTAAGCCATCATCCGAGATTAAAATGCATATGCGTGTATACCAGGAGAGACCGGACGTTAAGTCTGTAGTACATGCTCATCCTCTGTACGCTACATCATTTGCAATTGCCGGAATCCCATTGACAGAGCCAATCATGCCGGAAGCTGTTATCTTTTTGGGAGCTGTTCCCATTGCAAAATATGGCACACCGTCTACAATGGAAATTCCGGATGCAATTTCTGAACATTTACAGCATTATGACGCAGTGCTTTTGGAGAACCACGGAGCACTTACCTACTCTGACTCTTTATTAAATGCTTACCATAAGATGGAGTCTGTGGAATTTTATGCACGTCTGTTATATCAGTCAAAGATGCTGGGCGGACCTCAGTTATTAAATGAAAGCCAGGTAGAAAAGCTGTATGAGATGAGAAGACAAATGGGCCTTCCTGGAAAGCATCCTGCAACTGAATAATAGAGCGAACCACTCTGGGAGACAATAACATGCTGGCAATAGAGAGACGCAATGAAATATTAGAAAAACTTCAGACTGAACGGCGTGTAGTGGTCAGCGAACTCAGCCAGATATATGAGGTTTCTGAGGAGACCATCCGCCGGGATTTAGAGAAGCTGGTGAATGACGGCTATGCCATTAAGAGTTACGGCGGCGCTGTGATTAATGAAAATGTCAGTATTGATTTACCTTTTAATATCAGGAAAAACCGCAATGTAACAGGGAAACAGCGCATTGCGGAGCTGATGAATACCCTGGTACATGACGGGGACAGTATAATGCTGGATGCCAGCTCAACGGCAATATATATTGTAAAAGCATTAAAGGACAAGAAAAATCTCACCTTAATTACAAATTCAATTGAAATTATTATTGAATTGTTTGATGTGCCTGACTGGAAAGTGCTGTCAACCGGAGGTGAGTCAAGAGAAGGGTCATTTGCTCTTGCAGGTCCGCAGACAGACAAAATGCTCCGCTCATATCATGTGGACAAGGCTATTATTTCATGCAAAGGTGTTGACATTAGGGCAGGCATTACAGATTCTGACGAGCTTCATGCGGATAATAAAAGAACCATGCTGGAAGCGGGAAAAGAGAAAATCCTTGCAGTGGACGGCAGTAAATTTGACAAGACAGCATTTACTGCGATTGCAATGCTGGAGGATATTACAACTCTTGTCACCGATGAAAAGCCGAATGATATATGGCTCAGGAAATTTGAAGAATTAGGGATAGAGTGTGTCTATCCAGAATAAAGGATATGACAGAGAGACTACTCTCAGAAAAGTGCAGGTTCGCTTGAAAAATATTGCGAATCCGCACTTTTTTTGACAGGTGAGCCTATATATCTGTCTGGTCTTCCTCAATGGACAAATAGCAATTGACAATTCAGGAAAACACAATTATTATATAAATATAAAACGTAACCGAAACGTTTCGGCTTCGACCAAAGGAGGATATTTATATGCCATTAGTTACATCAGAACAAATGTTACAGGATGCCCAGGCGGGCGGATATGCAGTGTGTGCTTTTAACGTGGAGAATATGGAGATGGTGAAGGCAGTTCTTTCTGCCGCAGAGGAATTGCGTGCACCGGTTATGCTTCAGACGACTCCATCTACTATAAAATATGGTTCTCTGGAGACTTATGCTGCGATTGTGGCGGCGGAGGCTAAGAAAGCGACTGTCCCGGTGTGTCTGCATCTGGATCACGGCAGCAGTTTTGAGCTGGCTGTCCAGGCGATGAAAGCGGGATATACTTCTGTTATGATTGACGGTTCCCACGAAGATTTTGAGAACAATATTGCTGTCAGCAAGAAAGTAGCTGATGTGGCAAGAGCAATTGGAATCCCGGTTGAAGCGGAGCTTGGCAAGGTAGGTGGCAAGGAAGATGATTTGGAAGCAGAGCTGGATACGAACACAGACCCGTCAGAAGCAAAAGAATTCGTGGAGAGGACAGGCGTCACATCTCTTGCAATTGCAATTGGAACTGCTCACGGTTTTTATGAGGGAACTCCTGTACTGGACAAGGAGAGGATATCCGAGGTTAAGAAAGTTGTATCTGTGCCGCTGGTACTTCACGGTTCCTCCGGCCTGACCGATGAGGATGTAAGTGAGTGCGTACAGCGCGGTATGTGTAAGGTAAACTTTGCCACAGAACTGCGTGCGGCATATACAGCCGCTGTAAAAAAACTGCTCGCCGAAGCTCCTGATACTATTGACCCGAAAAAGCTGGGTACTGTAGGTATGGAAGCAGTGAAGTCCCTGGTTATGGGACGTATGAAAGTATGCGGATGCGATAATAAGGTAAAATAGTCTTTTCTGGTGAGAGAAGTAAGACAGGTAAAGGCAGGTAGAAGCATGGCAGCGACAATGAAAGATATAGCGAAAAAGACAGGCCTTGGACTTGCAACGATTTCCTCCTATCTAAATGGAGGGAATGTCAGAGAAAAGAATCGGATTAAGATAGAAGAAGCAATAGAAGAACTTCACTTTGAGGTTAATGAGGTGGCGAGAGGGCTTAAGACCAATAAGACGAAGACAATCGGGGTTATCATTCCTGAGTTGAATATGTCATTTTGCACCCGGATTATTACAGAAGTGGAGGATTTGCTTCGGAGCAGAGGGTACGCCACGATTATATGTGACTGCCGAAGTGACGGGAAGCGTGAGGAGGAGGCAGTGGAATTTCTCTTTCACAGGCGCGTGGACGGTCTGATTATTATGCCATCCGGGAAAAACGGAAAGCATTTGAACCGATTTATCAGGGCAGGAAAACCTGTAGTCATGATAGACAGGAAGCTGGAGGGGATTGACTGTGATTGTGTGCTGGTGGACAATGAGTGGGCAGCGAGAGATGCTGTGGAGAGACTGATTACTGCTGGGCATAAGCGCATTGGGCTGATTGCAGGTCCCCGGGATATTTATACAGCAAAGAGACGATATCAGGGATATTGTGCTGCGATGGAGAAGGCTGGTTTTTTGATAGAAGAAAAGCTGATTGCACGCGGGGATTATACCATTGAGGGCGGTGCGGCTGCCATGAAAAGGCTGGTGCGCCAGAACCCGGATATGACGGCAGTTTTTGTGTCAAATTACGAGATGACCATGGGCGCTATTATCGAAATCAATGAATTGGGCATTGAGATTCCTAAACAGTTGTCTTTTATTGGATTTGACAATGTGGAGTTTGCCAAGGCGAACACTCCGAGGCTCAATGTTGTGATTCAGCCTACCAGGGAAATTGCCGGTCATGTTTCTGAGTTAATGCTGAGAAGGCTGGAAGAGAACGGGAATCAGGGTAAAAGAGAAATTATATGTCTAAAAACAAGCTTTGTAAAAGGGAAGTCAGTAAAAGAAGAAAAAGTTTACCTGAAACCGTAATGGTTGGAGGAGGGAAGAATGGAACAATATTTATTAGGAATTGATATAGGGACAAGCGCCTGTAAAATCGCTGTATTCAACCGGGAAGGTCAGGTACTTGCGACGGCAAATGGGGACTATCCGGTGTATTACCCCCATCCGGGCTGGGCAGAACAGAATCCGGAGGAATGGTGGACGGCGGTGTGCGGTGCCATAAAGGAGATATTTCAGAAGACGAGTATTTTGCCGGAACAGATTTCCGGGATTGGTATTGACGGGCAGAGCTGGTCAGCCATTCCGATGGACAAGGACGGCAATGTGTTGACTAACACTCCAATCTGGATGGATACAAGAGCTGCGGATATCTGTGAGGAGCTGAATGAAAAAATCGGTGCTGACAACATATTTCAGCTTTCCGGCAACTCTTTACAGCCGTCTTATTCTACGGCAAAAATTATCTGGTATCAGAGAAACATGCCGGAGGTATATGAGAAAACTTATAAAGTTCTTCAATCCAACAGCTATATTGCATTTAAGCTGACTGGGGAATTTACCCAGGAATTGTCCCAGGGATACGGGCTGCATTGTTTTAATATGCGCACTGGAAAATGGGATGCTCAGATGGGAGAGAAGTTAGGTATTCCGATAGAGTTACTGCCCGACATCCATCCATGCCATGAGGTGGTGGGAACGGTAACTGCCAAAGCTTCCAGAGAAAGTGGATTGGCCGTGGGAACTCCGGTGGTGGCAGGCGGACTTGATGCTGCGTGCGGAACACTGGGAGCGGGAGTTATCCATCCCGGCGAGACACAGGAGCAGGGAGGCCAGGCGGGCGGTATGAGTATTTGTACCGATACTTACAAAGCAGACCCCAGACTGATTCTGAGCTACCATGTAATTCCGGGCCACTGGCTGCTGCAGGGCGGCACAACCGGAGGCGGCGGTGTTATGAGGTGGCTGGAAAAGCAATTCGGAGATTATGAAAGAGAAGAGGGAAAGAGACAGGGGAAAAATTCACTCACTCTGTTCAATGAGATGGCAGAAAAAGTAGCTCCGGGAAGTGACGGGCTGGTATTTCTTCCTTACATGTCCGGTGAGCGTTCTCCTATATGGGACCCAAATGCAAAAGGTGTATTTTATGGTCTGGATTTCAGCAAGACAAAGGCCCACCTTATCAGGTCTGCTATGGAGGGAGTTGCATATTCCCTGAAACATAATCTGGATGCTGCCAAGGAGGCGGGAGCTGAGGTCAGTGTGCTGCGCTCTATGGGAGGTTCTGCAAATTCTCTGCTGTGGACGCAGATTAAATCAGACATCACCGGAAAGCCTATTATTGTACCTTCATCAGACACAGCGACAACACTTGGAGCTGTCATTCTGGCAGGTGTGGGCACTGGAATGTATAAGGACTTTGAGGAGGCCGTAGCGCTGACGGTGGAAAATAAGCGGTCACATGAGCCGAACCCGCAGAACGCTCAGGCATATGAAGCGAATTATCAGGTTTATTTGGAACTTTATCATAATTTAAAAGAAACAATGAGAAAGACAGGAGGAAGGTAAAATGAAAGCAGCAGTTGTATGTGCAAATGAGGATGTTCAGTATCTGGATTACGAGGAGCCAAAGACAGGGGCAGGGCAAGTCAAAATTAAGGTTAAGGCATCAGGCATCTGTGGATCAGATATCCCGAGAGTTTTACACAATGGAGTACATTTCTATCCAATCGTACTGGGGCATGAGTTTGCCGGAGATGTAGTGGAAGTTGGAGAGGGTGTCACAAAAGTAAAGGTTGGGGACAGGGCAACCGGAGCTCCCTCTTATTCCATGTATGAAGTGTGATAACTGCCAGAGTGGTAATTATGCACTTTGTAAAAGTTACAGCTTTATCGGTTCCAGGCAGCAGGGAAGTAATGCGGATTATGTTGTCATTCCAGAGCAGAATACTATTGTGTTTGACAAGAGTATTCCCTATGAGCACGGTGCAATGTTTGAGCCTTCCGCTGTAGCGATTCACGGACTTCTCCAGAATGACTACAAGGGCGGGGAGTATGTTGCTATTTTAGGTGTCGGCACAATTGGAATGCTTACTATGCAGTGGGCAAAGATTTTTGGATCAAAAAAATTAGTTGTGTTTGATATCAGTGACGAAAGACTGGAAGTGGCAAAACGTTTTGGGGCAGATGAAGTGATAAATACAATGAAAGAGGGCTACATGGAAAAGGCCATGGAAATTACAGGAAACAAAGGCTATGGGTATGTTTATGAGACAGCAGGTCAGGCTCCTACCATGTATATGGCATTTGAGCTGGCTGCCAATAAGGCACATGTGTGTTTCATCGGTACTCCTCATGTAGATTTGACTTTTACTCCCGCAATGTGGGAAAATATGAACCGCAAAGAGTTTAAGCTGACAGGTTCCTGGATGTCATACAGCGCACCTTTCCCGGGAAAAGAATGGGATTTGACAGCTCATTATGTTGCTACAGGACAGCTAAAAGTGGATAATGAACTTATTTTCAAAAAAATGCCTATGAGCCAGGCTCAGGAAGCGTTCCAGATGTTTAAGACACCGGGGCTTGTACAGGGGAAAATATTGTTAATCAATGAAGATTAGAGGCGAGGAGATAATATGATGATGCATCCAATACAGGAAATGATACAGCGGAGAAAAAATGGGGAAGTGTGTGGAATTCCTTCTTATTGTACAGCAAATGAACTGGCTCTTGAAGCGATTCTCGAACATGCAAAAGAGACTGGTGAGCCGGTTTTAATTGAGGCTACCGCAAACCAGATTAACCAGTTTGGCGGATATACAGGTATGACTCCTCAGGATTTCATGGATTTTATCAAGAAAATTGCAGATAAAATCGGAGTGGACGAAAAATTACTCATACTTGGCGGAGACCACTTAGGACCGCTGACCTGGGTAAATGAACCAGAAGCATCTGCTATGGAAAAATCAAGAGAGCTTGTGAAGCTGTTTGTACTGGCTGGATTTACAAAAATCCACCTGGATACCAGTATGAAACTGGGAGATGACAGTGCTACAGAGCCGTTGGCAACAGAAGTGATAGCCCGCCGTGGTGTGGAATTATATAAAGTTTGTATAGACGCTTATGAAGAGTTAAAGAAAAGCAAACCCGATGCAGTGAGACCTGTCTTTGTAATCGGAAGTGAAGTTCCAATTCCAGGAGGAGCACAGGAAGAGGAAGAAGGCATCAGTGTTACAAAGGTAGAGGACTTTGATAATACAGTAAGCACATACCAGCGCATTTTTGAAGAAAATGGACTGACAGATGCCTGGAGTGATATCATCGCAGTGGTGGTACAGCCGGGAGTTGAATTTGGCGATGCACAGGTATTCCTGTATGACAGAGCTGAAGCGGCATCTCTTTGCAGCGGACTGTCAAAATATCCAAGCATTGTTTTTGAAGGCCATTCTACAGATTATCAGACAAAAGAAGCCCTGAGAGAGATGGTTGAGGATGGAATTGCCATTTTAAAGGTAGGTCCTGCGTTGACTTTCGGACTGTGCGGCGCCCTGTATGCATTACAGCATATTGAAAATGAACTGATTCCGGCAGAGCAGGCATCTCATTTTGCAGAAGTTCTGGACCGTGTCATGCTGGAGAAGCCGGGCAACTGGCAGAAACATTATTCTGGAACTGACAAAGAGAAAGCATTTGCCAGAAAATATAGTTTTTCTGACCGCTCCAGATACTACATGGGAGAAAAAGAAGTGTCTGAGGCGATTGATAAGCTGTTCGAGAATTTGTCAGGTGTGAAAATTCCAGCCAGCATTCTTCACCGCTTTATGCCATTCCAGTATGAGAAGGTGATGAGAGGCCAGTTAGAGGCAGACCCAAGAGCACTTGCAAAAGAGGGCGTTCTGCAATTTGTGATGGACTATGAATATGCCGTAAACTAGAAAACATTATACATATACTTATGAAACATGAGTGGTTCAATAAGCATAAGTGAGTTGTAACAAAAATGAAAAGGGAGGGCTTGTGCGGCAATGTCTTGATTAGATGACAGTGCCACGCGGGCTCTCCTTTTTATATATTGACAAAAATAAAATTCCTCGCATAATAAAATGTATACTTATTGAACTACTAATGTTCAAGAAGGTATACTTATTGAACTACTAATGTTCAATAAGGTATGCACATGCATATAAAAAGAGAGTGAATACAATTTAAATGGCAAATGTTTGAGCAATTATATAAGTTAAAATAAATATAAAGAAAACAATTTTTAAGAAAGGGAGGGAAATTTTATGTTAGATATATTACTTACAAGAAGAAGCTGCCGAAAATTTGAGGATAAGGCTGTGGAGGCGGAGAAAAAGGAAAAGCTTCTCCAGGCAGCACAGCTCGGACCCAGTGGGAAGGGCAACGCTCCCTGGGAGTTTGTAGTTGTCGAAAATAAAGAAACACTTCAAAAGCTTGGGAACTGCCGGAATCCGAAACAGCCGTTCTTGCCGGAGACCCCTCTTGCTATTGTGGTATTAGGTAACACACAGAAAACCGATACCTGGATAGAAGATGCCTCTATAGCTGCTATCATTATGCAGTTGGAAGCAGAAAGCTTAGGGCTTAGCTCCTGCTGGGTACAGATTCGGTTGAGAGACTCTAATCAAGAGATGAGCAGTGAAGAGTATGTGCGTAAACTCCTTGGGATTCCGGAACATATGGCAGTGCTTTCCATTATCGCAGTGGGCTATCCGGCAAAGGAAAGGCCAGCGCATACATTAGATGAGGTAGAGCAGGCAAAGATTCATACAGAAATTTATTAGGCACAATCAAATTTGGCGCATTCTATAATAAAATATGATGAATAAGTTGGAATCTGGAGGATAAGAAATGTTGGAATTCAAATATGATACACAGTTATTGATTGAAGGAGATAATCTTGATGAAGACGCAATCAGTGATTATTTTGTTGAAAATTTCAAAGGTGACTGTTTATTAGCAGTTGGAGATGATGAGTTGATTAAGATTCATTTCCATACGAATGAACCCTGGGCGGTATTGGAATACTGTGCCGGTCTTGGCGAAATTTACGATATTGTAGTTGAAGATATGGACAGGCAGTCAAGAGGATTAAAGGGATAATTATTCTAAAATGCAAGCATATTTACAGAAATAATGATAGAATATAAAAAGCAGTATAATTATGTGAATTTTTAATAAGACAGGTTTTTGAAGGAGGAAGATAAGTGAGTAATAACAAGAAACGAGTACTTGCATTTGACTTTGGCGCTTCCAGCGGACGTGCTATTTTGGGAACTTTGGAAGATGGAAAGATATGCATAGAGGAGGTGCACCGGTTTTCCAATGACCCTGTTATGATTGGAAAGACAATGTACTGGGATACACTGAGGCAGTTCTTTGAGATAAAGCAGGGTATCATTAAAGCAAAGAAACTGGGCGGCTTTGACAGCGTTGGAATTGACACCTGGGGTGTTGATTTCGGCCTTTTAGATGAGCATGGAGTATTGCTGGAGAGTGCGATACATTACAGGGACGACAGAACCTTAGGTATGCAGGAAGCTGTGTTTGAAAAAATTCCCAAGGATGAACTGTATGATATGACCGGAAATCAGTTTGAGAATTTTAATACCGTATTCCAGCTCTATGCGCTGGCTCAGAAGAGACCCTGGCTTTTGGAGAGAGTGGACAAGCTGCTGCTGACTCCGGATTTATTTAATTATTTCCTGACAGGCGAGAAGCGGGCAGAGTATACAATGGCCACGACAACTCAGCTTATGGATGCAAGAAACAAAGTATGGTCTGATGAGATTTTAAGTGCCCTTGGAATTTCACGGGAGATTTTCCCGGAGATTGTGCCCAGCGGCACTGTAGTGGGAACTTTAAGTGAAGATATCTGTGAGGAACTTGGTGTGCAGCCTGCAAAAGTGATTGCGGTCGCAAGTCATGATACTCAAAGTGCTGTGGTAGCTGTGCCCACTCGGGAGGATGATTTCATTTTCATAAGCTGTGGAACATGGAGCTTATTTGGAACTGAATTAAAGGCACCGATTATCGGTGAGAAATCTCTGGAATATAATGTAAGTAATGAAGGCGGTTACGGGGATACCACCACACTGCTGAAAAATATCAGTGGTCTGTGGCTTGCACAGGAAAGCAGAAGACAGTGGATTCGGGAAGGCAAAGAGTATTCTTTTGGAGAATTAGAGAAGATGGCCATGGAAGCGGAGCCTTTCCAGAGTTTTGTCGACCCGGATGCCCCGGAATTTGTTCCGGCAGGGAATATACCGGGACGTATTCAAAAATTCTGTGAGAGAACAGGACAGAAAGTTCCTGAAACAGTGGGCGAGATTATGTGCTGCATTAATCAGAGCCTGGCACTGAAATACAGATATGCGCTGGAGCGGATTGAATCCTGTACTGGAAAGCATTATGCCACCATCCACATGATTGGCGGAGGAATCCAGAGCAGACTGTTGTGCCAGATGACTGCAGGTGCTAATGGGCGCAAAGTGATTGCGGGACCTGTGGAGGCAACAGCACTTGGAAATATTGCTGTGCAATTTATGTCCCTTGGAGAAATCAAGGACATGAGAGAGGCAAGACAGATTATTGCAAATTCAGAAAAATCATATGAATACATTCCTAAGGATGAAGAAAAATGGAATGCAGTGTATGAGAAGTTTAAAACCATTATTCAAAAATAATTATTTTATGCCTGTTTTATTTGGCGGGTTACCCTTCTTCTGAGATACTTTTTGCATATTGCTGTGATTCACGCATATATTGTAAAGTATTAATGGGTGCGAAAACAGTTTGGCCATAAAGCTTGAATTGGCTGCTGAACTGTTACGAATAAGTTTGGGACAAGGGTGATATGTATGGATTTTAACGGGTTTAAAGGGAATAAAATAAAGATATGGATGGAGCTTGGCTTAGCGTTTCTTCTGGTAGTTGTCATTGGAATTGCCACACATGTGGGAGCCCTTGATAACAAAGACGAGTCAGGTAAAGCAAAAAAAAGCACTCATCAGGAGGCACTCGATAAGGCTGCCAAGGAGAATGCTGCGGCAACACAGGCATCCGCCGGGACAGGGACGACAGAAAAGGAAGGCCAGGATAAAAAGAATGCGCAGGAAGCAGAGGAAGTAATTGCACCGGGGCAATATCCCATTATGGGGAAAAGTTCTGTGACCGTAGACCAGATGGTGAAATATTTTGAATCCAGCGGAGAACCTTATCCGGCGGCTGAACTGGCGAAGGGCGGTGCTGACAGCATTGAAACGTTCTGTCAGATATACTACGACGAAGCTGTTGCGGAGGGTGTCCGGCCGGAGGTAGCTTTTGTTCAGACAATGAAAGAGACAGGCTGGCTTCAGTATGGGGGGGATGCCTCTATTGAGCAGTTTAATTTTGCAGGGCTTGGAACAACAGGGGGTGGTGTGCCCGGGAATTCTTACTCTGACGTCAGAACAGGAATCCGCGCCCAGGTGCAGCACCTTAAGGCTTATGCCACCGCGGATGCCTTGGCTCAGGAATGTGTAGATGACAGGTATGAATATGTGACAAAAGGCTCTGCACCCTATGTGGAATGGCTGGGACAGAAAGAAAACCCGGAGGGACATGGATGGGCTACCGCAGAACAATATGGATATTCCATTGTAGATATGATTTCAAAACTAAAAAATTTAAGATAACAGGTACTACATAAGTGGAAGTAATAAGGTGTGCAAAATGAAGAAATTTATTTGCACATCTTTTTGATTGACGTAAAATATCATATGGAAATCTAATATTTACAGTTAATTGTTTATAACGTATAATTAAAATAAAAATACAATGCATTATATAAAGATATTTATTGATAAATATGACATATAAGTTATATTGTCTGTAAAAAATATAGGAATTAAAATCAATATAAAGTAATCGGGCAATCAACACAAAATCAGATGAAAGTTTACCATTCTAGACAGCGTGCTGCCTTATAGCAGGCTTGTTTGTGATTATTATTTCTTAGTGCGGGGGAAGAGAATATGAATAAGGGGACAATGAGTAAGGACAAAACAGGGTGGATTCCGATAATATGTATATTGCTTATAGTGATATATATTATGTTATTAGGAACACTTTTCCATAACGGATTTCCAGATGAGATACAAAGATTTCTTACTCCGATTTTATTAGTATATACAATGATAATGTTTGGAGTTTCCATTGCTCTGCTGGGGAAAAATCAAAAAAGCATGTGGGGACATATACTCATGGGGTTTGGTTTTTATATGCTCATCTATATACCGGCAGGAATTATTACTTTTGTTAGAGGGATTTCTGTGTCTGCATTTTGGCAAATGGTTAATGCACTTTTTATAGTTATTTTATTGCTTGATTTGATTATCTGTATATTAAGAAAAGCCGCAAAATCCAAAAGTGTGCAGACAAAGGGAAATAATATTTTAGGGACTTTTATCTTATTACTTGCTTCAACAGCAACGTTTCTTTTATCACTATGCTTTACTTTGACGATAGCAAACAGGACGGTTGCTGAGAAGAAGCACAATTCTCTGGGATATTGCCTTGTTATTGACGGGATGGACAGCCAGTCCGTAAAATACAAACATTATATATATTGCAGCAAAGAAGACTATATGAATGCTCAAATAAAAGGAAGATACAAAATGGAATATGTAAACTGTACGATATTTCCTATAGCACATCTGGAAAATCTTGATGTTCCACTGGAAACTCTAGAACAAAACAATTGAAACAGGAGATTAGAGGGGCGAGAATATGAAGAAGAGAATCGTTATGGCAATTACAGTTCACAGATAAATGTTAAGAACTTACCTCCAGACAGCATTTCATTATAAGCAGCGTTTCATAATTTTGTGGCAAAGGCATATATTATTAAAAAGTATATGAATGGTGAGTTATGATTACAGAACGGTATACAGTTACATTTTTGGGTCTTACCTCCAAGGAGCATACGGCGGAGTCTATTGGAAATATATGGGCGATAAGTGCGGATAAGATATATGAGGAAAGCAGCATTTATGTTGCAGGCGATGTATATGCAGGTTATCCTGTGAGAATGGAAGACCGGGAGCCTGATGAGGATGTAGTATTTATTGTGATAAGCACCAGGAGCCCTATCTACACAGCGGACAAGGTGAAATACTGGGAGGCTTATAAACAGGTGATAGAGGAAGCTAGATTCAGGCTGGGAAACCCCTGTATAGCCATTACATCAGAATCTGTTGAGTTCTTCTATTTTAGAAAAGTTGAGACGGAAACTGAGGAACAATAGTTCAGCCGGGCAGCTTTTTTTACTGCTTACTCAGTTCATTTCGGAATCATTAAGATTTCTTAAAAACCTTGACAAATCAGCACCTGAAAGCTATCATAGTTGTAGTTAATATAGAATTAACATTCTATTAATATATAAAGGTGCTGAGGAAGAGGAGTACATAATAACTCTTGTCAGAAAGAATCGTTTGATTTAAGGCGGTTTTAGAAAAGGATATGCCCTTTACAATATGTAAAGGGCTTTTTAATATAATAGAAGTCAAGCATCCTATTATATTACGAAGGAGCACAAGGAGGACACAATGGGTAAGGAACTGGCAAAAACTTATAATCCAAAAGAAATTGAAGAGAAGCTATATGAAAGATGGTGTGAGAAGAAATATTTTCATGCAGAGGTGGACAGGAGCAAAAAGCCTTTTACGACAGTAATGCCGCCCCCGAATATTACGGGAAAGCTGCATATGGGACATGCCCTTGATAATACATTACAGGATATATTAATCCGTTATAAAAGAATGGATGGATATAATGCACTGTGGATACCGGGTACGGACCATGCTGCCATTTCCACGGAAGTGAAAGTGACCAATCAGTTAAAAGAGGAAGGCATTGATAAGAAGGAGCTGGGCAGAGAGGGATTTCTTAAAAGAACCTGGCAGTGGAAAGACGAATATGCCGGAGCTATTGAAAACCAGTTAGAGAAGCTGGGAATTTCCTGTGACTGGGACAGAGAGCGTTTTACCATGGATGAGGGATGCTCCAAAGCAGTAGAAGAAGTGTTCATCCGTCTGTATGAAAAAGGATATATTTACAAAGGTTCCAGAATCATCAACTGGTGTCCTGTCTGCAAGACATCCCTGTCTGATGCGGAAGTGGAGCACGAGGAGCAGGATGGTTTCTTTTGGCATATCAAATACCCGATTGCAGGGACAGACAGGTTTTTGGAGATTGCCACCACACGCCCGGAGACTATGCTGGGAGACACTGCTATTGCAGTTCATCCGGAGGATGAGCGTTACAAGGATATTGTGGGCAAGATGGCAGTACTTCCTTTGGTGGACAGGGAAATCCCCATTGTGGCTGACTATTATGTTGACAAAGAATTTGGAACAGGTGCGGTGAAAATTACACCCGCTCATGACCCGAATGACTTTGAGGTAGGGAAGCGCCATAATTTGGAAGAGATTAATATTATGAACGATGATGCCACCATAAATGAAATGGGCGGCAAGTATGCGGGTATGGAGCGCTACGAGGCGAGAAAAGCTATTGTAGAGGATTTGAAGGCTCAGGGCTATCTGGTGAAGATAGAGCCTCATTCTCATAATGTGGGAACTCATGACAGATGTACTACAACAGTAGAGCCTCTGATTAAACAGCAGTGGTTTGTTAAGATGGAAGAGCTGGCAAAACCGGCTATCAATGCATTGAAGACAGGCGAACTGAAATTTGTGCCTGAACGATTTGACAAGATTTATCTGCACTGGCTGGAGAATATCAAGGACTGGTGTATTTCCAGACAGATTTGGTGGGGACACAGGATTCCCGCATACTATTGTGACGAGTGCAAGCAGTTCGTGGTGGCGAGAGAGATGCCGGACACATGCCCATATTGCGGCGGCACTCATTTCACCCAGGATGAAGATACATTGGACACATGGTTTAGTTCCGCTCTGTGGCCGTTCTCCACACTTGGCTGGCCGGACAAGACAGAAGATTTGGATTACTTCTATCCGACAGACGTGCTGGTAACAGGATATGATATTATTTTCTTCTGGGTTATCCGCATGGTGTTTTCAGGATATGAGCACACAGGGAAATCTCCTTTCCACACGGTGCTGATTCACGGCCTTGTGAGAGATTCACAGGGGCGCAAGATGAGCAAGTCTCTTGGAAATGGAATTGACCCATTGGAAGTTATTGACCAATATGGAGCGGATGCTCTCCGACTCACTCTGGTGACAGGAAATGCTCCTGGAAATGATATGCGTTTCTACCATGAGAGGGTGGAATCGAGCAGAAATTTTGCAAATAAGGTGTGGAATGCATCCCGTTTTATCCTTATGAATATTGAAAATGAGCAGCTGACTAAGCCTGATAAAACCGAACTGGACCAAGCGGATAAATGGATTTTGTCCAAGGTAAACACTCTGGCGAAAGACGTGACAGAGAACATGGAGAAGTTTGAGCTGGGCATTGCCGTGCAGAAAGTGTATGACTTTATCTGGGATGAGTTCTGCGACTGGTATATTGAAATTGCAAAATACCGTATTTATCATAAAGAAGAAAATTCTCAGGCGGCAAACTGCGCTCTTTGGACACTGAAAACTGTGTTGAGCCATGGATTGAAGATGCTCCATCCATTTATGCCTTTTGTAACGGAAGAAATCTACGACGCCCTTGTACCGGAAGAAGAGTCACTGATGATTTCAAGCTGGCCTAAATACCGCGAGGAGTGGAACTTCGCCTCATCAGAGAATCTGATGGACCACATGAAAGAAGTAATCCGCGGAATCCGCAATATCCGGGCTGAGATGAATGTAGAGAACAGCCGTAAGACAAAGGTGTTTATTGTAAGTGAGGCTCAGGATTTATGTGATGGCTTTGTAACCCTGACTGATTCTGTAAAACCACTTATGAGTGCGGCAGAAATTTTCATCAGCACTCAGAAAGAGGGCGTTGGCGAGGATGCGGTTTCTATTGTAGTGCCCGGAGTCACAGTTTATCTTCCGCTGGAGGATTTGATTGACTTTAAGCAGGAGATGGAACGTCTTCAGAAAGAGGAAGAAAAGTTAAAGAAAGAGATTGCAAGAGCAGAAGGTATGCTTGCAAATGAAAGATTTGTCAGCAAGGCTCCTGAATCAAAGATTCAGGAAGAGAGAGAAAAGCTGGAGAAGTATACACAGATGTTAAAACAAGTGCAGGATAGAATGGCAGGCTTGAAAGAGTCATAAGAGAGGTCATAAATGAAACACATTAAAATCAGGAAACCTGATATAAAAGGCTTTTTTTATAAAATTAAACATTTAAAGATAGAAGACATTAAAGCCCATTTCAGGGCGAAGAGGGAGCGGCGCCAGCGTGTTCTTGAACAGCGCCGCAACAGCCATTTTGCTCAGAAGATGCAGCCTGTGTACAGGTTTATGAATAGGATAGCTCTTATTCTACATTTCTTGCTTGCAAATGTACTGAACTTTTTTATAGAGGTGATATCAAGACACTCTCTATTTGAGGCATGGGACTATATGCTGGGTTCACCTAAAGTGTTTCTCTTTAATGCCTTTTTGATATTTGCTACATTTTCCGTTGTATTTTTAGTGAGACGGAGGGTGTTTGTCAGGATTTTGCTCAGCATTTTCTGGCTGTTTCTGGGAACATGCAATGGCTACCTGCTTTTAAAAAGAGTTACCCCTTTTAATGCCCAGGATTTAAAAGTGCTTTCGGATGCCCTGGAATTGACAGGGAACTATTTCAGTCCTTTTGAGTTGATTTTGCTGATTGTGGGCATTGTTGCACTGATACTTTGGATTATATCCATGTGGCGCAGAGGCGGGCAGTACAGAGGCAAGATTCACCGGATTCTTGCACTGTGCGGTGTGGTTTTCTGGATTGGGGGATATATATTCCTCACAAATGTGGCTATAGATAAGAGGGTTATTTCCAACTACTTTGGAAATATTGCTTTTGCATACCAGGATTACGGATTTCCATACTGTTTTACTGCCAGTATTTTTGATACGGGAATATCTGAACCGGCAGGATATAGTGAGGACACTATAAAGAAAATCAGCAACGATGGAGATATCACAAAAAGTGAGACGGGGATGGCGAAGGAAGATCTTCCCAATATTATTTTTGTGCAGCTGGAATCTTATTTTGACCCCACGGAAGTAGAGTGGCTGCGTTTTTCAGAGGACCCGATTCCAAACTTAAGGAAAATGTACCAGGAACATTCCACCGGATATTTTAAAGTTCCTTCTGTTGGTGCGGGAACCGCCAATACAGAATTTGAAGTGCTGACAGGAATGAGTATGCGCTTTTTCGGGCCAGGCGAATATCCATATAAGACTTATGCCAAAACCAATGTGCTGGAAAGTGCTGCAACAGCTTTGAAAAGTCTTGGCTATGGGGCTGAGGCACTTCACAACAATGGCGGTAATTTTTACAGCCGTGCCCAGGTTTTCAATCACATGGGATTTGACCATTTTACAAGCAAGGAATTTATGAATATTTTGGAGACTACTCCAAAAGGCTGGGCTACCGATGATATTCTGCTCCCCAATATTCTGGAATCTCTGGATACTACAAAGCAGCAGGACTTTGTGTTTACAGTCAGCGTTCAGGGGCATGGAGATTATCCCACAGAGAAGATGATTGAAAATCCGGAAATTGTGGTAAGCGGCGTGGAAGATGAAGGCCAGCGTAATGCCTGGGAGTACTATGTAAATGAAGTGCATGAAATGGATAAATTTGCGGGCAGCCTTGTAAAAGCGATAGAAGAGCGGGGCGAGCCTACTGTAATTGTATTCTACGGCGACCACCTGCCCACTATGGGGCTTGAGGCCAAGGATATGAAGAGCAGATACCTTTACAATACAAATTACGTTATATGGGACAATATCGGTTTGAAGAAAGAGGACAGAAATATCGCTGCCTATCAGATTATGGCAGATGTATTTGACCGTCTGGATATACATTCCGGCACAGTTTTCAATTACCATCAGCAGAGGAGACAGACAAAGAATTATTTGTCAGACCTGGAACTTCTGCAATATGATATTTTGTACGGAAAGCAGTATGTGTACGAGAAGAGCGGAAAACCAATCACAGAGGGCACTATGGCGATGGGTGTGAAGGACACCTCCATCACCGATATGGTTGCTCAGCTGGATGGAACCTACAGTATTTATGGTGAGAACTTTACAAAGCAGAGCAAGGTTTATATCAATGGAGAGAAACAGACAAGCACATTTTTGAACAATACAAGAATTGATTTAAAAGACTCGAAGCTGCAAGATGGAGATATTGTGCAGATTAATCAAGTTGGTTCCAGCGAGACTATTTTCCGCTCATCCAGACAATATGAATATAAGGATGGAAAACTGACAGAGATGCCGCTCACAGGAAATGAAATTCCACCGGGAAGAAATGCATTTGCAGACTCAAATGAAGGTGATAAGAAGTGACATACCAGGAGGCAGTAGATTATATTTTACAGATTCCCAAATTCACCAGCAAGAATAAACCGGAGCACACCAGAGAGTTTCTCAGGTATCTGGGAAATCCTCAGGCGGGGCGCAAGGTTTTTCATGTGGCGGGAACTAACGGGAAAGGCTCCGTGTGTGTCTATCTCAGCACCATGCTTTTAGCGCAGGGCAAAACAGCAGGGCTGTTCGTGTCCCCCCATCTTGTAAAGATGAATGAAAGAATCCGTGTAAATGGCAGCCAGATTTCTGATGGCACATTTCTGGAAACATTTGAGCATGTTTTGGGGACGGTGGAGCGGATGAGAGAAGCGGGACTTCCTCATCCTACCTTTTTTGAATTTTTATTTGGAATGGCGATGACTGTATTTCACCGGGCTGATGTGGAATATATTGTGCTTGAAACAGGTTTGGGCGGCCGCTTTGACGCCACAAACTCTATAGAAAATCCTCTTGTAACAGCCATCACCTCTATAGGGCTGGATCACATGGCAATTCTCGGGAATACAGTGGAACAGATTGCTTTTGAGAAGGCAGGAATTATAAAGCCGGGGGTGCCGGTTTTTTATTCGGATACCTGTGAACAGAGCAATTCTGTGATTGAAGAGCGGGCAAAAGAGGTAGGGGCACCGTGTAAAAAAATAGGGAAAGATGCGTACGAAATTCTGGGAATCCAGGATAAACATATTGCTTTTTCCTGTGTAAATGCGTATTATGGAAATACAGCATGGACATTGAACAACATTGGAATTTACCAACCGGCAAACGCTATGCTGGCCATGGAGATTATGGGTTTCGTTTTTGGAGCCGGGGGGCGGACTGACCTTTGGAGAGAAGCCCTGCATAATGTGAAGTGGGAAGGACGCATGGAAGAACTTCTGCCTGGCGTCTATGTAGATGGTGCACACAATGTAAGTGCTGTGGAAAGCTTTGTCAGAAGTGTGCAGGACAGGTCAGAAAATATCATTTTGTTTTCGGCCGTACGTGATAAAGAATATGAAGAAATGATTGCCTGCCTGTGTAAGAACTTAAAAACAGATTTTTATATGCTTACACAGATTGAGAATGAGCGCGCTGCATCTTTGGAAGAATTGCAGCATGTTTTCAGAAAATATACAGATAAGCCTGTTTTTATAAGAGAGTCTTTGGGAGAAGCGTTCCAGTATGTATTGGAACATCAGCGCCACAGGAAGATATATTGTCTGGGTTCTCTATATCTGGCAGGAATGATAAAAGCATTGATTATGTAAAAGGAGGCTGCATGATGCTGAACTACGAAGAAGAGCTTAAGAAGTTCAAACCAAGCCTGGAAGTGGAAGACATCGAAGATGCGGTGTATCAGGAAGATTTGTCAGATATGACAGACCTTCTCAGAGAAGTTATGGATCAGACCAAATAAAGAAAGATAGTGGTGAGCATAGATGGACTATACGAAGAAAATCTTATACCAGTCTAATTATTGGTATAATGATGGTCTTAGGAAAGCGCAGATAAGGGATATGTCCGGTGCAATTGTCTCTCTTAGGCGGAGTTTACAGTACAACAGAGAAAATATTGATGCCAGAAATCTCCTGGGTCTTGTATATTATGGGCGCGGAGAAGTGGCGGAGGGGCTTGTCGAGTGGATTATCAGTAAGAACTTAAAGCCCAGAGATAATATGGCCGACTATTTTATAAATAATGTTCAGAAATCTGCCGGTGAACTCGATATTATTAATCAGGCTGTAAAGAGATACAACCAGTGTCTTGTATATTGCAGCCAGAATGGAGAAGACCTGGCTATCATTCAGCTAAAGAAGGTTGTGGCGGCACACTCCTCGTTTTTAAAGGCATATCAGCTATTGGCTCTGTTGTATCTGCACACGGAGCAGTATGCAAAGGCGAGACAGGTACTTCGGATTGCCAGGAAGATGGATACAACCAACGACATGACCCTGCGCTATATACACGAGATGGCAAATCTGCGGGGAAAAAAGGCCAGGGACGAGAAGTCCAGAAAAGACGACGCTGTGGAGTACAGTCTGGGCAATGAGACAATTATTCAGCCCAAACACGGGGGAATCAAAGCACTGGCGGCCAGATTCACAGTGATGAATATTGTGGTTGGCGTGGTGATTGGAGCTGCAATCGTAGGTTTCTTGATAACACCGGCTATAAATGAAGCAAAATCAGATAATGTGAACAAGAAGATTGTAGAGTATAGCGAGCGCATCAATGCTCTGGAGGCCCAGGTCAGCGCTCAGACAAGGACATTGGACCAATATCGTCAGAATGATGCGGATTCTGAGGCTTCAGCCCAGAATGCGGTCAGCACTTCAGAAAGTTATGAAAATCTGATGAATGTATCCAGTCAGTATGACTCCGGGAGTTATACGCCTGATGTCATGGCGGATACTCTTTTGAATGTAAATAGAAATGCTTTGGGAGAAGGCGGGCAGACGATGTATGACCAGCTTACCGCAGATATTTTCCCCACAGCATGTGATACCTTGTACACGGGAGGCATGGAGTCTTTTGATGTGGCTAATTATGATACGGCTATATCATCTCTCGGCAAGGTGGTACGAATGGATGAAGAGTATGACAGCGGGGGTGCGCTGTTAAACTTAGGGATAGCCTATCAGAGAAGCGGAGATAATGATAATGCAGCAAAATATCTCAAGCGTGTGATTGAGTTGTTCCCAAATACAGAAAATGCACAGGAGGCCCAGGATGGCCTGAACACCATTTCCCATAATGGGGAAAACGGGTAAACGTACAGAAGATGAGGATATGTAAGAGATTACATATCCTTTTTGTTATTCACTTTTGCTGTAAATGGAGGAGGAGTTATATGAAGTATCAAGTGCAGGAAAACTGCCTGACAATTTACCTGCCCAGGGAGGTAGATCATCACAATGCGGAGGATATGAGAAAGAATGCGGATGCATTGATTGAACAGAATCACATTAAATTTGTAATTTTTGATTTTGAAAATACAGATTTTATGGACAGCTCAGGTATCGGAATTATTATGGGGAGATATAAGATTATCCGTTTGCTGGGCGGGGAAATATGGGCAGTGCACACCAATGCCAGAATAAAGAAAATACTGACTATGTCAGGAATGACAAAAATAATGCAGATATATGAGGAGGACGAAGCATGAAAAACACAAATGAAATGGAGGTTATTTTTGACAGTTATTCATCTAATGAAGGGTTTGCAAGGGTATCGGTTGCAGCATTTATGACTCAGTTAAATCCCACAGTAGAAGAAGTTTCGGATGTGAAGACAGCGGTGTCCGAGGCGGTGACAAATGCAATTATCCATGGCTATGAGAGTAAAATACATAAGGTTTCCATCCGCTGCAAAATAGAAGACAGGCAGATTACGGTGGAAGTAAAAGACAGCGGTATAGGGATAGAGAACGTGGAGCAGGCCATGACACCTTTATATACCAGTAAGCCTGAACTGGAACGTTCCGGGATGGGATTCGCCTTTATGGAAGCTTTTATGGACCAGGTGGAAGTTGAGTCAGAACCTGGGAAAGGAACTACAGTAAAGATGAAAAAAACCATCGGAAAAGGAAGGGAGTTATGGACCACACAATCGCTTTAATCAAAAAATCACACGATGGAGATAAAGAAGCGAGAGAACAATTAGTGGAAGAAAACGTAGGGCTGGTATGGTGTGTAGTAAAACGGTTTTACGGCAGAGGCACAGAAGCAGAAGATTTATTTCAGATTGGGAGCATTGGACTGCTCAAAGCTATTGACAAATTTGACTTGTCTTATGAAGTGAAATTTTCCACATATGCAGTCCCTATGATATCGGGGGAGATTAAACGTTTTTTGAGGGATGATGGGATGATAAAGGTCAGCCGTTCATTAAAAGAATTATCTTATAAAACATTTCAGGCGAGGGAAGAACTCACAGCTAAGCTGGGGAGGGAGCCTACGCTGGACGAACTGGCGGAGACTATGGGAGTCGACCGGGAAGAAATTGTACAGGCTATGGAAGCCGGGGGTGAGGTGGACTCTCTGTACAAGCCAATCCACCAGAAAGAGGGAAATGAAATACGGCTTGTGGACAAGCTGGAGGAAAAGGAAAGAAAAGAAGAAAAGATACTGGACCATATGCTGCTGGCCCAATTGCTGGAAAGCCTGAATAAGGAGGAGCGGCAATTGATCTATCTGCGATATTTTGCGGATGAGACACAGTCTCAGGTCGGCAAGCGGATGGGGATTTCCCAGGTTCAGGTATCCAGGATGGAAAAGCGTATCATCGAGAACCTGCGGAAGCTGGGAAGATTTTAAAAATTTTTCAAAGGTATATTTTTCAGGATATTTCAAATACTAGATTTAAACCGATGCTGGTTTGCCATAAGGTGAACCAGCATTCTATTTGGCCGCTGAAGCGACCGCACTTTGACGCGGGAATCTGGTTTGCCAGACTCTTTATTCTATTTAAGAAAGGTTAGGTACAGTTATGGAAGAAGGAAGAAAAAAAATCCGCATTTGCCTGTTCACTATTGTTCTGGTGGCGATTGTAATTGGTATTTTTTATTACTATTTTAGTGGCAGTACGATGAACAGAAGCAACGAGGGTACTTTGATTCAGGGTCCGAGGGTGGAGCAATATGGCTGTTAATCATGATACAGTATATCTCAAAGGGGACAGGAATGTTGAGGTAAAAAAACCAGAGGTCACTCTGGGGGACATTATGTCCATGGAGTGCAGTAATAAAGATATCATTCCAAAACTAAAAACACTGAAAATTTTAAAGATACCGGATGGGGGAAAACAGCGTCTGGTTATTTCTATATTAAAAATTATTGCCTGCATCCATGAAAAATATCCGGGTCTGGAAATTCAAAATATGGGAGAGCAGGATATCATTATCACCTATGAAGATCAGAAGACGCCGAACATGTTTTTTCATGTGGTAAAGACAATTTGTGTAGCTCTGATTACATTTTGCGGCGCAGCTTTTTCTATTATGGCATTTAACAATGACGTGTCTACGGCTAAACTTTTTTCTCAGATTTATGAGTATGTGACGGGGATAAAATCCGATGGCTTTACATTGCTGGAAGTTACCTATTCTATCGGGATTGTCATAGGTATTCTCGTATTCTTCAATCATTTTGGGAAAAAGCGCTTTACGGTGGACCCAACCCCGATGGAGGTACAGATGCGGCTTTATGAAAATGATATCCAGACTACTTTAATAGAGGATGCAGCAAGAAGGGAGCAGGAGCTGGATGTGGGTAAATCAAATTATATTAGCGGTAATCGGACTTAGCAGTGGTCTGGTTGTGGCGGGAGGTTTGTTTGCATTTATTATAGAGCTTGGGATTGCCGCAGATTTTGCAGACAGGACCAGAACAGCAGATAAGATACTGCTGTATGAAGACTGCGTGGCATTGGGAGGAATTGTGGGAAACCTGGTTTCCGTATTTCACATACACATTCCCGGCGGAAGATGGCTGCTCCCGATATTGGGACTGCTGGGAGGCATCTTTGTGGGGTGCTGGTCTATGGCTCTGGCGGAGATACTCAATGTATTTCCGATTTTTGTGAGAAGATTAAAAGTTGTGCGCTATATTTCAGTCTCCATATTAAGTGTGGCAATTGGAAAAGGGCTGGGCTCACTCCTCTTTTTCTATAAGGGCTGGTAGCGGGAAATCCAGCTTTTATGGTGCTTCCCGGGGAGGTAATAAGTATTCATAAAAGGAATTAATAACTGGGACAGGGCAAATAACTTGACTTATTTTTGGTGCCAGTGTAGAATCCAACTGTAAAAAGGCCGTCCAATTACAGAATGTATTTCGGTTGAGGGCAGCTACGTTCTTTGCAGAAGGAGAATATTATGAAGAAGAAGATTTTAAGCTTGTTACTGTGTGCATCAATGGTCATTGGAGTGGTAGCTGGATGTGGTGCAAAACCTGCTGCTGAGACGGGCAGTTCTGGCTCCGGGGATACAAAGACAGAAGCTTCAGCAGGTATTCCAAAAGAAGATATCAAAGTAGGTTTTGTGCATGTTTCTGATGCAAGTGACATGGGGTACACTTACAACCACGACCTGGGCACAAAAGAAATGCAGAAAACATTAGGCTTAAGTGACGATCAGATTATTAATAAGTTCAACGTTGCGGAGGGAGCAGAGTGTGATACCGCATTGAGAGAGCTGATTGATGCCGGATGTAATATTATTTTTGCAACAAGCTTTGGCTTTGAGGACTATGTAAAAGAAGTTGCAGCAGAATACCCTGATGTACAGTTCTGTCATGCGACAGGTTATCAGGCGGCAAGCTCAGGATTGAGCAATATGCACAATTATTTTGCATCCATCTATGAAGGACGTTATCTGGCTGGAATTGCTGCAGGTATGAAGACAAAATCTAACAAGCTCGGCTATGTTGCCGCATTTCCTTTTGCAGAAGTTATCAGCGGATATACAGCATTTTATCTCGGTGCTAAAAGTGTGAATCCTGATGTGACAATGGATATCATGTATACAAATTCATGGAATGATCCTACTGTGGAATCTCAGGTCGCAAAAGCTTTGATTGAGCGCGGATGTGATGTGATTTCACAGCATTCAGATTCAACAGCTCCGGCAACTACAGCGGAGGAGTACGGTGCATATCAGGTTGGATACAACAACGATATGATTGAAGCAGCTCCAAAAGCATCTTTAATTTCTGCACGTATCAACTGGGGTATTTATGTGACAGAGGCAGTGCAGAGCGTGATTGACGGTAAAGAAATTCCGACGGACTGGTGCCAGGGTCTCAAAGACGGCGCAGTTTACCTGTCACCTCTGAATAAAGATATTGCAGCAGAGGGAACACAGGAAGCCATTGATAAGGCGGCAGAGGCAATTAAGTCCGGCAAACTTCAGGTGTTTGCAGGTCCTTTGACAGGAACAAATCCGGATGGAGAGAAAATTGAGGTTGCAGAAGGCGATTACTATAAAGAGCAGGCGGGCGTGGCAGCACCATCATGGAATTATATTATTGAAGGATGTACTGTTGTTGAATAGTTAAAATTCAGTTTATTGACAGAGCCGTTTTTTGACGGCTCTGTTTTAGGGAGTTTTGGAAATACCTGGAGGAGAAGGAGGGTAAAGTCTTGGGCGAGACTACGAGTTATGCGGTAAAGATGCATCATGTCACGAAGACATTCGGACAGGTTGTTGCCAATAAGGATGTTGACCTGGAATTGAGAACGGGAGAGATATTGGCACTTCTTGGGGAGAACGGGAGCGGTAAAACTACATTAATGAATATGCTTTCAGGTATCTACTTTCCAGACTATGGTGAAATAAATATCCACGGGACACCCGTGACAATCAGGTCGCCGAGAGATGCATTTGATCTGGGCATTGGCATGATTCACCAGCATTTTAAACTGGTGGATGTGCTCACAGCGGCGGAAAATATTGTGCTGGGACTTAGCGGGGGTGCTGTGGTTAACCGGAAAGAGATTAATAAAAAGGTGGCAGCTCTGGCATCACGCTATGGATTTGAAATTGACCCTGCTAAAAAGATTTATAATATGGCGGTGTCTGAGAAGCAGACGGTAGAGATTTTGAAAGTATTATACCGGGGTGCAGATATCCTTATCCTGGATGAGCCGACCGCTGTGCTCACCCCACAGGAGACGGAGAAGTTATTTGCGGTGCTCCGAAACATGAAAGCGGACGGCAAATCCATTATCATCATTACCCATAAGCTGCATGAAGTGCTGTCCATTTCAGACCGTGTGGCAATTCTGCGGAAAGGTGAATACATAGGTGTCGTGGACACAGCCAACTCGACTCAGGAGCAGCTCACGGAAATGATGGTGGGAAGACCCATCAGTCTTGAGATTGATAGACCTGAATTAAAGAGGGGAGAAAAGCGGTTAAAGGTGGTTGATTTAACCTGCCTCAACGGGGACGGAATCAAAGCCCTTGATAATGTTTCGTTTTCTGCCTACAGCGGAGAGATACTGGGTGTGGCGGGAATTGCAGGGAGCGGGCAGAAGGAACTATGCGAGGTTATCGCTGGCTTACATCCTACAATAGGGGGCGCTGTTCTTTATACTGAAAACCGTGAAAGCGGGCAGGTCAAGGAGTCCATCCTTGGACTGAGCCCTGACCAGATTGTAGAAAAAGGCATCTCCATGGCATTTGTTCCGGAGGACAGGCTTGGCATGGGGCTTGTGGCAGGCATGGATATGACAGACAATGTGATGTTAAGAAGCTACAAAAACAACAAGGGTATGTTTGTAGACCGAAAGACCCCGAAAAAGGTGGCGGAGCGGTTAATTGAGGAGATGGAAATTGTCACCCCGGGAGTGGACACTCCGGTGGGCAGAATGTCCGGGGGAAACGTCCAGAAAGTGCTGCTGGGAAGGGAAATTGCACTTAGTCCTTCTGTTTTAATTGTGGCATATCCTGTCCGTGGTCTTGATATCAACTCTTCCTATCGAATCTATGATTTGCTGAATGAGCAGAAGAAAAAAGGGGTGGCTGTTATTTTCATCGGCGAGGACCTGGATGTGCTCATGGAAATTTCGGACAGAGTGATGGTTCTCTGTGGCGGGAAAGTCAGCGGAATCGTAGACCCGAGAAAAGTAACAAAAGAAGATATTGGTTTGATGATGATACAGGTAAATGAAGATAAAGAGGAGGCGGACGAATGAAAGCCAGACCGACACAGATTAAAGAACCCTTGATGCGTATGGTAAAGCGGGATGCAGTTTCCTCAAAAAAAGCATGGGAAATCCGGGCGATTGCTTTTCTCCTTTCTCTTGTAACAGGAGGGCTGTTGATTTGGGTTATGGGACATAACCCTCTGGCTGTGTATCAGTCGATGGTTGTGGGCTCATGGGGCTCTAAGACAGTTATCTATGAGACTGTGAAGATTGCAGTTCCTCTTTTGATTACGGCAATTGGTATTTCCTTTGCATTTAAAATGAAATTCTGGAATATTGGAGCTGAGGGACAGATACTTGTGGGGGCTGTGGCGGCAGGAGCATTTGGCTTGTTTACCGCACACATCTTTCCAAAACTTCCTCTGGTTATCCTGATGCTCCTTGCAGGAATGGCGGCAGGCGGGCTGTATGGTCTGCTCCCGGCGGTCTGCAAAGCAAGGTGGGGAACCAATGAAACACTGTTTACTCTGATGCTGAACTACATTGCACTGGGTCTGATTAAGTATTTAATGAACGGTCCGTGGAAAGCTCCGGGCAGCAGTTTTCCTAAAATTGCCATGCTTGTGCCGGGCGCAAGGCTTACCAAGGTGCTGGGAGTGCACTGGGGCTGGATATTGGCTTTGATTCTGGTTGTAGTGGCCTATATCTACTTTAACAGGACGAAACAGGGATATGAAATTTCTGTTGTAGGTGAAAGCAATGACACGGCCCGCTATGCAGGTATTAATGTAAGCCGGGTATTCAGACGTACCATGTTTTTATCCGGTGCTCTGTGTGGTCTTGTGGGAATGCTTCAGTTTGCAGGGGCGGATTATACAATCACAGAGGGGACGGCCGGAGGAGTCGGATTTACCGCAATTACTGTGGCATGGCTTGCAAAGATGAATCCGTTCGGAATGCTGATTGTGTCAATATTTATCGCCATGCTTGAGCGGGGGTCCAACACCATTCAGACGAATTTTAAAATACCTGCGTCTGCGTCAGACCTGCTCATAGGAATTATTTTATTCTTTATGCTGGGATGCGAATTTTTCATTACCTACCGTCTGATTTTCAGAGGAAAGGAGGAACATCATGTTTAATATAGTAAGCAGTTTGTTTGTGGCGGCGGTGCTTGCGGGAACTCCGTTGCTTCTCGGGGCTCTGGGGGAAATTCTTACACAGAAGTCAGGAAATATGAACCTGGGCGTGGAAGGTATGATGTTCATGGGTGCGATTACCGGACTTGCAGGCTCCTACTATTATGAGCAGGCAGTGGCAAAATCAGGGAGCGCACCGAGCGGAGTTTTATCTGCACTTATCGCACTTCTTGTATCCTTTCTTGCGGGAGCTTTTGGAGCATTGATATACAGCTTTCTGACCATTTCTCTGTACGCAAACCAGAACGTAACTGGTTTGACGCTGACTATTTTTGGTACTGGATTCGGAAACTTTTTTGGAGAATATATCGGACAAAAAGCGGGAGGATATGTTGCGGTGAGCAGTACCACAAAGGCCGCATTTTCCAGCCTGCATATTCCGGTGCTGTCAGACATCCCGGTTTTGGGAAAGCTTTTGTTCCAGTATAACTGGCTTGTATATTTTGCAGTTATTGTTGCGATAGCGCTGGCATGGTTTTTTAATAAATCCCGCATCGGACTGAATCTGCGCGCAATAGGGGAAGACCCCGCTACAGCGGATGCCGCGGGTATTAACATTACCAGATATAAATATATTGCAACAATCATAGGCGGGGGAATCTGCGGAATCGGCGGTATGTATATGAGCATGGTTACCACCTCCGGCGTGTGGGTGCACGGATGTGTCAGTGGATATGGCTGGCTTGCAGTTGCATTAGTTATTTTTGCCACATGGAGCCCGGCGAAAGGGGTATTGCTGGCATTGATATTCGGAGGCCTGACGATTATGCGTATGTATGTGAATATACCTGGGCTTCCGGCGCAGATTTATGATATGCTGCCCTATGCGGCTACAATTATCGTTCTTATTGTAACAAGCATGAAGCAGAGCAAAGAACATGCACAGCCAAAGAGCTGTGGTCTGAATTACTTTAGAGAAGAGAGATAATCATATAAAAAACAGAACGCATACTGCCTTAAAAGTCGGTATGCGTTCTGTTTTTTATAACGCTTTAAATAACCAATACACCAGTCCTAAAATCCAGCTTGTGAATATCCCGTAGAGGATAACCGGCCCTGCAATTGTGAAGATTTTGCACCCGATTCCCATAACCTGGCCTTCTTTTTTATATTCTATAGCGGGAGCTGCCACGGAGTTTGCAAATCCGGTAATCGGTACAAGAGCACCTGCGCCGCCCCACTTTGCAATTTTGGGATAGAGGTTGATTCCTGTGAGGATAATACTGATTAAAATAAGAAGCAGTGAAGTCCATCCGCTGCATTCATCTTTGGAGAGTCCCAGAAATTCACAATAATTATAAATAAGCTGCCCAAGGGTGCAGATAATTCCTCCTGTGATAAAAGCCTTTGCCATATTCACAAATACATTGTGCACAGGAGTTTTTTTCTTTACATAATCTTTGTATTGTTTCTCCTGTTTTATTTTTTCAACTTTATCCATATCAATTCTCCTCGTATTATAAGTTTATAGACCTCATTACAGAGGTTCTATAGACTTATTTTTATGATATAGGTAGTGGGTGAATTGTTGGTCATCCCTTCTTACCTACATAATTATAAGTTACTTTATAGTCATGCTCCCAGATGCTATACTTTAGTTCATAAGAACTGTAGCTGTGGTCACTGCTTCTATTCTCCTGCAAAACATTTTGTTATTGCCTCATAAGCATGCAGCCCTAATGCTACGCCTGAACTTATTACACAAATGCTGCATACCGGCATCTAGCCACCAGCAGGGTATTTCTTGCCGGACAATGCTAATAACGCGAGGGTTAGGTTGGCGTAGTGATCTGGGATAAGCCATGATTACATTCTTCTACTTTACGATGAAAGGTGGTGATTACCGTGAAACTAAAAATCGATTACCTATCAACGCTTTTTGTTGGGATTGATATTGCATCCCGTACTCATGTTGTTTCAGCACTAGATTTTAATCAGGAGTTCTTCATAAAAATGAAGTCAGTTCCCAATACCCAAGAAGGTGCCACTCTTCTTGAACACATGATTGTTGATGTTCTTAAAAACCATCATCAATTCAAATACATCGTTATCGGAATGGAATCCACTGGATTTTATGGTGTCCATCTTGCTAATTATCTTTCTGCCAGTCATAAGTTGGCTCCTTTTTCTGTCCGTGTTTTTTGTCTGAATCCAAAGGAAGTGAATAATTACAAAAAATCCTTTAATGACATTGGAAAGAATGATGGAATTGATTCATTCGTTATTGCTGATTTTGCCCGGGTAGGACGTATCAGCATTAAATCCTGGCGTGGTTCGCAATACCTTGCCTTGCAGCGCCTTACCAGACATCGCATGCATATCACTGAATGTATTGCCAGAGAAAAAACATATATGTTAAATAACATCTATCTCAAATTCAGTGAGTATGCTTTACTGCGCAATGGTGAGCACCCTTTTTCAAATAAATATGGTGCGACTGCCGAAGCGATTCTTACCGAATTTACAACCAATGAGGAAATTGCTAATACCTCTATCGAAGACCTTGTTGCTTTCATTAATACGAAAAGCAGAGGGCGCATTGCTGATTCGGAAGAAACGGCTAAAATAATACAGGCTGCGGCTCGTAATTCATACAGACTCGATAAATGTCTATATGAGCCTCTTACGATATCGATTGCCTCTTCTTTCAACTGTATTAGCTCTTTTGAGATGGAACTGAAGGCAATTGATAAAGCAATCCTACACACGGTCAAGGGATTAAACCCTGACCAATATACAGTGCTTAATTCCATCCCTGGAATTGGTAAGGTCTTCTCTGCCGGCATCCTTGCTGAAATTGGTTCTGTAAAAGCTTTTCAAAATGCTGATTCGCTCGCTAAATATTGCGGCATTATCTGGAATGATAATGATTCAGGCGATTTTCAAGCCGAAGATAAACGAATGAGCAAGGCTGGCAACAGCTACCTGCGCTATTACATCATAGAAGCAACAGGAAGTGTGATACGACACTGTCCTGAGTATGAACGCTTCTATCATAAGAAATATGCTGAAACCCGAAATCATCAGCATAAACGAGCACTCGCGTTGACTTCCCGTAAATTTATACGTCTGCTCTTTGGTCTGCTGGACAAGAGCCAACTCTACTCTCCGGAAAAGAGTAGGTGATCCATATCGAATGTCTAATCTACGATTTTCGCTTTGGAAGCCGTAGGTCTATTAACGTTACCCTTCTCTAAGAAAACTATTTCAAAATACTTCTTGACTATTTACCAAATTGCTTATCGGCTTACATTATGATTCGTTGTACTAGTATTAGAAAAATAAACAGAAAATATACCTGTCTGTGGTACATAAATTTGGAAAAACTTAAGCATACTAATTTTTAAAATCCAATCAAAATGAAAAGAGGGTAAGAGATGAATCAGGTAAAAGGTATCCAGAGCATCAGTTTTGGTGAATCGCCCTATCTTATCAGCAGCGGATGTGTAGCTGGCAGTAAAGAAGCGGAGGGTCCGCTCGGGAAATTATTTGATATGACGAATCAGGATGACCTCTTTGGGGCAAAAACCTGGGAGGAAGCGGAGAGTAATATGCAGAAAGAGGCGTGCATACTGGCACTTGGCAAGGCGCACATTCCTCCTGAAAAGGTGCGGTATCTTTTTGGAGGAGACTTGCTGCGCCAGGGGATTGCTACCGCTATGGGAGTGGAAGCTCTGCAAATTCCGATGTTCGGCTTGTACGGCGCATGTTCTACTTCCGGGGAAGCACTTGCCTTGAGTGCCATGAGTGTTGCGGCGGGTTACGGAGATTATATGCTGGCAGTGACCTCCAGTCATTTTGGGAGTGCGGAAAAAGAGTTCCGCTTTCCGTTAGGATATGCAAGCCAGCGTCCCCTTTCAGCTCACTGGACAGTCACAGGAAGCGGTGCATTTCTGGTGGGAACGAAGAAAAGCCACATTAGAATCAGTGGGGTTACGGTCGGAAAAATTGTGGATTACGGTCTGAAGGACTCTCAAAACATGGGGGCATGTATGGCACCTGCGGCGGCGGACACCATTATGAGAAATCTGAAAGATTTTGGGAGAAAAGCGGAGGACTATGATAGAATTATAACCGGAGACCTGGGATATATAGGCCAGGATATATTGTTTGATTTGATGAAAGCAAAAGGAAGTGATATCAAGACAGTGCACATGGACTGCGGCATGACCATATTTGACCAGCAGGCCCAGGACACCCATGCAGGGGGGAGCGGATGCGGCTGTGCGGCAGTTACGCTGGCTGCGTATATTTTGCCGAAGATTAAAAAAGGCGAGTGGAAACGTGTTCTTTTTGTTCCTACCGGTGCACTTATGTCAACAGTAAGTTATAACGAGGGCGCCAGTGTGCCGGGTATTGCACATGCAATTGTGCTGGAACATTGTTGAGAAGGAGGTTTTTATGGATTACGTAAAAGCATTTTTAATAGGAGGAATTATCTGTGCTATTGTGCAGATTCTTCTGGACCGAACAAAGTTAATGCCCGGAAGAATCATGGTACTTCTCGTCTGCAGTGGTGCAATATTGGGATTCTGCAATATATATGAACCCTTCCTGAAATTTGCCGGGGCCGGTGCGAGCGTTCCGCTGCTGGGATTTGGGAATGTGCTCTGGCAGGGGGTAAAAGAGGCTGTGGATAAGAGCGGATTTCTTGGAATCTTTATGGGCGGATTTAAAGCAAGTGCCGTTGGAATCTCTGCGGCTCTTATCTTTGGATATCTGGCATCCTTTATCTTTGAGCCGAGGATGAAAAAATAATGAGGGTTTAATTACATTCTTATATAAATAGGATGTGAACTAAAATAAGAGCAAGAAACAGCATATCCTGAGCAATTTATGTTCGGGATATGCTGTTTTACAAAGATTTAACATTCGTTGGATTACATACTTTACATTACTTTTATATCATCATAAATGTGAAGAGAAAGAATAAAAAAACAATGGGCGTATGCCTGCCGATGAAATAGGTAAAGGAGAAGGAAAAATGAAAATGAAAAAGCTTATGGTAGTATTATCAATAATTGGAATGTTGGCAGTGAGTGTCACAGGATGTGGCGGTGGAAACACAACAGAAGATACTAAGACGGAAGGTACTAAGACAGAAGATACAGAGGCGGCTGCTGACAGTTCTTCATGGGACAGTTCTAACGATATCACAATTGTTTCCCGCGAGGAAGGTTCAGGCACAAGAGGCGCATTTATCGAACTGTTTGGAATTGAAGAGAAACAGGGCGATGAGAAAGTAGATATGACAACAGAAGAAGCACAGATTACAAACAACACTTCTGTTATGATGACAACAGTAGCCGGAGATGAATATGCAATCGGATATATTTCTCTTGGTTCATTGAATGACACAGTGAAAGCACTTAAGATTGACGGAGCAGAGGCTACCCCTGAAAACGTAAAATCCGGCACTTACAAAGTGTCCAGACCATTTAACATTGCTACAAAGAAAGATTTGAACAATGAAGTGGCTAAAGATTTTATCAACTTCATTCTCAGCAAAGAAGGTCAGGCAGTTGTTGCAGATAACCATTACATCGCCCTGGATGACGTAAAACCTTTTGAAGGCAAATCACCATCAGGAAAAGCAGTAGTAGGAGGTTCTTCTTCTGTATCACCTGTAATGGAAAAATTAATCGAGGCATACAAAGCAGTGAATGCGAATGCAGAGATTGAGCTTCAGACAACAGACTCTACCACTGGTATGACTTCTGCAATTGATGGCAGCTATGATATTGGAATGGCATCCAGAGAGCTGAAAGACACAGAGCTGGAAGGCGGATTAGAGCCAACCGTAATTGCAACAGACGGTATTGCAGTTATTGTTAACAAAAACAGTGCAGTAGATGAACTGAGCAGCGAACAGATAAAATCAATTTACACAGGGGATGTACTCACCTGGGATGAGGTAGTCAAATAAATGAAATCAAAGACATGGAATGAAAAATTCATGCGGGGAGTGTTCTTCACTGCCGCCTGTGCTTCGGTACTGGCGGTAGCTCTCATATGCATCTTTTTGTTTGCAAATGGAGTTCCTGCAATGAAAAAGATTGGATTTACGAATTTTCTGACGGGTATTAAATGGAAACCCGGCAATGACATTTATGGAATATTTCCTATGATAGTAGGCAGTATTTATGTGACTGCCGGAGCTATTATAGTGGGCGTGCCGATTGGTATACTTACTTCTGTATTTATGGCTATGTACTGCCCGAAAAAAATATATAAACCTTTGAAATCAGCCACAGAACTCCTTGCAGGAATTCCTTCTGTTGTATATGGCTTTTTTGGTCTTGTAGTGCTTGTTCCATGGGTTCGTGAGGCTGGAAGAACTTTGAAAGCAATGGGAATAGTTCAAAGCAGCGGAAATGGTAATAGTATTCTGACAGCGTCCCTGCTTTTGGGAATTATGATTTTGCCCACGATTATTGGGGTGACGGAATCTGCCATTCGCGCCGTTCCCAGACAGTATTATGAGGGGGCCCTGGCTTTAGGTGCGACCCATGAGAGAAGCATTTTTAAAGTCATGATTCCTGCGGCGAAGTCTGGCGTTATTGCAGGTGTGGTACTTGGTATAGGGCGTGCAATCGGAGAGACTATGGCTGTCATCATGGTAGCAGGAAATCAGGCGAGAATGCCCGCTGGAATTATGAAAGGTGTGCGAACTCTGACTGCCAATATCGTAATTGAGATGGGGTATGCCGCAGAGCTGCACAGAGAAGCACTGATTGCAACCGGAGTGGTACTGTTTGTATTCATTCTGCTGATTAATTTCAGTGTGGCTGTACTTAACAGGAGGAAAGAACGTGAATAATCAATCAACATTTGGAGAGAAAATGAGAATATATATGAAGCATCCGGGTTCATTTATTACTATGCTGTTGGTTATGCTGGGAGCCGTTCTTACATTTACAATATTGATTTTTCTTATTGTTTACATCCTGGCACACGGTATTCCTTACTTGAAACCGTCTTTATTTTCGCTTCATTATACATCCGAGAATGCATCTTTGATGCCTGCACTTGCGAATACAGTGACTATGACGCTGCTGTCATTGGTCATTGCCGTTCCATTGGGCATTTTTGCAGCAATCTTCCTCGTAGAATATGCAAAACGGGGAAATAAATTTATGGGAATTATTCGTCTGACAACAGAAACTCTGTCAGGCATACCTTCTATTGTATATGGACTGTTTGGTATGTTGTTTTTTGTAAACACTCTGGGCTGGGGCTTCTCCCTGCTGGCGGGTGCATTTACTTTGTCTATTATGATACTGCCATTGATTATGCGCACCACAGAGGAAGCTTTAAAGTCAGTGCCGGATTCTTTCCGAGAGGGAAGTTTTGGGCTGGGAGCCGGAAAACTCAGAACAGTATTCCGCATTGTGCTTCCATCTGCGATACCGGGTATACTTGCAGGTGTGATTCTTGCAATCGGAAGAATTGTGGGAGAAACAGCGGCACTTATGTATACAGCAGGTACGGTGGCAAATATTCCGTCCAGTGTCATGGGTTCAGGAAGAACACTGGCAGTGCACATGTACAATCTGGCGAGTGAAGGTCTGCACATGGACCAGGCATATGCGACAGCAGTTGTTCTGCTTATTTTAGTAGTCGGCATCAACACACTGTCCAGCGTAATTGCCAAGAGGTTAACGAAAGCGTAGAGAGGATAAGAGATGGGAAAAATAAGTATTAAAAATTTGGATTTATATTATGATGATTTCAAAGCCCTGAAAAGTGTAAATCTGGAAATAGAAGCAAATAAAATTACAGCATTTATCGGTCCCAGCGGATGTGGTAAATCCACATTGCTGAAGTCTATCAACCGCATGAATGATTTGGTGGAAGGCTGCAGGATTGAAGGTGATATTTTGCTGGATGGAAGTGACATATTTAAGGGCATGGATGTCAATCTGCTCCGCAAACGAGTGGGAATGGTGTTTCAGAAGCCAAATCCTTTCCCCATGAGCATTTATGATAATATTGCTTTTGGCCCCAGGACCCATGGAGTCCGCTCCAAGGCGAAGCTGGATGATATTGTGGAGAGGTCACTGCGAAATGCAGCTATATGGGATGAATGTAAAGACAGACTGAAAAAAAGCGCTCTGGGAATGTCAGGCGGACAGCAGCAGCGTCTCTGCATCGCAAGGGCACTGGCGGTAGAGCCGGAGGTTCTTCTTATGGATGAGCCGACTTCAGCTCTGGACCCTATTTCTACATCAAAGATAGAGGACCTTGCGCTGGAATTGAAAAAAGATTATACTATTGTCATGGTAACACACAATATGCAGCAGGCGGTGCGAATATCAGACAATACAGCATTTTTCCTTTTGGGCGAGGTAGTAGAATACAATCAGACAGAGAAGTTATTCTCCATACCTGCTGATAAGAGGACAGAAGATTATATTACAGGGAGGTTCGGTTAAAATGAGGAGCAAATTTGAACAGCAGTTACAGTTATTGGATGAACTGCTCACACATATGGGAGAACTGTGTGAGGTGGCTATAGCCAAGGCCACACGTGCACTGCAGGAGGGAAGCCCTGAGCAGGCACAGGCAATTATTGAGGCTGATGAAGAGATTGACCAGATGGAAAAGGATGTGGAGCGGCTTTGCCTGAAGCTTCTGCTCCAGCAGCAGCCGGTTGCAAAGGATTTACGCCGGATTTCAGCGGCACTGAAGATGATTACAGACATGGAGCGTATTGGAGATCAGGCGGGAGACATTGCGGAAATCATTATTTCTGCCAAACACAATACGGCAATAGACATTAAAGAAATCGGAACCATGGCGGCTGCCGTCAGCAAAATGGTGAGAGACAGTGTACAGGCTTATGTTTCAGGAGATTTGGAGCTGGCAAAGCATGTAATGGAAGCTGACGATGCAGTGGATGAATTGTTTGATACGATCAGGGATGAGCTTGTGGAGTATATCCGTACAGAAAAAGGAGAACATGGAAAGCAGATTTTTGACTTGATTATGGTCACCAAATATCTGGAGCGCATCGGGGATCATGCAACCAATATTTCCGAATGGGTAGAATTCTCCATAACAGGTGTGCACAAAGATGGAGCGAAATTGTAAAAGAAAGATAAGGGAGTGAAAAAATGATATATTGCGTAGAAGATGATGATAACATCCGGGAACTTGTAATATATACATTAGAAACTACGGGACTCAAAGCAAAGGGCTTTGCGGAGGGTAATTCTTTCATGAAAGCTCTGGCGTTTGAGACGCCGGAGCTTATTTTGCTTGATATTATGCTTCCGGGTGAGGACGGGCTTACCATATTGAAGAGATTAAAAGGCTCCTCAAAGACGAAAGATATTCCTGTGATTATGGTGACTGCAAAGGGCGCGGAATATGACAAAGTCATCGGACTTGACTCCGGCGCGGATGATTATCTGGCAAAGCCTTTTGGGATGATGGAACTAATTTCCCGAATCAAAGCAGTGCTGCGCCGGACAGGGAAGAATTCGGGGAAAGACGGCCTGAGTATAGCCGGGGTTCACGTAAATGTAAAGAAACATGAGGTGACTGTGGATGGGAAGCTGGTGGCTCTGACATTGAAGGAGTTTGAGCTGCTGGAGCGGTTGATGCGCAATCAGAATATTGTGCTTACGAGAAATCAGCTTCTGGAAGATATATGGGGATATGATTTTGACGGTGAGACGAGAACCGTGGATGTCCATGTGAGAACTCTGCGTCAGAAGCTGGGGGACAAAGGAGAAATTATAGAAACAGTGCGCGGTATAGGATACCGGATTGGGGGAGGACATGAGAGCTAAAATCCAGAAGAGTATGATACTCGTGCTCTCAATCACGCTGCTAATTTCTTACGTAGTTCTTACTTTTGTTGTGTATAACCAGAATTTGTCTACACTGGAAAGAGAAATTAGGCATGATGCAAACTATATGGGTGTCACAATTAATATTTTTGGTACGGATTACCTGGAAGAAATGGTAGGTATGGAGGAAGGGACCCGTGTAACCTGGATTGCCGAGGATGGAAAAGTGCTGTACGATTCTCAAAGTAATGCGGCCAGTCTGGAAAACCACAAATCCCGCCCCGAAATACAAAAAGCATTTTCTTCAGGTTCCGGGGCAGATATACGGATGTCCGGGACCTTAGGGTACAAAATGTACTATTATGCCCAGAAGCTGGATGACGGCACAGTTCTGCGTGTTGCAAAATTAATGGACGGACTCATCAGGACTGCCATGAGTATACTGCCAATAATGAGTATACTTGCAGTATCCATGCTGATTCTCGCCTGGTTGATGTCAAAATGGCAGACAGCAAGACTTATAAGGCCGCTCAATGGATTAGATATTGAGCATCCTTTGGATAATAATATTTATGAAGAGTTATCTCCTCTGTTGCAGGCGATAAACCGTCAGAACATGGAGAAGGACGCAATTGCAGATATGCGAAAAGAGTTTTCTGCCAATGTGTCCCATGAGTTGAAAACGCCTCTGACGTCCATTTCAGGTTACGCGGAGATTATGAAAAATGGAATGGTGAAGCCTGAAGATATCCCCAATTTTTCAGAGCGTATATACAAAGAAGCAAAGCGCCTTATCATGCTTATAGAGGATATCATTAAATTATCAAAACTGGATGAAGGTTCCATAGATCTGGAAAAAGAAAATGTAGATTTATATGCTCTGTGCAGGGAAATCGTAAGTCGGCTTGCACCCCAGGCGAACGCTAAGAAGGTCAGTGTTGCTGTATCGGGAGAACCTGTGAATTACTACGGTGTGCGGCAGGTCCTGGATGAAATGATTTACAATATATGTGAAAATGCAATTAAATATAATGTTCCCCAGGGAAGAGTATCTGTGTGGGTAGGAAATACTCTTCAGGGGCCAAAAGTCAGCGTGGCTGACAATGGAATCGGCATACCCAAAGAGCATCAGGATAGAATATTTGAGCGTTTCTACAGGGTGGATAAAAGCCACTCCAAAGAAAGCGGAGGTACCGGGCTGGGTTTGTCCATTGTAAAGCACGGGGCACTGCTGCATGGAGCGAAAGTAATCGTAGACAGCGAAGTGGACAGGGGAACAAGAATGGATATTTTATTTTAGAAACAGTTCAGATAAGGTGGGATGATAGAGTGTGGGACCCCGCTTTTTCTGAACTGTTTTGGCGTCAGGAGAAAATTTTTTATAATATCCTGAGTTTTTCTGTGAATTCACTGCTTAACCGGACATTTGCAATATAGAACACTTCACCGGTCATATAGGTATTCCAGTCTTCATCTATTTCTATCATCAGTTCTCCGCCCGGCATATGAACAATGACTTTATTTCCCGTGAGTCCCAGCTTATATGCCACACCCGCCGCCGCACAGGCGCCGGTTCCGGTAGCCATCGTATAGCCGGCTCCCCTCTCAAAGGTTTCAATTGCAATGTGCTCATGGTCTGTGACTTTCATAATTTCAGTATTAATCCGCTGAGGAAAATATCTGGCAACCTCGGAATAGTTTCCGATTTTGCAGACAAGGGGTTTGGAAATCTCCCGCATAGGAATGACACAGTGGGGATTTCCTACAGAGACGCAGGTCACAGGGTAAAGGGTTCTGCCAAATACCATATCTTCATTGATGATTTCGCGGCGTTCACCGATGACAGGAATCTCATCGCTCCAGAAAGATAATTTTCCCATGGATACCCGCAGCCGGCTTCCATCTTCGTTTAAATATGTGATTTCTGTCATTCCTCCATCTGTGATGAGTTTATAATTTTTCTTCTGCACATACCCCGCATCCTTCAGATATTTTGCAAAAATGCGGACACCGTTTCCACTTTTTTCAGCTATACTTCCATCGGGATTCCAAATACGAAGGGACATATGCTTTTCACCCGGGAAAGGGCCTTCCAAAATTCCATCAGAGCCGAGCCCCATATTTCTGTTGCACAGCATAGCTACATTCTCTTTATTCAATTCTAATTCATTCTTATTGGGGTCATAAACCAGATAATCATTTCCAAGTCCATGATAACGTTCCACCGTAATATTCATAAATGATACACCTCCTGTTTTCTATTATACTATTATATTGAGTATTTTTCTCATATAATACAAAATAATGCTATTATACCGTGGCTTGGCAGAATGGCCCTCCGAAAAGCGGGCGAAAACAGCTTGACAAACAGCCTTAAATTTATTATGCTGTTACCGTGAGTTAGTTATTGCTAACTGAAACCGTCAACAAATATTAATTTCAAAGGAGTTCACATTATGCAAATCAATATTATTTACTGGAGTTCTACTGGAAATACCGAGGCTATGGCCAATCTGATTAAAGAAGGTGCAGAAGGAGCCGGGGCTGATGTTACGCTCAAATATGTGTCAGAGGCGTCCGTTGATGATGTAAACTGTGATGTTTTACTGCTGGGCTGCCCATCCATGGGAGATGAAGAACTGGATGACAGCGAATTTGAACCTTATATTGCTTCCATTGAAGGCAGTGTGAGCGGAAAGAAACTGGCCTTGTTTGGTTCCTACGACTGGGGCGATGGCCAGTGGATGCGTGACTGGACTGAACGTATGAAAAATGCCGGAGCGGATTTGGTGTGTGAGAGTTTGATTGTAAATAATGAGCCAAGCGGAGATGCAGAGCAGGAATGCAAAGATTTTGGCGCAAGTGTAGTAAAGTAATAGCTGCAAATACTTATATTTGATACCCCCGGACAGCGGAGACAGTTTAAAGTGTCTCCGCTGTTTTGCGTAACTGTTACAAACTTTTATGGAAGACTTGAATCAGGGCTTGCAGGTATAGGGGTATTTGTGCTAACATAGATATAACAAGAGAAGGCAGGTGATAATATGCTCATTGAAATAGATTTTAACAGTAATGAAGCCATTTATATTCAGCTGCGCAATCAAATTGTTATGGGAATTGCCACTTCTACTATACGGGAGGGGGACTCCCTTCCATCCGTACGTCAGTTGGCGGATACTGTAGGTGTGAATATGCATACAGTGAATAAGGCATATACTGTCTTAAAGCAGGAGGGCTTTATCCAGCTTGACAGAAGACATGGAGCGGTGATTGCGCTGGATATTGACAAGATGAAGGCACTGGAGGACATGAGACAGCAGCTTATGATTTTGCTGGCGGAGGGAATATGTAAGAATATTTCCCGGGAAGAAGTTCATAATCTTGTGGATGAGATATTTGAGGAATATCCACTTTGATTTAAGGTGCAGAGATAAAGAAAAGCTGACAGGAGGAGACTATGCAGAATTATTATACAAAACAGGCGGAACAGGTTATTAAACATGCAGGTGCCATGGCAAAGAAATTGAAACATCCTTACATTGGAACAGAGCATCTTTTGCTGGGGCTCAGAAAAGAGTACACAGGTGTTGCCGGTCAGATTCTGGCTATCAATAATGTAGATGAGGATAAAATTCTTCATCTGATGGATGAGCTGATTGCACCGGCTGACAGCGGGGGAAATGCAGAGAATCCAAAGAGAAGCCCCAGATTGGAGTTTATTCTGGACAACAGCAGAAAGGAAGCCCAGCATCTCCATACAAAGAGTGTGGGGACAGAGCATCTGCTTATGGCAATTATACATGATGTGGATTGTGTGGCGGCAAAGATTCTGATTACGCTGAATATTAGTTTACAGAAGATTTTGACTGATATCCTCGGTGCTGTGGGCATAGACCCAAAAGAATACCAGGAAGAAACCCAGGAAGAATCCAAAGGCAGAACTTCAGCAATGGAGCAGTTCTGCACAGATTTGACAGCGGAGGCGGAAGAAGGGCGTCTGGACCCTGTTGTGGGGCGGGAAGAAGAAATTTACCGTCTGATGCAGGTATTGAGCAGACGTACCAAGAATAATCCTTGCCTTGTGGGAGAGCCAGGTGTGGGAAAGACAGCTATTATAGAAGGTCTGGCATCCAGACTGGCTATGGGAGTAGTGCCTGAAGGCATGAAAGGAAAGAGAATTTATACACTGGACCTTCCGGGGCTCATCGCCGGCTCCAAATACAGAGGCGAGTTTGAGGAGCGTATGAAGGGTCTGATTGCGGAAGTGAAGGCCAATGATAATATTATTTTGTTTCTGGATGAGTTGCACACCATGATTGGCGCGGGCGGCGCAGAGGGAGCCATTGATGCATCCAGTATTTTGAAACCATCCCTTGCCCGCGGAGAAATGCAGTTGATTGGGGCTACCACTATCGCTGAATACCGTAAATATATTGAAAAGGACGCCGCGCTGGAGAGACGTTTTCAGCCTATCACGGTAGAAGAGCCTGATAAAGTCCAGTGTCTGGAAATTTTAAAGGGATTAAAAGAGAAATATGAGATACATCACAGAGTTACAATAGGCGAAGATGCGCTTGAGGCTGCGGTACAGTTATCAGAGCGGTATATTACAGACAGAAATCTTCCCGATAAAGCTATTGATGTGTTGGATGAAGCCTGCTCGAAAGTAAGTATGAGGGGCTATAAAGTTCCGGACAATCTGAAGAGTTTTGAAGAATCCCTGAAAGAACTGGGAAGACAGAAAGAAGAAAAAATTAAGGCGGGCGATTTTGAAGGCGCATCTGCTATTCACAGTGAGCAGCAGGAAATCCAAAATAAGCTGGATAGCATGAGGAAACGTTTCCAGAAGAAAACGTCAGCCAACCGCCCTGTGATTGAAGAAAGTGATATAGCTGAAGTGGTGTCTGCGTGGACAAAGGTTCCGGTGCAGAAGCTGGCTGAAAGTGACACAGACAGACTCAAAAGGCTGGAGCAGGTGCTGCACAGACGGGTTATCGGTCAGGATGAGGCAGTAAGCGCAGTGGCAAGAGCTGTAAAGAGAGGAAGAGTAGGATTGAAAGACCCCAAACGTCCCATCGGTTCATTTCTTTTCCTTGGGCCTACAGGAGTTGGAAAGACAGAGCTCTCCAAAGCTCTGGCAGAAGCTCTGTTTGGGAACGAACAGTCTATGATACGTGTTGATATGTCTGAGTATATGGAGAAACATTCTGTGTCCAAGATGATTGGTTCACCTCCGGGATATGTGGGACATGAGGAGGGCGGACAGCTCAGTGACCAGGTGAGAACCCATCCATATTCTGTCATTCTGTTTGACGAGGTGGAAAAAGCCCACCCGGATGTATTTAATATCCTTCTTCAAGTGCTGGATGATGGACATATTACCGATTCTCAGGGACGCAAGGTTGATTTTTGCAACACTGTCATTATTATGACCTCCAATGCAGGGGCGAAGGCTATTGTGGAGCCGAAGAAATTAGGATTTGCAACAAAAGAAAATCCTGCGGACGATTATAAGAGGATGAAACAGAATGTGATGGATGAAGTCAAAATGATTTTCCGTCCGGAATTTTTGAACCGGATTGACGAAATTATTGTATTCCACGCGTTGGACGGCAGCCACATGAAGCAGATTGTAACTCTTTTGTGCAAAGAGTTTACGAAGCGTGTGAAGAGTCAGATGAATATTACACTTACAATCAGAGATTCTGCAAGGAAGTATATTGTAGAGAAAGGGACAGATGCAAAATACGGCGCACGTCCGCTGAGAAGGGCAATGCAGACAACGCTGGAGGATAAACTGGCCGAGGCTATCCTAAATGGAGAAGTAAAAAATGGAGATGAGGTAGAGGTTGGTATTTCTAAAAAAGAAATTAAATTTTACCCAAAGTCTACAAAGCAGTAGAAAATAAAATAGAAGTATTATATAATACAAGAAAGAGAAAAAGAATCTGAAATACTCAGGAGGACAATAAGGATGGCAACAGCAAAAGAATTAATACGCGCGGAAGAAGACGGAACACTCAGTTTTGGAGACTAGAACTTTAGAAACCAAGACAAAACAGGAGAACTTTGAATTTGAGGGCGATATTTATAAAGTAAAAACATTTAAGGAGATAACCAAATTGGAACGCAACGGTATGTTTGTGTACGAATCTGTGCCAGGCAGTACCGTAAGCAACTTCAAGGTGACAGATTCAGGAGTTGCGTTTTGTGTATCATCAGCCCAGGATGTACAGTTTACATTGGAACTGGAGCCGGATTGTGAGTATGAAGTATTTATCACTAACAGGTCTGCAGGGAAGATGAAAACAAATTTAAGCGGAAAGTTAAGTGTCAGTACAGAAGAGAGCAAAGATGCCTGTGTAGGTGTGAAAGTTGTAAAGTGCTAGAATAGAAGAGAGTTTCGGATTTTCCTAATTACCAAAAAAGGAGACAGGGGGGAAGCGGCCTGTCTCCTTTTCATGATATAAGCAGGTACGGTTTGTCAGTCCATCTGAGCCGTATGTCTGAAAGGTTACGATTTTTAAATAGAAAGGATTATGATGGCTAAAGGGAAGAAAAGTGTGTTTTTCTGCCAGAATTGCGGACACGAAGAATCAAAGTGGCTGGGACAGTGTCCGGCATGCAAAGAATGGAACTCATTTGCAGAAGAAAAGTAAGTACAGCGAAGACCGGGAGTGTAAAAGCGGCAAGAACATCGGAAATTGTATCTTTGTCAGAAGTAAGTGCGGATGACCACACAAGAATCTTGACAGGAATCCATGAGCTGGACAGAGTTCGGCGGAGGAATCGTGCCGGGTTCCCTGGTTTTGGTGGGCGGTGATCCGGGAATCGGAAAGTCAACACTTTTGCTTCAGGTATGTCAGTGTCTTTCCCAGAATAAAAAGTTACTATATATATCAGGCGAGGGTCTCTGGCTCAGATCAAGCTCAGGGCAAACAGAATGGGGGAATTTACAGATAACCTAAAACTTCTGTGCGAGACAAATCTGGAGACAATACGGACAATCATTGAAAACCAGAAACCGGAAGTAGTTATCATAGACTCCATTCAGACCATGTACAGTGAGGAAGTATCTTCTGCACCGGGAAGTGTTTCTCAGGTCAGGGAATCAACCAATATTTTCATGCAGCTTGCCAAGGGGCTTGGAATCTCTATTTTTATAGTAGGACATGTGACAAAGGAAGGAACTGTTGCCGGGCCAAGAGTTCTGGAGCACATGGTAGATACTGTATTATATTTTGAGGGGGACAGACATGCCTCCTACCGGATTTTGCGGGGAGTAAAAAATAGATTTGGCTCCACCAATGAAATCGGAGTTTTTGAGATGCGCCAGAACGGACTGGCAGAGGTGGAGAATCCGTCCGAATATATGTTAAGCGGAAAACCGGAAAATGCTTCTGGTTCTGTGGTGGCCTGCTCTATGGAAGGCACCAGGCCTATATTAATAGAAATTCAGGCTCTTGTCTGCCAGAGCAATTTTGGTTTGCCCAGACGTACCGCTGCGGGAACAGACTATAATCGGGTAAATCTTCTTATGGCTGTGCTGGAGAAACGTGTCGGACTCCATTTGTCCAATTATGATGCCTATGTCAATATTGCCGGGGGAATTAAAATGAATGAGCCGGCCATTGATTTGGGTATTGTGATGGCGCTTGTCTCCAGTTATAAGAACTGCCCTATAGATGAAAAAATGATTGTATTTGGTGAAGTGGGCTTAAGCGGAGAAGTGCGGGCGGTGAATATGCCGGAGCAGCGGGTTTCAGAAGCTAAGAAGTTAGGGTTTGAGACTTGTGTTTTGCCCATGGTATGTAAAGATATGGTCAAGGGGATAAAAGGTATTAAAATAATAGGGGTGAAAACCATCAGCGATGCGATGGACCTTATATAAGAATAGAGTGTTATTAAAAGCTTCCTGCAAATAGCCGGCAGCTTGATTTTTACAATGAAACAGCTTATAATTGTTTGAATTGTATAAATAAAATAAAAAATAAGAAAAGTATTGACAATTCCAGGCGGGGGTGGTAGTATAAAGTTCCATTGCAGACAACACATGCTCCACCTTCCAGAGGGAATCCGGAAAGTTGAAAAAAGTGTTGACAGGAAGCAATGCGGTGTGGTATCATAACTGAGCTGTCAACTGAAGGACAAGCGAGAGCGGCTGCCGAAGGAAAAAAGAAAATGAAAAAAGTTCTTGACAGAAAGAAACAGAAATGATATAGTGTAAAAGTTGTTGCTGACGACACAGAACGACAGCAAACAACA
>JASGKW010000020.1:0-36463 GCA_049840515.1 Muricomes sp. | reverse complement strand
AATATAATATCTCAAAAGCAAAAAGGTTACTATACTTTCGTATTACATCCCCAGGGAGGATTGCTGGACACAGAAACCTTGAATAGTCTGGTATCTTACTTGGAAAAATCACCTCAGGTACAATTGCGCCTGTCCATGGAAGAGAGTTTGTATATCAGAAATTTGACAGCCAGACAGGTGAAAGAATTGGAAATATTACAAAAATGGCAAACCGTATTACCCGTGTGCGCAAGAGCATATGCTGTATTGGAGTTCCCACTTGTCAGATAGGAATTCAAAACAGCCAGAAATTATTCAGTGAAATTATCTCCTATTTTGATGAAAAGAATTTAAGGAGGATATTCTACCGTCTCTCCACATATCCGGCTGCCTAAATTCCTGCTCAAGGCATCAGACAGTGGAACTGGGCTTCCAGGGGAAGAAAAAACGTATCAGCGATAAAACAATAGATGCCTTCGGCCTGTTCATAGGCGGAGAAGTCGGAGAAGGAAACACTCATCTGGCAGAAGATTATGGAGATTTGCCCGCCGCTGTTATTCCAGAATTTTTATATGAATTGGCATTAGAATTAAAAGGCAAAAATTTAGAATTAATGGATTATTTATCCAATTACAAAAATAATTTTTTCAGAGCCCTGGATAACTATTTTCAGCTTAATCTGCCTAATAATTGCCCCTGTATACTGGTTACAATGTCAATAATTACAATTGTCTTTTTCTTTATCTTGTCGTATAATGTAAATTGTTGTAATACTAGAAAATACATTTAATAGGAAGTAACTGACATATAATAGATTTAGAAAATGAGGAAAATAATATGAACTTAAACGAATTACATACTTTAGGCATTGATATTGGTTCCACTACCGTAAAGATTGCAATTCTGAACCATGATAAAGAGGTACTCTTTTCCGATTACGAAAGGCATTTTGCCAACATCCAGGAAACCTTGTCTGATTTGCTGGAACGGGCAATCCATGAATTCGGGCAATCCGAGGTGTCACCGGTTATTACAGGTTCCGGTGGTCTGACTCTTGCCAAACATCTGGGCGTTCCTTTTGTGCAGGAGGTTATTGCTGTATCCACTGCACTTCAGGATTATGCACCCCAAACGGATGTTGCCATAGAACTTGGCGGTGAGGATGCCAAAATTATTTATTTTGAAGGCGGAAATGTGGAACAGCGTATGAATGGTGTCTGTGCCGGAGGTACAGGTTCCTTTATCGACCAGATGGCATCACTCTTACAGACTGATGCACAGGGATTAAATGAATATGCAAAGAATTATCAGGCGCTCTATTCCATTGCTGCGCGCTGCGGCGTATTCGCAAAATCGGATATTCAGCCCTTAATTAACGAGGGAGCTGCCAAAGAAGATTTGGCTGCCTCTATCTTCCAGGCTGTGGTAAATCAGACAATCAGCGGTCTTGCCTGCGGAAAGCCAATCAGGGGACATGTGGCATTTTTAGGGGGGCCCTCCACTTCCTTTCAGAACTTAAAGCTGCCTTTGTCCGCACTCTGGACCTGGATGAGGAACACACTATCGCCCCTGACCACTCTCACCTGTTTGCAGCTATCGGTTCTGCCCTGAATTCTCAATCGATTTGAACCTGGCTCTGAAAAACATGCAGGAACGTCTGGCCGGAAAAATAAAAATGGAGTTTGAAGTAGACAGAATGGAGCCTCTCTTTGCCACACCCGAAGAGTATGACTCCTTTACACTTCGCCATGCAGAACACAAGGTTCCTGTCAGCGACCTGTCCACTTACAGTGGAAAGGCCTTTCTTGGAATTGATGCGGGCTCTACAACAACAAAAGCCGCACTGGTAGGTGAAGATGGTACTCTTCTCTATTCTTTCTATCACAACAATGAGGGAAACCCTCTTGGCACCACAATCAGAGCAATTAAAGACATTTACAGTAAACTGCCCGAGGATGTGGAATATTGTACATTCCTGCTCCACCGGGTATGGTGAGGCGCTGATTAAGGCTGCACTCTGCTCGATGAGGGAGAAGTGGAAACCGTTTCCCACTATTATGCCGCATCCTTCTTTGAGCCTGATGTGGATTGTATCCTGGACATCGGCGGACAGGATATGAAATGTATCAAGATTAAAAATCATACCGTCGACAGTGTACAGTTAAACGAAGCCTGCTCCTCAGGATGTGGTTCTTTTATAGAGACCTTTGCAAAATCATTAAATTACACTGTAGAGGACTTTGCGCAGGAAGCCCTCTACGCAAAGAATCCAATTGACCTGGGTACACGCTGTACCGTATTTATGAATTCCAAGGTAAAACAGGCACAGAAAGAGGGGGCTGAGGTTGCCGATATTTCTGCCGGCCTTGCTTATTCTGTCATCAAAAACGCACTGTTCAAGGTAATCAAAGTATCTGATGCCTCCGAGCTTGGCAATCATATCGTGGTACAGGGAGGAACATTTTATAACAATGCTGTTCTCCGCAGTTTTGAAAAGATTGCAAACTGTGAGGCTATCCGCCCTGACATTGCAGGAATCATGGGAGCTTTCGGCGCCGCTTTAATTGCACGGGAGCGCTATGTGGAGTGCGAGGGAACTACAATGCTTGGCATTGATGAAATTGAGGCACTGGAATACAAAACCACAATGACCAAATGTAAGAGATGTACTAATAACTGTCGTCTCACTGTGAGCCACTTCAGCGGCGGACGCCGTTTTATTACTGGAAACAGATGTGAAAAAGGGCTTGGAAAAGAAAAATCTACAAACCTGCTGCCAAACCTTTTTGAGTATAAGACTCAGCGCTATTTAGATTACACTCCTCTGGCAGAAGAAGAAGCAAAACGCGGCATCATCGGAATCCCACGAGTTTTAAATATGTATGAGAACTATCCTTTCTGGTTTACTTTTTTCACCAGACTGGGATTCAGAGTGATTCTGTCCCCCGCCTCTACCCGGAAAATCTACGAGCTTGGAATTGATTCTATCCCAAGTGAATCAGAATGTTACCCGGCAAAGCTGGCACACGGACACGTACAATGGCTGATTAACGAGGGCATTCAGCGTATTTTCTATCCTTCCGTTTCTTATGAAAGAAATGAGTTTGAGGATGCCAACAACAATTACAACTGCCCTATTGTAACTTCTTATCCAGAAAATATTAAAAACAATATGGACGCCATTGTGCACGGTGAGGTGGAATTTCTTCACCCATTCCTTTCCTTCCAGAGTGAGGAGATTCTTCACAGCCGCCTGACAGAAGAGCTTGCTCAAAAGTTCTCCATCTCTGAAAATGACATAAAAAAAGCGGTTCACGATGCCTGGGCGGAATTGGAAAACTGCCGTGAGGATATGCGCCGGAAAGGTGAAGAAACCTTGAAGTTCCTGGAGGAAACAGGAAACAGGGGTATTGTACTTGCCGGACGCCCATATCACATTGACCCGGAAGTAAATCACGGTCTGCCTGAACTGGTGAATTCTTATAATATTGCAGTGCTGACGGAGGACTCAGTCTCTCACCTCCAGCCTGTAGAGCGACCCCTAAATGTAATGGACCAGTGGATGTACCACTCCCGTCTGTACGCGGCGGCAAATTACGTGAAAACAAAAGAAAACCTGGACTTAATCCAGTTAAACTCTTTTGGCTGTGGTCTGGACGCTGTAACAACAGATCAGGTGGAAGAAATTCTGACCCGCTCCGACAAGATTTATACTTCATTAAAAATTGATGAGGTAAATAACCTGGGAGCTGCCAGAATCAGAGTTCGTTCTCTCCTTGCCGCTATCCGGGTAAGAGAACAGAACAAATCAAAGAGAGAAGTACATTCCTCTGCTATCGAAAAAGTGCCGTTCACAAAGGAGATGCGCAAGAATTATACCATTCTGTGCCCACAGATGTCTCCTATGCATTTTGAATTGCTGGAACCTGCATTCCAGGCCTCCGGCTATAAGGTAGAAGTACTTCCAAATGACAATAAACAGTCCGTAGATGTAGGTCTTAAATATGTAAATAACGATGCATGCTATCCATCCCTCATGGTTGTAGGCCAGATTATGGAGGCAATCCTATCCGGAAAATATGACACAGATAATCTTGCAGTTATCATCAGTCAGACCGGAGGCGGATGCCGCGCATCCAATTACATAGGCTTTATCCGCCGGGCATTAAAGAAGGCAGGATATGCACACATTCCTGTTATTTCAATCAACTTAAGCGGCTTGGAAGGAAATCCTGGCTTTAAAATAACACCGGCGCTGGTTGTAAGAGGCGTGTACGCCGCCGTGCTGGGTGACATCTTTATGAAATGTGTTTACCGTATGCGTCCTTACGAAAAAGTGCGGGGAACAACAGATGCCATGCACCGCAAATGGGTAGAAGTATGCAAGGACTTTATTTCCAACGGATACCCGTCCAGACGCCGTTTCAAAAAACTTTGCAGGGATATCATTCATGATTTTGATACAATTGATATCGTAAATGTTAAAAAACCGCGGGTAGGTGTGGTAGGAGAAATCCTTGTAAAATTCCTTCCTGCAGCTAACAACCACCTTGTGGAGCTTTTGGAAAATGAAGGAGCGGAAGCTGTTGTACCTGATTTGCTGGACTTTATGCTGTACTGCTTCTACAATCAGAATTTCAAAGTATCCCACCTGGGATTCGCAAAATCAAAAGCTGTAGTTGGAAACTTAGGAATTAAAGCTTTAGAGTGGTTCCGCGCACCGGCATCCAAAGCATTTAAGGAAAGTAAGCATTTTGCTCCGCCTGCTCACATTGAAGACCTGGCAAAAATGGCATCTGAAATCGTGTCCATCGGTAACCAGACAGGTGAAGGATGGTTCCTCACCGGAGAAATGCTGGAACTGATACATAGCGGAGCCGGCAATATTGTTTGTACACAGCCGTTTGCCTGCCTTCCAAACCATGTGGTAGGAAAAGGTGTTATCAAAGAGCTGCGCCGTATATACCCACAGTCTAATGTAGTTGCCATTGACTTTGACCCGGGCGCAAGTGAAGTAAATCAGTTGAACCGAATCAAGCTTATGCTCTCAACTGCAAATAAAAATCTCCAAAACGAAACTGCTGATACAGAAACAGTTATTGAAACAGAATCCAATGATTCAGTGGGGGAAGCCGCAGTCAGCGGTATTTAAAGACAAAAAGAGACCTGATTGGCACACAATAAACAGTGCCAGTCAGGTCTTATTTATTATTTGTTTATCTGCTTGTATCAGAAAGAATATAATCAATAACTTCCGCCGGAGTCTCCACGATAATACCTGCCCCGGCATGCTCCAGCTCTTTCTGCTTCCATAACCATAAAGCACGCCCATAGAATGAACACCTGCTTCTTTCGCCCCTATGATATCATGGCTCCTGTCACCGACCATCAGAGCGGTATCCCTGTCCTCTATACCGCACTCCTTCAGCACATATTCTATGACTTCTGATTTCTTTGTGCGGGTTCCATCCATATGACTCCCGCCTATAAAATCAAAATATTTGGAAAGCTCAAAGTGGTCCGCTATTATTTTAGCAAACTTTTCAGGCTTTGAGGTTGCCATAATAAGGGTTTTTCCTGCATCTTTTAATGCTCGCAGCAGCTCAACAACACCATCATAGACCTTATTCTCAAAGATTCCTTTTTCTGTATAGTATTCACGGTAATAAGAAACTGCCTGGTGCCCTTCCTCCTCAGAAATGCCGCAGTATATCTGGAACTGTTCTTTTAAGGGAGGACCTACAAACACCTTAAGCTTTGAAAGGTCATCTGTATCCATTCCATATTTTTTCAGGGCATAATTTACACTATTCACAATTCCAGGACCAGAATCTGTCAATGTCCCATCTAAATCAAGCAGAACTGTCTTAATCTCCATACTTTTCCTACTCTGCCTTTCATTAAAAGCTTCTGATTTTATCATGTTCTTCACTTTGAGTCTTTATGATGCTGCGGATTACAACATAGTATCCAAACTCCTCATTGACCCTGACGAACACTCTGTCATTCAGCTTATGTCCCAATATCGCCTTTCCAATGGGTGATTCAATACTGATTCGGCCTTCAAGGGAACTTCCCCTCACGGACGTGACGAGACGGTATATTTCCGTCTCATCATCATCCTCATAGTACAGCTCCACCGTATTATTAATTCCAACCTCATCTTCACCGGAAACATCTTCCACTATCACTGCAGTTTTTAGCATTCTTTCCAGGTAACGGATACGGCTCTCATTTCTGTTCTTGTCCTTTTTCGCAGCATGATATTCAAAATTTTCGCTCAAATCACCGTGAGCCCGTGCTTCCTTCACAGCTTCTATAGCTTCTTTGCGCACCACCAGCTTCCGGTGTTCAATCTCTTCCTGAATCTTTTTTATATCACCTTTGGTCAGTTTATCTTTCATTTATTCTGCCAGCTTTCCCAATAGATTTATTTCAAAATCAGAGATTTTCCAGTCATTTCTTTTGGCTGTTCCATTCCCATCATTTCTATCAAAGTAGGTGCGATATCTGCAAGGCAGCCGCCCTCTCTCAACTTATAGGCAGGGTCTGCATTTACAAGAATAAATGGCACCGGATTTGTCGTGTGGGCTGTAAATGGTTCGCCTGTCACATCATCAATCAACTGCTCCGCATTTCCATGGTCGGCACAGATGAACATTTGTCCATTTACTTCCTTGATAGCCTCCACAGTTCTTCCCACGCACTGATCAACAGCCTCTATGGCCTTGATTGCCGCACTCTCTATTCCGGTGTGCCCTACCATATCCGGATTTGCAAAGTTAATAATGATAACATCATATTTGCCGGATTTAATTGCATCTACCAGATTATCGCACACCTCAAAAGCACTCATCTCAGGTTTTAAATCATAGGTGGCAACCTTCGGTGATTTCACAAGAATTCTGTCTTCGCCTACATTTGGCTCCTCCACCCCGCCGTTAAAAAAGAAAGTTACATGAGCATATTTTTCAGTCTCAGCAATGCGAGCCTGTGTCATATTATGATCTGCAAGAAATTGTCCAAATGTATTTGTAATTTCTTCCTTCTCAAATGCAACCAGCTTATTTCCAATTGTCACATCATAATTGGTAAAGCATACAAAAGTTGTCTTGACACGTTCTCCTCTGTCAAACCCTTCAAAGTTTTCATCACAGAATGTTCTTGTAATTTCTCTCGCTCTGTCAGGGCGGAAATTAAAGAAAATAACAGAGTCTTTATCTTTAATTGTGGCAACCGGCGCTCCGTTTTTCACAACCACTGTCGGGAGTACAAATTCATCTGTTGCACCCGCATCATAGGAAGCCTGGATTCCTGCCGGACCTGACTCTGCAGTCGGCCCCTCACCTCTTGCAAGGGCTTTATATGCCTTTTCCACTCTGTCCCAGCGGTTATCTCTGTCCATTGCATAGTAGCGGCCCATCACGCTGGCAACCTCCCCTACGCCAATTTCTTTCATCTTAGCTTCCAGTTGTTCCACATATTCCTTTCCAGAAGCAGGCGGTGTATCACGCCCGTCCAGAAAACAATGTACATAGACCTTTTCAACTCCCTGTCTTTTGGCAAGTTCTAAGAGTCCATAAATATGCTGATTATGACTGTGCACGCCGCCGTCAGAAACAAGCCCGAACATATGGAGAGCAGAGCCATTGGCTTTCACATTCTCACAGGCAGAAAGAAGTGCCTTGTTCTCAAAAAAGTCTCCATCCTGGATAGACTTGGTAATCTTAGTCAGTTCCTGGTAAACAATGCGGCCCGCACCCATATTCAAATGTCCTACTTCTGAATTTCCCATCTGTCCCTCAGGAAGTCCTACCGCCAATCCGCTGGCATTTCCTTTTACAAACGGGCACTCTGCCATCAATTTATCCACAACCGGCGTGTTTGCCTCAGCTACAGCATTTCCAGTAATTTTATCATTCAATCCATATCCATCTAATATCATCAATACTGTTGGTCTTTTACTCATATTCTTTCTCCTCTATTTCTTTTTATCTTTTTGCTAGCTCTGATATCTCCATCACTAAGTGTAATAACTTTACTTCTACTACATATTGTACATGTTTTTTTGAGCATTTGCAATTCTATTGTTATTGAACCATACTTTTCAGCCACACCTGAAGTAAGTCAGTCCACGACTGAACTGTCCTGCATATCTTACTTCCATCTGCCCTCGCCGTTGTCTCATCTCCAAGGGCAAGCCCATGCTCTCCTTCCGGATAAATATGAAGTTCTGCTGACACCCCCGCTTTTTTCAAAGCTCCTGTTAAAAGAAGGGCATTTTCCACGGGCACCGTTTCATCCGTAAATGTATGCCAGATAAAGCAGGGCGGCATGTCTGAGGTTACTAGTTTTTCGATAGAAACCTTTTCTTTCTCCGCATCATACTGATTTCCCAGAAGGTTTTGAAAACTTTGTTCATTGATATACTCACTGTCTGATGTAATCACCGGATAACTTAAAATCAATCCTCTTGGCCTTAAAATCTCCGGGATGGTTTGGGCCATTTCATACAAAAACGGCTTATTCCAGAATACCCCCAGACTCGCTGCCAAATGACCTCCCGCAGAAGAACCCTGCACAAATATCCGGCCGGCATCCACCTGCCACTCCTCCTGCTTTTCATGCACCAGCTTCATCACTTCTGCAAGCTCCAGAAGCGCTGTGGGGAATCTTGCAGGGGCAACAGAATATCTCAGGATACCAACATGATATCCCCTAGCCAGTAGTTTCATCGCAATAGGCTCTGCCTCTCTGTCACTGGTTTTTTCATATCCCCCGCCGGGACATAAAATTACCATAGGACGAGCCTCTCGATGTAAATCTCCTTTTACATTATCTAAAATATAAGCATAAAACTTTGTATCAGGCGCAGAACCTTCCACCCGAACAGGTATCATCTCATATTGCATATCATCCTCACCTCCTGCTCTTTTCACACTGAAAATCTGTATGGTCAGACTATGATAAAAAAGTGGAGAAGCTGTCACTGCGGCTCTCCACGATTACTTTTCCCGCAGATTGCTCAGCATTCGCAATGCTGTGTCAGTGTCTGCCTTTCTTATATTTACTCTTACTTATAGTTTACAATCTTGCCAAATTCAGCTTTCAGAGATGCTCCGCCTACAAGTCCGCCGTCAATATCAGACTGTGCAAATAATTCTGCCGCTGTGGATGCATTTACTGAACCGCCGTACTGGATACGAATTGCTTCTGCTGTAGCTTCATCGTAAACTTCTGCGATACATGCACGGATTGCTGCGCAAACTTCCTGTGCCTGCTCCGTGGTAGCTGTCTTTCCTGTTCCGATTGCCCAGATTGGCTCGTACGCGATAACGGCTGTTTTAGCCTGCTCTGCTGTCACGTTCTGGAGACCAACCTTTACCTGCTGGCGGATAAAGTCCATTGTCACACCTTGTTCTCTCTGTTCCAATGATTCTCCGCAGCACATAATCGGTATAATGTTATGCTCAAATGCTTTCAGAACTTTCTTGTTCACATCTTCATTTGTCTCACCAAAATATTCTCTTCTCTCAGAATGTCCAAGAACAACATATTTTACACCTGCATCAACAAGCATAGCCGGAGAAATCTCACCTGTGTAAGCTCCGCTCTCCTCAAAATACATATTCTCAGCGCCAACCTGGATATTCGTGCCTTTTGCTGCCTCTACAACAGGGATAATATCAATTGCAGGAACACAGAACACAACATCTACTTCCTCATTTGCCACCAATGGCTTTAATTCCTCAACCAGTGCAACTGCCTCACTGGGAGTCTTGTTCATTTTCCAATTTCCTGCAATAATTTTCTTTCTTGCCATATTCCAATCTCCTTTTTATATGTGTATTCAAAAATACCTCGCCAAGCTTCTATGGGGATGTTCCCCTATCCATGCTCGAAAACTACCTCACCAAGCTTCTGCGGGATGTTCCCCTCTCTACGCTCGGAAACCACCTCGCCAAGGTCGGCGAACTAAGTAAACGCTAGGCTCGATAATACCTCGCCAAGCTTCTGCGGGATGTTCCCCTCTCTACGCTCGGAAACTACCTCGCCAAGGTCGGCGAACTAAGTAAACGCTAGGCTCGATAATACCTCGCCAAGCTTCTGCGGGATGTTCCCCTCTCTATGCTCGGAAACTACCTCGCCAAGGTCGGCGAACTAAGTAAACGCTAGGTTCGATAATACCTCACCAAGCTTCTGCGGGATGTTCCCCTCTCTACGCTCGGAAACTACCTCGCCAAGGTCGGCGAACTAAGTAAACGCTAGGCTCGATAATACCTCACCAAGCTTTTTACTTATCATTAGCTGCAGCTACACCTGGTAATTCTTTGCCTTCAAGGAATTCTAGTGATGCGCCGCCGCCCGTGGATATGTGTGTCATTTTGTCCCCGTATCCCATCTGGTTTATTGCAGCCGCGGAATCTCCGCCTCCGATAATTGTGACTGCATCCGCCTCTGCCAATGCTTTTGCAACTGCTTCTGTTCCTTTTGCAAAGTTTGGCATTTCAAAGCATCCCATAGGTCCATTCCACACAACTGTCTTCGCTGTCTTCACTGTATCAGCATATATCCTTGCTGTTTCAGGTCCAATATCAAGTCCTTCCCACTCATCTGGGATTTCACCGCTGGGTACTACTTTTGTATTCGCATCATTAGAAAAGTCATCAGCGATTACGTTGTCCACCGGAAGAAGCAGTTTTACACCTTTCTCCTCCGCCTTTTTAATCATATCAAGGGTATACTGGCAGTAGTCTTCTTCTAAAAGAGATTTTCCGACGCTGCCGCCCTGTGCCTTGCTGAATGTGTAAGACATTCCTCCTCCGATAATCAGAGTATCTACCTTTTCCAAAAGATTCTCGATAACGGAAAGCTTGCTGGACACTTTCGCGCCCCCGAGAATAGCGACAAATGGTCTCTCAGGATTTTCTACTGCATTGCCAAGGAAATCAATTTCTTTCTGCATTAAGTATCCAACTACTGCTGTATCAACAAACTGTGTAACTCCCACGTTGGAGCAATGTGCTCTATGTGCTGTTCCAAACGCATCATTGACAAATACATCACAGAGAGATGCAAGATCTTTGCTGAATGCTTCTCCATTCTTTGTCTCTTCTGCTCTGTAGCGTGTGTTTTCCAGGAGAACAATATCCCCGTCCTTCATGGCCTCCACTGCCGCTTTTGCGTTTGCTCCCACTACTTCAGGGTCCGCTGCAAATTTCACTTCCTGTCCGAGAAGCTCAGCTAAACGTACCGCTACCGGTGCAAGAGATAACTCTGGAAGAGGTTCTCCCTTAGGCTTGCCTAAATGAGAACAAAGAATCACTTTTCCTCCATCCGCAACCAGTTTTTTAATTGTAGGAAGTGCAGCTACAAGACGGTTCTCATCTGTAATCTTGCCATCAATCAACGGTACATTAAAATCACATCTCACGAGAACCCTTTTACCCTTTACATTAATATCATCTACCGACTTTTTGTTGAGCATAATATTGCCTCCTATAATATGAAAAGGGTCCAGCCCTATATTAGACCGGACCCTTTGTGAGTCTATTTTAGAAATTAATTTAGTGATTGTTGTATGTGGACAACTTACAGTAATGTTCCAAAATGTTTGATTGTTCTTACCATCTGGCTTGTGTAAGAGTTTTCATTGTCATACCAAGATACAACCTGTACTTCTGTTGTTCCGTTGTCAAGTGGAAGTACCATTGTCTGTGTAGAATCAAACAATGAACCAAATCTCATTCCTACGATATCGCTGGATACAATCTCATCTGTGTTATATCCGAAAGATTCGTTAGCTGCTGCTTTCATAGCTTCGTTGATCTGATCAACTGTCACGCTGCCGTCAACTACTGCTGTCAGGATTGTTGTAGAACCTGTAGGAGTAGGAACACGCTGAGCAGAGCCGATTAATTTGCCGTTCAATTCTGGGATAACAAGTCCGATTGCTTTTGCAGCACCTGTGCTGTTTGGTACAATATTAACTGCTGCCGCACGAGATCTTCTCAAGTCACCATTTCTCTGTGGACCGTCCAATGTCATCTGATCACCTGTGTAAGCGTGGATTGTACACATGATACCACTCTTAATAGGTGCAAGTTCATGCAGTGCTTTTGCCATTGGTGCCAGACAGTTTGTTGTACATGAAGCTGCGGAAATAACATGGTCATCTTTTGTCAGGCTCTGATGGTTTACATTATATACGATGGTAGGAAGATCATTACCAGCCGGAGCAGAGATAACTACTTTTTTAGCGCCTGCTTTGATATGTGCTTCTGCTTTTTCTTTTGATGTGTAGAAGCCTGTACACTCAAGAACTACATCTACACCAATCTCTCCCCATGGAAGTTCTTCAGCTTTAGCCTTTGCATAGATTTTGATTTCTTTTCCGTCTACTGTGATTGAATCTTCACCAGCTTTAACTGTATCAGCCAATGCATATGTTCCCTGTGTGGAATCATATTTCAACAAGTGAGCCAATACTTTTGGAGATGTCAGGTCATTGATTGCAACTACTTCATAACCTTCTGCCCCGAACATCTGTCTGAATGCAAGACGTCCAATACGTCCAAATCCATTAATCGCTACTTTTACTGCCATGATTAATTCCTCCTAAAGTTTTAAAAATTGTCGACCGTTACGTAGTCATTTTATTGTCAAATCCTTAGACAAACTACCTTCGTTAAAGATTCATCAACTATGGTTTATTGTACTAAATCAAAATCAAAAATTCAAGTAGTAAATTGATTTTTATGGAAGTTGTTTAAAAATAGGTTTTCTCTGCTTAAATTCTGTATAATATTTAAATCCACAGTCTTTTAAGATGCCGCTTACCTTATAAAAATCATAGGCGATATGCTCCGGTTTATGGCCGTCCGCCCCTACTGTAATAATCTCCCCGCCAAGCTCGCGGTAACGTCTGATAATATCCGGGTGAGGGTGGCAGAATCCAAGGCCGTATTTGAAGCCTGATGTGTTAATTTCAATCCCTTTTCCCACCTCAATTACTTTTTTCAAAATCCCATCCAGATAGTCGGCATATTTCTCGTAACTATACTCCCTGGCCCGGGATTTTCCATAGCGTACTATATAATCAATATGTCCCAGAACATCAAAATCCTCCACCCCTTCTAAACTTTCAAGGGTTATCTGAAATGCTTTCCGGTAAACTTCCTCATCTGTCTGATTTTCAAAGGTTTCCTTATAATATGGGTCTTTCCCATAAATCAGATGGATTGACCCGATAACAAAATCAAAGGGATATTTATGGATCAGCTCTTTATAATCCTTTCCCAAATGTGGCTGAAGACCAAGTTCAATGCCAATCCTCACATCAATCTTCTCCGCATACTCCTCTTGAAGAGACTTTAAAACCTCAAAATATCTGCCCACATCCAAGGTGAACTCCGGAGCTTTTGCATTCTCATAAACAGGGTAATCATTATCATTATGGTCCGTGATACATATAGTATGCAGCCCTTTTTTAATTGCACCCTCTATCATATCTCTCGCCGGCACATCACAATCCGAGGAAAAAGCTGTGTGCATATGAAAATCAGAACTTATCATAATATAGTTCCCCCTCCCAAGACATACTCTCCGTCATAAAATACAACGGCCTGTCCCGGCGTAACTGCGCGCTGGGGCTCCTCAAATGTACAGAGAACTTCATCTGCTCCCGTCTTTTCCACCGTACACCACGCTCCCCTGTGGTTATAGCGTATCTTTGTCCACACACGCACAGGCTCCTTCAAATCTTCCACAGCCATAAAATTTAACTGATTTGCACGAAGAGTAGTTGTCATAGACTCCTCAATAGTGCCAATTACCACCTCATTGGTGTCCGGGCGTATTTCCAGAACAAAGGCAGGATAACCAAGGGCAAGCCCCAGTCCTTTTCTCTGCCCTACAGTATAGTGGACAATGCCTTTATGACGTCCCAGTATCTCGCCCCTGGTATTCACAAAATTCCCCTCAAGTATAGGCACACCTGCCGTCTCCTCTATATAAGTAGCATAGTCCCCCTCAGGCACAAAACAAATATCCTGGCTGTCAGGCTTGTTGGCAACCCTGAGATTAATCTTTTCTGCAATCTGACGCACTTCGTCCTTTGAATATTCTCCCACAGGCATCAGAGTGTGCTTCAGCTGCTCCTGTGTGAGATTATAAAGTGCATAAGTTTGGTCTTTGGAAATTGTCGCTGACTGGCGCAAAGTATAACGGCCATTTTCCAGTTTTACAATTCTGGCATAATGACCGGTCGCTATATATTCTGCCCCGATAGACATACTCCTGTTCAGAAGGGATTCCCACTTTACATACCGGTTACAGGCAATACAGGGATTTGGTGTCTTTCCCTGCAAATATTCTTCTATAAAATAATCTATAACATGTTCTTTGAACTCTGATTTAAAATTCATAACATAATACGGGATATCCAAGTCTGCAGCCACTCTTCTGGCGTCGTCCACCGCACTTAAGCCACAGCAGCCCCCATTCTCTTCCTGGGCTGCCTGCTCCTCGTCCTGCCATATCTGCATGGTCACTCCGGTCACATCATGTCCCTGTTCCTTCAGAAGATATGCTGCCACTGAAGAGTCTACGCCCCCGGACATTCCGACTACTACTTTGCTCATTAATACTCCTCTGCCTCTTCTTCATCTTCATGAATATCTGACTTTGGTTTCTCCAAACCTTCAATGACAATCCCATGTTTCTCCGCATAATCCCAGAGAGCTGCATGGATTGCTTCTTCCGCCAGCAGGGAACAATGTACTTTCACCGGTGGAAGCCCATCTAACGCTTCCATAACAGCCTTATTTGTAATCTGCATTGCTTCACTGATATTCTTTCCCTTTACCAGTTCTGTTGCCATGCTGCTTGTTGCCACTGCCGCTCCGCAGCCAAATGTTTTAAACTTCACATCCCGGATAATCTGATTGTCATCAATATCCAGATAAATTCTCATAATGTCGCCGCATTTTGCATTTCCTACAGTTCCAACTCTGCTGGCGCCCTCAATCTCTCCTACATTTCTTGGATTCTGAAAATGATCCATTACCTTCTCTGTATACATATATTTTCCCTCCTATTTTTAGGCCTGACTCTTTTTTACAAAATCTTCATATAAAGGAGACATGGCTCGTAAATTTGCTACAATATCTTTTAAGGAATCTACTACATAGTCTAAATCTTCTTTTGTGGTCTCCTCGCTCAGAGTCACACGCAGTGAACCGTGAGCAATCTCATGAGGCAGTCCGATTGCCAGCAGTACATGGGATGGGTCTAAAGAACCTGATGTACATGCAGAACCACTGGATGCACAGATGCCTTTCATATCCAGCATAATCAAAAGGGATTCTCCCTCCACAAATCTAAAGCTAAAGCTTTATATTATTGGGAAGACGATTTACTCTGTCTCCGTTCAGTCTGCAGTGTGGAATTTCATTTTCAACACGATTGATAAAATAATCCCGCAGCTCAATTTCTTTTGCTGTGCGCTCTTCTAATGAAGAAACAGCCCTCTCCACAGCTTTTCCAAATCCGACGATTCCTGGCACATTTTCTGTTCCCGCCCGGCGCTTGCGCTCCTGACCGCCTCCATGTACAAAGGAACGAATCTTTACACCAGTTCTGATATAGAGGAATCCAATCCCTTTCGGCCCATTCAGCTTGTGAGAGCTTGCACTGAGCATATCAATATGACATTCATTCACATCAATAGGAATCTGACCAAACGCCTGGACTGCATCTGTGTGGAAAAGAATACCATGCTCATGGGCAATATCACCAATCTCTTTGATTGGCTGTATAGAACCAATTTCATTATTTGCATACATGACAGAAATGAGGATTGTATCCTGGCGGATTGCTTTCTTTAACTCTTCTAATTTTACAATTCCATTCTCATCCACATCCACATAAGTCACTTCATAGCCATCTTTCTCCAGATATTCACAAGTGTGAAGGATTGCATGATGTTCTATTTTCGTTGTGATTATGTGTTTCCCTTTATTTCCGTAAGCTTCCGCTGCAGCCTTTACCGCCCAGTTGTCTGACTCTGTGCCGCCTGCCGTAAAATAAATTTCATTTTCTTTCGCTCCAATTGCCTGAGCTATTATGTCACGCTGCCTGGATATAACTTCTTTATTCCCAGCTGCAAAACTATATACACTGGATGGGTTTCCATAATTTTCTGTGAAATAAGGAAGCATAGCCTCCACAACTTCTGGTGCTGTTTTTGTCGTAGCTGCATTATCTAAATAAATCAATTTGTTCATCATCTTTCCTCCTGCCTATACTGTCTGGTAATCTATTTTCCTAATTTTTACAATCTGTCTGTACCAGCAGTTCCTGACACTTCATTCTTTTTTGTTCTTCCACCAGCTGGTCCAGTTTCATCTCATTTACCGTCTGGTTAATACTGTCATTTATGCGCTGCCATACCTGCTTTGTAACACAGACATCAGCCGCCTTGCATCCTTCTTTCGAGTTCAACCCCGAACACTCAACCGGATCCAAACTGCCTTCCAATGCCCTCAGCACATCTCCCACGGATATCTCTTCCAGGTTCTTTGCCAGGATATACCCGCCGCCGGCTCCCCGGATGCTTTTTACAAGTCCATCCTTTTTGAGCATAGCCATTAACTGTTCTAAATAACGTTCTGAAATTCCCTGTCTGCCAGCAATACTAGTAATGGAAACAGGCTCATTCTCACAATGTTCAGCTAAGTCAATGAGCGCCCGCAGCCCATACCTTCCTTTTGTTGACAACTTCAAATTATCACCTTCTTATATTTAACTATAATTGTTTGTTTTTTTGTTTGTATTCCCAGTTAGTGTTCCTTCTCCGGGGAAATATAATTCCTAGTATTTTAAATCCTATCATTTTAATCCCTATTCTTTTACTAGGATTTCTTTCATTTGTAGAATACCACTGCTTTTCTGTTCTGTCAACATGGAAACCGGAATATGTTGTAAAAATATGTTTTTTAGGAGATACAATAGACGTGTCCAGAAAACAAACCATTATCCGGGGTGCTTTTATCCTCACTGCCACCGGTTTTTTATGCAGATTTATGGGATTTTTCTATCGTGTTTTTTTAAGCCATACATTTGGAGAAGAAGGTGTCGGACTCTACCAGCTTATTTTCCCAGTTTACTCACTCTGCTTCGCCATAACAGCGGCAGGTCTGGAAACTGCCATCTCAAGAACTGTCGCCCAGAAAATGTCTTTGAAAAAAAAGAGAGAAGCCCGGGAAATACTTCTTCTGGGGCTTTTCTTATCCTTTTTATTTTCCTGTGTCTGTGCTTTTATTCTCCAGCAAAACGCCGCCTACATTGCAGAAAACTTTCTGGGAGACTCCCGGTGTGAGCCACTGCTCGTCCCTCTCTCCTATGCCATTCCTTTTGCCGCAATACACACCTGCATCTCCGGATATTGTTATGGCATGAAAGAAACCAAAATCCCCGCCCTCTCACAGTTAATCGAGCAGGTCAGCAGAATCCTTTCTGTTTATATCTTTTACGTAATTTTTATGAAAAAGGGGGAAGAGGTTCCTATTACAATTGCTGTTTTGGGTCTGGTCATCGGCGAAATGGCTTCCGCAATTTATTCTGCAAAATCCCTGACCTCCAGCACACACCCTTTCGCCCGGTTAAATGTTACATATGCAAGTGCTGTGTCCCGGTTCCGGGAGATTGTTCCGCTCTCCCTCCCCCTCACCGCCAACAGGGTGCTAATTACGCTTCTTCAAAGTATAGAGGCAATCTCCATCCCCGCAAAATTGCAGCAATATAAACACACCACTTCTGAGGCCCTAAGTATTTATGGCGTTCTGACAGGTATGGCTCTGCCCTGCATTTTATTTCCTTCTGCCATCACCAGCTCTATCTCTATTATGCTTATGCCGACCGTAGCTGAAATCCAGGCCACAGACAATAAGAATGAAATGTCTGGCATTATCAAAAAAGTGACCGGCTCCTGTTTCATACTTGGCCTTATGTGCTGTTTTATCTTTCTTGTTTTCGGAAACTGGATGGGCACCGTTTTGTTCGGAAGCTCCATAGCAGGCAAATTTATTATCACTCTTGCCTGGATGTGCCCCTTTTTATATACCAATTCTGCCCTGTTAAGCGTAATCAACGGATTGGGGAGAACTACCTTTACATTTCTGATTAACTCTTTCGGGCTGATTATCAGAATTGCCAGTGTATTTTTTGCCATACCAGTGTTCGGCATCCAGGGATATCTCTGGGGAATGCTTGTAAGTCAACTGGCTGTGAGTATCTGTGCCGGCGGAATGCTGTGGGTGAATTTGAAAACAAAATAGTCTCCTTCACCATTTTCACTCTGGTGAAGGAGACTAAAAGTCTCATAATTCTTATGGTAACAGTTCAGCTATGCGCACACATTTAAATATAATCTGTGCGAGCTCGCTTGCGACAGATTATATTTAAATATCTGCATATGGCGCTCTGCCATAAGCGAGACTTTTAACTGCGTCAGCAGTGAAAAAGGCTGCGAAGCTGCCAACTCAAGCTGTATGGCTGAACTGTTCTATTTTATTTCCTTAAAGTGTTGACAAAAATGCCTGCATCAAAACTGGGTTTACATAGGCTTCCAGTATAATTCCTGCCGCCATGGTCATGGCTGCAAATATAGTCTTTTGGGTGTTCCATTTACTCTGGGGATATGTATAGCTATACCAGATTACAATCATATATGCAGGAACATAAAGCAGGAATTGGGGAAGGATACCTACAATGCATAAAATGCTTCCCTTAATTCCCAGGCCCAGAACTGCCATCGACAAAAGCATCCCACTGGAAAAGCCCGTCCACACGAGAAAGGCTATGGATGAGATTTTTCTAAACTTTGTAAATGCCAGACCTGCCAGAAAAAGAAATGGAATCACTCTAATCTTTATCAGATACCAGATATATTCCTGTGCAACGATTTCCGCTGTCTGATATTGCTTCAGGAAATAATCGCTGAATATTCCCGGCTCCGCAGTATATTTTTTCATAATCAGATTTACATATATAATTCCCAATAAAAAACCCGGCATGAAGAAAACGAAAAGCTGCTTTCTTGTATGAAGTATCTTCACAGGCTCTCCTCCTATTGTTCAGATATTTCATTATATGCCGGGTGTTTCTATTTATTCATTTTTGTTATGACTGAGATATGGATAACTGTTCAAAACCGAAATACGTGTAGTTAAACTGTCGCATTCTTCCCATACTTTACATCATAGGCGAGCAGAGCAGATATTGTCTTTCCATCCTCTATCTCACCAGAAAATATTTTTTCTTTTAATTCTTCTATTGTATAAGCCTTCAAGTCAATAAATTCATCTTCATCCAGGTGCTGTTCTGATGAAATCAGATTCCTTGCAACAAAAACTTCAATTTTTTCATTACAAAACGCTACTGTTGTGCGCACTGTAATCAGCCATTCCAAATCATCACTGCGGTATCCGGTCTCTTCCTCAAGCTCACGCCTTGCACAGACAATACCAGGTTCGTCCACTGCGTCCAGTGCACCTGCCGGAATCTCCAGCGTGTCGCGCTCCAACGCATTGCGGTACTGCTTTACCATGAGTATCTTGTTATCATCAGTAACTGCCACAACTGCCGCTGCACCCTTATGCTTGATAAAATCCCACAATACAGTGTGATCACCGTCAATCTCCATCGTGTCCTGATAAAAATCAATGATTTTTCCTTCAAACTTCAGTTCTCGCTTCAACCTCTTAATCTGACCGCTCATACTATGCTCCTTTTCATCCCCTACAGAGAGGAAACAAATTTTTCAATTCTGTCAAGGCCTTTTTCAATCGCCTCTAAAGAAATAGCATAAGATAAACGAATAAAATTGTCAAATCCAAAATCAGCACATGGAACGACTGCCACCTGATAGTCTTCCAGAAGTATTTCTGCTGCTCTCGCCGCTGCACCTATTTTCTCGCCTTTATATGATTTCTCCAATACATTTGCCAAATCAGCAAATACATAAAATGCACCTTCTGGCTCCAGGAGTTCCAAGAGAGGCATCGCAGACATTCTCTTGTACATATAGGTTCTTCTCTCATCAAATGCCTTTTTCATAACTGCAAGGAAAGACTGATCTCCTTTAATCGCTTCAACTGCTGCTTTCTGAGCAATAGAGTTTGGATTGGAGGTCTGATGGCTCTGTACGCTGCCCATCATCTTTGCAATCTCTGCACTGGAACCTGTATAACCAATTCTCCAGCCTGTCATCGCATAACTCTTAGAAACACCGCTGCAAGTTATTGTTCTTTTATAAATCTCTTCTCCTAGGGAAGCAATACTTACATGTTTTTTATCCCCATAAATCAGATACTCATACATCTCATCCGCCACAATATAGAAGTCTTTCTCCACTGCGATATCCGCAATTGCACGCAACTTTTCCTCTGAATAAATCATGCCTGTAGGATTGCTTGGAGTGTTCAAAATTAATGCTTTTGTATTCTCTGTCACTGCCCCACGAATCTGCTCTGCTGTCACTTTATATCCGTTGCTCTTCTCTCCATAGATATACACTGGTATACCGTCAGACAGTCTTACAATCTCAGGATATGTAAGCCAATAAGGTGCCGGGATAATCACTTCATCCCCTGGATTTAAAATTACTTCAAAAATATTTGTCAGGGAGTGTTTTCCTCCATTGCTAATAACAATCTGGTTGGGCTCATAGTGAACGCCATTGAAGCTGTCAAATTTCTCGCTGATAGCTTTTTTAAGCTCTTCTGTTCCTGATGCGGGGGTGTACTTAGTAAACCCGTCTTTAATTGCCTTGATTGCTGCCTCATTGATATTATCAGGAGTGTTGAAATCCGGCTCTCCTGCTCCAAATCCTACTACATCAATTCCTTCTGCTTTCATAGCTTTTGCTTTCGCTGTAATCGCCAATGTTGACGAAGGTTTTACCGCTGCTGCTTTTTTTGATAATGTAAGTGGCATTTTTCCATCCTCCAATTTTATACTTCTTGAATCATAATCTTATATTGTACTTTTCAGCCGTTTTGCTGTTCCAAGAACATATTATAATATACGGCATAACATTTTGCAAGTTTATTTTTACAAACATTCTTATTTATTCTTATCTGTCCCATTTTTCTGTTTTTACCAATTCATTTTTGCAACTCTCTTTATTCAATCCTGCATTTTCAATATCAATTTAGGTATATGACAGCACCTAAATATGAAAATATGCAGCCTGGCTTGCAGCAACAGAAAAGCCCTTGTCCTAAGACAAGGGCTGTACTTTCATTTCCTATCTGATATGGATTATTTAGCATAATCTGTAACACGTGACTCACGGATTACATTTACTTTAATCTGACCTGGATATTCTAATTCAAATTCAATTTGTTTTGCAATATCTCTGGCCATAAGTACCATGTCATCATCAGATACTTGGTCCGGAACTACCATAACTCGAATCTCTCTACCCGCCTGAATAGCAAAAGACTTATCTACACCTTTAAATTGGTTTGATATTTCTTCTAGTTGTTTTAATCTGTTTGTGTATGTCTCAATTGTTTCCCGCCTTGCGCCTGGTCTTGCTGCGGAAATGGTATCGGCTGCCTGAACCACACATGCAATCAAAGTCTGAGGTTCCACATCGCCGTGATGTGCTTCAACGGCATTGATTACTGTTGCAGACTCTTTGTACTTGCGGCAAAGGTCTGAACCAATCTGAATGTGTGACCCCTCTACGTCGTGATCAATAGATTTCCCTATATCATGCAAAAGACCTGCACGTTTTGCCATTCTCACATCCAAGCCGATTTCTCCGGCGAGCAGTCCTGACAACTGAGCTACCTCAATAGAGTGTTTCAATGCATTTTGACCATAACTTGTTCTGAACTTCATACGTCCGAGGAGACGAATCAGTTCTGGATGAATTCCCGGTACGCCAACTTCTAAAGCTGCCGCCTCTCCTTCTTCCCTGATCATTGTGTCCACTTCTTTTTGTGCCTTTTCAACCATCTCTTCAATTCTTGCAGGATGAATACGTCCATCCACAATCAATCTTTCGAGGGCAATTCTTGCAACTTCTCTTCGAATCGGGTCAAATCCTGATAACACTACCGCTTCCGGCGTATCATCAATAATCAGCTCAACACCGGTAAGTGTCTCGAGAGTTCTGATATTACGTCCCTCCCGGCCTATAATTCTTCCCTTCATCTCATCATTTGGAAGCTGCACTACGGAAATCGTAGTTTCAGCTACATGGTCGGCTGCACACCTCTGGATTGCGTTGACAACATATTCCTTTGCCTTCTTGTCCGCATCTTCCTTTGCCCGGCACTCCAGCTCTCTGACCATCTTGGCTGTGTCATGTTTTACATCTTCTTCAACAGTTTTCAACAAATACTCTTTTGCTTGCTCGGAGGTAAGTCCTGAGATTCTTTCTAGTTCCTGTACTCTTTTCTGACTAAGATCTTCTACTTTCGCTTCACGCTGTTTTAGTTGCTCTTCTCTCGCTGTAAACTTTGTTTCCCGCTGTTCAATGGCTTCGGACCGTTTGTCCACCGCCTCTTCCTTTGCAAGCACTCTCTTTTCGTAGCGCTGCAACTCGGCTCTTCTTTCTTTAGACTCTTTGTCCAGTTCATTCTTAGTCCTAATGGACTCTTCTTTCACCTCTAAAAGAGCTTCCTTCTTTGTCGTTTCAGCAGTTTTTACGGCATCATCAATTATTTCTCTGGCCTTTGCCTCTGCATTTCCAATTTTAGACTCTGCATTGTTCCTCAATTTGGAAATCGTTGCAAGGTGAGTAATAATACCAACTATCAACGCGAGGGCTACAGTAATAACAATACTTAACATTGTTGGCACAGGAGCACCTCCTTATTCAATTTTCATTGTACATTCTTGATAAAAATACAACACTTAAATTTTATCCTGTTTTCACAACTATGTCAAGCATTCTCATTATAATTTTGTATCACTTGACGGATGTCATCATAATGAAATCCTTTTCGTGCTAAATAGCCGTATAGACGCTGCATTTCCTTATTATCTGCCTGTGACGGATTGAATCTTTTTTTCCGGAGTATCTGTTCGATTGCCTGTTTCTCACCTTCTGATTCATAACACTCCTCAAATGCGAGGTCAATCTTATCCGACGCCACACCTTTGCCGCGCAGCAGAGCATATATTTCTTTCCTGCTCTTCGATGTTTTTCTGCTCTCTATAAAATGCTTTGCATAGCGAAAATCATCTATGTAGCGGAAGGACTTTACATATTGAACTGCTTCCTCTATTGCCGCCTCCGGATAAAGCCCCTGTCTTAATTTTTCCCGAAGCCCTGACTCCGTGCGGTCCATATCCTCCAGAAGATGCATGGCCCTCAGCCGGGCACGCTTTACTATAACTTCCTCCCATATCTTCTGATAAACTGTCTCTTCCAGCTCCTCGTTTTCCCTGAGATGGTATCTGGAGAGTTCACCCTTGTACAAAACAAAGGCGAACTCTCCATCCAGAAAGATTTTATATTTTGTTTTCGTCACAGCCTCTAACTTCGTAACGATCATATTAATTTTCCTCTTCCGCTGCCCCCGCGTTTTCTAAAGTTTCTTCTAAGTCTTCAGAGCCCTCGGGGTTCTCCTGTGTCTTTGATTTCTTTGAGGTTTTTCCTTTTTTGGCCAGCTTCAAATCTTCAGAAGCATCTGACGCTTCCGCTGCCCCGCTCAGACTGTAATAAGAACGCACCTGTCTCTCCAAGTCCTCCATAAGCTCCGGGTGCTCTGCCAGATATGCTTTTGCGTTCTCTCTTCCCTGTCCAATCTTTTCATTTCCGTAAGCATACCATGCGCCGCTCTTCTTCACCACATCAATTGCTGCCGCCAAATCCAGGATATCCCCCTCTTTGGAGACTCCTTTTCCAAACATAATATCAAATTCTGCCTCTTTGAAAGGAGGTGCAATCTTATTCTTCACAATTTTAATTCGTGTGCGGTTGCCGACCATCTCACCGCTCTGTTTCAATGTCTCTATCTTCCTTACGTCCATTCTCACAGAAGCATAGAATTTGAGGGCACGTCCGCCTGTCGTAGTTTCCGGGCTTCCAAACATTACCCCAACCTTTTCACGGAGCTGGTTAATGAAAATCACCACGCAGTTAGACTTGCTGATAACCGGTGTAAGCTTTCTCAGCGCCTGGGACATAAGCCTCGCCTGCAGACCCACATGGCTGTCTCCCATATCCCCTTCAATCTCCTGCCTTGGCACTAACGCTGCCACAGAGTCAATAACGATAATATCAATGGCATTAGAACGGACCATGGTCTCCGCAATCTCCAGTGCCTGGTCACCGCTGTCCGGCTGGGAGATATAAAGTTCATCAATATCAACCCCTATATTCTTTGCGTAAACAGGATCCAGCGCATGCTCCGCATCAATGAAACCTGCAATCCCGCCTCTCTTTTGTACCTCAGCAACCATATGTAAAGCGATTGTCGTCTTACCACTGGACTCCGGGCCATAAACCTCTATTACACGCCCTTTTGGAATTCGCCAAGTCCCAGTGCTATATCCAGACTCAAACAGCCTGTGGGAACTGTCTCAACCGCAACATGTGCTCCCGGCTCTCCCAGCTTCATAACTGTTCCCTTTCCAAAATCCTTCTCAAGCTTTGCAATCGCCGCATCCAGCGCTTTTTTCTTCTCTTCATTCAAGTTTGCCATAATTTGATATTCTCCTTCTAAATCCCGAACAACCGTTCTATTTCTACTACTATACTATTATATTTACTATGTAATGTCAACAATATTTTACACTTATTCAACTGCTACATCAATTTAAAAATAAGGAATCTTTTCGACGAATGTCGTGACCATGATTTTAAAAACTCTTAGAACGTTCAGTAAGATATGGTATATACTAACATTTCTGTTCCAATAAGACAATCCCTGTACCCAATTCTTTATATATCTTTTATTTTTATTGAAAAATTACTTTTATTATGAAAGAATTGCCTGCCCCATTAAAAGCGGCTGACATTTATACTGGAACAAATCATAAATTTTTTCTCCCCCATTCATTCATATTTTCCATTACTTTTATAAAGCTTTTCCCCTGTTCTGTCAGGTAATATTCAACATGTGGCGGTACTGTAAGAAAATCTTTTCTAGATACAAAGCCAGCTTGAATTAGTTCCTTTAAACATCTGGTGAGCATTACATTGGTGATTCCATTGGTATCACGCTTCAGTTGATTAAATCGAGTTCCCTCATTTTGATGAATCCTCCATATTATCAGGAGCTTCCATTTACCGCCTAATTGTTCCATCACCTTAGATATTCCGCAATCCTTCTTTAAACTTTGTTTCATCAATACCTCTCCTTTTACAGTAACAAAAATGTTAGTACTTGTTTATTTTTTACTACCACTTAAAATGATTATATCAAATCATAAAAGGAGAATAAACCATGAAACAAGATATTATAGACTTTCTATCTGAAAGAAACTCAATTCGGAATTTTGATTCACACTACATTATTCCTGTACAAGACATCAATAAAATATTATCGTTAGCTTCAAAAGCTCCATCGGGAAACAATACTCAGCCTTGGAAAGTCGTTACAATAAAGAATAAAGAACTTCAAAAACAATTACAGTCACTAGCTTTCAATCAAAAACAGCTTGAAACTGCTTCTGCAATATTTATTGTGTTTGGGGACCCTTATGAATATAATATTGTACACCTGATTGATTATAAGATTCATAATGAAAACTTATCTCCGGAAAGAGCGGCTGAATTTGGCAGTAAAATGGAAAATTTCTATGAAATATCTCCGACGGATAAAGGGGCAGAAGGACTAAAACTCGACTGTGGTCTCTTCTCAATGAATTTGCTTTATTCTATCCGTGCGTATGAATATGACGCAGTCCCAATGCGAGGGGTCAATTTTGATAAACTAAAAGAACTTTTAAAAATTCCATATAGTTGGATTCCTATATTAATGATTCCTTTCGGCAAAGCAATAGAAACGGGAAATCAAAAAACAAGAAAATCTATTGACAAATTTTCTATACTAATTGAGTAAGAAATTACCCATCAATGATATATTCAAAATATGAAACCCAAAAATTTCTTCACTAATTTGTGATATAAAAGAGCGGAGAAATGCAATACATTCTCCGCTCTTCCACTTTGCAGAATCTCCTTTTTATCGCTTTTCCGCCACTTCACCCTGTTTCTTGTAAATACTCTTTGCAGGGACATATCCTCTCACTGATGACAGCGGATAAATATTACTGTGGCTTCCCACAACTGTTCCAGGATTCAGGATACTTCCACATCCTACCTCCACCTCGTCACCCAGCATGGCTCCAAACTTTTTCATTCCGGTTTCTATATTTCCTTCCGGTGTTTTTACAACGACCAGCTTTTTATCAGACTTTACATTAGAAGTGATAGAGCCTGCACCCATGTGTGATTTGTATCCCAGAATGGAATCTCCCACATAATTATAGTGCGGCACCTGCACTTTATTGAACAAAATTACATTTTTCAGCTCTGTAGAGTTTCCGACTACAGCACCTTCCCCCACAATAGCGTTGCCTCTGATAAATGCACAGTGTCTCACTTCTGCATTCTTCCCGATAATGGCAGGGCCAGTAATAGACGCCGTATGCGCTACCGTTGCTGTTTTTGCAACCCAAATATTTTCGCCATGCTTCTCATATTCTTCGGGTCCAGAGATGCACCCAGTTCCAGAATAAATCCACTGATTTTAGGCAGAACCTCCCACGGGTATGTAACGCCCTCAAAAATATCTTTTGCAATCGTTTCCTCTAACGTATAAAGCTCTTTCACAGTAATTTCTTTCATCTGCTCCTCCTAAATTAGCCTGTTAATTCTTTTATAATATCCTTATTATATGATAACAAAATCATGTCTGCCCCATTGCGGCCTATTTCTTTCTGGAATAAAATTTTGCCGCTCTGTCATAGCAGTTTTTTAACTGAAAATCATTTTTCAGCCCTTTCACGCCGTTGGTTCTGCTGACAATGAAATCATTTAATTTTTTCATATATTCATCAGGAGTGATGTCCCCATCCGCCACATAATTCAGCCCTTTCTCCCAGCTTGCCGTCAAATCTGGATTGAGCAGTGACTTGATTGAGTTGTTCACCACATCATATATCATCTCGCCCTGCAGGGTTGGTGTGATAATCTGTGTTTTTTTATTCAATGATAAATATTTAATATGTATCAGCTTCTTCAAAATCTCTGCCCGGGTGGCGCTTGTTCCAATACCGCTTCCCTTAATCTGTGCGCGCAGTTCCTCGTCCTCGATAAGCTGCCCCGCATTTTCCATAGCCAGAATCATGGAGCCTGAATTGTATCTTTTTGGGGGAGATGTCTCTCCTTCTTTAATCTCCAGAGACTTTACGGGGAGAACTGCCCCCTTTTTCAATCCCTGTATTATTTGAAAAAAGTTCACATCTAAATCCTGTTCACCCTGATTTTCACCATTTTCACTGTTATCTCCATCCTGGGTTTCCGAACTGCTGCCTGTCTCTGTCTGCGCTGCCGTGCTTTTCCGGGTATTTGGAATTCCGGCTACTTTCAGGTATCCTTCTTCCGCAAGTACCCTAAAACTGGAAAAAAAGCTCTCTTCTTTCATTTTTGTGACAATCGAAACCTTCTGATAAACTGCCGGAGGATAAAAGACGCTGAGAAATCGTCTTACAATACAATCGTAAACTTTGCTCCCCGTAGCTGAAACAGATTTCAGAGCACTCAGACCCTGTCCAGTGGGAATAATCGCATAATGGTCTGTAATCTGCTTGTCATTTACATATCTGGATTTTGCCAGGGTTTTGTGGCTTCCCAGAGCCACAATATCCTCCATATAAGGTGCTGCCATCGGGTATTTTGAAAGTCCGTTCAGGTTCTTGCTTATTTCTTTAGCCACCGCTGTGGACAGTACTCTGGCATCGGTTCTTGGATAAGTGACAAGTTTCTTCTCATAAAGCTCCTGCACAATCCGGAGAGTTTCGTCAGGGCTGATTTTAAACCGTCTGGAACAGTCATTCTGCAGCTCGGCCAAATTATAGAGAAGAGGAGGATTCTTCTTTTCCTTTTTCTTCTCTATCGAAGCAATCTGGCAGGTCATGGGAGTTGGCTCCCTCAGGTAATCTGCCAGTTCTTCCGCCTTTTCCCGCTTTTTAAAACCATTCTCTTTGTACAAATCATACGATTCAAAGTAGCGGGAGCCCTGCACCGCCCGCCATTCTCCTTCAAAGGTCTGTCCTTCCGCCTCCATAGTGCTTACAATCCGGTAAAAGGGAGTTTTGACAAATTCCCGTATTTCCCGCTCCCTGCGCACAATCATTCCCAGCACACAGGTCATAACACGTCCCACAGATATAACTGCATATTTTGTATGCAGATAATTTGAAATACTGTTTCCATATTTTAGGGTCAGAAGGCGGGAAAAATTAATTCCCATAAGGTAATCCTCTTTTGCCCTCAAATAAGCAGAAGCGCTGAGATTATCATATTCTGATAAATCCTTTGCTTCTCTGATTCCGCGCAAAATCTCATCCTCCGTCTGTGAGTCTATCCAGACTCTTCTTCTCTGCTTTCCCTTTACATGGGATTCCTGCTCCACCAGACGGTAAATATATTCCCCTTCACGCCCGGAGTCAGTGCACACATAGATAGTGTCAACATCCTCCCTGGTGAGAAGCTCGCTTACAATTCTAAACTGCTTTGCCACTGCCGGAATTACCTCATATTTGAAGTTTTCCGGAATAAAAGGGAGCGTAGTTAAATTCCACTTTTTAAGGGCCGGGTCATATTCCTCCGGGTAACTCATTGTCACCAGATGACCCACGCACCACGTGACGATTGCCTCATCCGCCTCTAAATATCCATCTCTGCGTTTTATATTCAATTTTAATGCCTTTGCAAATTCCTGCGCCACACTGGGCTTTTCTGCAATATATACTGATTTCCCCATATATCCTTTTACTGCCTGCTCTTTTCTTTATTCTCGTATATGAAAACGATATTCGGTAACCGTCTCATAACTGCTGCCTGCCCGGCACACCGGGCTTACAAAATTCTCGTGATGAATCGCATCCGGAAAATACTGTGTCTCAAAGCAGACTGCCCAGCGTCTTTCATAGACAGCGCCCTCTTTTCCACTCTCCTGATTTAAGAAGTTGCCTGTATATACCTGAACTCCCGGCAAATCTGTCCACACTTCCATCGCAATCCCGCTTATATCTCCGGCCACTTCAGCTACCTTAGCAAATTTTCCATTATTTTTCAATACCCAGTTATGGTCGTACCCCTGTCCCAGACGAGTTGCCTCGTAATCTGAGTCAATCTGAGCACCAATTTCTTTGGGAGTCCGAAAATCCATGGGGGTTCCTGTCACCTCCACAAGCTCGCCTGTTGGTATGGATTCTTTATCTGCCCTTGTAAAGTAGTCTGAATCGAGTACCAGCTCATGTTTCAGAATATTTCCTGTGCCATGTCCATTCAAATTAAAATAGCTGTGATTTGTCATATTGATGATTGTATCCTCGTCCGGCACAGCATGGTAATGAATACAGATTCTGTTGTCTTCTGTCAGCTTATAAGTGACTCTCATATCCAGAGTTCCCGGATACCCCTGATCCCCAGCGGGACTGTGAAGAAGAAAGGTGATACTATCCTCCCCAGTTTCTTCAACCTGCCAGATTCGTTTGTTATAGTAGTCCACTCCACTGTGAAGATTGTTGCCATTATCGTTCTTATCCAGATTATACTGAATTCCATTAATTTGGAAAGACGCCCTGCCGATTCTATTCGCGTTTCGGCCTACTGTTGCACCGAAATGGTTCCCGCCGGCCTCATATCCTGCTGTGTCATCATAACCCAAAACCACATCTAAAGGCACATTATTTTTATCCGGTACTATCAGGGAAACAAGTGCAGCTCCATAATCTGTGACCGCCATGCCCATGCCCTGAGAATTGCTCATCGTATATAGAGATGCCATTTCTCCTTTATTTGTTTTTCCAAATTCTCTTTTCTTCAGGCCGCTCATAATTATGCCTCCCGCTTTCTGCCAAAATATCTCCCAATCTTTTTCAGGAAAGAAGATTTTTCTGCCGCTTTCACCTCAGGTCTGGCTCTCAGCGCTTCTTTCATAAACACTTCCTGGCAATTTATGGCCTCTGTTGTAATTTCTTTTTTCTTATAAGTGCCGTCACTTAACATTACTCTGGCCTTTACATTATCTTTCAGCATAACGTTCAGGCTGTTTATCAGCCTCTTTTTCACAGCTCCATCGTACACGGGGCAAGCCACTTCCACGCGATTTTCCGTGTTTCTGGTCATCATATCCGCAGAGCCCATATAGATTTTCTGGTCGCCCCCGGTGCCAAAGACAAATACTCTTGGATGCTCCAGATAACGCCCTACAATGCTGGTCACAGTCAGGTTCTCAGTCTCTCCCGGAATTCCCGGCAAAATACAGCAGATACCACGGACAATTAAATCTATCTTCACACCTGCTCTGGATGCCTCCCCAACTTTGCTTATAAAATCCATATCTGTGACAGAATTTATTTTCATAATAATTCTGCCGCCTACACCTTTTTTAATCTCTTCATCTATCATCAGCAGAACTTTTTGTTTCAAACTGGTCGGCGATACAAGCAAATGCCGGTAAATACCGTCCAGATTTCCGATAGACATGTTTTTAAAAAATGTTGCCGCATCTTCTCCAATTTCCTGGTTTGCGGTTATCAGTGAAAAATCTGTATACAGCTTCGCCGTGTTTTCATTGTAGTTTCCTGTACCTATCTGGGTGATATATTTGATTTCATTCTTATTTCTGTATGTAATCAAACAGATTTTAGAATGTACCTTATACCCCTCGAAACCGTATATAACTCTGCAGCCGGCCTCCTCCATGCGCTCTGACCAGTCAATATTATTCTGCTCATCAAACCTTGCCCGCAGTTCTATCAGTGCAGTTACTTCCTTGCCGTTTTCAGCGGCCGCACACAAATATTCCACCAGCCGGCTTTTTCTTGACAGCCGGTAGATGGTGATTTTGATTGTCATAACATTAGGGTCCGCTGACGCCTCTTTTATCATTTGAAGAAATGGTTCCATGCTCTCATAGGGGTAAGAGAGCAGGACATCTTTCTTCTTCACCTGTGCCATCACATTTTCCTTAGCCACAGACGCTGACGGCTGCGGGGAAAAAGGTTCCGCAATCAGAGAATTTTTCATAGAGACAGGCACCTTATCCGCTATGGCAAACATATAATCCAGCTTCATTGGCATTTTCGTGCGGAAAATGCAGGCTGGTGTGATATTAAATTTCTCACAGAAATAGGTTTCCATCTCCTTTTTCAGGGGATTTGCCACCTCGAGGCGCACCACTGCCATTCTTCTCCGCTTGTGAAGGGTCTCTTTCATAATAAAACGAAAATCTTCGCTCTCTTCATAGGCTTCATCATCGGGTGAAATATCTGCATTCCGGGTGACACAAATGTAATTCTTATCAAACACCTGATGCCGGTCAAACACAATATCCAGATATTCCATAATCACTTTTTCCATTCTGATATAACGGATGTCATGTCCCGGAAGATACAAAATGTCAGAAATAAACTGGGGGACAGTCACAATTCCCATCATGCTCTTATTCTCCAGTTTCAAATCCGCCACCACGTAGATTTCTTTATTCAGCAGATGGGGGAACGGATGATTTGCATCTACAATCTGGGGAGACAAAAGCGGAAGAACCTGCTCCTTAAAATACTTCTTAACATACTTCTTCTCCGATTGTTCCAACTCCTTAAAATCCAGACCACATACCCCATAGGGATGGAGCTGCTTTTTAATCTCCCCGTAAGTTTTATCTCTTTCCTTATAAAGGGGCGCAACTGCTTCATATATCGCCGTCAGCTGCTCTCCCGGAGTAAGACCCGATTTGCTGTCTCTCGTCTTGTTGTCCACATATGCCATGTCATATAAGCTGCCTACCCGAATCATGAAAAACTCATCCAGATTGCTCGTGAATATTGCCACAAACTTCATGCGCTCCAGAAGGGGCACACTCTGGTCCCTTGCCTCCTCCAAAACCCGCTGGTTAAACCTCAGCCAGGACAGCTCCCTGTTCTGCGTATAATTTAATATCATCTTGCCCATAATCATATCCTCCTCTTTATGATATCTTTACTCTCCTGCATCAACTGCCAAGGTATTCCATCAGCTCTTTATAATTCTCTTTCATCAATTTATATCCGTGGTTGTAAAACTCTGTCAGCACTTCTTTCTTTCGCTCCATTCTTGCCACCGGTCTGACAGATGGGCGCAGTACAAATATTTTACCCTGCTTTTCCAGCAGCTCCAGGCGGTTCATAGTTCGATTATAATAAAAACTTCTGGTCAAAATTGCCTTAACAAGATTTGGATAAGACTGGTAAGCCCTGCGATATACTTCTTCCAGCCCTTTGGATACTCTTTTTTTGCGGTACCCTGAATTTCTTGTAAGAATCACTATAATCTTGTCATTTCCCAGTTCCTTTGCGCGCTCCAGAGGCACACTATCTGAAAGCCCTCCATCCAGATACGGCACATCATCTACATTTACAATCGGGGTGACAAGCGGCATACTGCATGAAGCTCTGCAAATCTTCATCAATCTGTCCTTGTCGGCGCGCTCATCAAGATACTCCGCCTTACCCGTAATACAATTTGTAACCACAATTTCACATTTCATCTCTGATTGAACATATGTCTCATAATCAAAGGGAAATATCTCGTTTGGAAATATATCAAAAATCATATCCATATTCATCAGACTTTTCTCTTTTACTGATTTCCGAAAGCCATAGTAATAACTTGTGTTTTTATTTTCAGGTATCATGCAGTCTCTCGTCCTGCCCGGCTGTCTGGACACATAATCCACCGCATTGCATGATCCGGCAGAAACTCCAATTACATCTGACATATACAAATCCTGTTCCATCAGATAATCCAAAGCACCTGCTGTAAAAACGCCTCTTGTTGCTCCGCCTTCCAAAACCAAAGTTGCCTTTTGCATAAAACTTTCCTCACTTTCCCTTTTTATTATATAACGATTTTCTCCGTTGGGGAACAGCTATTATTGAAAATTTATCCGATGGGAATTTTAACTGCGTCAGCAGTAAAAAAATCTGCAAAGCAGCCAACTCGAGCTGTATGGCTGAACTGTTACAATTTTTTCACGAAAACCGCCGGAAACCTTGCTATTTTGACACATATCATGTTAAGATAATCGTTGGTGTTACAGGAACATTGATAGATAAAGGAGATTATACTATGATTAGTGCAAATAATATAACGTTGCGCGTAGGAAAAAAGGCACTTTTTGAAGATGTAAATATTAAATTTACCGAGGGAAACTGCTATGGCATGATTGGTGCCAACGGTGCAGGAAAGTCTACTTTCCTGAAGATTTTGTCCGGCCAGCTGGAGCCTTCCAAAGGAGAGGTAGCCATCACCCCCGGCGAACGTCTTTCTTTCCTTCAACAGGACCATTTTAAATATGACGAATACGTAGTGCTTGATACTGTAATTATGGGAAATGCCCGTTTATATGAAATTATGAAAGAAAAGGAAGTCATCTATGCAAAAGAAGACTTCTCCGATGAGGATGGAATCAAAGCCAGCGAGCTGGAAGCAGAATTCGCAACCATGAATGGCTGGGAAGCAGAGTCTGACGCTGCATCTCTCCTCAATGGACTTGGCATCCCCACAGACCTGCATTACAAATATCTAAAAGACCTGACAGGTGCTGAAAAAGTCAAGGTTCTTCTCGCCCAGGCTTTGTTTGGAAATCCCGACATATTGCTGCTGGATGAGCCGACCAACCACCTTGACCTGGATGCAATTGCATGGCTGGAAGAATTTTTAATTAATTTTGATAATATTGTTATTGTGGTATCTCATGACCGTTACTTCCTGAATAAAGTATGTACCCAGATTGCAGATATTGACTACGGCAAAATTCAGCTTTACGCCGGAAACTATGACTTCTGGTATGAATCCAGCCAGCTTTTGATTCGCCAGATGAAAGAAGCAAACAAGAAAAAAGAAGAAAAAATCAAAGAACTTCAGGACTTTATTTCCCGGTTCAGTGCCAATGCCTCAAAATCTAAACAGGCTACTTCCAGAAAAAAAGCTCTTGAAAAAATCGAACTGGACGATATCAAGCCTTCCAGCCGAAAATATCCTTACATCGACTTCCGTCCAAACCGTGAGATTGGAAATGAGGTTCTGACCGTGGAAGGTCTCTCCAAAACTATTGACGGAGAAAAAATTCTGGACAACATTTCTTTCACTTTAGGACACGATGACAAAGTGGCATTTGTGGGCGGCAATGAACTGGCAAAAACTATCTTATTTAAAATATTAATTGGAGAAATGGAGCCGGATGAGGGTACCTACAAATGGGGAATCACAACTTCCCAGTCCTATTTCCCAAAAGACTTTGGCGGAGAATTTGACAATGACTACACCATCACAGAATGGCTTACTCAATATTCTGAAGAGAAAGATGTCACATATGTCCGTGGATTCCTTGGAAGAATGCTTTTTGCCGGGGAGGACGGCGTAAAACGTCTGAAGGTTCTGTCTGGTGGAGAAAAAGTTCGGTGCCTGCTCTCTAAAATGATGATTTCCGGTGCAAATGTACTTCTTATGGATGAACCAACCAACCATCTGGATATGGAGTCCATCACCGCATTAAATAACGGAATGATTAAATTCCCGGGAGTACTGCTGTTCACTTCACGCGACCATCAGATTGTGCAGACAACAGCAAACCGTATTATGGAAATCGTGCCTGGCGGAAAACTCATTGATAAGATTACAACATACGATGAATACCTGGAAAGTGATGAGATGGCCAGAAAACGTCAGACCTATACAATACAGACAGAAGAAAACGATTAAACACACCATTTCACAGCCTAAAACCAGCTATGAAAGCCAGCTATGGTTAGAAGGCGGCAAAAAGGAGGAGTTATTTTGGAATTTATTCATAACCCAAATCAGATTGCAGTCTACAGCCCAGAGCACCTGGTAATTGCAGAAGTGACATTTCCCGATATGGATGACACTACAGTAAATATCAATCATACTTACGTAGATGATTCACTTCGGGGCCAAGGTATTGCCGGAAAACTCATGGAAGAACTGGTCCTGGAATTGAGACAGAGCGGTAAAAAAGCAGTGCCGACCTGCTCATATGCAGTGGGATGGTTTGAGAAACACCCCGAATGCGCAGATGTTTTAAAAGGGGTCTGACCCTTTTGCAATTTAATGGATTGCGGACTCTTCGGAGTCCGCTTTTCTACTTTTGAACAGAAAAGAGGCTGATGCTTAAGCATCAGCCTCTTTTAGTTGTTATTTAAGATTAAATCTCCTTATACTAAGGAAGTGCCTCCATCCACAACAATATGCTGTCCGGTCACATAGCTGGAAGCGTCACTGGAGAAGAATAAAATAGGTCCGCTGACCTCCCCTCTCTTACCTGGACGGCTCATAGGGCAAGTATAGCTGTAAGCATTTAAAAAGTCCTGAGATTTAAACAAAGTACCTTCCGTCATTTCAGATTCAAACAATCCCGGGCAAACAGAGTTGACTGTAATACCAAATTGTCCATAAGATGCAGCCATACCAAGGGAAAGTCCTAAAACAGCACTCTTGGAAGCGTTGTAAGAATGACGGATAAATATATCGTTCTTGTCGCCAATCAGGGCATTGACAGAACTTATGTTGACAATCTTCCCATAATTTTGCTTCTTCATCTCAGGAACCACATATTTACTTACAAGGAAAATGCCTTTGACATTGATATCCATGGATTTGTCCCAGTCCTCAACTGTTAAAGTATCAACACCTCCCCGGACAGCGATACCAGCATTATTCAAAAGAATATCAATCTTTCCAAAATGCGCTATCACCTCAGAAATTGCCAAAGACACGCTCTCTTCATCAGATACATCACAGCAGACAGCCTGAGCATCCACCCCCATTGCTTTCAGTTCCTCGGATAAAGCCTCCAGCTTTTCCTTTCTCCTTGCCAATAACGCCACATTGGCGCCTGCCTGTGCATAAGCTCTGGCTGCGTCAGCCCCAAGACCGCTGGAAGCTCCTGTGACAACTGCCACTTTTCCCGTTAAATCATACATAATAAAAAATTCCTCCTTTTTATATTATTATTTTTAGGAATAGTGCAAATTGTACAAAACATAACCCATTATCGTTTCATATTTGCCCGTTTCCACTAATTATCTATACTATAGCACAAAGCATAATCCGGTACAACCTTTTCTATTTTTGAATACAAAAAAACGATACCCTCCGGTATCGTCCATTCTCACTATTCAAATGTACCTTCAAAACCACATACAAAGAAATTTCATCCAT
>JASGKW010000019.1:0-201935 GCA_049840515.1 Muricomes sp. | reverse complement strand
TTTCTTTCGTAGGATCTGACAACAAAGCTGGAGGTGTTACAGCTGGTGAGAGCACATTGCAGAGCACGCTCCGGACGGTTCTAAGGTTGGATGTATTACATACGCATCTGCACAGTCTACACAGGATCGCCAGGCAGGTTTTGAAGAAACCATAAAGAAAGCTGTTGACGGCGGAAAAGACCTCACTCTGATTGAATTTATGGATGCTGATAATGACCAGTCAAAGCGGCTGATATTATGAGAACTGGATTACACAGTATGGCGATGAGCTTTCTTACATATTTGTAGTAGGTGACCCAACTGGTTACGGTGCGCTTTCAGCTATTCAGTCTGCAGGCTCCAGCACAAAAATTGTTGGATTTGATGCAGGTAAAACAGCATGCGAATACATCGCTGATCCAAAGGTTGGTAAGATTTGGGAAGCAGAAGTTGCCCAGGATCCAGAAGGAATCGGCTCTGGTATCGTTGACAAGATGGCTGAGTATTTCCAGAAAGGTTCTGTAGCTGGCGATAAGAAAGACCTTATCGAGTGTAACCTTGTAACAGCTGAGAATGTTGCTGATTACCTCAAATAATTATCACAAGCAGAAGACTGAGTGTTACACAGGTCTAAAGTGCCCAGGCCATTGAACTGGGCACTTTTTATACCAGAAAAGTTTTCTTCCCTGGTATAAGAAACCTCTGGGAGATCACACTGTGGCGAAGCAAAAAATGTTGCTGCAGCCTGCCGCAGGAGTAGAATCCCGATTGCGGGATTCTTTTTAAAAAAGATGAAATGGAGGAACAGTTATGAAACCGTTCTTACAGGTAAAGAATATTGCAAAAGAATTTCCGGGTGTAAAAGCGCTGGAGGATATCAGCATTGATTTTTACCCAGGTGAATGCCATGCGCTGGTTGGTGAAAACGGTGCCGGGAAATCTACTTTGATCAAGATAATTGCTTCGATTTACAAACCCACAAAGGGTGAAGTGCTTCTGGACGGAAAAGTATGTAATTTCAAAACACCCAAGGATGCCCTGGATGCAGGTATTGCGGTTATCGCACAGGAAACAGCGATAGCGCCACTCTTGTCACGTGGCTGAGAATATGTACCTTGGGTGTGAACCCAAAAAGGCAAACGGAATGCTCGACCGCAAAAAGATGGAGTCCGATGCCCAGGAAGTACTACATGAGATGGGACTTGAAATTGACGCTCACACACTTTGTGCGACTTTGACGGCCGCCCAGCTTCAGATGGTAGAAATCGCAAAGGTCATTTCTAAGCATGCAAAGGTGGTAGTGCTTGATGAGCCGACCTCATCTCTCTCTGAGAAAGAGATTGAATCTCTTTTTGAACAGGTCCGCAAGATGAAAGCAGCCGATACAACTATGATTTATGTAACCCACCGTATGGCTGAGCTGCCGGTTATCTGTGAGAAGTGCTCCATTTTCCGGGATGGTTTAAAGTTGCAGAATATAAAGTGAATGAAGTGAGTGAACAGACAATTCTGAATAGCATGGTTGGACGTGAGCTGGGAGCTTATGTCAAACCTGAGCATACCGCGAAGAAGAGATTCTCCGGGTTGAGGACCTTTGTCAGGAGGGGGTATTTAAAAATATCAACTTCCATGCCAATGCCGGCGAGATTGTAGCATTTTCAGGATTGGTAGGGGCAGGACGCACGGAAGTTATGGAGGCAATTTTTGGCGCAACAAAAATCACATCCGGCAAAGTATTTCTGTACGGTGAAGAAGTGCGCATTAAGAACCCGGAAGACGCCATCATCAGAAAAGTCGGACTCGCCACAGAAGACCGCCGGCGCACAGGGCTCCTGCTCAGGAAGAGCATTCAGGAAAATATCGCTCTTCCGAACCTTCCGTTCCACGCAAAAATGGGTTTGTAAATGTGCCGTGGGAGAAGGAAACCAGTGATGAGTACATGGAAAAATTGAAAATTAAAGCACCGAATATCAGGACACTTTGCGGAAATCTTTCCGGTGGTAATCAGCAGAAAGTTATCCTTTCTAAATGGTTGGCAGCTGGTGTAAAATTGTTGATTCTTGATGAACCGACAAAAGGTATTGATGTTAATGCAAGAGCGGAATTTTACGCTTTGATGAATCGGTTCGTTGAAGACGGCGGATGTATTGTCATGGTGTTTCGGATATCCGGGAGATTATCAAGGCATCTGACAGAGCCTATGTAATGTCAGAGGGCCATCAGACCGGTGAATTAAACCGTCATGAGATAAATGAGTTGAATTTGATTTCTCTTGCGAGCCCTGTTTCTGAAGAAACAGATGCAAATTAGCATCAGAGCAAACCATTACAAATACACGTTTATAAAAGAGAGGAAAATAAAATGAAAAAAGTGAAATATGTAAACAGTTGGCCACTGATAATATTGTCATATGGCTACAATCCTGCTTTGTGATTGGTTTTTCAATTGGAAATGACGACATTCCTGAAACCTGCGAATGTTATCAATTTGTTGGACAAATGTTGTGAATGCGATTTGGCAACAGGTCTTATTCATATGTAATTATTCTTGGCACTATTGATATCAACATCGGCTCAGCAATGGCTATGACTGCGTGATTCTTGCAGCACAGCTATTTATGGCGCTGAATGCACAGTCAACAGCTTTGATTATTGTAATTCAGATTGTTGGGGGCTGTGACAGGAGACGCGTGTTATCGGTTGTTTATCGGATGGTTAGTGGTGGTACAACAGTGAGTACCTATGATTTTACCCTTACCTGATGCAGGCTTTCCGCGGATGACTTATAGCATCATATCAGACGTCAGACAGTATACAGCTTTCCCAAACGGATTTGTTTGTTGGCACGGGACATCTGATATGAACAGAAAACTTTAAGACGGGTATTATCCCATGTATTGTTATTTTCACCATAATTGTTGTTGTTATTTTCCACATTATCCTGACAAAAACAGTCTTTGGACGCCATGTATTTGCTGTTGGTTCTAACGCCTCTGTGGCTCACATGTGTGGTATTGATACAAAGAAGGTTACTCTGAAAAGTCACGTAATCTGTGGTATCACAGCCGGTCTTGCCGGTGTAATTGCCGCTTCAAAGGTTAATAACGGACATCCTGCATCTGGCGATGGATACGAAATGTTTGCCATCGCAGCAACAGTTCTCGGCGGAACTTCCCTGTTGGTGGTTCTGGGTCTGTGGCAAGAGCAATGTTCGGTTGTGCCATCATAGCAATCATCAACAATGGTATGACCCTGATGGAGATCTCTGCTTACTGGCAGAAAGTAGTAATCGGCTCCATCATCATTCTAGCTGTAATGCTTGATATGGCTCAGAAGGGAAAATCTGAATAAAGAAAATAAAATACGATGGTAAGGAATATGAAAAATTTTTTAATTATTGATATCGGTGGAACAAAGACCACAGCAGTTGTTTTTAATAACCAGGGCGAACCAATAACAGACTTTAAGGTCAAACAATCCAGAACCTACGAAGGTGATGATATAGTCTTCCAGAATACCATAGAACTCGCGTATGAGGTTCTGGAAGAAGCAGGAAAGACCAAGGAAGACATTTCTGGTATTGGTGTTGCCGCACCCGGTCCACTTGATTACAGAACAGGATTGATCATTGATGTTCCTATGATGGGATGGAAGAATTTCCCGCTGGGCGATTGTCTCAGAGAAGAATTCGGCGTTCCTGTCTATGTAGAGAATGATGGAAATCTTGGCGCCCTCGCGGAAGCTAATGTTGGTGTTGCCAAGGGAGAGAATGTTGTTTTATATCAGACCATCAGTACCGGCTGCGGCGGTGGTATCGCAATGAACGGAGAAATCTACCACGGCCGCAAAGGATTCGCCGGAGAATTTGGTCATGTCTCTATAGACTTTTCAGGGCCAAAGTGCGGGTGCGGCGGAAGCGGATGCTTTGAACTTTATGCATCCGGCTCTGCCATGAACAGCCGGATGAAGAGAGATATCAGGAGTGGCATCAAATCAATGGCATTTGAATCTATTGGTTATAATCCTGAAAAAGTAAATGGAAAGATTTTAAGTGATGCAGCGGAGAAAGGCGATCCATATGCGATTAGCATGCTGCAGCAGGAAGGTTACTATATTGGAGTCGGTTTAGCCAATTTGATCAATTTGTTTGATCCAGATGTTATTGTTCTGGCAGGCGGAATGGTCAAGGCAGATAAATACTTCTGGTATACCATGATGAACGAAATCCGCAGACATGCCTGTTTCCAGTTTGATGAAGACAGAATACGAATTTCACAGTTGAATGATAAGGTAGTAGCTTATGGCGCATACGTTATGGTGAAGGATGCACTGGACGGAGGGCTGTAGGATACGACCAGAAAAAGAACAATTAAATTTTAAGATAAAAAGGAGAAATAAAATGCCATTATTAACAATGAAACAAATTATGGCTGATTCTGTTAAACGTGCTACAACAGATGTAAATCCAGAAGAGAGATATGCAGTAGGAGCTTTTAACTTTAGTACTCTTGAAGAGATGGTTGGTATCGTAGAGGGCGCAAAAGAAAAGAACGTCACCGGTTATTCTGATGGCTTCTTTGGGCGCTGTCAAATATTATAACAATTCCCTTGAATTAATCGCTAATACAGCAAAGGGGCTGGCGATGGCTTATCCTGAAGTTCCAATCTGTCTCCACCTTGATCATGCAACTGATCTTGAGCAGATTAAACACGCGGTTGTTGTTGGATTTACAAATGTAATGATCGATGCTTCCCAGGAATCCTTCGAAATAAACATTGCAAAATCAAAAGAAATCGCTGATTTTGCACACAATCACAGCCCATATGGTATTGATGGATGCTCAGTAGAGGCCGAACTTGGTATGCTGGCAGGACATGAGGATGAAGTTCATGTGGAGGAATCCGGGAAGGCTTACACAGATCCTTCTGCTTGTACATGAATTTGTTGAAAAAACAGGAATCGATGCACTTGCAGTTTCTATCGGTACTGCACATGGCTACTACAAAGCAGATCCAAAGATCAGATTTGACCTTCTGGAACAAATCCGTAAACAGACCGATATTGCAATTGTTCTTCACGGTGGCACTGGTGTCCCGGAAGAAGATTTCAAGAAATGTGTTGCCATGGGTATGAGCAAGATCAATGTAGGCACCGGATTAAAGAAAGTATTCTCAGATGGAGTGAAAGGTTCAATCAAACCGAGAGGAAAACGATCCCCGTAAAGTTGTTGGACCCGGACGTCATGCAATCGCAGCAGAAATCGCTAAGAATTGCGATCTGTTTAATTGTAGCGGAAAAACGCCGTATGTTTTGAAAAGCATTTATGAGTAACTGAAAACCGGGGCAGATATTGTCGGTTGTTGTGATATTCCTTTTTGTATAGGAGAATGGTGATTATGCTTACACAATATGTAGACGGATACCAGCACATAGGTATACCGACAGATGATATTAATAAGACAGCGGAATTTTATCTTGGACTTGGATTTGAATTAAAGTGGGAGACTGTCTATAATGGAAACCCCGTAAAGTTTCTGGGATGGGGAGATATTGTAATTGAAGTTTATGAAAAGGACGAGGGTGCATCTAATGTGATTGGTGCAATTGACCACATCGCACTGCACTGCACAGACATTGTCGCATGTATTAAGGAAGCAAAGGAATCTGGATACGAATTTCGTGAGGGACCTGCTTTTCTTCCATATTGGGAACATGGGGTGGAGTATGTGACTATACTTGGGCCAAACCATGAGGTAGTAGAATTTATTCAGAAATTTAAGTCTGAGGAGGAAAAAGAGAGGGTGGTGAAGGCGATTGGCTGAGATTTGGACAATGGGTGAAGCTCTGGTTGAAGTTATGAGAACAGAGGTCAACAAGCCGTTAAAAGAAACCGCATTATTTGAAGGGCCATTTCCGTCAGGCTCTTCCTCCATCATGATTTCTACTGTAGCAAGAATGGGGCACAGCTGCGGCATTATTTCAGGTGTCGGGAAAGATGGATTCGGAGAATGTCTTTTGGAGCGCCTGAATCAAGATGGTGTAGATACCTCTAAAATGCTGGTTGACCCCGATGGTTCCACAGCCTGTGCATTTGTATCTTACGATGATAAGGGAGACCGCAGATTTTTATTCCACTGGGATGACACCCCCGCAACAAAAGCTGAAATGCCTGATGTTACAGAGCCATCCTTGAAAGAGGCAAAGTTTTTACATATTATGGGATGTGCGCTCACCGCTCGTCTGGGTTATGGATGGGAGATTGTGAATACTGCCAGGGCAATGAAGGCTCAGGGCACAAAAATCAGCTTTGACCCCAATGTGCGCGTGGAGCATCTGACCAATCCAAATAAGAGCAAAGAGTCTTTCGAGATTATCAATGCCGTTCTGGAAATGACCAATGTGTTTGCCCCTGGTCTTGATGAAGCTGAAGCTTCTGACAGGAATTGAAGCTGTTGAGGAGGCTGTAAAGAAATGTTTTGAGAATCCAAATCTGGAAATCTTGTTCTTGAAGAGAGGCTCTGACGGCTCTAGGATATATACAAGAGACGGGCAGGTTGTGGAACAGGGATTGTATAAAGTGGAAGTTGTAGACCCAACTGGTGCGGGTGACACTTCAATCGGCGCTTTTTTGTGTGCACTTCTGGAAGGAAAAGACATGAAAGAATGCGCTGAGATTGCGGCCGCCGCGGGTGCACTGAATGTGGCTGCATTTGGTCCAATGGAAGGAAAAATCAGTCCTGAAAATGTTCAAGCCATGAGAAACGGGACTTTTAAAGCTTAGAGGATAGGTTATGAAGAAAGAATTTCCAGACAAACGAACACTTATTATTTTCACCGGAGGCCCCGGGACGGGAAAGAGCGGAACAGCGGAGCGGTTTCTGAACTATCTGGACAATGATGAGATTGTGAAAATCAGTTATGACCAGATTAAAGAAAAAAACTGGGATATTTTCGGTTTTGATAATGTGGAGCAGAAGGACAGGCTGAATGGCTGGAGTCTTGAAGAGTTTTATCTGATTATTCAAAAACGGATGTGGGAGAATAAAACTATACTGATTGAGTATCCTTTTTATCAGAGACATAAAGCAAATCTGGCGGAATTAATTCAGGAGAGCGGTTATCTGGCGGTAACAATTTATCTTTATTCCGACATGCACACGGTGTATCAGCGAGGTGTAGACAGGGATCAATTGGATGACAGGCATCCGGGGCATCTGCTGAACCAGTATCATATTGAAACATATTCCCCGGAATTATTAAACCAGGTGTCCAGAATAGCACCCACATTTGAGGAATTTACCGCCTCTATTTCCCACAAGGTATATAATATTGAGCTGGGGCTTACCATTCCGGTTGATGTGACGGATTTTGGCAAAATCAGTTATGAAGATATCTATCAGAAAATCGTTGCAAACTTTTCCCATCTGTGGTAAGATAACTATGGTTTATTCACGGGAGGTGTACAAGAATGGAAATTTTGAAGATTATTTTAACCATTATATTTGTAATAGATTGTATTGCACTGGCAGCGATTATTCTTCTGCAGGAAGGCAAGTCTGCCGGACTCGGAACTATCAGCGGGGCAGCCGATTCCTATTGGGGACAGAACAAAGGACGTTCCATGGAAGGTGCTCTTGTAAAATCCACAAAGTTTCTGGCCATCTTATTTATGGTTCTGGCACTGGTTTTAAACCTGGGTGTATTTAACTAAGTTGATAAAATAATGAAACACTCTATGCGGCAGTTATAGGGTGTTTTTTTTATAACAGTTTAGTCTGGCTCGAGCTGGGTGGCTGAACTGTGCCCCACCGTGGCCGAATGGTTACTTTTTTCTTCTGTGGGGAAGAATAAGGGAAAAGATGAGAAGGTGAGAATATGGATCAAAGTTTTGAAAAAAGAAAAAAAGTAATTTATGAGTTTATTTGTGATGATTTTTATGTCCCAATGAAAATAAAAGAAATTGCAGTTATATTGCAGATACCAAAGGAACAGCGCGATGAGCTGAAAGAAGTGCTCGATTCCCTGGAACAGGAAGGGAAAATATTTGTCTCCAAGAATGGAAAATACGCAAAGGGACAGGCGAAGAGACTTACAGGGATGTTCCAGGCAAATGCCAGGGGATTTGGTTTTGTAATCCGGGAAGGAGAAACCGATGATATTTTTATTCCGGAGGAGAACCGGAGCGGGGCATTTCAGGGTGACCAGGTAGAGTTTATTATTACCAAAGAGGGGGGACGCATCCGGGGGAAGAAGAAAAGAAGGAAAGATTGTCCGCATTCTTTCTCATGGAACTACAAAAGTAGTAGGTTTGTATGAAAAGTATAAAAATTTTGGCTTTGTGCGCCCTGACAACCAGCGGATTTTAAATGATATTTATATCCCGGCAGGAAAAGAAAAGGGAGCTATGGACGGACATAAGGTGGTTGTGGAACTGACTTCCTACGGCGGAGAGCATATGAAGCCGGAGGGAAAGGTCCTGGAGATTATAGGGCATATCAATGACCCAGGCACAGATATTATGTCCATTGTTAAGGGATATGACCTCCCCGTGGAGTTCCCTGAAAGAGTTATGAATCAGGCGGAACGTGTGGGAAAAGAAGTCAGTGAGGCGGATATGGCCGGCAGAATGGACTTGCGAGAGTGGCAGATGGTCACCATAGACGGGGAAGATGCGAAAGATTTGGATGATGCTATATCTCTGACGAAAGAGGGCGAAGATTACAAGCTTGGTGTGCATATTGCGGATGTGACCAACTATGTGCAGGAGAAGAGTGCACTGGACAGAGAGGCACTGAACAGAGGGACAAGTGTGTATCTTGCCGACCGGGTAATTCCCATGCTGCCGCACAAGCTGTCTAATGGAATATGCTCGCTCAATGCAAAGGAGGACCGCCTTGCGCTTAGCTGTATTATGACAATCGACTCCAGAGGAGAGATGCTGGACCATGTGATTGCAGAGACGGTTATCCGGGTGGATGAACGAATGACCTACACAAGTGTGGCGAAAATCGTGGAAGAACAGGAGATGGAAGAAAGACCGGAGAGCAGAAAATATGAGCCTTTGGTACCCATGTTCCTGTTAATGGCAGAGCTGTCAGGCATACTGAGAGAAAAAAGAAAGAAACGCGGCTCCATTGATTTTGATTTTCCAGAGACAAAGATGATATTAGATGAAAATGGAAAGCCTGTTGATATAAAGCCTTATGACAGAAATATTGCCACAAAGTTTATTGAGGATTTTATGCTGATGGCAAATGAGACTGTGGCGGAGGAATATTTCTGGCGGGAGATTCCATTTTTGTACAGGACCCATGAACAGCCGGACGAGGAGAAAATCAGAAAGCTAAGTACATTTATCAATAATTTCGGTTTCCATATCCATGTGGGAAACAGTGAAGTGAAGCCAAAGGAAGTGCAGAAGCTGTTGGGCAAGGTGGAGGGGACCCCTCAGGAGGCTCTCATCAGCCGTCTTGCACTGCGCTCCATGAAACAGGCAAAGTACACCCCGGAAAATACGGGACATTTTGGTCTGGCGGCTAAATATTACACTCATTTCACATCCCCTATCCGCAGGTATCCTGATTTGCAGATTCACAGAATCATCAAGGAGAATATCCGGGGAAGAATGGACGACGAGCGTATCGCCCACTATGAGAAGATACTTCCAGAGGTTGCCATGCAGTCCAGTATGCGCGAGCGCCGGGCGGAGGAGGCGGAGCGGGAGACTGTGAAGCTGAAAAAAGCAGAGTATATGCAGGATCACATTGGTGATATATTTGAAGGTGTCATATCCGGAGTTACAAAATGGGGAGCATATGTGGAGCTTCAAAATACAATTGAAGGTCTTGTGCATGTGACTAATATGCGGGATGACCACTATGAATATCTGGAGGAGCGCTATGAATTGCTGGGAGAGCGCACCAGAAATGTGTATAAGCTGGGACAGCAGGTGAGAGTCCGGGTGCTGGGTGTAGACCGTTTGCAGAGAACCATTGATTTCGAATTCTGTGATGAAGAGCAGGATTATGATGATTAAGGAGAGGATTGTGCTATGGCTAAGACGGAAGGTAAATTGATTGCCAACAACAAAAAAGCATACCATGAGTATTTTATATTAGAGAAATATGAAGCCGGAATTGTTTTACACGGGACAGAGGTAAAATCGCTGAGAATGGGCCAGTGCAGTATTAAGGAGGCATTTATCCGTATTGAAAACGGGGAGATGTTTCTTTACGGAATGCACATCAGCCCTTATGAAAAAGGAAATATTTTCAATAAAGACCCTCTGCGCGTGAGAAAATTGCTTCTTCACAAAAATGAGATTAATAAACTGCTTGGAAAAATGAAAGAAAAAGGTAACACTCTTGTTCCTTTGAAAGTTTATTTCAGTGATAGTCTTGTAAAAGTGGAGATTGGCCTGGCAAAAGGAAAGAAATTGTATGATAAGAGGGATGATATTGCAAAGAAAGACCAGAAACGTGAGGCCCAGAGAGACTTCAAGGTAAGAAATCTGGGATAAAATACCAATATTATAAATGGCTGTATGCCCTTTTAAGAGAGTATACAGCCATTTATTCCAGATTTGGTTCTAACCTGTGAAACACTGGTTTGCTATTCTACGGTCCAGCCCAGCTCGGCCAGCTTATCTTTTGTGGCCTTAAAGGATAAAAATTCTGTACTGCCTTCAACCGGAAGCAGACCTTTTCAGCTACAGCCTTTAATGTCTCTTTATTGCCCACTTCAATTTCGATTGTCTCTTTTAATTCTGTATCAGTGGCATCGAAGCTATATTTGGTTCCTTCAATTGCATTGTACTGAGCTTGAATATCTTTAATACTTTCTTCAAGAGCCGCTTTCTGTTCTTCTGGAAATCCATCCAGTGGTACGGTGTTTGTCTGTGTCAATTTTGTGATTTTATCTCCCTTTGCGTCCAGAACCATCTGAGTGACAAGTCCTGAAGTAGAGTCTTCCAGGGTGCACACAGCGGTCTGCTCTTTTGCGCCGCAGCCAACAAGAACCATCATAGCCACAGCCAGACAAGAAATAATACGAATCAGGGATTTACCTGTTATTTTCCTCATAACTCAATTCCTCCTTTGCTAGTATATTGGTAAATGTAGTATACCATATGTGGTAGGATTTGGAAATAAAATAAGTGAAATTATTCGTATTTGGTGAAAGTTGACAGATAAATCGAGCAATATATATATTAAATTGCTAATATTTAATAAATACGTACTTGTAGTAAAAAAAGAGTTGACATGATATCAGCGGATTGTTTATAAAAGTAGTATGGATAACCGTGAAAAATTAGCAATAGCGAGTACGTCAGTAAATCATACATATATGATGCAATCAGGAGAGGCAGGTAAGAAGATTATGAAACCAGTTAAAGTCAGAAATATTGAAATAGGTGCAGGCATTCCTAAAATATGTGTTCCGATTATAGGTGTGACAAGAACGGAAATTTTAAGTGCGGCAGAAAATATATGTAATGTGGGGGCTGATGTGGTGGAGTGGCGTGTAGACTGGTATGAAGATATCTTCGATTTTGCCGCCACAGAAGAAACATTAAAGAAGCTGCGGGAAACACTTGGAGACATCCCGCTGCTATTCACTTTCCGCACATCTAAAGAGGGCGGCGAAAAGGCCGTTGACACAGATACTTATGTGGATTTGAATGAAAAGGCAGCGCGCACAGGTCTTGTGGATTTGATTGATGTGGAGGCTTTCACAGGGGATGCGGCAGTAGAAAAGATTGTGAAAACAGCCCATAGGTGCGGCGTAAAAGTCATTGCCTCCAACCATGATTTTCAGAAGACGCCGGATAAAGAAGAAATCGTGTCGCGCCTGTGCAGGATGCAGGAGCTGGGGGCGGATATCCCCAAGATTGCTGTAATGCCCCAGAATAAAAAAGATGTGCTTACACTTCTGGAGGCGACAGAAGAGATGACGGCGAAACATGGGGATGTACCGGTTATTACAATGTCAATGGCGGGAACAGGTGTAATCAGCCGTTTATGCGGGGAAGTTTTTGGCTCTGCGCTCACATTTGGCGCAGTCGGCAAAGTGTCAGCCCCCGGACAGATGGCTGTGGAAGATTTGCGGACTGTTTTAAAGCTGCTCCATAATAGTCTGCACTTATAGGATTGTTTTTTATTGTCACATTATGATATACTGGAAAAAAAGTCAAAGAGGGTGTGAGAATGAAGAAATTTATGTCAGAATTTAAAGCATTTGTAACCCGTGGAAATGTAATGGATATGGCAGTTGGTATTATTATCGGCGGTGCATTTACCAGTATTGTATCTTCACTGGTGGAAGATATCATCAATCCAATTCTGGGGTTGTTTGGCGGCGCAAATCTGGACACGATGAACGTGAAATTATTTGGAGAGGCCACCTTGAATTATGGTAAATTCATTGCAGCTATTATTAATTTCCTGCTGCTGGCTCTTGTACTCTTTCTGATAATAAGGACAGTAAACAGAGCATCATCCAAATTTCAGTCCAAAGAAGAAGCTGGAGAACCGACAACAAAAACATGTCCATTTTGTAAAAGTGAGATAGCAGTGGATGCTACCCGCTGTCCTCATTGTACCTCCATTTTGGAAGAAGATGAGATATCTGCTTTGTAGAGGACAAGCTTAAGAGTCCTGTATCGTAATATGTTTTTATATTACAATGCAGGGCTCTTTTTGACCTACAAATGTAATTGGTCAGACAATGATGAAATATCATAAACTGGTGCAGAACAAGAACCGTTTTGGCACAAATAGTACGCATTCCCACTTTGGGGAAGAGGATAGCCTGCTGTAAAGGGAGCAGTTTTATCCAGTTCATCCTTATTTTTATGAGTTTTGAGAAGCACAGTCAGATTAGGCAGAGCATGACTTCTCAAAAAAGTAATCAGTTCCTCCGGAATGCCTTTTTCCGAAGTGGCACAGACAAGCTCACGGGAGGGATAGACTGCCTGTGAGACGGCGAGTAAAGCCATGCTGTGACCCGCAGGATATTCCTGTATCGCACCGGAGAGAAAGCAAAGCTGACGGTAGCTTATCTGATGCCATTTTGTATCACCTGTCAGCTTTGAGAGCTGCTCCAGCACAACTCCCGCCACTGAGTTGCCAGAGGGAAGAGCACCGTCATAAGTTTCTTTCGGGCGGCTGATAAGCTGTTCACTATCCTTGGAGTAGAGGAAAAAACCGTCCTGTTCCTGATTTTGGAAATCACGGATAATCCGCTCTGAGATACTGACAGCCTGACTGAGGTATTTGGTTTCCCAGGTAGCTTTGTACAATTCCAGAAGGCCAAAGGCATAGAAAGCATAATCGTCCAGCTGCCCGGAATGGGCGGCATCACCCTCACGCCAGCGGAGTTTCAATTCCCCTTTTTCATTCATCAAATTCTTTTGTAAAAAGTCGTGGGCTTTTTTGGCATTCTCTACATATGCAGGCTTGTCCAGAAGCCATCCCGCATTTGCCAGAGCAGCAATCATAAGTCCGTTCCAGGAGGTGAGAATTTTATCATCTTTGTGCAGCCGTGTCCGTTTCAGACGGTAATTGTACAATTTGTGAGAAAGTTCGGCAATCTTAGAGGGTGTCTCATCGTACTGGGGATTGTCTAATAAATGAAGTATATTCTTTCCTTCAAAATTTCCCTGCTCTGCCACTCCAAACCAGTCACACAAAACTGCTCCATCCTGGCTGCCTAATACATCATAAATTTCGCCGCGTGTGAACACATAATATTTGCCCTCAACCCCATCGCTGTCCGCGTCCTGACCACAGTAAAAGCCACCATCTTTATCGCACAGCTCACATATCACATAATCTAAGGTACGTTCTGCAATCATTTTGAAAAATTCATCGCTGGTGATGTGATATGTTTCCACACAGGCGAGGACCAGAAGCGCATTATCATAGAGCATTTTTTCAAAGTGTGGTACGAGCCACTTTTCATCTGTAGAGTAACGGGAAAAGCCGCCGCCTAAATGGTCAAAGATACCGCCCCGGAACATTTGTGTGAGGGTGTGTTTTACCATTTGCAGTGTATCAGCATCCTTTTCAAGCAAGAAATACTGTAAAAGAAACAATAAATTGTGGGGCGTTGGAAATTTGGGGGCGGAGCCAAAACCGCCCCATTTTGTGTCATAATTATCTTTAAATTGTGCAGCTGCTTCCTCTAAAAGGGTTTTATCTGGTTCTGCCGTCTTTCCGCTGGTTCCCTGATACTTCTTTAATAAGGAAGTGACCTGCTCTCCCTTGGACAGAAGTGTATCCCGGTCCGCTTTCCACAATTGGATTACAGTTGTGAGCAGTTCCATAAGCCCTGTTCTGCCATATGTGGTCATCTTTGGCAGATAGGTTCCAGCCCAAAAAGGTTTTTGCTTTGGGGTCATAATGATGGTGAGAGGCCAGCCGCCGGAACCTGTGAACATCTGGCACACCGCCATATAGACGGAATCAATGTCGGGCCGCTCCTCCCGGTCCACCTTAATGCAGATATAATTGGAGTTGAGCAGAGCCGCCACATCGTCATCCTCAAAGGATTCATGGGCCATAACATGGCACCAGTGGCAGGTACTGTATCCGATGGAGAGGAAAACTGGTTTGTCTTCAGTTTTTGCTTTGTTTAAAGCTTCCTCGCACCACGGCCACCACTGCACGGGATTGTAAGCGTGCTGGAGCAGATAAGGGGACTTTTCATTTGCAAGCTGGTTAGGCATTCGTTTTTCTGTTGACATGAGAAACCACCTCCTTTACTGAAATGTAATCTTAACAGAGATATTATTACCCTTATATTAATATAAGATACCCCGGCAGTTCAATCATAATCGTCTGTTATTTGGTCATAAAGAAATTAACCTGAAAACTTGTATCAGAACTGTAAAATTTTGTTGAGTTGGCTGACCTTTGCGTATATAATGAATGGATGGGTTTTGATAACGAAGATAAAAGGGGAAATTTATATGAGTATTTTAAATGTTGAGCATCTTTCTCATGGTTTTGGAGACCGGGGTATTTTTCAGGATGTTTCTTTTCGTCTCCTCAGAGGAGAGCATATTGGTCTGGTAGGGGCAAACGGGGAGGGCAAATCCACGTTTTTAAATATAGTTACAGGGAAGCTGATGCCTGATGACGGCAAGGTCGAGTGGGCAAAAGGAGTGCGCGTTGGTTATCTGGACCAGCACACCGTTCTGACAAAGGGAATGACAGTGAAGGATGTGCTGAAATCAGCCTTCTCCTATCTCTTTGAGCTTGAGGAAAAGATGAACGAAATCTGTGACAGCCTGGGCGATGTGGAGCCGGATGAGATGGAACGTCTGATGGAGAGAGCTGGGAACCATCCAGGATACCCTGACTCTCCATGATTTCTATATTATAGATGCGAAGGTGGAGGAGGTAGCCCGGGCGCTGGGGCTTCTGGAGCTGGGACTTGAAAAGGATGTCACGGATTTGAGCGGTGGGCAGCGCACCCGTATTCTTCTTGGAAAACTACTCCTGGAAAAACCTGATATTCTGCTCCTGGATGAGCCCACAAACTATCTGGACGAGGAGCATATAAACTGGCTGAAACGGTATTTGACGGAATATGAAAATGCATTCATTCTCATATCTCATGATATACCATTTTTGGATGAGGTCGTGAATATCATCTATCATATGGAAAATCAGCAGTTGGACCGCTATGTGGGAAATTATGAGGACTTCATGAGAATTTATGAGGTGAAAAAGGCACAGCAGGAGGCAGCATATAAAAAACAGCAGCAGGAAATCAGCCAGTTAAAAGACTTTGTGGCCCGCAATAAGGCGAGAGTTTCCACAAGGAATATGGCAATGTCCCGCCAGAAGAAGCTGGACAAGATGGATGTGATTGAACTGGCGGCGGAGCGTCCCAAGCCGGAGTTTCACTTTAAGCAGGGGCGCACGCCGGGAAAATATATATTTGAAACAAAAGATTTTGTCATTGGATATGATGAGCCTCTGTCAAAACCTTTGAATCTTTCTTTAGAAAGAGGGCAGAAGGTGGCACTGACAGGGGCGAATGGTATTGGAAAGACAACTTTGATAAGAAGTATCATGGGGTTAGTAAAGCCGGTAAGCGGAACCTGTGAGCTGGGAGAAAATCTTTCCATTGGGTATTTTGAACAGGAGGGGGACGGCAATAATAAGACCACCTGCATTGAGGAAATCTGGAATGAGTTTCCATCTTTTACCCAATATGAGGTCCGCTCTGCGCTGGCAAAATGCGGTCTGACAACAAAGCATATTGAGAGCCAGGTGCGGGTATTGAGCGGAGGCGAGCAGGCTAAAGTGCGCCTGTGCAAGCTGATTAACAGAGAGACTAATGTACTGATGCTGGACGAGCCCACAAACCATCTGGATGTGGACGCAAAGGAGGCATTGAAACAAGCCCTTTTAGAATACCGGGGAACAGTTCTTTTGATTTGCCATGAGCCGGAGTTTTATCAGGACGTTGTCCAGCAGGTGTGGGACTGCTCAAAATGGACAACGAGAATTGTGTAGAAGCATAAGAACACAGAGTTCATTCAAGGAGGAAGTGACATGGAATTAAAATCCATAATCAACAATGAGAATATCATTGGTCTGGTTCAGCGTACATTAAACGGAGTAGATCCAAGGCTCATCGAACATGGCGTGCGGGTAGCATTTATTGTATCCTGTATGCTGGACATTGAGGGCGGATACTCAAAAAGAGATAAGCAGGATATCTACATACTTTCCGTGCTGCATGATATAGGAGCATATAAAACGGAAGAGATTAATCGTATGGTTGAATTTGAGGTGGGAGATATATGGGAGCACTCTATATATGGCTATCTGTTCCTGAAACACCTGTCACCACTGAAAGAATGGGCGAAAATCATTTTATTTCATCATGTTGCGGCAAATGAACTGCCTGAGATGGATGCAAAAATCCGGAGGGGAACGCAGATTTTAAATCTGGCAGACAGGCTGGAAACATTGAGCCATGGATTTGACAAAGAAGAGACAATAGAGAAAATAAGAGAAAAAACATTTAAAACCTTGGATAAACTGAGAGATACCAGATTTCAGGGAGAAGTGATTGATATATTGAAAAAGGCAGAAGAAAGATTTTCATTGCTGGAAGAACTGCAAAAAAATAAGACTGGATTTATTGATAAAAGTTCAGAGATTGTCCTTACTGAGGAAGAGTGTTTACAATACCTGAAAATACTGGTCTATATCATTGATTTCCGCAGCCAGTACACAGTAACTCATACAATTAAAACGACAAGTATCAGCTGCTGTCTGGCTCGTTATATGGATATTTCAGAAGACCGGATAGAGCGGGTTTATTATGGGGCTCAGCTTCACGACCTGGGTAAAATCGGAATTCCCGTGGAGATACTGGAATCTCCCGGAAGGCTGAGCAAAGAAGAGATGGATATTATGCAGACTCATGTGGATATTACGGAGCGGATATTGGGGAATGCGGTGGCCTCTGATATTATGAATATTTCACTGAGACATCATGAGAAAGTGGACGGAAGCGGTTACCCGAGAGGGCTTACAGGAGGACAGATGACACTGGAAGAGCAGATTGTTGCGGTAGCGGATATTGTCAGCGCTCTCCTTGGAAAACGCAGCTATAAAGCGGCTTACCCCAAAGATAAGACACTTGCTATTGTTCAGAATATGGTGGATGCAGGGAAGTTAAATGCTGATATAGTAAACTCTCTGAGGGAGAACTTTGACAAAATGATTGTCGAGGTGGAGGAGAGCTGTGTCCCTGCGCTGGACAATTATTATGGTATACAGAGGGAATATCTGAGGCTGCTGGTGAAGTACCAAAGCCCAAAGTAAATGAATATAAATGGTTAAATAGAAAGAGGGAAGATAAATGAACAAAAAGGAAGTACTGGAAATCAGAAAACAATTTACACCCGCCAATTGCGCCATTAGCCGCATTTGCGGATGTTATGTGGATTATGAAAAGAATAAGAAGATGGAGTCAAGAGATGCATTTCTCTCTCTGCCTGAGGAGGAGGCGTTTAAATATTTTGATATATTCAAAAAGACGCTGTCAGGCACCATAGGCAGGAATCTTCTGAATATGGAGTTTCCGCTGGATTCCGAAATGCCTGGGGGAACACAGGAATTTCTGCTGAAATTGCGGGACAGCAAGCTGGAAGATGATGAGCTTTTGGAAGAGTTTTATGACAAAATCATAGACAGCTACATATATGAAGAGAATTATTACATCGTACTGATTCATGCGATGTACGATATCCCCGGAAAATCTTCTGACGGAATTGAAATGTTTGATGCATCTGATAATGTATACGAATATGTGCTGTGCAGTATATGCCCTGTAGGTCTGTCAAAGCCAGGACTTTGCTATAATGTGGAGGACAATAAGATTCAGGACAGGATTCGCGACTGGATTGTGGACAGGCCTGACAAAGGCTTTTTGTTTCCGGCATTTACAGACCGGAATATGGATATTCATGGTGTGCTGTACTATACAAAAAAATCGGAAGATTTGCAGGAAGAAATGATTGATCAGGTTCTCGGGGCGAAGATGCCCATGTCTGCGGACACTCAGAGAGAAACCTTCCAGATGCTGATTGAGGATACATTAGGTGAAGAGGGGGATTACACAACGGTCCGCAATATTCACGAAACATTAAATGAAATGATAGAAGAGCATAAGGAAGAGCCGGAGCCTTTAGCGCTGGACAAAACTGATGTAAAGAAAGTTTTTGAGAAGAGCGGCGTGCCGGTTGAAAAGATGGAAGAATTTGATAAGAATTTTGAAGAAATCGCGGGGGAGAAGGCCTCTCTTTTTGCAGCCAATATTACTGAGACAAAGAAGTTCAACATCGAGACACCGGACATTACTATCAAAGTGAATCCTGAGAGGATGGATTTGATAGAAACGCGGCTGGTGGACGGCAGACAGTGTTTAGTAATAGCAGTAGACGACCACATAGAGGTAAATGGAGTAAATGTGAGAACGATGAAAAAGCCGGGGAGTGTGAAGGTGTCAGAGTTTTCAGAGGAAGAATAAAACAGAGCGTTTCAGACTTTAATGGTTTTGGTGATGGGAAAGGTTGGTATCTGAATGATTTATTGCGGAAAACATTTGATTACAGGGGACGGAGAGACATGTCTTGAAGACGCAGCAGTAGTTATAAATACATCAGGGAAAATTCAGGATGTGGGAGCAAGAGGTGAGATGACAGCTAAATATCCTGAGGAGGAAGTGAAGGATTATGGTGATGCGACACTTCTGCCGGGGCTTTGCGATATGCATGTACATTTGGGGTATTATTACAGCCAGCCGGACCAGTATAATTTCGACGACTTTATGATTGCCTACTATGCACAAAAGCAGGCGGAGATTGCTCTGAGTCTTGGAATTACAACTGTGCGGGATGTACCTGCCCCCACAATTTGTGCAAGCCAGCTCCGCCTGGCGGGGGAAAAAGGATATGTGAAAGTGCCCAGGATTATCCACACAGATATGGGCATGTGCATGACCGGAGGACATGGACATGACGATGGAATCAAAGAAGTAGACGGAGAGTGGGAAATCCGCAAGGAAATCAGGAAACAGCTTAGGGATGGCGCGGACTGGGTGAAAATACTGACAAGCAACAGAGAGAGTATCCCGGAATTTACGCAGGAAGAATTAAATGCCGCAGTCCATGAGTCACACCGTGTGGGCGTAAAATGTGCGGTACATGCAGGACTCCAGCCGGCTCTTCAAATGGCGATAGATGCAGGATTTGATACCATTGAGCACGGAACATTTCTCACTTATGAGCAGGTAAAGCAAATGGCAGCGAATGGGCAGGCCTGGGTGCCTACCATGACAGCATATACAGTGCTCTATGAATTCTGCAAAGAGAAGCTGGCAGCAGGCTTTGACAGCGGAGACCGGATTGCGGCGAAAGCGATGAAAGATATCGCCTTTTTTGAGCCCGCTTATCATGCATATAAAGATAACTTTAAAAAGTTCTATGATACAGGTGTCACAGTATGTGCAGGAAGTGACATGGTACTGTACAATGCACCTCCCCTTCCAATCAACCGTGAACTGGAATTGATGGTGGAATACGGAATCACGCCGATTCAGGCGATTCAGACGGCTACATCCAATTCAGCAAAAGTACTGGGCATGGAAAATGTGATGGGGCAGTTAAAACAAGGACTGGAAGCCGACATGATTGTAGTAAAAGGAAATGTGGCAAAAGACATCAAAGCTCTGAAGCAAATCGTTGATGTCTACATGAGCGGAGAATTAATTTACACAAAATAGAAAGAACAAACCAAGGTATGTCATAGCAGAATGAACTTAGTTTCAACAATTCTGTTATGGCATATTTTTGTGAAATATTCCAGTTTGTCAAGACAAGGAAATTGTGCTATTGTAATTTCAATCACAGTTTATCCGCAGAGAAATTGCTCTGTGGTCAAGCTGTATATTTATTTTATCAGGCGGCGGGCGTTCATGCCACATTCAAAGCCGCAGCGACTCATCTCGGCGCTTCCATATCGAAGCACAAACCCGTGAATGAAAGACAACTTTATAATTGAGGTCTCCATAACTTTTAATGTTTGGGGCACGTGTATTGTGAAAGGAGTATGCCTATGGCAAAAAGGTTACAGGATTATTTTCCGATGATTCGGACACGGAAGGAGGTGCTGGAAGAGATTGAACGACGCGGAGAGTTATTGGCAGTGTTTGAAGAATGGAGCGAGGAGAGGCAGGAAGAATTTTTAAATTTCTGTACAGGGGCAAAGGGAGTAAAAATCCTTTATGACAGCTTTTTCAAGGAGATATTCAGCCCGGAATATCATCCCCAACGAATTGAGAGGTTACTCTCCTTAATCTTAGAGAAGAAAGTAAAAATTGCCCAGATACTGCCCAATGATTCCGTCCGGATAGCGGATGAGTGCACTCTGCTGATTACCGATATTGTGGTGGAGCTGGAGGACGGAAGCCTGGGAAATATAGAAATACAAAAAATCGGGTATGCATTTCCCGGTGAGCGGATGGCCTGCTACTCAGCGGATTTGTTATTGAGGCAATATAAAAGAGTGAGAGCCAGAAGAAAGGACAAATTTACATATAGGGACATAAAAACGGTCTATACCATTGTCTTGTTTGAAAAGAGTACAGAAGAGTTTTGTGCTGTAAAAAATCAATATGTACACAGGGGGAGACAGATATTTGATACAGGACTTGAGATAAATACGTTGCAAGGAGTATATCCTCATCCCACTTGACATTTTCAAGGAGAACACGCACAATAAAATCATAGAAAATGAACTGGATGCATGGCTCACATTTATCAGCTTTGATGAACCGGAAAAGATGATGGAATTAATAGAAAAATACCCGGAATTCAAGGAGATGTATGAGGACGTGTATCAAATGTGTCTGAGTGTGGAAAGGGTGATGGGTATGTTCTCAAAAGAGTTGCGGGAACTGGACAGAAATACAGTTCAGTATATGATTGAAGAGCAGGAGAAAAAACTGGAGGAGCAGAAAAGACAATTGCAGGAACTAGACATAGAATTGCAGAAAAAGGATATTGAGTTACAGAAAATAGGTATGAAAATACAAGAAAAAGAGAGTAAAATACAGGAAAAGGAAAGTGAAATACAGGAGAGGGAAAGCAAAATACACGAGAAAGAAAGTGAAATAGAGGAGCTGAAGAGAAAGCTGAAACTGTTGGAGGAAATCAAGGAAAACACGTAATTCTGGTTTTTATAACCAGAAAGGAAATAATGGAGGGACTAAAATGACAGGTGTAGAAATTGATTTTATTGTAAAGGATAGTCTTGCGGCCTTGGAATTGTATGAGCGGATTTTTGAGGTGGAGCGCATAGAGGTTACCAGCTTTCCCCGGGGGCAGAATGAGGTGGTATTTTGTATTTATGGGGTGCGGTTTCATATGCTGGATGAAAATCCTGAATTTGGGTTAATAGCACCCAAGCCAGAAATGCCGCAGTCATTCTGGTTTAATGTAATAGTTCCCAATATTGAAAAAGTATATAACGCTGCCTTGCAGGCGGGATGTTCGGAGATTCAGCCAATTACTCAAATAGAGAGCCATGGGGTTAGCAATGCTATATTCACAGACACTTTTGGCTATGTATGGATGCTGCACCAGGTTCATCGGGAGGTCAGCTTTGAGGAGCGGGTACGGTTGTGGGAGAATCAGCAGGAGGGCAAGATATGAAGAGTGACAAGAAAGATGAGGAACCTAAAATAACTACGATACAAGCATACATTGGTCAATATGACGGGGAGATTCATGAGCGATTGACAAAGTTGAGAAATCTTGTCCTTGAATGTTCACCCGAGAATACGGAAAAAATCTCATGGGGGATGATGACATTTGTGCTCAATAAAAACCTTGTTCATTTTGCAGCGCAGAAACATCACATTGGCTTTTACCCTGGCCCCAGTGCTGTGGAAGCTTTTGCCCCTCAATTGGCAGATTACAAAAGCTCAAAAGGGGCAGTACAGTTTCCTTATAATAAGGAGATACCTTACGATTTGGTGAGAGAAATGGTGCAGTTTCGTATTTATGAGAATACAAAAAAATAAGCCAAACGGCCGCGAATTTCTTTGAGACACAGAGTTTCGGGAGGGCGGCACTATCTCAATTGTTGTTGAAACGCTAATTAAGAACTGTAACAGTTCAGCCATACAGCTCGCATAGATTCTATTTAAATGTCTGCGCATGGCAGAGCTGTTACTAAAAACTAAAAAAATTAGCACTCTCGCCTTGACAGTGCTAACGGAAAGTGGTAATGTTATATTGTTAATAGAACAACTAGCATGAAAACGACAAAGGGGGTCTTTTTATGAATATAAATAAGTTTACACAGAATTCAATCCAGGCAGTGCAGGGATGTGAGAAAATTGCTTATGACTACGGAAATCAGGAGATTGCGCAGGAGCATTTGTTGTATGCCCTTGTGACCCAGGATGATAGTTTGATTTTGAAATTGCTTGAGAAAATGAATATTCAGGGAACATTGTTTGTGAACCGTGTGGAGGAAACGCTTTCCAGACGTCCTAAGGTACAGGGCGGACAGGTGTTTGTGGGACAGGACTTGAACAATGTGCTGATTCACGCCGAGGATGAGGCAAAGCAGATGGGGGACGAATATGTCTCTGTGGAGCATCTCTTTCTGTCTCTTTTGAAGTATGCAAGCCGGGAACTGAAAGGATTGTACAAGGAATTTGGCATTAACCGGAACAACTTTTTGCAGGCATTGTCAACAGTCCGGGGGAACCAGAGAGTGACCAGCGACAATCCGGAAGCTACTTATGATACATTGAATAAGTATGGACAGGATTTGGTGGAGCGCGCCAGAGACCAGAAACTTGATCCGGTCATTGGCAGGGATGAAGAAATCAGAAATGTGGTCAGAATTCTTTCCAGGAAAACAAAAAACAATCCAGTGCTCATCGGTGAGCCTGGTGTAGGTAAAACAGCAGTAGTAGAGGGGCTGGCTCAGCGTATTGTAAGAGGAGATGTCCCGGAAGGTCTGAAAGATAAGACTATTTTTTCCCTGGATATGGGGGCACTGGTTGCAGGTGCGAAGTATCGGGGAGAGTTTGAGGAGCGTCTGAAAGCTGTCCTTGAAGAAGTGAAAAACAGCGATGGCAAGATTATTCTGTTTATTGATGAATTGCACACAATCGTGGGCGCAGGCAAAACGGACGGTGCCATGGATGCGGGCAATATGTTAAAGCCTATGCTGGCAAGAGGAGAGCTGCACTGTATCGGTGCCACAACCCTGGATGAATACCGCCAGTACATCGAGAAAGATGCAGCCCTTGAACGACGGTTCCAGCCGGTTATGGTGGAAGAACCTACAGTGGAGGATACCATTTCCATTCTGAGAGGTCTCAAAGAGCGGTATGAGGTGTTTCATGGTGTTAAGATTACAGACAGTGCGCTGGTCGCAGCGGCTACACTTTCCAACCGCTACATTTCTGATAGATTTCTGCCGGACAAGGCAATTGACCTTGTGGATGAGGCATGTGCCCTGATTAAGACAAGAGCTGGATTCTATGCCCACGAGAAGCTGGATGAACTGCGCCGGCGCATTATGCAGCTGGAAATTGAAGAGGAAGCGTTAAAAAAAGAAGAAGACCGGCTGAGCAGGGAAAGACTGGAACATTTGCAGGAGGAGCTTGCAGAACTGCATGAAGAGTATTCCGGCAAAAAGGCACAGTGGGATAACGAAAAAGCCTCTGTGGAAAGAGTGCAGAAAGTTAGAGAAGAAATTGAGCAGGTAAATAAAGAGATACAAAAGGCCCAGAGAGAATATGATTTGAACAAGGCTGCAGAGCTGCAATATGGCCGTCTTCCCCAATTACAGAAACAGTTGGAAGAGGAGGAAGATAAATTAAGACAAAAAGAGATGTCTCTGGTGCACGAGGCTGTCACAGATGAAGAGATTGCCAGAATTATTTCCAGATGGACTGGAATTCCGGTGGCAAAATTAAATGAAAGTGAGCGGAGTAAAACACTTCACTTAGGTGAGGTACTCCACAAACGTGTCATTGGCCAGGAGGAGGGCGTTCAGCTGGTAACAGAAGCCATCATCCGTTCCAAGGCCGGCATCAAAGACCCGTCAAAGCCCATCGGTTCTTTCCTGTTTTTGGGACCTACCGGGGTAGGCAAGACGGAGCTTGCAAAAGCGTTGGCTGAAAGTCTGTTTGATGATGAGAACAATATGGTGCGCATCGACATGAGTGAATATATGGAGAAATTTTCTGTATCAAGGCTGATTGGAGCGCCTCCGGGATACGTTGGCTACGATGAAGGAGGTCAGCTTACAGAGGCAGTCAGAAGAAAGCCATATTCTGTTGTATTGTTTGATGAGATTGAAAAAGCACATCCCGATGTATTTAATGTGCTCTTGCAGGTATTGGATGACGGCCGGATTACAGATTCACAGGGACGCACAGTAGACTTTAAAAATACGATTCTTATTATGACCTCCAACCTCGGGGCAAGTTATCTGCTGGAGGGTATCGGGGAGGACGGAACCATAGATGAAACCAGCCAGGACATGGTTATGAGTGAATTACGTGCCCGCTTCAGACCGGAGTTTTTGAACCGTCTGGATGAAATCATTATGTTTAAACCGTTGACGAAAAACAATATTTATGCAATTATTGATTTATTAGTAGCAGATGTCAATAAACGTCTTGAGGACAAAGAGCTTTCTATCGAACTGACAGAACCGGCCAGAGCACTTATTGTGGAAGGCGGATATGATCCAATGTATGGCGCAAGGCCATTAAAGAGATATCTGCAGAAGAACGTAGAGACTCTCGCGGCGAAGCTGATTCTTGCAGGAAATGTAGGAAGAGAGGATACAATTTTAATTGATGTCGTCCATGGACAATTGGAAGCAACTGTGAAAGTGAAAGGATAACTGATTTCATGACGCCGATTATTTTTCATATTGATGTCAACTCCGCATATTTGAGCTGGACAGCAGTCGAACAATTGAAAAAGGGTGCAAAGCAGGATATAAGGGAAATACCATCAATTATCGGCGGTGACCAGAAGTCCCGCCGGGGGGTGGTGCTTGCCAAATCTATACCTGCCAAAAGATATGGCATTCGCACGGGGGAACCTGTTGCGAATGCCTTTCGTAAGTGTCCTGATTTAGTCACGGTACCTCCTGACCATAAAATGTACAGGGAAAAAAGTGCCCTGCTGATGAATTATCTAAAGAGTTTTACCCGTGAGATTGAGCAGGTCAGCGTGGACGAGTGCTACATGGATTTTACACAGATAGCATGGAAATACCCTTCCCCCATAGAAGCTGCACTGATTATAAAGGACGGGATAAAAGAAAAGTTTGATTTCACTGTAAATATTGGAATTTCATCCAATAAGCTGTTGGCAAAGATGGCATCAGATTTTGAAAAGCCGGACCGGGTACACACACTTTTTCCGGAGGAAATTCAAGTAAAAATGTGGCCTCTTCCTCTGCGGGAATTGTACATGGCGGGGCGTTCCAGCGTGGAGACACTGAAGAAGCTGGAAATTTACACCATAGGAGACCTTGCACAGACAGACCCGGATTTGATTTTTCTGCATATGAAGAGTCATGGAAGAAAACTGTGGGAGTTTGCAAACGGAATGAGTGATGCTGCCGTCCAGTCAGGGGAGATGGAGGCAAAAGGGATTGGAAACTCCACTACACTGTCTGAGGATGCGGTGACAGCCGAGGAGGCAAAGGCGGTATTGCAGATTCTGGCAGAGAGTGTGGGAAAGCGGCTCAAAAAGGCGGGGCAGAAAGCGTATATGGTAAGCATGGAAATCAGATATTATGATTTCCAGAACATTTCTCATCAAAAGCAGCTCACAAAGCCGACGGACGATGAAAGTGTACTTTATGAGGCTGCGAGCCAGCTCTTTGATGAGGTGTGGAACGGAGAACCGGTGAGACTGCTTGGGATTCGCACAGCAAAGTTGGTGGAGTCGTCTGTTCCGGTACAACTTTCTATTTTTGATATAGAACTGCCGCCAGTTCAGGATGAAAAGCATAAGAGACTGAACAGAGCGATGGATGAAATACGGGCAAAATATGGGAAAGATTCCGTAATGAAAGCAAGCCTTATGGAGCAGGAAAAGAGTAATCTGGGTAAGGAGGATATGGGAGAAGATGACAAAAAATTATAATATGGAAATTATTAGAACTCTCTCATTTGTGATGGTAATTGTGATACATGTCACGAACTATTTTTGCCGGGCATATGTTGATATTGGGCGGGGAGAATATTTGTTTTCAGTGATTTTGGATGCTGTGGCGAGAGTCAGTGTCCCCTGCTTCTTTATGCTCAGCGGTGCTTTGCTGCTGGGAAGAACTGAGCCTCTTAGCAAAAATGGGAAGCGGCTGCTGCGCTTCTCGGTTGTACTGGTAGTCTGGAGTGCAGTTTATTATCTCTTCAACACTTATTACATGGGTACATCCTATGACCTGCAGGACTTATTTTATGAGCCCGCAGAGTCCCATCTCTGGTATCTTTATGCGGTAATTCCTATTTATCTTGTCCTTCCATTTTTTCAGATTATGTGCAGAGGAATGAACAGTGATATGGATAAGGCATTTCTTGTGGTGGGAGGAGCGGTCTGTGTATTTACATATTTTTCCTCCTTTCTTCACGCAGAACCTTACTATGACGTGCCGCTTTTGGGAGACCGGGTGTATGCGTTCTATTTTTTTATGGGATATATTGTTTTTAAATACAAGGAGAAATTTAAAGGGCGGACGTTCCCGCTTGCGGCAATTTTTCTGGGCAGTACGGTAGTGAATATAGTACTGACGGCAGGAGTCACATATTGGCTTGGTGACCATTATGAGCGTTTTTTGGAGTATGGCTGTCCTCTGGTTATCATAAGCAGTGTTTCTTTCTTTAGCCTGATGATGCAGCTTGGAGGAGGGGATATACGTCTGGGAGATAAAACAAAGAAATGGATAGATATATTGTGTGGATGTTCTTTTGGGATTTATCTGATTCATATACTTTTTCTTGACAACTATAAAAAATATGTGGAGCCGGAGCATCTGTCTGCGTGGATTGCGGTGCCGGGGCTCACAATAGGAATTTTGGCAATATCATTTCTGTGTATATATCTGATAAGGAAACTATCCGTTGGAAGATATATTTCATAGCGGCCGGTTCAAGCTGTATGGCTGAACTGTTACGAAAAATTCACAAGAGAAATTTTGCAACCAAAAGCTGATTGTGTTATTCTATATAGCATAAGGCGCATTTGAATTGGGAGGAATGTATATGAAACTGAATCAGTTATTAGAACGTTTAGAATATGAAGTGGTACAGGGCAGCGATGAAATACAGGTTACTACTCTGGTCTGTGACTCAAGAAAGGTGGAGGAAGGCTCTGTGTTTGTCTGTATTTCCGGTGCAGTGGCGGACGGACATAAATTTATTGCGGATGTAGCGGAGAAGGGGGCATCTGCCGTAATCGTGGAGAGGGAGGCGGAGGTACCGGAAGATATCACCGTAATCCGAGTATCAGATACAAGGTATGCTCTGGCCCTGATATCTGCTGCTTATTTTGGTTACCCTGCGGAGAAAATGAAAATCATTGGAATCACCGGGACAAAGGGAAAGACTACGACAACATACATGATTAAGTCTATTTTGGAGGAAGTGGGACACAAGGTAGGTTTGATTGGAACCATAGAGACAATTATCGGGGAAAAGAAGATACCTGCTGCCAATACCACGCCTGAATCTTATACCATCCACCAGTACTTTGCAGAAATGGCAGAGGCGGGATGTGACAGCGTGGTGATGGAGGTGTCCTCCCAGGGACTGATGCTCCACAGGACTGCGGGAATCCCATTTGAGATTGGAATTTTTACCAATCTGGGAAGAGACCATATCGGCCCAAACGAGCACAAGGATTTTGAGGACTACATGAGATGTAAGGGGCTTCTGTTTAAACAGTGCAGGCTGGGCATTGCCAATGTGGATGACGAACATTTTGAGGATGTATTTTCAGGTTCAACCTGTGAGACTGAAACTTTTGGATTTTCAGAAAAAGCAGATTTGAGGGCGGTAGATACACATCTGGTGTCCCGCCCCGGCTATCTTGGAGTGGCTTACCATGTGGCAGGTCTTATGGATTTCGATGTGGAAATTGATATCCCGGGAAAATTCAGTGTATATAATTCTCTGACAGCGATTGCAGTGTGCAGGCATTTCCAGGTTCCCGCAGAAAAGATTCAGGAGGCGCTGAAGGTAGCAAAGGTCAAGGGCAGAATTGAAATGATTAAAGTATCTGACGATTTTACGCTGATGATTGACTATGCCCACAATGCCATGAGTCTGGAGAGTCTTCTGACTACTTTGAGAGAATACAATCCAACCCGTCTGGTGTGTCTGTTTGGGTGCGGGGGAAACCGTTCAAAGGACCGCCGCTATGAGATGGGAGAAGTTTCCGGGCGCCTGGCAGATTTGTCTATCATCACGTCCGATAATCCGAGATTTGAGGAGCCTCAGGATATTATAAATGATATCAAAGAAGGAATTGGACGGACAAATGGAAAATATGTAGAAATCTGTGACAGGAAAGAGGCCATCCGGTATGCCATAGAGCACGGACAGCCGGGAGATGTGATTGTCCTGGCAGGAAAGGGACATGAGGATTATCAGGAAATTAAAGGGGTAAAATACCCTATGGACGAGAGAGTTTTGATTCAGGAAATTTTACAGAGATAAATTGTTATATAAAGCGGGTGAATAGGTTTCATGTATGCAAATATTATTGTGGACATTACACATGAAAAATTAGATAGAACATTTCAATATAAAGTGCCCCCCCATCTGGAGGGTGAGCTTTCTGCGGGAATGGAAGTGGTGATTCCTTTTGGAAAAGGAAACCGTGAGATGAAAGGATATGTGATAAGCCTGACGGACACCTGTGAGTATGAAGAATCCAAGGTAAAGGAGATTCAGGATATTTCCAGAACCGGCGTAGCCATTGAAGGCAAGCTGGCGGCTTTGGCAGCATGGATGAAAGAGCAGTACGGCGGAACCATGATTCAGGCTTTGAAGACCGTTCTTCCTATTAAACAGAAAGAAAATGCCAAAGTGAAGAGGCGCATACGCCTGCTTTTAGACAAGGATGAGGCAAAGCAGAAGCTGGACTTTTATCTGGAAAAAAATCAAAAGGCCCGGGCAAGGCTGATGGCAGCTCTGCTGGATGATAACCTTCTGGATTATGAGCTGGTGACCAAAAAGTTGAATATTACTCTGACTGTGATACGTGCCATGGAGGAGCAGGGGATTCTTACCCTGGAATCTGAGCAGATTTACAGAAATCCTGTAAAAGGGGAACTTGTAGAATGCAGCGTTTTGTTTACGGATGAGCAGAAGAATGCTGTTTCTACTTTTTGGGAAGACTACATACAGAAGAAATACGGCACATATTTATTGTACGGGGTGACGGGGAGCGGAAAAACAGAAGTATACATTGAAATGATACGCCGTGTGATTTCCAAAGGAAAGCAGGCTATCGTTTTGATTCCTGAGATTGCTCTGACTTACCAGACGGTGATGCGGTTTTACCGGAATTTTGGTGACAGGGTTTCTATTATAAACTCCCGGCTGTCAGCGGGTGAGCGCTATGACCAGATGATGCGGGCAAAAGAAGGCAGAATTGATGTAATGATAGGGCCCCGCTCCGCTTTATTTACCCCCTTTCCGGACCTTGGATTGATTGTGATAGATGAGGAGCATGAAAGCACTTACAAGAGTGAACAGATTCCCAGATATCATGCAAGGGAGACCGCTGAGGCAAGGGCCAAGATGGAGGGAGCCAGTGTGATTTTGGGTTCCGCCACACCTTCCATGGAAGCCATGTACCGGGCAAAAAACGGAGAGTATGCCCTGCTGGAGCTGCGAAACCGTTCTGGGATGCAGGATATGGCACAGGTATATACTGTCGACTTGAGGGAAGAATTAAAAGAAGGAAACCGCTCCATTTTAAGCAGAAAATTGCAGGAGATGATGGCGGAGAGGCTGGAGAAAAAAGAACAGATTATGCTGTTTTTGAACCGCCGGGGCTATGCTGGCTTTATTTCCTGCCGGGAGTGCGGCCATGTGGTAAAATGTGAGCACTGTGATGTCTCCCTCTCCACCCACAGAGGCGGAAAGATGATGTGCCATTACTGCGGGCATGAAGAGCCAAGAGTCAGTGTATGCCCTGCATGTGGTTCCCGGCATATAGGGGAATTCAGGGCAGGCACACAGCAGATAGAAGAGATTGTGAAGAAGCAGTTTCCCATGGCGCGGGTTCTGCGCATGGATATGGATACCACACGCCAGAAAGACGGGCACGAGAAGATATTGGCGGCATTTGCCAATGAGGAGGCCGATATTCTGGTGGGGACACAGATGATTGTAAAAGGTCATGATTTTCCAAATGTGACTCTGGTGGGAGTTCTGGCGGCAGATATGTCTCTTTATGCGGACGATTACAGAGCCGGGGAGAGGACCTTTCAATTGCTGACCCAGGCTGCAGGCCGGGCTGGCCGGGGACAGAAGCGGGGGGAAGCTGTAATCCAGACTTACAGTCCAAAGCATTATGCTATTGTGACGGCCGCAGCCCAGGACTATGAGGCATTCTATCAGGAGGAAATCTCCTATCGGAAGCTGATGGGATACCCGCCGGCAGAAAATCTGCTGGCAGTGCTGGCAGGAAGCGAGGATGAGGCACTTTTGGAAAAGGGATGCAGATACTTGAAAGAATATGCTCTGCGGGTCCGCAGGGATGCCGATGTGGAAATTATCGGGCCGGCAAGTCCGGGGATTGGAAAAGTAAATGACATATACCGGAAAGTGCTCTATCTGAAAGCAGAAAGATATGATACACTAATAAAGATGAAAAACTATCTGGAACAATATATTGAAGTAAACAGTGGATTTCAGAAAATAAGGATACAATTTGATTTTAATCCTATGAGATTATTTTAAGTAACAGTTCAGCCATGCGTCACCCAGCTTGAGCTGTATGGCTGAACTGTTACGAAAGTATATTGGAAACAAAAGATGATATATGGAGGTAATTATGGCAATTAGAGAAATCAGAGAAATTGGCGATGAGATTTTGACAAAAAAGAGCAAGGATGTGACGAAGATGACACTTCGCACAAGAATCTTGATTGAAGATATGTTGGATACAATGTACGAAAAAATGGGGGTGGGCCTGGCTGCACCTCAGGTGGGAGTACTCAAAAACATTGTAGTTATTGATGCGGGCGAGGGCCCTGTCGTATTGATTAACCCGGAGATTCTGGAGACATCGGGGGAGCAGACCGGGGAAGAAGGATGCTTGAGCGTTCCTGGAAAGTGGGGAATTGTGACAAGACCAAATTATGTGAAAATCCGGGCTTTGAATGAAGACATGGAAGAATTTGAGATGGAAGGCGAAGGACTGCTTGCAAGGGCATTTTGCCATGAAGTAGAACATTTACAGGGAGAACTGTATGTAGACAAGGTGGAGGACGGGCTGCATGATGTGCAGTACGAGGAGGATGAAGAGTAAGATGAGAGTGATATTTATGGGAACTCCCGATTTTGCGGTTGGAACCCTGGAAGCGCTGATACAGGCAGGGCATGATGTATGCCTGGCGGTGACACAGCCCGATAAGCCAAAGGGCAGAGGAAAAGAAATGCAGAGTCCTCCTGTGAAAGAGGCGGCGGCCAGACATAACATACCTGTTTATCAGCCTGTCAGAGTCAGAAAGCCGGAGTGTGTAGAAGAACTTAAGAGTTATCAGGCGGATGTCATTGTCGTGGTGGCATTTGGGCAGATACTTCCAAAAGAAATTTTGGAGATGACACCTTACGGATGCATCAATGTCCACGCATCGCTCCTGCCTAAATACAGAGGTGCGGCGCCGATTCAGTGGTCCATTATCTGCGGCGAGAGTGTGACGGGTGTGACAACCATGCAGATGGACGAGGGGCTGGACACGGGCGATATGCTTTTAAAAACGGAGGTGCCGATTACAGAGGAGGAGACAGGAGAAAGTCTCCATGATAAGCTGGCGGCGGCCGGAGCAAGCCTCTGTGCAGAGACATTGGCCGCACTGGAAAAAGGGACTGCTGTGCCAGAAAAACAGAGCGAAAGCCCCACGCCCTATGCGAAAATGCTGGATAAAAAGATGGGGAATATAGACTGGAATTGTTCAGCCATAGAAATTGAACGTCTTGTGAGAGGGCTAAACTCATGGCCCAGCGCTTATACCCACTGGGGTGACAAGGTGCTGAAAATCTGGAGGGCAAAAGCAGAAGCGTCCACAGGTTATTCAGATGAATATAAACCAGGAACTGTATTGGAAGTAAGCAAGGACAGTTTTACAGTAAAAACAGGAGATGGCTGGCTCAGGGTCAGTGAACTTCAGATTCCGGGGAAAAAGAGAATGGAGACAAGTGCATTTCTGAGGGGGTACACACTGGAAATAGGTACTGTATTTCATGATTAAAGGAGGTTCTATGTATTATTTTGATCCAACTTATGTATTAGTTATAATAGGAGCAGTTATCTGTATGCTGGCCTCAAGCCGGGTAAACAGAGTATTTAATAAATATGCCCAGGTGCGCAGCCGTTCCGGTATGACAGGGCGGGAAGCAGCGGAGCGGATTTTGAAAGCAAATGGTATTTATGATGTGCAGGTTCAGCATGTGTCTGGAAATCTGACAGACCATTATGACCCAAGAAATAAAACACTGAGTCTTTCAGACGCGACTTATCAGTCCTCTTCTGTCGCTGCCATCGGCGTTGCGGCCCACGAATGCGGCCATGCAGTTCAGCACAGCGTAGGATATGCCCCACTAAAAATCAGGGGTGCGCTGGTTCCTGTTGCAAATTTTGGCTCTATGGCGGCATGGCCGTTGATTATCCTTGGCTTGTTTATGAATGGAAATACATCGTTATTTCTGATAAATTTGGGGATTTTCCTGTTCTGTGCAGCCGTATTATTTCAGATTGTTACACTTCCGGTTGAATTTAATGCGTCAAGCAGGGCGGTGAAGGCTCTGGAGGCAACCGGGATACTCTCTTCTGAGGAAGTGAGTGCTACAAAGGATGTGCTGGGAGCAGCAGCTTTGACCTATGTGGCGAGCGCGGCGGCCATGATACTGCAGCTTTTGAGATTGCTGCTTATCAGCGGGCGCAGACGCAATTAGCAGGGGGAAAGCAGAGGGATAAGCGATGACAAAGCCGTTGAATGAACGGGAAATTGTACTGGGAATTTTGATGGATGTAACGGAGAATAACGTGTACAGCCATATCGCACTGGGAAATGTGCTGAGTAAGTACCAGTATATGGATAAGAAAGAGCGTGCCTTTATCACAAGAGTTACTGAGGGCACACTGGAACATATGATAGAACTTGATTATATTCTGAATCAGTTTTCCAAGGTTAAGGTTAAGAAGATGAAGCCGGTTATCCGGAATATTCTGAGAAGTGCGGTGTACCAGTTGAAATACATGGATACTGTGCCGGACTCCGCTGTGTGCAATGAGAGTGTGAAGCTGGCGGTGAAAAAAGGGTTTGGCACTTTGAAAGGGTTTGTAAATGGGGTACTCCGCAGTACCGCCCGCGGGCTTGACCAGGTAGAATATCCTAAGGAACCTGTAGAGGCACTGTCTGTCAAGTATTCTATGCCTAAGTGGATTTTGGAGAAATGGTTTCAGAAATATGATATTAACACAATAGAAAAGATACTGGCAGATTTTCAAAAAGAAAAGCCAGTAACCATCCGCTGTAATACAAGCCGCATCACACCGCAGGAGCTGGCAGAAAAACTGAAAGCAGAGAGAGTGACGGTTGTTTCCCATCCCTATCTGCCTTATGCTTTTTGTATTACGGGATATGATTACTTAGGAGATCTGCCCTCATTTCAGGAGGGGCTGTTTGGCATACAGGATATCAGCTCCATGCTGGTGGGAGAAGCTGCATCGCCCAAAGAGGGGGACTACATCATTGATGTCTGCGCGGCTCCCGGCGGCAAGTCTGTTCATCTTGGGGATAAGCTGAGAGGAACGGGACATGTGGAGGCCAGAGATTTAACAGAATATAAAACAGGGCTGATTCAGCAGAATATTGACAGAATGAGGATGGAAAATGTGTCTGCCATCCAGTATGATGCCACTGTTCTGGATGAAAATTCTGTTGAGAAGGCGGACATTGTGATAGCAGACCTTCCCTGCTCAGGGCTGGGAGTGCTGGGCAGGAAGACAGATTTAAAATATAAGGTTACAGAGGCGCAGACCGGAGAGGCTGGCTGCACTTCAAAAAGAGATTTTACAGGTGGTATGCCGGTATGTAAAGCCGGGGGGAACGCTGATTTACAGTACATGTACCATAAATGAGGCTGAGAATATGGACAATGTACATTGGTTTATGGATGCTCACCCGGAATACTCATTGGATTCTATACAGGACAGAGTATGTAAGGAATTGCAGGGAGACATACAGGCAGAAGGATGCCTCCAGCTTTTGCCTGGAATACACGACAGTGATGGATTTTTTATTGCGAGATTTGTAAAAAAGAAAAGGGAAGGCGCAAGATAATGAAAAAGGATATTCGCGCATATACATATGAACAATTGCAGAGCGAGATAGAGGCACTGGGAGAAAAGAAATTTCGGGCAAAACAGGTGTATGAATGGCTTCATGTAAAGCTTATTGACAGTTTTGATGAGATGACCAATCTGCCAAAAACTCTCCGGGAAAAACTGGATGAGGAATATGAAATTTTTCCTGTTCAAATGTTGGAAAGACAGGAATCTGCACTGGATGGCACGAATAAGTTTCTGTTTCAGCTTTACGATGGAAATGTGGTGGAGAGCGTTCTTATGCGTTACAAGCATGGAAATTCTGTCTGCATTTCTTCACAGGTGGGCTGCCGCATGGGCTGCAGATTTTGCGCATCTACTATTGGAGGCCTGGAGAGAAACCTCTCCCCCTCTGAGATGCTGGGACAGATATACCAGATTCAGAAGCTGATAGGAGAGCGAATTTCCAATGTGGTAATTATGGGAACAGGGGAACCTCTGGATAACTATGATAATTTTTTGCGTTTTATCCGCCTTCTCACAGATGAACATGGGCTTAATATCAGCCAGCGGAATGTAACTGTTTCCACCTGCGGGATTGTCCCGCGCATACTGGATTTGGCAGAAGAAAATTTGCAGATAACGCTCGCTCTTTCTCTCCATGGGGCTAATCAGGAGAAGCGCAGCAGCCTTATGCCTGTGGCCAATCAGTACGAACTGTCTGAGGTGCTCGACGCCTGCGATGAATATTTCCGAAAGACAGGCAGGCGGATGACATTTGAGTACAGTCTGGTGAGCGGGGTAAATGATACAGACGAGGACGGGGAGGAGTTAATTCAGATATTAAAGCCGAGAAACTGCCACCTGAATCTCATACCTGTAAATCCCATAAAAGAGCGTTCTTTTGAACAGCCCAGCAGGAAAAATGCGCTGAATTTTAAAAATAAACTTGAAAAACGCGGAATAAATGTTACTATAAGAAGAGAAATGGGTGCAGATATCGATGGAGCCTGTGGACAACTCAGACGGACATTTGTACAGACAAACAAAGAATAAAGGAGATATACTATGAAGACATTTTCCATTACCGATGTTGGCATGGTAAGACAAGTGAATCAAGATTATGTCTATACGACAAATCATCCGGTAGGACCTCTCCCCAATTTGTTTGTAGTGGCTGACGGTATGGGAGGGCATCAGGCCGGCGACTATGCTTCCAAGTATACAGTAGAAGTTTTAAAGAGAGAAGCTGAAGCAGAGTGATGAGGGGGATGTGGAAAAAGCCCTTATCTCCGCAATTAAGATTGCAAACAGAGAGATTATCAAAGCGGCATCCCAGGATTCGCATTTAAAAGGCATGGGAACAACTGTGGTAGCTGCCACAATCGTGAACCAGATGATGTATTTTGCCAATGTGGGGGACAGCAGACTGTATCTGATTAATCATGGCATTGTACAGCTTACAAAAGACCATTCACTGGTGGAGGAGATGGTTCGTCTGGGAGGAATCAAACCAGAAGAAGCAAAACACCATCCAGATAAAAATATTATTACAAGGGCAATCGGCGCAAAAGAAAGCGTAGAAGTAGATTTTTATGAACATCGTCTGAAAAAGGGAGACATCATTTTGATGTGTACAGACGGGTTGAGCAATATGGTGGAGGACGAAGAACTTTTCCATATTGTACAGGGGGGCAGAGACATCGTAGAGGCGGCAGAGTCTCTGGCAGAAACAGCAAAAGAGAACGGTGGTACGGATAATATAGGGATTATCCTGGTACAGCCGTTTGCGGATGAGGTGAGTATATGTTAAAAGAGGGAATATTTTTAGGAAAGCGCTATGAGATATTAAGCCGCATTGGTTCAGGCGGGATGGCGGATGTGTATAAGGGAAAAGACCATAAGCTGAACCGGTATGTGGCGATTAAAGTATTAAAAAGCGACTTTCGGACAGATGAAGTTTTTATTCAGAAATTTTTGAGTGAGGCTCAGGCAGCGGCAGGTCTGATGCACCCCAACGTGGTAAATGTCTACGATGTGGGACAGGACCGGGGACTTTACTATATGGTAATGGAACTGGTTGAGGGAATCACTTTAAAGGAATATATTGAGAAAAAAGGCAGACTTAGTGCAAAAGAGACAATCAGCATTTCTATACAGATGGTGACTGGTATTCAGGCTGCCCACAATCAGCATATTGTTCACCGCGACATCAAACCGCAGAACATTATTATTTCCAAAGAAGGAAAAGTGAAAGTGACAGATTTCGGTATTGCCAGGGCAACTACGTCCACCAATACCATTAGCGCCAGTGTGATGGGTTCCGTCCACTATACATCTCCGGAGCAGGCGAGAGGCGGTGTTGTAGGTGCAAAGAGTGATATCTATTCTGCCGGCGTTACCATGTATGAGATGATAACAGGACATGTGCCTTTTGACGGTGACACTACCGTTGAGGTTGCTCTCAAGCATTTGCAGGAGGAAATTATTTCTCCGGCGGAGGAAGTGCCGGATATTCCATATAGTCTGGAATGTATTATCATGAAGTGCACCCAGAAGAATCCAGAGCGCAGGTATTTGAACTGCCAGTCTCTGATTCTGGATTTGAAACGTTCTCTGGTAAATCCTGAGGGCGATTTTGTCAATTTATCACCTTATGCGCCCAGCGGCGATACAACAGTGCTCATGTCTACGGAAGAGATGGAGCGCATACAGGATCAGGATTATAATCCGGATGACGATGATTATGACGAAGATGACTATGATGATGATTACGAAGACGATGATTATGACTATGACGACGAAGATGACGATGATGATTATGAGCCGGACGACAGAAGGCGGGGCGATGTAGACCCAAATATGAAGCGGATTATGAGAATACTCATGATTGTGGCGGCAGTTGTCATTGCACTTGCGCTTGTCTTTATGATAGGAAAGGCAGCGGGACTTTTCAAGACAGGTTCCGGAATCGGCCAGACAGAAACACAGAGTCAGGTTACAGTGCCGGATTTGGTGGGAATGACAGAACAGGAAGCACAGGAGGCCTTGGCAAAGAAAGGTCTGGGATACTATGTATCAGGCAGAGAAGCGTCTGACCAGTATGACAAAAATGTTGTTATAAGGCAGGAGACTGCGGCAAAGAAAAAAGTGGCAAAGAATACACAGATTAATGTGGTTGTCAGCACAGGCAAGGAAGAAAAGACAGTTCAGGTTCCTGACGTCACAGGCCAGGATGAAAGTGAAGCACAGAAAATGCTTGAGGACAGAGGCCTTGTTGTGGCCAATTCCGAGGCAAAATACAGCGATGATGTGGAAGAAGGAAAAGTGATTTCCACGAATCCTTCCGCAGGGGCGGAAGTAAAAGAGGGCTCCAAAGTTACTATGGAAGTCAGTCTGGGAGCGGAAAAAGCCACAGTTCCTGATCTGACAGGTATGGCCTCAGCAGATGCAGATGCAGCACTGGCGGGGGCAGGGCTTGTAACAGGGAATGTGACAGAAGAATACAGCGACACATATGAAGCTGGGCTTGTTATATCTCAGAAAACGAAAGTAAATAAAAAGGTGGATAAAGGAACTTCCGTTGACTATGTTGTCAGCAAGGGGCCAAAAGTCGAGATGGTGAATGTTCCGGCATTGACCAACAAGACTGAGGAGGCAGCGCTGCAGGCGCTGACCAATGCAGGTCTTACGGGATATGTAACTTATGAAAACAGCAGTGTGACACAGGGATATGTCATTACCCAGTCGGCACCGGCGGGAAGCCAGTTAGAGAAAGGGACAGCAGTTGATTTTGTAGTGAGTCTCGGACCAGAACAGCCCTCCTTGCCGAACAATGATACTGGCGGCGGGGACACTGGAACAGAAGGCCAATAATTTATGCGGGGAAAGATTATAAAAGGAATTGCCGGATTCTACTACGTTCACGTGGTAGAATCCGGTGTTTATGAGTGTAAAGCAAAAGGTGTGTTCAGAAAAGAAAAAATAAAGCCTCTTGTGGGTGATGATGTAAATATAGAAGTTCTCGATGAGGCTGAAAAGGAAGGCAATATCGTAGAAATACTGCCGAGACACAATGAACTTATCCGCCCGGCGGCAGCCAATGTGGATCAGGCACTGGTTGTATTTGCGGTGACTGAGCCGGAGCCTCATTTTAACTTGCTGGACAGGTTTCTGGTGATGATGGAGACCAAGAACATTCCTGTGATACTGTGTTTTAATAAAAAAGATATCGCGACCCAGCCTGAACTAGCCAAACTTCAGGAAATATATGACGCATGTGAATACCAGGTTGTCTTTACCAGCGCTCTGGAGAAAGATAACATAAAATCTGTGAAAGAGATGCTGGAAGGAAAGACCACAGTCATTGCCGGGCCGTCCGGGGTGGGCAAATCCTCTCTGATTAATCTTCTGCAGTCGGAGGTTCAGATGGAGACAGGCAGCATCAGTAAAAAGATTGCAAGGGGAAAGCATACAACGAGACATTCAGAGCTGATAGCAATTGATGAAAATTCCTATATTATGGACACGCCAGGTTTCAGCTCCCTGTATGTAAATGACTTCGAGAAAGAGGAACTGAAATATTATTTCAGGGAATTTGCACCTTATGAAGGAAAGTGCAGGTTTAACGGCTGTGACCATGTCCATGAACCGGGCTGTGCTGTGAAGGCTGCGGTGGACAGAGGCGACATTCATCCCGTTCGCTATGAGAATTATCTGGAAATGTACCAGGAATTACAAGGAAAGAAGAGGTATTAATGATGAAAAATATATTGGCACCATCCATATTATCCGCGGACTTTAAAGTGTTGGGTGAACAAATCCGCATGACGGCAGACAGCGGAGCTAAGTATCTCCACTTTGATGTCATGGACGGAATGTTTGTACCCAGCATTTCTTTTGGCATGCCTGTTCTCAAATCCATTCAGGGGGTGAGCAGTCAGGTCATGGACACCCATCTGATGGTGACAGACCCTATCCGATATGTGGAGGCATTTCAGGCGGCAGGAGCGGACATTCTGACGGTGCACTTAGAAGCATGTGAGGATATACAGGCGGTGCTGGACAAAATTCATAGCTGCGGCATGAAGGCAGGAATATCTATAAAACCAGCCACACCGGTGGAGGCTCTGATTCCGGTTCTGGATCAGGCTGAAATGTTCCTGATTATGAGCGTGGAGCCGGGGTTTGGCGGTCAGGCATTTATCCCGGAATCTCTGAATAAAATCAGGAGCCTCAGGGCATTATTGGATGAGAGAAAGCTGGATGCGGACATTGAAGTGGACGGAGGGATTTATCTCACCAATGTGAGGGAAGTTTTGTCTGCCGGTGCAAATGTAATTGTGGCAGGCTCGGCAGTATTTAATGGAAATATAAAAGAGAATGTTAAAGGATTTATGGAGATTTTAAAAGAAAATGAATAAACGTACGGTTATTATCAGCGGTGGGCTTTTGGAGGAGGAGTTTGCTCTTGGCATTTTAAAAGCGGAAGAAACAGAATTGATTGTGGGAGTGGACAAAGGTCTTGAATTTCTTTATCAACATGAGATTCTTCCAGATTACATTGTGGGGGATTTCGACAGTGTATCTGAGGAAGTCATCACGTATTATAAAGAGGAGACGAAAGTTCCTGTGAGAGAATTTAATCCTGTCAAAGACGCCTCTGATACAGAAATCGCATTGCGGATGTGTCTGGATTTACACAGACAGCATATATTGATTCTTGGGGCAACAGGCTCAAGGATAGACCATGTCTGGGCCAACGTCCAGGCTTTAAAGCTTGCACTGGACGCCGGGTCAGATGCCAGGATTATAGATTCACATAATCAGATACGCCTTTTGAAGGAAAGTTTTGTGCTGAGAAAAGAAGAGGCCTACGGCCCTTATTTCTCTGTGTTTCCCTTAGGCGGGGATGTGGAGGATTTTAATCTCAACGGCGCAAAATACCCCTTGAAGCATCATATATTGACAGCCGGTGACAGTCTGTGTGTCAGCAATCAGATTGAGGAAGATGAGGTAGAAATCTCATTTCCATTTGGTGTGGTAATTTTGATGGAGACAAGAGATTAAGATATAAGGTTCCACGGGAAAATTAGGAATCGCAGTAAATACAAGGAGATAGAGAAATATGAAATTAGGAATTGTAGGATTGCCCAATGTTGGGAAAAGTACATTGTTTAACTCACTGACCAAGGCGGGAGCGGAGTCTGCCAATTACCCCTTTTGTACTATCGACCCTAATGTAGGGGTTGTGACAGTGCCGGATAAACGTCTGGATGTTCTAGGTGAGCTGTACCATACTAAGAAAATTGTTCCGGCTGTTATTGAATTTGTCGATATTGCGGGTCTGGTAAAAGGAGCATCAAAAGGAGAAGGACTGGGAAATCAGTTTTTGGCAAACATCCGTGAGGTTGACGCTATTGTGCATGTTGTAAGATGCTTTGAGGACAGCAATATTGTGCATGTGGACGGAAATATTGATCCTCTGCGTGATATTGAGACAATTAATCTGGAGTTGATTTTCTCAGATTTGGAAATTCTGGAGAGAAGGATTGCCAAGACAACAAAGGTGGCAAGAAATGATAAGACTGCGGCGAAAGAGCTGGAGCTTCTGGAGCGCATCAAGGCTCATCTGGAAGAGAACAAAATGGCAAAGAGTTTTGTCCCGGAGGATGATGACGAGAAAGTCTGGATGGCAGATTATAACCTTCTGACAGCAAAACCGGTGATTTTTGCGGCAAATGTGACGGAAGATGATTTGAGTGATGACGGCGCATCCAATTCAGGTGTACAGGCTGTCCGCGAGTATGCAAAACAGGAAGGGTGCGAAGTATTTGTAGTATGTGCCCAGATTGAGCAGGAAATTGCGGAGCTTGATGATGAAGAAAAGAAAATGTTTCTTGAAGATTTAGGTTTAGAAGAGTCAGGCTTGGAAAAACTGATTAAAGCAAGCTATCATCTTCTTGGCCTTATCAGCTATTTAACGGCAGGTGAGCCGGAGGTCCGGGCGTGGACGATTAAGATTGGAACGAAAGCTCCCCAGGCGGCGGGAAAAATCCACACCGATTTTGAGCGGGGATTTATACGCGCTGAGATTGTAAGCTACGATGACCTGATGGTGTGCGGTACACATGCGGCAGCCAAAGAAAAAGGGCTTGTAAGACTCGAAGGCAAAGAGTATGTGGTGCAGGATGGGGATATCATTCTGTTCAGGTTTAATGTGTAAAAGGAGCATAAAATATGCATTATAATATTAATTTTCCGCATTTAGGAATCTATTTAGACCATGTGGGAAAATCTGTCACAGTGTTTGGATTTGAGATTGCATTCTATGGAATCATTATCGGCTGTGCAATTCTGTTTGGCTTTTTTATTGCCGTGCAGGAGGCGAAGAGAACGGGGCAGAATCCAGAAAATTATATGGACATGGGAATGATAGGCGTTATCTGCGGAATCGCAGGTGCAAGAATCTATTATGTAGCTTTTTCATGGGATGTATATAAAGATAATCTGCTGGATATTTTAAATCTGCGCGAAGGCGGTCTTGCTATTTACGGAGGTGTGATTGCCGCTGTTATTACAGTTCTGATATATGCCCGGGTGAAGAGGCTGCGCGCGCCGCAGATATTGGATACCATAGCTCTTGCGCTTTTAAACGGGCAGATGCTGGGGCGGTGGGGAAACTTTTTTAACCGTGAGGCATTTGGCGGATATACAGACAGTCTGTTTGCCATGCAGATTCCTCTGGATGCGGTGAGAGGCGGCGATGTGACAAAGGCTATGCAAAAGCATGCACAAGTGATAGACGGAATCAGCTACATTCAGGTGCACCCCACATTTCTGTACGAATCGCTGTGGTGCTGTGTGCTGCTGATTTTACTTTTCCTCTACAGGAAACATAAAAAATATGAAGGAGAGCTGTTCCTGCTTTATCTGTTTGGATATGGTCTGGGAAGAGTCTGGATAGAAGGCCTGAGGACAGATCAGCTATTGATTCCGGGATTAGGATTCCCTGTCTCTCAGCTTCTGGCGGGAGTTATCGTGGCTGTGACCGGAGCTCTGCTGATTTATTTCAGAAAGAATCATAAGAAAATACCTTTTATAAAATCCAGTGTAAAATATGAGCCAATGCCTGAAAAACTCACAGGAAAAAAACGGCCGAAATCCAAGGACAGGCTTTTTAAGTAAGGCTCCACTTACCGCCAGGAATCGTCTGGCTGGCCGTGGATAGACGTTTTGTGCTTGTACCCAAAAATAAACAAAAAAAGACAGACACTCTATGGACTTTTGCGTTTGTTGGGGATATAATAAAGAAACATGTGAAAAAATTAACTGTACAATGTAATTTTAAGGAGGAACAAGAAATGGCAAGAAAAATGAAGACCATGGACGGTAACCAGGCTGCGGCTCACGTTTCCTACGCGTATACTGAAGTTGCTGCAATTTACCCGATAACCCCGTCATCTGTTATGCCGGAGCATATTGACGAATGGGCAACAGAAGGCAGGGAGAATATTTTCGGACAAACTGTTAAAGTAACAGAGATGCAGTCTGAAGCAGGAGCAGCAGGAGCAGTACATGGTTCCTTATCAGCCGGAGCTTTAACTACAACATTTACGGCATCTCAGGGATTACTTCTGATGATTCCTAATATATATAAAGTAGCAGGAGAACAGTTACCAGGCGTATTTAACGTATCTGCACGTGCTATCGCCAGCCATGCACTTTCAATCTTCGGAGATCACTCTGATGTTTATGCATGCCGCCAGACTGGAGCTGCTATGCTCTGCGAATCAAGTGTACAGGAAGTTATGGACCTGACAGCAGTTGCACACTGTGCTGCTCTGGAAGGAAAAATTCCGTTTATCAACTTCTTCGACGGATTCAGAACTTCTCATGAGATTCAGAAAATTGAGACATGGGATTACGAAGACCTGAAAGACCTGGTGGATATGGATGCCATTGACGAGTTCCGTCAGCATGCATTGAATCCAAATCATCCTTGCCACAGAGGTTCCGCTCAGAACCCTGACATTTTCTTCCAGGCAAGAGAAGCCTGCAACCCATATTATGACGCTCTTCCGGGAGTTGTTCAGAATTATATGGACAAGGTTAACGAGAAAATCGGTACAGATTATAAACTGTTCAATTACTACGGAGCACCGGACGCAGAGCGTGTAATCATTGCTATGGGTTCTGTATGTGAGACAATTGAAGAGACAATTGATTACCTGCTTGCAGCAGGCGAAAAAGTTGGTGTCGTAAAAGTTCGCCTTTACAGACCATTCTGTGCAGAAGCAATTATTGATGCAATTCCTGAAACAGTAAAGACAATCAATATCCTTGACAGAACAAAAGAGCCTGGAGCATTCGGCGAGCCATTGTTCCTGGATGTTGTTGCTGCATTAAAGGGAACAAAATTTGATGCTGTACCAGTATTCTCAGGACGTTATGGATTAGGTTCAAAAGATACAACACCAGCTCAGATTGTAGCTGTATTCAATAACACAGAGAAATCAAGATTCACAATCGGTATCGTTGATGATGTGACAAATCTTTCCTTAGATGCAGGTGATCCTCTTGTTACAACACCAGAGGGAACAATCAACTGTAAGTTCTGGGGACTTGGAGCTGACGGTACGGTTGGAGCTAACAAGAACTCTATCAAGATTATCGGTGATAACACAGATATGTACGCACAGGCTTATTTTGACTATGATTCAAAGAAGTCAGGCGGTATCACATTGTCTCACTTACGTTTTGGTAAAAAACCAATCAAATCCACATACCTGATTAAGAAGGCTAACTTTGTAGCATGCCACAACCCATCTTATGTTGACAAATATAACATGGTTCAGGAATTGGTTGACGGAGGAACATTCCTTCTGAACTGCTCATGGGATATGGAAGGTCTTGAGAAACATTTGCCAGGACAGGTAAAGGCTTATATCGCTAACCACGGTATCAAATTCTACACAATCGACGGTATCAAGATTGGTAAAGAGATTGGACTTGGCGGACGTATCAACACAGTTCTGCAGTCTGCATTCTTTAAACTTGCATCTATTATTCCGGAAGAGGAAGCAATCAACCTTATGAAAGCTGCCGCAAAAGCTACTTATGGAAGAAAAGGTGACAAGATTGTACAGATGAACTATGATGCAATTGATGCAGGAGCTAAACAGGTTGTAGAGATTACAGTTCCTGAAAGCTGGAAAGCTGCTGATGATGAAGGTCTTGCAACTCCTCATCCTAACAAGAACGGAGATCAGAGCGTTGCAAACTTCGTTAAGAATATTCAGGCTAAAGTAAATGCTCAGCAGGGAGATACACTTCCAGTATCTGCATTTAACGACTATGTAGATGGTTCTACACCATCCGGTTCTTCTGCATACGAGAAACGTGGTATCGCAGTAGATATTCCGATTTGGAAACAAGAGAACTGTATTCAGTGTAACCGCTGTGCATATGTATGTCCGCACGCTGTTATCCGTCCTGTTGCTCTGACAGCAGATGAAGTTGCTCAGATGCCGGAAGGAATGACTGCAATTGATATGATTGGTATGCCAGACCTGAAGTTCTCTATCGTGGTATCTGCATACGACTGTACAGGATGTGGTTCTTGTGCTAATGTGTGCCCAGGAAAGAAGGGCGAGAAAGCTCTTGTTCTGGAGAACATGGAAGCAAATGTTGGAATTCAGAAATACTTCGACTATGCAAGAGAATTGCCAGAGAAGCCAGAAGTTGTTTCTAAGTTTAAAGTTACAACTGTAAAAGGAAGCCAGTTCAAACAGCCGCTGCTTGAGTTCTCAGGCGCATGTGCAGGCTGCGGAGAGACTCCTTATGCAAGATTAATTACACAGTTATACGGTGACAGAATGTACATTGCAAATGCAACAGGATGCTCCTCTATCTGGGGTAACTCTTCACCGTCTACACCTTATACAGTAACTCCACAGGGCAAAGGTCCTGCATGGTCTAACTCATTGTTTGAGGACAACGCAGAATTTGGATATGGTATGCTGCTCGCTCAGAATACCATCAGAGAGAGACTGAAAGGTTATGTTGAGAAACTCACTGAGAGTTCAAATGCAGACGTTAAGGCCGCTGCACAGGAATATATTGACACATTTACAGCAGGCGCATTAAACGGAACAGCTACAGACAAACTTGTAGCAGCACTGGAAGCATGCGATTGCGATTCTGCAGAGAAAACAGAAGTATTGAAAGGAAAAGATTTCCTCGCTAAGAAGTCACAGTGGATTTTCGGCGGTGACGGATGGGCTTATGATATCGGATTTGGTGGTCTCGACCATGTAATTGCAAGTGGAGAAGATATCAACATCATGGTATTCGATACAGAAGTTTACTCTAATACAGGCGGACAGTCTTCTAAAGCTACTAAGACAGGTGCTACAGCACAGTTCGCAGCAGGCGGAAAAGAAACAAGAAAGAAAGACCTTGCAGGGATTGCAATGAGCTATGGCTATGTATATGTGGCACAGATTGCTATGGGTGCTGATTACAACCAGACTGTAAAAGCAATTACAGAGGCTGAGGCTTATCCGGGACCATCTATCATTATCGCTTACGCTCCATGTATCAATCATGGCATTAAGCTTGGTATGAGCAAAGCTCAGACAGAGGAAGAGCTGGCAGTAGAGTGTGGATACTGGAATAACTTCAGATTCAACCCAGATGCAGAGGGCAACAAGTTCTCACTTGACAGCAAAGAGCCTAAGGCAGAGAAATATCAGGATTTCCTTAATGGAGAAGTTCGTTACAACGCTCTTAAGAGAGCAAATCCAGAAAAAGCTGAAAAACTCTTCGCTAGAAATGAGAAAGAAGCAATGGATAAATACAATCATCTTAAGAAATTGGTTACTCTTTACGGGGAAGACTAAGAAACAACAGTTTTTTAAGAGCACGTAATATAAGAAAAGCGGTACACCTTATGAGGTGTGCCGCTTTTTACATGAAATGAAAACTATCTGGGAACGGTGGAAGTTTGAGAAGCGATTGGAAAGTAAACGGAAAAAACAGTGCCCGTCTGCTCATTGCTTACTACTTTAACAGTTCCCTTGTGATTTTGGATAATGGTCTGAGCGATTGACAAGCCAAGGCCATATCCTCCGGTATTTCGTGATCTTGACTTGCTTGCCCGGTAAAAACGTTCAAAAATGTGATCAATATCTTCTTTTGCTATGAGGGTTCCTGTATTTTGGACTCTCAATATGGCTTTTTCGCGTTTTTGTTCCAGAACAACATGTATTTTCCCGTCTCCGGCATATTTGCACGCATTATCCAAAAGAATCATAAGTACCTGTTTTAATTGTTTTTCATCCCCCGATATGAATAGATTATCCTGGATGTCCTCGGTCATAGAAGCTTTTTGTTCATAGACAACAGATTCAAATGGGAGAATACATTCCCACACAATCTGAGAAAGACTCAAAACCACATGGGGTGTGGCAGGGGCTGCTGTGGCATCGTCTTTTGCCAGAAAGAGAAGGTCCTGCAGCAGCTCTTTCATTCTCACAGCCTCCTCCTCGGTGTTCTGAATCCACCGCATTTCCCCCTCTATGGTATGTTCAGGATGAGTTTTCAGAATGCCCAGGTTTGCCAATATTACAGTCAGGGGAGTTTTCAGTTCATGGGAGGCGTCCGCCACAAACTGGCGCTGTTGATTCCATGCATCCTGTACCGGCTGAAGCGCCCGTCGGGATAAAAATACACTGATAAAGAATGCAATTAGAAGCACACTGAAGAAAATAAGCATAGAAATCAAAATCAGATTTTGCATATTGTGTTTTTCGTTTGTAATATCGGCAAAGGCAATTTTAGTTCCCATATCTGTCTCGCTGATTTTGAAGCGGAGAGACATTGTGCCGATTGTGCCTGAGGTTTTGCCGGAGGACAAAGCATAATTTACGGCATCCTCTGCGGTTTCCGTACTGACATGGACACTGCTGTCATTGATAGATTCTATTGCCTCGGAATCCTTACTGAGAGTGACGGTAAATATAGAAAATCGTCCAATTCCCTTTTCGGGGGGCTCCATAGGTCTGTTATTGTTCATTTCATCAAAATTGATAGATGGTTTTAAATCATTAAGATTCATAGATAATGTCTGGTTAATTGCCATCATACTGTCCGAATAATATCTCCGGTAAGTAGATATGCACATAATGACCAGTGCAGCCATAATAACGGCTGTCACAAAAATCATATTAGTAATAATAAATTTTCTGCGTAATCTTTTAATCATGCGTTTTCTCCTCCAGACGATACCCCACTTTTCGCACGGCTATAATTCCCACGTTGGAATTTAGATAGAAAAACTTTTTGCGGAGAAAAGAAATATATGCCTCCACATTATTGTCTTCCGCGTCGGAGTCACTGCCCCATATGTTTTCAATCAAAGATTCTTTTGAGATGAGAATGTTAGAGTTTATCATCAGCATTTTCAGAATCTCAAATTCCTTAAAACTTAAGTGAACGCTTCTCCCGCGGCACCATAAATCATTTGATGCCAGAGCGAGGCGCAAATCAGCAAACTCCAGGTCCTCTATGACAACCTCCCCTTTCCGCCTGGAAAGTGCCCGGATTCTAGCCAGTAGTTCTCCTGGCTCAAAGGGTTTGGTCATGTAATCGTCAGCGCCCCGGTCAAGCCCTGTTATTTTATCATTGATATCATCCCTGGCTGTGAGCATAAGCACAGGAGTCTGGATGCCCTGACGTCTCATTTTCTGAACAACGGAGAAGCCATCCATCCCCGGCAGCATTACATCTAAGACAACTACATCATAATTTCCGTTTACTGCATAATCCAGTCCCTCTGTCCCGGTATAAACCACGTCACACAGATACTTGGAATCCAGCATAATTTCTCTGAGTGCATCCGCAAGACGCACCTCATCTTCTACAATTAATATTTTCATCATTATTCTCCTGATTTATCTGCCTTTTATTGGACATTAGTAGTTCAATAAGTATATCTTATTGAACATTAGTATACCAGCCCAAACTGAAAAAAAGCTGAAAAGGAATTTTAAGGATAATTTAAGGCAGACGTATTATGATAAAGCCAGATTAAGAAATGGAGGAGAAATATGAGTCTAACAATGAATACACAGATACAGGAAATATTCAAACGGTATGAAAAGAAGTATTTACTCACATGCGGCCAGGCAGAAATGCTGATGGCTGAAATAGGAGATAGAGTGGTAGTTGATACCTATGGAAAATATTCCATATACAACATTTATTTTGACACTGCTGATTACCGGCTGATTCGCACGTCCATAGAGAAGCCTGTATATAAAGAAAAAATCAGGCTGCGCAGTTATTGTATTCCCGATACAGAGGACATGGTATATTTGGAACTGAAAAAGAAATCGGAAGGTGTTGTAGGCAAGAGGAGAGTCTTGCTTACATTAAAAGAGGCGGAGAATTATCTTTACAGAGGAATCTATCCGGGGCAGTCAGACTGCCAGATTCTGCATGAGATTGATTATGCCCTGAGCAGATATCAGGTTTCCCCCTCGGCATACATAGCATATGAGCGCGAGGCATTTTCCGGACGTGAGGACTCAAGACTACGCATTACTTTTGACACTCAGATTACCTGCCGACAGACAGATTTGCAGCTTCAAAAAGGAAAATACGGAACACAAATTCTTGAGGAAGAGCAGGTGCTCATGGAAATTAAAATTCCTGGGGCAATGCCCTTATGGCTTGGACGTCTGCTCTCAGAAGCTGAAGATTTTTCCGGTTTCATATTCCAAATATGGAATGTACTACAAACGCTGTATGCTGATGGAGCAGAGCAGATTTAAATATGAACCGATACAGGATAGGACTAATTTTAAAGGAGGGGTTTGTTATGCTTAACAGTATTTTAGTCTCCGCCGAAGCCACCGGAATGAGCATGGAAGTATTTCTTTCCTGCACAGCGGTGTCTCTGGTGTTGGGAATTTTGATTTCACTCTTACATTGTTACCGGAACAGGTCTTCTAAGAACTTTCTTCTCACACTGGCCATTCTTCCGGTTGTGGTACAGGTAGTTATCACTATTGTAAATGGGAATCTCGGCACAGGGGTCGCCGTGATGGGGGCATTTTCACTGATTCGTTTTCGCTCTGTACCCGGGAATGCAAGGGAAATCGGAAATATTTTTCTGGCAATGGTCATAGGGCTTGCGGATGGAATGGGGTATATTGGGATTGCGGGGCTGCTGTTTGTGATTGTGGCAGTGCTCCAGATTTTACTGCTGGTGATTCCGGTGAACATTGAGAATTCCTGTGAAAAAATATTAAAAATTACAATTCCTGAGAATCTTGACTATCAGGGGATTTTTGATGATTTGTTTCAAAAATATACAGTAAAGGCGCAATTATACAGAGTGCGCACGGTCAATATGGGCAGCTTGTATGAATTACAGTACAGTGTCACACTTAGAAATGAAAGTATAGAAAAGGCATTTTTAGACGATATACGGTGCAGAAATGGGAATCTGGGAATTTCCTGTGGAAGACAGACATCACAGGGAGAAGAATTATAAAGAAAGGAAGTACACATATGAAAAGAAAACAGTTAGCTGCGGGTGTAATACTATCGCTGGCAATAATATCAGGGCTGTCAGGCTGTCAGAGCTCAGCGGGCACTGCCGCTTCAGAAGTCTCAGGGCAGACTGCGGGGGCTGGGGAGACAAAGACTGTTTCCCAGCAAGATGAATCGGGAGAGATTACACCTGTTGAAATTACCTATGATGAAAATGACAAGAATGAGGCTTGGAGCGAAGAGGGCAGTACATTGATTACCTGTTCCGGTACATCTGTCTCTGTTCAGGGAGCCGGGGTATCGGAATCGGAGGGAACTGTCACCATCACGGCGGCAGGTACATATATAATCAGCGGGACCTTGTCCGACGGCCGGATTATCATTGATGCCGGCTCTGAGGATGTGGTTCATCTTGTTTTGAATAAAGCATCCATCACCTCCTCTGAGGGTGCTGCAATATGGGGAAAACAGAGCGGCAAACTTGTTATTACACTTGCTGAGGGGACAGAGAACAGTGTTGCAGACGGAAGTTCTTACAGTGAACAGGATGAGGACGGCGAGCCGGATGCAGCTATTTTCAGCAAAGATGATATTACAATCAATGGAGCAGGCACTCTTGGTATAAAGGGAAATTATAAAAACGGTATTCACGGCAAGGATGGAGTGAAAGTTGTCGGAGGTACACTAAATATTGACGCTGTCAATCATGCTGTCAGTGGAAAGGATTATGTTGCAGTCAGCGGAGGCACACTCAAGTTATCTTCTGGGGAAGATGCAGTGCATTCAGCGGCGGATGTGTGGATAACAGATGGAGATATTACCATTGATGCCGGGGATGACGGTATTCATGGGGATGGAGTCGTTACTATAGATGGCGGCACAGTCCAGATTGAAAATAGCACAGAAGGAATTGAAGGCACTGTTATCACCATCAATAATGGTGAGATATCACTGACTGCTTCAGATGATGGGTTGAATGGCGCAGACGGAACTTCTGATAAGAGCGATGACACGGCTGCAGGAGGATTTGGCATGGGAATGGGCGGAGGAATGGACGCCGCACAGGAAAATGTGTTTGTTGAGATAAACGGAGGGAAACTTTATGTTAATGCAGAAGGGGATGGAATTGACTCCAACGGCAGTTTGTCCGTCACAGGCGGTGAAATCACAGTCGACGGCCCCGAAAGAGGCGGAAATGGAATCATTGATTATAATGGTACGGCAGAAATCACAGGAGGTACAATCATAGCCGCAGGGACATCCGACATGGCACAGACGTTTTCGGAGAATTCAGGGCAGTACAGCCTGCTTTATATTTATAATGAAGCGCAGAGTAAAGGCACAGAATTGAGTCTGAAAGACTCTTCCGGAAATACAGTTGCATCTTTTACACCATCCAAGGAATATGCAGCGGTCATAATCAGTGTTCCCAAAATGACAAAAGGAGAGACTTATACCCTGTATTCGGGCAGCACGAAAGTTGAGAATATCACACTGGATGCTGTGAATACCACGGCTGGAGCTGAAATAGGACAGGCTGGCCCAGGTGGTATGAGTGGAGGCATGGGTGAGAGAGGAATGCCTGGCGGACAGATGCCAGAAGGACAAACGGGAGAAAAGAGGCCGTTTTAAATTAAAATAAAAAGAGACTGGGAGTTTTGTGCGAAAAAGGACAGAACTCTCAGTCTTATTTAGTTAAACCAGTTTTTAATTTTAAACAGCCAGATTTCCAAAAGTACAATTAATACGCTCAGAATACAGATGATGATATAACCATATGGAGAGGCCAGTTCCGGCATATGGATAAAATTCATCCCGTACCACCCGGTAATCAGAGTCAGAGGCATAAAAATAGTTGTGACTACAGTGAGAACTTTCATAATCTGATTCTGATGAATATCCACCTGGGTCTGATGCATTTCTCTCAATTGTATAGAATAGTCCTTGAGCATATGAACATTAGAATATAATCGCCCGGCCCGGTCTGTAAATAATCTGAACAAAGAGACGGCGGATTTGTCTTTTTTAAAAAGAGGGCTCTGCTGAATAGATTCGCTCATATTCTGAAGCTGCTCATAGAAAGCACTCAAGGCAGCCAGTTTTTTGCGTATCTGCAAAATTTTGTGGTTAAACGAACTGTCATTTTTATCCAGAATTTCTTCTTCCAGGGCGGTGAGCATCTCTTCAAAGTTTTGGAGAGAAAACACATCGTCTTTAATCAGATATTCCATAAAAGCCAGAAAAAGGTGAATCACAGATGTTGTCTCTGACAGAGGATATTCTTCCATTTGTCTTAGAACAGGAAGAACAAAATCTTGATTATCAATGAATATCAGCTCCGAATCTGTCATGTAAAAGGCAAAAGAACATATTTTTTCCGGCTGAAGCTCTCTTGAAGGAATGGAAAAGGTACCGGTTATAAAGTCGTCCATAATGTCTGCCTTACAATAGTGCATGTGAGACATATTTGCTTTTATTATCCGGCAGTGCGCTGTCTGCTGAAAATGTGTTTCATATTCTTCATCCGTGAGAACTCTGATAACACCGGAATATTCCTCGGGAGTGTGTGATTCGGGCAGGGGTACAAACCTGCCGTTTAAAATGTATGTCATCATAATATAAAATCCCCTTTATATTAAAAAGTCTGTTTTGACTTGCTAGACATGAATATTAAGTTTTGATAAAATGATTTCAGGAATATTACCGGATTTTACTGTTTTTCTTCTGTCTCTGTGAACTCCACGACATCAGAAATATCACATTTCAAAATCTTACAAATATCTTGAAGTGTATTTAAAGTGATGCTCTTATTCTTTCTCAGAGAGTCTAAAGTTCCGGTAGAAATATGGTATTCATTGATTAGTTTATACTGCGTGATTCCCTTGTTTTTCAAGGTTTTCCACAGTGGAGCATAACTTATGATAGCAATCACTCCTTTCAGCCCATTAAATTTATTATAGAGAACATAATCCAATTGCACATTGCCGTAAATAAGGCTATAATGATACACAGGAATGGGGATATGTATATGTATTATTTGCAAAATAAGATTACCGAATTAGAAAAAATATTTTATTTGTCTATATGTCCTGCGGAGGATGCGGAGAAGATATTGTGCGTCAGGGAAATGACATGCAGGGATTTTGAGAGAATTGATTACATTGTAAGCTCTTTGGGGCTGAATAATTTTCAAATAGAATTATCGGAAACATTTTATCTGCAGCAGGCGGAGCTGACAGAGAAATCGGAGAACAGCACAGATGATACATTTCTTCTCGAGGAGACAACGGACCGGTATGCAAAGTGGCTGGAGGAGTTTGTCGAGCAGGTGCAGAATCCCAATCTAAAATTGTATATAAAAGAAAGACTGGAACGGATTTTAATTATATAAAAAAGCAGGGCTGCTATCTGGCCAAATCTCCTCTTGAACTGTTAATGTCTGATTAGATATGATATAATATTTAAATGTTAGAAGGTATCTTCAGGTTAGAATCGGGATACCATCAGGCTTATGGAGGAATTTTATATGGCGAAATATGTGATGGCACTAGATTGCGGTACAACCAGCACCAGGTGTATTCTTTTTAACAAAAAGGGTGAGATGTGCAGTATGGCCCAGAAAGAGTTCACACAGTATTTTCCCAAACCGGGCTGGGTGGAGCATGATGCGGAGGAAATCTGGTCCAGCCAGATGGAAGTTGCATGGCAGGCTATGGCCAATGTCAATGCCACAGCGGTGGATATTGCGGCCATTGGGATTACAAACCAGCGGGAGACTGTGGTTGTGTGGGACAAGCATTCCGGAAAACCAGTCTATCCGGCAATTGTTTGGCAGTGCCGGCGCACATCCGAGTACTGTGATGAGTTGAAGGCGAAAGGTCTGACGGATAGATTTCGTCAAAAGACCGGGCTTGTTTTGGATGCATATTTTTCAGGGACGAAGGTAAAGTGGATACTGGATAATGTTGAGGGAGCCAGGCGGCGCGCCGAGAATGGGGAACTCTTTTTTGGAACCATGGAGACATGGCTGATTTGGAAGCTGACGAAGGGAAGCGTCCATGTGACAGACTACTCCAACGCTTCCAGGACTATGATGTTTAATATTAACACCCTTGAGTGGGATGAAGAGATTTTGCAGGAATTAAATATTCCTGCCCGCATGCTGCCGGAGGTAAAGCCATCCAGCTGTATTTACGGTGAATCGGACGTAAAGTTTTTTGGGGCACCAATCCCTGTTGCGGGGGCCGCGGGCGACCAGCAGGCCGCTTTGTTTGGACAGACCTGTTTTCAGGAGGGGGAGGCCAAGAACACATATGGAACAGGCTGTTTTCTTTTGATGAATACAGGGGAAAAGCCGGTGTTTTCTGAGAATGGACTTGTGACCACTATAGCGTGGGGAATTGACGGGAAAGTGAATTATGCCCTGGAGGGCTCTGTCTTTGCGGCAGGCTCCGCGATTCAGTGGCTCAGGGATGAACTGCAGACTGATTGATTCCGCCCAGGTATCTGAATATATGGCTCAGAAGGTGAAGGATACGAACGGCTGCTACGTTGTGCCTGCATTTACAGGGCTGGGTGCTCCCCACTGGGATCAGTATGCGAGGGGAACGATACTGGGGCTGACCAGAGGTGTGAATAAATATCATATTATCCGCGCGACACTGGAATCGCTGGCCTATCAGGTGAATGATGTGTTAAATGCCATGAGGGCAGATTCGGGGAGAGAGATTTCTGTGCTGAAAGTGGATGGCGGGGCAAGTGCCAATAATTTTCTGATGCAGACTCAGGCAAATATAATCAATGCCCCGGTAAAGAGGCCGCAGTGTGTGGAAACCACAGCCATGGGAGCAGCATATCTGGCAGGCATTGCTGTGGGTTATTGGAAAAACAAAGAAGAGGTTGAAAAGAACTGGGCGATAGACAGGACATTTATTCCGGAAATTGATGAAGAAGTGAGAAACAGAATGATTAAGGGCTGGAATAAGGCTGTGAGATATTCTTATGGATGGGCGAAGGAGGAATAATATGATTTATGTAGGAATTGATTTGGGGACCTCAGCTGTGAAATTATTGGCTATGGATGAAAATGGTGTGATACAGAAAGTAGTGACAAAAGAGTATCCTCTATATTTTCCGCATCCAGGCTGGTCTCAGCAGGATCCCAAGGACTGGTATGAGCAGACCATTCAGGGCCTAAAGGAAATAGCTGAGTCTGTGGATTCATCCCAGATAGCCGGAATCGGTGTTGGCGGACAGATGCACGGTCTGGTAACTTTGGATTCGGCGGATGAGGTGGTGCGCCCGGCTATCTTGTGGAATGACGGACGTACTGGAAAGCAGACGGACTATTTGAATCATGTGATTGGCAAAAACCAGTTGTCAGAGTATACGGCTAATATTGCATTTGCTGGTTTTACCGCGCCTAAAATATTGTGGCTGAAAGAAAATGAACCGGAAAATTTTGAGAGGACAGCAAAGATTATGCTGCCAAAAGACTATATTACATACAAACTTTCCGGGACATTCTGCACGGATTACTCAGATGCATCAGGGATGTTGCTCCTTGATGTGAAGAATAAATGCTGGTCTGAGAAAATGATCGATATCTGTGGAATCAAAAGAGAACAGCTTCCCGATTTATTTGAGAGCTACGAGGTCGCAGGAACAATAAAAGAGGATATAGCGAAGACTCTCGGCATACCGTCAGATGTAAAGATTGTTGCAGGTGCCGGGGATAATGCTGCTGCGGCAGTTGGAACGGGAACGGTAGGCGAGGGACAGTGCAACATTTCTCTTGGGACAAGCGGTACAATTTTTATTTCCAGCAAAAATTTCAGGGTGGATGATAACAATGCGCTGCATTCTTTTGACCATGCTGACGGATACTATCATCTGATGGGATGTATGTTGAGCGCAGCATCCTGCAATAAGTGGTGGATGGACGAAATTCTGAAGACAAAGGAATATCAGAAAGAGCAGAGTAATATACAGAAACTGGGAGAAAATAACGTGTTCTTCCTGCCTTATCTTATGGGAGAACGCTCCCCTCACAATGACCCGGATGCGAGAGCCATGTTTGTGGGCATGAGCATGGATACAACGCGGGAGGATATGACTCAGGCTGTAATGGAGGGTGTCATATTCGGACTGAGAGATTCTCTTGAGGTTGCAAGAAAATTAGGGATTTCCATTGAGCGCACGAAAATCTGCGGGGGCGGTGCGAAGAGCCAGCTCTGGAAAGAGATGACGGCCAATATTATGAATCTGGAAGTTGATATTATAGAGACGGAGGAAGGTCCCGGATATGGCGGTGCAATTCTGGCGGCTGTTGGCTGCGGACAGTTTGAGGATGTGGAGACTGCCGCAGGACAGCTCGTCAAAGTTGTGGACACTGTGAAGCCGACCCCTGAGCTTGTGGAGAAATATGAGCAGAAGTACAGAAAATTTAAAGAATTTTATCCGGCAGTAAAAAAATTGTTTAAAATATAAGGGTTTAAAAGGGGCATGTCTTGGGAAAATGAAAGAGATGCCCCTTTTATTGTATGAGTGAAAATGTTATAATAGGAGGAATATTATAGCAATATAATAATGAACATTATTGAACTGTTATGAAAATTTTAATAAAAAGAGAGGTACAATATGAGTGTTTTTGGTTTGAATGCATATGAATTGCTGCAGGAAACAGATTTATCAGACTTAAAATCAAAAGGTTATCTTTTGAGGCATAAAAAGAGCGGCGCAAGAGTTCTGTTGATGGAGAATGACGATAATAATAAAGTGTTTTCAATTGGTTTTCGTACTCCGCCGTCTGACAGTACAGGTGTGCCTCACATTATGGAGCATTCTGTGTTATGTGGCTCCAGGGATTTTCCAGTGAAAGACCCCTTTGTAGAATTGGTAAAAGGGTCTCTCAATACTTTTTTGAATGCTATGACTTATCCTGATAAAACGGTATATCCAGTGGCGAGTTGTAACGATACAGACTTTCAGAATCTGATGCATGTGTATATGGATGCTGTGTTTTATCCCAACATATATCAGCATGAAGAAATCTTCCGCCAGGAAGGATGGAGTTATAAACTGGAAACTGCCGATGACAGGCTGGGATACAACGGTGTTGTCTACAATGAGATGAAAGGTGCGTTTTCTTCGCCTGAGGGAGTGCTTGACCGTATGATACTGAACTCCCTGTTCCCAGATACCTCCTATGCAAATGAGTCGGGGGGAGATCCGGATTTTATCCCTGAATTGACGTATGAGCAATTTTTGAATTTCCATAGAAAGTATTATCATCCTTCTAATAGTTATATTTATCTTTATGGCAAGATGGATATGGCAGAAAAGCTGAACTGGCTGGATGAGAATTACTTGAGCAAATTTTCCGAGATTGAGGTGGATTCAGAGATTCAGCTTCAGAACGCTTTTGATGAGGTGAAAGAACTGGAAATGACATATTCTATTTCCAGCGAAGAACCAGAGGAGGATAACACCTATCTTTCTTATAACAAAGTAATCGGTACAAGCCTGGATGAAAAATTGTATCTGGCATTCCAGATACTGGATTATGCCCTCCTGTCAGCGCCGGGGGCACCGCTGAAGAAAGCCCTTGTGGATGCGGGAATTGGCAAGGATATTATGGGCTCCTACGATAATGGTATTTACCAGCCGATTTTCTCTGTCATTGCGAAGAATGCCAATCTGGATCAAAAAGAAGCCTTTCTTTCTGTGATAAAAGATACATTGCAGAATATTGTGGATGGGGGAATTGATAAGAAGGCTCTGCTGGCCGGAATCAACTACCATGAATTCAGATTCAGGGAGGCTGATTTTGGAAATTACCCGAAAGGGCTTATGTATGGATTACAGATGTTTGACAGCTGGCTGTATGATGAGGGAAAACCGTTTATTCATATGAAAGCAATTCCTACACTGGAATTTTTAAAGACTCAGGTTGACACTGGTTATTTTGAGTCATTGATTCAGACATATCTTCTTGACAATACTCACGCATCTGTAGTTGTTGTGAAGCCGGAGAGAGGAAGGACAGCGCGTCTGGACAGAGAACTGGAGACACAATTACAGAAATATAAAGATGGTTTGACCGCAGAAGAAATTAATAAATTGGTAAAAGACACAGAAAAGTTGCTTGAATACCAGGAGGAAGAGTCATCCAGAGAAGATTATGAAAAGATACCTGTTCTCAGCAGGGAGGATATTTCTAAGGAAATAGAGCCTGCATACAATGAGGAAAAAGAAGTTGACGGTGTCAAAATGATACACCACAATATCGACACCAACGGTATTGGATATGTAACATTGATGTTTGATTTGTCCGGGATACCAGAAGAGAAACTTGCATATGCAGGAATTCTGCAGGCAGTACTTGGTCTTATTGATACCACAAATTATGAGTATGGAGAGCTGTTCAATGAGATTAATGTCCATACAGGAGGTATCGGCACATCCCTTGAACTGTATGCTGATGTGACAAAGGTTAAGGAAAAAGATTTCCGGGCTACGTTTGAAATGAAGGGCAAAGCATTGTATCCCAAGATGGATGTACTTTTTGCCATGATGCGTGAGATTCTTATGGAGACAAAACTGGAAGACGAGAAACGTCTGAAAGAAATATTATCTATGCTGAAATCCAGGCTGCAGATGAGTTTCCAGTCCTCAGGTCACACGACAGCGGCTTTGCGGGCTCTGTCCTATGATTCACCGCTGGCTAAATTTAAAGATGATACAGACGGAATAGGCTACTATGAGGTAGTAAAACAGATTGAGGAGAACTTTGAGGAGAAGAAAGAAGAACTCATATCCAATTTGAAAGAGATTGCGGCAAATATTTTCCGTACGGATAACATGATGATTAGCTACACCTCTGAGGAAAAAGGATTGGAATCTGTGTATGAGGAAATCAAAAAGATAAAAGCAGGTCTGTATGAGGGAGAAAAATCTGAGGAAACCCCATGCATTATCCACTGCAAGAAACGAAATGAAGGTCTGAAAACATCTTCCAAGGTTCAGTATGTCGCAAGAGTAGGAAACTTTATTGACCGCGGCGTGGCATATAATGGAGCTTTGCAGATATTGAAAGTTATTTTGAGCTATGATTACCTGTGGCAGAATGTCCGTGTAAAAGGCGGTGCATACGGCTGCATGAGCAACTTTAACCGGGTTGGAGAGGGATATTTTATCTCTTACAGAGACCCCAATTTAAAGAAAACCATGGAAACTTACGAGGGTGTTGTGGATTATCTCAAGAACTTCACTGTCGATGAGAGAGATATGACCAAATATATCATCGGAACTTTCAGCAATATTGACCGGCCGATGACACCTTCCACAAAAGGTGACCGTTCTATGAACCTGTACATGAATCATGTATCGGAGGAAATGCTGAGAAGAGAGCGCATGGAAATCTTAAATGCACAGCAGGAGGATATCAGGGCGCTGGCGGATGTGGTGGCAGCAGTTCTGGCGGCGGACCAGATTTGTGTCATAGGAAATGAAGAAAAGATAGAAGAGCAGAAAGATATGTTCAAAGAAGTGAGAGTACTGTTTTAACATATGAGGAGAGAGAATGAAAGAAGATTTTAAGTCAGGATTTGTTACTTTAATAGGGCGTCCAAATGTGGGGAAATCCACATTGATGAATCACCTGATCGGGCAGAAAATTGCGATTACATCCAATAAGCCCCAGACCACAAGAAACCGTATCCAGACAATTCTGACCACAGATGAGGGGCAGATTGTATTTGTGGATACCCCGGGTATCCACAAGGCAAAAAATAAACTGGGTGAATATATGGTAAATGTGGCGGAGCGCACACTCAATGAGGTGGATGTGGTCTTGTGGCTGGTGGAGCCTTCCACATTTATCGGAGCCGGAGAACAGCATATAATTGAGAGACTTCAAAAGGTTAAGACACCGGTTGTTCTTGTAATCAATAAGACGGATATGGTGAAAAAGGAAGAAATTCTGACTTTTATAGATGTCTACAGCAAGGCATATGATTTTGCGGCTATTGTGCCGGTATCGGCAAGAAACGGGGATAACACCGATGAGCTGGTGAAGGTTATATTTCAGTATCTTCCGTCAGGCCCCCAATTCTATGATGAAGATACCATTACAGACCAGCCGGAGAGGCAGATTGTGGCAGAGCTGATTCGGGAAAAGGCTCTCCACTCCTTGCAGGAGGAGATTCCTCACGGGATAGCTGTTGCGATAGACAGTATGAAAATGCAGAAAAAGGTGATGCACATTGATGCCACAATTATTTGCGAGAGGGATTCCCACAAAGGAATTATTATTGGAAAGCAGGGCGCTATGTTAAAGAAAATCGGCAGCACTGCAAGATATGAGATTGAGCGCCTGCTAGATTGCAAGGTCAATTTAAAACTGTGGGTAAAAGTGCAGAAAAACTGGCGTGACAGCGATTTTCTGATGAAAAATTTTGGCTACAGAGAAGAATAAAGAAAAATTGTATGATGGATGTTACAGCTTGCACATTCTATATTTGAATGCCTGCGCACGGCTGAATTGTAATTGGTATATTTTATACAGTATAGTACAGCCTGTATCGGAAAAACTAATAATATCACATAAGAAGAGGTGATCCGATGGAGCAGAGATACTGGGATAAATTTATAGAAACTGGAAGTGTAAAAGACTATCTGTCTTACAGAGCGGAAGAATTTACACAAAGCTCTGGACAGAGGGAAGAGAAAAGCGTGGGAGTAAGCAGTCGTGAATCAGATTGTACTGACAGGGATGGTGCTGTCTACAGCACCTATAGGGGAATATGACAGAAGAGTCGTTATTCTGACAAAAGAACAAGGAAAGATTGCCGCGTTTGCCAAAGGATCAAGGCGCCCTGGAAGCCCTTTGGCGGGCGCGGTAAATCCGTTTACATTTGGAGAATTTACTATGTATGAGGGCCGTTCCTCTTATACGATACAGTCTGCAAACATTACAAATTATTTTCCCGAACTCAGGGAAGATATGATTGGTGCATACTATGGCTTTTATTTTCTCGAATTTACAAATTATTATACAAAAGAATTTAATGATGAAAAGGAAATGCTGAAACTTTTGTATCAGACACTTAAGGCTCTGTCAAACAAGCATATTCCGGACAGATTGATTCGTTACATATTTGAGTTAAAAGCATATTGTATAAATGGAGAAGGACCGGAAGTTTTCCGGTGTGTAGTATGCGGGGATAAAGAAAGGCCAGCCGTTTTCAGTGTGAAAAAGGGTGGTCTTGTCTGCTGTGAGTGCAGCCGCGATGTGATAGACGGGGTTCATCTGGACCAGTCGGTTTTGTATAGCATGCAATATATAGAAAGCAGCAAAATAGAGAAGCTATATACATTTAATGTCACAGAAAAAGTACTGGAACAACTGGCCCAGGTGCTGGACCGTTACCGGGATGTCTATGTAGAAAAGAGATTCAAGTCTCTGGAAATATTGGAGACATTACTGTAATATTTGGAATACAGCGGCGGGAAGATACTCCAAAAACCTTGAAAAAAAGGGGGAGAGCCGTTATAATAATTACCAATGTTGAAATTAGGAAATAGAATGTGAGGAGCATATTATGGCAGAAAAAACGATGGAGAAGATTGTAGCTCTTGCAAAATCAAGAGGATTTGTTTACCCGGGTTCCGAAATATATGGAGGACTTGCAAACACCTGGGATTATGGAAATCTTGGAGTGGAGCTGAAAAATAATGTAAAAAAAGCGTGGTGGCAGAAATTTGTTCAGGAGTCTCCTTATAATGTAGGAGTGGACTGCGCAATTCTGATGAACCCTCAGACTTGGGTGGCATCAGGTCATCTTGGCGGTTTTTCAGACCCTCTTATGGATTGCAGGGAGTGCCACGAACGTTTCCGCGCAGATAAATTGATTGAGGATTATTGTGCAGAGAATGGCATCGCTGTTGAGGGTGCTGTGGACGCATGGTCTCAGGAGCAGATGACCACGTTTATTGAGGAGAAAAATATTGCGTGCCCAACCTGTGGAAAGCATAACTTTACAGATATCCGTCAGTTTAACCTGATGTTTAAAACTTTCCAGGGTGTCACAGAGGATGCAAAGAATACCGTTTATTTAAGACCGGAGACTGCTCAGGGAATTTTTGTAAACTTTAAAAATGTTCAGAGAACATCCAGAAAGAAGATTCCATTTGGTATCGCTCAGATTGGTAAATCATTCAGAAATGAAATTACACCTGGAAACTTTACCTTCCGCACAAGAGAATTTGAGCAGATGGAGCTGGAGTTTTTCTGTGAGCCAGATACTGATTTAGAGTGGTTTGCATATTGGAAGCAATTTTGCCTTAACTGGCTGAGTTCTCTGGGGCTGAAAGAAGATGAAGTAAGATACCGTGACCATGACAAAGAGGAGCTTTCTTTCTACAGCAAGGCTACGACAGACGTAGAATTCCTGTTCCCATTTGGATGGGGAGAGCTGTGGGGAATAGCAGACAGAACAGATTATGACCTCACACAGCATCAGGAAGTATCAAAACAGGATATGTCCTATTTTGATGATGAGAAGAAGCAGAAATATGTTCCTTATGTAATTGAGCCGTCATTGGGAGCGGACCGTATGGTTCTTGCATTCCTCTGCAGTGCATATGATGAGGAAGAACTGGAAGGCGGGGATATGCGTACCGTTCTTCATTTCCATCCGGCACTTGCGCCAGTAAAAATTGGTGTCCTGCCGCTGTCCAAGAAGTTGAACGAGGGTGCAGAAAAGGTATACGCAGAGTTATCAAAATTATATAACTGTGAGTTTGATGACAGAGGAAATATTGGAAAGCGTTACCGCCGTCAGGACGAAATCGGAACACCTTTCTGTGTGACCTACGATTTTGACTCTCAGGAGGATGGAGCAGTTACCGTGCGTGACCGTGACACTATGGAGCAGGAAAGAATAAAAATAGAGGATTTAAAAGCTTACTTTGAAGAAAAAATGAGGTTTTAAAATGGATAAAAATTTGTGGGAAGTCTATACAGACCAACAAGTAGATGAACTAAATGCTCTCAATGAAGATTATAAGAAATTCCTGGATGCGGGAAAAACGGAGCGTGAATGTGTAGTAGAAATCATCAGGCAGGCGGAAGCAGCCGGCTATCAAGAGCTTTCAGCAAAAGAAAGCCTCAGTGCAGGGGATAAGGTATATGCCTCCTGGATGGGAAAATCCATCGCACTCTTTAACATTGGTGAAGAAGATATTGAAAAAGGCATGAACATTCTTGGGGCTCATATTGACTCCCCAAGAATGGACTTGAAACAAAATCCATTATATGAGGACAGCGGATTTGCGTATTTTGATACCCACTATTACGGTGGTATCAAAAAATATCAGTGGGTAACTCTGCCTTTGGCAATCCACGGCGTGATTGTGCGCAAGGATGGAACGAAGGTGGAGGTTTCCATCGGAGAGAGAGAAGAAGACCCTGTTTTTGTTGTGACGGACTTGTTGATTCACCTCTCTGGAAAACAGCTGGAAAAGAAAGCCGCCACGGTTGTGGAGGGAGAAAATCTGGATATTCTCATCGGCAGCAGACCGCTGGCAGGGGAAGAGAAGGATGCCGCCGCAAGCTCAGATTTTAAAACTGCTGAAAGAAACTTATGATATAGAAAAAGAAGATTTGATGTCAGCAGAGCTTGAGGTTGTACCGGCAGGTAAGGCCCGCGACTGTGGACTGGACAGGAGCATGGTTCTGGGATATGGGCAGGATGACAGGGTTTGTTCCTACACATCCCTGGCTGCAATGTTTGAGGTCAAAGATGTAAAACGTACATCCTGCTGTATTCTTGTAGATAAAGAGGAGATAGGAAGTGTTGGAGCGACAGGAATGCATTCACGGTTTTTTGAAAATGCAGTGGCAGATTTAATGGATAAGATGGGCTGCTTTTCTGAATTGAGGCTGCGCCATACACTTGCAAATTCTACAATGATTTCTTCCGATGTAGGGGCTGCCTATGACCCGATGTACGCAGAAGTTTACGATAAAAAATCTTCCTCTTTCTTTGGAAGAGGTCTTGTCATCAAGAAACACACTGGGTCAAGAGGAAAAAGCGGGGCAAGCGATGCTAACGCAGAATACATTGCAAAACTGAGAAAAGTGTTGGATGATAACCAGGTCGCTTTCCAGATGACCGAGATGGGAAAAATCGATGTCGGCGGCGGTGGAACCATCGCATACATACTGGCTCAGTTTGGCATGGAAGTTATCGACGGAGGTGTGGCTGTCCTGTGCATGCATGCTCCCTGGGAAGTGGCAAGCAAAGCGGATGTCTATGAGGCATACAGAGGGTATTGCGCATTCTTAAAAGATATGCGGTAAATAGAAAAATATATGTAATTTTTAATAATTTTTTATATATAAATGGGGATACTGTGAAAGTAGATAAAAAATCTGCCCAAGCAGCAGCCCCATTTTTAATTATTACAGTTCTGCCATAAGCGAGAGTTTTAACTGAGTTAGCAGTGAAAACGGCTGCGCAGCAGTCAACTTGAGCTGTACGGCTGAACTATATACTTGGCAGCATCATAAAATCCATGTGGGTTTGTCAAACATATGTTACAGTGACCGTAAATAATCTTTCAGTACCTCTGTGGGAGAGTTCCATAAAAGAGGTCTCATAGGAAAGCGGTTATAATCCTTTGTGTTATAACGTTTCAGTTGCTTGGAAAAGTCCTCCAGGGAATAGAACTGATGGGTGGCATAAAAGCGTTCATTGTCTTTTCTGTGGCTGCGTTCTACCTTCCCATTATGCCTGGGTGTAAAAGGACGGATCAGCTTGTGCCGAATACCATGCTGCTGCAACTTCATCTGAAAGAGTGTGGGTTTGTCGCAACCACCATAGGAAGCAAAGCGTTTGGTGAACTCCTGTCCGTTATCGGTCTGGACACATTCGATGGGAAGAGGAAAGGCTTTTATTAAGTGTTCTAAGAACTGAGCCGAGGAATAAGAACTGTGCTCCTCAAAGGCTTCCACAAAGCGCCATCGGGAATACTCATCAATGGCGGTGTATTGGTAAAAGCGTTTGCCCTTGGCAGATCCGACCATGCAGACAGTGGGGACAAATTTAACATCTATCTGTATGCGCTGTCCGGGATAGTCCATGGATTCATAGGGCTTAGGGATGTACTTGGGATTCTGAGGTTTTACGGCCATGATACCCTGTTTCTTAAGAAAACGATAGAGACCCGGGATGGAGCGGGAATAGCCTCTTTGCATGAGCTTGACCCAGAAGACCACCAGCCCGGCATGAGGATTGCGCCTGCGCATATCGGAAATAAGCTTAATTTCCTCAGGAGTGTGCTGGTTTGGATGATGGAGGGGCCGCCTGGAAAGCTCTCTAAGAGATTCAATAGAGCCGTCATAGCGGCGTTTCCAGCGGTAAATGTACTGTCGGTTAGTTTTATACCGAATGGCAGCTTTTGAAACACCATATTTTTCAGAGTAATGGATTAAAGATAGACGATATTTCATATCTTGTGTTATACTAGCCATGCGAGAATACACTCCTTTGCGTTGGTTTTTGTTGTGGTGACTTAAATATAACACAAAAAGGTATTCTCGCTTTTATATTATTCAGTTTTGTAACACATGTATTGTAATCCTACAATACTTGGCAGCATCATAAAATCCAGCGATTGACATATGTACTGTTTTATGATACGATTTACTCAATCGACGGAAAAAGTCGATTTTATTTTGGAAACGAGGTTAGACATAACTAACTTATTGGGCGTTGCGCCGGGTGTTGAAAGGTGGTTTTATATGATTGAAGAATATTTGATAAGACATTGTTCGCCTACACTGGCGGGACTTAAAAGCGGCAGCTTATTTGCGTATGCTTTTCAAAATGAAGAAGAATTCTATAACGAGATAGGGCGTATTGAGAGGCTTCTTCTGTCAAAGGGATTGTGCATGATGATTGCAAAAAGACAAAATCAGAGGGCACTTATATATGTATACCGGGAGGCAAGGCTTAACGAGGATTTGAATAAAAGCGGAGTACGTTGGTTTCTCAGCGCATACGGTTATGACGCACAGGACACGGAGCTGCTGCTTGAAAGATTATGTGAAAGAATCAGGGAGTCAGAAGAATTTCCGCATGAAATTGGTATTTTTCTTGGATATCCCTTGGGAGATGTCATAGGATTTATACAAAATCAGGGAAAACGGTGTAAGTGTGTTGGGTGCTGGAAGGTGTACTGTGATGAGGCCGATGCGCAGAGGACTTTCAACAAATTCAGAAAATGCAGGGATGTATACGGGCGCCTGTGGGAAAATGGAAAAAGTCTTACGCAGCTGATTGTGGCTGCTTAGCAAAAGGGTCAGACCCCTTTGAATAATTCCCGGAAGAACTAATCATACTACTGTAGTAAATAAGGTGGATACAAAGAACTACAGATAGGAAGGAAATGGTTATGGAGAGAAAAAATGCCTGGAATTATTATAGTACAGAGGAGAAGAAACGTGTGGAGGACATCAGCACTGCATACTGTCATTTTCTGGATTGCAGTAAAACAGAGAGGGAGTGTGCAGCTTCTGCAATCAAACTGGCGAGGTCCAGAGGGTACAGAGACCTGGATACAATAAAAGAGGCGAAAGAATCACTGAAACCGGGAGATAAGGTATATGCCTGCCAGATGGATAAAACAGTGGTTTTGTTTCACATTGGCACAGAGCCTTTTGAAAAGGGAATGAATATTTTGGGGGCACATATTGACTCCCCAAGAATTGATATAAAGCAGATTCCATTATATGAAGAGCAGGGATATGCATATCTGGACACACATTATTATGGCGGAGTGAAGAAATATCAGTGGCTTGCTATGCCACTTGCCATCCACGGTGTTGTTGTGAGAAAAGATGGCACTAAAGTAGAAATTAGGCTGGGGGAGAAGGAAAGAGACCCTGTGTTTGTCATCACAGACCTTCTTCCTCATCTTGGGAGAGAGCTGAATGAAAAGAAGGTAAAAGATTTTATTAATGCTGAAAAGATGGATTTGCTCATAGGAAATCTCCCCATAGATGCAGGGGAACGGAAATGGAGTGCAGGAAAAAAAGATTTGGGTGTTGAAAATGAAAAAGAATCAAAAGAAACTGAAAAGGTAAAAATGACCATTTTAAAGTTGCTCAAAGAACAGTATCAAATCCGAGAGGAAGATTTTATTTCTGCCGAGTTGGAAATTGTGCCTGCCGGCAAGGCCCGTGACTGCGGACTGGACAGGAGTATGGTGCTGGGATATGGGCAGGATGACCGCAGCTGTGCATTTACATCACTTCTTGCGCTTTTGGAGATGAAGATGACAAAGCGCACATCCTGCTGCCTTCTTGTGGATAAAGAGGAGATTGGAAGTACCGGGGCTACAGGAATGCGCTCTAAATTTTTTGAAAATACCCTGGCAGAGCTGATGGAGCTGTGTCAGGATTATTCAGAGCTAAAGCTTCGCCGCACACTGGCCAATTCTAAGATGCTCTCTTCTGACGTAAGTGCGGCTTATGACCCTATGTTTGATGAGTATTATGAAAAGAAAAATTCAGCATATCTGGGAAATGGACTTGTATTTAACAAGTATTCAGGAAGCGGCGGGAAATCAGGCGGGAACGATGCCAATCCGGAATATATGGCAGAGCTGCGCCAGTTAATGGATAAGCACAAAGTGATTATACAGACTGCGGAGCTTGGAGCGGTGGACAAAGGGGGCGGAGGTACAATCGCCTATTTAATGGCAGACTATGGCATGGATGTCATTGACTGCGGAATCCCGGTGCTAAATATGCATGCACCCTGGGAGGTATCCAGCAAGGCGGATATTTATGAGGCACTGAAAGGATATCTGGCATTTTTGAAGGAAGCATAGTGTATAAAAAACGGGCGTAGGAAATTCATTCTACGCCCGTTTTATAGTTGTATATTTAGTTGTTTTGTGTAATTTCGTTTCTATTGTGCTTTATTAGTATACAGTTCGGGGTGTTTGCGCCTGTCTCTGAACTCGGCACATGCTGTGTAAAGAACGTCTGTGGAAGAGTTCAGTGCGGTCTCGCAGGAATCCTGAATTACACCCACAATGAAGCCCACACCTACCACGTGTATGGCAATTTCGTTTGAGATTCCAAAGAGGCTGCAGGCAAGGGGAATCAAGAGCAGCGAACCTCCAGCCACTCCAGACGCACCTGCGGCACTCAGGGCAGATAATACACAGAGGATAATGGCAGTCAGAAAATCTACTTTAATATCCAGAGTGTGGGCGGCTGCCAGTGCCATAGTGGAGATGGTAACAGCGGCTCCTGCCATATTTACGGTGGCGCCAAGGGGAATGGAGATAGAGTAAGTGTCCTCATTCAGCCCCAGTTTATCACACAGTCTCAGATTTACAGGAATATTGGCGGCAGAACTGCGGGTAAAGAATGCAGTGATACCACTGTCTTTCAGGCAGGTAAATACCAGCGGAAATGGATTTCTTCTGGTACACAGGAAAGTAACGACAGGGTTCATAATAAGCGCTACGAAGAGCATAGTTCCCACCAGGACCAGAATCAATCTCCCATATCCCAGCAAAACCTCCAGCCCCTGCTCGGAAATTGTGGTGAAAATCAGGCCCATAATTCCGAAAGGTGCACAGTTGATGATCCACTGAACAGCCTGTGCCACAGCGTCAGAGATATTATCCAGGGCTTTTTTGGTGCCATCACTGGCCTTTCTCAGTGCAAGGCCCAGGATAATGGCCCATGTAAGAATACCGATGTAGTTTGCATTTGCGAGGGCATCTACCGGGTTAGCAACCAAACTCATCAGAAGATTAGTTAAAACATCTGTGACTCCGCTCGGCGGTGCTATATCGCTGAGGTCTATATTTTGGGAAAAAGTCAATGTGACTGGGAACAGGTAGCTTGCAAACACGGCGCAGAGTGCTGCCAGCAGATTACCCAGCATGTAGAGCACGGCTATAAACGTCATATTAGTCTTCTGGCCTTTGGCCATCTGGCAAAGTGCACTCATAACCAGAAAGAATACCAGGATAGGAGCGACTCCCCTCAGTGCTCCGACAAACAGATTACCTAGAATGGAGATTGCTGATGCTTCTGGAGCAAGTAATCCAAGAATGATACCGACAAGCAGGCCGCAGATAATCCGCTTGATCAGGCTGATTCTGTTCCATTTTCCCGTGATATTAATCACGATGTTAAGTAAGGTGTTAAAAAAGTTTTTCATTGCTGCATTTTACAGATATGCTAACGTGGCATATCCGCCTCCTCTCTCTTTCAATATTTTTTTCAATAAGAAAGCTTATTATATCAAAAAAACAGCAACAATGCTACGCTAATAACGATTTAAAAAGTATCCCTTGTATACAATTACATATTTCCCCTGGAAGGGGGAAAATAAAGTAGTGAAATAATGACATAATTTACTATTTTATGTGGGAGAATGAGGAAGAAATATAAATATTACAAAATATATAGAAATAAGGACAAAACGCTTGACGGAGTTAAGCAAAACCATTAGAATATTATATGCGACTTAGTGCAATTTTATTGAAAAATTAGGAGGTCATTAAACATGGCAAAATGGGTTTATATGTTTACAGAAGGTAACGCAACCATGAGAAACCTGCTTGGCGGTAAAGGTGCGAACCTTGCTGAGATGACGAATTTAGGTCTTCCGGTACCACAGGGATTTACAATCACAACTGAAGCTTGTACCCAGTACTATGAAGATGGCGAGAAGATTAATGATGAAATCATGGATCAGATTATGGACGCTATCGTTAAGATGGAAGAAGTTACTGGAAAGAAATTTGGTGACAAAGAGAATCCGCTTCTTGTTTCTGTTCGTTCAGGTTCAAGAGCTTCTATGCCTGGTATGATGGATACAATCCTAACCTTGGCTTAAATGAAGAAGTTGTCAATGTGTTGGCTGAAAAATCAGGTAATCCACGCTGGGCTTGGGATTGCTATAGAAGATTTATCCAGATGTACTCTGACGTTGTTATGGAGGTTGGTAAGAAGTATTTTGAAGAGCTTATCGACAAGATGAAAGAGGAAAAAGGTGTTTCACAAGATACTGACCTGACAGCAGAGGATTTACAGTCTCTCGCTGGACAGTTTAAAGAAGAATATAAAAACAAAATCGGTGCAGACTTCCCTGCTGATCCAAAAGAGCAGCTGATGGGAGCAGTTAAAGCCGTGTTCCGTTCATGGGACAACCCAAGAGCAAATGTATACCGCCGTGATAATGATATTCCTTACTCATGGGGAACTGCTGTCAACGTACAGATGATGGCATTTGGTAACATGGGTGATACATCAGGTACAGGTGTTGCATTTACACGTGACCCTGCTACAGGAGAGAAAGCACTTATGGGAGAATTCCTGATTAATGCTCAGGGAGAGGACGTTGTTGCCGGCGTTCGTACACCTCAGAAGATTGCTCAGCTGGCAGAAGTTATGCCGGAAGTTTTTGAACAGTTTGTAGGAATCTGCAATAAACTTGAAGATCACTACAGAGACATGCAGGACATGGAGTTCACTATCGAAGATAAGAACCTTTACATGCTGCAGACACGTAATGGTAAGAGAACAGCTCAGGCTGCTTTGAAAATCGCTTGCGATTTGGTAGATGAAGGCAAAATTACAGAAGAAAAAGCTGTAAGCATGATTGAGCCAAGAAACCTGGATACATTGCTTCACCCACAGTTTGATGCTGCTGCACTGAAAGCTGCAACACCAATCGGAAAGGCACTCGGCGCTTCACCAGGAGCTGCATGCGGTAAGATTGTATTTACTGCTAACGATGCAAAAGAGTGGGCTGCAAGAGGCGAGAAAGTTGTACTTGTACGTCTTGAGACATCTCCGGAAGATATCGAAGGTATGAAGGCTGCACAGGGAATCCTGACTGTACGTGGTGGTATGACATCACATGCTGCCGTTGTTGCGCGTGGTATGGGTACATGCTGTGTATCTGGATGCGGCGATATCGTAATGGACGAAGCAAACAAGAAATTTACACTTGGCGGAAAAGAATATCATGAAGGAGATGCAATCTCTCTTGATGGTTCAACAGGTAACATCTATGATGGATTAATTGCTACAGTGGATGCTACAATTGCCGGCGAGTTCGGAAGACTTATGGGGTGGGCTGACAAGTACAGAACAATGAAAGTTCGTACAAATGCAGATACACCGGAAGATGCTAAGAAAGCTCGCGAGTGGAGCAGAGGGTATCGGTCTTTGCCGTACAGAGCACATGTTCTTTGAAGGTCACAGAATTGATGCATTCCGTGAAATGATTTGTTCAGATACAGTAGAAGAAAGAGAAGCAGCACTGGAGAAGATTCTTCCAGTACAGCAGGCAGACTTTGAAGCTCTCTATGAGGCTCTTGAAGGAAATCCTGTAACAATCCGTTTCCTTGATCCACCGCTTCATGAGTTCGTTCCAACAGAGGAAGCTGACATTAAGAAGCTGGCTGACACTCAGGGCAAGACTGTAGAGCAGATTAAAGCAATCATTGATTCACTTCATGAGTTCAACCCAATGATGGGACATCGTGGATGCCGTCTGGCTGTGACATACCCAGAGATTGCAAAAATGCAGACGAAGGCGATTATCCGTGCAGCTATCAACGTACAGAAAGCACACGCTGACTGGAGCGTTTGCCCGGAAATCATGATTCCATTGATTGGCGATATCAAAGAGTTCAAGTTTGTAAAGAATATTGTTGTTGAGACAGCAGACGCTGAAATCGCAGCAGCAGGAAGCAGCCTGAAATATCAGGTGGGAACAATGATTGAGATTCCAAGAGCAGCACTTACAGCAGATAAAATTGCTTCAGAAGCTGACTTCTTCTGCTTCGGTACAAACGACCTGACACAGATGACATACGGCTTCTCACGTGATGATGCTGGTAAATTCTTAGATGCATACTATGATACTAAGATTTTTGAGAGTGACCCATTTGCAAAGCTTGACCAGACAGGTGTTGGCAAGTTGATGGAAATGTCAATCAGCTTAGGAAAACCAGTAAATCCAAACCTGCACGTAGGTATCTGCGGCGAGCACGGCGGAGATCCAAGTTCTGTAGAATTCTGCAACAAACTTGGGCTGGACTATGTATCTTGCTCACCATTCCGTGTGCCAATCGCAAGACTGGCAGCAGCACAGGCAGCTATACGTAGTGGGGAGGGCAAATAGTTTATACTTTGAATTTAGTATAGATTATGAGCAGGCAAAGGCTTTTCGTGAGGAGAATGACTCTTACCTACGAAAAGGTCAATGGAATGACCTCACTGTTGAAGTGTATATAATTTAAACATTTGGCCCCGTCTATATAGGCGGGGCTTTTGTGCGGGAAAAAATGAGACTATAATATTCACTTTTTAAGTGTTATTTCCATAGAAGATTTGAACTGGGGATAGCTTATTCTATTTGCTTTTGTGGATACTTGTAGAGAGTTGCAACTGATAAAAGTGCCTTAAATACGGGGTCCTACACTCATGAGGGGAGAGTAAAAAAGGTTTTATTTAAATTATTTTGGAGTAATTGAAAAAATATTTCAAAGCCGACTGATTTCAAAAAAATCAATCGGCTTTTTATGTCTGTTTTAGTACATAGCCATTAATCTGCAAAGGGATAATTTATCAAGTAGAGATTGTCGAAAGTTCGTAATTGGACTATAATATTTGATAAAAGCAGATAAAAGTAAAATATCTTGCAGAGCATCTGGGACTAAAATGAAGGATATTTAATACTTTTTGGGTTGGGTTGTAAGGAGGTTAAAGACTAAATGAGAGATTTCATGCTAGCCTATATTAGATGGACTAATGGAATTTGTGACTTATTATAACATTGTTAGATAAGAGTGTTGATAGCATTTGAGTGGTTAATAAAAGAACGGAGGATTTAGATGTTTAGTAAATCAGACTTTGATAATATTGATAATAGATTAAAAAAGATAACTATGCAGCCTGTTGAGCAGATAGAAATTGCGTCCAATATACCACCTACAATTGATGAATTGGAGGACAATAATAAGACCTATGTGATACAACCTGCAATTTTATTTATAGATATTCGTAAATCAACATATCTTACGGAGAATAGCCAGGCTAAAAGTATGGTTAAAATTTATCGTTCATTTATGCGAATGGCAGTTGATTGTGTGAGAAAAAATGGTGGGGTTACAAGGCAGTTCTTAGGAGATAGAATTATGGGAGTATTTATGGATTCTATTAACGAGGAAGGAAGTATTACAGAAAAGGCTGTCGATAAGGCGGTAAATTGTGCGAGAAGTCTTTCCACGGTGATTGATTTTAGTTTAAATAAGTACCTAAAAAATAATGTAAATGGTAAGTTAATTGAGTGTGGTATTGGAATTGACTATGGAAAAATATTAGTTACTAAGGTCGGGATGTATGGTGTGGAAGTTGATGAAACGAGAGAGGATGAAACAGATTGCGTTTGGGTAGGAAATACTACAAATCATGCCAGCAAGTATTCGGATATTGCTTCAGGTGGAGAAGTATTTATTTCTAAAAATGTTTACAAAGCATTGTCAAATAATTTAAAAGAAGCAGATATATGGAAAAAATCTGCTAAGTATAAGGGAACAAAGTTATTCGAGGGATATGTAGTTCAAGATTATTATCTGGACTTTGTAAAAGAATTGGAAAACCCAGTAAAGGTAGATAGCGATAATACAGCTAGTCAAGACACATCATTTCAATTAGCTGAAGGAATTCTTGAGATTGAAAGATTACAAAAAAGGCTAGTGGATAGAGAAAAGGAATTAGTTTTATTGGTGGATAAGTTGCAGAAGGAAAATTCAGAATATGAGGCTAAATATAATAATGAATGTAAGACTCGTATGGCAGCAGAAAAGGAACAGGATAGTAGTGCCAAGACTTCTTATAAAATGGTAGAACTATATTATTGTAAATTGAGGAATATTCTCGCAAAGGTTTATGTAAATAAATACTCTTTTATGGATGAATTTGGTGGAGCAGATATATGTGATATTATTGATGATTTGTATGAATTTGGAAGATATTTAGGAAAAGAAAAGGAAGATATTACAATTGAATTAGACTGCTATCTTATAACTGTTTACGATTATTTTAAGATGTATAAAGAAGCTTACGATGTTATGGTAGTAATGGCTTCAAAGTCTTCATGGGTATATTTAAGAAGAGAAACAATTCAGTGGGCTAAAAGAGAAGATTTAACATGGAAGTTGTGGGGAGCATTAGACAACAATATTAAAAATAGTAAAAATCAAAAAGCTGATTGGGAAAGATATATGGAAAACTTTAAAGAGATGAGGGGGTACTAGAGAGTGGGGAAAGACACATCACAGCCAACTGGATGCTATACAAAAGAAGATGCATATCAGTCTTTACAGATGGTTAATTCTTGGATAAGTAATATAGATGCAAAAATATCATTTACTATGGCTTTTGTAGCTGTTTTAATGGGGTTTGTTTTTTCTAATGGAATACCAAGAGTTTTTATTGAGATATCCAAGCTAAATGGTGTTCAACAAATATCATGTGCACAAGTGTTTTTTTGTATATTGGTTATTGCTTTATATCTACTGTGCTTATTATCTATCGCATCATTAATTATGGCGCTTACAGCAAGAGTGAAAAATACCTCTATAGATACGTCAGTGTTCTTTTTTGCGGATATAGCTAAAAGAACATTTGATGATTTAAAAAATGATATGGATTATATTTCAGAAGGAAAGTTATTAAAGGACTTACAGGGACAAATTTACGTTAATTCTCAAATTTGTACTAAGAAAGCTAAGTTTTTTAATTATGGTTTATACTATTTTGTTAGTGGCATTTTCTTATACTTTATTTGTAGTAGCTTGCAAGTATTATAGGAGTAGAATATTTTATAGGAATAGAAAGAAACGATACATAGCCGATTAGTTTTCGAAAATGAAAATTAATCGGCTTTTTTATGCCTATTTTTAGTACATAGCCATTCAACGCAAAAGGATTGGCTATTAAATTTTTCGGAAAAGGAGGCAGACCGTGATGTCAAAATACAAAGTAATTTCCATGAGGGGAGTTTACCATGATTCTCTTATAATTGATGTTTTTTATCCTTCAAATTTGCAGTATATCATAATTTATCATAAATTGTTGGAGGAGATAAAGGACTACGTAGACTTTAGATATGCAAGATTGGGATTTGATAATGTGATTGCTGAAAGGCTGCAATTAGATTATAATAAATAAAGATAAAGACTAACTGGATATGTTGCAGAGTATTTCATATCCTTAAAACGTTTGGGCACCTTAATATGTGCTATTTGGGATTCTTCGTATTGAGAAGTATGGGGGAGGAGAAGGCGAGGGTATATAGATTGCATGGTAATGAATTTGCAACTGATTTTGGTGGAAATTCGTATAGAGAGAATGAAATAAGATGAGGTGAGAAGAATATGTTTCAATTGGATTCACAAGAAAAGATAGTTTTAGCTAAGACATATAGTATACTTGGAAAATATTTTGACAGAGCTATTCAGCAAACAGAAGATGGAGAAATTATTTTGAGATGTGCAGGCCTATCATCTCTTGTTGACAAGTACAAAACAGATTTGATTCCATATTGTATGAATGAAATTTGGAAAAACGATAATCCCAAATATAGTCCAATTAAAGCTTGCTTTGCAATTTGTCAAGAAATAGAAAGTAATAAACAAGCATTGGGAACTTTTTTGAAAGAAATATTTGATAGAACCCGAAAAATTGAAGAAAATGATTTTGAAATATTGAGCAATTATTTAGAGATAATTGGATATGAATTGACAAGAGAACATATAGAGGACGATTATGAGGATGATTTGTATAAATATCAATTGACAGCGTTTTCTGAAGGAGCTATTGACAGACAAGAAGATAAGACATTTTTATTGGCAGCGTTGGAACAGGAGCATGGTGATTTAGTGCCATATTATTTAGAGGCCATATCAAATTATGGAAATTCAGAGTATAAAAGCTGTTTGGACAATAGTAGAAGTGTTTTTGAAGGGTTTTTTAAGAAACTAGACTCACAGGATGATTATGCGAAAGGTATTTTGGTAGCAACAGGTGAGAATATTGTTGATAATTCCAATACTCAACTTGTATCAATTAAAAAAATTTTTACGTATTGGTTAAATAATAAAAAAGGTGCCAATAGATACAGATTATTTGTAAGTATGTACAGTGCGATGTCTGGTTTAGGAACGCATGGTGAAGAAATTCCATCCAAAGAGGATGCTTTAATGTTTTTAAGAATGACAGAAGATATTTTGATTTGGTGTTTACAACATAATATAGGGTATTAACTCATATAAAAATAATTTATAAGAAAAGCGTTACATAGCCGATTGATTTTGAAAAACGAATATCAATCGGCTTTTTTCATGCCTATTTTTAGTACATAGCCATCCCAACAAAGGAGTGGCTATTAAATTTTTTGAGAAAGGAGGCAGACTGTGATGTCAAAATGTAAGGTAATTGCTATTGCTAATCAGAAAGGAGGAACTGGAAAGACTACAACTACAGTAAACTTAGGCATTGGACTCGCAAATAAAGGAAAGCGTGTGTTACTTGTGGATGCTGACCCACAGGGGGATTTGACTACTTCATTGGGGTGGGCAGAGCAAGACAATCTTCCTACAACACTGGCAACACAAATGGACAGATTAATCCGTGATGAGCCATTCGATTGCCATGATGGGATTTTGCACCATGATGAAGGTGCAGACCTTATCCCATCTAATATTGAATTATCAGGAATGGAAATAGCGTTGGTAAATGCCATGAGCCGGGAGTTTACCATGAAATCTTATCTGAGTGAACTAAAAAAAGAGTATGATTACGTTCTCATTGATTGTATGCCAAGTTTAGGTATGCTGACAATCAATGCTCTTGCAGCGGCTGATAGCGTGATTGTTCCGGTACAGGCTCATTACCTGCCATTAAAAGGAATGACACAGCTTATGCGGACAATTAGCAAGGTACAAAGGCAAATCAATCCTGGATTAAAAGTGGATGGGGTTCTGTTAACTTTAGCAGATATGCGGGACGAATCTTGCCCGTGCGACAGCAGAAAGTTTACAACAGAATTATGGCAGGATAATAAAAGTGTATCAGTCCATGATACCTGTTGCAGTAAAAGCAGCGGAAACAAGTGTAGCGGGACAAAGCATTTACAGTTATGACAAAAATGGGGCAGCGGCAAAAGCCTATGAATCATTTACGAGAGAGGTGATACAAGATGGCGAAAAACAAAGGCATCAACATGAATCTTCCCGCAGCAGATGATTTGTTTACCACACAGGCAGAGCGTGATATAGCTGGTCAGGAAAGCATTATGGATATCTCAATACTAGAAATCAGTGATTTTCCCAATCATCCGTTTAAGGTGACAATGGACGAAAAAATGCTGGATATGGTGGAAAGTGTAAAGCAGTATGGTGTGCTAGTGCCAGCTCTTGTCCGGCCAAAGTCAGAGGGTGGCTATGAAATGATAGCCGGACACAGACGGAAAATGGCAAGTGAATTGGCAGAACAAAAAGAAATCCCTTGTATTGTGCGTAACTTATCGGATGACGAAGCCATAATCGTTATGGTGGATTCAAACTTGCAAAGAGAGCAGATTCTGCCCTCAGAAAAAGCATTTGCTTACAAAATGAAGTTGGAGGCTATGAATAGGCAAGCAGGTAGACCCACAAGAAAAAATTTGACACCAGTGGTGTCAGATTTTGATGGTGTAAGAACCAATGAAGTTTTAGCAAAACAGGTAGGAGAAAGCAGAGAAACAATCCGTCGCTATATCCGTTTAACCGAACTTATTACACCTCTTTTGGACATGGTGGATGAAGGCAAAATTGCCATTCGCCCAGCAGTAGAGTTATCTTACCTGCCGAAAGCAGAGCAGGAGGTGCTACTTGATACCATGCAGTTGGAGGATTGCACACCGAGCCATGCACAGGCAATCAAAATGCGGAAGTTTTCTGAGGAGGGGCGGCTTAATAAAGATGTTATCTTTTCCATCATGACAGAGGAAAAGGTAATCAAAAAGAGCAGTTCCGTATGCCAAAGGAACGTATCAGCAAATATTTTTCGCCGGGGACGCCCGCAAAGCAAATGGAAGAAACGATTGTCAAGGCATTGGAGATGTACCGAAAACGAGAACGCAGCAGAGAAAGATAATCCATACGCCGAGGGCGAAGTGGGTCTTTTGATGAGAACCTCAGTTTTTGGGTTTCCCCTCCCCACACCCCACCCCTTCCAAATTACCAGCAGATTACCAGCCGAAAAACAATATAGGAATCTATGGCTATCCTTTTTATCTGAAAAGGAAGATACTAAGATCTGTCCCCATAAAAGAGTGGGGCTTTTTTTATGCCCAATTGTAACATCAGACGAAAGGAGAAGTCTGAAAAACGGCATGTTAGAAATGGAGGATGAAGAAATTGAAAAAAATAAAAGAAATATGGAAAAAGGGATTGCCTTTATGATAGCTGCGACAACTGTTGTGTCAGTGCTTCCGGGAATAACAGTATCGGCAGCATCGGAAAGGGCCACTATGACTTTTGATTATTGCTACGATGTAGGAGGAAATGCCATCCGTTATCAGCAGACCTATTCCCATAATGGAATTACCTGTGGTCATGCAGGGGAGCTTGTGACTCGTATTTATGCAGATGGGGAAAATGCTTACTGCATCCAGCCCGGTATGCCATTGAATAGTGGAAACACCTTACGAAAAGATGCGTCAGAGATGTGGAATGCATTAAGTGGAAATCAGAAAAGCGCAGCAAATCTGGCATTACTTTATGGAGCACAGGGCAGCATGGGAAATTTACCCGGAACAGAGAGTGAAAGGGTTCTTGCCACACAGATGCTCATTTGGGAAATTGTGACAGGTTGCAGAAATGCTGCCGCACCTTATGGAAGAACAGACAGTAAGTTTTATGAAGGACTGTGTGCCGGAGGAACAAATAGCGGTGTAGCAGCGGGCTATAATCAGATTGTGGAAAATATGAAGAACCATGCCACCATTCCAAGTTTTGCATCTTCTAAAAAGGACAGTGCAGCAAAAGGCTGAAATGGGATGGTGAGAAATATACCCTGAAACTGAATGATGAACAGGGTGTTCTCTCCAAATTTGGTTTTACTTCCTCTAACAGTGATGTCAAAGTCAGTGCTTCTGGCAACACCCTGACTATCACATCCACAAAAGCATTGCAGGGAGAAGTTCTTTTATCTGCAACCAAGAAGATTCCTACGGTCAGCAGCAGTGCAAAGTTGGTGGCTTATGGAGATGCAACGCTGCAGGATATTGTAACCGGGGTGGAAAATACGGGAGAAGTAAAAGCCTATCTGAATGTCAAAATCCCATACGGCCATTTGCAGATTGTGAAAACTTCAGAGGATGGAGTGGTCGAAGGTCTGAAATTCCAGATTACCGGGAACGGAGTGGACCAGACTGTGATAACTGGTAAAGATGGAACTATGAAGGTGGAGAATTTGAATCCAGGAACCTACACCGTAAAAGAGCTGGCTGAGAACCGTTACGAACCAAAGAAGGAACAAAAAGTTACGGTAAAAGGTGGAGAAACCGCAAGGGTGGAGTTTTCCAATATCCTGAAACGTGGAGATTTGAAAGTGGTAAAAAGTTCTGAGGATAAGCTGGTGGAAGGGGTGAAGTTCCACTTATATGGCACTGCACTTTCCGGTGCCACTGTAGATGAATATGCGGTTACAGATAAAAATGGTGTTGCCACATTTTCAAAAATACTGGTTTCCGGAGGAATCCCTTATACCCTGGAAGAAGTGGATACCGCAGTACGATATGTTGTTCCACAAAAACAGAATGTGACAATCAAATGGAATGAGGTTACAAACAGCACTGTGACCAATATGTTGAAAAAATTCCGTATCACTGTAAAAAAGAGTGATGTAGAAACAGGCACATCTCAGGGAGATGCAACACTGGCAGGTGCAGTCTATGGAATTTACAATGGGGATACCTTAGTGGACACTTACACCACAGATGCAGCGGGAAGATTTACTACAAAATACTATATCTGTGGAGATAACTGGACACTCCGTGAGATATCGCCCTCAGAAGGATACCTGCTGGATGAAAGAGCACATCATGTGGGGGCAGAGGCAAAGAGTTATACTGTTGAGCGTAGTACCACAGCGAATGATGTAACAGAGCAGGTTATCAAAGGTCATATTTCTATCATTAAACATGCGGATGATGGCAGTACAAAGATTGAAACTCCAGAAAAGGGTGCTGAATTTCAGGTATACCTGAAACAGTCCGGGAGCTATGAACAGGCAAAACAGAGTGAGCGGGACACACTGGTATGTGATGAAAATGGGTATGCACAGACCAGAGAGCTGCCTTATGGAATTTATACCGTGCATCAGACAAAAGGATGGGAAGGCAGAGAGTTGATTGCTGATTTTGATGTATATATCAGCAAGAACGGAGGAGTTTACCGCTATCTGATAAACAATAGCATTTTTAAATCTTATATCAAAGTAGTGAAAAAGGATGCGGAAACCGGAAACATCATTCCTTTGTCCGGGGCAGGATTCCAGATTTATGATGAGGCAGGCACTCTTGTGACTATGAAATACACTTATCCGGAAGTTACCACAATTGATACCTTCTACACCAATTCAGAAGGTTATCTGATTACGCCGGAGGTATTACCTTATGGAACCTACAAACTGGTGGAGGTACAGGCTCCTTATGGTTATGTGCTGGATGGTACTTCGATTCCATTTACAGTTGCCCAGGAAAATTCTTCAGAAGAAAGCGGAGTGACTGTTGTGGCGGTAGAGAAGAAAGACATGCCACAGAAAGGGAAAATCAAAATCCACAAAAGCGGTGAAGATTTTACCAGTGTCCAAATATCCGGAGATGATGCGATAAATAAAGAGGGAAATCTGACAGAGGGTGAAACTATCTATACACCTGTTTATAATATTATTGGACAGGCAGGAGCTGTATATGAGATTGTTGCTCTTACAGATATCGTGACGCCGGATGGAACTTTAAGAGCCTCTGCAGGGGATGTGTTAGATACGCTGACCACAGACAAAGAAGGAAATGCGGAATCAAAGGAACTGTATTTAGGGAAGTACAAAGTTGTGGAAAAGACTGCACCGGAGGGAATGGTACTAAATACGATTCCAAATGAAGTGGAGCTCATCTATGCCGGACAGGAAACCTCTGTCACAGGTATAGAGACCAGCTTTTACAATGAACGCCAGAAAGTTCAGGTTGATTTGGACAAAGCACTGGAGCAGGATGAAATCTTTGATGTTGAAAAGAAGGGGGAAATCCAGAATGTTGCGTTTGGGCTGTATGCAGCAGAAGAGTTGAAAGCGGCGGATGATTCTGTCATTCCGCTAGATGGATTGATGGAAGTTGTGTACTGTAATACGGAAGGAAGAGCAGCATTTACCAGTGACCTGCCCTTTGGGAAATATTATGTGAAAGAGATTACGACGGATCAGCATTACCTGCTGTCGAATCAGAAATATCTGCTGGAGTTCAGCTATCAGGGACAGGAGGCTGCCCTTATTGTGATTCACCCAAATGAGGGAAATGCCATAGAAAATAAATTGATCCGTGGCAGTATTTCTGGTTTGAAGGTGGATACAGAAGGAAAAGCACTGGAAGGTGCAAAGATGGGTCTGTTTTGGGCAGGTACAAAGGAATTTACAGAAGAAAAAGCGTTATTAGTGTCCATATCTGAAAAAGATGGGGCATTTTCTTTTCAGGATGTACCATACGGAGATTATATTGTGCGAGAGATTGCATCTCCGAAAGGGTATGTGCTGAATGAGGTACTTCATCATGTGTCAGTGACTGCCCATAAGGAAGTGATTGAAGTGAAAATAATCAATAAGTTGATAAAAGGCAGTGTCCGTCTGACAAAGGTGGATGCAGAATATCCAGCAAATAAGCTGACAGGTGCAGTATTTGAATTGTATCAGGATACCGATGGAGATAAGAAGTTTAATGGGAATAAAGACAAACTTTTTGGAGAAATACCGGAGACTGCAACAGGTATTTACCAGAAGGATGAGCTGTTGTATGGTGGATATTTTGTAAAAGAAAAGACTGCCCCCAAAGGCTTTATTTTGGACGAAAACCCACATTTCTTTGAAGTAACAGAGAATGGCAAAACCGTAGATGTGGAAAATAAGGCAGGTGTTGGATTCATCAATCGGCCCATTACCGGAAATCTGGAGCTGACAAAAAAGGATGTAGTAGATGGGAAACTTCTTCCAAACGCAAGATTCCGTATTAAGGATGAAAAGGGAAACATCATTGTAACCGGGGGTACAGATAAAAAGGGCCTTGCCACCTTTACACTACGCTATGGGAAATACACCTATCAGGAATATGAAGCACCGGAAGGATATGAGATTGATGAGAAAGAATATCCCTTTGAAATCAAAGAAAATGGTCAGGTTATAAAGGCCACCATGACCAATGAAAAGAAACCGGGAGAACAGATTAGCACACCCAAAACAGGAGATGACAGAAAGGTAGAACTATGGATAGTCTTATCTGCATTGTCCGCAGCGGGATTGACTGCTTTTGGTGCTTTGGCAATTAAAGCAAAAAAAGAAGATTAGCGGATAGAGCTGAAAATATGAATCACAGTCAGGCTGGTGATGTTTAAAGTGGGGCGGCAGTTTGGATTCATGTGATAAAAAAGCGATAGCAATATAAATAGATATCAGAGGGCGGTGTTTGTGGCCCTCTGATTTTAAACAAAATCTGTTTTGAAAAAACGGTGTTGAATATAGGTGTATAAATCTTTGATGCTGTTTTTTTTATAAGTCTATGGTACAATTAAATAAATTTTAAAATATATCTGTTTTACTTATAGGAGGGATAGAAATTACTATAAAGGAAGAAATACTTCAAGGGCTACCTGAAAGAGTAAGAAAAACTGCAGTTGTAACAATGAGCTATCAGACGTACTTGGAAGCAATTAATAGTCATTTAAAGACAATATATGGCGAATATGCGAATTGGACAAAGTGTATTGATAACTATTTTAGAAGCAGTCAGTATAGAATGAATTGCCATTATGCTTGGAGATGTGAAGATATACCTGTGCTCCAACGAGACGACATAGAAAAAATGCTTAAAGAAGAATCACATTATACCGAAAAGGTGGAAGAACTATTAACAAGAACAGAATTTTCAAAAGAATCGGAGAGATTAAAGATATTAGGGATATATCCAGATATAAATAGAGATAGTTTATATGAATGGCTAATAGACAAAAAGTATCTAAAGTCTTCAGAATATGCTCAAATAAAAAAAGCATTTGAAAATAATTCAAATCTCATTTATATGATAGAAGATTTGTTATCTACCTTATTTATGAATGGGTTTATTTTGGAGTTCCCATTAGTGGGGGGAGTTATGACCCAACAAAAAGGGAAATATTACTATAGGGGAGAGAATGCATTTTATGGTTCTTCAAAGCCAAGTGTGTATCGAAAAAAAAGAGATGAAAGAATTTCTAAAACAATTTGGGACCTATTGGATGTATTGCGCCAGTATGAATGTTGGAATTTTTTGGACCAATTCGATGCGGTGAAACATTGGCAAGCTAGTTCCGTGAACTATTTAGCATTAGCGCAACATTATGGACTTAAAACACAGATGATGGATATAACAAGTAATTTAAAAACAGCATTATTTTTTGCATGTTGTAAATGTGGGAGAGATCGAAAATGGTATCCTTTATCAAAAGAAGAAATAGAATATACAAACTCGCGGCAACAAATTTCTTCATTGGGGGGCGATTCAAGGTATGGAATCATTTATCGCAGTCCAACAGAGATTAATGATATGAAGTGGGCCATGTCTGATGAACAAACTAAATTTAATATAATAACACCCATTGGATATCAACCTTTTATGCGTTGCAGTCAACAGTATGGGTATATGATGCTTGTTAAGGATGAAGGTTACGACATGATGCAAGATCCTCTTTTTGATAAATTTAGAATTAGATTAGATGAAGAATTATGTTTATGGATATATGAAGAAATGGATAAAGGAAATGCGATATATCCCAATGATGATATTCCTGATATTTCGCAGTATATTGAACCTATGAATAGTCAGCATATTTTTTCTGAAGAAGTATTTCAAACGGCTCTTGAAGGATTTAATATGGATAGCAATAGTATAAAAAAAGTTAGAAAAGCTTTAGAGAGAGAAGGATATTCAATGCGATCTCACATTTCCTATCTTTCCGATAATAAGTTGAATAAAATTAATAAAAAGTATAGTGCCGATATTGCATTTTCCAAGGTTAATACGTCAGCTAAAGCACGACCAGTATTAATATTACCATCGGATACAGTTCTGGAAGAAAAGGGTGGTCAACGTGTTTTGACAGTATAGTAATGTGGTTATAGTAAAACACTTAAAAATTAATTTAATAGTGGAAAGGTTAAACATCAGATATCATTTAGTTATCTGGTGTTTTGTATTTTGTTCAAAGAAGTATAAATACAGTATGTTTACAATTTAAGGGCGGCGTTTTGCCGCCCTTTTTACATATCAGAGAGGAGGCAATAATTATGAATGAAGAACAAGAAAAACGTATGGCCCAGAGTTATGAGATTACACAGGCTATCTCCATTGGAGATAAAGAAGTGGTATTCGGCGTAGATGAAAGGAAGGAAATGCCTTATTTCTGTGCTTTTTACGCCAGCATGGAAACAGAAGTTTTAAAGCCAGATAAGGGAAGGAAGGTGTGATAGTGCAACAAAGGACTTATGCCAAAGAGTATTAGAGGAAGTGCAGTTTTTAGAGCAGAGACGAGAACAGGCCGGGCAATTGAAGGGAGTAAAACCGAAAAACAGAGAGCTGGAAAGGTAGGTATTTTTATGGCAAAGATGAATCAGAAAGCAATCCGAACAATCACAAAACTGATGGATGCGGGGTTTGATACGGAAAAGGCAGTTCTTGCCATGACAATGGATGAGATTTTAGGACTGCAGGGAATCAGTGTGGCAGAGATTGGCACCATCAATGAGATACAAAAAGCAGTCAAGGCAAATAAGATAATTACTTTTTTAGCTGGTGGGGAAATATGAAAGGGGAAGGCAGGTGCAGGTAGATGGCAAGATATGATGCGATGAAAGAAACTTTTATGGAAATGGAAGTGCTTGGGAAACCAGTCTTGTTTCATAATATGCGGATTGACCGAAACAGCATACCAAAAGGCTTGTATCTCTATGAGGTCCGGTCTGATGATGATGGATGTGGGGACCCGGTACAGATTGCAAAGGGAATTATGGTAAATCATTTTGGGAGTATTATCACAAGAGAGCCGATTCGATTGCCCGCAGATGGATATTTAAATATTGACCCAGAAAAGGACTGGAGCTATGCAGGAGGGGCTTGCCGGACGGTCAAAGAATTTCAGAAAAAGTACCCAACTGTGAAACAGAAGGAAAAGGAACAGGAACGATAGTCCAGCTAAGAAATGTCAATAGTGAATTGAAAAATATTAGATATTTTCTCTAGAAATAAAAAAGGGTAAATTTAATAAACCTTTTGACATTTCATCAAATAGCTGAATCAAAGGAGGTGTACCTTACATTAAGCAGCGATGCCGCATCTCGCTTTTAAGTAATTCTTGTGATGTTCTTCCGGTGTGATGATCTGGAATTCTTTTTCATCACGGAGAATGGCAAACACAATGTTGCAGACTTTGTGCATGACTGCACCTATTGCCACCATTTTAGGTTTTGCTTCGCATTTTTTCAGATAATAATCCCGAAGCACTGGATTCTGTGCAGAACCATTTCTGCTCTTGCTGATACTGATTAGAGCCATGGTGTGAATGACACGCCTTGCAATCCGGGAGCCACGTTTTGACATGCTGATTTTGTTTCCCTCAAATTTACCGGACTGTTTTACAGCCGGGTCCAGTCCAAAGTAGGCAAACAGCTGCTTTGGGGATTTAAAGGCTGAAAAGTCGCCTATCTCACTCATGAGAGAGGCAGCAGAAAGGAACCCTGCACCTTTATAGGATTCAATCAGATGAATCTGTTTTACGAATGCTGTATCTTCATTGCTGTCTACAAGTTCATGCATATCTGCGAGAATCCGCTTGATTTCTTCATCATACTGGCGGATAAAACGAATATAGATGCAGATTCGCTTAAAGTTGCTTGGAACGGAATATCCAAAGGTTTTTGCATCTATGGCGGCCTGAATGATGGCATGATACTTATTATTAGCATATGTAAGTCCAAATCTTGCAGTAGAGCGAATGGAATCCATGATATCCTGCTTGTCAGCAGAAAGGAAAGCATCTGGGGAGCCATAGTTCTCTAAAAGAGTGAGTGAAGTGTTGGTGGTCACCTTGGAAAAGATTTTTAAGTATTGTGGAAATACCATACGAAGTTCACCCTGAAGTTTATTGACATAGGCACAGCGGTTGTCCATCAAATCATAATACTCTCTTGAGAGATTACGCAGGTTAAGAGCAAGGTCAGAGGGCATCAGAGAAGTCTTTAAATCAGGCTTCAACCCAATGAGTGCCGCCTTTTTAGAATCAAAACGATCATTATGAACTTTTCTTATGTAGATATTTGTGCTACTCTTAGTGATGATAGGATTAATAACCGAGCAGTTAAAACCCTTATCACGAAGATAGCAGAAGAGTGGGTAATGATAAATTCCCGTGGATTCCAGAAAGATGCGACTTTCTAAGGAATACATCTCTTCTGCTTCTTTTATTTTAGAAACAGCGAGTTCCAGGGAAGAAGTACTGTCATGTAGGATTTTATAAGGTTTTCCTATAAAGGTCTGGTTAGGAAGAGCAATAGACATCCAGGTAGAGTCTGCCCCTACATCCATACCGACAGAGATGAAAAGTTCATCGAAATTAAAAATAATGTTGTTTGACATGAGCGAAAGCTCCTTTCTGACAGGAATCCATTTCCAATACAATGAGTACACAACCTTGCGAGTTATGCGGGTATGGCCTGTAGGTTCCCAACCAGCTAAATCATAAAACCTCATTGAATGGACTAATTGACTATCTAATAGGTATGAGCCAGAGAAACTGGCTTCCCAAGGAGGGAGGCATTCTTTATCCTATCCAATGGAATAATATACCTTATAATTCAACTAGTGTCTATCCGGGAGCCGTCAGACATGTTAATTAAGAATTGTAACTTCTGATTAAGGATGAACTCTTATTCAGTTACAGAATAGATGAAAGATGTTAATAAGATATAAGCCTTATTGGCTATATCATTATTATACAAGGAGGGGGAGTATTGGCAAAAAAATTTGACCTGATTACTGATCTATATGCCGCAGCCGTAAAGGAAGTAACCTCAAAGCCGGAGCATTGGACTGCATTTTTGTGCTCTGCCTGCCGCAATTACCGTCTTTCTTTTGACGAGCAGCTTTTGATTCATGTGCAGCGCCCGGAGGCATCTGCCGTGCTGGAGATGGAGGACTGGAACCGTAAGTTTGGGCGCTGGGTAAAGCGAGATGCAAAAGGAATTGTAGTGTTTGATAAAAATGCAAATACCATGCGTTTGAAATACTACTTTGATATTTCAGATATAAAAGAAGGACGTTATCACCGTCTGGTACGCCCTGTGCCGTTGTGGGAAGTCAGGGAGAAAGACAGACAGGCAGTACAGGAGACGGTCCACAATGCATTTGGTGTGGGAGAGAAAACCACAAATTTTGTACAGACCATATTGGAGGCAGCAAAAAATGCCGCTGAGGATAATATTTCAGATTATATGGGAGACCTGTTATCAAGCAGAGAGAACAGCTTTTTAGTGGGCTTGGATGAATACAGTGTGCAAGTGGAAATAAAGAGCCTGCTTGCCAACAGCATTGCCTATATGATGCTGATACGATGTGGCATACCGCCAGAGCAATGTCTTGAGGCAGATGATTTCAAAGGAATCATGGATTTGAACACTACAGAGCTTGTGAACCTGTTTGGAACCATGACCAGTGAGGTGTCAGAAATGGCACTATCCGAAATTGCGGATACAATCAGGCAGCTAAGGTCGGGAGAAAAAAGTAAAAAACGCACATTTGAGCAGGAGGATATACAAGGCTATAATCAAATTAAAAAAACAGAACAGGACAGGGAAAGGAGACTGGAAGATGAAGAACATCACATACAGCAGGCAGGGGGATTATCAGTTACCGGACGTAACCGTTCCAAAAGAACCGGAAGTACATCTTGGGAAGTACGCCTCATTACGCCGAAATTATCTGAAGGAGCATCGGTACGGAATGTTCCTCAATCTGTTGACACAAGGCAGGCTGAACCAGCATTTGATAGAAATGCAGACAGAGGCAGTGAACCTGATGGAACAGCTCACAATACAAATGATGGAAGAACAGAAAGTAACGGAGCAGTTGAAAGCAGAAAATCAGATGTTGTGGGTGGGAATCATGAACAATATCCGGAGTTCAGCGGAGGAAACAGTGATGAGGGAACTGATTTACAGCTAATATCCCAAGAATCCGAACCCAATGAAGAGAGTGAGGAAACTATGGAAGAAGTCCATACTGAGCCGCTGGCATGGTATGACAGGGGCAATGAAGACCACAGCCTCCCATTTTTTGGAAGAGAAGAAGATATTAAATCACTGCTTTTGTCTACCCCACATTTAAAAGCCACAAAAGAGGAAATTCGGGTATTTTATGAAAGCCATGAGGATGAGGGAGAGCGGACAGAATATATCAAAAGTATTTTTAATCCGGAATATACAGAACTCACGCTGGAGGATGGTAAGCAAGTAGGATATAAAACATTTCAGAATGTACTTCATATGTGGGAGGGAAGTTATATATCCCGTATATCGCAGTCCTATTATGATTGGGGTGTCATTGCAAATTATTTTGAGGCAATGCGTCTTTTAGGAGAATTACAAGAGAAAAGGAAACCACTTCCCACAGTAGGAGGACAGATGGCCTTTCTGGAAGAGTTAGCAGAGGAGAAACCCTCTGCTTTTTCTTTTTCGCAGGAGGTGGTGGACTATGCGCTGACAAGGGGGAGCGGTGTAAGTCAGGGAAAACTCCGCATCTATTCCTATTTTATGCAGGGGCATAGTCAGAAGGAAAAGGAGCGGTTTTTAAAGAAGGAGTATGGTATCGGTGGGTGTTCCTCTATTCTAAGTGGTTCAGGGATTGGAGAGATGCATGATGGCAAAGGATTAAAACTGCACAGAGGATACAAAGAAAATGCACCCTTTGTTTTATTGAGGTGGAATCAGGTAGTAAAGCGGATTGATGAACTCATTGCTGCAAATCGTTATCTTTCAAAGAGAGAAATGGAGTATCTGCCGGAATATGAAAAGGAGAGAGCTGGCGGCAGAAATTTATCATTTTTATTATAATCAGCCAGGAGAAGTCTTACGTCCTTATGAACTGGGAACTGATTATCATTCAGGTGTGGATGCCATACGTTCTCAGCTTGATGATTCGGTGCGGATAGCTGAAAACATTCAGTCTATGGAAGAAGTGCTGAATCATACAGCAGACTTTGACCGGAATTATGTGTCCATGCAGAAGGCATACAAAGACCTTATGGATTATCGGGATGGTGTCTATAGTCTGTTCACCCTCATATCTGGTGAAAAGGAAGTTTCCACCTTGACAGAGCCGCAGCAAGAAGTGAGCAGGGAGGACAGCCTTGCAGTAAGGCTCAATGACTTTTACCGGGAATATGACCTGTCTGGTTATCAGGATAACATGGAAGTTGACCAGACCCAGGAAGAAGTAATTTCGCAATTGGCGGAACAATTACAACAGCCGGAGAGCGTCAAACAAATCCTGTTATCTTTAACTGAAATTGCAGAAGAAATGGAGCCTGAAGATGACCTATACACGGAACTTCAAACACTGGTTACAGCAGTAAACGATCTTCCCTCCATGAATCTGCCTTATGATATACAGATTGGAACTGTGGTGTATATTGGTGCAGAGGAATATGAAATCCAGTCTATTTTGGAGGATAGTGTTATATTACACGATCTGGCCTATCCACTGTTTACAAGAGAAATGCCCCATGAAGAATTTGACCGTAAGCTAAGAGAAAATCCTGCCAACGATTCCCTGAAACTTAACCAGCCAGTTTCTGAATTACCAGCCGAAAACAACAATCCAGAAGATACAGACCATTCATCAGAATCAGAGTTACCAGAAACAAGAATACCAGAGACAAAAGTGCCTTTGTCAGAAAAGACAGAGCAGTCTGTTGGAGAGAATCAGTATGGGCAAGAAGAGAAGAGCTTATCTCCTGCATGGGAGAAAGGGAATCTCGCAGGGAAAATACAATCTTTTGATTTGCACCCGGAAATACCCCAATCCCAAAGGAGTCAATATAAAATTTATGATGATGCACTTGGCAGGGGAACTGCGAAGGAAAAATTTCAGGCAAATATGGCAGCAATCCGCATACTGAAACAATGTGAGACAGAAGACAGGTATGCATCACCAAAGGAGCAGGAAATCTTATCCGGTTATGTGGGATGGGGAGGTTTGCCGGATGTATTTGATGAAACCAAATCCACATGGAGCAGTGAGTATCTGGAACTGAAAAATATACTGACAGAAGAAGAGTATGCGGCTGCAAGGCAATCCACGCTGACTGCATTTTATACACCCCCTGCTGTCATCCGTTCAATGTACCAGGCATTGGAGAACATGGGATTAAAGGAAGGTAATATACTGGAGCCCTCCTGTGGCATTGGCAATTTTATTGGAATGAAGCCGGATAGCCTTTCGGATTGTAAAATTTATGGTGTGGAACTGGACACCATTTCAGGGAAAATAGCGGGACAGCTGTATCAGCAATCTACTGTTGCAGTGCAGGGGTATGAAGAAGTGGACCTGCCGGATAGCTTTTTTGATGTGGCAGTGGGCAATGTTCCATTTGGACAGTTTAAAGTGTCAGATAAGCGGTATGACAGGCAGAATTTCCTGATCCATGATTATTTCTTTGGAAAGACCTTAGACAAAATCAGACCGGGAGGTGTGATGGCATTTATCACATCATCAGGAACAATGGATAAGAAAAATCCTTCTGTCCGAAAATATATTGCGCAGAGGGCGGAACTTTTGGGAGCCATCCGCCTGCCTAATGATACGTTTAAACAAAATGCAGGTACAGAGGTTACGGCAGATATTCTGTTTTTTCAAAAGCGTGACCGTATGGTGGAAGTGGAGCCAGACTGGATATATTTGAATACGGATCAAAATGGTATTTTGCAGAACAGCTATTTTGTGCAGCACCCGGAGATGGTGTTGGGAGAAATGGTGATGGAGTCTACCCAGTATGGCATGGATAGTACCTGCCGTCCCTATAAGGACAGAGAACTTGGCAGCCTTTTGGAAGAGGCAGTTAAAAAGATACAGGCAGAGTTTACAGAATATGAAGTAGAAGAACTGGTAGAGGAGGAAGACAAATCTATTCCTGCAGACCCCTCCGTTGCAAACTTTTCCTATGCTGTTTTTGAGGGAAAGATATATTACCGGGAAAACAGCCGAATGAAACCAGTCGACCTTTCCATAACAGCCGCAAACCGTGTGAAAGGTATGATTGCCATCAGGGATTGCACAAGAGAGCTGATCCGATATCAGACCGATGAGTATTCAGAATCCGTGATTGGGGACCAGCAAAAGAAACTAAATACTCTGTATGATACTTTCCAGAAAAAATATGGACTCTTGAATGCCAGGGCAAATGCTCTGGCTTTTTCTGATGATAATAGTTATCCTTTGCTGTGCTCCTTAGAGGTGCTGGCAGCGGATGGAACTTTGGAACGTAAAGCAGATATGTTTACCAAACGGACCATCAAATCCCATGCTGCTGTAACAAAAGTGGATACGTCTAGCGAAGCATTGTCTTTGTCATTGGCAGAAAAAGCCTGTGTGGATATGGAATATATGTGTCTTTTAACAGGGAAAAGTGAGGAAGAAATTGAACAGGATTTAACGGGTGTGATTTTCCGTACACCGGGAAACGAGGGAGCGGAGCCACAGTTTGTATCAGAAGATGAATACTTGTCGGGAAATGTCCGGAAAAAGCTGGAGCAGGCAAGGCTAGCAGCAAAGAAGTCTGCTGTCTATCAGACCAATGTGGACGCTTTAGAAAAAGTACAGCCAAAAGAATTGTCCGCCTCAGAAATCAGTGTGAGGCTTGGTTCCACATGGATACCGCCGGAGGACATTGCAGAGTTTCTTTTTTTCCTTTTGGATACTCCAAATTATACAAGATGGAAGATAAAAGTTCATTTTTCTAAATTCAGTGGAGAGTGGAGCATTGAAGGGAAAAGCAATGACAAGGGGAATGTAAAGGCAAACAACACTTATGGGACACACAGGGTAAATGCCTATAAGATTGTGGAAGATACACTGAACCTGCGAGATACACGGGTGTATGATTATGAGATTGACGATGAGGGTAAGAAAAAAGCAGTCCTAAACAGAAAAGAAACTGCCATTGCACAGGGAAAACAGGACCTGATCAAGCAGGCATTTCAGGATTGGATTTGGCAGGAGCCAGAGAGAAGGCAAAGGCTGACGGCATTTTATAACGAACATTTTAATGCAGTCCGTCCGAGGGAGTATGATGGAAGTCATCTCCATTTTTATGGAATGAACCCGGAAAAGTGTCTGGACCAGCATCAGTTAAACGGGGTTGCCCGCACTATTTACGGAGGAAACACACTGCTTGCTTATGTGGTGGGAGCAGGCAAGACCTATACGATGGTGGCAGCGGCAATGGAGTTGAAGCGGCTTGGACTTTGCAGTAAATCTATGATTGTCGTACCAAATCATATCATTGAGCAGTTTGGGGCGGACTGGATGGAGCTATATCCTGCCGCAAATATTTTGGTTGCCACCAAAAAGGATTTTGAAAAGAAGAATCGGAAGAAATTTTGTGCAAGGATTGCGACCAGCGATATTGATGCAGTAATTATTGGGCATTCACAGTTTGAAAAAATTCCGCTGAGTGCAGAACGTCAGTGCAGGATGCTGGAGATGGAAATTGCAGAAATTGTGGAGGGCATTGCAGAAGAAAAGAGTAATCAAGGCAGTAGATTCACCATCAAGCAGATGGAAAAAACGAAAAAAACATTACAGGGAAAACTGGCAAAATTAAATGACCAGAGCAGGAAGGATGATGTGGTATGTTTTGAAGAATTGGGAATTGACCGCCTTTTTGTGGATGAGGCAGATTTATATAAGAATCTGTATCTCTACACAAAAATGAGGAATGTGGGTGGAATTTCACAGACAGAGGCACAAAAATCTTCGGATATGTTTATGAAATGCCGCTATTTAGATGAAGTCACAGGTGGGCGGGGCATCATATTTGCCACGGGGACCCCCATTTCCAATAGCATGGTGGAACTCTATACCATGCAGAGATACTTGCAGTATGATACGCTGGTGGAACATGGTTTACAGCATTTTGATGCATGGGCCTCTACTTTTGGAGAAACGGTGACAGCCATTGAACTTGCGCCGGAGGGGACAGGATATCGCCTGAAAACAAGGTTTGCAAAATTTTATAATCTGCCGGAACTTATGATGATGGTCCGTGAGTTTATGGATATTCAGACTGCGGATATGCTGAAACTGCCTGTTCCGGAAGCGGAATATCGAGTCATAACCACAAAACCCAGTGAAATGCAGCAGGAGATGGTGGCAGAGTTGGGAGTCAGGGCAGAACGTGTGAGGAATGGTCTGGTCAATCCAACAGAGGACAATATGCTGTTAATCACTAATGATGGAAGAAAACTGGCACTGGACCAAAGGCTGATTAATCCTATGTTGCCTGATGAGGAGAACAGCAAGGTCAATGCCTGTGTGGAGGAAGTTTATCGTATTTGGGAGGAACATTCTGATACAAAAGCAACACAACTGGTATTTTGTGATTTGTCCACTCCACAGTCAAAGCGTGTCCTTGAGACAAAAGAAATCAGCGAGAATCATTTTGTTATAGATGCGGACCAATTTGAGAATGTTTATGAGGATGTATGCCGGAAGTTGATTGCCCGTGGGATACCACCGGAGGAGATTGCATTTATCCATCATGCTAACACAGAAATACAGAAAAAGGAGTTGTTTTCTAAAGTGCGTCATGGTGTTGTCCGAGTTCTTATGGGTAGCACATCTAAGATGGGAAGCTGGACAAATGTCCAGAATTTGATTGTTGCCAGTCATGATTTAGATTGCCCCTGGCGTCCCCGTGACTTAGAACAGAGAGCAGGAAGAAGTATACGCCGTGGTAATGAAAATAAGAAAGTCAGTATTATTCGTTATGTAACGGAAGGAACTTTTGATGCTTATTTGTATCAGATTATTGAGAACAAGCAGAAGTTTATTAGTCAGATCATGACGTCCAAAAGTCCGGCACGTACGGTTGAGGATATTGATGAGGTAGCATTATCTTATGCGGAAATCAAAGCACTTGCGACTGGAAACCCCTATATTAAGGAAAAGATGGACTTGGATATTCAGGTGTCCAAACTGCAGTTATTAAAACAGGGCTTTTTAAGCCAGCGGTATGAGTTGGAAGATAAGGCAACCAAACAGTATCCGGCAGAGATAAAGCGTTTGGAGGAACGCATCGCTGCTTATGAGGTGGATATTGCACGGGTTAAGGAATTTACACCTTCAGACAGGGAAGTATTCTCCCCCATGCAGATAAACAGTATCACTTATACAGAAAAGCAGGAGGCTGGAAAAACCATTGTGGAGGCTTGTAAAGCCATGAAATCTCCTGATGGAGTGGAACTTGGAGCTTACCGGGGAATGAAGATGGAACTGTCTTATAGTACATTTTCCAAAGAATTTGTCATTGCATTAAAAGGGAAATTGACCTATCATGTATCGCTTGGCATCGATATTTATGGAAATATTACGCGACTGGATAACGAAATTGCAAAGTTTGGAGATAATCTGGAACGGTGCAGGGAAAAGCTGGAGAATACCAAAGCACAGCTTGAAACAGCAAAGGCAGAGGCACAGAAACCCTTTTCAAAAGAACAGGAATTATTGGGGAAGACGGCAAGGCTTGGAGAATTAAATGCCCTGTTGGATATGGATAAAAAGGACAAGGTGATATTGGATGAAGAACCGGAGGAGGTGATATCTGAGAAACCTGTGAGAGAACCGGAACGATAATAGAGCTGTGGTGTTGTATTGACCAATACCGCTTACATGGCAGAGTGGCAAAAAAGCAACTCTGCCGTGGTCTAAAATCGCACAATGTACAAAAATGGCGGGTTATGGTGTAATCTGAGGAAAAAGGAGGGGAATCATGTGAGATTGAGTGATATAGACATTTATAACCTACCATTATGGCTGAACGGGATTTATGAAGAACTGGATAAAAAGTGTGTGGAGGAATTGAAAAAGGAGTCCGCATTTTATAATCAAGTAATGAAAGAAAGTGGAGAGTTGTTGGAGAAGTACCCGTTTATTTCTACTTTCATTGACCAGGATGAGATAATAGAACCGATGTCATTGACAGTTTCGGAGGTAAAAGCCTTTTCCAGATTCCTTGCATTGGATATGGAGCGCAGAGATATGGAAACCATTCAAATGTATCTCATGGGTAGCAGACATATGATGCAGTTAATGCAACTGTTAGGGATGATTTAATGATACATAGCTGAATGATATAAAAGTCAGCCATTTAAATTTCTATAAAAAAATGAAATATGCAAAATAAATTTACATAGCCGGGTGGTTTTCAAAAACGAAAATCACCCGGCTATTTTTATGCCCTGACATCAAAAGATTAAAGAAACATGTCAAGTATCAGGCAGGAAAGGAAGTGATTATTATGTTATATATCCCACCGGAAGTTGTGAGGCAGGCAAAGCAGATGGACCTATTGACCTACCTTAAAAGTTATGAGCCATACGAACTTGTGCATTTCTCAGGTAATACCTATACCACGAAAACCCATGACAGTCTGAAAATTTCCAATGGGAAATGGATGTGGTGGAGCAGGGGGATTGGGGGCAGGTCTGCTCTGGATTATCTGATAAAAGTTAGGAATTATAATTTTATGCAGGCAGTGGAAATCATTGCGGAACAGGCGGCGATACAGCCCCCTATTTCTATACCAACAGAAAAGACGAAAGAAAAAATCCTGCTTCTTCCCAAGCCATACCGCTATCAAGAGTATGTGGTTTCTTATCTGCAAGGGCGTGGAATTGATGTGGATATGATTGAGTTTTGCCTGAATACAGGACGGATTTATGAAAGTGAGTATCATCATAATGCTGTTTTTGTAGGCAGAGACAAGGAGGAGAAACCCCGATATGCTGCGTTAAGAGGTATCGGGACCGACTTTATTGGGGAGGCAAGCGGGAGTGATAAAAATTATTCATTTTCTATTTCGGCAGAGAAGAAAAGTGAAAGAGCACACCTCTTTGAATCGGCGATTGATTTGTTATCCTATGCTACTTTGCAAAAGTTGGAGGGGAAAAACTGGAGAGCAGAGCACCTGTTATCCCTTGCCGGAGTCTATCAGCCCGCAAAAGAAATTGAGAGGAGCAAGATTCCGGCGGCACTGACAAGATTCCTAAAAGAGCATACAGAAGTGCGAGAGGTGGTGCTGCATTTGGACAATGACAGGGCAGGGAGGTTTGCGACAAAAGCCATTCAGACAGTCCTTCCAAAACAGTATTACACGGAAGACCAGCCGCCAAAACAGGGGAATGATTATAATGATTGTTTATGTATTCAGTTGGGAATTGGTCTGACAAAGCGGGCAAAGATCGGGAAAAGGAGACACGAGCGGTGAAAAAATATGAAGTAACTATTACAGAAACTTTGCAGAAAACAGTTTCAATTCGAGCAGAAAGTCGTTCTGAGGCAGAGGAGATTGCCCAGGAAAACTGGAATAACAGTGAGTATGTTTTGAGTGCTGAGGAGTTTCAGGGAGTGGAGTTTCAAGCAGAGGAGCACAGCAGACCCAAAGATTTGGAACGATAAAAAGTGATACACAATACCAGCAAGCAACGCCTTTGGATTGCCATATCCGTTCCGGATAGGCCAACCCTTCGGCAGCTTGTCAGGGGAATCCCCTGAAACCCCTTAAATTCAGAGAAATGGAGGTAGGAGAATGATACACATGGAATTTCTAACACGAAATCAAGAGGCAGAAAAAAGAAGACTGAGAAGGTATCAGCAGGAAATTAAAAAGAAGGAGGAAATGCAGGATGTTAGAGGTAAAGATATTCGCAGAGGGTGTGACACAGAAGATTAAGGATTATCTGCCAAAAGAATTGCAGGATGTACAGTGCGAGGTTATGGAACAGCAGAAGAATAATGGGCTGAATCTGGTGGGGATTTGTTTTCAACAGCCAGGACAGAAAATAGCGCCTATTGTTTATATGGAATCTTTCTATGATAAAGTCCGGCAAGGCAGGGACCTGGATGTGGTTATGAAAGAAATTGTCACTATCTGTTCTCAGGCTCTCTGTGCTAAAGACCTGCCGGAGCAATTGGATTTTGAAGATTACAATTCTGTGAAAGATTACTTGAAAGTACAGGTTATCAATACGAAAGCAAATCAAAAGATGCTTTCCCATATGCCACGTAAAAAGTTGGAGGACTTGTCTGTTATTTGCCGCATTGAGTTCCCATCTCCGGATGGACAGGGCGTTGGAAGTGCAAAAGTCACCAATGAAATACTGAAAAAATGGGAGGTTAGCCCAGAAATCGTTTATCAGCAGGCATTGGATAATGCAGAAAAAGTCAGCCCACCGGTTCTTATGAGCATGGAGGGCATTATGAAGGAAATACTGGATGATGAAAAAACAGGTGAAAACCTGTTGGAACCAAATAGTACGGGTGATATCCCCAAAGATATGATGTATGTTCTGAGTAATCCAGAGAGAATCAATGGTGCTTCTGTTTTGGCGTATCCTCATTTAATGGAGAAAGTGGATGCTTTGTTTCCAAAAGGGTTTTATATTTTACCCTCTTCCCTGCATGAAGTATTAGTTGTTCCAAAAGAAGCTGGAAGGTCTCCTAAGGAATTGGGCCAGATGGTCCGGGAAGTAAATGAGCAGGAAGTTATACAGGAGGAAATTTTATCAGACAGGGTGTATGAATATGATAAGGAGAAAGGGAAAATCTGTCAGGTGGTAGAATCTATAAAGGAAAAGGAGATGGAGCGATGAGAAAACGAAATGTTCCTATTTTGTTCAGGCTTAACCGCAAAGAGGCGGAGGGTCTTGATAAGAAAGTAAAGAAGAGTGGTCTGAATCGTGAGGCGTACCTACGACAGTTGATTGACGGTGTGGTGCCAAGAGATGCGCCGCCGCCAGATTATTATGCTATGATGCGGGAGCTGCATAAAATAGGGAATAACCTGAATCAGATTGCACAGAAAGCTCATATTTTAAATGTCATTGATGTGCAGCGGTATGACAAAGAGATGCGGCAGTTTGAAAAGATAGTGGCGGATATCACAAAAGCGGTCATTCTGCCAGAAAAGAGAAATGAGTTTTAAGATGGCAACCACATCTATTTGGAGCGTGAAGGGCTGGCTTGGGAAAGTTGTCATTTACGTGCAAAATCCGGAAAAGACCATTGACCCGGAAATTTCAAAGCTGCCTGAGTTTTCTGATATGGGAGAGGCGGATATACAAGGACTGTCTGATGTTATTGCCTATGCTGTCAATGAGGAAAAGACCAGACAGAAAAATAAGAGTAAAAATCTGAGTGCTGCTTTTACAGAGAATGTGATAGAAAATGAATCAGAGACAATCATGCAGCAATATGTTTCTGGTATCAACTGCACACCCACAACTGCCCGAAGTGAAATGATGGCAGCAAAAAAGCGATATGGGAAAGAGGAAGGCATTATGGCATTTCACGGTTATCAGTCCTTTGCACCGGGAGAATGTACTCCGGCAATGGCACATGAGATTGGGCTGAAACTGGCAGAAGAGTTGTGGGGAGACAGGTTTCAGGTTCTGGTTGCCACTCATTTGGACAAGGCGCATCATCTCCATAATCATTTTGTGGTCAACTCTGTTTCTTTTACAGACGGACTCAGGTATCACCGTACAAATCAGGATTACCGGGATATGAGGAATGTTTCTGACAGGCTTTGCCGGGAATACAGACTGTCGGTGATTGAACATCCAAAGCCGGGAAAAACAAAGCAGTATGGGGAGTGGCAGGCAGAGCAGGACGGGAAACCAACCTATCGCAGCACGACCAAAGCAGATGTAGATGATGCAATCAGAAAAGCGAAAACGGAAAAACAGTTTTTCTATTATCTAAAAGAAAAGGGATATTCCATCAAGTTTGGAAAAGATGTTACCATTCGTATGAAAGGAAGGGATAGTGGGCTGAAACTTGCCCGCAACTTTGGTGAGGATTATACCTTAGATGCCATATGCCAGCGAATCTTGACTCAGGCACAGGAAAAGCCAATGAAACAAAAGGTGGAACAGGAGTCGCAGAAAAAGACATATGTGGTGCGTATGCATGACGCAGGTGTGTGGCCTGCAAAACGAAAAATCGGAGGATTAAGAGGATTATATTTTCATTACTGCTATCTGCTTGGAATATTCCCCAAGAACAGACCTGCTCCCCATCCAAAGCAGACCCATCTCTTATTGCGGGAGGATTTGACCAGATTAAATCGAATTTCCAGAGAAACAAGGCTGCTCTGCCATTATCACATTGATACCGCAGAGCAGCTTTTTTTATGCAAAGAAAAGCTGCAAGGGCAGATGGAACAACTTGTGGTTTATAGAAAACATCTGAGATACAAAAGCCGCAATATCAAGGAGGTAGAAACGCTGTCTGAGGTTAAGGGGGAGATTTTTTCATTGACCAAACAGATTGGAAAATTGAGAGAGGAGGTGGTGCTCTGTGAGGGAATTGCCGCACGTTCTGGCGTGATGAAAGAGAAGTTACAGGTTGTGCGGCAGGAGAAAAATCAGGAAAAGGAGGAAAAAGGCCATGAACACATCAGGCGAGGCCGCTGATCAGGTGGTGAGGATGTCTTTGGAAGTCGGTCAGGCTGCCTTGAAAATTTCTGGTACAGGAGCGAAACAGCTTGCAGTGCTTTTATATGCCATTTTAAAAGAGCAGAAAAAAACAAAGGGCAGGGTAAAGCTGGAGACGTTAGTGCGTTCGGGAAAACCGTTGACCGTATTTTCTGTGAAAGAAAGTGACCTGAGGAAATTTGTGCAGGAGGCAAAACGTTATGGGGTTTTATATTGTGCAGTGCGTAATCCCAGAGTGGGGAGAGACGGGATGGTAGATATCATAGTAAAAGCAGAAGATGCATCCCGAATCAACCGGATTGTAGAACGGTTCCGGTTCGCATCGGTCAGCGAAGTTGCACAGGTTAAGACGGAAATCCAAAAGTCAAGGGAAGAAAAATCTCATATTCCAGCCGAAACAGGACAATCAAAGGAGAAAAAATCTGCTGGAAAAACAAAACAGGAAGTTTCATCACAGGCAGAGCCGGAAAAAGACAGACCGAATCAGGCACAGGAAGATAAGCTCATGGATGAGTTGTTAGGGGAGGCGCTCAAAAAAGATGGACAGCAGCAAAACCCCTCTTTGGCAAAGACCGAGAAATCCCGTCAGTCCGAGCCTATATCCGGGAAACACAGAACAGCCGCCGAGGGTACTTCTAAGCTGTATATACCTGTCACCCCTAATCAGCCTTCTGTACGGGAGGAGCTAAGAGATATTCAGATGGCAAGGAAGAAAGAGGCGGAAACACAAAGGCGTGACCCTGTTTCCAAAACAACAAAGAACAAGAGCCAGCAGCAGATGCAGAATCAGCGGCAAAACAGGAAAAAATCAAAAAAGGTGAAAGAGAGGTAAGGAGTTATGGAGAACAATTTTGATACAATGCTAAATGTATCAGCAGTACCACAGGATGACCGGACTGCAGCATTTATTGCTGAGAGCAAGAATAACCGGAGTCGCTGTTATGAATTATCGGAACAGATAACAGAGGCAGTGGCAACGGACAGTCAGGCTTTTGAACAATATTTGAATGTACAAAGCCGTTTTGACCGTTATACTGCCAACAATGCCCTGCTTATTATGGCACAAAATCCAGAGGCGAAGAAACTTGGGGATTATGGATATTGGAGAGATCAGGAAGTTTATATCAAACGGACAGAGCGGCAAAATCCAGTGCTGATTATGGAGCCGGGGAAAGAGTATGAGCGTGAGGATGGGAGCATCGGAACCTATTACAATGCGAAAAAGCTTTATGATATTTCCCAGACAACTATGAGCGAAAAGCAGGAGCCACAAGTGGATGTGGAGGAACGATTGTTAATTCGGGCTTTAATCAGTAATCCTCCGGTGAATATTGTGGGTGCTGACCCGGATCAGATGCCGGAAGATAAAGGAGCTTTATTTGAACCGGAGGAGAACTGTATTTATGTGAGAAAAGGCATGAGTGCAGATGAAATTTTCCGAAGTCTGACACCAGAGCTTGCCCTTGCAGGTTTTGCGGATGGAGATAAGAATTATGACCGTAATGAAGATGCATTTCACGCCTATTGTGCCTCTTATATTCTTTGTAAGAAATATGGAGTGGATACTCAGGGTTTTCATTTTGAGGATGCGCCAGAGTTCTTTACAGCTATGGAGCCACAGGAAGTACGGAGTGAGCTTTCCAAAGTGCGTGATGCTGCAAATACCATTTCCGCCCGCATGGCGAAGGTATTAGACCAAAACCGTAGTCAGAGCAACCGTCGGCAGGAATCAGATAACAGTCAGTTACAACAGGGACCAGAGGCGAGCGGCAGGCAATCCCAATGGAGCCGTCAGACTCCACAGGAATCCTACAGCCGGGAGGGAGCCAGATGACCTGCTTAATCCAAAAGAAGATAGGGCAGTCCGAAAGTTTCAAGCGAAGGACAAAGAAATGGAGCAATAGGAGGTGTAAGTTTTGGGCGATACAAAAATTACTCTGGAACTGGACCAATATGAGAGCGGCGTGATTTTTCATTCTTTAAATGATAAACGCAATCAGATGATTCAGGAAGGTAAAGCCACGGATGCAGTGGATGATGTACTGTTAAAGGTGATTGCCCGGATGGAGGTTCCAGCAGAGAAAGGGAAAAGGGGGCATAAATATCATGAAGAACGATGACAGGAAGACAACATGGGCATTTACTGCTTGTGGCATTCTTCCAGTTATCTGGTTTGCCCTGCTGACTGCTCCCTATTTATCGGGGGGTCTGTTCTCTATCATAAATGGACTTTCAGAGGAAATGAACCACCCTTTTTCTATGGAGTTCTGTAAGGACAGCGTAAAAACTGTCCTTATTTTTCTGCTTGCCTATGGTATGGGGATTGGTATTTATGTGTCTACTAAAAGGAATTACCGTAAAGGTGAGGAACACGGGTCTGCCAAATGGGGAGATGCAAAGGCAGTCAATAAAAAGTACAGTGCAAAGAAATTTGAAGATAATAAGATTATGACCCAAAATGTACGGATTAGTTACGATATGCGGAAACACCGCAGGAATGTCCTTACCTTAGTGATTGGAGGGGCAGGCTCTGGAAAAACACGTTTTTATGGAAAAGTAAATTTAATCCAGGCAAATACTTCCTTTGTGGTCCTTGACCCAAAAGGAGAGAATCTGAGGGACACAGGGCACCTGCTGGAATCAAAGGGGTACAAGGTGCGAGTGCTTGATTTAATCAACATGGAAAAGAGCCATTGCTATAATCCCTTTGTTTATCTGAAAGATGATAACGATGTTCAGAGGCTTGTGACGAACCTGTTTAAAGCAACCACACCAAAGGGAAGTCAGAGCAACGATCCATTTTGGGATACTGCAGCCTCCATGTTATTGCTGGCATTGATTTTCTATCTAAAATATGAGGCACCAAAAGAGGAACAGAATTTCCCAATGGTCATGGAACTTCTAAGGGCAGGTGAAGTCCGGGAGGACAGTGATGAATACCAGTCACCTCTTGATGAGCTGTTTGAGCGTCTGGAAATGCGGGAACCGGAGCATATTGCAGTAAAGTATTATAAGGATTACCATTCCGGCAGTGCTAAAACGCTGAAATCCATTCAGATTACACTGGCGGCGAGGCTGGAGAAATTTAACTTATCAAGTCTTGCAGCACTGACTGCTACAGATGATTTGGAGTGCCCTCTTTGGGTGAGGAAAAAGTGGCATTGTTTGCACTGATACCGGACAACGATACCAGCTACAACTTCTTGGTATCTATTTTATATACACAGTTGTTCCAACAGCTATTTTATCTTGCTGACCATAAATATGGGGGGAGGCTGCCTGTTCATGTACACTTTCTGATGGATGAATTTGCGAATGTTTCACTGCCGGATGATTTTGATAAAATCCTTTCTGTTATGAGGTCGAGGGAGGTCAGCGTATCCATCATTCTGCAAAATCTGGCACAGTTAAAGGCATTATTTGAAAAACAATGGGAGAGCATTGTGGGCAATTGTGATGAATTTTTGTATCTTGGTGGAAATGAGCAGGGAACACATAAATATGTGAGTGAGTTGCTTGGGAAATCTACCATTGACATGAACACTTATGGAAAGTCCACGGGACATTCTGGGAACTATTCTACAAATTATCAAATATCGGGGCGGGAACTTTTAACGCCGGATGAGGTGCGTATGCTGGATAATCGGTACGCACTTCTTTTTATTCGGGGAGAACGCCCTGTCATGGATGAAAAATTTGACATCCTAAAACATCCAAACGTGGTACTGACCACAGATGGAAAAGGAGAGCCATACCGTCATGGTGAAGTAACACAGGCGGTGGCCAACATTTCTCTTGCTGACAGTTTGGATGGAGAAATCACACAGGAACTAGAAGACGGAAAGAACTATGAACTTCTGTCAGATGAAGAACTGGAAACTATTTTTTCTGAGGGAAAAAATTCTCTCTTAGAGCAAACAGAATAAGGAGACTATGAAATGATGTGTAAAAAGAAGGAAACAGAAAAGAAAACAAAAAAGATATTTCGGCCAAAGAGAGTGAGCAAATGGATGGCGGCCTATATGATACTGGTGCTTGCTTTGACCTGTGGCGGAGGGACGGCATTGGCATCCAATGACCCGCTGACTGTTGTAAACAATCTGTCCACCTTTATTTTCGGTCTGATTAGTGCCATTGGTATGATTCTTCTTGGATTTGGAATTGTGCAGATAGGACTATCCTTAAAATCCCACGATCCCAGTCAGCGAGCCAACGGTTTCCTCACATTAGCCGGAGGCGTGGTGATTACTTTTGCAAAAGAGATTTTGACCCTGATTGCAGGATGATGGATGGAAAAAACACAAAACAATGTGGCAGGCAGGAAAAAAGCCTGCCTTGCTGGAAAAGAGGTGTAAGTAATCGTGTCAGATAACTGGGTTGTACAAAATTTAACCAATGCTTTAAACACATGGAATGAGAAACTGGCGGAAATCTGGCAAATTCTCACACAGTCACCGGAACACTTTAAAGGTGGTGGCATATGGAATGCCATTGTAGCCATCCACGGAGGTCTGCAGGCTATTGGATATGCATTGTTAGTGCTGTTTTTTGTGATTGGTGTGGTAAAAACTTGTGGAAGTTTTGCAGAAGTGAAGAAACCGGAACATGCTGTAAAGATATTTATCCGTTTTGCTTTGGCAAAAGGTGTGATTACCTATGGTTTGGAACTGATGATGGCTTTATTTGATATCGTGCAGGGGGTGATACGGACCATTATGAATGTGGCCGGCTTTGGAAATACACAGCAGGCAATATTGCCGGATGAGATTGTGGGAGCGGTAGAAGACTGTGGATTTTTTGAGAGTATTCCGTTATGGGCAGTCACGCTGATTGGGAGTCTGTTCATCACAGTATTATCTTTTATTATGATTATGAGTGTGTATGGGCGGTTCTTTCGATTGTATCTATATACTGCCATTGCACCGATTCCATTGTCTACCTTTGCTGGGGAGCCGTCTCAAAATGTAGGAAAAAGTTTCCTAAAATCTTATGCAGCGGCATGTCTTGAGGGAGCCATTATTGTATTGGCATGTATCATATTCTCCCTGTTTGCGGCATCCCCGCCCGTGGTAGAGGCAGATGCAGCAGCAGTGACAATGGTGTGGAGCTATATCGGAGAGTTGATTTTTAATATGCTGGTTCTGGTAGGGGCAGTGAAGATGGCGGACCGGGTGGTTCGAGAAATGATGGGATTATAAAAAGGACACCGAAGTGTCCTATTCCACAATATCACCTGTATTGTTGTACCGCATATTTCCCTGACTGTCAAAATGTACTTGATTTAGGGGGATGCCACGTTGTTTGGCTCTTTGAATCTGCCAGCTTATATCATCGTTCATGGCTTTGTAATATCGCCGTTCCTGAAGATAGGAACGCAAGGAAAACAGCCAGCTTATGACGGAGAGGGCAACCAGAACAAAAAGTATTCCAAGCGCCAATTGTTCATGGGCAGCGGCCCAACGGTTCAAAACAGTTGCGGTCAAAAGGAAGTATAGAATTGGCAGAGTCAGCCGGAGCTTTCCGGCAATTCTAAAAATAAAAGACAAGAGTAAAAGGACAGCGGTAACACCCAATGAAATCATCAATGTATATGGCATAAAATTTCCCCCTTTATGTTTTTCCTTTTAGTATAACAGCAGATTTAGAAAATGCAAATGTGCGATGATAAAAATTTTAGAAACAGGAGGTTATTTGACTTGGAAGTTAAAATTAATCGGGAAATCCGGAATTATACGGAATCCATGTTTTTTGGACTGTCATTACGACAGTTCTTGTGTTCGATCTTAGCCTGCGGTGTAGCCGTCGGGCTTTATTTTTTTGCTCCGCGCTTATGTGGGAGTGGAAACAGTGAGTTGGATGTGTGTGTTAGGTGCAGCTCCCTTTGCAGCTATCGGTTTTATCCGTTATCACGGGATGAATGCGGAACAGTTTTTGTGGGCGTTTATCAAGTCAGAGTTTTTATTACCAAAACGTCTGATTTTCCAACCGAAAAATATGTACTATGAAACTTTGAAAATTTGTATTGAGAATCATGAAAAAGAGGAGAGAAAGCGGAATGATTAGGACATTGACAACTATTTTCAGGCAGGACAGGGAGAAGTTTGTTGTGCCAAAAAGTGTACAGCAGGCCATTCCCATTCAGGCTATCTGGGCAGATGGGATTTTTCAGGTGGGAAGGAATAAGTTTGCTCAAACCTATAAATTTATGGATATTAATTATGCAGTGGCAAGCAGGGAAGATAAAGAGGCTATGTTTTTGGAGTACAGCGAATTATTAAATTCTTTTGACAGTGGTGCGACTACAAAGATTACTATTCATAACCGTCGTTTAAACAGACAAGATTTTGAGCAGTCCATTTTAATTCCCATGCGGGAGGATGTACTGGACTTATACCGAAAAGAGTACAATACCATGTTGTTAGAAAAAGCTACCGGAGCAAACAGCATGGTACAGGAAAAGTATGTGACTGTATCTGTGTATAAGAAATCCATTGAGGAGGCCAGGACTTACTTCTCTCGTGTCAGCGTGGACTTAATGTCTCATTTTTCACGATTGGGGTCAAAATGTGTGGAACTGGATGCAACAGATAAGTTACGGACATTGCATGATTTTTACCGTGTGGGAGAGGAGACAGGCTTTACTTTTGATTTAAAGGAAACGATGAAGAAAGGTCATAGTTTTAAAGATTTTATCTGTCCGGACAGTTTGGAATTTGAAAAAGACCACTTTGTGATGGGAAATCGTTATGGACGGGTGCTGTTTCTCAAGGAGTATGCCTCTTATATCAAGGACAGTATGGTTGCAGAATTAACGGATTTGAACCGTAATCTGATGATGAGCATTGATATCATCCCAGTTCCTACAGATGAAGCGGTGCGGGAAGTGGAGAACCGATTGCTAGGTGTGGAAACCAATATCACAAACTGGCAGCGCAGGCAAAATGCTAACAATAATTACAGTGCAATGGTGCCCTACGATATGGAACAGCAGAGAAAAGAAAGTAAAGAATTTTTGGATGATCTGACTACACGGGACCAGCGGATGATGTTTGCAGTGTTGACACTGGTCCATACCGCAGATACGTTGGAACAGTTGAACGCAGACACGGATGCTCTGCTGACTACGGCAAGAAAGCACTTGTGCCAGTTTGCCACATTAAAATACCAACAGATGGATGGATTGAACACTGCACTTCCTATAGGACATCGGAAAATCAATGCGATACGGACACTGACTACGGAAAGCCTTGCGGTATTAATGCCTTTTAGGGTACAGGAGATTATGGATGAAGGAGGAATTTATTGCGGAGAAAATGCCATTTCCCATAACTTGATTATGTGTAACAAAGCGAACCTGCTCAATCCCAATTCTTTTCTGCTGGGAGTTCCGGGAAGTGGCAAGAGTTTCAGTGCAAAAATGCTGATTGTTTTTCTGGCTCTTGCTACCGGGGATGATATCTTGATTTGTGATCCTGAGCGGGAATATGCCTCTTTAATTGAGGCAATGGGTGGTGAGGTCATCCGCATTGCTGCTGGAAGTCATGACCATATCAATGCAATGGACATGGTGGAGGGCTATGGTGATGGAGGCAATCCAGTGATTGAAAAATCCGAATTTGTGTTATCCCTGTTTGAGCAGTTGGATAAAAAAGGTGTGACTGCAAAGGAAAAGTCCTTGATTGACCGCTGTACCGCCGCTGTCTATGAAGACTATCAGAGAGGAGGCGCAGTGCCGACGTTATGTATTTTGCGTGAAAAAATGTTGGAACAGCCGGAGAAGGAGGCTAAAGATTTGGCTCTTGCTCTTGAACTATTTACCAGTGGCAGCCTGGATGCTTTTGCCCATGAGAGTAACGTGGATATCAACAGCCGTATGGTGGTATATGACATTATGGATTTGGGAAAACAGTTAAAAACAATGGGCTTGTTAGTAATTACAGATGCCATGCTCAACCGTGTAACGGAGAACTGGAGGAAAGGAAAGCGCACTCATTTATTTTTGGATGAATTTCATGTGGTATTCGAAAATGAATTTTCAGGGGCTTTCTTTAATTCAGCGTGGCGCAGGTTCCGAAAAAGAAATGCATTTCCTAATGCTATCACACAGAATGTGGAGTACCTTCTGGATTCTGTACTTGCCAGCACTATGCTATCTAACAGTGAATATATTGTTATGCTGAATCAGGCAGCATCTGACCGACAAAAACTGGCAGACCTTTTGAATATTTCCAATGAGCAGATGAGTTATATCACCAATGCAGATGCAGGGTGTGGATTGATTAAATATGGTAGTTCCCTTGTGCCATTTATCAATAAATTTCCAAGAAATACACAGTTGTACAAGCTGATGACAACCAAGCCGGGAGAGGATAGTGTAAATCGGAGTCGATAAGAAATACAGGCAGACCGCCAGTGGAGTATTCCATTGGTGGCTGCCTATTTTGATGGAGGTATGAAATGGAAGAAGGGAGGCAGTGCCCGGATGACCAGACTTGCCTTCGATCTTTGGAACGAGTATGCAGAGCAGAATCATGAGAAATTATCCACTCCTTATGAAATTGTTTGATTGTGGATATGCGCTTTATTTTTTAGAGGTTATTAGAATGAAATATCAGGGGTATTGCCGGGATACAGTTTCTATAAGAAGTTCACCAATAGAAATAGGATGATAGGAGGAGTGAGGATATGGAGACAGCAAGGCAGGCGGTGTTGCGGGAGCAGTCGGAAATGCTCCATTTAGTTCAGGCACTAGAAGGAAATGGCCTGACAGAAGAACTGAAAAAAGTGGAATTGTTATTAGATTATTTAGAGAGCCTGGATTATCGGTTTAATCAGGTAGTGGAAGAATTACAGGAAATAAAAGGGCATTTGGCTCTCATACAGGATAAAGAAGTGGAGTCCAGTGCGGCTGATATTGTAAAACAAGTAGATGTTAAATTTCAGGAATTAGGAGGTACGATAAAGGCAGTAAAAACAAATTTTCTTTATTTAAGCAAAGATGCAGTTACGACTATGAAAGAAAAAGGGAAGGATGCATTGAAACAGGCGATATCTGCCATGAAAATCCCTGCTGTACTGGCTTATTTAAAAGAGACGTTTTCCAACGGTGCAAGATTTATGGAAAAAGAAGGGGCTAAATTAGAAATGCTTAGAGGGGAGTTTCATTGCATTGGTGAGCATACAAAAAATATTGTCAGGGTATTCACTGGAAGAAAACAGCAGGAGCTGTCAGAGAGACAGTCTGATAAAGGAATACTGCTGAAAATGCAGAGCCTTTGTCGGTCCTGTGGCAGACAGCTTTCTGGCATGGAAGAAAAAACAGAAAAAGCTTTGAAACGAATGGAACTTTTTATAGACCGGGAAACAAAAAAAGACTCGGTCAAAGATGTGTTGAAACAGATTAAGAGTGAAAAGTCAGTAGGTAAGGCACTTCAGCCACCTGTAAAACAACAGGAAAGATAACGTGTAAGAATAGGCAGCAAGCCTATTTTTTTATGAATTAGTTTCATGTGTTTATGATGCATGAGCCGGAAATGATGGAGGATAAGAGTATGAAGAAAAAAATCTATATGGTGGGCCTTGCCCTTAGTTTTTTGCTGTTTGTGTGTTCCATATATCAAGTTATTGGTAATTATGCAGGAGAGAAAAAAGCAAAAGACGAATTTAAGCAGTTAGCTGAAACAGTGGAGCAGGCAGATGAGCCAGAGAAAAAGGAAACCGAGGAAACAGAAAACCAGTCTCCCCTTGAAAAGTACAGGGAATTATTTCGGAAGAATCAAGATTTAGCCGGATGGATTTTGGTTGAGGGAACGCAAATTAATTTTCCGGTCATGTATACGCCCAATAATCCAGATTATTACCTAAAGCATAACTTTGAGGGGGAATACAGTGATTATGGAGTTCCCTATATTGCTGAACATTGTGACCCTTACAAACCCAGTGATAATGTGATTATTTATGGACATCACATGAACGATGGCTCCATGTTTGCAGGACTGATGGAATATGAGACGGAGAAGTTTTATGAGGACCACAAAATCATTCAGTTTGATACTCTGACAGAACAGGTGAGCTATGAAGTGATTGCGGTATTTAAGACTACGGTATATGACGATACTGGATTTAAGTATTATCTATTTGCTAATGCAGAAACGGCAGAAGACTATCAGAAATATGTGGAGGGGTGCAAGCCCCTTTCCCTGTATGATACTGGTGTCACTGCCACATATGGGGATAAGTTATTGACTTTATCCACCTGTGAATACTCCAATCCCAATGGGCGGCTTGTTGTAGTGGCAAAAAAGGTTGTGGAATAAATGATGTTCTGAATATGGGAAAGGAGGCTCAGCAATGGTCAGGGAGATTAAGACACGTAGAATCTATAAGGACATCAAGGCATTGGATAAGACCATAACCGTTACAGACCACATGAAACATGCTTTTGTAAGGACAAAAGATACTGCAGAAAAAACACAGCCCCAGACCCAGGAACAAAGTACCCCTGAAGGCTATGCGGGGGAAAAGGTGATGCATACCATAGACTCTGCCAGGTATACTGCTGTCCGGCAGCTTGGTAAGCTAGGAAAACGGGGTGTCTATGCGGCAAAGGAAAAGTATCAGGTTGCCAAAGAAACAAGAAATATGAAACAGGCCATTCAGGAAAGCCACGTTGATATTGGAGGGGATTCTTCCCTGCCACCTTCCTTTGCAGGCAGGGAAAATACTTCTCACCAGACCAAAGATCAGATATGGAAAAGAGGACAGGCACTGTCACAGAAAAAAACTACAGGACATCGTGTATCAGAGGTCAGGAAAGTTTCCGAACAGGCAGTTAAGACGTTGGAGCGGGGAGAAAAAACTATAAAAACGGCTGGAAAAATGGAACGGACTGTAAAGAACGCTGGGAAAGGTATGGTCAAATGTTCCGGGAAATCTGTAAAGACGGCAGAGCGGACAGCGCATACGACGATTAAGACAACACATGAGGCGGCGAAAGCCGCACAGGTAGCAGCAAGAGTATCCACCAGAACAGCCCAAAGAGCCATAAAAGTAGCACGAATTGCGGAAAAAGCAGCGGAGCAGGCGGTAAAAGCAGCCGTGAAAACTACATCATCGGCAGTGAAAGCTATCATAGCTGCAACCAAAACACTGGTGACTGCCATAGCTGCAGGAGGTTGGATGTCAGTCCTGATTCTAATTCTTATCGTTTTGTTTGGTGGAATCCTTTGTATCACAGGGGGTGGAAATTCCCGTACAGTTACTCCGGTCAGTGAAGAAGTAAATGCCTATGAGCCAGTAATCCGGCAGTATGCAAAACAATATGGTGTTGGAGAATATGTGGAATTGATTAAGGCGGTGATGATGCAGGAGAGTGGAGGGTGGGGGAGTGACCCCATGCAGAGTGCAGAAAGTTCCTTTAATACCCGCTTTCCACGCCAGCCAAATGGTATCACAGAACCGGAATATTCCATTCAATGTGGAGTGCAGGTGTTAAAGAGCTGTTTGGAGAGTGCTGATGTTGAAAATCCGCTGGATATGGACCAGATTAAGCTGGCTTTGCAGGGATACAATTTTGGAAACGGTTATATCACATGGGCAAAAAATAACTATGGGGGATATACAGCGGTTAATGCGGCAGAGTTTTCAGATATGATGGCTCAGCGCATGGGCTGGAGCGGATATGGGGATAAACACTATGTTCCTCATGTGCTCCGGTACTATGTTTTTGGTAGAATCCCTACAAGTGTTGGCAATCAGGCCATTGTGCAGATAGCACTATCGCAGGAGGGTAACGTAGGAGGACAACCCTACTGGAGTTGGTATGGATTTGGCAGTCGTGTGGAATGGTGCGCATGTTTTGTGTCCTGGTGTGCCCAGCAATGTGGATATATTGATTCTGGTATTATGCCAAAGTTTGCTCTTTGTTCGAATGGTGTGTCATGGTTCCAGCAAAAGGGGCAGTGGCAGGATGGAAACTATGTTCCGGCAGGAGGAGATATTATCTTTTTTGATTGGGGGAATGATGGAAGTATTGACCATGTGGGAATTGTGGAGAAATGTGAGGATGGTGTAGTTTATACCATTGAAGGAAACAGTGGTGATAGATGTCAGAGACGGAACTATGCGATTGGATATGGCAATATTTATGGATATGGTCTAGTGAAATATTAGAAAGTGTCGGAAGGATGGCAGAGGATATGTCTCTGTCCATTCTTTTGTATACACACTCTTTAAAGTGTATTAGTAGTATTAACTGAATTGAAAATGAGGTACAAATTATTATATATTAATAAAAATTGTCTGAAACTTTTAGGGTTGAAATTTAAAACTAAAAGTTACATGATGTTTATCAATAAGATAAAAAGAATCGTAGCTTATACGTGAAAATTGTCATTTGCCCGATATTATTGACGAAACAAGAATTGAATTTTATAATTACACCAACTTAGAACTAAGTTAAATAAAAAAATCAAAAAAGGAGGTAACAGTATGGCTATTAAAGGATTTTGTGTTTTAACATCAGAAGAAATGGAAGGAATTACTGGTGGAGGTTTTTCTTGCCCAAGATCACGAGCTGAATTTCAGAGAACATTTAACGCATTAACATACGAGCAGCAGAAAGCATATATCAAATATTGCTATGAGCACAACTGCTCTCAATATTTCTAAGGTTATTGCAAAAAAATTCATTGGATAGTTCCATAAGGGTATAAATAACTCCTTTTGAAGGTATGGTCATATCCATAAATTCATAAGGAGTTATTTTCTTAGTAAAACATAAAATCGAAATAAATATTCAGTTGGAAGGGAAAAAAATGAGATTTGTTAATATAAAGCAACATGATATGTCTGATTGTGGTCCGACATGCTTAGCTATTATTACAAAGTTTTATAAAGGAAATGTGTCAATAGCTAGGCTAAGAGAAGAAATGGGAACTAATACAACGGGAACTAGCCTTAAGGGCCTTATTTCAGGTGCACAATCTATTGGATTTAAAGTTGATGCAATGAGATGTATACAGGATGAGACGGATAACATGGATAACATTCCATTACCCTGTATTTCACATGTAATTGTAGATAATGATTTATTACATTATGTGGTTATTTTAAAAATAGAAAAAGATAAAATTATTATTTCAGACCCTGCTCAGGGTATCATCAAATTGTCTAGGGATTCTTTTAGGAAATTGGAAACTTGTAAAGTGAGTAAAAAACAATATAAATGGACTGGAGTTTTGGTAGTATTGTCACCAACAGAAGAGTTTGGGGAAAAATATCAAAAGCCGTCTAAATTCCTATTTCTTTTAGAGGTACTTAGTTCAGATAAAAAAATATGTTGTTTTATTATTGCAACTTCATTGTTATATACTGTGATTAATATAGGCTCAGCATTTTATTATAAAATACTAATAGATAAAATCTTGCCTGAATATGCATTTCAGAGTTTGGTTCTGGTTGTTGAGGCTTTTCTTCTTTTAACTATAGCTAAAGTAATTTTAAATGTTTTACGAATAAATATATCATTGGTACTAGGAAAACATATAAATAATAAGATTTCTATGGATTTTTATAGTCATTTGTTGAAAATGCAACAAAAATTCTTTGATAACCGCAGGGTAGGTGAATTAGTTGCAAGATTCCAAGATGCTGCAGTTATACAAGATTTATTATCAAAGATAGTCCTTACAGTTTTTATTGATATTATTGCAGTAATAGTAGCAGGGTTTATATTGTACTATCAAAATAAGGAAATGTTTTTAGGGTTGATGGTTATGTGTTTTCTTTATATAATTGTTGCCATACTTTTTAGAAAAAAATATGATACATACAGCAAAAATCAACTTGTAAATGAGGCACAGACAATGTCTGGAATCTTAGATTTTCTTAATGGAATAATGACTGTTAAAGTATATAATGCAAAATCATATGCTTTTGAAATGGTTAAAAAGAAATTTAATTCTTATTTAGAAAGTATGTATAAATTAGGAAGCTTAGAAAACCTCCAATATGGATTAAAGAGTTGGATTGGATTTACTGGAGAAATAATCATTCTCGGTATGGGTGTAATATTTATTTTCTTAAATAGGCTCACGTTAGGCGAATTAATAACCTTTAATGCATTAATTATATACTTCTTCGATCCTATTAGAAATCTAATAGGTATGCAAGCTCAGTTACAAACAGCTCTTGTGGCAACAGAGAGAATACAAGAAATTATGGATTTGGATTTAGAGGAATGTACATTTACAGAGGGCGAAGAAGAAATAGATTTGGATATATTGCAAAAAGATATTTGCTTTGATGGGGTTTCGTTTGGCTATAATCCAGAGAAGAATGTTCTTCACAATTTTTGCTTAAACATTAAGGCCAAATCTAATGTCGCAATAATTGGAGAAAGTGGTTCCGGAAAATCTACAATCACGAAATTATTAATGAAATTATATAAACTTGAAAATGGCTATATTACTATTGGAGAAAAAAATATAGACAAAATTGATACAGAATGGTTAAGAGAACGAATCGTTTATGTGTCACAAGAAACATTTCTATTTAGTATTTCTATAATGGATAATTTGTTATTAGGAAATACAAATATTAATGAAAAGGACGTGTTTGAAGTTTGTAAGTTAGTCTACATTCACGAGTTTATTATGGAGTTACCCTTACAATATAACACTATATTGGAAGAGGGAGGAAGTAACCTATCAACTGGTCAAAAACAGCGTTTAATGATTGCGCGTGCAATATTGAAAATCCCCCATATTTTAATTTTAGATGAGGCAACTAGTAATTTAAATTTTGATTTAGAAAAAAATATAAATAATGCAATAAAACAGTATTTACCAAACACAACAATCATTATTGTTACTCATAGAACTAATATTGCAAAATCTTGTGATATGATTTATGTATTGGAAAAGGGTGTTATTAGAGAATATGGACACCATCAAGAACTCATTGATAATGGAGGAATTTATTGTAGGCTGCTAGGGCAATAATATACTAAAAGAAGGGAAATGGAGAAATCCATAAAAGGTACATACATATGAGAAGAAAAATGTATATGTTAGGAATTTTATTTCTAGTAATGATTATAGGTGGAGGCGTATATTTGCTTTATCAAGGGGTGAAAGGGGCTCCGGATAATCCCTATAAAGATTTGCAAACAACAAGTGTGAACAAATTTTTGGAAGAGCAAGATGATTATTATGTATATGCGCAAAGAGCAGGGTGTCCATATTGTGATAATGTAAGAGATGAAATTATCGAATTTGCAAGAAACAATCAACTATATGTGTTAGATACAAGAGCAGAAGGAAATGAAGGAATAAAGGATTATAACTGGGATGAACACCATAAAGCATATGACAAAGAGATAGGTAAAGTTGTTAAAGGAAAAATGATTTTACAGGATGGGCTTACGGAGGCAAATTTGAAAGAAAGATATTCCCCTCTTGATTATAGTATAAAAAAAGCAGATAAAGAATTTGTGGAACTAAATGCTGGAAAAGAAGAAGGAAAAATATATGCTGTCAGAGAATCACCAATTATAGATTATACAAATGTGTCAGATGAAAATCTGGTAATAGCAGCGGTTCCCACTTTGTTTCATATTAAAAATGGGCAAATAGAGTCTTATTATTTTGGTGACATTCAAATTTTAAATTTTTTAGGAGTAGATAAAGCTCCTCTTGATAAATATATAAACTGATGTTGAAATAGTTTTTACAGTGCAGATTCAAAAGGAGGATTTATGGAAATTATGAAAGCGGTTTCCTTAAACAAAGTGTATACTACCGGTAACATTGAAGTCAAGGCAATAGATAATGTCAACTTATCTATTGATGAAGGCGAGTTTATAGCTATTTCAGGAGCATCTGGAAGTGGAAAATCAACATTGTTAAACATGTTGGGCGGTTTAGATTATCCGTCATCTGGTCTGGTATCTGTGAAAGGGAAAGTCTTGTCATCTATGAATGGTGAAGATCTTACTATTTTCCGACGGTCTAATATTGGATTTGTATTTCAAAACTATAATCTTGTGCCAATATTGAATGTATATGAGAATATTGCATTACCAGTTAAGCTGGATGGCGAAGTTATTGATGAAGAATTTATTGAACAACTTGCAGTGGAATTAAGCATAGAAGAAAAACTTTATCAGATGCCTGCTGAATTGTCTGGAGGGCAACAACAAAGGGCAGCAATTGCGAGAGCCCTGGTAACACGGCCTGCTATTATATTGGCAGATGAACCTACGGGGAACTTGGATTCCAAAACCAGTGAAAAAGTAATTCATCTTATGAAAGCAATGGCAAAGAAATATCATCAAACAATGGCTATTATTACACATGATGAAAAAATTGCAGACATGTCAGATCGGGTGATTCAGATAGAAGATGGAAGAATCGTATAATATGAGGCAACTTATGAAAAATTCTAAAAAAAATGATGATATACAGGAGCTCGTAAGTGCAAGTAGAAAAGCAAACCGCAATCGTAATAAGATTTTGATTTTTGCAGTAGTTCTGGCGATATTTGTGCTCTTCTCTGTATTTAGTGTAGCAAAAGGTAAGGTTGTTATTGATTCTATAAAAAACCTGCGGGAAAATGGCAGTGCGGCATCTGCCTATTTAGTCAATGCAAAAGAAGAACAATATGAAAAAATAATGAATTTGGATTATATTGAATATGTGGGACAGGAGTGTAGCGTAGGGGATTGGATTCAGAATGATACACCTTTTGCAACATGTAAGGTTCTTGATAAAATTGGATATGAAAAAATTGTAAAACCTGCTTATGATGGAATCGTAGGACATTATCCGGCAGATAAAAAGGAAATAATGCTGCCGAAAAAACTATTTGAAAGTTTGGGTATTCAGGAGCCTCAAATTGGAATGAAACTATCTGTTCCCATCCAGTTTAAAAGTTGGTCTGTTAACGATGGCAATGGACTGACAGAGGAATTTGTGTTATCCGGATATTATAATGACTACATAAAAGAATCAGAAAATATACCAACTGTATATTTATCTGAAAAATACTTGGAAGAGAAAGAAATAGCAAAATATCCTGAAAAGTTACTCATAACATTTAAATCGAAATTTTTAAGTGATATCCAGATGGAACGACAGTTGTATCAAGATGTACCATTGACAGATGAAAATCAACAATTTGTCGGAGGTTATTCCATCAGCTTTCAGGCTGTGAATCAGTTTATAGGTGGATATGGGATTGCAGTTTTATGTACCATTATTGTTTTGCTGAGTGTTTACCTTTTGATATATAATGTGCTTTCTATTTCCTTTACCAAAGATATTCAATATTATGGTCTGCTTTTCACAATTGGTGTTACTCAAAAACAGGTCAAAAAACTGTTGTTTAGACAAAATAAAGAGATTATTGTGAAGGGTTCTATTATTGGGGGGATTGCCAGTCTTTTGATTGGCGGAATAGGATTCCCCATATTATTTCGTAGCTTGTTTCTCCAGCAAAATGGAAAGATAAGTATCCAGACAATACTGTATCCTCAGATTTTGATGGGGGCAATTTTGATTGTGATTGTTCTGATGTTATTGGCTAATGGACACACCATGAGAAAATTGAAACAATTAAGCCCGATTGAAGCATATAGATATAGTGCAGTCTCCTGTATTTCCCCATAGAAAAACAAAATCAAGAAAGGGAGCGTCAATAGGGAGGATGGCCCGATACAATTTATTTCGTTCTAAGCCTAAGCTTTTGATTACATTGATAGCTTTATTCGTGGGATGTGAGATGGCACTCTTGGCTGCATTTATTTCAACAGGCACTGATACAATGAACCAACTTTCTCAGAAATCAGATTTTGAAATAGGTACGCAGAAAGACGCAGTAAATGCTTATATATTTCCATATAGTAAGGTGGAGCAGCTCCATGTAGATAGAGAGAAACCATTGTTTGATGAAAGTCTTATGAAAGAAATAGAAAATATGGAGGAACTGGACAAAAATAGCGTAAAAGAAATATGGGGATGTTATGGTTCATATGATTTCTCAGATGAATATGTACAGCCACTTGAAGAAGCAGGGTATGCAAGTGGAACAAGTAATACGTCAATGACAATACAAGTGGTAAGTGACAAGTATATTCAAAAACTAGAAAATTATATAAGAAAGAATCAATTGGACATTGATATAGACAGTTTAAGCAATGGAACTGGTATACTGGTGCTGCACAAACATCAATTATCTGAAATGTCAGAGTTAAATGCAAAAGGAATAAATGGAATGCCTGCTCAAGTTTATTCCATGGATGGAGAGGGGAATCCGGAAGATAAAGGAGTGGAGTTTGTTTGTTCCGGTTATCTTGATACAACCATAAAAGGGTTTCCTCCATTAGATATGAGTTGGAATGGAGAAGGCATTAATTATTTCCTTATTGGTGAGAAAGGGTTTGAGAGGCTTCATTTTCCAAAGCAGATATTTGGTTTTTCAATAAATGCAAAAAAGGGACAAGAGGCATTAGCAAAGGCAAAACTGACAGAACTGATCAAAAAAAAGAACAGCGAACAAAAAGCAGTTAATATTTATTCTCTTTTCAGCACTTCAGATGAAAGGGCAAGGATGGAAGATTATGTGAATAACACAAGGACCGTAATGTTTGCACTTTGCCTAAGTCTGCTTTTGTTGGGGATTATTAACTATTTGAATGTAATTATTACTAATATGGTTTCCAGAAAAAAGGAATTTGTAATCATGGAGAGTGTTGGAATGACAAAAAAGCAATTGAAAAAAATGATGATAATGGAAGGATTATATTATTGGGGGATTTTGCTTGCAGCTTTACTGAGCATAGGTTCATTGTTGATTTGGGGAGTAGGCTTCATGATTAAGAGAAATCTTTCCTATTTTCGGTTTGTTTATCCTGTAAAAGAGCTGATTATTGTGGCTGTCATTCTGTTGCTTTTTTGTGTTTTGCTACCACAGGTTGTCTATAGGAAAACATCTCGAAAAAGTGCAATAGAGCAATTGAGAAATGACGGGTGATAAATTTAAAATAGGACATTATTTAGGAAAAGTCTCAGATAATAAACATATTTTGTTTTTACATAATTAATTTATCCGCCGAAATATTCCGGCGGATAAACTTTTAGGGAGAATAACATATCATAAAATAATAATGGATAAATATAGTTTTATTGAATATTTTATGCATTGTAGCTTTCAATAATTTTCTCTATAACAGTAAGCAAATGTGTTTTCTTTGTTTCGGGGCATAAGTTAATTGCTCAAAGGAAAATTTGATCACTTGTTTTTGATGATTCTCCAAATAGAATGTAATCAGTAGAGAGCATTAGACAATCAAAAATTTTGGTCAGCGTTTGAGGCGATGTACCGCGTGCACCGGATTCAATATCACCACAGAATTTTGTGGTAACACCAAGCATTTCTGCAAACTGCTCCCGACTGATATTCAGTGATTCACGTTGTACTCTAATTCTTTCTCCCATAATTGTCTTATCGAATCTGCACATACAGTACCTCCATCTTGCTAAATTATAGGGCATGAAATTTTAAATAGAAATAAACTTTGAAGGTTTTAAATAAGAAGGATATCCGTTTATATATTAGAATTCATGTGTATAGGCAATGTTGTGTCCCTTGGATTGTAGTAGAATCGATATTGCCTCAATGTGTCTTAGATGAATTTAAGAAATTAGCATTAGAGGATATAGATATTCTTATATCTCAGGAGTATTCGGGGAATTTGATAAAAATTGCATTAAAAAGTCGTAGTTTGAACAAAAAAATCGTATTTTACACAGGCTTGTTGAAATTTGAAAAATAAGGAAATATACTTTAACTAGATTTATAAAAAATATTGATTATGGAGGAATAATTATGATGGACAAGAAAATTAAAAAGGCTTTAGCAGAAGTTATTGCGGTAACATCTTATAAGATGGCTGAAAAAAATGCTAATTCAGCATGTATTTTTTTGCATGGACAACCTAAAATGCCAGACAGCGTAAAAAGTATGAAGAAAAGCAACAAGTAGTGACATGGAAAAAAAGATTTTATCTTTTCTTATCAGAAGCGAAGTGATTGACGAAGAAAAAACTGAGATATATCGGTATGGCCTTAATATATTTATAAAAAAGATTATCCATATATTATTATTTTTGGTTATTGGGTTCATTGGTGGCGAGTTTTGGGGTGTTTTTATCTTTTTGGTAGCATATGCCAGTATGCGAGAGTATTCTGGCGGCTACCACGCAAAGTCAGTGACAGGGTGTTACTGTTGTACCATTATTGTCTCAATTTGTTTACTCATCTTGCTAAATATATTTCAAAGGTTGGATACATATATACTTTATACAATGATGTTAATTTGTGGCTATACTATATGGAGTTTATCACCGCAGGAGGCAGATAATAATCCCCTGGAAGAAAACGAAATGGTGGATTATCGTAAAAAAACTCATAAATATTTAATTGGTTTTGGGTGTATTTCTTTGGCGGGATTCTTTTTGAACGTAATTTTGAAAGGAATTTCATGTGCTTGGATTATTCAGACAGTGATGTTATTAATGAGTGAAATTGAGAGACAAAAAGGGAATCAATAAAGAATGAGGAAAAGAATCTGATGGAAAGATTCTTTTTTTAGTATATAATAATTGAAAGGTTATAGGATATTGAATGGGGTGATATAGTGATTAAGGTTGCAGTATGCGACGATGATGAATCTGTACGAGAGAAATTATTTGCTATCATTAAAGGATGGTTTGATAATATACGAAGGCCAGTGTTGGTTGTTAAATTTATAAGTGGAGTTAATTTATTAGAATCACATATTCGTTTTGATATTATTTTCCTAGATATTGAAATGCCTAATTTAAATGGTATTGAAACGGCAAGGATGTTAAGAAAATGGGATGTGAATAGCAAAATAATATATGTAACAAATTATGAGCATTACATAAAAAGTTCCTATAAGGTTCATGCCTTTGATTATATTAGCAAACCCGTTTGTGAAAATGAGATTTGCTGTGCTTTGCTGGAAGCAGTGCAATATTCGGATAATGCTAGAAAGAAACAAAAATATGCGTTTGAAACAGAAGAAGGTACTGTCACCTTAGATTTAGATGATATTTACTATTTTGAATATTCATCTAGAAGAGTAATTATTAATTGTAGCAGAGAAAAATATATTTCATCATATAGTTTGAAGGAACTGCTCGAAAAATTTCAAAAATATGATTTTAACTCACCTCATAAGGGGTTCATTGTCAATATGCTTTATATAAAGCTTATAAAAGGGTTTGATATATTTATGGAAAATGGTTCAATTATTCCTTTAGCACAAAAGAGAGCGGCTGGATTTAGAGTTGAATTTAATAACTTTTTGCAGTCTACATTTAATAAAATTTGAAAGGTGTGATAAAAATGCTTTATTTAAGTAGCCTGATTATTTCTTCAATTGTTTCGGGTTATGTTCTATTTGCAATTATGGGCTCTTTATATGAAAAGAAATATTTAAACAATAAATTATGTTATTGGGGGGGATTTTTGGTATATGTTATTTTAAGTACCATAATTGCTATGTTTAATTGGCCAGGGGTAAATGTAATATATTCTATGCTGAGTTTGTGTTTGATATCATGCATTTTATATAAAACCAAAAGAAAAAATGTGGTGATTAATTCGGCAATTGTTATTATTTATTTTGCATTGGTAGATCTAATTGTAACTACAATTTTTTCGATTTTTATGCGTGCAAGTTTATACGTGGTGCTAGAAAATTCACAGTTTTTTATGATTTCCGGGATTTGTAATGCGTTAGCTATGTTGTGTACGTGTAGTTTACTAATACAATTAATTATGCGAAGTCAGATTGGCAAAGTATCAAGGTATATTCACTTTTACACTATTTTTTTATTAATTTTTGAATTAGGACTTCTTTGCTATTTTATAGAAGATCATAGAAGTTCACATAGTAATATTACATTGCTCATTTTAGCAATTGGGTTTGTGATTGTTGACGGAGGAGTAATATATTTGTTTAAAATGATCTCTCAAAATGCCATACTTGAAAAGCAAACGGAATTAACAGAACAGCAGAGTAAAATGACCGTAAAGTATTATGAAAGTTTACAGACTCAATATGATGAAATGCAAAAACTGATACATGATTTTAAAAAGCATATACAGGTAATTGAGAATTTGGATGTGAGTCAAAAGGAAATTAAAAAAACTTATATTGGTGAGTTAATGGAATCTATCAATGATATTCAACAACAATTCAAATGTGAGGATGAGATTGTATGCACTATTATTTGGGAGAAAATCCAAATATGTAAACAAGAAGATATTAGCCTGGAACTTAATTTTCAGGATATAAAGTTTGACTTTATGGGAAAAAGCGAAGTGACATCACTTTTTTCTAATTTATTTGATAATGCTATTGAATCTTGTAGGGATTGCAATAAAGAGAAGAAAGAAATCCGTCTTCGGATTCACCGTTTCAATCAATATGTTGTTATTGGGATGAGAAATACAATTGGAGTAGTGCCACATTGCAGGAATGGAAATTTGGAATCTACAAAACCGGGTCATTTAGGAATAGGAATGGAAATTTTATCAAACCTTGCCAATAAGTATTGTGGAAATATGGATTATGATTATTCTCAAGATTATTTTGAGACTAAGATTATTTTGTCAGCAAGCAATTTGTAGATTTTATAGATAAACAGTATTGCTAATTGAGAAAATAGTTATAGTTGAAATAAGTTTACTTAACTTTGTCTTCCATTTCTTTTTAATATAGAAATGGAAGATTTTTTATGAGATATATGATTTATTGGCGGATATTACTTAATAAGAACAATTAACTTAAATGCAGTATAAAAATTAACTAAGATAAAAGTGTGCAATCAAATAGAAGTTCATAATTTAAACTTTAATGCCAGATGGTTTTACAAACTATCTGGTTTTTTTATTTGCCCCAAAATAGGAAAAACCAGCAGATTATATAAGGGGGGTGGGTGTCGTTCTCCCCTCCAATTTAAATTTTTCTTAAAAATTTAAATTGGAGGAATTTAATATGGAGGGAAAACATCCAAAAAGAAGAAAGGATAAGTATAATCCTTACGATATATGTGAACAGAATGGACATTATTATATATCATTCAAAGATGGACAAGGTATATATAATAGATTTGAAATCAACAAAATGCTATATGAGGCTTTTAATTCATTTGAGTTAGAAGATTTGTCATATTTTAATGTGTGGGATAGACATATTGAACAGTCAGAGATATGGGATTCTACATTGAATACAAGAGCTTTTCATAAACCACACAATATGGAAGAAAGTGTATTAAAAAAGTTTCTGATTGAAAGTTTACATATGGCGATTGGAAAATTAACGGATATACAGCGGCGTAGACTGATTCTGTATTACTTTGAAGACATGACATATGAGCAGATTGCTCAAAGAGAAGGATGTACGAAAGTACCAGTCAAGCGTTCTATTGATGCTGCTATTAAACAATTGGAAAAAGAATTAAAAAATTTTGAAGTGTAGGGGCAACTTTTTACATTTTAGTGAGGAAACAGGTGAGAGAAATAAAATCTCACCTGTTTTCTGTTGTACGGAGAATGGGATGCACCTTGAAAATTTCATACCCATTCACCAGGCACATTCCTGTTGTTATCGTGATGAGCGTAAGCCACATTAGCAGATACGCTATGATTTGGATGGAACACAAGCAGCGAAATCCCACAGAGAAAAGAGAGAGATTTGCGGCTGATGTAGTTCATTCAAGGAGCGGAATATATTTGGCCATAAATATCGGATGGCTTCCGATAAGGCGATAACAGGCAACAGAAATAATGATACTCCTGTCCGGTCATAAGGTCGAGCGTTAAAAGCGTCGCAACAAGTGAGGGCAGTTCCGGGAGATCCTCGGAAGGGTGTGATTCCCGTGGAGCTGATTCGCTGTCAGCCGTCTGGTGACTTCCTTTTACCTGTCAATTGGCAGGTATGAAAGCCGGGGTGTCGAGGACAAATAGGTATTACATTTGAGATGTTGTATATGTGAGTAAAGTTTTAATTTAGTTGTTGATTTAATGGATAGCATAAGGTTTCACAATGAAATTGGAGGTTAATAAAAGTGCAAGATAAAAGAATTTGGCGAGGGGATATTTATCATGCCGATTTAAGTCCCGTTTATGGGAGCGAACAGGGGGGATATCGTCCTGTGTTAATAATTCAAAACAATAGGGGAAATCAGTACAGTCCCACGGTTATTGTTGCAGCAATTACAAGCAAGACCAAGACTAAACTTCCTACTCATGTTAAGTTAGGAGACATTGTGGGGTTAGAAAAAAACTCTGTTGTATTGCTTGAGCAATTAAGAACAATTGATAAAAAGAGATTAAAAAAATATGTTGGAACGCTGGATAGTGTGCATATGAAAAAAATAAATGTAGCATTGCGTACAAGCACAGGAATAGTTAAAGAACCGTCTTTATTATTATGCTTATGTCCGGTGTGTGCAAGACATTTTTATGAGATACCTAATAACTATATTAAGAGGGTAGATTCAGAACAGCAATATAAAGATACCTGTATGTTTTGTAATGTGCGAAAAGGGTATGATTATTATATTGGAAGAATAGATGACTAACGGCAGGTAGAAACTGCCGTTATTTTTTTAGGAGAATATATGAGTATTGATAATTTATATGCAGCATATATGCTAATAGAAATTTTATATAAAAAAGGATTAATAAATAAAGCCACATTTAATAATGTAAGAACTCATCAAAAATCGCAGTATGAAAAAGGAAATTCGCACATTTCAAAAATATCTTAAATTTCGATAGAGTACAGAAATAAGCGGCAGGAGGTATAAAGTGATGAATAAAAATAGTGTGGATTTTAGCAAGAATATTCAGTTACCATTTGACACATTTAAAGATAAAAACAGAGAGAGAAATATTGTGTTTTATGGTAGAGTGTCAACTGAACATGAGGCGCAATTATCAGCATTGGAGAATCAGATACAATGGTATGATGATCAGGCAAGATTCCATCCAAACTGGGTTGTGTGTAATAAGTATATTGATGAGGGCATTACTGGAACACAGGCGGAGAAACGTCCGGCATTTTTGAAGATGCTAGAAGATGCCGGAGCAGGAAAATTTGACTTGATTGTCACTCGTGAAGTATGCAGATTTGCCAGAAATACGGTAGATACACTTGTTACAACCAGAAAATTGAAAAGTATTGGCATCGAAGTGTATTTTGTTGAAGATAACATTTGGACAATGGATAATGATGGAGAGCTTCGTCTGACAATCATGGCAACACTAGCACAGGAGGAGAGTCGAAAAGTATCAGAACGAGTGAAGGCAGGCCAGCACATTAGCCGTACTAAAGGTGTTGTTTATGGAAATGGTAATATTTTAGGCTATAATCGGGTAGATGGAAAATATATAGTAAATGAAGAACAGGCAGAGACAGTTCGAATGATATTTGACATGTATCTAAATGAAGGAATTGGAACAATTAAAATAGCAAATGAACTTTGTAATAGAAGAAGAGTAGCTGCATCAGGTCAGGTAAAATGGACATCTTCTAATGTTAGCAGAGTGCTAGGTAATCCAACTTATATGGGATATGCGGTTTATGGAAAGTCATTTAGTAATAATTATCTTGAGCAAAAAAGAATAAATAACCATAATAGAGATACTTATATGTATGTAAAAGCTGGTTTTGAACCACTTGTTTCGGAAGAAGATTGGTATAAGTGCGAAAAAATCAGAAAAAGGCGAAGAAGAGAATTGAGTCTTCCTATGAAGAAGAAAACACCTTTTGGAGAAGAAAGCATTACGTCACCAAGAAAAGAAACCAAAGATAAATGGAATAAAAAGCTCCATTGTTCTTGTGGGGCATCGTTTAGGAAAAACCGCTGGCATAAAAACAAAAATAAGGACTGGTCATATGGGTATCAATGTTATAATCAATTGAATAATGGTTCTGCAAAAAAAAGAAGAGAACAGGGGTTAGATGATACTGGTTATTGTGATGTACGGATGGTGGCAGACTGGAAACTAGAGGTTATGTGTAAAAAACTGATGGAACAGATTTGGTTAAACAAAAATGAGGCAATACAGAAAGCTTGTGCAATTCTGAAAGAATGTTATCAGGAGAGTAGGGATAAAAAGGCAGAGTCAGAACTTATTCAAAGAAAAATCTCTAAAATAAAAATGAAAATCAGTAATTTGATTGATTTGCGAACAGAAGGAGATATCACCACCGAAGAATATCGTAATCTACGAAAGCATCTTGATGAAGAAATGTGTAAGTATGAAGAAGAGTTGCTAAAACAGAGCACTGCCAATAATACAAGGCAGGAGAAAGGATTAGCTTGGGACAAAATTAATACAACATTGAAAGAAGTTATTGATATTTCTGCTCCCCAAATATATAATGACCTTATAGATAAATTTATAGCAAGAGTTGTTCCAAAGGAGAATAATCATTTTGCTTGGTTTGTAAATCTAAGTGCTTTGGAAACTGAAGAAATTGATATGGTAGTGGAAGGCAGAAAGAATAATCCAACTATATATATTCAAAAACAAGCTAATACTGACGAGGGCGATAAGCCCTCGGTACATAGCAATATACTTTTTATTGCAGATATTGCGAATGCTATAAAAGGAGAAAAATACTCCCCAGTAGCAATGCAGCACAGGCAGCTATCAAAGCAAAATAGGCAGGAATCATATTATTCTTGAAGTTATCTATAATTTAAACATTTGGCCCCGTCTTTATGGCGGGGCTTTTTGCACACAGATTGTAATGAGTATGGACGTGTTTTATAGACTATAAGCCATATGACTTAAAAAATGAAAAAGAAAGAGGTGTTTGGTATATGGGTAAAAGCATAATTCAAACGGCCAGGGGGGCGATACCTGCGGACTTGGTGTTAAAAAATGGTAATGTATTAAATGTATTTACGGAAGAAATATATCCCGCGGATGTAGCTATTGCAGGAAACGTTATTGTGGGTGTAGGAGAATATAAAGGTGATAAAGAGATTGACTGTACAGGAAAGTATATAGTCCCAGGGTTTATTGATGCACATGTCCATATTGAATCATCAATGGTAACGCCGGTGGAATTTGCAAAACATATCATATGTGCCGGCACTACAGGTATTATTGCTGACCCTCATGAGATTGTGAATGTAAGCGGGAAGAAAGGGCTGGACTTTATTTTAGATGCATCAGAAAATATACCTGTCAACACGTATGTTATGATACCTTCCTCCGTTCCGGCAACAGACATTGATATAAATGGCGCAGGAAAATTTTTGGCAGAGGATATGCTGTCCTATAAATCAAATCCCAGAGTTCTTGGTCTGGGAGAAATGATGCGTTTCATTGATGTTCTGAATGAACAGAAGGAAACGATGGATAAACTGGAGCTGTTCTCAGATATGATTATAGACGGGCATGCGCCTGGTATAACGGGGAAGGATGTACAGGCGTACCGTGCTGCGGGAGTTGTAGATGACCATGAATGTGCAACAGCCGAGGAAGGGCTGGAAAAGCTGCGCGCCGGTTTTAGGATTTTAGTGCGGGAGGGGAGCGGTGCAAAAAACCTGGAGAGCCTGTTGAAAGGATTTTTGGAGGCGGGAGTATCACTGGATCAATGTATGTTCTGTACAGATGACAAACATTTGGAAGACATTGAAAAAGAAGGGCATATCAATACATGTATCCGTAAAGCGATAGCAATAGGTGTTCCCGCTGTAAAGGCATACAAAATGGCATCCTTTAATACAGCAAAAGCCTATCACATAGATAATACAGGGGCTATAGCTCCGGGACATCTGGCGGATATTGTTATAGTAGATGATTTGAACAGGGCTGAGCCTTGTCTTGTGATTAAGAGCGGGACAATTGTTGATAAAGAATGGCTTGCGGCGTTTCACTGTGAAGTGAAGGATGAATCACTTTTACAGACAGTTAAAGTAGGAAATCTGAATCTGAAAGACCTGGAATTTGTCCGGAAAGAAATCGATCATGTGATGGAACTGATACCGAATCAATTGTTGACTTTGCATAAGGAAGAAAGAATACCGGGAGATGGCGGAAGATTCATACCCGATTCGGAATATGCAAAATTGGTGGTGGCTGAGAGGCATGGAAAGAGTGGAAAAGTTGGTGTCTGTCCTATAAAAGGATATGGAATAAAAAATGGGGCGGTAGCGACAACAGTTTCTCATGACTCTCATAATATTATTGCGGTGGGTGACAATGATGAAGACATATTGTGCGCAATCAATGAATTGAAGAAAATTCAGGGTGGGTACGTGATTGCTTCCGGGAATCATGTTGTAGATGAGCTGCCTCTTGCGATAGGAGGACTTATGAGCGTGGATGAGGCAGCCCACGTGCAGGAGAAAACAAGTAAGATGGTACAGATAGCCAGAAACATGGGAGTGAAAGAGGGGATAGACCCATTTATCACTTTGTCTTTCATGGCACTCACTGTAATCCCGGAAATCAGGCTGACAGAATCAGGAATTTTTGATGTCACAAATATGAAATTTCTAACGTAGAAAATACTGCATTTACAGATTTTGTTATTTGAGTGTATCTGCGGGGCGGGGGAAGTTCCCATAAGTAGTGAACACTCATTTTACGAGTGGAAGAGTCGTATGGAAATTGAAAGTGACAAGGACATACCTGCATGGATTAAGGAGTCGATTTACTTGTAAGAGAATTATGAAGGCAAATCAGTAAGCCCCGCGTTTATGGCGGGGTTTTTTATGGGAAAAGCAGAAGATTCAATATTATAAAATAAGAGTTTCAAAATAATATTGACAATAAAATGGTATTATAATACAATACCATTTAGAGAGATAAAACTACAAGCGAGAAGTCATTATTTAGAAAACCTAATTGTAGCGGAAATCAGAGAAATGGAGGAAATAAATTTATGAAAGCAGCAGTATATCATGGTCCTCAGGATTTGAGGGTGGAGGAAGTTCCAGAGAGGGCACTTGAGAGCAACGAAGTCAGAATCAAAGTAAAATACTGTGGGGTTTGCGGAACGGATATCCATATTTATAACGGGGACGGCGGATCGTCCAAAGTAACGCCTCCTTTGATACCGGGACATGAGTTTTCAGGTGCTGTGTCGGAGGTGGGAAGCGCTGTTCAAAAATTTAAAGAAGGAGATAAGGTGACAGCAGATCCAAATGACATGTGCGGAGAGTGCTACTTCTGCAAAAATGCGATGCAGCACTTCTGTACAAATAACATTGGGGTTGGAACTACAGTTGACGGCGGTTTTGCGGAATATGTTATCATGCATGAAAAACAGGTCTATAAAGTGCCGGACCATTTGAGCTATCTTGAAGCTGCCATGGCAGAGCCGATATCCTGTGCCATTCATGGAATTGATCTGTGCAATATTAAGGCAGGAGATACAGTTCTTGTAATGGGAGGAGGACCCATTGGAATCAGTATGCTTCAGCTTGCAAAAAATGCCGGGGCGGCAAAAGTCATTCTTTCTGAGCCTGTTGAAGAAAAGAGAGCCCTTGCCTTGAAGCTGGGAGCAGATTTGACAGTAAATCCGATTGAGGAGGATGTGGAAAAGTTTCTCGCCGAAAACTGTAAGAATGTGAATGTGGTAATTGAATGTGTGGGAAATATACATACACAGCAGGATGCAATAAAGTTTGCCGGAAAAGGTGCTACTGTTATGTTTTTCGGTCTTGCCGCACCGGAAGAAAATTTTCCTCTTAAGCCAGATGATATTTTCAAGAAAGAGCTGCATGTTACTTCCTCCTTTATCAATCCATATACCTTTGAGCGTGCAATAGAAGTGCTTGCGTCAGGTAAAATTGATGTGGAGAGTATTATTACAAATATCGTACCTCTTGACAATATTGTGGATGTAATGGAAAAACCAGAATACCGCAGAAGCGGAAAAGTTATGATAGAATTGTCCTAAGTATAATTGAAACATTTGGCCCCGCCTTTATGGCGGGGTTTTCATTTTATGTAATTTTATCACAGAACCATTATCGCTATTATTGATATACTTTATATATAGGCAAAAAAACGGAGGAGATTATTATGGCTAATGTAATTATTATTGGGAATGGTCCGGCTGGTACTTCAGCCGCACTTTATACGACAAGAGCCGGTATTAATACTTTGATTATTGGCAAGGATTACGGGGCATTGGATAAAGCTTCAGAAATAGAAAATTATTATGGTTTCAGCCGGCCAATATCTGGAAAAGAATTGATTTCAGAGGGGATAGAGGGTGCCCGCAGGCTGGGTGCTGAATTTATATCGGATGAGGTTTTGGGGATATATTATGATGATAAATTATCTGTAATTACAAAAGATGGCAAATATGAAGCAGATAGTGTTGTTCTTGCTACCGGAACGTCAAGAACGTTACCTAAAATCAGGGGCATAAAGGAATTTGAGGGAAGTGGTGTGAGTTATTGCGCTGTATGTGATGCTTTCTTCTACAGAGGAAAGGACGTGGCTGTATTGGGTAATGGTAATTATGCATTGCATGAGGCATCAGAGTTATTGGCTACCTCAAACTCAGTCACAATTCTTACAAATGGAAAAGAGCCTGATTTTGAAATACCGGAAAATATCAATGTCATTACTGATGCTGTCGCTTCGATTGAGGGTAATGGCGTTGTTGAAAGAGTTCAATTCCAGAACGGTGAATCTATACCGGTTTCCGGTGTTTTTGTAGCAATCGGTGTTGCTGGAAGCACTGATTTGGCAAAAAAGATTGGCGCTGAAATACAAAACAATAAGATTGTTGTGGATGAGAATATGTCAACAAATATACCTGGTCTGTATGCTGCCGGTGATTGTACTGGCGGATTATTGCAGATATCAAAAGCGGTGTATGAGGGAGCCAAAACAGGTACCGAAATCATAAAATATTTGCGAAAAAATTCAAATAAAGCAAGTTCATAAAATATGAGAAGATTACAAAAAACTACTCATACTATGAAAAATAATAGTATCTTTTAAATTTCATAATATATTTACATTCCCAAGTATCTTTGATATGTTCCTTGTATGGCACAAGTCCTAATTAAAAATACATTTTGGAGGTAAAGTAATATGGGTGTAAAAGCATACTTAGAAATCACAATGGTGATTGATGATTCAAATCGTCCTGCAGCGGCAAAGGTTTATACAGATTATCGTCAGCCATTTTTAGACACAATCAAAGGTGCAGTAACAAAAGAGCTCCTTATCCGTGATGAGGATGTGCAGGTTCTTCATGGATTTGACAGTGCTGAAAATGCAAAAGCATATCTTGATACAGAAATGTTTAAGAATGACGTCTTTGTAGGTCTTCAACCTCTGTGGAATGCAGACCCGGATGTTAAAATTTATACGGTTGCCTAATGGGCGAAGATAAATAATAAGAAAGTCAGGGAATGTAATTCTCTGGCTTTTATTAAATAAAATTTTTAAAGAATACAAAAATAGTGGAAAGCAGAGGGAAGATAGGATGAAAAAAGCACTGGTCATATATCAATCTATTACAGGAAATACAGAAAAGGTTGCAAAATCAATTTGTCAGGGGCTTCATGACGGAGGGGTGCAGGTAGTTTGTAGAACAATCAATGAAGGCGTGGAAGAAAATTTTTATGATTATGATTTGGTTTGTTTTGGAGCACCGTCTTATAACTGGCATGTAACGAAACCCGCCGAGGAATATTTAAAGTCAAAATTCCAGCAGTATAAAAAAGAGAATCGTATTTTGCCAGGTGCACCGGAGATACCGGGCAAACACGCGCTTGTTTTCTGTACCTATTCTGGTCCTCATACTGGCATCCGGGAGGCCGTTCCGACAGGGCTTTATATTGGTCAGTTCTTTGAACATTTTGGCTTTCATGTGGAAGATAAGTGGTATGTACTGAGCGAATTTGTCGGTTCGGAAGAATTTAATACATTGGGCAGAATGGGCAATATTAAAGGTTTGCCCGATGAACGTGAACTGGAACGGCGGGCACAGTGCGCTCAAAATCTGTCCAAGCGTTTATTTGTAAATGAATGACAAACGATTCAAATATCAGGCAAGTTTCTGTGTATGCCGTGTTAGTTTTTGAATAGTTATTGACATGTGGCACGAAAGACGTATAATGATTGTGACATATGTGGATAATAGAGCCAGGGAAAATGAGGTGAAATGATGCCGGACCCTGCAAATATCGGCGTGTAGGCCTCACTTGGAAGGCACTGGTTTCAGGACTAGTGGAGAACATGGTGTACTAGTTACAATGACTCTTGACGAATGCGAATTAATTTGTCTGATTGACATGGAGGGATTAATATTGAGAATTGCAGTAACATATGAAGATGGAAAGGTGTTTCAGCATTTTGGGCACACTGAGCAGTTTAAGATTTATGATGTGGAGGCTGGTAAGGTTGAGAAGACTTCTGTTGTGAGCACAAATGGCAGCGGCCACGGAGCGCTGGCGGGTTTCCTGAAAGATAACGGCGTAAATACTTTGATTTGCGGTGGAATTGGTGACGGAGCAAAAAATGCTCTGGCTGAGGCGGGCATTGAACTTTACGGGGGTGTTTCCGGCGATACCGACCAGGCGGTAAATGATTTGCTGGCGGGAAACTTGAGATATAATCCAGACGCAGTGTGCAGTCATCACGATGGAGAGCATCACCATCATCACTAGCTGTCTTTTTCTTCTAGCATATAAATGATATACAGGTAATTTTTAATTTCATAGTGGGATGCCAGGACACCAGATATAATTATCTGGTGTCTTGTTTTTATATAGTGATTGTGCATCTGGTATAAGAATTACGGTATTGTATTAATATCTTTGTACAGATATAATGAATATAACGGGTAAAGAAGGAGGAGTGAGAATGTATTGGAAAGAGCATTATACAACTCGTATGAAACGTTCATACAGCGGTTATACAACCACTTATAATGATGAACCACGCCTGGATTTTTCAGAGCTTTTAAATCATATGGAAATGTTTACAGAAGTTTATAAGGAGTGTAAAGATGACCATCCGGCAATTCGTGAAGCGAAGTGCTTTGATGCGCAATTCCCGCAGATGATGCTGGGCATTATGAAGAATGACCTGTTTTGCGGGAGGGCGGACATATTTCCCCTTGGAATGAACGCACAGTATATCAACAGCGAATGGGGATTTGCCATGAATTTTAGCTGGTTTGATGAGAAAATAGCAGACCAGTCCATATCAGGTGAAAATCGGGGCCGATTGGAAGAACTGCGCAAATTTTGGAGTGACCATACTTCCACAAAGCGATTTCTGGCGGAAATGGAACCAAACGATAAAGTGTACATGGTTACGGGAGGAACCTCCGATGGAACTGTTTTAGATTTGGAAGGACAGCCCCACGCCGCGTCAGCGCTGCAAAGAGTTGCGGGAACTTTTCTGGATTATGAAAAATTACTGGATTATGGGCTGAGCGGACTTTATCATTTAACAGAAGAAAAACAAAAAGACCATCCTGAGAATGACCCCAACTTTTACGAAGGCATCTGTATTTCATTGAAAACAATTATGAGGACCCTGGAGTGGTATGCGGATGAAGCGGCAAAGTTATACAGCCAAGAAACAGACCAACAGCGCAGAACAGATTTGAAAGAGATGGAGCGAATCTGCCGCAAGCTTGTGACTGAGAAACCGGAGAGCTTCCGCGAGGCCATTCAGCTCGTCATCATCTATACGCTTATGGATGGAGCACGTGAATGGGGGCGGATGGATGATTATTTGGCTCTGTATTATGCAGAGGACTTGAAAAAGGGTATTCTGGATGAGCAAGCAATCCGTCTGCTCACAAGCTTCTGGGAATTGATGATTGTAAAAGAACAGGTGACGGATGACCGGGTAATTATAGGCGGACTGGGCAGAAAACACCCAAAAGAAGCGGATGAGCTTGCCATGGTCATCATGGAAGTTTCCAGAAGGGTGAAGGATATTGTACCTCAGCTTACACTGAGGATGTATGACGGCATGAATCCCAAATTGTATGAAAAGGCGATGGAGTGCATTGGGGAAGGGACGACCTACCCTATGCTGTACAAAGATGAAAATATCATTCCGGGTATCATGAATGTATTTGGAATCAGCTATGAGGAGGCGCTGGGCTGGATGCCTTTAGGTTGCGGGGAGTTTACCATTGACCACAGTATCATTGTAAGCCCCAATTCCATTTTAAATATGGCGAACGTTTTGTGGGGAACGATTAACGGCGGTTATGACTCCACGGGTACATACAGGCTGACACCAAATGAGACTTGTTTAACGGATTATAAAACCTTTGATGAGCTGTGGCAGACTTTCTGTGAAAATGTAGCATTTCTGACGGATGTAAGTGCGCGGAATCATTCCCGCGGCTATGAGATTATTGCGGGTGATATGTCACTGAACCTTCACAATCTTTTATATGACGGCTGTCTGGACGCGGGAAAAGGAGTCATCAGCGGCGGAACGAAGAAATGCGGAGGAAGCGATGAGATATACGGGATGGTTACCTGTTCAGATTCTTTATATGCAATAAAAAAATGTGTGTTTGAAAGTAAATCTGTATCTGCACAGAGAATGATGGATGCTCTAAAAGCAGATTTTGCAGGCTATGAGACGGAACGTGCAGTCATGCTGAATGTGGATAAGTACGGGAACGATTTGGAAGAAGTGGACGATATGATGAAGGCGGTTCACGAGATGGTATGCCTCACCATGCTGGATATCTCCGGAAAATATTATGGGCTGGATTGTTTTGGCATGGTAAATATTAACAACCGGGATAATACAACACAGGGAAGAAATACAGGGGCCACACCGGACGGCAGACGCGCGGGTGAATCTCTTACAAATGCAAATAACCCAACGGCGGGCATGGATAAAAATGGTGTCACCGCATTTTTAAATTCTCTGCTGAAGGTCAGAGGGGACATTCATTTTGGAGTCGTACAGAATATGAAGTTTTCTAAGGACACTTTCAATAATAAGAGACAGACTGTTATCTTTCCGCTTATGGATTCCTATTTCGGGCGGGGAGGGACACAGGCAATGATAAATGTTGTGGGAAGAGAAGACCTCGAAAATGCGAGAAGAGAGCCGGAGAAATATGCGAATCTGATTGTACGTGTAGGCGGATTCAGTGCAAGATATATTGAGCTGGCGGATGACGTACAGCAGGATATTCTGAATCGGACATTGAATTGATAAGGTGGAAAAGAAATGGCAGAATTAATGGTTTTTGACCTGCAAAGATTTGCACTGCATGACGGGCCTGGAATCCGCACCACTGTTTTTTTAAAGGGGTGTCCTTTAAACTGCATGTGGTGCCACAATCCAGAATCTATAAAAAGCAGGCCTCAGTTAGGCTTTTTGGAAAAGAGCTGTACATACTGCGGGAAATGTCAGGAGGTATGTGAATATTCTGTTCATAGCGTAAGCAAAGAGCACTGTCATGAAATTGATTTTGGAAGATGCGTACAGTGCGGGCTGTGTGTAGATGCATGTCCAACTCGTGCATTGAAGATTTATGGACAAAGTATGACCAGTGAAGAAATTATTCAGGTTGTTATGAAAGACTGGGACTTTTATCAGAGAAGCGGCGGGGGCCTGACGGTGAGCGGGGGAGAGCCTATGCTGCAGTTTGAGGCATTATTGGAGCTGCTCAAGAAAGCAAAAGAAAAGGGACTGCATATTTGTCTGGACACTTCAGGACAGGCTTCTCTGGATAAATATAAAGTGGTGTCAGAATTTGTAGAGGTGTTCCTTTTTGATTACAAAATAACAGATGAAAAAGAACACAAACAATATACCGGAGCTGATAACCGTCTGATTTTGAAAAATCTGGATTATCTCTGCGAAAATGGAAAGCATGTATATCTCCGGTGTCCCATTATCCCTGGGATTAATGACAATGAGGAACATTATCAGAGTATTGCAGAGTTATCTCGCAGATACGCGGGTATTGAGCAGGTGAATTTGATGGTGTATCACGATATGGCAAAAGGGAAGGCGGCACAGATTGGGGAACAATATGCGCTGCCGGATATCAAAACAATTGAGGCCAAAGAAAAGGAGCAGATTTATTCTAAGCTAGAATCATATGGATGTCTCCGGCTGCAGGATAGTTAATATATGATACATATAAAAAGAGTGGAGGAAAAAAGATGAAAGCAGCGGTTTTTTACGAAAAAGGGAAAATTCTCGTGGAGGAACATGAAGTACGCCGGCCCAAAGCGGATGAAGTGCTGATACAGGTAAAGGCAGCGGGAGTGTGCGGAACAGATATGCACATTTATGGCGGTGCAAAAGGTGCTTCTGAATGCTATCCTCCGGTAGTGCTGGGGCATGAGTTTGCCGGTGTTGTGGCGGAAGTGGGGGAGAATGTAAAAAGGGTGAAAGCAGGTGATCATGTAACCGTTGACCCGAGTATTGCATGTGATAACTGCTGTGAATGCCAGAGCGGAACTCCACATTTTTGTGAGGAGTATTCTGCCACGGGAGTGACTTATGACGGGGGATTTGCAGAATATTGTACGGTTCTGGAAAAACAGGTATACCGTTTGAAGGAAGATATTTCCTTTGAGGAGGCTGCGATGTGTGAGCCTGTGGGATGCTGTCTGCACGGGATTGACCGGGCGCACATCAAAGCCGGTGATGTGGTTTTGATTATCGGCGGCGGCACGATTGGCCTGATTATGCTGCAGCTCGCCAAAATTTCAGGGGCAGCGGTGGTTATTGTATCGGAACCAGTAGAATCAAAAAGAAAAACCGCATTGGAGTTAGGCGCTGATTATGTTGTGAATCCGATGGAAGAAGATTTATTTGAGGTTCTGAAACGCAGCCAAATCAGAAAGGTGAATGTCTCTATTGAATGTGTGGGAAGAGCGGAGACTATGAAAGATGCTGTTAAATATGCGGGGCAGGGCGCACATATCGTATTCTTCGGTGTCGCAGACCCGGACTGCGAAATACCAATCAAACCTTACGAAATTTTTCAGAGGGAATTGACAATAACTGCCTCCTTTGTAAATCCTTTTACTCACGGAAGAGCGGTAGAATTAATCAATAACCACAGGCTGAAATTAAAAAGCTGATATCAGATATCATCCCACTGGATGAGATTGAAAAGGCATTTGAAATCGGCGGAAGAAACGGAAAGATGATGATTATTCCATAAGAAAAGAACTATGAGGAAGGAGCAGCTATCAGTGCGGATAGCTGCTCCTTCTGTTATTTTATTTCATTCAATATTTCATGCAGTTTGTCCGCAGGGATATGGGTGATTGACACAGGTGAAACGGGTTCTAAATCGTATGGTGAGATGCTTTTCTCAAATAAAGCCACATCGTGCCATTTGCCATTTTTGTAGCCTCCGCTGTGGTATGTGCCCAAATGGTGAAATCCCATGGAATGATGAAGCTTTTCACTTTTTCCATTGGGGACTGTGACGATACCGTAAACTGTTTTCATGCCTTGTAATTTTAGTATTTCTATTAAGATGTGATAGAACCGCTTGCCTAACCCCTTAGATGTACAGGTTTCATCTATATAAACAGACAATTCCGCGTTCCACTTATAAGCTTCTCTCTCCCCATACATATGGGCGTAGGCGTATCCGACAATCTGTCCATCTTCCTCACAGACCAAATATGGATAGCTTTTACTTATCTCTGTGATGCGCTGTGCAAATTCCTGCTCTGTCGGGAGCGAATATTCAAAAGTAATCGGTGTATTGATATATTGAGCGTATATTTTTAACAATTCTGCGCTGTCTTCTGCTGCTGCAAATCTAATTAACATGCCATTTCCTGCCTTTCCCCCGTTAGCTTAATTATGAAATTAATTTTACCACATAAACACTTATGTTTACAGTTCAATCCGTATAAATAAAACCTGATTGGTAAAATTTAATCTATAAAAGCTATTGACAAAATATAAGACTCGGTATAAGATTTAAATGTAAACACCCCCCTGGGGGTATAGTATAAAGATGAGAGGTGAAGTAATGGATCAAAAATTTAATGTGACAGGTATGACTTGTTCATCTTGTTCGGCTAATGTAGAAAAGGCAGTTTCAAAGCTTTCCGGCGTTGAGTCTGTAAATGTAAATCTACTTTCAAATAGTATGACTGTCAATTACGATGAATCCAGTATAGATAATACTGGAATTATTAAGGCGGTTGAGGATGCTGGATATGGAGCTTCTATATTTGTGCGCGGTGCAGGTGCTGCTGCGAAGAAAGAAAATACTGTAAATCTGGTAGAAGAAGAGATAAAGGAAATGACAAGGCGTGTGATAATTTCATTCGCGCTTCTGATTCCTTTGATGTATGTGTCTATGGGGCATATGTTCAACTTTCCCCACCCCCACTGGATGGGAGGTCCTGAGAATGGAGTCACGTTTACTCTGATACAGCTGCTGCTGACCATACCAATTGTTTATGTGAACCGCAAGTATTATTACGTTGGTTTCAAAGCATTATTTCATGGCACACCGAATATGGATTCCCTTATCGCAATAGGGTCATCAGCGGCCCTGATATATGGAATCTTTGCAATTTTCAGGATTGGATATGGTCTGGGCCACAATGACATGGGAATTGTGCACCAGTATCTGGAAGATTTGTATTTTGAATCAGCGGCGACAATTCTGGCCCTCATTACTCTTGGTAAATTGCTGGAAACCAAGGCAAAAGGCAGGACTTCAGAGGCGATAACCAAGCTCATGGATTTGGCGCCAAAGACAGCGACTGTTGTCCGCGATGGCAATGAAGTAGAAATTTCTGTGGAAGAAGTTCAAAAAGATGATATAATAGTTGTACGGCCGGGTCAGAGCATACCTGTGGATGGTGTTATTACGGAGGGAAGCTCAGCGGTTGACCAGTCCGCTTTAACAGGCGAGAGTATTCCTGTAGAGAAGAATGTGGGCGATAAAGTAATTGCTGCCACCATAAATAAAACGGGATTTTTCAAGTTCAGAGCGGAAAAGGTCGGGGATGATACAACTTTAGCGCAGATTATCCAGTTGGTGGAAGATGCAAGTTCATCAAAAGCACCTATTGCAAAAATGGCGGATAAAATCAGTGCAGTATTTGTTCCTGTGGTAATAAGCATAGCAATTATAGCTGCCGCAGTGTGGATGATTTTGGGATATCCTTTTGAATTTGCGCTGTCTATCGGAATAGCTGTATTAGTAATTTCCTGCCCCTGTGCCCTTGGGCTGGCAACACCGGTTGCAATCATGGTTGGAACAGGAAAAGGAGCATCCAACGGTATATTGATTAAATCAGCGGAGTCCTTAGAAACCCTTCATACTATCAATACTGTAGTTCTGGATAAAACCGGAACAATCACAGAGGGTAAACCTGTGGTTACAGATATTATTACAGCGGCAGGGGGAGATGAAAAGCAGCTTCTCGAGATAGCTGCATCTATGGAGAAACCATCAGAGCACCCGCTGGCGGAGGCTATTGTGGAGAGAGCAAAGGCGGAGGGAATGTCCTTTGAGGATGTTGACGACTTTAATGCTGTTTCCGGAAGAGGTATCATTGGAAGCATTGGCGGGAAGAGATATATCGCAGGTAATCTTGCCCTGATGGAGGATGAGAGCATTGATGTAAGTGGTTTCCAGGATGCTTCAGATTCCTTTGCGATGGAAGGCAAGACACCTTTATATTTTGCAGATGACAAAAAGCTTTTGGGCATTATTGCTGTTGCAGACGTCGTAAAGCCTACAAGCCGTCAGGCTATAGAGCAGTTTAAGGCTATGGGTATTGACGTGGTAATGTTGACAGGAGATAATAAGAAGACTGCGGAGGCCATCAGAAATCAGCTGCACATCGACCGGGTTGTAGCGGAGGTTCTGCCTCAGGATAAGGAAAAGGAAATCCGTGAGATACAGAGGAAATCCAAAAAGGTTGCGATGGTCGGTGACGGTATCAATGATGCACCTGCCCTGGCGAGAGCCGATGTAGGTATTGCCATTGGAGCAGGAACGGACGTTGCCATTGAGTCGGCAGATATTGTTTTGATGAAGAGCGATTTGCTAGATGCGGTTACAGCGGTTCAGTTGAGCAAGGCTACTATCAAAAACATTAAGCAGAACTTATTCTGGGCATTTTTCTACAATAGTTTGGGAATCCCGCTGGCGGCAGGTGTATTTTATGCAAGCCTTGGATGGAAACTCAGCCCGATGTTTGGAGCGGCAGCCATGAGTATGAGTTCAGTGTTTGTTGTTTCTAATGCTTTAAGATTAAAATTATTTAAGCCAAAACACTAAATAAAATATACAGTTCAGCCATACAGCTCAAGTTGACTGCTGCGCAGCCATTCTATCTTCCGATATACGTGCGTGACTGGACTGTAGGAATAAAATTATAAGAGGAGATGTGGATATGAAGAAAGTAATAGGAATTGAAGGTATGAATTGTGAGCACTGTGTGGCAAAGGCTGCAAAGGCATTGAATGCCATTGACGGGGTTCAGGCTAAGGTGGACCTTAAGAAGAAAAATGCAGTAGTTACTTTGGCAAAAGATGTGGAAGACCAGGTGTTAATAGATGCCATTCAGGGGGCAGATTTTGAAGTGACTTCCATTAAGGAAAAGAAAGGCTTATTCAGCTAAAAATTAGAAAGAGGATTGGATATGAGATCAGACAGGGAAAAGATAGTGCGTCTTTTAAAAACTGCAAGAGGTCAGATTGACGGAATATTGAAAATGGTTGAGGATGACCGGTACTGTATTGACATTGCCAATCAGCTCATGGCCACTCAGGCTATCCTGCGCAATATCAACAGGGATGTGCTCCATGACCACCTGGCACATTGCGTGACAGAAGCATTTGAGACAGGAGAGCAGCACGAAAAAATAGGAGAGATAATGACGGTCATTGACAAACTGACAAAATAATTTTTAGCGATAGAAAAGGCACCTCTTGAGGTGCCTTTTCCTATGGCTTAAAGATAAAATAATAATTGCGTGTAAGTTGGATATGGGAGCTGGTTGTCGGGCATTTTTGGCTCGGCTTCGTTTACTGCTGTTTTCAATTCCTCAAGGACAGGTAAAACTTCTTTGCAGAATAAGTCGGCCTGCTGCTGTACGCTGTCTGCGGCTTCAGCATTTGCGGTGACTTGTTTTAATTCCTCCAGCTTGGAAGTGATTTTATTGACTGTCCCGGTCAGGCTTGACACCAACGTTTCTTCTGCACTGGTGGAAAGTGTCGGGAGCAGGGCCTTTTTGTCCAGAGCATTTTTAGCTGTGGAAGCGGCGTAGCTGCTGACTGCCGGGAGAAAATCTTTTGTGAGCATTTCCTGCATGGTCTTTGATTCAATGGTGACTGTTTTGATGTAATTTTCCAGAAGAATCTCATAGCGGGAAAAAATTTCTTCTTTAGTAAAGACTCCATATCTGGTAAACAACTCTATATTTTTGTCAGCGATGAAGCTTGGAAGGGCCTCCGGAGTGGTAACCAGATTGTAGAGCCCTCTTGCTTCGGCCTCTTTTACCCATTCTTCGGTGTATCCATTGCCGTTAAAGATTATTTTTTTATGTTTTTTAATGGCACGTTTCAGCAGTATATGTACTGCACTTTCCATTTCTTCCGGGGGTGTATTTTCTAATTCCTTAGAGAACTGAGCCAGTGCTTCTGCCACAGCAGTGTTTAACACCATATTGGGGTTTGCCACAGAGGCGGAGGAGCCAAGCATACGGAATTCAAACTTGTTTCCGGTGAATGCAAAAGGTGAGGTACGGTTTCTGTCGGTGGTATCTTTGATAAAGTGAGGAAGTACATGAGCACCTGTCTCTAACTGTACAGGATTTGCTTTTCCAAAATAGGTATCTTCCTCGATGGAGTTTAGTATGTTTTCCAGCTCTTCGCCGACAAAAATGGAAACAATCGCCGGTGGTGCCTCATTGCCTCCCAGACGGTGGTCATTGCCTGCGCTGGCTGCGGATACTCTCATCAAATCTGCATAATCATCGACTGCCTTGATAACTGCCATCAAAAATACAAGAAACTGAATATTTTCTGAGGGAGTTTTTCCCGGGTCGAGCAGGTTGGCACCGGTGCTGGTGGACAGAGACCAGTTGTTGTGCTTGCCGCTTCCGTTGATTCCATCAAATGGTTTCTCATGCAGCAGGCAGACTAAATTGTGTTTCTCCGCTGTTTTCTTCATGATTTCCATAGTCAGCTGATTGTGGTCGACCGCCACATTGGCTGTGTCAAATACAGGTGCCAGCTCATGCTGCGCAGGAGCAACCTCGTTATGTTTTGTTTTTACAGGAATCCCAAGTTTCCACAATTCTTCATCCAGGTCATGCATATAAGCTGCAACCCGTGGTTTCAGAGCTTCCAAAATAGTGATCTTCCATCTCCTGGCCTTTTGGGGCCGGTGCTCCAAACAAGGTTCTTCCGGTAAAGATAAGGTCGCGGCGTTTCTCATACAATTCTTTTGGTATCAGGAAAATATTCCTGCTCTGCACCTATTGTCGTAGTAACACTTGTAACTTCCTTATTACCCAGAAGGCGCAGTATTTTTACAGCCTCTTGATTCAGAGCTTCCATAGAGCGCAGAAGAGGGGTTTTTTTATCCAGGGCTTCTCCGTTGAAAGAGCAGAACACTGTAGGTATATAAAGTGTGTGATCTTTGATAAAAGCCGGTGATGTAGGGTCCCAGTTTGTGTAACCGCGGGCTTCAAATGTGGCGCGCAGACCTCCTGATGGAAAGCTGGATGCATCTGGTTCTCCCTTTATCAATTCCTTGCCGGAAAATTCCATAATAACTTCTCCGTTTTCATTTGGAGCGATAAAGCTGTCGTGTTTTTCAGCAGTAAATCCGGTCATGGGCTGGAACCAGTGTGTATAATGTGTTGCACCATGTTCAACTGCCCATTCTTTCATAGCTACTGCTACAGAATTGGCAACATCCAATTCCAGATGTGTTCTGTTCTCAATTGTTTTGTGAAGGGCTTTATATACGTCCTTCGGAAGTTTGTTACGCATTACCTTGTCGCTAAAAACCAGACTTCCATATAGTGTAGGAATATCTTTTGACATATTCGCGGCACTCCTTTCAAAAATTATTTTATATCTTTTCATCAGTTCTGCACTTCTGGCAAAACGAAAAAGAAAAAGGCACCTTGGATTAATTTATCCAAAGCGCCTTTGCTTTATGTGTTGTAGTATTGCACGGAAAGGAAAAATTGTCAATCTTTTTTTTAACAATTTAACCATGTACAGGTATGCAAATACAGAAAATACAGGCTCGTTTGGGGCAGAATATATTTGTATATCCGCATATGGTATTTTGCTGAAAGCGAGAGTTTTAGCCACATTAGTGAAAAAAATGGCTGCACAGCATTGGGGTCAGACTGTATGACTAAATAATAACAATTTTTTTAATTTAGGGATTTACAAACCGGGCAAAATAAGATATAGTAATTCCATGATTTTTTATAACACTTTGGGGAAAGTATGTAAAAAATATAATAGAAGCGAACAACGACAATGGCGTCGGATACCTTTATAAATTATGGGGAATCCGACGCCTTTTTTATGTATTTGGGAGAGTTGGGAAAGGAAAATATGATGTCAGTAAAGTACGTATTTGTTACAGGCGGTGTTGTGTCAGGTCTTGGAAAAGGAATTACTGCGGCATCTCTTGGAAGGCTTTTAAAAGCGCGGGGATACAAAGTGACCATGCAGAAGTTTGACCCATATATTAATGTGGATCCGGGGACTATGAATCCCATTCAGCATGGGGAGGTTTTTGTAACGGACGATGGAACAGAGACAGATTTGGATTTGGGGCATTATGAGAGATTTATAGACGAGAGTCTGGATAAGAATTCCAATGTAACGACCGGTAAGATTTACTGGTCTGTACTCCATAAAGAACGTCATGGTGACTACAGCGGTAAAACAGTGCAGGTTATCCCACATATTACAAATGAAATCAAAGGACGTTTCTATAAGGCAAAGACGCCGGATGAGGAGCGCATAGCAATTATAGAGGTGGGAGGAACTGTTGGAGATATTGAGAGTCAGCCGTTTTTGGAGGCTATCCGGCAGTTTCAGCATGACGTAGGGCATGAGAATGCTATCCTGATTCATGTCACCCTGATTCCATATTTGAAAGCTTCCGATGAATTAAAAACAAAGCCTACTCAGGCAAGTGTCAAGGAACTTCAGGGAATGGGATTACAGCCGGATATTCTGGTATGCCGGTCAGAGTATCCCATATCATGTGAAATGAAAGATAAAATTTCTTTATTTTGCAATGTATCAAGAAATCATGTACTACAGAATTTGGATGTGGAATATCTTTATGAAGCCCCTCTGGCGATGGAAAAAGAAAATCTGGCGCGTGCGGTGTGCGAATGTCTTAAAATATCATGTCCGGAGCCAGATTTGACAGAGTGGGAATGTATGGTAGAAAATTTGAGACATCCGGAAACAGAAGTGGAAATTGCTATTGTGGGTAAATATATACAGCTTCACGATGCATATTTGAGCGTGGTGGAGGCTTTGAAGCACGGTGGTATTGCCGGGCGTGCCTGTGTGAAGATACGCTGGGTGGATTCCGGGGCTCTTGATGAAAGTAACTGTGAAGAACTGCTTGGGGGACTTGATGCGATTCTGGTGCCGGGTGGTTTTGGCATTAAGGGAACGGAAGGCAAGATTCTGGCAATCAAATATGCGAGAGAGAAAGAGATTCCATTTTTGGGCATTTGTATGGGGATGCAGATGGCAATTGTGGAATTTGCCAGAGACGTGCTGGGTTATCGTGATGCGAACAGCGTGGAGATAGACCCCGGCACACCCCATCCGGTGATTGCTCTTATGCCGGAACAGAATGGGGTGGTGGACCTTGGAGGGACACTGAGGCTTGGCTCATACCCCTGTAAACTGAAAAAGGAAACAAAATCTTATGAACTATATGGGACGGACGAGATTGCGGAGCGCCACAGGCACAGATATGAAGTGAATAATGAGTACAGGGAAAGACTGGAGGAGAAGGGCATGACACTTGCGGGCCTCTCCCCGGATGGCAGGATTGTGGAAATGATTGAAATTATGGATCACCCATTCTTTGTGGGGACACAGGGACATCCGGAACTGAAATCCAGACCAAACCGGGCGCATCCGCTTTTTGCGGGGCTGGTATGTGCCGCCGTTGAATATAAGAAAGGAAGATGATTATGAGAAAAGATGAAGGATTATACTTACAACAGTTTGAACATGATAATTGCGGAATAGGCGCTGTGGTGAACAGCAAAGGAATAAAAAGCCATGAGACTGTAGAGAATGCTCTGAAAATTGTGGAAAATCTGGAACACAGAGCAGGCAAGGATGCGGAGGGAAAGACAGGTGATGGAGTTGGTATTATGCTTCAGATTTCCCATAAGTTTTTTGCCAATGCCTGTAAGAAAGAAAAAATTGACATTGGAGGGGAACGGGAATATGGTATCGCCATGTTGTTCTTTCCTAAGGATAAAAGGGAATGTGACCAGGCAAAGGAGCAGTTTAAGACTGCCATGGAAAAAGAGGGCTTAGAGTTCTTAGGATATCGCCAGGTACCTGTGTGCCCTGAGGTTTTGGGAAGCAAGGCCCTGGAGTGTATGCCTAATATTGTGCAGGCATTCATCAAAAAACCTGAAAATGTGGAAAAAGGTCTTCCTTTTGAGAGAAGATTGTATGTTGCCCGCCGCAGCTTTAAGCAAGGCAATGACAACACATATGTGGCATCTATGTCAAGCCGCACTGTTGTATATAAAGGTATGTTTCTTGTAGGTCAGCTCCGCACATTTTTTAGCGACCTTCAGGATGTAAATTATGAGTCTGCCATCGCTATGGTGCATTCACGTTTCAGCACAAACACCAATCCAAGCTGGGAGCGCGCTCATCCAAACCGCCTTATTGTACATAACGGCGAGATTAACACAATCAGAGGGAATGCAGATAAGATGCTGGCGAGGGAGGAGACTATGGTTTCCGACTACCTGAAAGGCCATTATCACAAAGTATTTCCGGTTGTAGATACAAAAGGCTCAGACTCAGCGATGCTGGATAATACGCTGGAATTTTTGATGATGAATGGCATGGAACTGCCTCTGGCAGTTATGACCACAATTCCTGAGCCATGGGCAAATAACAACACCCTTTCACAGGAAAAAAGAGATTTTTACCAATACTATGCGACTATGATGGAGCCATGGGACGGTCCGGCTTCTATCCTTTTTACGGATGGTGATGTGATGGGAGCTATTCTTGACAGAAATGGTCTGCGCCCATCCAGATATTATCTCACCAAGAGTGGAGATTTCATCCTCTCCTCAGAGGTGGGAGTGCTGCCTGTGCCGGAAGAAGACATTGTATTGAAAGAGCGCCTTCACCCCGGAAAGATACTGCTTGTAGATACTGTACAGGGAAAAGTATTCAGCGATGATGAGTTAAAAGAAATCTATGCTAAGAGACAGCCTTATGGAGAGTGGCTGGACAGTAATTTAGTAGAACTGAAAGATTTGAAAATTCCAAATACACGAGTGGAAGAGTACGAGGGAGAGGCTCTCGCCAGAAGACTCAAAACATTTGGCTATACTTATGAAGAATACCGGAAATCTATCTGCAATATGGCGCTGAATGGTTCTGAGGGAATTGCAGCTATGGGAACGGATGTGCCCCTTGCAGTGCTCTCCAGCAAACAGCAGCCACTGTTCAATTATTTTAAACAATTGTTTGCACAGGTTACAAACCCGCCAATTGACGCGCTCAGAGAAGAGATTGTCACTTCCACTACGGTTTATGTGGGGCGTGCCGGAAATCTCCTGGAAGAACAGCCGGAAAACTGTCAGATGCTAAAAGTAAATAATCCTATACTCACCAACACTGATATGCTCAAAATCAAAAATATGAGCAGAAATGGATTTAAGGTTGCTGTGATATCTACTGTCTATGAAAAGAATGTATCACTTGACAGTGCCATCGACAAGGTATTTGCGGAGGTGGATAAAGCCTGTAAAGAAGAGGTAAGCGTTCTTGTTCTTTCAGACAGAGGTGTTGACGAGAGCCATATGCCGATTCCATCACTTCTCGCAGTGTCAGCGGTGCAGCAGCATCTTGTAAAGAACAAAAAGAGAACGTCTCTCTCCATCATTCTGGAGTCAGGAGAACCAAGAGAAGTACATCATTTTGCAACACTTCTCGGCTATGGCGCATGTGCGGTAAATCCATATCTGGCACTGGATTCAATCAAAGATTTGATTGATAATAATCTTCTGGATAAAGATTATTATGCAGCAGTCAATGACTATACCCACGCGGTTATGCATGGAATTGTAAAGATTGCGTCCAAAATGGGAATCTCAACGATTCAGTCATACCTTGGCGCTAAAATATTTGAAGCCATCGGTATTTCTGAGGAAGTGATAGAAAAATATTTTACAGGAACAGTAAGCCGTGTCGGCGGTATCACTCTGAAAGAAATAGAAAATGATGTGGAGGCACGCCACAAGAAAGCATTTGATCCTCTGGACCAGCCCACGACTCTGGAGCTGGAGAGTATGGGAATTCACAAGCTGAGAAGAGAAGGCGAGAATCACCGCTATAATCCACAGACCATTCATCTTCTTCAGGAGTCCACAAAACATGGAAATTATAAAATGTTCAAGGAATATACAGAGATGGTGGATATGGAGCAGAGCGGATATCTGCGCAGTCTGATGGACTTTAAGTACCCGGAAAAGGGAATCCCGATTGAGGAAGTGGAAAGTGTCGATGAGATTGTAAAACGCTTTAAAACAGGTGCCATGTCCTACGGCTCTATTTCCGAGGAGGCACATGAGACGCTTGCGATTGCCATGAATATGCTGCATGGAAAATCCAACACCGGTGAAGGCGGTGAGGATGAGGAGCGCCTGGACAGCGCAGGAAATACTGTAGATAAATGCTCCGCAATCAAGCAGGTAGCTTCAGGGCGTTTTGGTGTCACAAGCCGTTACCTGGTCAGCGCAAGTGAAATTCAGATTAAGATGGCTCAGGGAGCAAAACCTGGGGAGGGCGGTCATCTTCCTGGCAAGAAGGTATATCCGTGGATTGCTAAGACAAGACATTCTACACCGGGAGTGAGCCTGATTTCACCGCCGCCTCATCACGATATTTATTCTATTGAGGATTTGGCAGAGTTGATTTATGATTTGAAAAATGCGAATAAATACGCAAGAATTTCTGTAAAACTGGTTTCTGAGGCAGGAGTCGGAACAATCGCGTCAGGTGTTGCAAAAGCAGGGGCACAGGTTATCCTGATTTCAGGCTATGACGGCGGTACTGGTGCGGCTCCTCAGAAGCTCTATCCACAATGCAGGACTTCCGTGGGAGCTGGGGCTGGCAGAGACACATCAGACACTTTTGAAAAACGGACTCCGCAACCGGGTTATGATTGAGACAGACGGAAAGCTGATGAGCGGACGGGATGTAGCTATGGCTGCACTTCTGGGAGCAGAAGAATTCGGTTTTGCGACAGCTCCTCTGGTAACTATGGGCTGTGTTATGATGAGAGTCTGCAACTTGGATACCTGCCCGGTAGGTGTGGCGACACAGAATGCTGAGCTTCGGAAAAGATTTAAAGGAAAAGCAGAATATGTTGTAAACTTTATGCGCTTTATAGCGGAAGAACTCCGTGAATATATGGCAGAACTGGGTATCCGCACACTGGATGAGATGGTGGGCCGTACAGATATGCTGAAAGTAAAAGAGGATGCAAAGAATCCTTTGGCTTTACAGATTAATATGGGTGCTGTTTTAAACAATCCGTTTGCGGCAGAAAATGAAAAAGTTACCTATGATCCGACACAGATTTATGATTTTAAGCTGGAGGATACAAAAGATGAACAGATTTTGCTCAAAAAGCTGGGCAAAGCTCTGGAAACAGGTGAGCGAGCTGAACTGGAAGTAGAAGTCAGGAACACAGACAGAGCATTTGGAACTATTTTTGGGGCAGAGCTTACAAGGCAGCACAAAGACGGACTTCCAGATGACACATTTACTATTTCCTGCGCTGGGGCAGGCGGACAGAGCTTTGGCGCATTTATACCAAAAGGACTGACACTGACTTTATGCGGGGACTGTAATGATTATATTGGCAAAGGACTTTCAGGAGGAAAGCTTGTAGTATATCCTCCAAAAGAAAGAAATTATAAAGCGGATGAAAATATCATTATAGGAAATGTTGCCCTCTATGGTGCAACCAGCGGAAGTGCATACATCAATGGTGTGGCAGGTGAACGTTTTGCAGTTCGTAATTCCGGCGGCTATGCGGTAGTAGAAGGTGTGGGAGAGCATGGCTGTGAGTATATGACTGGAGGACGTGTGGCAATCCTGGGCCAGACAGGCAAGAACTTTGCGGCTGGAATGAGCGGAGGCGTTGCCTATGTGCTGGACGAGAAAAATGATTTGTATAAGAATCTCAATAAAGATATGATTTCTGTTGAAAAAGTGGAATCAGAAGCCGATATCCAGGAACTTCACGATATGATTGAGGCTCATACGGCAGCTACAGGGTCTGAGAAAGGCCACAAAATACTTGCAGATTACCAGGAGTATTTACCGAAATTTAAAAAGATTATTCCAGATGACTATAAAAAGATGACCACACTTGCAGCGAAGCTGATAGAACAGGGATTATCCCCTGAAGAGGCACAGTTGGAAGCATTCAATCAAAATTTTAGTCAGAAAGGAGGAGAATAAGATATGGGAAAACCTACAGGATTTTTAGAATATGAAAGAACAAGTTCCAGTTCGGAGGAACCAAAGGAAAGAATCAAACATTTTAATGAGTTCAAGAATTATCAGAACAGAGAAGAGCAGGCAAAACAGGGAGCACGGTGTATGGAATGCGGTATCCCGTTCTGTCAGTCAGGAGTTATGCTGGGGGGGATGACTTCGGGCTGTCCGCTGCATAATCTGATTCCGGAAACAAATGACTTGATTTATACAGGAAACTGGGAGCAGGCATATCTGCGTCTCGCTAAGACACTTAGTTTTCCAGAATTTACATCCCGGGTTTGTCCTGCCCCCTGTGAGGCTGGATGCACCTGCGGTCTGAATGATGAGGCGGTAAGCATCAAAGAAAATGAGCACGCTATTATAGAGACGGCTTTTGAGATGGGATGGGCAAAACCACAGATTCCAAAGCTGAGAACAGGAAAGACAGTTGCCATTGTCGGAAGTGGTCCCTCCGGGCTTGCAGCGGCACAGCAGCTGAACAGAAGGGGACATCTGGTTACAGTATTCGAGAGAAGTGACAGAATCGGAGGGCTTCTGCGGTACGGAATCCCAAACATGAAGCTGGATAAGTCAGCCATTGACCGGAGAATAGACCTGATGGAGCAGGAGGGCGTTATCTTTAAAACAGGAGTGGATGTGGGAAGGGATATAAAGGCATCCGACCTGCAGAAAGAATTTGACCGTGTACTGCTCTGCTGCGGCGCATCAAATCCGAGAGATATCAATGCGCCGGGAAGAGATGCAAACAATATTTACTTTGCAGTCGATTTTCTCTCCGCTGTGACAAAGAGTCTGCTGGACAGCGGATTTAAAGATAATTCATTTGAGAATGTGAAGGATAAGCATGTGGTGGTTATAGGCGGCGGAGATACAGGGAATGACTGTGTGGGAACAGCCATCCGCCTGGGGGCAAAATCTGTCACTCAGCTTGAGATGATGCCAAAGGCTCCCGATGAGAGAACTGAGAGCAACCCGTGGCCTCAGTGGCCCCGCATCTGCAAGACGGATTATGGCCAGGAGGAAGCGATTGCTGTGTTTGGGCATGACCCCAGAATTTATCAGACTACGGTGACAGAGTTTATCAAGGATGAAAATGGCGATGTGCAGAAGGCAAGGATTGTAAAACTGGAGAGCAGAAAAGATGAGAAAACAGGGCGTATGGGTATGTTCCCGGTGGAGGGAACAGAGATAATTGACGCACAGCTTGTTTTGATTGCAGCAGGATTTCTGGGAAGCCAGAAATATGTCACCGATGCATTTTGTGTATCTGTAAATGAGAGAACTAATGTTGCCACAGAACCTGAAGAGTATGAGACTGACATTCCCGGTGTTTTTGCTGCGGGAGATATGCACAGGGGACAGTCCCTTGTGGTGTGGGCCATCTGGGAAGGCCGGCAGGCTGCGGAGGCAGTTGATAATTCTTTAACGTAACATCTATTGACAAGACAAAAAGCCCTTGTTATAATGTCAACCATAATTAATAAGAAGAACAAGGGCGTTCTTATCCGGAGGGGACTTTGGATAAGTTCGCCCTTTTTCCTGTATATGGATTGCAAAATGAAACTAAAATATAATTATAGTCTATTATGAGAGGAGAAGCATAATGGGAAATTACACAAGGGAAGAAATATTAGAGATGGTTGAAGAAGAGGATGTAGAATTTATCCGTCTGCAATTTACAGATATGTTTGGCACATTAAAAAATATTGCTATCCCGTCAAGCAAGCTGGAGAAAGCGATGGACAACAGATGTGTAGTTGACGCATCTTCCATTGGGGGATTTATATGCAACGAGGAGGCGGATATGTATCTCCACCCGGATTTGTCAACCTTTAACATTCTGCCGTGGCGGCCTCAGCAGGGGAAGGTTGCACGGTTTATCTGTGATATTTATCAGGATGACGGCACGCCTTACAAAGAATCTCCCCGCTTTATACTCAATCAGATGATGGAGAGAGCTGCGAAGAAAGGATATTCCCTCATGGTGAATCCGGAATGTGAATTCTTTCTTTTTCACACAGATGACAATGGCATGCCTACAACTACGACCCATGAGAGAGCCGGATATATGGATTTAAGCCCTGTGGATTTGGGAGAGAATGCGAGAAGAGACATGGTGCTGACCCTTGAGGAGATGGGTTACGAGATTGAATCTTCACATCATGAGATAGCTCCGGCGCAGCACGAAATTGATTTTCAGTTTGCGGATGCTCTGGAGACGGCTGATAAAGTCATGACTTTTAAGATTGCAGTGCGGACAGTGGCGAAGCGCCATGGTCTTCATGCCACTTTCATGCCGAAACCCAAAGCAGGAGTCAATGGTTCCGGCATGCATCTCAACATGTATCTCATGAAAGATGGAAAGAATGTTTTTTCAGACTCCTCAGACGAACTTGGGCTGAGCAGAGACGGATATTCCTTTTTGGCGGGAATCTTTGAGCATATTAAGGGGATGACAGCGCTGTGCAATCCACTGGTAAATTCCTATAAAAGATTGGTGCCTGGATTTGAAGCACCCTCAGATATTACATGGTCTTCCAGACAGCGCACAGCGTTAATCCGTGTGCAGAAGGAAAAGAATGAGGGCGCAAGGCTGGAGCTTAGGAGCCCGGATTCATCAGCCAATCCATATCTGGTATTTGCCATGTGTCTGGCGGCGGGGCTGGACGGCCTGGAAAAGAATCTGACAGCGCCAAAAGAACTGAAGGAGAGTATACGAAAATTTTCAAAAGAGGAGAAGGCACAATTGGGAATCCGCACACTTCCAGAAAATTTGAATGAAGCTTTGGATGAACTTGAAAAAGACTCATTGCTGAAAGAAATGTTGGGTGAAACATTTATAAAATGCTATATGGAAGCAAAAAAGAAGGAATGGGAAAAATATATGGAACAGGTTTCTGAGTGGGAGATAGAACAATATCTGTACTGTGTATAAAAAGATAGGAGGCGGCACATGAGCATCATCATTATCGTTTTGCCAAAACTTGAAGATGCAAAAAAAATACGGAACATCCTGATTACTCATGGATTTGAAAATACCGTAGCCTGTAAAACTGCCGCCCATGCGCTGATTGAAGTGAATAAATACTCGTCAGGTCTAGTTATCAGTGGATATAAGCTGCCGGATATGTATTATGGAGAATTGGCGGGACTTTTACCAGATTTTTTTGAGATGCTGCTCATAGGTTCTGCGAGTACAGTAAGTGCGGCAGAATCAAGTATTATGGCGGTAACTATGCCCATCCGTATTCACGATCTAATAAACACTGTGGAAATGCAGCTTTACCAGATTGAGCGCAGGTTCAAAAAAGAGAAGAAAAAAAAGAAGCTGCGAAGTGAGCAGGATCAGAATTACATTAAAAACGCTAAGATTCTTCTGATGGAGAGAAACCACCTGACGGAGGAGGAGGCGTACCGTTATATACAGAAATGCAGTATGGACAGTGCTACCGGCATGGTGGAGACTGCACAGATGATATTAACGCTGATTTATGATGAAGTATAAAGGAGAAATGTAACATGTTTACAATTAATAAAGACTATCTGAAACTCCAGGGGAGCTACCTGTTTTCAAATATAGCTAAAAAGATTGCTGGTTACCAGCAGGAAAATCCATCCGCGGATATTATCCGTCTGGGAATCGGGGATGTGACCCAGCCCCTCGCGCCGGCTGTCATTGATGCCCTCCACGGGGCCGTGGAAGATATGTCAAAAGCAGAAACCTTTCATGGCTATGCACCGGATTTGGGATATGAGTTTCTGAGAAATGCCATAGCAGAGAATGATTACAAGAAACGGGGATGTGATATTCAGGCAGATGAGATTTTTGTGTCGGACGGGGCAAAATGTGACTCTGGAAATATTCAGGAAATTTTTGGACTGGAGAATAAAATAGCAGTGTGTGACCCAGTATATCCAGTATATGTGGACACAAATGTAATGGCAGGGAGAACCGGAAACTATAATGAGGCTGCAAAAAACTATGATGGCATGATTTATATGCCTTGTCTGGAAGAAAATAATTTCGTTCCCCAGCTTCCCAAAGAGACTCCGGATATCATTTATCTGTGTTTTCCAAACAATCCTACAGGAGCGGCAATCACAAAAGCAGAGCTTCAGAAGTGGGTGGATTACGCAAACCGTGTCAGGGCGGTAATTATCTATGATGCTGCATATGAAGCTTATATAACAGAAAAAGATATCCCCCACAGTGTGTACGAATGCGAGGGCGCAAAGTCCTGTGCGATTGAACTTCACAGCTTTTCAAAAAATGCTGGTTTTACAGGAGTTCGTCTCGGCTATACTGTGGTGCCGAAAGAATTAAAATGCGGCAGTGTTTCTCTGCATGAGCTTTGGGCAAGAAGACATGGAACAAAATATAATGGGGCCCCCTATATTGTACAGCGTGCCGGGGAAGCTGTTTACTCTCAGGAGGGAAAGATACAGCTCGCTGCCCAGATAGACTATTATATGAGGAATGCAAAGGTTATCTGCGAGGGCTTGAAAAATGCGGGGTATTCTGTATCCGGGGGAGTGAATGCACCTTATGTGTGGCTGAAAACCCCGGGAGACCTGAGTTCCTGGGAGTTTTTCGACGAACTGCTTCACAAGGCAAACGTGGTGGGAACGCCGGGAAGCGGATTTGGAGCCCACGGAGAAGGGTATTTCAGGCTGTCGGCTTTCGGCACTTATGAAAACACAGTAAAAGCAATTGAACGAATTACAAAGATGTAATCGAAAATATCCTGTCCTGGTATATCTGGATTTTTCTGGATATACAGGGCTTTTATTTATTAGAAAAGAGGACTTTCTTATATAGAGGGAGGAATATAATATGGAATTTATAGGTGATGTGATTGAGAAAAAAGTGCTGGAACTGCCTGAATTGCTGGAACTGCAGGATACGGATGCGGAAGTTCTGGTGGAGGGAGCTGTCCACAGTATCCGGGATATGGGAGAAATTGCGTTTGTGATTTTGAGAAAAAGAGATGGTCTGCTGCAGACTGTCTGGGAGGAGGAAAAGCTGAATATTCCGATAACTGATTTAAGAGAAGGTGCCTGTGTCCGTGTCAAAGGTACAATCTGCCATGAGGAGAGAGCACCTCACCAGAAAGAGCTGCATTTGTCTTATGTTGAAATCCTTTCTTCTCCGGCGGCACCGCTCCCAATCGCTATTGATAAATGGAAACTGAATATATCCATGGAGACAAAACTGAATCTCCGCTCAGTATCTTTGCGAAATATCAAAGAGAGAGCGCGCTTTAAGATTCAGGAAGGGATTGGAAGAGGATTCCGTGAATTTTTATACAGTCAGGGATTTACAGAAATTCACACCCCAAAAATCGGTGCAAAAGGTGCGGAGGGCGGCTCTAACCTTTTTAAACTCGATTATTTTCATAAACCAGCAGTTTTAGAGCAGAGTCCGCAGCTTTACAAGCAGATGATGGTGGGGGTATTTGACAGGGTATTTGAGACAGGCCCGGTATTCAGGGCAGAGAAGCACAATACAAGGCGCCATCTCAATGAATATACCAGCCTGGATTTTGAAATGGGCTACATTGACAGTTTCATGGATGTATGTGCCATGGAGGCTGGATTTTTACAGTATATGGTGGAGCTGTTGAAAGAAAAATATGCAAAAGAGCTGGAAATACTCAATGTGACACTTCCAGAGGTAAAAAAAATCCCATATATACGTTTTGATGAGGCAAAAAGATTGGTTTCTGAAAAATATAACAGGAAAATCAAAACCCCATTTGATTTGGAGCCGGAAGAGGAAGAACTGATTGGAACATATTTCAAAGAAGAATATGGAGCGGATTTTGTGTTTATCACCCATTATCCCGCCAAAAAGAGACCTTTCTATGTGATGGATGACCCGGAGGATGAACGGTTTACCATGAGCTTTGACTTGTTGTTCAGAGGGTTGGAAGTGACTACAGGGGGACAGCGTATTCATGACTATAAGATTCTGACAGAAAAGCTGGAGAAGAGAGGCATGAGCCAGGAAGGGCTGGAAATCTATCTGGATACCTTCAAGTATGGCATGCCGCCCCACGGAGGGCTGGGCATTGGTCTGGAGCGCCTCACTATGCAGCTGCTGGGAGAAGATAACATCAGGCAGACCTGCCTGTTTCCAAGAGATATGAACCGGCTTGAGCCATAAGGAGGAGAGAACAGCATGGAAAAGCAAATGATAGATGATGCAGTGATGGAGAATGTGGAGATTTTGGCAAAATTGGCGCTGACTCCAGAGGAGAGGGAAGCGGCAAAAGAAAAGATGCAGGAAATATTAATTTATATGGATAAATTAAATGAACTGGATACAAAGGATGTGGAGCCTCTTTTCCATACATTTCCTGTGGAAAATGTGTTCCGTGGGGATGTGGTGACAAATGAAGACAACTGTGAGGCCATGCTCAAAAATGCGCCAAAAACCAAAGACAATCAGTATCAGGTGCCGAAAACAGTATAGCGGGAGGGGAAACAATGGAGATTAGAAAAATGACTGCTCTTACCCTGGGGCGTGCCATCAAAAGCAAAGAAGTCAGTGTGGGGGAGGCGGTGTCAGCATCCTTAGAGCAGATTAGAAAAGTGGATGATACACTTCACGCTTTTCTGGAGGTGGATGAGGAGAAGATATCTGCCCGGGTCAAAGAAGTAGAAGAAGGTATAAAGTCAGGAAAATATACGGGACCATTGGCCGGCGTGCCTGTGGCGGTGAAGGATAATATCTGTACAAAAGACAGAAAAACCACCTGTGCATCTAAAATTTTGGAAAACTTTGTTCCCACCTATGATGCGGAGGCAGTCCGAAAGCTGGAAGATGCAGGAATGATTATCGTAGGCAAGACGAATATGGATGAGTTTGCCATGGGAAGCACTTCGGAGACATCCGCATTTAGTATCACCCGGAACCCGTGGAATCTAGAGAAGGTGCCCGGGGGTTCATCGGGAGGGTCCTGCGCGGCGGTTGCATCGGAAGAAATATTTGCAGCCCTGGGAAGTGATACGGGCGGGTCTGTCCGCCAGCCGGCTTCCTACTGCGGAGTGGTCGGAATGAAACCTACCTATGGCACGGTATCCAGATATGGTCTCATTGCCTACGCATCTTCCCTGGATCAGATTGGACCGGTGGCAAAAGACGTGTCCGACTGTACAGCACTGCTGGAAGTCATTGCAGGTCATGATTCAAAAGACAGTACTTCCGTGCCTCGCACAGATTTACAATTTACACAGTATTTAAAACAGGACCTTAAGGGAATGAAAATAGGAATTCCAGAGGAGTATCTGGGTGAAGGTCTGGATCAGGATGTGAAACAGTCCCTGCTGGATGCGGTTCATCTGATGGAGGAAAATGGCGCTGCTGTGGAGTTTTTTACACTGGGACTGGTAGATTATGTAATTCCTGCGTACTATATTATTGCTTCCGCGGAAGCCAGCTCCAATCTGGAACGCTTTGATGGAGTAAAATATGGCTACAGAACGAAAGAATTTGACAACCTTCACGATATGTACAAGAAGACAAGGGCGGAGGGCTTTGGAGAAGAAGTGAAGCGCAGAATTATGCTTGGCTCTTTTGTACTCAGCTTCCGGATATTATGACGCTTATTATCTGAAAGCTTTAAAAGCAAAAACTTTGATAAAAAAAGCCTTTGACCATGCTTTTGCAAAATATGATATACTTCTGGCTCCGGCAAGCTCGTCCACGGCGCCCAAAATTGGAAGCAGCCTTATGGACCCTCTTAAAATGTATTTGAGTGATATTTATACTGCCGGTATTAATCTGGCGGGGCTGCCCGCAGTCAGCGTGCCCTGCGGCAGAGACAGGTCTCAAATGCCCATAGGCTTACAGTTTATTGCTGACTGTTTTAAAGAAAACAAGATGATTCAGGCAGCCTACAGCTACGAAAAGCTGAGAGGAGATTTTCCGGGAATATACAGCGAGGGGGAGAAGTAATGGGAAAACAATACGAAACTGTTATCGGTCTGGAAGTTCATGTGGAACTTGCCACAGACACAAAGATATTCTGCGGATGTTCAACAAAGTTTGGCGGCGCCCCCAACACTCATACCTGTCCTGTGTGTACAGGAATGCCGGGCTCTCTGCCAATTTTAAACAAACGGGTGGCGGACTGCGCGCTGGCTCTGGGGCTGGCTGCAAACTGCCAGGTAAATCAGCTTTGCAGATTTGACAGAAAGAACTATTTTTACCCTGACAACCCTCAGAACTATCAGATTTCCCAATTATATTTTCCTATCTGCCACGATGGTTTTTTAGAGATTGAGACATCATCAGGGAAAAAGAACATTCGGATACATGAAATGCACATGGAGGAAGATGCGGGAAAATTAATTCATGATGAGTGGGAGGACAGCTCTCTTGTGGACTATAACAGGAGCGGCGTGCCTTTGGTGGAAATTGTATCTGAGCCGGATATGAGAAATTCGGAGGAAGTGATTGCCTATCTGGAAAAACTGCGCATCATCTGTCAATATCTGGGCGTATCAGACTGCAAGCTGCAGGAAGGCTCCATGCGTGTGGATGTGAATCTGTCAGTGAGAGAAGCTGGAAGCAGCGAGTTTGGGACAAGAACCGAGATGAAAAACCTGAACTCTTTCAAAGCAATTACAAGGGCAATCGAAAATGAAAAACTGAGGCAGATTGAACTTCTGGAGGAAGGAAAACCTGTACAGCAGGAGACAAGGCGCTGGGATGACAATAAAGAGTATTCTTATGCTATGCGCTCAAAAGAGGATGCCAAGGATTACAGATATTTCCCTGACCCGGATTTGCCGCCAATCAATATCAGTGATGAATGGATTGCAAGTATCAGGGAGCAGCAGCCGGAACTCCAGGAAGAAAAAGCAAAGCGCTACGAGAGTGATTTCTGCCTTTCCGCTTATGATGCATCACTGCTGACTCAGTCAAGACACCTCTCAGATTTGTATGAACAGGTCGCAGGTCTTCTGGTGCAAAGAGATGTAGAGGGCGCCCATAAGAAAACTGCAAACTGGTTTATCGGTGAGGTACTCAGACTGTTGAAAGTCAAAGGGGTGGAAGCTGACGAATTGCACTTTACACCGAAACATATGGCTGACCTGATAGGAGCCTGTGACAGTGGTGAAGTGAACGGGCAGAATGGGAAAGAAGTATTTGAAAAGATTTTTGATGAAGATATTGAACCCATTTCATATATAGAAGAACATGGATTGAAGACAGTCACAGATACCAACTTGTTGAGTGACGCTGTAGGAAAAATATACGATGCAAATCCAAAGACAATAGAGGAGTATAAAAGCGGCAAGACAAAAGTTTTAAGCTTCCTGATTGGTCAGGTCATGAAAGAGATGAAAGGGAAAGCTGACCCGCAGATGATACAGCAAATGTTTCTGGAAAAACTTCAATAATGAGAATAAAATAATAGATTAGTTATAGTAATTTTTACGGGTGGGATTCTCTGAATCCCGCCCTGTATTTATGTATCAGGAAAGACAATAACAGCTTATCCCATGATGTTAGTTCACCAAACTAACTAATATTTGTATATAGTTGTTAAAAAACTGTGAAGAATAAAAGATTATATTGACTTATTTAAATATTAATACTAATATAACCGTTAGACATCTAATTAATTTGAGTTAGAGGCCTCTATACGGGAAGTCAAGAAAGGGGGATAATATGGACTGTGATGTAAATCATATTCCTACGGTGGGGATTATGGGCCGTATTATGCATATGTCAGCAAGCCAGGCAAATGCATTATTTGAACAGTATGGTTTAAAGATGGGGCAGGCGGGAATCCTGTTTATGCTGCAGCGTTATGGGGAAGTATCCCAGAGAGATCTGGCATCCCACATGCGTGTGACACCGCCATCTATTACCGCTGCCATTCAAAAAATGGAAAAACTGGAGCTTATCAAACGCAAGCCTGATGATAAAGATCAGAGGATTATGCGCTTAAGTCTGACGGAAAAAGGGATTGCATGTCTGAAACATGCGAAAGGTGTGGCAGAACACATGGACGATGTTATGTTTAAGGGAATGAGTCCAGAGGAAAGACTTTTGTTTCGCAGACTGCTAATCCAGGTGAGCGATAATCTGAAAGAAGATAAGGAATTTAAAAAGTTTTCTGACGTACCTCCATGGAATGGACCGCCCCCGTTTCACGACAAGGGAAAAAGGAGGGACTGGTAAAATAGAGTACTGATATCCGTTTAAAAAAGATAGACAGAATTATAGAGTGCAGAAAGGGATATATTTATGAAAAATTTGTTCAAGTATATGGGAATGTACTGGAAAGTTATGATTGCGATTCTGGTAGTTCTCATCGTACAGGCGTACTGCGATTTGTCGCTTCCCGGGTACACATCTGATATTGTAAATGTGGGAATCCAGCAGGGCGGTATTGACAAATCTATACCAGGAATGCGCTGGCGCAGGATGATATATGGAAAAACTGCCTTCTTTTTGTTGACAGCAAGGATGCAGATACAGTAAAAGATGCATACCAAGCTCAGAAGAAAAGGATACAGGCTATGATTATGACGGCCCGGTTTATCCTCCTGAAAAATGAAGTCAAAGAGGAGTGACGAGATGGTTTCAAAACTGTCCTCTATCCTTGGAGAGCCGATGCTGCTTGCAAGTGGATTTGAGTCAGGCAGTGATATGGCAAAGAAGATGGAAGAGAAGTTCCATGAAAGAAAATATGAAATCCTCCATTACACAGGCAGTGCAGAAAAAGATGGATGAAGCTGCTGCCCAGATGACAGATGAGCAGAAAGCGGCGCTGGCTGCAAATCCGGCACTGGCACAGCAGCAGGCCGAGGCTCAGAAACAAGCGCAGGAGCAGGTGGATGCACAGCTAAAGAAAATTGATGAGGCAGATGCCTTTGAATTATTTAAAATGATTCCTGACGACCAGCGGTCAGAAGTTACAGGGCAGATAAAAGAGAAGCTCGCTGACATGCCGGAGACAATGATAAGTCAGGCTGCTACAGTGTACATTAAAGATGCATATACAAAATTGAATGTAGATATCGTCAAATTGCAGAACCGCTATCTGGTGTCTATGGGTGCCAGGATGATGGGGCTGGCTCTGATTGGAATGGCTGCCAGCGTTATGGTTGGATTTATGGCATCCAGGGTGGGAGCTTCAACAGAGCCGCAATTTGAGAGGAAGAGTATTTAGAAAAGTAGTGGGATTCTCCAATAATGAATTTGATACATTTTCCACTGCATCCTTAATCACAAGAAGTACCAACGATATTCAGCAGATTCAAATACTCACAGTCATGCTTTTAAGAATGGTACTGTATGCACCAATTATGGCAATCGGAGGGATTTACAAAGTCTTCCATACCAATGTATCCATGTCATGGATTATCGGTCTTGCGGTTGGTCTGATTGCACTGGTGGTTCTTGTATTATTTACCGTGGCAATGCCTAAGTTCAAAATATTACAGACTTTGGTTGATAAGCTGAATCTGGTAACCAGAGAAATTCTGACAGGTCTTCCTGTTATCCGGGCATTTTCTACGGAGAGACATGAGGAAGAGCGTTTTGATGCGGCAAACAAAGATCTGACAAGAACTAACTTATTTGTAAACCGGGCTATGACATTTATGATGCCGGTTATGATGCTGATTATGAATAGTATTTCTGTACTTATCGTGTGGACCGGTGCTCACGGAATCAACGAGGGTCAGATGCAGGTGGGAGATTTGATGGCATTTATCCAGTACACCATGCAGATTATTTTCAGCTTCCTGCTGTTGTGCATGATTTCCATTATGCTCCCCAGGAGGCTTGCGGTTGCAGCCGACCGTGTCAATGCGGTACTGGTGAGTGAGACTGCAATTCATGATCCAAAGAAACCTGAGAAATTGCCGGAAGATACAAAAGGTATTGTCAAATTTGACCACGTATCTTTCCGATATCCGGGAGCCGATGAGGATGTTCTGCACGACATAAGTTTTGAAGCAAAACCAGGTCAGACAACGGCATTCATTGGAAGTACAGGAAGCGGTAAATCTACACTGATAAACTTAATTCCAAGATTTTATGATGTGACAGAAGGTTCTATTACATTGGACGGAGTGGATATCCGCAGTATTACACAGCATGATTTGCGGGATAAGCTGGGATACGTTCCGCAGAAAGGTGTTCTGTTTTCCGGGGACATCGCGTCCAATATTATGTACGGAAATCCTGAGGGCGGCGAAGCTGTTATGAAAGAAGCAGCGGAGATTGCCCAGGCAATGGAATTTATAGATGAGAAACCCGAAAAATATGAAAGTTTAATTTCACAGGGAGGTAACAATGTATCAGGAGGACAAAAACAGCGTCTGTCCATCGCGAGAGCGATAGCTAAACATCCGGACATTTTTATTTTTGATGATAGTTTTTCTGCATTAGATTACAAAACAGATGTAGTTCTGCGGAAAGCGCTGAAAGAAAAAACTGCAGACAGCACAGTGCTTATTGTGGCTCAGAGAATCAGTACAATTCTGCACGCAGAGCAGATTATTGTTCTGGATGAAGGCACAATTGCGGGGATGGGTACACACCAGGAGCTTTTGAAAAACTGCGAAGTATACCACCAGATTGCTTCTTCCCAGCTTTCAGAGAAAGAGCTGAATGCAGGTATGGGAAATGAACAGCCAGACAATGCAGGAGAGGAGGCAGACAGCCATGAGTAAAGAAAACCGGCAGCCCAGAAGAAGGGCTATGGGAGGTCCAATGAATGGGATGGCTCCCGGCGAGAAGCCAAAGGATTTTAAAGGCACTTTGAAAAAACTGCTTGTCTACATGGGAAAATATAAAGTCCAGTTATTTGTGATTGTCTTGTTTGCCATTGGCGGAACCATATTTAATATTGTGGGGCCGAAGATTCTCGGAAGAGCCACCACAGAAATCTTTAAGGGACTGGTAGGCAAGGTGTCCGGAGAAGGCGGCATGGATTTTGAAAAAATCGGACGTATTCTGGCCTTTACTCTCGGCCTGTACCTGGTCAGTGCCCTGTGTACCTTTGTTCAGGGATTTTTGATGACAGGGATTTCACAGAAGATGACATACCAGCTGAGGAAGGAACTTTCTGAAAAAATCAACCGCATGCCCATGAACTATTTTGATACAAAAACACATGGGGAAGTGCTCTCCCGCGTTACCAATGATATTGATACATTAGGGCAGAGTCTGAACCAGAGCGCGACACAGATGATTACCTCTGTGACAACCATCATAGGTGTGCTTATCATGATGCTGTCAATCAGCCCTCTGATGACAGTTGTGGCACTTCTCATCCTTCCGGTTTCCATTGGGCTTATTTCTGTAATTATGAAACGCTCACAGAAATATTTCCGGGGACAGCAGCAATACCTGGGAGAGGTAAACGGCCAGGTAGAAGAAGTTTACGGCGGACACAATATTGTCAAAGCATTTAACAAAGAGACAGATGTGATTGCGGAATTTGAGAAAACGAATAATAAGCTGTATGATTCTGCATGGAAATCTCAGTTTATATCCGGTATGATGATGCCGATTATGCAGTTTGTAGGAAATCTCGGCTATGTAGCAGTGGTAATCCTGGGCGGATATCTGGCTGTAAAAAAGACAATTGAAGTCGGTGATATTCAGTCTTTCATACAGTATGTGAGAAGTTTTACCCAGCCAATCCAGCAGGTGGCACAGGTGGCAAACCTTTTGCAGTCCACCGCGGCAGCATCCGAGAGGGTATTTGAATTCCTGGAGGAGAAGGAAGAGCAGCAGACTGTTGAAAATCCGGTATCCGTAGAAGGACTTCAGGGAAATGTTACTTTTGATCATGTGCGCTTTGGATATGACCCGGAGAAAACAATTATCAATAATTTCTCCACAAAAGTGAAGGAAGGCCAGAAAATTGCTATTGTAGGGCCGACCGGCGCGGGCAAGACCACAATGATAAAATTGTTAATGCGTTTCTATGATGTAAATGAAGGTGCAATCCTCATAGACGGACACGATATCAGAGACTTTAACAGAGGAGAACTGCGTCAGATGTTTGGAATGGTGCTTCAGGATACATGGCTGTTCCACGGAAGTATCCGGGATAATATCCGCTATGGAAAGCTGGATGCCACAGACGAAGAGGTTATAGAGGCAGCTAAGGCGGCAAGGGTACACCGATTTGTCCAGACACTGCCGGGCGGATATAATATGGAGCTGAATGAGGAGGCAAGTAATGTTTCCCAGGGACAGAAGCAGTTGCTGACCATCGCCAGAGCAATTCTGGCAGATCCGAAGATTCTTATACTGGATGAGGCAACCAGTTCCGTAGATACGAGAACAGAAATACAGATACAGAAGGCTATGGATACCCTGATGAAGGGGAGAACCAGCTTTGTGATTGCCCACAGGTTATCAACCATAAGGGATGCAGACCTGATACTTGTCATGAAAGACGGGGATATTGTAGAGCAGGGAAATCATGAGGAACTGATTCAGAGGAACGGATTCTATGCGGAACTGTACAATTCTCAGTTTGAGAGAGCTGTGGGATAATCTATTACTAATAATATAAGAAACATTATCATATATATAGAGTGATATCCGTTTACGGAGCTTATTATGGAATCATTCTCACAGATTATAAAATTAATTTATGGGTACCTATGGGGATTGCCGATGCTGGTGATTCTCCTGGGTACTCATTTATATTTTACGGTCAGGCTTGGGTTTATTCAGAGGAAAATCCCTCTTGGAATCCGTCTCAGCCTTTCAAAAAAAGAAACAGGGGAGAATGGTATTTCTCCTTTTTCCGCGCTGGCAACCGCCCTCGCCGCCACCATAGGAACCGGAAATATTGTGGGAATCTCGGCAGCCATAGCCATCGGCGGACCGGGGGCAGTGTTTTGGTGCTGGATGACGGGAGTGCTGGGTGTTGCGACCTGCTATGCGGAAAGCTTTCTGTCCGCCAAATACAAAGTGAAACGCGAAGATGGTTCCTACACAGGCGGTCCCATGTATGTAATGGAAAAGGTGCTGAATCAAAAGAGCGGGGCTGTGGTATTTGCCGTAAGCACAATTTTTGCTTCTCTGGGAATGGGCAGCAGTGTCCAGTCACATTCTATCTGTGCGGCAGTGCAGGTTCAGCGCCCGGTATCTGCCTCTGTCATAGGGATTATAGCGGCGGTATTGGTGGGCATTGTCATACTTGGAGGAGCGAGACAAATTTCAAAAGTGTGTACATATTTAGTTCCTCTTATGAGCCTCTTCTATTTTGGGGGATGTATGCTTTTGATTTGGATAAACAGAGCCTATTTGGGGGACACCATCGTTGTGATTGTGCAGTCTGCATTTACCTCAAAGTCCGTGGTGGGAGGACTTGCCGGGACAGCAGTGATGGTGGGGATGCGCACAGGAATCTCCAAAGGTTTGTTTACAAATGAGGCAGGTCTTGGCTCTATTCCTATGACGGCTGCTGCCTCCAGAATAAAATCTCCGGTAAAGCAGGGTATGATTTCTATGACAGGTCCTTTTTGGGATACAGTTGTTATGTGTGCCATCACCGGAATTGCTATTGTAAGCAGCGTGATACGGGAGCCGGGAGCTTATGTGGGTGCGGCGGATGACCAGCTCTGCTTTCTTGCTTTCTCAAAGCTGCCCATGGACGGCAGTATGATGCTCTCCATATCGCTGGTGCTTTTTGCTTATGCATCAATTATAGGGTGGAGTTATTACGGGGAATGTGCAGTGCGGTATCTGTGGGGAGAAAAGAAGATTTTTTCTTATAGAATTGCTTATATAACAGCGGTGTATCTGGGTGCAATCATGTCGCTGGACATTGTGTGGACCGTGTCAGACTTGTTCAATTCTTTTATGGCCATACCTAATCTCTTGTGTATCTGGATGCTGCGCAAGGTCATTATCCGTGAAACTGGCACAGCAAATATTAAGTAACTATGATATTGGCTGTGCCGGGCAATATAAAAACTTGATTGATAATTGAATTAAAATATGTTGACATCACGCAGAATTCTTACTATTTATTATGATGGATGAGCATACCTCCTTGAACATTAACGGTTTGAGAAGTATACTTTAATAAACTCTGGGGATATGGATGAACCGTCATGAAATAAGTCCACAGAATGGGAAATGAGATTTACAGCGCATTTACAGTATGTTAGAATAGAAGACGAGTGCATTGATGAAAGGAAGTTGTTTATGGGATTAACACATTTTGATGAAGATGGAAAAGCAGTCATGGTTGACGTGACTGATAAATCAGATACAGTCCGGGAAGCTACAGCTACGGGGAAAATTATAGTAAATAAAGCAGTCTATGATGCCATATGTGCAGGTACCGTAGGTAAAGGAGATGTACTGGGAGTTGCGACAACAGCAGGAATTATGGGGGCTAAGAGGACATCAGAATTGATTCCCATGTGCCATATTCTGCTCATCACCAAATGCAAGGTGACTTTTGAGATGCTCCCCCAGGAGTCTGCAATCCAGTGTTACTGTACTGTGAAGGTAACCGGAAAGACAGGGGTGGAGATGGAAGCACTGACCGGAGCCAGCACAGCACTTTTAACCATATATGATATGTGCAAGGCTTTGGACAAGTCTATGGAAATTAAAGAAATTTATCTTTGCCGGAAGACAGGCGGAAAGAGCGGTGATTATTATCATGAAAAGAAAATGGAAAACAGCAGTGGTAACACTGAGCGATAAAGGATATGCAGGAGAGAGGGAGGATAAAAGCGGCCCTCTTATCAGAGATATGGTAGAAGCAGCGGGATATGAGGTATCAAAGATACTTCTGCTTCCCGATGACCAGAAAATGATTGAGGAAAAACTGATTGCACTCTGCGATGAAGACCATATGGATTTGATTCTCACCACAGGGGGGACAGGCTTTTCTCCGAGAGACTGTACACCTGAGGCAACTCTCGCGGTGGCGACCAAGAATGCGCCGGGAATCGCCGAGGCAATGCGGTTTTCTTCTCTGCAGATTACGCCCCGGGCAATGCTGAGCCGAAGTGCGTCTGTAATTAGAAATAGTACGTTGATTATTAATCTTCCGGGGAGCCCTAAGGCTGCAAAAGAAAACCTGGAATATATTCTTCCCTCCCTGCCCCACGGTCTGGAGATTATGTGCGGGATGACGGGGGAATGTGGAAATGAAGTAGGTGTCAAATCATGATAGATCAGTATGATAGAAAAATTGAATATATAAGAGTATCCGTGACAGACCGGTGCAATCTGCGCTGTGTATACTGTATGCCTGAGGAGGGCATCGAACAGGTAGAGCACAGTCAGATACTGACTTATGATGAGATTGTAAGAATCTGCCGTATGAGTGCGGAGGAGGGCGTGTCAAAGATTAAGCTCACCGGGGGAGAGCCATTGGTTAGAAAGGGGCTTGCAAACCTTCTTTCAAGGCTGAAAGAAATTCCGGGTATAGAAGAGGTCACTCTGACAACCAATGGAGTGCTGCTTGCAGACCAGATAGATGATCTGGTTAAGGCTGGCCTGGACGCAGTAAATATCAGTGTGGATACGCTGAACTCTGCTCAGTATGCCGAGCTTACCAGGCGGGATGAACTGGACAGAGCTTTGGCGGGTCTGGAGGCGGCCCTCAAGTACCCAAATCTCCGTGTGAAGGTGAATTGTGTTATTCTTCACGGGGTTAACGATGAAGAGTGGGTTCCGCTGGCAGAGTTAGCACATTCCAAGCGTGTGGATGTACGCTTTATTGAGATGATGCCCATAGGTCTTGGCAAGTCTTATCATGGCAGCAGCCAGGAGGCAGTTTTGGACAAATTGAAAGCGGTTTATGGAGAGCCAGAACCTCTGTCTGGAAAATTTGGAAACGGCCCCGCTGTTTATGTGGGATTTCCCGGATTTACAGGAAAAATAGGATTTATAAGTGCAGTCTCCCATAAATTTTGCGGGGATTGTAACAGAGTCAGGCTGACGGCAGAAGGATTTTTGAAAGCCTGTCTCCAGTATTCAACAGGACAAGATTTGAAAACGCTGATGAGAGACGGCATAGAGGACGATAAATTAAAAGAAGTAATTAAAAAAGTTATATTTGAGAAACCGCGCTGCCATCAATTTTCTGGTACTGAAGATAATGATACAGGTTCAGAGGATGATTTGGAGCAGCATGAAATGTCAAAGATTGGAGGATAATTATGGGAAAGGTAATTGCAGTTTGTACAAGTCCTGCGAAAGGGACACAGAAAGAGAATGTGGGCGAGGCCGTGTTTATAGAGGATTTTGGAATTGATGGGGATGCACATGCTGGAAAATGGCACCGTCAGGTCAGCCTGCTGTCTTCTGACAGGATTGATGAGTTCCGCGAGAGAGGAGCCGAGGTGGATGATGGCGCTTTTGGTGAAAATCTTGTAGTAGAAGGGATTGATTTTAAGTCACTCCCCATAGGAATACGTTTTAAGTGCAATGATGTGATTCTGGAAATGACGCAGATAGGGAAGGAATGTCATAATGGATGCCAGATATTCCAGAAGATGGGTGACTGTATTATGCCCAGAGAGGGTGTCTTTGCGAAAGTAATAAAAGGCGGAACAATTAAAGAAGGCGACACATTGGAAATTATTGAGTCATAAATGCGGTCTTACATGGCTGGGCTTTGGTGTGAAAATAGAGGAATAGGGATTAAGGGAAATGACAAAGGATAGAAAGATAAAAATGAAAGGGTGCCTGTTTGCTTTTGTAACGGGTGCCCTGTGGGGGATTTCGAGTCCTGTGGGACAGTTTTTGTTTGAAAACAAGAATATTACCCCGGAATGGCTGGTACCATATAGAATGCTGCTGGCCGGCTCGCTTTTGCTTATTTATGCAAAAATAAGAGGTCAGGATATTTTGAGCGTGTGGAAGGATAAGAGGGACGCCGTCAGACTGCTGGTTTTTGGTGTGACAGGAATGCTGGGAATGCAGTATGTGTTTTTTAGCGCTGTACATGCTATGAATGCAGGCACGGCTACAGTTTTTCAGTATCTCAATCCAGCTATATTGATTTTATTTTTTGCAGTAGTACATAAAATCATGCCGAGCAAAAAAGAGATGATTTCAGTCATTATATCAATAACAGGTATTTTTCTTGTAGCAACCCACGGGAATTTTTCGACTCTCGCAGTTTCCCCAAGGGGTCTTTTTTTTGGAATACTGCTGGCAGTGGTTACCTGCCTTTACGGGGTTGTTCCCATACCGCTTTTGAGGAAATATTCTGCTGAGACAGTCAGTGCCTGGGGAATGCTCATTGGAGGGGCGGTGCTCACAGTCTTTACACAGCCATGGAAGATAAAAGTGGAGATGGATTCCCAGATTGTAGCTGCATTTGCATTTATTATTGTGGTTGGGACAGTTTTGCCGTTTTGTTTCTATCTGTCATCTGTAAAATATGCAGGTGCCGTTTATGCAGGGCTGTTTTCCTGCAGCGAACCTGTGGCAGCGACGATTGTAGCCGCTGTTTATCTGGGCACCAAGTTTGCAAAGGTGGATATTGTGGGGTTCGTCCTGGTACTTTCTACCTTGTTTATACTGGCAATTCCAGACAAGACAAAGTAAGCCCTAACAGGCTTGATTTTATGTTACAGTGAATTTTATTTCGGAGGATTTATAACTATGAAATGGAACAAGTTTCGCCTGAAGACAACAACAGAGGCAGAAGATATTGTCAGCAGCATGCTGATGGACTTAGGAGTTGAAGGGGTAGAGATTGAAGACAAAATTCCCCTGACTCAGTCGGATAAAGAGCAGATGTTTGTGGATATTCTTCCAGAAAACGGGGAAGATGACGGGGTTGCCTACTTGAGTTTTTATATGGAGGAAAATGAGGGTAAGGAGCAGCTTTTAAATGATATTAAAAGAGAATTGAAGGAAATGTCCTCCTATGTAGACGTGGGGGAATGTGAGATAGAGGAGTCCCAGACTGAGGATATAGATTGGATGAATAACTGGAAACAGTATTTCCATCAATTTTATGTAGATGACATTTTGATTATTCCATCCTGGGAGGATGTGAAGCCGGAGGACAGTGATAAACTGGTTATCCAGATTGACCCGGGAACAGCTTTTGGGACAGGAATGCATGAGACAACTCAGCTCTGTATCCGCCAGCTGCGCAAGTATGTAACCTCAGATACCAGAATTCTGGATGTGGGGTGCGGCAGTGGTATTTTAGGGATGCTCGCTCTGAAATTTGGAGCGGCATATTCTGTCGGGACAGATTTGGACCCCTGCGCGATGGACGCCACCCATGAAAATATGGAGGTAAATGGAATTTCCAGAGAGCAGTATGAGGTTATGATTGGGAATATCATTGATGATAAAGAAACTCAAGATAAAGTCGGATATTCAAAGTATGATATTGTTGCAGCCAATATTCTGGCAGACGTACTGACTGCCCTCACACCTGTCATTGTAAATCAACTGAAAACAGGCGGTATTTATATTACCAGCGGTATTATAGATGACAAAGAAGAGACTGTTGTAAAAGCAGTGGAGGAAGCAGGTCTGGAAGTTCTGGAAGTGACTTATCAGGGCGAATGGGTGTCCGTGACTGCAAGAAAGAATTAGTACAGCAAAAGGAGATATAAGATGCATCATTTTTTTGCAGAGCCTTCCCAAATCAAAGGCGGAATGGTATGTATTGAAGGTACAGATGTAAACCATATGAAAAATGTACTCCGCATGAGAATTGGTGAGCAGGCGGAGGTCAGTGACGGTCAGGGCATGGAATATCTCTGCGAAATTGACAGGTATGAGGCGGAGTGTGCCTTTCTTCAGATTATATCTTCGGGGGCAGGGGAGGCAGAGCTTCCCTCCAGGATTGTTCTGTTTCAGGGGCTTCCCAAGGGGGACAAGATGGAACTGATTATCCAAAAAGCTGTGGAGCTTGGGGCAAATCAGATTATTCCCGTGTCGACGAAACGTGCGGTGGTAAAACTGGATGCGAAGAAGGCAGAGAAGAAAACAGAGCGCTGGAATGCCATCGCGTTAGGAGGGGCAAAACAGTCCGGAAGAAGCCGGATTCCTGAGGTTATGCCAGTAATGACTTTTGACAGGGCCCTGGAGTACGCCCGGGAATTGGATGTTGTGCTGATACCTTATGAGAAAGCCCAGGGGATGGGGAAGACAAAGGAGATTATAGCTTCTATTTGTCCGGGGCAGGATATCGGTATTTTTATAGGGCCTGAGGGCGGCTTTGAGGAGAATGAGGTGGAGAGAGCCATCGGGGCAGGTGCCCAGTCTATCACCCTGGGAAAACGCATTTTAAGGACGGAAACAGCAGGACTTGCCATATTGTCTATTTTGATGTATCATCTGGAATCGTAAGTCGTCTCTTGAACATCCGCACTTCAAAAGGCATAAATTAGTAATGAGTAATAGTAAAGGAAAAGTGTTATGGAAATTTATTTGGACAATTCAGCCACCACAAAGTGCTACCCGGAGGTTGGAGATTTGGTATACAGGGTGATGTGCCGGGACTATGGAAATCCTTCTTCCATGCATAGAAAGGGTGTAGAGGCAGAACATTATATAAAAGAGTCAAAAGACAGGCTGTCTAAAATATTGAAAGTAAACCCGAAAGAAATCTTTTTCACTTCCGGGGGAACAGAGAGCGACAATCTGGCGCTCATCGGATGTGCGAGAGCAAACAAGCGCGCAGGCAATCATCTGATTACCACAGCTATTGAACATCCTGCTATTTTGAACACGCTGCGATATCTGGAAGAGACAGAAGGGTTCCGTGTGACCTATCTGCCCGTGGATGCAAATGGAAGGGTGAAACTGGATGCATTAAAAGAGGCTTTGTGTAAAGAGACAATTCTTGTCTCTATTATGTATGTGAATAATGAAATGGGAGCGGTACAGCCGGTGGATGAGGCTGTGCAGATTGTGAAGAAGTACAATCCGGGTATTTTATTTCATTCAGATGCGGTACAGGGATTTGGAAAATATCATATCTACCCCAAGAGACAGGGGATTGACATGCTCTCTGTGAGCGGTCATAAGATTCATGGGCCAAAAGGAATTGGTTTTCTTTATATAAATGAAAGTGTGAAAATAAGCCCCATTGTTTTTGGCGGTGAGCAGCAGAAAAATGTCCGTTCAGGGACGGAAAATGTGCCGGGTATCGCGGGCATAGGGCTGGCGTCACAGATGATTTATCAGGATTTGAACATGAAAGTGGCACTGCTTCGCGAGCTGAAGTCCTATTTTCTGGATGGCATTGCTCAAATAGAAAATACAACGGTACACGGTCTGACCGATGAAAACAGTGCCCCGCACATTATCAGTGTGGGCGTTGCGGGCATCAGAAGTGAGGTGCTTCTGCATACTTTGGAGGATAAAGGGATTTACGTCTCCTCCGGCTCCGCGTGCTCCTCAAACCACCCTGCTGTCAGCGGAGTGCTCAAAGGCATAGGCGCGGCAAAAGAGTATCTGGATGCTACACTGAGGTTCAGTATGTCAGAATTTACAACGAAAGAAGAAATTGACTACACGTTAGACACGTTATATAATTGTATTCCTATACTGAGGAAGTATACAAGAAGATAACCTTACACAAAGGAGATAGATATGAAATTTCAATCATTTTTGATTAAATACGGAGAAATCGGCTTAAAAGGGAAAAACAGATACCTTTTTGAAGATGCCCTTGTCCGTCAGATTCGTTTTTCATTAAAAGAAGTTGACGGTGATTTTTATGTTCATAAAGCACAGGGAAGAGTATATGTGGAGTGTGAAAGTGAGTACGACTATGAGGAGGTTGTAGAGAGCCTTCAGCGGGTATTTGGCATTGTAGGCATCTGTCCGGTTGTGCGTGTGGAGGACAGCGGCATAGAGCAGCTTTCTAAAGATGTGGTGGCCTATATGGGAGAAATGTACCCGGAAGGAAATCAGACCTTTAAGGTGGAGGCCAGAAGGAGCAGGAAACAGTATCCTATGACCTCCATGGAGCTGAACTGTGAATTAGGCGGTGTTATCTTAGATGCATTTCCCGCGATGAAAGTAGATGTCCACAATCCAGAAATCCGGCTGAATGTGGAAGTGCGGGAGGAAATCTATCTGTATTCTGACATTATTCCAGGACCGGGAGGAATGCCGGTAGGAACCAACGGAAGTGCCATGCTTCTTCTGTCAGGGGGCATTGACAGCCCGGTTGCAGGTTACATGATTGCGAAGAGGGGTGTAGGAATACACGCCACATATTTTCATGCGCCGCCGTATACCAGTGAGCGTGCAAAGGAAAAGGTAGTGGATTTGGCGAGACTGGTTTCCAGATATGCCGGACCTATTCAGCTGAATGTGGTAAACTTTACGGATATCCAGCTCTATATTTACGAAAAATGCCCTCATGAGGAACTGACTATTATTATGCGCCGCTATATGATGAAGATAGCAGAGCATCTTGCAAAAGAGAGTCATTGCCTGGGATTGATTACAGGAGAGAGTATTGGACAGGTAGCCAGCCAGACCATGCAGAGCCTGGCAGCGACAAATGCTGTATGTACGCTCCCGGTTTACCGTCCGCTCATTGGATTTGATAAACGTGATATTGTAGAAATTGCAGAAAAAATAAATACATTTGAGACTTCGATTCAGCCATTTGAGGATTGCTGCACTATATTTGTTGCAAAACATCCGGTGACAAAACCAAATCTGGAAAGAATTGAAAAGTCAGAAAAGAATCTGGAAGAAAAAATTGAAGAGTTGGTAAAGACCGCCATTGAAACTGTGGAAGTTATAAAGGTAAAATAAAAAAGAGAGCTGTCTTATGGCAGCTTCCTGTTACAGGCGGTACTTATTTGATGATATATGGATTCAATGCAGTAAGAATTGTGTCTGTTGTATTTCCATCAGCATGAATGTTTAATTCAATGGGCTTTGAGAGGTCCAGGCTGAAAATACCCATAATTGATTTGGCATCTATTACATATCTTCCGGATACTAAATCGAAGTCAACATCAAATTTTGTTATTTCATTTACAAATGACTTTACCTTATCGATGGAATTTAAAGAAATCTGTACTGTTTTCATTGTGTAACCCTCCTTAATTATTATATAGGGCCTATCCCTTACGTATATTCTACGGGAACACAGTTTAAAAGTCAAGAAACAAAGATGGAAAATATAAGCAATTTGGTAAATAGTCAAGAAGTATTTTGAAATAGTTTTCTTAGAGAAGGGTAACGTTAATAGACCTACGGCTTCCAAAGCGAAAATCGTAGATTAGACATTCGATATGGATCACCTACTCTTTTCCGGAGAGTAGAGTTGGCTCTTGTCCAGCAGACCAAAGAGCAGACGTATAAATTTACGGGAAGTCAACGCGAGTGCTCGTTTATGCTGATGATTTCGGGTTTCAGCATATTTCTTATGATAGAAGCGTTCATACTCAGGACAGTGTCGTATCACACTTCCTGTTGCTTCTATGATGTAATAGCGCAGGTAGCTGTTGCCAGCCTTGCTCATTCGTTTATCTTCGGCTTGAAAATCGCCTGAATCATTATCATTCCAGATAATGCCGCAATATTTAGCGAGCGAATCAGCATTTTGAAAAGCTTTTACAGAACCAATTTCAGCAAGGATGCCGGCAGAGAAGACCTTACCAATTCCAGGGATGGAATTAAGCACTGTATATTCGTCAGGGTTTAATCCCTTGACCGTGTGTAGGATTGCTTTATCAATTGCCTTCAGTTCCATCTCAAAAGAGCTAATACAGTTGAAAGAAGAGGCAATCGATATCGTAAGAGGCTCATATAGACATTTATCGAGTCTGTATGAATTACGAGCCGCAGCCTGTATTATTTTAGCCGTTTCTTCCCGAATCAGCAATGCGCCCTCTGCTTTTCGTATTAATGAAAGCAACAAGGTCTTCGATAGAGGTATTAGCAATTTCCTCATTGGTTGTAAATTCGGTAAGAATCGCTTCGGCAGTCGCACCATATTTATTTGAAAAAGGGTGCTCACCATTGCGCAGTAAAGCATACTCACTGAATTTGAGATAGATGTTATTTAACATATATGTTTTTTCTCTGGCAATACACTCAGTGATATGCATGCGATGTCTGGTAAGGCGCTGCAAGGCAAGGTATTGCGAACCACGCCAGGATTTAATGCTGATACGTCCTACCCGGGCAAAATCAGCAATAACGAATGAATCAATTCCATCATTCTTTCCAATGTCATTAAAGGATTTTTTGTAATTATTCACTTCCTTTGGATTCAGACAAAAAACACGGACAGAAAAAGGAGCCAACTTATGACTGGCAGAAAGATAATTAGCAAGATGGACACCATAAAATCCAGTGGATTCCATTCCGATAACGATGTATTTGAATTGATGATGGTTTTTAAGAACATCAACAATCATGTGTTCAAGAAGAGTGGCACCTTCTTGGGTATTGGGAACTGACTTCATTTTTATGAAGAACTCCTGATTAAAATCTAGTGCTGAAACAACATGAGTACGGGATGCAATATCAATCCCAACAAAAAGCGTTGATAGGTAATCGATTTTTAGTTTCACGGTAATCACCACCTTTCATCGTAAAGTAGAAGAATGTAATCATGGCTTATCCCAGATCACTACGCCAACCTAACCCTCGCGTTATTAGCATTGTCCGGCAAGAAATACCCTGCTGGTGGCTAGATGCCGGTATGCAGCATTTGTGTAATAAGTTCAGGCGTAGCATTAGGGCTGCATGCTTATGAGGCAATAACAAAATGTTTTGCAGGAGAATAGAAGCAGTGACCACAGCTACAGTTCTTATGAACTAAAGTATAGCATCTGGGAGCATGACTATAAAGTAACTTATAATTATGTAGGTAAGAAGGGATGACCAACAATTCACCCACTACCTATATCATAAAAATAAGTCTATAGAACCCCTGTAATGAGGTCTATAAACTTATAATACGAGGAGAATAGTTTTATGAAAAAAGTAGCACTGCATAATCTGGGGTGCAAGGTGAATGCGTATGAGACAGCAGCTATGCAGGAGATGCTGGAGGGGGCAGGATATGAAATTGTTCCTTTCAGGGAGGGGGCAGACATCTATATCATTAATACCTGTACTGTGACAAATATTGCAGACAGAAAGTCAAGACAGATGCTGCACCGGGCAAGAAAAATGAACCCTCAGGCGGTTGTAGTTGCAGCGGGCTGTTATGTACAGGCACAGGAGGAAGTAGACCCCTGCATAGACATCGTGATTGGGAATAACAAAAAGCAGGACCTGCTCTCAGTTTTACAGGAATATACACAGTCACAAGAAATTTCAAAGGCTGTTATTGATATCAATGATACAAAGCTATATGAAGATTTGCATTTATCCAAGTCGGGGGAGCACACAAGGGCCTACATTAAAGTGCAGGACGGGTGCAACCAATTTTGCTCCTACTGTATTATCCCATATGCAAGGGGAAGGGTGAGAAGCCGCGGCAAAGATGAGGTTCTGCGGGAAGTGGAGCAGTTGGCAGAGAATGGATATCAGGAGGTAGTTCTCACAGGAATCCATCTCAGCTCCTACGGCATTGATTTTGCTGAGGAGGAGAGAGAAGACCTGCTGTCCTTAATTCAGGCGGTGCACGGCGCAGAGGGAATCAAAAGAATACGGCTGGGTTCACTGGAGCCGCGGATTATTACAGAGGAATTTGCAAAAAGCATCTCAGAATTACCCAAAATGTGTCCCCACTTCCACCTGTCTCTGCAAAGTGGGTGTGACACCACCCTGAAGCGGATGAACAGGCGGTATACAAGCGAAGAATATTATGAGAAATGTGTTCTCCTCAGAAAATATTTTGAGAATCCTGCGATTACTACAGACGTGATAGTTGGTTTTCCGGGGGAGACTGAGGAAGAATTCCAGGAGTCCAGGGAATTTATTGAGAAAGTGAATTTTTATGAGACTCATATATTCAAATATTCCAAGAGACAGGGCACGAAGGCTGCCTCTATGGAGGAACAGGTTCCGGAGCAGATAAAAGCCGCGAGAAGCGATATTCTGATTGCGCTGGGGGAAGAGAGAAAACGGGCCTACGAGAAAACCTTTATCGGAAAAGAGGTGGAGGTCCTGGTGGAAGAAAGGGCAAAAATCGGAGAAAAAACCATGCAGGTGGGCCATACGAAAGAATATATAAAAGTTGCACTAGATGAGCAGGAAAATTTGCAGAATTGTATCGTAAAAGTTCAAATTGAAAATGATTTACAAATTATACATTGAATTTTGGCAGGGTTTATATTAGAATTATAGATAAGATGTCTGGCGCTTTTGAAAAGTACAAACAACGCTAAAATGGTCAAATATACAAAAACGGAGGAAAAGAAATGAGCGATTTAAGTAACACCCAATTCTTTCAGGTAGAGCCTGGTCCTCAGATTTCCGCTAGAGATATTCTGGAAATTGTGTTCAAGGCTCTGAAGGAGAAAGGATATAATCCCGTAAATCAGATTGTGGGTTATATCATGTCGGGCGACCCAACTTACATCACAAGCTACAATGGAGCGAGAAGCCTTGTGATGAAAGTGGAGCGAGACGAACTTGTAGAAGAATTGTTAAAAGCGTATATCAAGCATAATTCATGGGAATAATAACTATGCGGATTATGGGGCTTGATTATGGCACAAAGACAGTGGGCGTGGCAATCAGTGACGCGTTAGGTCTTACTGCCCAGGGAATTGAAACAATTCAGAGAAAAGAAGAAAATAAATTGAGGCGTACTCTCGCCCGTATCGAGGAATTGATTTCTGAATACGGTGTGGAGAAGATTGTGCTTGGATTTCCAAAACATATGAACAATGATATTGGAGAGCGTGCAGAGAAATCTTTGGAATTTCGGGAAATGCTTATACGACGGACAGGTCTGGAAGTTATTATGTGGACGAGCGGCTGACTACTGTGGAGGCTGAGCGTGTTCTGATTGAAAGTAATGTGAGACGGGAAAACCGTAAGAAATATATTGACAAAATTGCCGCAGTATTTATTTTGCAGGGATATTTGGATTCCGAGTATTTAAAGCGAGGAAGTTTTAATGGAGAAAATTAAATTCACTTTTGACGATACAGGTGAAACAGCAGAATTTTTTGTGCTGGAGCAGACAAAAATCAATGAGAATGTATACATATTGGTTACAGACTCAGAAGAGGATGATGCAGAGTGCCTGATTTTGAAGGAGACAGGTTCCGCAGATGAGACGGAAAATGTCTATGAGATTGTTGAAGATGATACAGAACTTCTGGCAGTTTCCAAGGTTTTTGAAGAACTGCTGGAGGATGTTGATATTGAAATGTAAAGTCTTAGGATTTTTACAATAAATTTACTTACTGCAAATGAAGTGGAGTATAGCGATGGAACAGGAAAAAGTACAGGAGCTGCTGAAGGAAAAATTAAGGAAAAAAGGCCTGAAGGTTACTCAGCAGAGAACCCTTGTTTTACAGACCCTGGCAGAGCGAGATGGCAGCCACATGGCTGCTGAGGATATTTACGAGCTGATTAGAGAGAAGTATCCGGATATCGGTCTGGCCACCGTTTATCGTACTTTACAGCTGCTTCTTGAAATGCAATTAGTGGACCGCATTAATCTGGATGATGGATGTGACAGATATGAGATTGGACATCTGTTTCATGGGGATGCAAAACACAATCATCATCATTTGATATGCAAAGTATGTGGACAAGTTCTGCCTTTTGAAGATGACCTTCTGGACGAGTTGGAGCGTCATATCGAGGAAGATGCGGGATTTCATGTACAGGATCACCAATTGAAATTTTACGGACTGTGTAAAGATTGCCTCAATGAAAGCAAGTAATCCGTCTGGTTTTTAGGGCTTAAAGCCTGGCTGAATCAGAGAATTAACCGGCGGAACATTGCTGTTTTTTTCATGTGCGGAAGTAGGTACATAAAACATATGGAGGTGTAGAATTATTGAAGAAAGAAAATGAAGGAAAACTAAAGATTATCCCGCTGGGCGGACTGGAACAGATTGGTATGAACATTACTGCCTTTGAATTTGAGGACAGTATTATTGTCGTAGACTGCGGGCTCGCATTTCCGGAAGATGATATGCTGGGAATTGACCTGGTAATACCGGATGTGACGTATTTGAAGGACAACATTGACAAGGTAAAAGGATTTGTCATTACTCATGGGCATGAGGACCATATAGGTGCCCTCCCTTATATACTCAAGGAACTGAATCTCCCAGTGTATACAACGAAATTGACCATGGGGATTATTGAGAATAAGCTGAAAGAGCACAACCTGCTCCGAAGCACAAAGAGAAAAGTGGTGCGCCACGGACAGTCTATCAACCTTGGACGGTTCAGGATTGAGTTTATTAAGACAAATCACAGTATTCAGGATGCGTCTGCCTTGGCGATTTATTCACCGGCAGGAATTGTGGTGCACACAGGTGACTTTAAGGTGGATTATACGCCGGTATTTGGGGACGCTATTGATTTGCAGCGCTTTGCAGAGATTGGAAAGAAAGGCGTTCTGGCATTAATGTCCGACAGCACCAATGCGGAGCGCAAGGGATTTACCCAGTCTGAAAAGACGGTGGGAATCACGTTTGACCATATATTTGCAGAACATCAGAATACAAGAATTATTATTGCAACCTTTGCGTCCAACGTGGACAGGGTGCAGCAGGTTATCAACTCGGCCTATAAGTATGGCCGCAAGGTAGTGGTAGAAGGCCGCAGTATGGTAAATATTATCTCTACCGCGTCAGAGCTGGGCTATCTGGATGTGCCGGAAAATACTTTGATTGAGATTGACAAGATGAAGAATTACCCGCCGGAGAAGATGGTAATGATTACAACGGGAAGCCAGGGAGAATCCATGGCAGCTCTGTCACGTATGGCGGCGGATGTACACCGCAAGGTGACAATTCAGCCAAACGACACCATTATTTTCAGTTCCAATCCGATTCCGGGAAATGAGAAATCTGTTTCCCGTGTTATCAATGAGCTATCTGCAAAAGGTGCAAATGTAATCTTCCAGGATGCCCATGTATCAGGTCATGCCTGCCAGGAAGAATTGAAATTGATTTATTCTCTTGTAAAACCGAAATATGCGATTCCGGTTCATGGAGAATACCGTCACTTAAAAGCAAATGCGGCAATTGCGGATTCGCTGGGCATTCCAAAAGAGAATATATTCATCATTCAGTCGGGGGATGTCATTGAACTGAGCCAGGATTCGGCAAAGATTGTAGATAAAGTGCACACAGGAGCAATTTTGGTAGATGGACTTGGCGTGGGTGATGTTGGAAACATCGTACTCAGAGACAGGCAGCATCTGGCTGAGGATGGAATCTTAATTGTAGTCCTGACGCTGGAAAAGGGGACAAACCGCCTTCTCGCAGGGCCGGACATTGTTTCCAGAGGATTTGTCTATGTGCGCGAGTCAGAGGGGCTTATGGAAGAGTCCCGCCAGGTAGTGTCAGATGCTTTAGACCGCTGTCTGTCAGGCAAACATGCGGACTGGAATAAGATTAAGCTGGTTATCCGTGACACCCTGAATGATTATATTTGGAAGAAGACGAAGAGACGTCCGATGGTGATTCCGATTATTATGGATGTGGATGTGTAAGATATGATAATAGATGAACGTATTACTACATTCATCAATTCATTAGAGACAGAGAACAGTGAAATATTAGAAGCAATAGAGAGGGAGGCATTGGATACTTATGTTCCTATCATAAGAAAAGAAACTCAAAGCTTTCTTAAGGTGCTTTTAACTATTCAAAAACCTATGTGCATTCTCGAAGTTGGGACTGCCGTAGGTTTCTCTGCGTTATTGATGAGTGAATATGCCCCGCAGGGGTGTGAGATAACAACAATTGAAAAATATGAAAAAAGAATCCCCATTGCCCGCGAAAATTTTATCAGGGCAGGGAGAGAAAATCAGATTACCCTTATGGAGGGGGATGCCCTGGAAGTACTCAAAAGTCTGGACGGCAGCTATGATTTTATTTTTATGGATGCCGCAAAGGCACAGTATATTCACTATATGCCTGAGGTGCTGCGCCTTTTGAAGGCAGGCGGAACTTTGGTTTCTGACAATGTGCTCCAGGATGGGGAGATTATAGAGTCCCGCTTTGCAGTAGAGCGGAGAAACCGCACCATCCACGGGCGGATGAGAGAATATTTATATGAATTGAAACACCATGAAGACTTGATTACATCCATTCTGCCTTTAGGTGATGGTGTTGCAGTAAGCACAAAGAAGGAGAAGAAAGATGGGAAGACATCCTGAACTTTTAATTCCTGCCAGCAGTCTGGAGGTATTAAAAACAGCGGTTATATTTGGCGCTGATGCAGTATATATCGGCGGAGAAGCATTTGGCCTGAGAGCAAAGGCTAAAAATTTCTCTATGGAAGAGATGGAGCAGGGAATTGCATTTGCTCATGAACATGATGTGAAAGTATATGTTACAGCAAATATTCTGGCACACAATGATGATTTGGCGGGAGTCAGGGAATATTTCGAGGAACTTAAGAAAATTAAGCCGGACGCCCTGATTATTGCCGACCCGGGGGTGTTTGAGATAGCAAAAGAGGTGTGCCCTGAAATTGAAAGACATATCAGCACCCAGGCAAACAATACCAATTATGCAACTTATTATTTCTGGCACAGGCAGGGCGCCGCTCGGGTGGTATCTGCCAGGGAACTTTCTTTGCAGGAAATAAAAGAAATCCGTGCCAATATTCCGGATGAGCTGGAGATTGAGACTTTTGTACACGGAGCCATGTGTATCTCATATTCCGGCAGATGTCTGCTGAGCAATTATTTTACAGGCAGAGATGCAAACCGGGGGGCCTGTACACATCCATGCCGCTGGAAATATTCTATAGTGGAGGAGACACGCCCCGGCGAATATATGCCTGTATATGAAAATGAAAGAGGCACTTATATCTTTAATTCCAAGGACCTCTGTATGATAGAGTACATTCCGGAGATACTTGAAGCGGGGATAGACAGCCTGAAGATAGAAGGCCGCATGAAGACAGCCCTCTATGTAGCGACAGTGGCAAGAACATACCGGAAAGCCATTGATGATTACCAGAAAGACCCTGAGCTTTACAGGAAGAATATGTCATGGTATCTGGATCAGATATCCAACTGCACTTACCGCCAGTTCACAACTGGTTTCTTCTTTGGGAAGCCCGATGAGACAACGCAGATATACGACAACAATACTTATGTGAAAGAATATACTTATCTGGGTATCATAGGGGAAGAGAAGGACGGCTTATACAGGATAGAGCAGAGAAACAAGTTTTCCGTGGGTGAAGTAATAGAGATTATGAGACCGGACGGGGACAACGTAGAAACAAAAGTACTTCGGATTGTGGACGAGGAAGGGCAGAATCAGGAGAGCGCGCCTCATCCCAAACAAGTGCTCTATATTGAGTTAAGCGAAAAGGCAGAGCCTTACGATATACTGCGAAGAAAGGAAGAGTGAAAAATAAATTTTCACTCTTCTCTAGAAGAATTCCTGAGTTTCTCCACGGCACTTTTTTCAATCCGGGAGACGTAGGAGCGAGAGATTCCAAGCTGTCTTGCAATCTCCCGCTGGGTGTATTCTTCTCCGTTATACAATCCATATCTCATTTTCAAAACAAGACGCTCCCTCTGTGAGAGTGCGTTTTCTACCTTGTCATAAAGCTTCTGAATATTTTCTTTTAAGTGAATCTTCTCAGGGACATCCGTCTCATCAGCCTCAATGATATCATATAGTTTAATTTCATTCCCCTCTCTGTCAGTTCCAATCGGTTCATAAAGAGAAATTTCTTTATTCGTTTTCTTTTTCGCCCTCAGATACATAAGAATTTCATTTTCCACGCATTTTGATGCATAGGCGGCAAGCCTGTTGCCTTTATCCGGATTGAAGGTTACCACGGCTTTTATAAGGCCAATGGTTCCAATGGAAATAAGATCATCAGGGTCCTCATCCAGGTACTGATATTTTTTAATGACATGTGCAACGAGCCGCAAATTTCGTTCGATTAAGACATGTTTTGCCTGAAGGTCGCCCTCTGTATATTTTTGCATGTAATATTTTTCTTCTGCTGGAGTGAGGGGAGTGGGAAAAGATTTCAAGAACAGCACCTCTAAGCACATTTAATATAGTCTATGTGAAAACTGCGGAAATTGTGCTTTTCCATAGGAAAGAAGGACAGGGGAACCGCCCTGATTCTGTCAAATCAGGCCAATTCGGCCATATATTCAACGTATGTTACAAAATAATATATTCACAAAGGTAAAAAAAAGCCAAAGAAAGGAGTGTGTGCATGAGTTTTAGCACAGTATTGTCAGCCTCTATCCAGGGGCTCAAAGTGGAATTTGTAAATGTGGAGGCGGATGTGAGCAATGGCCTGCCTGCATTTCACATGGTGGGGTATCTTTCCTCGGAGGTAAAGGAGGCAGGAGAGCGGGTTCGGACAGCCATCCGAAATTCAGGGCTGGATTATCCGGCAAAAAAGACGGTGATTAACCTGTCCCCCGCCACTATGAAAAAACGGGGAGCAGCTTTTGATCTGCCCATCGCAGTATCTATTTTGGCATCCCTTGGACAGATTAAAGTGAAAAATTTAAAAGAGACACTTGTGATAGGAGAATTAGGGCTGGACGGTACGGTACAGAGGGTGCCGGGAGTCCTGCCTGTGGTTTTGGCGGCGAGAGATGCAGGGATTTCAATTTGCATTGTGCCTGGGGCCAATGCGCCGGAGGGGGCACTTGTAAAAGATGTACAGGTAATAGGCGTAAAAAATTTGGCCGAAGTATTTGGATTTCTGTCGGGAACAGTCAACTTAGAGCCGGAGGCTTATCCAGGGGAGCGGGCAGATATTGAGAGCAAGGATTTTTTTGATTACAGTGATATTCAGGGACAGAGCATGGTAAAACGGGCCATGGAAGTGGCGGCGGCAGGAGGACACAATCTTCTTCTTGTAGGTCCCCCGGGAAGCGGAAAATCTATGGCGGCGAAACGGATTCCCGGCATTTTCCCGCCCATGACACTGGAAGAAAGTATGGAAATTACAAAAATATATAGTATTATGGGACAAATTGACAAAGAGTCACCGCTGGTTTGCCGGAGGCCCTTTCGCAGTGTCCACCACACGTCCACCAAAGCAAGTCTCATAGGGGGCGGTTTGATACCAACGCCGGGAGAAATCAGCCTGGCGCACAATGGGGTACTGTTTTTAGACGAATTACCTGAATTTCAGAGAGGGGTTCTGGAGGTGCTGAGGGAACCTCTGGAGGAGCGCCAGATTAGAATCGCCCGAACCCACGGCAGTTACACTTTTCCGGCTGATTTCATACTTATAGCAGCCATGAACCCGTGCCCCTGCGGGTGTTACCCTGACTTGGGAAGGTGTACATGCACCCCTTCGCAGATACAGAATTATCTGGGTAAAATCAGCCAGCCATTTCTTGACAGAATGGACCTCTGCGTGGAGGCGCCCAAAGTAAATTATGAATCTCTTTCGGGAAAAAATAAGGAGGAAAACTCACTGTCAATCAGAGAAAGGGTATGCAGGGCCAGAGAGATTCAAAATGGCCGTTATGAAGGGACTGGAATTAAGACAAACGCCATGCTCAGTGTGAAAGAACTGGAACGATATTGTGTTTTGGGAGAGAAAGAGGGGAAACTTATGAAACAGGCATTTGTTGCTCTTGGACTTACCGCGAGAACCTATCACAAAATACTGAAGGTGGCGAGAACCATTGCTGACCTGGATGGAATGGAACGTATTGGAGAAAAGCACATTAAAGAGGCTATAGGATACCGGACAATGGATAAAAAGTATTGGGGGAGATAATATTATGAAATATGAATGCTGGTTTGCACAGATAACATCTTTAAGCGGAATGAAAAAATATCTTCTAAGAGAGGCAATGAAAACAGAAGAGAATATATTTTATATAGAAGAAACAAAATTAAAAGAAATGAAGTTCTTAAATGATAAAGATATCAATACAATTATGCAGGCAAAGAAAGGGGAATCCCCGGAAGTCCTGTACCATCAGTTAAAGACTAAATCCATCCGTCTTATTACCAGGTTTTCAAAGGAATTTCCTCACAAATTACTTGAAATTCCAGATTCCCCATATGCTCTTTATGTCAAAGGGAATCTGCCGGGAGAAACAAGAGGAGTGGCTGTCATAGGGGCAAGGCAGTGTACAGCCTATGGAGAAAAATATGCCCTTGAATATGGGGAAAAACTGGCCCGCAGCGGCATGTCTGTTATCAGCGGACTGGCGAGGGGAAATAGATGGATTTGGGCACCGGGGTGCACTGATGGCGAAAGGAAAGACTTATGGAGTGCTTGGGTGCGGAGTAGATATTTGCTATCCCAGGGAACACATTGGTTTGTATATGGATATTTTGGAAAATGGGGTGGTATTATATCTGAGTATCCGCCGGGCACACCCCCGCTCTCACATAATTTTCCCAGACGTAACAGAATTATCAGCGGCCTTTCAGATTTGGTACTTATTATGGAAGCCAGAGAAAAAAGTGGTTCACTCTATTACTGCCGATATGGCACTGGAACAGGGGCGGGACGTATATGCTCTTCCAGGTCCTGTAAACAGCAGTCTCAGCCAGGGCTGCAACCAATTAATCAGGCAGGGTGCGGGCATACTTTTATCTCCGGAAATGCTGTTGGAGGAGATGGGAATTTCTGCCGTTACAGTTAGTGATAAAATTGACAAAAATAAAAAAGTGCTTGAAACTGGTGAAAATATGGTGTATAGTCGACTTTGCCCGTATCCAAAAAAATTGAGCCAGCTTGCAAAGGAAACTTCTCTGCCCCCGGATGAACTGATGGAGAGTCTGGTATCGCTGGAATTAAAGGGATACATAAGGGAAATATCCAAGAATTATTATGTAACTTTATAGCAGAATATTAGAGTTATGATAAAATAGATAAAGGCATTTAACTAAATGGAGGAAGAAATCCTATGGCACATTATCTGGTTATTGTGGAGTCGCCTGCAAAGGTAAAGACAATTAAAAAATTCCTGGGGAGTAATTATTCAGTGGCAGCATCCAACGGTCATGTACGTGACCTGCCCAAGAGCCAGATGGGTATTAACATAGAGGATGACTATGAACCCAAGTATATTACGATTCGCGGGAAAGGGGATATCCTTGCCAATCTTCGCAAAGAAGTGAAAAAGGCAGATAAAGTTTATCTTGCGACTGACCCCGACCGGGAAGGAGAAGCAATCTCCTGGCACCTGGCAAAGGCTTTGAAGCTGGAAGACAAGAAAATGAGCCGAATCACCTTCAATGAAATTACGAAAAATGCAGTAAAAGCGTCCTTGAAAGACCCCAGAGATATTGATATGAATCTGGTGGATGCACAGCAGGCCCGGCGTATACTGGACAGAATGGTGGGCTATCGCATCAGCCCTCTTTTGTGGGCAAAGGTGAAGAGGGGCTTAAGTGCAGGAAGAGTGCAGTCTGTGGCTCTGCGCCTTATAGCTGACAGAGAGGCCGAGATTGATGCATTTATACCGGAAGAATACTGGACCCTGGATGCTATATTGAAAGTGAAAGGGGAGAAGCGCCCCCTCACTGCTAAATTCTATGGCACGGATAAGCAGAAGCAGACGATAGGTTCAAAAGAAGAATTAGATAAGATTATCAAGGCGCTGGACGGGGCAGATTACAAAATTGCAGACATCAAAAAGAGTGAACGTATCCGCAAAGCACCCCTCCCGTTTACAACAAGCACTCTGCAGCAGGAAGCTGCAAAGGCGCTGAACTTTGGTACTCAGAAAACCATGAGGATTGCCCAGCAGCTCTACGAAGGAATTGATATAAAGGGCAACGGGACGGTGGGTGTGATTACTTACCTGCGTACAGATTCAACAAGAATTTCTGAGGAAGCAGATGCCAGCGCAAGGCAGTATATAGAAGAAACTTATGGAAAAGAATATGCGGCCAGCGGAACTGCCGGGAAGAAAAACGAGAAGAAAATCCAGGATGCCCATGAGGCAATCCGCCCTACGGATATCAGCAGAACTCCGTCATCATTAAAAGATTCTCTTTCCAGAGACCAGCTGCGTCTCTACCAGCTTATATGGAAAAGGTTTGCAGCCAGCAGGATGCAGCCGGCAAAATATGAAACAATCTCCGTAAAAATCGGTGCGGGGGAATACCGCTTTACAGTATCCACCTCCAAAGTAATATTTGAAGGATTCCGCACAGTTTATGTGGAATCAGATGAAGAAAAAGAAGAGAGCAATGTTCTGGTAAATGGTCTTAACATGGACACTCAGCTCACAAAAGAAGAGTTTGATTCAAAGCAGCACTTTACCCAGCCGCCGGCACATTTTACTGAGGCAACGCTGGTCAAGACGCTGGAGGAATTAGGGATTGGACGTCCAAGTACCTATGCACCCACAATCTCCACCATTTTGGGGCGCCGTTATGTGACAAAGGAGGCAAAAAACCTCTACATCACAGAAATCGGAGAAGTTGTGAATAATATTATGAAGCAGTCTTTCCCAAGTATCGTGGATGAGAATTTTACTGCCAATATGGAAGGTCTTCTGGATATGGTTGAGGAAGGCAGGGTGTCATGGAAAGAGGTTATCCGCAATTTCTACCCAGATTTGAATGAGGCAGTGGAAGTCGCTGAAAAGAGCTGGAGAGCGTAAAGATAGAGGATGAGGTCACAGACGTTATCTGTGAGGAATGTGGCCGCAACATGGTCATAAAATATGGGCCTCACGGCAAGTTTCTTGCATGCCCGGGATTCCCGGAATGTAAAAATACCAAGCCTTATCTTGAAAAGATAGGCGTTCCCTGCCCTGTCTGCGGAAAAGAAGTAGTTATCCGCAAAACGAAAAAGGGAAGAAAATATTTTGGCTGCGAAAATAACCCGGAATGCGAGTTTATGTCATGGCAGAAACCATCAAAAGAAAAGTGTCCTGAATGTGGAAATTATATGGTGGAAAAGGGAAATAAATTAGTTTGTGCAGATGAAAAATGTGGATATGTCCGAAACTTGAAAAAAAGTTAACTAAATGACGTTGATATTTACTGAGTTGTATGATAACATATCTATATCAAATGGTTTGGGATGAGTTGTATACACAATTATGTCTGGAGGAATACAATGAGCGTACAGTTATTAGATAAAACAAGGAAAATCAATAAGCTGCTGCATAATAATAATTCCAGTAAGGTAGTTTTTAATGATATCTGTGATGTCCTCACAGAGATACTGGGGTCCAATGTTTTTGTGGTGAGTAAAAAAGGGAAAGTACTGGGAGTGAGTAAGACCAGCCACGTAGGTGTTATCAAAGAACTTATGGCAGAATCTGTGGGAGCACACATTGACCCCATTCTCAATGAGCGTCTGCTGAACATTCTTTCCACAAAGGAGAATGTGAATCTGGAGACACTGGGATTCTCCCCGGAGGCAGTAAAGGGATATCAGGCGATTATCACTCCTATTGATATTGCAGGAGAACGTCTGGGCACTCTGTTCATCTATAAACAAGAATCTGTGTATGAAATTGATGACATTATACTGAGCGAGTACGGCACCGCGGTGGTAGGACTTGAAATGCTCCGGTCCGTCAACGAGGAGAGCGCCGAGGAGACAAGAAAAGAGCACATTGTACAGTCTGCGATTGGTACACTGTCATTTTCGGAGCTTGAGGCCATTATTCACATTTTTGATGAGCTGGACGGCACAGAGGGCATCCTTGTGGCAAGTAAGATTGCGGACCGGGTAGGCATTACCAGATCTGTGATAGTAAATGCACTCAGGAAGTTTGAAAGTGCAGGAGTAATAGAATCACGTTCTTCGGGAATGAAAGGGACTTATATCAAGGTAGTCAACGACTATGTATTTACCCAGCTTGAAAAAATTAAAAAAGAACGCTTATAGAAATAAATAAACCCCTGAGGTGGGAGTGGATTTGAGAGGGTATCAGGCATCTGATATCCTTTTGTCGCTAAAGCTGTTACTTCAGGGGAATTGATGAGCCAGTAAATAACGGTCAAGAGAAGGAGGCAGAAGATATGTATGAAGGAAACCCAGTTGATTTACAGATGGAGAAAGTGATATCAGCAGATGTGATTTTTGATGATGCCACCCATCACTGCCAGGTTTTTAAGTATGATTTGGAGGAGGACTACATATACTTGCAGTTGAAGGAGGAGGATTTGACTGCGATTTCGCTGGATGCAAAATACCAGTGTTATATTTCCACAAAGAAAGAGCTTCTGTACTGTACCGGGTCTGTCAAAGAACGCTTCCAGTCTGAGAATGGCAACATGATTGTTTTTAAAATAGAAAATGGATTTTTTAATGTGTCAGGTATGAAACGCCCTGTAAAAAGAAAGCACGGAATGGAATAGATAAAGAAAAATCTTAAACGTAACGGTAACTTTATAAACTATATATAAAATTTGGAAACGCTGTTGACAAATGAGAAACAGAGTGATATTTTATATCTATGAGGTTAGCACTCGAAAGAAATGAGTGCTAATAACAAACTAGAATTAAGGAGGAATTACAATGAAATTAGTACCATTAGGTGACAAGATTGTGTTAAAGCAATTAGAAGCGGAAGAGACAACAAAATCAGGTATTGTTTTGCCGGGGCAGGCAAAAGAAAAGCCACAGGAGGCAGAAGTTATCGCAGTTGGACCTGGTGGAAATGTAGATGGAAAAGAAGTGACGATGCAGGTTAAGGCTGGCGATAAAGTAATCTATTCCAAATATGCAGGAACAGATGTAGAGTTGGACGGCGTAGAATATATCATTGTAAAACAGAGTGACATTTTAGCAATTGTAGAATAGAGAAAGAGGAGTGACAGACATGGCAAAGGAAATTAAATACGGCTCAGAAGCTAGAGCAGCATTGGAAAAAGGCGTCAATAAACTGGCAGATACAGTAAGAGTTACATTAGGACCAAAAGGAAGAAATGTAGTACTTGACAAATCTTTTGGAGCACCTCTCATCACAAATGACGGTGTGACAATTGCAAAAGAGATTGAACTGGAAGACGGCTTTGAAAACATGGGAGCGCAGTTGATTAAAGAAGTAGCTTCCAAGACAAATGATGTGGCAGGTGACGGAACAACTACAGCGACAGTTCTCGCACAGGCGATGGTACATGAAGGAATGAAGAACCTGGAAGCAGGGGCTAACCCAATTGTTCTGCGCAAGGGTATGAAGAAAGCTACAGAAGTTGCAATAGAAGCAATCTCAAAGATGAGCAGCAAAGTTACAGGCAAAGAGCAGATTGCAAGAGTTGCTGCGGTATCTTCAGGGGACGAATTTGTGGGATCTATGGTAGCAGATGCTATGGAGAAGGTTTCCAATGACGGTGTTATCACAATTGAAGAGTCAAAAACAATGCTTACAGAGCTGGATTTAGTAGAGGGTATGCAGTTCGACCGCGGTTATATTTCCGCATACATGGCAACAGACATGGAGAAGATGGAAGCAAATTTGGAAGAGCCATATATCCTGATTACAGACAAGAAGATTTCTAATATTCAGGACATTCTTCCTATCCTGGAGCAGATTGTACAGTCTGGGGCAAGACTGCTGATTATCGCTGAGGATATCGAAGGTGAAGCTCTCACAACTTTGATTGTAAATAAATTGCGCGGTACATTCAATGTAGTAGCTGTTAAGGCACCGGGCTATGGCGACAGAAGAAAAGAAATGCTGCAGGATATCGCAATCCTTACAGGCGGACAGGTGATTTCAGAAGAACTTGGAATGGATTTAAAAGAAGCTTCTCTGGAGCATCTTGGACGTGCAAAATCTGTCAAAGTTCAGAAAGAAAATACTGTTATTGTAGATGGCTATGGCGAGAAAAAAGCAATCGAGGACAGAGTTGCTCAGATTAAAAAGGGAATTGAGGAGACAACATCTGAATTTGACAAAGAGAAATTACAGGAAAGACTTGCAAAACTGGCAGGCGGCGTAGCTGTTATCCGTGTGGGAGCTGCGACTGAGACAGAGATGAAAGAAGCAAAACTTCGTATGGAAGATGCTCTGAATGCGACAAGAGCAGCCGTAGAGGAAGGAATCATTGCCGGAGGCGGTTCTGCATATATCCATGCTGCAAAAGAAGTTGCAAAATTTGCAGAGACATTGACAGGTGACGAGAAGACAGGTGCAAACATCCTTCTGAAAGCTCTGGAAGCTCCTCTTTACCACATTGCATCCAATGCAGGTCTGGAGGGTGCCGTAATTATCAATAAGGTAAAAGAATCAGAGCCGGGAATTGGTTTTGATGCTTACAAGGAGTTATATGTAGACATGGTAAAAGAAGGAATTCTGGATCCTGCAAAGGTTACAAGAAGCGCATTGCAGAATGCGACAAGTGTGGCATCTACATTACTTACAACAGAGTCTGTTGTTTCTAATATCAAAGAAGATATGCCAGCAATGCCGGGAGGCGGAGCAGGTATGGGAATGATGTAATTACGGGTGTGAATGCAGTCATTCCGTGAGAAATCATAAATATAAAAAGGAAGAGACTGATGGAGACATTGGTCTCTTCCTTTTATAAATACAGGTTAAGACAGGGGATTCATATTTTGTATGGGTTTCCCTTGACAAGGCCCTTTAATTTTTGTACTATAACATTTAAAATATTCAATACACGTTAGAGAAAGCGAGGAAAAAAATCATGGGGAAAATTATCGGAGAAGGAATTACATTCGATGATGTGCTTTTAGTGCCAGCGTATTCAGAAGTGATTCCGAATCAGGTTGATTTATCAACTTATGTGACAAGAAAGATTCGGCTGAATATTCCAATAATGAGTGCGGGGATGGATACGGTGACGGAACACCGTATGGCCATTGCTATGGCGCGCCAGGGCGGAATTGGTATTGTCCATAAAAATATGTCAATTGAACAGCAGGCGGAAGAGGTGGACAAGGTAAAGCGTTCTGAGAATGGGGTAATCACAGATCCTTTCTTCCTGTCACCGGAGCACACTCTGGGGGATGCCAATAATCTGATGTCCAAGTTCCGTATATCGGGGGTTCCTATTACGGAAGGGAAAAAGCTGGTGGGAATTATTACAAACCGTGATTTGAAATTTGAAGAAGACTTCTCTAAAAAAATAAAGGAATCTATGACTTCTGAGGGCTTAATCACAGCCAGGGAAGGTATTACATTGGAGGAAGCTAAGAAGATTCTTGCCAAGGCCAGAAAGGAAAAGCTGCCTATTGTAGACGCAGAAGGTAATTTGAAGGGTCTGATTACGATAAAGGATATTGAAAAGCAGATTAAATATCCTCTGTCTGCGAAGGATGAGCAGGGGCGTCTTCTCTGCGGTGCGGCAATCGGAATTACAGCAAACTGTCTGGAGCGTGTGGGACTCTTGTTGAGTCCAAAGTAGATGTGGTTGTCATGGATTCTGCCCATGGACACTCAGAGAATGTACTGCGCACGGTCCGCATGGTGAAAGAAAAGTATCCTGATTTACAGATTATCGCGGGAAATGTTGCCACAGGGGCGGCTACAAAGGCTCTGATTGAAGCTGGTGTGGATGCTGTCAAAGTAGGAATCGGGCCAGGCTCTATCTGTACCACACGTGTGGTGGCGGGAATCGGTGTTCCTCAGATTACAGCAGTTATGGACTGCTATGAGGTGGCTAAGGAGTATGGAATCCCGGTTATCGCCGATGGAGGCATTAAATATTCCGGTGACATGACAAAGGCCATCGCAGCGGGTGCGAGCTTATGTATGATGGGAAGTATTTTTGCAGGGTGCGATGAGAGCCCCGGAACTTTTGAGCTGTTCCAGGGAAGAAAGTATAAAGTGTACCGTGGAATGGGTTCCATCTCCGCGATGGAAAATGGCAGCAAAGACCGGTATTTCCAGGCTGATGCCAAGAAGCTGGTTCCTGAGGGCGTGGAAGGGCGTGTTGCCTACAAAGGGACAGTGGAAGATACTGTATTCCAGTTGATGGGCGGCCTCCGTTCCGGTATGGGGTACTGCGGAACAAAGAACATAGAGGAATTAAAGCAGAACGGCCAGTTCATAAAGATTTCTGCCGCATCCTTAAAAGAAAGCCACCCACATGATATTCATATTACAAAAGAAGCGCCGAACTACAGCGTGGATGAATAAAGGTAAGATTATCAAAATACAGAAAATATAAAAATACAGGGATAGAAAGACTGGTATACATCAGTCTTTCTATCCCTTTTTATGTATTCGGAATCATGATTATGTTTGAAGATTTTCTTAAATTCTCGTTTTTTCGACAATAATATGCTAAAATAGGGAGAAATTGTGTTTGAGGTGGATAAATGAAAAAGCGCAAAAGAAAAAAGAAGTTGAAAGTGGATAAGGTATCCATTTACATATATGCGGGAATTATAGTATTAGTTGTTTTGATGGTTGTTTTAGGGATTTATTCCTGCTCAATTAACAAGAATAAGGTCTGGGGAAATACAGGGGTGAATGTGGATGCCTCCCAGCCTGAGATAGATGTGCAGCTTCTGGATGTCAATGAATATTCCAGGCCGGGAATAAAATCAGACCCGATTACAGGGATTGTCATACATTATACAGCGAATCCCGGAAGCAGTGCGCAGGATAACCGGGATTATTTTGAAGGGCTGAAAGACAGCCATGCAACCTCGGCAAGCAGCCATTTTGTAGTAGGAATAAAAGGGGAGATTATACAGTGCGTGCCCACATGGGAACTGGCTTATGCGTCAAACGGAAGAAACCATGATACAGTCTCCATTGAGACCTGTCACCCTGACGAATCCGGAAAGTTTACAGATGAGACGTATAAATCTTTGGTCCAGCTTACTGCGTGGCTCTGTAAGAAGTTTGACCTGACGGCGGCGGATGTAATACGTCATTACGATATCACGGGTAAAATTTGTCCCAAATATTTTGTGGAACATGAAGAAGCATGGAAACTTTTCAAAGGAGATGTGCAGGCAGCACTGGGCAAAATGGAGTAAAGCCCCCGTTTCCTGTGGTTGTGGTTCTGCTGTCAATAACTTTTGAAAATGTCACTTTTTAATATTATAATTCTTTTGAGAAAATGTCACTTTTGTAAAAGGGCTTTTGCCCTTTTACGAAGCTGACTGTTGTTTCTCGAAAAATAGTTCATATAAAAACTTTAAGGATAGGTTGTAATCTTCCATCCACCAAATAGCTTTCCATTCTTCGCTACTGTGGCGCAGTTGTAAATGAGGTTCTACTGTTTTAATAACCTTTTGAGGAACTTTTATGCTGGCATTTTTATTTTGGGGCTTTAAATACCGTATAGTCTCATAAACACGTCCCTGGTATTCCACACGAATCCCGTAGCGTGGGCTCATGAGCACGTTGATTTCACGCCGTGCATTGATGATTGGGAATCCCTGGTCTAATATCTGAAAACACCTGCTCTTGAAAGAAAATGTCCCTGCAACATCCGTTTTTCTGGCATGTTTCACACAAAGTATGGAATCCATGTCCATTCCCTCTGCCAAAGGCACAAAGATGGGTTCTGCCTCTGGCTCCACGGAGAATTTCTGATTGAAGAGTTCCCTGTATTTTTCTTCCAGGAAACGGTTGGCCTCGATGAGAGTCTTTATCCCACGCTTGGCGAATTCAATGGGCAGACGGCTCTGCAGCGTTGCCCATAAACGCTCAATACGGCCTTTTGCCTGGGGTGTTTTGGCAAAGATCAGGTCAATCCCAAGTTCATGCATGGAACGTCCGAACTGGGTCAAATGGACCGTCTTTCCGGCAATCAGTTCATCCACGGTAAGCTTTCCTGTTTTTGGGGAACGGAAAATGGTGTGGTTATCTGAATAAACAGTCTGAGGGATGCCAAAATCCAGGCAGCACTGCCGCATGGTCTCAAGATAACCATGAAGGCATTCATTGTGCGTAAGAAACAGGCCGGTGACCTTGCCGGTTGCATCATCAATCGCTCCGTGGAGGGCATACTTGGTGTTACCGCCAAACCATTCATAAGGGGTGGCATCAATCTGGATGAGCTGTCCGGGATGGGGCTTACGTTTCCTTCGGTGAGTACGGTGTCGTATTTTTTTCTTTTTGGGGCTTTCAAAACCAGCATTTTTTAGTATACTGGAAAGGGAAGAGTATGAGATGTATATCCCGTAGTCTTCGCAGAGTATTTCTTTGAAGTGGAGGAAGTTGACCCCAGACAATTCCGGGCGGGAATAAATCGTGAGGACAGCTTCCTTCGTTTCATCTGGAACAGCGTGAGCCGGCTTTCTACCCGTGTTTTTATGAATCAGCGATTCAGCGCCAGAAGAGAGTACCCCTTTCTTTAAGCGTGTGATCTGGCGTGGGGAAAGACCGAAGGAGCTTAGCAGCCTGTTGTCTGGAAATGGACTTGTCGATGAAACGGTTGAGGACTGTGAGTGTTTTCAGTTGTTTTTGTGACAATGTAATTTTACCTTCTTTCATAACTTTATAGTTTATCAGAAAGTGACATTATCTCAAGTGACTCCTAAGGAGACATTATCACAAGTGAACAACATGTGGTTGTGGTTCTGCTTGCTATCACAGAGGAAAATTGCTATAATGGGGGAAGCTATCATAAAAAGAATGAAGAAAGTGAAAGATAAAAATGAACGATTTGGAGATGTATCGCGAACAGCTCGCTCTTTGTGATGACAAAATTATAGATGCGCTGATGGAGCGCAATGCCATTGTAGAGAAAATTATGGCATATAAAGAAGAATATGGAATGCCCATCTTGCAGCCTGTTCAGGAAGAAAAACAGGAGAGAAGGCTGGAAGAGAAGCTGGAGGGAAATAAATATCAGGAAGAAATTCACGATGTATTTCACAGGATTGTGCGCAACAGCAAGCGCATTCAGGCAAGAAAGCTGTTTTCTTATAATATCGTTTTAATTGGGTTCATGGGCGCCGGAAAGTCAACAGTTTCTGAGTATCTCAGCACTATGTTTGCGATGAACATTGTAGACATGGACCAGGTGATTGCAGAGCGGGAAGAAATGAGTATCCCGGATATTTTTGCTACATATGGAGAAGATTATTTCAGAGACAAAGAGACAAAGCTTTTGATTGAGATGCAGTCAAAGAAGAATACCATCATTTCCTGCGGCGGCGGTGCTGCCATGCGGGAAGAAAATATAGTGGAAATGAAGAAGAACGGCCGTGTGGTACTGCTCACAGCCAGCCCTGAGATAGTGTATGAGCGGGTGAAGGACAGTGATGACAGGCCCATTTTGAATGGAAACAAGAGTGTGGAATTTATTGCGGAGCTTATGGAAAAGCGGCGTGAAAAGTATGAGGCGGCAGCAGATATTGTTATTCAGACGGACCATAAGACTGTATTGCAGATTTGCGAGGAATTGATTTCTAAATTGATGGGGATGGATGCAGAGTAATGTTTGATAAATTTTTTCCGGATGACTATCAAAAATCCACATATGTCATTCCATTTGAAAAGTTATATGAAGAAGGTTACCGGGGCGTTATTTTTGACATTGACAATACGCTGGTGCGACACGGTGCTCCGGCTGATGGCAGGGCAGAAGAATTATTCGCCAGATTAAAGCGTATAGGATTTTCATCATGCCTGTTGTCCAACAATAAGGAGAAGCGCGTCAAAGTATTTAATGAAAAGATACAGACCAGCTATATCTATAATGCTCATAAACCTTCCATAAAAAACTATGAAGAAGCGATGAAGCTGATGGGGACAAACCGCTCCAACACTCTTTTTGTCGGGGACCAGCTTTTTACAGACATATGGGGGGCAAAAAGGAGTGGTATCAGAAATATTCTTGTAAGTCCAATCCATCCAAAGGAAGAGATACAGATTGTGCTGAAGCGTTATCTGGAGAGAATTGTGCTGTATTTTTATAAAAGAAACAGGGCTCTGAATAAAAAAAGGTTGAAAAATGTATAAAATTATTATAGAATTAGTTACGGTCCAGTTATAAGTTCGATTAATTATGAAAAGTGAAAAATGTAAGTGCATAAAATGCACAGTTGAAGGAGGATTACAATGATTGCAGCAGGAGACTTTAAAAATGGAGTAACCGTTGAAATTGACGGTAACATCTACCAGATTTTGGAATTCCAGCATGTAAAGCCAGGTAAAGGTGCAGCATTTGTTAGAACAAAATTAAGAAATATAATCAGCGGTGGTGCTATTGAGAAGACTTTCAGACCATCTGAAAAATTTCCAAAAGCGCACATTGACAGGAAAGATATGCAATATCTCTATCAGGATGGAGAATTATACAACTTTATGGATGTTGAGACATACGACCAGATTGCATTGAATGCAGATGTAGTAGGCGACGCTCTGAAGTTTGTAAAAGAGAATGAGACTGTTAAAATCTGTTCTCATAACGGTAATGTATTCTCAGTAGAGCCGCCATTGTTTGTAGAACTGGCAATCACAGAGACAGAGCCAGGATTTAAGGGTGACACAGCTCAGGGAGCAACAAAGCCGGCTACAGTAGAGACTGGTGCAGTAGTTATGGTTCCATTGTTCGTAGAGCAGGGAGATGTATTGAAAATAGACACAAGAACAGGAGAATACCTGTCACGTGTATAGAGAGTAATTCATACTTATTGAATTACTAATGTTTAAGGAGATATAAATAAATCTTGATTGGTAGAAGATGGTATCGCATCACAGGTGATGATTCCGTCTTTTTACTTTTCCGGGTTTATTTTTTTATGCGGGTTAATCTATTTTGTTGCGAAGGAATGTTTATAATTTACATTGTGGGAAAGCCATAATACGCGCAACAATGTTTTGCGGGCATGAAGCTTGTATTTCGCTGTCAGGTTGTGTATAATCACGTTACATAATATTTTTCAAATCAATTTATCCCGGCACAGTCGTGCCAATTTTCTCAAAATATGATGAGCGTTCAAAAAAGAGAGGAAGACTATGGAATATCAGGAATTTTTGTGCGCCGTTGAAAGAGAACTGAATAAAAAACTGAAGGAAGGTGTGAGAGCAACTATTTATGTTTCCCAGAAAAATAATGGGAAAGAAAAGAAAGGAATTTTGTTTCAGTCAAAAGAATTGAGGGCATCCCCAGCCATCTATCTGGAAGGTCTTTATGGCAGATTTCGTCAGGGAGAGGCGATGGACTGTCTGATTCGGGAGATTCAGGAGTTTTATGAGGCTATAGAGGGGAGGGAAATCTATGATTACCGTCTGCTGCAGGAATTTGACAGAGTTAAAGATAAGATTGTGCTTAAGGTAATTCACACTAAAAAGAACGAAAAGTTGTTGGAAAGCATTCCATTTATAGAGGTTCTGGATTTGGCCATTGTATTTTATGTGCTGCTTGAGGTGGATAAAGCAGGGAGTGCCACTGTGCAGATAAGCAGAGAGTATTTAGAAATGTGGGGAATTACGAAAGAAGAGCTGCATCAGCTTGCAATTAAAAATTCTGCAATTCTCCTTCCTGCTGAATTTTTTACTATGGAGCAGGCCATTGAAAAAATGCTGGATGCAGATTCCGGGGAGGAAGAAAATCTTTTGAAACGGGCAGATAGAAGTGAGGACGATGTCATGTATGTTCTGACAAATTCTCTGCGGAATTATGGCGCGGCATGTCTCTGTTATCCTCATGTACTTTATATGATAGGGGAGATGCTTGAGGAGGACTTTTTCATTCTGCCCAGCAGTGTCCATGAGGTAATTATCGTCCCTGAATCCAAAGGGCTGGACACAGAAGAAATGAACGAGATGATTGTAGAAATCAATGAGACACAGGTGGCCCCGGAAGAAGTTTTGAGCAATCATGTATATTTTTATGAGAGGAACGAAGGGAAGCTGATATCTGGGACATCAATTGAATAGCTATTTCAGGGAGCGTTTTAAAATTGTTATAGAAATTATATAAAAAAGCGGTATGGTTGAAACCGGAGTGTATGGGGTATATGGCACAGATACTCCGGTTTTTCTATGCCGACGCCGCGTTTTTGCGAAACTCTTTACATTTCTTTAAATATGTGCTAGTATAATAAAGGTTCTGTGGCAGGGTATTATCAGTATAGCGGAACTTATATAGTTTATACGTCTGTAGCTCAGTGGATAGAGCAATGCCCTCCGGAGGCATGTGCGGCGGTTCGACTCCGCCCAGACGTGATTTGTTTTAAGCATGAAAAAAGGAACTGCACAGTTCCTTTTTTTGTTATATAAAATAGTAAAATTTTTAGTTTAAATGAGATTCAATTTTTTGCTCAGGATATGATGCATGGCGATGTACTCCAGGATTGTTGAAATAAAGCTGATACCTCCGCTCAACTTAAAGATGGAGAGCATAATTTCCGTTGCATTCATTTCCACAGTCACATTATTTGTATAAATATAAGGAAACATATTAAATGCAAACATAAGGCCCAGTACTACCACCTGAATGACAGTGGAAAGAATAAAGTAGGCAAGGATGGAGCCCAATACCCGGTGTCCGGGGAACAGCTGCCCAACTGCAATGCACATATATATCATAATAATACTGCTCACTGTGCTGGCCAATGTAAATAGCAGGATAATAAGGGAATAGTGTTCCAGAGGCATTCCAAGGGCAGCGGTGAATTCCGGTGCTACTTTTGCATATGCGGTGGTTACATTGTTTCCTGTCACAAGTATGGCCAGAGAAATTACAGATATCAGGATATCGAGGATATACCATACAGCACCAGATAAAATCTTTGCCCAAATCTGCTGGGTGGATGTGGCTGGCAATGTCCATGACAGATAACCTTCATCCGTAAAAAGGTTCTTGTAAAAACGCACGGCCAGCAAAGCTAATGTACCCAGGCTGATTGTGGAGAATAAAACAACAAATAATGCGAAGAAAGGTGCAATAACAGAAAAAATAATATCAGGTTCCGCCTGAAAATCTAATTTGTCCATGAACAGAAAGCGTCCAAGGACACAGGCTGTCAGCAAAATTGCGTGAAGTATGATAAAAATCCGTACTCCATATTTCAGGTCATATTTTAATAATTTTCCTAACATTTGAACACCTCCCTGAACAGTGCATCCACAGATTTCCCCTGGTTTGTGCGTATCTCATCCACTGTGGTATGCAGAGAAAGCTGGCCGTTCTGGATAAAAAGAACCTGGTCCAGCACATTTTCGATGTCTGTAATCAGATGTGTGGACAGAAGAATAGTTGCATTCTCATTATAATTTGTCAGGATTGTGCGGAGAATATAATCCCTTGCGGCCGGGTCAACACCTCCGATTGGCTCATCTAATATGAAAAGCTCTGCGTTTCGGCTCATAACCAGAACAAGTTGTACCTTTTCCTTTGTTCCCTTGGAAAGTGTGCGCAGGCGTGCGTGAGTATCAATCTCCAAATCCTTTAGCATGGACCCGGCGCGAGCGGCATCAAAATCATCATAGAAGTCATTAAAATAAGACAATATTTCTTCTACTCTCATGTGATCATTTAAATAGCTTCTCTCGGGGAGGTAAGAAATCAACTTTTTTGTCTCTGGTCCGGGGGCCATACTGTTGACCATGACATGTCCGTCTGTGGGCGTCAGGAGTTTGTTAATCAACTTGATTAAGGTGGTCTTTCCGCTGCCATTTGGTCCAAGCAGCCCGATAATCTGCCCTCTCTCAAGAGTCAGGTTCAGATTGGAAAGGGCATAAAAGTTATTATATTTTTTAGTTAATCCCTGACATTCCAGGATTGGCTTCATTTACTTATCCTCCTTTAACGTTTCCTCTATCAGTTCCAGAATTTCCTCATGCTTAAATCCCAGCAGTGTCATTTTTTCAAAAAATTGGTGAATGTGTTCAGATGCTAAAGAAAGTTTCAGCTTTTTTAACATATTCTCATCCTCTGTAATGAATCTTCCGCTGGTCCTCTGGGAATAGACCAGACCGCTGCGTTCCAGTTCAGACAGAGCTTTCTGCATGGTGTTGGGGTTTACTGAGGCATCCAGGGCTAATTCCTGGACAGAAGGCAGCTTATCACCAGGATTGTATACGCCCGCTATAATATCCTGCTGGATGCGTTCCATTAATTGCAGATAAATAGGGCGGCTGTTATCTAAATCCCATGACATCTAAAGCACCTCCTTTTCTTAATAGTTTAAATAAAAATTACTGTACTATATATTTAATACAATAATACAGCAGAATAAAACGAATGTCAAGTATTATAGTGT
>JASGKW010000018.1:0-63933 GCA_049840515.1 Muricomes sp. | reverse complement strand
TAAAGAATGTGATGACAAAGCTGGAGATTTCCGGGAATCAAAAGGTGATTCTGATGCCATTTTTAATTGTGGCGGGGGATCACGCGAAAAATGATATGATAGGGAACGAAGATTCATGGAAGTCCCAGCTTGAAGATGCAGGGTATGAAGTAAATGCAGTTTTACGGGGACTTGGAGAAATGAAAGGAATCAGAAACCTGTTTATTGAGCACATAGAAGCGGTATTATAAACAGCGGGGAAATGAGATGGGAGATTTTCAGGAAAACAAAACTCAGCCGGAATTTGTATGGAAGAATCAGAAGCTGCTCCGCTCTGGGTATACAACGGGAAGCTGTGCGGCGGCAGCGGCAAAAGCGGCGGCATATATGCTTCTTTCCGGGCAGACATTGACCCAGGTTTCTCTGCTCACGCCAAAAGGGATTACATTGTATCTGGATGTAGAACATATCGAAATAGAGCGGGACGCTGTGAGCTGTGCGATTCAGAAGGACAGCGGGGACGACCCTGATATTACGGACGGAGTGTATGTTTATGCCAGGGTGAGCAGAAGAACGGAAACCGGGCTTCTTCTGGACGGAGGAGAAGGTGTCGGCCGGGTCACAAAAAAGGGGCTGGAGCAAAAAATCGGGGACGCTGCAATCAATAAGGTTCCCAGGCAGATGATTTTAGACGCTGTGTGTGAACAGCAGGAAGCCTTTGATTACACGGGCGGGCTGGAGATTCTGATTTCTATTCCTGAGGGGCGGAAGCTTGCAGAGAAAACATTTAACCCCAGGCTGGGTATTGAGGGCGGCATTTCTGTACTTGGGACAAGCGGGATAGTGGAGCCCATGAGTGAAAAAGCCCTGACAGATACTATATATCTGGAAATGAAGGTGTTAAAAGAAAATAATGACAGCTGGTGTTATGTAGTTCCCGGGAATTACGGAAGTGACTTTCTGGCGTCAGAGTTAGGGTATGACGGCAAACTGGCGGTGAAATGCAGTAACTATATTGGGGAAACCATTGACGCTGCGGTGGGCCTTGGCATGGAGGGCATCCTGTTAGTGGGGCATATCGGAAAGCTGGTGAAGCTGGCTGCAGGGGTGATGAATACCCATTCCAGACAGGCAGACTGCAGAATGGAGGTATTTGCCGCTCATGCGGCGATGGCGGGAGTTGCGGCTGAAGATGTAAAAAAAATTATGGAATGCATCACAACCGTGGAGGCTGTAGAGTTTTTGAAGGAAAAAGAAATTTTAGAACCAGTAATGAAAACCATCTCCGAGCGGATTGATTCTTATTTGAAACAGCGGGCGGGAACTCAGCTGAAAAGCGGTGCTATCATATTTTCAAAAGAAGAAGGCATTCTCGGAGAGACAGCCAAGGCAAAGGAAATCCTGGAGCGAATTAGAAGGGAGAACATATGAAACAGGGATTATTTTATGGAGTAGGTGTGGGGCCGGGAGACCCGGAACTGATGACTTTAAAAGCGGTGAATACCATCAGAGAATGTGATGTGGTGGCTTTGGCGGTATCCAGCCCTGACTTGAAAGAAGCCATATATGAGAAGGAAGATACCATAAGCTCAAATCCTCTCTACCTGGAAAAATGTGTGGCTTATCAGATTGCCCTGCAGATAATTCCTGAAATTTCTCACAAAGCAAAGCTTTATCTCCCCATGCCCATGATAAAGGATAAGCACCAGTTGAAAGAAATTCACGACAAGTGTGCAGAGAAAACAGAAGAAATTTTAAATATGGGAAAAAGTGTTGCCTTTATTACGCTGGGGGACCCCACTATATATTCCACCTGTCTTTATGTGCATAAACGGCTGAAGGAGAAGGGCTGTGAAACTGGTTTAATCCCCGGAATCCCTTCTTTTTGTGCCGCGGCAGCGAGAATGGATACAGGGTTAGTTGAAAACCGGGAAGAACTGCATGTGATTCCGGCATCTTATGGTATCGAGGAAAGTCTGGAACTTCCGGGCACAAAGGTTTTGATGAAGGCGGGGAAAAAGATGCCTTATGTAAAGCAGGCAGTGAAGGAAAAGTCATTGCAGGTACAGATGGTGGAAAACTGCGGACTGCCGGGAGAGAAGATATACCTTGATGTGGAGGAAATACCGGATGAGGCCAGTTATTATTCACTGATTGTCATAAAAGGAAAAGGGTGCATGAAATGATTGTATTTGTTGGAGCAGGGCCGGGGGCCGAGGATTTGATTACAGTGCGGGGACAAAAGTATTTGCAGGAGGCGGATATTATTGTCTATGCGGGTTCTCTTGTAAATCCCAAGCTGCTGGAAAATAAGAAAGAAAATACTCAGGTATATAACAGTGCCCTGATGACTTTGGAGGAGGTTCTGGAGGTCCTGATTCAGGGCGAGCGGGAAGAAAAAAAGGTGGTTCGTCTGCACACAGGGGACCCCTGTCTGTACGGCGCTATAAAAGAGCAGATGGATGCTCTGGAGCAGGAGGAAATTTCTTATGAGGTTTGCCCGGGGGTCAGTTCTTTCTGCGGCTTGCCGCTGCTCTGAATGCAGAATATACTCTTCCGGGAATTTCCCAGTCTGTTGTGATTACCAGAATGGCGGGCAGAACTCCGGTGCCGGACAGGGAATCCATCCGCAGTTTTGCAGAGCACCAGACAACCATGGTTATTTTCTTAAGTACAGGAATGCTGAAAAAATTGGCGGAAGAATTGATTGCAGGAGGATATCCGGGAGATACCACGGCGGCCATTGTATATAAGGCAACCTGGCCGGAGGAAAAGGTCTGCCGCTGTACCATTGACACTCTGGCGGAAACTGCCGATAGAGAAGGCATTACAAAAACGGCTCTGATTGTCGTGGGAAATGTGCTGGAAGGCGAGTATGAGCGGTCTGAGCTGTACAACCCCGCTTTTACTACAGAATACCGCAAGGGAAACAGTGAGGTGAAGGGCAATGAATAAGGTTTATGTAGTGGGGCTTGGCCCGGGGGCTGACCAGCAGATGACTTTGGAAGCGGCAGCGTCACTGGAGCGGTGTCAGGTGATTGTGGGATATACAGTTTATGTGGATTTAATCAAGACCCAATACCCGGAGAAGACTTATTTGACAACCCCCATGACTCAGGAAGTGAAGCGCTGTCAAATGGCCCTTGAGGAAGCTCAGAAAGGGTCGGATGTAGCTATGGTGTGCAGCGGTGACGCGGGAGTCTACGGGATGGCAGGCCTGATGTACGAGACGGGCGTTCAGTATCCAGATGTGGATATTGAGATTGTGCCGGGGATTACCTCCGCAAATGGAGGTGCGGCGGTGCTGGGGGCACCCCTTATGCATGACTTTGCGGTAATCAGTCTCAGTGATTTGCTCACCCCATGGGAAACCATTGAAAAAAGGCTGAAAGCGGCGGCTATGGCGGATTTTGTAATCTGCCTGTACAATCCGTCCAGCAAAAAACGCCATGACTATTTAAAGAAAGCCTGCGGCTATATTCTGGAATATAAGCCTGCGGATACTGTCTGCGGCATCGTCCGAAATATCGGAAGAGACGGGCAGACTCATAAAGTGCTGACTTTGGGGGAATTAAGAGACACGGAAACAGATATGTTTACAACTGTTTTCATTGGAAATGAACAGACAAAAGAGTTGAATGGGAAAATGGTGACACCCAGAGGATATCGAAATGTGTAAAGAAAAACAGAGCATATATCTTACCGGAATCGGCATGGGAGCTGAAAAGTCCATGACGGAGGAGGCAAGAGAAATCTTCAGAAGTTGTGACTGTATCATTGGTGCGGACAGGATGACGTCTGCCCTGCAATCTCTTGGAAAACCTATATTTTCCTCCTATAAGCCGGAGGAAATTCACAAATTTTTAGTAGAACACACGGAATACAAGAAAGTGGCTGTTGCACTTTCCGGTGACCCGGGATTCTACAGCGGTGCAAAGAAACTGGAGGAGGAACTTTCTGATTATTCTGTCCGCATTATACCGGGAATTTCTTCGGCAGTGTATCTGGCTGCAAAGCTGGGAATATCCTGGGAAGATGCAAGGTTTGTCAGCATCCACGGCAGACAGCAGAACTTCATTTATGAAATTTCTGCCCATGAAAAAACTTTTCTTCTTTTTGGCGGGAAGGACAGCGGGACGGAAATTTGTGAAAAAGTACATCATTACGGTCTGGAGGGTGTGGATTTCTATATTGGAAAACACCTTTCTTATGAAAACGAAGAGATTTTGCACAAAAAAGGTGGAAAACTCCTCGCCGAAGATTTCGAGGGACTGGCCGCCGCATATATATTAAACTCCTGTGCGCATACAAGACTCTGCCCATATATTGAAGATGAGGAATTTATCCGGGGGAATGTGCCGATGACCAAATCAGAAATACGGACCATCAGCATTGGAAAGCTTGGCTTAAACGAGAAATCAGTACTTTATGACATCGGTGCGGGTACAGGCTCAGTGAGTATAGAGGCCGCCCTGCAGTCGGGCAGTATCAAAGTGTATGCAGTTGAAAAGAATCCAGAAGGAATTGAATTAATCCGGCAGAATTGCCACAAATTCTGCTGTGATCATGTGGAGGTGATTGCAGGGAGAGCGCCAGAGGTGTTGCTGTCCTTAGAGCCCCCCACCCATGTCTTTATTGGAGGAAGCTCAGGGAATCTGAAAGAGATTTTGCAAGCAGTGAGGGACAAAAATCCGGAGGTGAAGATTGTGCTCAATGCAATATCTCTGGAAACAGTAAAAGAAGTGATGGAATCCATAGAGGAAGGGCTTCTCATTGAACCTGAGATTACCCAGATATCAGTGGCAAAATCAAGGAAACTGGGGGCATATCACATGATGACCGGACAAAATCCCGTTTACATTGTAGCAGACAACCATACAACCATGCCGCTAAGTTCGAAAGAACCTCACTAAGCCGGCAGGTTGTACTTTACCACTAGGTTCGAAAGGACCTCACCAAGAGGTATAAGTATGAAGATTCCAAGTTTTATGATTGCCGCGGCGTCCAGCGGAAGCGGGAAGACGGTGATTTCCTGTGGTCTGATGGCTGCATTTCTGCAGCGGGGGATGCGGGTTGCTGCCTGCAAGTGCGGACCGGATTATATTGACCCCATGTTTCACCGGGAAGTGTTGGGGGTTGACTCTGAAAATCTGGATTTGTTTTTTTGCGGGCGAAAGACGCTGAAAGAGTTATTTGTAAATCACTCCAAAAGGGCCCATATTACCGTGATTGAAGGGGTTATGGGTTACTATGACGGCATGGCTCTGGATTCAGAAAAAGCAAGCTCCTATGATGTGGCGCGCACATTGGATGTGCCTGTGATTCTGGTTGTTCCCTGTAAAGGGGCAGCGCTGTCTGTTCTTGCAGTGATTCGGGGAATGATAGAGTTTCGGGCAGACAGCAATATACGCGGCATTCTTTTAAACAGGGTATCCCCCATGTTGTACCCCAGGATGAAGCAGATGATTGAGGGCGGGCTGGCCCAGGCGGGATATCCGATTCCAGTGCTTGGCTATATCCCTGAGGACCCTGTTTTTTGTTTAGAGAGCAGACATTTAGGTCTGGTGATGCCCCGGGAGATTGAGAGTATACAAGAAAGGCTGAACAGAGCCGGAAAGCTTTTAAGTGAGACGGTGGAGTGGATACTCTGCTTTCTATCGCGGCTCACTCGGAATATGGAGAATACAATAATACCCTCCGTGAGGAAAAGAAAAATGTGAGGATTGCTGTTGCGAGAGATGAAGCTTTCTGTTTTTACTATAGGGATAATCTGAATTTTCTGGAAAGTTCAGGATGTGAATTGGTGGAGTTCAGCCCCCTTCATGACAGGGCTCTCCCTGAAAATATTCAGGGACTGATTTTAGGAGGAGGATACCCGGGCTGTATACAAAAGAGCTTGAGGAAAATGCACCTATGCGCACTTCCATCAAAGAAGCCCTTCAGGCAGGACTGCCCTGTCTGGCGGAGTGCGGAGGTTTTATGTATCTGCACGAGGAGATGGAAGATAATCAGGGTGTTTCCCGGCAGATGTCAGGTGTCATTTCTGGGAAAGCATTTCCAACAGAGAAGTTGGTTCGGTTTGGATATATAGAGATTGAGGCACAAAAAGAGAGCGCTTTTCTGAAACAGGGTGAAAAGATAAAAGGACATGAATTCCACTACTGGGATAGTACAGATAATGGAAATGGGTGTGTCGCTGTAAAGCCGGACAAAAAGAGGCGGTGGGAGTGTATCCACATAAAAGAAAATCTGTTTGCAGGGTATCCCCACATTCATTTTTATTCTAATCTGGATTTTGCCAGAAGATTTATAGAAGAGTGCCAGAAGAGAGGAAAGTCAGCCAGATGACAGAGAAATACAATCATATAACACTGGAAATGATAAAAGAAAAGATTCAGCCGGCAGACAGGGAAATCATGCGAAAGGCGGGGGAACGATGGATTTCTGTCGCAAAACCACTGTTTTCGCTGGGAAAACTGGAGGATGCAATTATCCGCATAGCCGGGATGAAGGGAAGTACACAGTTCAGTCTGAAGAAAAGAGGACTTGTTATCATGTGTGCGGACAACGGAGTTGTGAGGGAGGGTGTGACCCAGACCGGACAGGAAGTGACTGCGGCTGTGGCAGATAATTTTACAAAAAAAGCGGCAAGTGTGGCGATTATGAGTGATGTTGCCGGGACAGACCTCTTTCCTGTGGATATCGGGATGGCGGTGGATGTCCCCTCTGTGACGAGACCCGGGCAAAAGGTTGCTTATGGCACAAAAAATATGGCAGAGCATCCTGCCATGACGAAAGATGAGGCATGGCAGGCAATTGCAGCGGGAATCCGTTTGGCGGAGGAGTTGAAAGGGCAGGGCTATGACATCCTTGCCACAGGGGAGATGGGGATTGGCAACACCACGACCAGCAGCGCCGTAGCGGCTGTGCTTCTGGAAAAGCCTGTGGAGGAAGTGACGGGAAAAGGTGCCGGGCTGACAAGTGAAGGTCTGGAAAAGAAGATTAAAGTTATCAAAAAGGCAATTTCTCTTCATCAGCCAGATTCAAGTAATGTGGTGGATGTGCTGGCAAAGGTGGGCGGTTTTGACATTGCAGGGCTGACAGGTGTTTTTCTTGGCGGAGCAATGTGCCGCATCCCGGTAGTTATAGATGGTTTTATCTCAGCGGTTGCAGCCCTGTGTGCCGTGAGGCTGGTGCCTGATTCCAGGGATTATATGATTCCCTCCCATAGTTCAAAAGAGCCCGCGGCTCAGATGCTTTTGGGTGCACTGAATCTATCGCCATTTTTAACCTGTGACATGTTTCTGGGGGAGGGAAGCGGTGCGGTTGCCATATTTCCCCTGCTGGAGATGGCTCTGGAGGTTTACCTTCAAATGAGTACATTTGAGGAAATCGGCATCGAAACCTATGAGGATTTTTCTGAGAGAAACCAGCAGTAAATGTTAGAAAGAGGAGAGGAAAATTATGTATTTGCTGAAATCATGTGCAATTGCGATTTCTATGTATTCAAAAATTCCCATGCCCCAGGTGGAATGGAATGAGAAAAATATGAAATATGCCATGTGCTTTTTTCCTCTTGTGGGAGTCATACTGGGAGGCCTGGAAATTGTGCTGGGAAATCTGCTTCTTGGCTCCGGCTTTGGAACATTGTTCTTTGCGGCAGTGATGACACTTCTCCCTGTACTTGTAACAGGGGGCATTCACATGGATGGGTTTATGGACACTGTGGATGCCTTGAGTTCCTATGGGGATAAGGAGAAAAAACTGGCAATTTTAAAGGACCCTCATTCCGGAGCATTTGCCATGATAGGAATGGGCTGCTATTTTTTGTGGAGCATGGCACTGTGGAGTCAGGTTAAGGCGGAAATGCTTTTAATAATCGGCTGCGGGTACATACTTTCCCGCTCTCTAAGCGGCTTTTCAGTTGTCACCTTTGTGCCGGCAAAGGACAGCGGACTGGCAAGGACATTCCACGATGGAGCGCAGAAGAAAGTGGTCCGTATCACGATGCTGATTTATATTGTATGCTTTGCCGTTCTGATGCTTTGGCTGGATTTAAAACTGGGCATGGCCGCACTTCTTGGAGCCGGATTGCTTTTTTTCTATTATAGACATATCTGTAAAAAACAGTTTGGGGGAATCACAGGAGATTTGGCAGGATATTTTTTGCAGCTCTGTGAGCTTGGAATGCTCACCGGGATTGTATTGCTGGGAGGCTTTGTATGGAAATAGTAATGATACGTCACTTTCAGACACAGGGAAATCTGGGAAAAAAATATATTGGAAGAACAGATGAGCCTTTGTCTGAAGGAATAGACTTTGAACACCTGATTTTAAAGCGGCAAAAGGAATGTGAGAATGTGGACAGGGTGGCCGTCAGTCCTATGAAACGCTGTATACAGACTGCGGCTCTTTTATTTCCGGGAAAAACTCCCTTACTGTGCGATAAGATGCGGGAATGTGACTTTGGAATATTTGAAGGAAAATCTTACGAGGAATTAAAAGATATTCCTGATTATCAGGAGTGGCTGGATTCCGGGGGCTTCCGCTCATTTCCGGAAGGCGAGGGATTTGAAGGCTTCCAGGCACGCTGTGTGGAAGGTTTTTCGGAGATTGTAAATTCCTGGATTGAAGAAGGCGTGAAAAATGCGGCAATGGTTGTTCACGGCGGAACGATTATGGCAGTACTTTCCTGGTTTGACAGCCAGGGCAGGGAGTTCTACCACTGGCAGCCGGAAAATGGCGGCGGCTATCGGATTCTTCTGGATGAAGCCAGATGGAAACAAGGGTTGAGAGAGTGCTGGGAGATACAGAAATTATGATGTCATTGGCGGCCTGCGGAACAGGTTTTATATTAGATTTTTTATTTGGGGACCCGGTATGGCTCTATCATCCGGTGAGAGTGATTGGCGCATGGATTGCTTTTCTGGAAAAGCAGATGAGGAAAATATGCGGGAAAAATCCAGGAAAGCTCATTGCGGCAGGCGTGGTAATCTGTTTTCTTGTTGTTGTGTTTTCTTTTGGCATTCCCTGGCTTGCACTCTACATTGCCGGGCAAATTCACCCTGCTCTTAAATTTATTCTGGAGAGTTTCTGGTGCTATCAGCTTTTGGCGGCGAAATCTTTGAAACAGGAGAGCAGAAAGGTCTATATAGAGCTAAAAAAGGGAGATTTAACAGGCGCGAGGAAAGCGGTATCTATGATTGTAGGAAGGGATACGGATTCCCTGGATGAAAAGGGCGTCATCAAGGCCGCGGTGGAGACTGTGGCGGAAAATACTTCCGACGGGGTGACAGCTCCTCTGTTTTTCATGATACTTGGGGGTGCTCCTCTGGGGTTCTTTTATAAGGCTGTAAATACCATGGATTCCATGATTGGATACAAGGATGAAAAATACCTGTATATTGGAAAGGCGGCGGCAAAACTGGATGATGTTCTAAATTTCATCCCCGCCAGAATCTCTGCCGTGCTGATGATTCTCTCCGCTTATCTGCTGGGCATGGATGGCGGAAATGCCTGGCGCATTTACCGGAGAGACAGGAGAAACCATGCAAGCCCTAACTCGGCTCAGACTGAGGCTGCATGCGCCGGAGCTTTGAGGGTACAACTGGCGGGGGATGCCTTTTATTTCGGGAAGCTGTATAAGAAAAAGTATATTGGAGATAACTTGCGTCCTGCGGAGACGGAGGATATTGTCAGGGCAGGAAGACTGCTGTACGGGACGGCTGTTTTATCATTTGTGTTTTTTGCGGCGGTAAAGCTGTTGTTTTTGTGGCAGCTGACTTAAGATGCAGGGCGGAATTTCTGCATGTTTTATCAGATAGTATGAGCAGGAGGTTGTTTGATGAGTTATGTACATGGCGGGGATATTTATACTTATGAGGGAATGCTTGATTTCTCCGTAAATATAAATCCTTTTGGGCCAAGCCAGGCTGTGATAGATGCGGCGTGTGAGGCGATAAAATCAATAGGGGCGTATCCGGACAGCCAGTGCAGAGAGCTGCGCCATGCTATGGAGGAGGAACTGCAAATCCCGGAAGATAACCTTATATTTGGAAACGGAGCGGCAGATTTAATCTTTTCTCTTGTCCTTGCAGAAAAACCGAAAAAAGCCATCCTTACAGCGCCCACCTTTGCGGAGTATGCACAGGCTCTTGAAGCTGTGGGCTGTGAAGTTTGCTTCTACTATTTGGAGGAGAAGAAGAATTTCCGGTTGGACGAGACATATCTGGAAATGCTCACAGAGGATGTAGATATGATTTTTCTCTGCTCTCCGGATAACCCCACAGGGAATGTGATTGAACCATCTCTGCTTGAGAGAATAGCCAGGAAATGTGAGAAATCAGGAGTCCGGATGGTGGTGGATGAATGTTTTTATGAGTTTACAGAAAATGGTGAGAGTGTCTTATCTCAATTTTCAGTTTCCACATATCCTCAGCTATTTCTCCTTCGGGCATTCACTAAAATGCATGCTGTGCCGGGACTGCGGCTTGGATATGGGATTACCGCAGACCAGGCGCTGCTTGAAAGAATAGAGAGGGTAAGACAGCCTTGGAGTGTGTCTGCACCTGCCCAGGCGGCAGGTATGGCTGCATTGAGTGAGAGGGACAGAGTGCAGAAGACAAGAGCCTTTGTCACCGGGGAGCGAAAGCGACTGGAGCAGGAGCTGGAGCGAATAGGAATCCAATACATTCCATCCGCAGCGAATTATATACTTTTCAAGAGCAGTTATGATTTATTTGAACTGCTGAAGGAGAGGAGAATCCTCATAAGAGATTGCAGCAACTATGAGGGACTTGACAAAGGGTTTTACCGGATGGCAGTAAAAACCAGGGAAGAAAACAACCTGCTGATGCAGGCATTGAAGGAAATTTATGCCGGATAGAGAAAGAGAAGGTGAGAATGTGGCAAAAGTAATTATGATACAGGGAACAATGTCCAATGCGGGAAAAAGCATATTGGTCGGAGGCCTGTGCAGGGTGTTTCGCCAGGATGGATTTCGCGTTGCTCCTTTTAAATCTCAGAATATGGCTCTCAACTCTTTTATCACGGAGGAAGGGCTGGAAATGGGAAGAGCTCAGGTTATGCAGGCGGAGGCGGCAGGAATCCGCCCCTGTGTCGCCATGAATCCAATCCTCCTAAAACCGACCAATGACACAGGTTCCCAGGTTATTATAAATGGGGAAGTAAAAGGTGTTATGACGGCAGTGGAATACTATAAGCATAAAAAAGAGTATATTCCTGAAATCTTGAAAGCCTATCGCAAACTGGAAGAAGAGTATGATATCATAGTCATTGAAGGGGCCGGCAGTCCTGCGGAAATTAATCTGAAAAAGGATGATATTGTGAATATGGGACTTGCCCGTCTTGTGGATGCTCCTGTTCTCCTTGTGGGGGATATAGACAGAGGTGGTGTTTTCGCTCAGATTGTGGGGACTATGATGCTTCTGGATGATGAAGAGAGGGACAGGATAAAAGGTGTAGTCATCAACAAATTCCGAGGGGACAAGGAAATACTCCGCCCGGGTCTGGAGATGCTGGAGGAGAAAATTCATGTGCCGGTGACAGGGGTGGTGCCTTACTTTCATCTGGACATTGATGATGAGGACAGTCTGACAAACCGTTTTGACAAGAGAGAAACGAAAGGAATTCTGGATATTGTGGTAATCCGTTTCCCCCGGATTAGTAATTTCACGGATTTTATGGCGTTGGAATGTATGGAGGGGGTGACACTCCGCTATGTATCTTCCTCCGGAGAATTTGGAAATCCAGATGCAGTGATTTTGCCGGGCAGTAAGAATACAATAGAAGATTTGCTGTGGATGCGGCAGAATGGGCTGGAGGCAAAAATCATCCGGCACGCAAATGCAGGGAAAGTGGTGTTTGGCATCTGCGGCGGCTATCAGATGCTGGGAGAAGAAATCACAGACCCCAAAGGAGTGGAGCACAAGGGTTCTGTGAAAGGAATAGGACTCTTGCCGATGGGCACTGTGTTTACCCTTCAGAAGACAAGGACAAGAGTGAGCGGTGAATTTCGGAATATAAAAGGGACGTTCAGTTCTTTTAACCAGATAGAAGTAGAAGGCTATGAAATCCATATGGGAACCACCCATTTTACAGGGGAAGGTGAGCATATCCTGTTTCTGGAAGATGGAGTAGAGAGGAAAGGGAATCAGCGGAGCAGCTTTGATGAAAGAATCGGCAAACCTGACGGTGCTGCAAACGAAAATGTGTGCGGATGTTATGTACACGGGGTATTTGACCGCCCTGAGGCCGCGGAAGCCTTTGCAAGGATTCTCTTAAAACAAAAGGGTCTGGGTTTGGAGTCCGTCAGAGCCGTTGATCTGACAGTATACAAAGAAGAACAGTATGATAAGCTGGCAGATATTATCCGTGAAAATCTGGATATGGAAGAAATCTATAATATCATGATGTAGCACTGTTATTATATCATCAAGAAAAGGAATCTAAATCATGAAATCAGTCATTCGCATAGGGAGCCGGGAGAGCCGGCTGGCCGTTATTCAGGCGGAAATTGTAAAGAAAGAAATTCAGAGATGCCACCCTGAGATTCAGGTGGAGTTGGTGACTATGAAAACTACAGGGGATAAAATTTTGGATAAAAGCCTTGAGTTGATTGGCGGAAAAGGACTTTTTGTAAAAGAACTGGACTATGCACTGATGGAGGGAAGAATTGATCTTGCGGTGCACAGTCTGAAAGATATGCCCATGGAGACTTCAGAAGAACTGCCTGTTCTTGCGTATACAAAGAGAGAAGACCCAAGGGATGCGCTGATTTACAAGCTTGGACTGTGTGAAATTCCTCAGGGTGGAGTGATTGGGACGTCCAGCAGACGGCGCACATTACAGATGAAGAGTCTGCACCCGTCCTGTACATTTCGTGGAATCAGGGGAAATGTACAGACAAGGTTAAAAAAGCTGAGTGAAGAAAATTATGATGGAACGATTCTCGCGGCGGCGGGATTAAAACGGCTGGGAATGGAATCGGTGATAGGGCGTATTTTTGAGATTGAAGAGATGGTTCCGGCGGCGGGGCAGGGGATACTGGCTGTGCAGGGAAGAAAAGATGAGGAATATCGTTATCTGGACTGCATCCGCGATAAAGAGAGTGAGACGGCAGCGCTGGCGGAGCGGGAATTTGTCGCCGCATTGGGCGGGGGATGCACATCACCTGTGGCGGCACATGCCAGTGTCTGCGGCAGTGAAATCAAGCTTACCGGATTGTATTACTGTGAGGACAAAGACAGTTATGTGACGGCAGTCAAAATTGGAGAAATAAAACAGGCGCGTCAGACAGGTTTTGCTCTTGCAAAAGAGATGGCTGGAAAATACCAGGTTGGAAGAATTGAAACGAGGGATTAGAATGGACAAGAAAGGTAAGGTCTGGCTTGCAGGTGCAGGGCCGGGGGACGCCGGGCTTTTGACGGTGAAGACAAAAGAACTGATGGAGGAGGCGGATGTAATTGTATACGATGCCTTAATCAGTGCGGAAATATTAAGCCAGATTCCAGATGACAAGGAATTGATTCATGTGGGAAAGCGCTCCGGAAATCATCCGGTTCCCCAGGAAAAAATTAATGAAATTCTTCTTGAGGAAGCTTTAAAAGGCAAAAAGGTGCTCAGACTGAAAGGTGGGGACCCCTTTATCTTTGGGAGGGGCGGTGAGGAACTGGAACTGCTTTTACAGCATGAGATTTCTTTTGAGGTTGTCCCCGGAGTAACTTCAGCGGCGGCCGTGCCAGCCTATGCAGGAATCCCCATTACCCACAGAGATTATGCTTCCTCTTTTCATGTGATTACGGGTCACGCAAGAAGGGGCGGCACTCACAGAATAGACTATCCATCTCTCGTGAAATTACAGGGGACACTTGTTTTTCTTATGGGGATATCCTCCATGGATGAGATTTTAAAAGGGCTTACGGATGCAGGGATGAATCCTGACACTCCGGCTGCGGTGCTGGAAAATGGGACACTGGCATCCCAGCGGCACGTAGTATCCACTGTGGGCGGACTTTCGGATGCTGCAAGACAGGAAAAAATCGGCACTCCGGCTATCATCATGGTGGGGGATGTGTGTGCACTGGCGGAATCCTTCCACTGGGCCAAGGACAGACCCCTGGGAGGGAAACAGATTTTGATTACCCGCCCGAGACAGAACAGTTCCCGTCTGGCAAAGAAACTCAGGGAGCTTGGGGCGCAGGTTATTGAACTTCCATCCATTGTGACAGAACCGATTTCACCGAATCTGGCTTTAAAAGAGGAACTGGAGCGCTTTGGAAGCCGTGCGGAGGAGGAATGGCTTGTATTTACAAGCCCTGCGGGGGTGCAGATTTTCTTCGAAGAGCTGGGGAAAATGGATTTGGATATAAGAAGACTTTTCAGGAGAAAGGCAGAAATCAAATTTGCGGTCATAGGCTCTGCGACAGAAAAAGCGCTGAATGGCTATGGCATTCACAGCGATTTAGTGCCCAAAGTTTACTGCGCCCGCAATCTTGGAATGGATTTGGCAAACACTGCTGCTCAGGGGAGTTATGTGATGGTGGCGAGGGCGGCGGAAGGGTCCGAAGAACTGCTTCCCCCTCTGGAAGAGGCCGGCCTTACAGTGGCGGACATTCCTCTGTATCACACTCACTATAAGACCCACAATCATATAAGAGAAAAGATAGCAGGGCTCTTTGATTCGGGTGAAATACATGCAGTGACATTTACCAGCGGCTCTACAGTCCGGGGATTTGTGAATGGGCTGGAGCTTAACCAGTATGAAAATATCCTGGCTGTCTGCATTGGAGAACAGACCGGGCTTGAGGCCAGGAAGTACGGCATGAAGGTCCGGATTGCAGAGCAGGCCACGATTGACAGCCTGATTGAATTGCTGAGACAGGAGTTGGAGAAAGTTTCATGTTAAAATACATTGGAAAACGGATGGGATTGAGTGTTGTTTCCCTCTTCATGCTTGTGACCGTGGCATTTTTTCTTACCCGCCTGATGCCGGGCAGCCCCTTTCAAAGTGGAAATGTATCGGGGAATCTCCTCAAATCTATGGAGAGGGAATATGGGCTGGACAAGCCCCTGACAGAGCAGTACCAGACTTACCTTACAAATCTTCTTCATGGGAATCTGGGAATTTCCTTAAAAAAACCGGATGTAACTGTGGCTGAGGTGATAAACCGGGCGTGGCCCGTCACAGCACTTTTGGGCGGGCTGGCAATTGTGACCGCAGCAGTTTTGGGAACCTTGCTCGGAATCTGGCAGGCTGCTTCCAGGAGAAAGGCGGTAAAAGGGAGTATTTTTCTTGTCACCATGCTGGGGACAGGCATTCCTAATTTTGTAGTTGGACTGCTTTTGATGCTCTTTCTTGGGGTTAAACTGAAACTATTTCCTGTTGTAGGGCTAACCAGCCCTCAAAGCTATATACTGCCGGTCATTTCTCTTGCCGTTTACCCCACGTCTGTAATCACAAAACTGATGCAGAATACCTTCCATACAGAAATGGAGAAGGATTACGTGACTATGGCAAGGGCGAAGGGACTTGGATTTAAAAAGACAGCTTTTACCCAGATTTTAAAAAATGCATGGATTCCAGTATTAAATTATCTGGGCCCGGCGGCAGCCTTTCTTCTGACAGGCAGTTTTGTGGTGGAGAGCATTTTCACGATCCCCGGTCTGGGCAGGGAGTTTGTAAATTCCATCGGAAACAGGGACTATACTTTGATACTTGGGCTGACAGTGTTTATGGGAATCACGGTTATTGGAATTAATCTGGTGACGGATTTGCTGGCCGCATGGCTGAACCCCAGAGTAAGGAGGTCTTTTCAGTGAGAATTCTGTATAAAAGAAATCCTTTACTTGTAACAGGGGGGATTCTGTTGACAGCTCTGGTTTTCCTGGCAGTCTTGGTACCGGCTTTTTCTCCCTGGTCATACCAGCTTCAGGATGTAAATGTTCAGAATGCCCCGTCCTCAATTCTCCATATATTCGGCACGGATAAATTTGGAAGAGACATTTTTGTGAGAGTCTGGTATGGAACCAGAATCAGCCTTTTTATTGGGATAGGAAGCGCCCTGATATGCGGCGTATTTGGCACTGTATATGGGAGTATGGCGGGATATGCAGGGGGAAGAATAGATATCGTTTTGATGCGTCTTGCCGATGTCATTGATTCCATTCCATCCCTGCTCTATGTTATTTTGATTATGCTGGTATTGGGAGCAAATGTGGAAAGCATTCTTCTTGGAATCTGTATTTCAGGCTGGATAGACCTTGCCCGGATTGTGAGAGGTGAGATGATGGCGCTGAAAAATCAGGAATTTTGTATTGCTGCCAGAATGGCGGGGGCAAAGACAGGAAGAATATTGAGGCGGCATCTGCTTCCAAATTGCCTGGGGCCTGTGATTGTAAATGTAACACTGCTGGTTCCGAAGGCTATTTTTACGGAGGCTTTTCTGAGCTTTGTGGGCGTTGGAATATCGGCACCGGCAGCCAGTCTGGGAACGTTGATTCAGGACGCCAGAAGCCAGATACTGATTTATCCGGGACAAATGATATACCCGGTTTTGATTCTTTGTATTTTGATTTTATCTATGAATCTCATAGGAGCAGGGCTGGAGAAGTCAGTGCGGCTGGAAGAGGGAAGAGAATAACAATGAGTATATTGAGGGTGCAGGATTTAAGTGTACAATTTCATGACAGATATGCAAAAGGGGAGACTGTACAAGGAATCACTTTTGCAGTAGAGCCAGGAGAAATAGTGGGAATCGTCGGAGAATCCGGCTCCGGGAAAACTACTGCCATGCAGGCAATCATGGGACTTTTGCCAGAGCGGGCCAAAGTCAGGTGTGAGAAGCTGCTGATTGAGCAGGAAGATATCACTCCGCCCTGTTATATAACCCCGGGCAGTAAGGAACAGAAAGCCTATGAAAAGAAGATGTCAGCAATCCGGGGGAAACAGATTTCTATGATATTTCAGGACCCTTTCACCTGCCTCAATCCCACAGTGAAGATTGGCAGACAGATTACAGAGACCATCTGTGTGCACAATCCAAAATGCAGCCGCCAAAAAGCGAAAGAGCGGGCGCTGGAGCTTTTAGATATGGCGGGAATCCGTCAGCCTTTAAAGCGCATGAATCAATATCCCTTTGAATTGTCGGGCGGTATGAGACAGAGAATCTGTATTGCCATTGCCCTGGCATGCGAACCTAAGCTGTTGATTGCAGATGAGCCTACCACTGCGCTGGATGCCACGGTACAGGGGCAGATTCTTCAGCTTCTGAGCCGGATTGCCAGAGAAACCGGGGTCTCAGTTTTGTTTGTAAGCCATGATTTAAGCGTCATCTCGTCCATTTGCAGCAGAGTTATTGTGATGCAGGAGGGACGGATTCTGGAGGAGGGGACTGTGGAAGAGATTTTTTCAGAACCCCGGCAGGAATATACAAGAGAGCTGATAGACAGGGCTTCTCAAATACAGAAGTTATCTGATTCTGTAGTATATCAGGAACCGCTGCTTTCAGTACAGCACATCTCAAAACAGTATCCTGCAAAAAATGGCTGGGGATTTTGGGGCGGCACGGAGGCGGTAAAGGACGTCTCGTTTCTTATCAACAAGGGAGAAACCTATGGTTTGGTGGGGGAGAGCGGGTGCGGCAAGACCACATTGGCAGGAATGATAGCCGGAGTCCACATGCCCACAGAGGGATATATTCAATTCAAAGCAAAGAAACTGACACAGATGGACAGGCGGATTCAGATGGTATTCCAGGATTCTTACGCATCCTTAAATCCCAGAATGACAATCCGGGAAACATTGGAGGAGCCCCTTCTTCTAAATACTAAATTCTCCGCAGCAGAGCGGAGAAGAAAAGTGGCAGAAACATTGAATCTGGTGGGCCTTTCTCTGGGGGATGCCCAGAAATATCCAAGGGCATTTTCAGGGGGACAGCGCCAGCGCATTGGCATTGCCAGGGCACTCATACTGGAGCCGGAGCTGATTGTCTGTGATGAGCCTGTCTCCGCACTGGATGTTTCCACACAGGAGCAGATACTGGAGCTTCTGAAACAAATTCAGAGAGAAAGACAGATTTCCACTTTATTTATTTCCCATGATTTGAACGCTGTAAAAAGAATCAGCCAGAGAATAGGAGTGATGTATGGGGGGCATCTGGTGGAATCCGGGGGCACGCGCAATGTCTATGAAGATCCATGGCACCCATATACAAAAACTCTTCTGTCTGCAATTCTAACACCAAATCCGCGGATAGCCAGGAAAAAGCGGGGACTGTGGAGGGTGGAGGAGCCCAGGGCAGAGGAGTCTCCTGACACAGGCTGTCCTTTTGCACACAGGTGTGGATATGCCATGGAATGCTGCCATACTCAGGAATTGGAAGCCTATTCTTTTGAAGACCGGGAAATTGCGTGTTTTCTGTACTCGAGAGAACACACTGGCAGAAGAAATGATAACTATAAAATGATTTCACAAATATAATGGATGACTATGAAAAAAATACTAAATATTTTCTTATCTGTGGTATTGACGGCAACGATTTTTTTGAATGGATGCGGCAGGCAGGAACAAAAAGAGGAACAAAAGCAGATTGTGGTGGCAACAGGAAGTGAGACGGGAGGGCTTGACCCAGCGGGGATGATAGCTCTGACTTATCTTGCTTATTCAGTCACGGCGCTGGATGAACTGCTCACCTACAACGAAGCAGGTGAGATTGAGTACCGGGCTGCAAAGTCTTATGATGTAAATGAAGATTTTACAGTGTGGACATTTCACTTAAGAGAGAATACTCTATGGTCTGACGGAACTCCGGTGAAGGCGGCTGATTTTGTCAACACTATGGTCAGAGCGCTGGACCCGGCGAGCGGAAACGGCTATGCCAACTATCTTTTTCCAATCCAGAATGCGGAGGCCATTTACAATGGGGAGGCGGATAAGAGCAGTCTGGGAGTAGAAACTCCCGATGACAACACATTGATATTCACATTGGAGAAGCCTTGCGTGTATTTTCTGGATTTGCTGAGGCTTCCGGTATATACACCCTCCTGTGTAAAATATGCGGACAAGGTGGGGAGCGGATGGGATAAGAACCCTGCGACCAGTGTGTCCAACGGTCCATATTATCTGGCAGAATATGTGCCGGAGCAGTATTTTGTGCTGAAAAAGAATCCGAAATACTGGAATGCAAAATCTGTAAAACTGGAGCAGATTATTTACCGTTTCTTTGAGAACCAGCAGTCTATGGCAATTGCCTACGAAACGGGGGAAGTAGATGTGGCCCCGGGTCTTCAGTCTTCTGTGATGAAGCTGTATGAAGGGAAAGATGACCTGGTTATCACAGATACCATCGCCACCAGATATATTTATCCAAATTTAAATGTGAAGCCTCTGGATGATGTGCGGGTCAGAAAGGCGCTCAATCTGGCCGTGGACAGGGAAGAACTCTGCAAGGCTGTGGGGGAAGATACACAGCCCTCCGTAAATTTTGTTGCCAGATATATGAAAAACAAATATACAGGAAATTATTTTGTAGATGAAGCAAATCCTCCTTTTGAGGAAAATATAGAGGAGGCAAAAAGGCTCCTGGCAGAAGCTGGATTTCCAAACGGAGAAGGGTTTCCCGCCTTAACTTACAAATATCCCTCTCTGGAGATGGATTCCGACACAGCCCAGGTTATACAGGCACAGTGGAAAAAGAATCTGAATATTTCCATTGAGCTGATTTCACAGGAATTACAGGTAAATTATACAGACCGCAGGGCGGGAAACTTTGAACTGTGCAGGATGAACTGGACGGCAGATTTTGCAGACCCCTACACTTATCTGTCCATGCTTTTATCCAACAGCACTTATAATTGCAGCGGCATTGCAGATAAAGAGTATGATACAATTGTGGCAGAGTCGGACACAGAGACAGATTCCAAGAAGAGAGCAGAGCTGATGCATGAGGCAGAATATCTGGCTGTGGGGGAGGAATTTTATATCATCCCACTCTATTCTATGAAAAGCTGCAATCTGATTCGTCCCTGGATTGAAGGAATCACACAGAATCCTGCAACAGGCGCTTTAGAATACAGATACTCGTATATTCAGGAGTAGGGTAAAAGGAGATATCTATGTTTCATATGGTTACAGGCGGAAGCGGGAGCGGAAAGTCAGCCTTTGCAGAAGAACTTATCTGCAGCTACAGGGGAGAGTCAAGGATTGGAGTGCAGCCGGGGAAATTAATCTATGTGGCCACCATGATTCCCTATGGGGAAGAAACTGCCGAAAAAATCCGGCGTCACCGGGAAATGCGGCAGGAAAAAGGATTTTTTACCGTGGAGTGTTACACAAATTTGAAACAGTTGACGGAGCTTGTGCATTTTGAGGAGGGGAATAAAAAGCCCTGTATTTTGCTGGAGTGCATGTCCAATCTGGTGGCAAATGAAATATATGAGCCAAAGGGGGCGGGCATTCATGCGGCAGAAAAGATTTTGCAGGGTGTCGAAGCACTGTGTCAGGCGAGTGCTCATCTGGTCATAGTGACCAACGAGGTCTGCTCCGATTCGGCAGAAGCTTCTGAAGAAATGAACGTGTACAAACAAGTGCTTTCAAAGGTCAACAGGGCGATGGCGCAAAAAGCGGACAAGGTGACAGAGGTGGTATATGGGATTCCAGTCTCTGCCAAAGGAGAGCAATTGAAAGGTATGAAAGAAAAGAAAACAGAAACTTTGAAAATGGTGACAGGCGGTGCATATCAGGGAAAGCGCGAGTTTGCGGAGAAACTTTATGGAGCTGTGGGCTGGCTAAATGGCGAAAACTGTTCGCTTGAGGAGGTTTACACCGGTGAGGGAATTTATCATTTTGAAAAATATGTGAGACGGATGATGGAGGAGAAAAAAGAACTCGAAGGACTGCCTGGATCCATTGCCCGCCAGAATCCGGGGCTGATTATTGTGACAGATGAAATTGGGTGCGGACTGGTTCCTGTAGATGCATTTGAGCGGAAATACAGGGAACAGGCAGGGCGCATCTGCACGGAGCTTGCCCAATATTCCCAGCGTGTGGACAGAGTGGTGTGCGGAATAGGCATGCGGTTAAAATAAAAGGGGAGAAAGAGAAGATGAAGCATATAGAATTGGAAAAGGTACTGCCCGAGGAGATAGAGGCCAGGAGCTTTGAAATCATTACAGAAGAATTGGGGGATGTTTTACTTATACCAGGAACAGAGCCGATTGTGAAACGCTGCATTCATACCAGTGCAGATTTCGACTATGCAAAAAATCTTGTGTTTACAGATAATGTGGTGGAACGTGCCTTAAATGCTCTGAGAAACGGCGCGTCCATCGTTACAGACACACAGATGGGGAAAGCCGGAATTAATAAGAAAAAACTGGCTCAGTGCGGGGGAGAGGTGTTCTGCTTTATGTCCGATGAGGATGTGGCGCAGACGGCGAAAAAAAATGGAACTACCCGAGCCGCGGCAAGTATGGATAAAGCGGCATCCTTAGACAAAAATTTGATTTTTGCAGTGGGAAACGCCCCAACCGCCCTGGTCCGTCTCTATGAGCTGATACAGGAAGGAAAGCTGAATCCGGAGCTGATTATTGCGGTGCCGGTCGGCTTTGTCAATGTAGTACAGTCAAAGGAATTGATAATGGAGCTGGAAAAGGTTCCGTCCATTGTGGCGAGAGGGAGAAAAGGCGGCAGTAATATAGCAGCGTGCATTTGTAATGCACTGTTGTATATGCTGTAGATTCAGCCATAAAAGATTTAGGGATATGTAAACATATTTCCCGGGAGAGGTGCAGGATGGAACAATCATATTTCCCTATGTTTGTCGATATATCAAAAATGAAAATCATAGTTGCAGGCGGCGGAAAGATAGCCGCCAGGCGGGTGAAAACACTCACACAGTTTGCCGGAAATATTACTGTCATAGCCCCGGAAATTGCTGAGACTTTGAAAGAACTTGAAACAGCCGGAGAAATCCGGTGTCTGCACAGGGCTTATCAAAAAGAGGATATTGCAGATGCCCATATGGTTCTTGCGGCCACGGACGACAAAGAATTGAATCATTCCATTGCGGCGCAGTGCAGGGACATAGAGCACAGGAGCGGACGGAAAATATGGGTGAATGTGGCGGATGACAAAAGCCTGTGTGACTTCTATTTTCCCTCCGTCATAAGGCGGGATAAAATTGTGGTAGGAATCAACTCCGGCGGGGACAATCCGGGCAATGTGAAAAAGCTGCGGGAAAGGCTGGAAAAGGAACTTTAAAGATAAAATCAGCTGATAAAAGCAAATAAAGGGTGCCGGGATTATATATCCCGGCGCCCTCTGTCTTTTCGTGAATTTTGAAATCTTGTCCAGACTATTCTTAAGGCACAGTATAGCGCGAGATACTTTGCTGCCTGAATCAGGGGGTAAGAACCTGCGCTGTAAAAATAGATAAAGGCTTCCTGCTCCGGCGGAAACCAGCTGGTGAAGAATACAACACCCCCCACGAGAACCAGAGCACTGAGCCCAAACCCTGTGATTGCCAGCCATAAGTCAACATATTCCAGCATCTTTTTCTGGTCTTTCTTCCGCCGTACATTAAGAAACAGATAGATGCACAGAAGTATATAGGAAAGGCCAGCCACAATATTAACCGGAACAGCTAATTTGGTGTAACAGGCAGTGATGGCATTCCCTACACGGATAGGGGAGTATAATACGCTCTTTATGGGGTCTTCAGCGGTCACAAGCTGAGTGTCAATTACGTCGGATGTCTCGTCAGGCAGAGAATAATAAGCCAGGTTTCCAAACAGCACCTCACATTCTCGAATGTCAGTGAGACTGCCCAGTGCAAAAGGTTCACTTTTTAATCCGGTGGCGTTATATTTGCCGATGCCGTAGAAAATTCTAAGTGATTTTACCATCAGGCCGGGAACCTCTGACATAGAAATGCCTTTGGACTGGCTGGTAAAATGAATAGAGGAATCTTCAGTTAAGGTTTGATTCTGAAACGCCTCTTCCAACTCATGATTAATCTGTCTGTAAAAGTCGTTCGTAGTTACAGCATCTTTATAATATCCGGCATCCTGAACTCCGCTGCGGATAGCCCATGCGACCAAATCACCGGGGATTTCCTTTCCGGTGTTCCAGCCCCACGCATTAAAACTGGTATACAATGAATCTTTCACAGAGGCGAGAGAAGGGCTCACATCAATCGCATCCTGAAGCTGGGCTTTGGACACCCAACAGTCAGCAGGGGCATTTTTGTCCTCTATTTTATACAAGTTGGACATCAGAGCGCCAAATTCAGTTCCGGTCCGGTCATTGACTGCAAAAATGCCATAATGCTTATAGTTCATACCGCTGATAAACAAGGTTGTCATGCCAAGTATAAAAAATGGAATGAGCAGAACCACAGTTCTTTTTAGAAGCTCTTGAATTGTGCAGTGCTGCTTTACATAATACAACAAAGTCAGCAGCAGAATCACAGATAAGGTAGGAAGAATCCAGATAGAATCTTCTCGTATATACCAGAAAAAAGAAAGGCTGATACCTGCACCGAGCGTCCAGGGAATCCATTTTCTAAGTGAACTGTTTCTGCGGAAATAAATTCCTGCAAAACAACTGAGGGTCAGCAGAACGGCATAAGGAATGACAGCCATCCGGTATGTGCGCTGTGTGATATAAGCGGAAAATCCGGTGGGAGAAAAAATCAACAGGATATACAGGCAGTATTTTGCATAAATATTTTTTAAGCGAGGGGAAATTGCACGCACTAATGTTAATGCGGAGCCAATATTTAATAAGGCAAGCCCTGTTGTATAAGGCAGGGAGAGAAGGTGGCAAAGTACAATAAATGCCGGATAAGAAATCCCCTTCACCAGTGTTATATTGCTGTATGCTCCAAGCCAGCCGCCGGACAATAAAGATTGGGCGTAATTAAACAAAAGCAGGTCATCATAGTACTCGTTACAGCGGAAACGAATTTGTATTTTATTGCAGAGAATAATGCGGATAATAGACAGGAATACCACCGCAAGAAAGAGAAAACGCTTCTTGTCGGCTGAAAATTTCCGATTTGTGAAAGATTCTGGTTTCATTAATTTATACCTCATTAGTTAGATTGTAATCTTTGAAGCAGTATACATATAAAAACAACCCCAATTGATTTCTCAGCGCTTATGAAAGTCTGATAATCAGGGGATGTTTTTATGCAGTATGAAAATATCTGATTGAACCTTAATCGTTCAATAAGCTTGAATTAATAAGTCAAATCTTCACATACAGATTTCAGATTCAGGAAGTTGGTGAGATAATCTCTTGTGCCTGTCTTTGCATCTGTTCCGGACATGTTAAATCCGCCGAATGGGTGCTGAAGGACAACTGCACCTGTAGATTTTCTGTTAAAGTACAGGTTTCCTACGTGGAAGTCTGTTTTTGCCTTCTGAATATTATTGCGGTCCTCTGTGTATACAGAGCCGGTAAGGCCATACTCTGTATCGTTTGCCACATCAAGTGCCTCGTCAAAGGATTCAACTTTAACGATTGCCAGTACAGGTCCAAAAATCTCTTCATTTGCAATTCTTGCATCTCTTTTGATATCCCGGACAACTGTCGGCTCAATATAGAAGCCGTTTGCATCGTCATACTTTCCGCCGGATACAATAGTGCCTTCTTTTCTTGCAACTTCGATATATTCTGAAATAGAATCAAATGCCGCTTTATTGATGACAGGTCCTGATGGGAGATTGTCCCGTCCGCTTCCCTGCTGTTTCTTTAATTCTTCTGTGCAGGCAACAATTTCATTTACCAATTCATCGTACACATCGCTCATAACAATGGCTCTGGAGCATGCGGAGCATTTTTGTCCCTGGAAAGAGAAAGCAGAGTTTACAATACCGGAAGCCGCTCTTTTTAAATCTGCACTGGAATCCACGATAATTGCATTTTTACCGCCCATCTCTGCGACAACACGTTTAATCCATTTCTGGCCTTCTGATACTTCTGCCGCCATTCTGTTGATGCGGAGACCAACTTCTTTAGAACCTGTAAAGTTTACAAATCTGGTCAAAGGATGTTTCACAATGAAATCTCCGATTACAGAACCTGAGCCTGGGATAAAGTTTACCACGCCTGCGGGGAATCCGGCTTTTTCACACAGCTCTACGAATTTATAGGCAACAATCGGTGTGTCGGAGGATGGCTTACATACAATAGTATTTCCTGTGACTACCGCTGAAACGACCATACCGGCCAGCAGTGATAACGGGAAATTCCACGGGGGAACAGCCACACCTACCCCAATCGGGATATAAACACATTTTGTTGCTTCCTCAGAATATACCAGATCCAGTCCCTTATCTAATTCTTTCATGTGGAGCATATAAGAATTAAAGAAGTCGATAGCTTCACATAATTCGCCGTCTGCTTCGCCCCAGTTCTTTCCGTTTTCTTCTACATTCCATGCGTTCAGCATAAAACGATTCTTGTCCATCAGTTCCACAAGTCTTCTGACACAGCAGGCTCTTTCTTCCACAGAAGTTCTGCTCCATGTCTTAAAGGCCTCATGGGCAGTGCGGATTGCTTCATCGGCCAGTTCCTGGCTGCAGGAGCTTACTTTTCCAACGACATCTTTTGTTGCCGGTGCAATGGATACGATTTTTTCTTCAGTCATAATTCTTCTGCCACCTATGATAAGTGGGTATTCCTGACCCTTTTGGGCATCGACCTGTGCAAACGCCTGTAACATTGCTTCTCTATTAGATGGAATTGAAAAATCCAATTCGGGTGCATTTTTAAAATCTTTTAACATGATATTTTTCCTCCTTATTATTATGTACCATATGTATCTTATCATTGCTGTTTTATTGCGTCAATAATTTCCGCGCTATCAAGTTAAAAAGTTGCTATACTTTTTACGATTTATTCATAAGTTTTCCTCTAGTTTGACATACTATATACTTACTTTGGCTGTATCAGCCGGCAGAAATATAAAGAGGGTTTTCGCATTGACACGCAGTGTATGATGTGGTAGAATTTGGAGGAAAAGTGAAATTTTTAACAATGTGTATGTGAGCCCTGTTTTATACCTCCCAAATGCTGTCTGAGAAGTGCGGGACACAGAGGAAAAAATTGTTTTGCCGAAGGTACGGTCATACTGGCGAAATGCGGGGGAACACAGACCGCAGTAATACATTCAAGAAAAGGAGTGCATATATGGAGAACAAACACAAGAACAAAATTGTAGTGGTCGGTGCAGGGAATGTCGGTGAAGCAATTGCTTACACTCTTATGGTTAGAGCTCAGGCAAATGACATTGTTCTGGTAGATGTAAACCAGGAAAAAGCAAAAGGTGCAGCCATTGACATTGCGCAGGGAACCAGTTTCCATAAGCAGATTCAGGTGAGAATGGGCGGATATGAGGAGTGTACAGACGCGCAGCTGATTATCATTACCGCCGGAATCGCAAGAAAACCGGGACAGACCCGTCTGGAGCTTGCGAAGACAAATGTTTCCATTATCAGAAGTATTACAGAAAGCATTATGAAATATGCCAGGAATCCGCTGATTATTGTAGTTTCCAATCCTGCGGATGTAATGACCACTGCGGTAAAAGAATTTTCAGGACTTCCATCCAGCCGGGTAATCGGAAGCGGAACATCCCTGGATACGGCAAGATTCCGTTACAACATCAGCACAGCGCTCGATGTGTGTGTGGAAGATGTTAAGGCTTATATTATTGGAGAGCACGGGGACAGTCAGGTTGCTGTGTGGAGCTTTGCCACGGTAGGCGGATTTCCTCTGAAAGATTATGAAGAGCAGACCGGTATTTCTCTTGACAGAGCGGAGATTACAGAACATACAAAGAACGGCGGTGCAGAAGTAATCGGCTTAAAGGGAGCCACATTTTATGGAGTTGCAATGTCAGTTTCTACTATTGTGGAGACTATTGTAAAGAATGAAAATGCAGTGCTGCCGGCGGCGCATGTACTAGATGAAAGTTTCGGGGATTGGGCGGGCGTTGCAGTTTCTCTGCCATGCCGCATCGGCTGGGAAGGCATAGAGAAAGCGTTTCAGCTTCCTATGAATGAGGAAGAGACGAAGGCCATGAACAATTCAGTTGAAATTTTAAAGGGTTTTTGGGCACAGGTAAAAGAGCAGTAAGACAAAACGGGAAATTTGAGAAGGAGAAAGAAAGACATGGACAAAAAAGAATTTGCATTGAAGCAGCATGAAGAGTGGGCAGGTAAGATTGAAGTAATCAGCAGAACAAAACTTGAGACACCGGAAGATTTGTCCGTTGCGTATACTCCTGGAGTAGCAGAGCCTTGTTTAAAAATTTCAGAGGACGTGGATTTATCTTATAAATATACACGCCGGGGTAATATGGTGGCAGTTATCACGGACGGAACTGCCGTATTAGGTCTTGGAGATATCGGACCGGAAGCTGGTATGCCTGTTATGGAAGGTAAGTGTGTATTATTTAAAACATTTGGGGATGTAGATGCATTTCCTCTGTGTGTGCGCACGAAAGATGTAGATGAGATTGTAAATATAGTAAGACTCCTGGCGGGAAGTTTCGGCGGAGTCAATCTGGAGGATATTTCTGCACCGAGATGCTTTGAAATCGAGAGAAGATTAAAAGAATGCTGTGACATTCCGATTTTTCACGATGACCAGCACGGTACGGCAGTTGTAACAGTGGCAGCCCTCATCAATGCGCTGAAACTGGTTGACAAAAAGCTGGATGAAATCAAAGTGGTTACTTCCGGTGCAGGTGCCGCAGGAATCGCAATTATAAAGCTTCTGGTAAGTCTCGGGCTGAAAAATGTAATCATGTGTGACCGCCAGGGCGCCATCTACAAAGGCCGTGAGAACTTGAATTCCGAGAAGATGGAGATGGCGGAGATTTCCAATCTTGGTATGGAAAAAGGAACCATCGCAGAAGTGCTGAAAGGTGCGGATGTATTCATCGGCGTATCTGCTCCTGGAACTGTTACAGAAGAGATGGTAAAAAATATGGCTGATAAGCCGATTCTTTTTCCGATGGCAAACCCTGTTCCGGAAATTATGCCTGAGCTGGCTAAGAATGCAGGTGCTGCAGTAGTAGGAACCGGAAGAAGTGACTTCCCAAATCAGATTAATAATGTATTGGCATTCCCAGGTATTTTCCGCGGAGCATTGGATGTACGTGCAAAGGACATCAATGATGAAATGAAAGTAGCTGCGGCTTATGCCATTGCAGAACTTGTAGAAGAAGATAAGCTTTGCCCGGATTACATCATTCCCAATCCTTTTGACAAACGGGTTGCCAAGGCAGTTGCAAAAGCAGTTGCAGAGGCGGCAAGAAAAACAGGGGTTGCGAGAATCTAGTTTTGTAACAGTTTAGCTGTGCACAGATATTCAACTGCGTTGGCAGTGAAATGGGCTGCTCAGCAGCCAGCACAAGCTACACAGCGAAACAACATAGCGGAACAGTTGCGCTCACAGCGAATAGAACAAAAATGCCACGCATATACTACAAATAAAGGGCGTATGTGTGGCATTTCTATATGAACAGAGAAAAAGAAAATGATAGATTAAGGAAAAGCTTGCATCGGTCAAGTATGCCCAAGGATGTTGTTCTGGGCGCTGCTGTGGTGACAATTATCGGAGCGGGAGAGGTTTGTATTGAAAATTACCGCGGCATTATAGAATATACAGACGTGCTGATCCGTGTGCAGACAAAGGGTTATCAGATTAAGCTGCAGGGAAAGCATTTGCAGATAGAGTATTATACCAATGATGAGATGAAAATAACAGGCCAGATAGTATCGCTAGAATATGAAGTGAGGTAAAGAAGCTGTGATTCAGTCAATTATTCGGTATATGCAGGGGTATGTAAAAATCCGGGTGGAGGGATATTCCCCGGAGCGTTTTCTGAACCTGTGCAGCTATCATCAGATTTACATATGGGGACTTACGCCTTGCGGCAATGCGTACGAAATGTACATGAGCCTGAAAGGATTTCGGAAGCTGAGGCCGATTGTCAGGAAGACACATACAAGAATTGTGCTTATCTTGAGAGTTGGTCTTCCTTTTTTTGTATATAGATATAGAAAAAGAAAACTTTTTTTCCTGAGTTTCTTTTTATGCCTGGCATTGCTCTATTTATATTCCAGTTTTATATGGGATATCCATTTTGAAGGCAATGAAAAATGGACAAATGAGACATTGCTGGAGTTTTTGGAAACAAAGGATGTTTCACCGCATATGCGAAAAAGTGAGGTGGACTGTGCACAGATTGTAAAAGACATCCGAAAAGAGTATGATGACATTGTGTGGGTATCAGCCTCCATTGATGGAAGCCGGCTGCGCATTCAGATTAAAGAAAATGAAGACACTTTCAAAGAGGAGGATGCCGATAAAAAGGCGGAAGAAGAAAATAAGCCGGCAGATTTGATTGCCTCCAAGGATGGTATGATTACCAGCATGATTACCCGGGCCGGTGTTCCCCAGGTACATGTGGGTGATACTGTAGCCAAGGGTGATATTCTTGTGTCAGGCAGGGTAGAAGTTGTGAATGACAGTCTGGAAGTGGTGGGCTATCAGTATCAAAAATCTGACGCAGATATATTTGCGGATACACAGATGCATTATGAAGATACTATCAGCACAAAATATAAAAAGAAATATTATGAAAAGTCCCAAAAGAATTTATATTATGTTAAAATAGGTTCCTGGACCATTTCATTGGGAACTTTGAAAAATAATTATAAAGAGTGGGAGCTGCACACCAGCGAGCATCAGCTAAAGCTGGGGGAGAATTTCTATCTTCCTGTATCTTATGGAAATAAAGTGGTGAAATCTTATACTTCTAAAGAGAAATCCTACTCAAAAGAAGAGATTCAAAAACAATTGAGCGAAAATTTTAAACAATTTTCTGAAGGGTTACAAGAAAAAGGTATTCAAATTAAGGAAAATAGTGTTAAAATACACATAGGCCAGGATACGGCCTCTGCCCAGGGGGAACTTTTTCTGAACGAGAGAATTACCCAGGAGGCAGATACAGAAATTATTGAGAGTGAAAGGAAACAACAGGATGAGTCTGTCAGAACTGATGATTGATATACCGGCTGAGCATGAGAAGAATGTTTTCGGCCAGTTTGATGCATATGCAAAGAAGCTGGAGCGCACGTTCCATGTGACGCTGATTGCCAGAGACGGTGAGACAAAGATTTTAGGTGACAGCGCCGCCGCAGAGAAAGTGAAAAGTATTTTGGAGCAGTTAGTCCAGCTTTCACTCCGGGGAAATGCAATTACAGAACAGAATGTAGACTATGCTATTGCTCTTGCCTATGAAGGGCAGGAAGAAGGGCTGGTGGAGATTGACAGAGACTTAATCTGCCATACACTTCAGGGAAAGCCCATTAAGCCTAAGACACTGGGACAGAAGCGCTATGTGGATGCCATACGGGGCGGAATGATTACATTTGGGCTGGGGCCGGCGGGAACAGGTAAGACCTATCTTGCTATGGCCATGGCAATCACAGCTTTTAAGCGAAATGAAGTGAGCCGGATTATTCTGACCAGGCCTGCTATTGAAGCGGGAGAGAAGCTGGGATTTCTTCCCGGGGACCTGCAAAGTAAAATAGACCCTTATCTGAGGCCTCTTTATGATGCATTGTATCAGATTATGGGAGCAGAAGGATTTTTGAAAAATTCTGAAAAAGGGCTGATTGAAGTAGCACCTCTGGCATATATGAGGGGACGGACGCTGGACAATGCTTTTATCATACTGGATGAGGCACAGAATACAACCCCGGCACAGATGAAGATGTTTTTGACCCGTATCGGATTTGGCTCAAAAGTAGTTATCACCGGGGACTCCACACAGAAAGATTTGCCCCCGGGTACCGCGTCAGGTCTGGATGTGGCTGTGAATGTAGTAAAAAATATTGAGGATATCAGCATCTGCACCCTAACGAGCAAGGACGTTGTGCGTCATCCGCTTGTGCAGAAGATTGTAAAAGCTTACGAGGATTTTGAGAAAAAAACCACACCAGCGGGAAATAAATCAGGCTATAAATCAAAGAACAGCCGTAAAAGGAGAAAATCATGAGTTTATACGTGGAAGAAGAGGGAACAGTGACACTGCCTTTTGATACAAAAGGCACAGCAGAGCTTGTAATTGAAGCAAGCTTCTCGAATACGAAGGCTGCCCTTATGAGGCAGAAATCAATCTTCTGCTCACCACAGATGAGGATATCCGGGAGATGAATCAAATGTTCCGCCAGATTGACAAGAGCACGGATGTGCTCTCTTTCCCCATGCTGGAATATGAGACACCTGGGGATTTTTCGGGATTGGAGGAGAACACCCAGAGTGCTTTCAACCCTGAATCCGGGGAACTTATGCTGGGGGATATTGTGATTTCCAAGGACAAGGTACTCGCACAGGCCCAGGCCTATGGACACGCTCCAAGAAGAGAATATGCGTTTCTCATTGCACACAGCATGCTGCATTTATTCGGGTATGACCATATGGAGGAGGAAGAACGCCTCATGATGGAGAAAAAGCAGAACGATATTCTGGAACATGTTGGAATTACGCGATAAGTAAATTGGAGGAGACATAATGGCCGAGTTACATAAGCAAAAAAGGCGAAAAGATGATTTTCTGATGCAGGGGGCGATTCTGGCCGCTGCCGGTGTAATTACAAAAATCATCGGTGTTGTATATAGAATTCCGCTGACAAATATCATAGGAGATGAAGGAAATGGATTTTATGCGTACGCATTTGAGGTTTATGCCCTGGCATTGATTCTTTCCTCCTTAAGTCTTCCTACGGTTGTATCAAAACTGGTTTCTGCCAGAATGGCGATGAAACAGAGGCGGAACGCATTCAGAGTGTTTCTCTGTTCCTTTGTTTTTTCTATCATAATCGGAGCTTTTTTTGCGCTTATCATTTTCTTCGGGGCAGATGGAATTTCCGCTCACATAATGGAATCTCCGTTGAGTGCCTATGCACTGAAGGTATTAGCCCCGGGGCTTTTTATTGTATCCATTCTAGGGGTCCTGAGAGGATATTTCCAGGGGCTTGGCACTATGGTGCCCACCGCTGTGTCCCAGATAATTGAACAGATTTTTAATGCTGTCATCAGTCTGATTGGGGCAGGGATTCTTTTCCACATAGGTCTGACAGCGGCAAAAAAGCAGAATAATGATCTGCTTGGGCCTGCTTACGGGGCTGCCGGAGCGACAATCGGTACTGTAGCGGGAGCTTTGTTTGGCCTTTGCTTTCTGATATTTGCCTTTTATGTGTACCGGGGAGTGATACAGCGTCAGATTCGCAACGACAGAACACGCCGCCAGGAAAGCTACAGCAGAATACTCAAGATTCTTGTACTGACCATGCTTCCGGTTATTTTCAGCACATCAATTTACAACATCAATCAATTGCTGGATATGACAATTTTCAATAAAATCATGGCAGCCCAGGGCTTTACTGAGGATAAATACATGGCCCTTCTGGGGATTTATTCCGGTAAATATAATGTTCTGATTAATGTGCCTCTGGCTATGGCAAATGGGCTCGCGGCGTCCGTGATTCCCAGCCTTACCGGGGCAGTGACCACAAATAACAGACCTCAGATTTATGATAAAATCAATCAGTCCATCCGTTTCACTATGCTGATTGCCATTCCATGTTTTGTGGGATTTGTGGTGCTTGCATCTCCAATTATGGTACTTTTATTTCATGATGCGAGCCGCACTCCGGCAATGATTCTCGCTCTGGGTTCCATTACCCTTGTGCTTTACAGCTTGTCAACTGTATCCAACTCCATCCTCCAGGGATTGGACAAGATATCCACCCCCGCCAAGAACGCGGCAATTTCTCTGGTGGTGCATATCATATCGCTGGTCATTATGCTGATTGTATTTAAGTGGAATATCTACGCTCTGGTGGGCAGTAATATAGTATTTGCACTGTGTATGTGCATTTTAAATATGAGGGCAATCCGAAAGGCGAGCGGTTACAGGCAGGAGATAGAGAAGAATTTTGTAAAGCCACTGCTGGCGGCAGTGATTATGGGGATTGTGACATATGTGGTCCACCTGGTGCTGAATGCTTTCATCGGCGGACGTTTTTTTGCCACAGTAGTTTCTATCATGGTTGCAGTTCCGGTGTATGCAGCAAGTGTATTAAAGCTGGGGGTTCTCTCGGTAGAAGATATCTTGGATTTACCCCGGGGCAGAGGATACTTCGCGTCTGTCGAAAACTGCATTTGATTTCAGAGAGAGAGGATTAAAGGTTCAATTAATATAACAATGGTATAAATCCGGTAAAAATAGCCAATACTGTATGAAAAAAGGAGTCGGTCCTTATGAAGAGAAAATACTATATTGGCTTTTTTGCAGGTGCTTTTTTGCTCATTTCTGCGCTGGGTATCGGGTATCAGCTCAGCTACCGGCACATGTTGGACAGGCAGGAAGCGAAAGCGGAACCGGAGCAGACAACAGAGATTGTAACAACAAAAGGAAGCGCAACAAAAAATGAAGGATATTATATCTGTGAACTTCACGGGTATATTGTAGTTTATTTATATGATAAGACAACAATTTACGAAGTTACTAATATTTCCGTAGAGAGTCTTCCGGAGGATGTACAGAAGGAAGTAAAAGAAGGAAAGTATGTTGAATCTGAGTCAAAGTTGTATGGCTTTTTAGAGAATTATTCAAGTTAACAGGGAGAAATAAATGGACGAACAAAAGATTAAAAGAATTAATGAATTATACAGAAAATCAAAGGCTGAAGGTTTGACAGAAGCCGAGAAAAAAGAACAGAAGATACTGCGGCAGGAATATGTTGATGCTTTCAGACGAAATTTGCGCAGTCAGCTTGACCAAATTGATATTGAGGAAAAAGATGGCACAATTGTGAATCTTGGTGAAAAATTTGGAAACAAAAAAGGAAATTAGAGCAAGAATAAAAAGAGACAGGTCTGCGCTCACGCCCGAGTTGATGCAAATCTGGAATGATAAAATTTTTGAAAAGGTAATCAGCCATCCGCTGTATAAAAATACCGGGGAGGTCTACTGTTATGTCTCTTTTGGGGAAGAAGTATCCACTGGAGGGCTGATTTCTTATTCCCTAAAAATGGGGAAAAAGGTTGCTGTCCCTAAAATCACTGTGGATAACCGGGACAAAAAGAGGATGGAATTTTATTACATAGACAGTATGAAAGAATTGCGGGAAGGATATTATGGAATTATGGAACCCCCTGCAAAAAACAGAGCCTGCGGAACGGACGTTTTGGTTATCATGCCGGGCGTCGCGTTTGACAGACAGTGCAACCGGATTGGATATGGGGCGGGATTTTATGATTCTTATTTAAGCTGGCACATGGATTACCGAAGACTTGCACTGGCATATGAAATGCAGTGTCTGGAACAGGTTCCGGCGGAGGCGCGGGATATCCGGCCGGAAATTATTCTGACAGAAAAGGAGTGTTATATATGTTGACAGGACTTCCGGGTGATCCGGTTATTTTGCTGAGCCTGATTAATACCAGGCTCAGAGATTATTACAAAACGCTGGACGAATTGTGTGAAGATATGGACATTTCCGCGGCAGAACTGATCCAAAAGCTTAAATCAATAGATTATGAATATGACGCTGCAAGAAACCAGTTTGTATAAGTTTACAGGCTGGCCCTGGAGTCTGGGTGCCAGACTCTTTTTTTAATTGCAGATTTCGGGGGTGTCCTTTTCTTTTTTGCGGTTATTTAATTCATTTCGGAAAGTATCTATATAGGAAGCACCAAACTTGTGCATCATTTCCATAATTGGTACAATCTGCTTTCCGATTTCTGTAATTTCATACTCCACTTTTGGAGGGACTGTGGGATAAACATAACGTGTAATCAGATGATCCTCCTCCAGACTTCTCAACTGTTTTGTAAGCATTTTTTGAGTGACGTCAGGCATACGCTTTAAAATTTCATTATAGCGCAGAACTTTATCGCTTAAAAACCATAAAATCATAATTTTCCATTTTCCGGATAGCAGTTTGTATGCTAAAACCATGGGGCATATATCGTCCTGGCGGCAGGTTTCTCTCATGAAGCAATTTTCATGTCTGTTTGTGTTTGTTTCCATAATTGCATCTGCACCTTTCTAATTTTGCGATTATTGAACCGCTGTAAAGCCGATTCTCTAGTATGTAGAAAATGTATCATTACCGAAAAAAGAGGGTATCATAAAGGATACTTAAGAACCTTAAAGTACGTACTTGTAAATAAACATAACATACTTTAATATATAAAGGTAATGTAACCTTGCCTATTATACAAGAAAATCAAGTTTTTTGCAACATGGGCTTGTTAAAAAACTAACGACAGCTCATGAGGCAATCTGTCTAGTTTGCCATTATTTTCAGTGGACGAAAAGGAATTTCGACATTAATCTACGGAGAGACCAAGGAGAAGAAACAATGAAGAGAGTAGTGATTATAGGGGCGGGCTATGCCGGCATCCTTACGGCAAAAAAGCTTGCAAAAAAAATTAAAAAAGAGAAAAAACAGGGCGATGTGGAAATTACCATTATCGACAAAAGCCCTTTCCATACAATGCTCACAGAGCTTCACGAAGTTGCTGCAGGCAGAGTGGATGAGGACAGTATCAAAATCAGCTTAAAGAAAGTGTTCGCAGGAAGAAAAGTGAATGTAAAGCTGGATACTGTGACAGAAGTAGATTTTGAGCAGAAGATAGTAAAAGGTGAGGAGAGTTCTTATGACTATGATTATCTTGTAATAGCATCAGGCTCCAGACCTACATTTTACGGAGTTCCAGGTGCAGAGGAATACACATTCAAACTCTGGTCCTACGATGATGCCATCTTGTTGAAGGACCATATTTTAAACACGTTCCGCAAGGCATCCGTTGAGAAGAATATTGAAGAGCGGAAGAAAATGCTCACATTTTATGTAATAGGCGCAGGGTTTACCGGAGTAGAAATGATTGGCGAGCTTGCAGAATATGTTCCCGTTCTCTGTGAGAAATATGAAATTGACAGAAAAGAAGTAACAATGGTAAATGTGGATGTTCTGAGCAGACCAATTCCAAATCTGCCGGAAAAATTATCTGCAAAGGTTGCAAAAAGACTGAATAAGATGGGCGTACAGCTTTGCATGAATACAAGTGTAACCTGTGTGACTGAAAATACGATTGAATTAAAATGCAATGATAAGACGGAAACAAAAGATATTGGAACAGTTATCTGGGGCGCAGGAATTCAGAGCAGTCCAGTTGCAGCGGCGGCAGCCGATGCTTTGGAAAAGCAGAGAGGCGGACGCATCCCGGTAGACAAATATCTCCGCTCTACAAAGGATGAGGACGTATATGTTATCGGTGATAATATGTACTATGTTCCTGAGGGCCAGGAAGTATCCGTTCCCCAGATGGTTGAGAACTGTGAGCAGAGTGCTGACACTGCAGCGCACAATCTTGCCAGTGCTCTGACAGGAAAAGGTAAAATGGAAGAGTACAAACCAGCATTCCACGGGGTAATGGTCTGTATCGGAGGTCGTTACGGAACAGCTCATGTGGGACTTCCGGGACATTTCTTCAGTCTTCCTTCTTTCATTGCTATGTTTGCAAAGCACTTTATCAATATTATTTATTTCGTTCAGGTACTTGGATGGAACAAGATATTCAGCTACATAAAGCATGAATTTTTAACTGTACGTAATTGCAGAAGCTTTGTGGGCGGACATTTTTCCAACAGGACACCAAGTTTCCTACTCGTCCCGCTGCGGTTCTGGCTGGGGGCTGTGTGGCTGTTTGAAGGAATTATGAAAATTGTGGAAGGCTGGTTTGCAGAGCCAAAGCTTCAGGGCTTTTTCGGCGGCGCAAGCGCCTGGTATGACAGCATTCTGAATTCTTCTAACGGAGCGGCGGATGCAGTGAGCACAGCTACTACAGCGGCTGCCAATGCAGCGCCGGTGGCAGATGTGGTAAGTTCAGCTACAGGAGCGGCAGGGGCAGCGACAGACGCTGTGGCTTCAGTAGGACATGTGATTTTTAACTGGAATATTCTGGGCCTCTTTAAGATGACTTTTGTCAGCGGAGTGGACCTTGCATCCTCAACTTTGAGTGATCTCGCTTTTAGATTGAATGTGCCTGTTATGAACTGGTTCGTGGATAAATTTATACTTCCCAACGATGGGGTGCAGATGGCAATGCAGATTTTCATTGTACTTGCAGAAATTTTAATCGGCCTTGCGCTGATGGGAGGACTCTTTACTTCTCCGGCAGCAGCAGTGTCTCTGGTTCTTCAGTTTATGTTTGTATGCACCACTGGATTATATCTTGGAACTTTCTGGATGATATTCGCAGGAATCGCTGTGCTGATAGGTGCAGGAAGAAGTATTGGACTGGATTACTATGCAATGCCTGCATTAAAGAAGTGGTGGAGAAAGCTGCCTCTGATTAGAAAACTGTATTTGTATCACGATTAGAGAAGACATGGGTGAAGTAATGGAAAAATTAACATATGAGGAATCCTATGAGGGTGTAAGAAAGACAATCAAAAAGGCACTCACAAGCTCTCCGGGCATCATCAATGAATATTTAACTCATTTGACCCAATCTCAGGGCAAAATGATTCGAGCAGTTTCGCTGTTACTTTGTGCCCAGGACGAGGATGGAAAGATAAATCCTGATGCGGTGCAGGCGGCTGCGGCAATCGAAATTATTCATCTGGCATCTCTTGTCCACGATGATGTTATTGATAATGCGGATTTAAGGAGAGGGGAGGAAACTCTTCAAAAGAAATATGGGAAGCGCACAGCAGTAATCTGCGGAGACTATCTTTTGAGTCTTGCACTGAAAATGGCTGCATCCATTTCAAACCGAAAGGATTATGTAGATACTGACATTCCGGATTATATAAGCAGGTTATGTCTTGGAGAGTTGCTTCAGCATATAAATAACAAAAATTTAAATCTGACGGTTTTTGAATATATCAAAATCATATCTGGAAAGACGGCTGCACTTTTTGAGGCCGCTTTCCAGGCAGGAGCCGTTTTGGGCGGTTATTCTGCCTCAGAGGTGAAGAAATACAGAAAGATTGGAAATTATGCTGGTTTAATCTTTCAGCTGCAGGATGATTGTCTGGACTTTGACAAAACAGTAGAACAGGCGAAAAAACCCGTGCAGTCAGATTATGAGCAGGGAGTGGTTACCCTTCCCCTGATTCATGCCTTAGACAGATTGCCCGATTTCAAAATAAAAGCTGCCGGCAAAGGCATCGAGAGGGACGACATCAATCAGGCGGTGGAAAAAGCCGGAGGTCTTGATTATACAAGACAGATTATCACACGGTATTATAAGAAGGCGGAGCGTTATATCAGCAAACTGGACGCAACGGAAGAAAAACGTGAAAAGATAACTGCAATTGTAAAAAAAGCAACAGGCATGAAAGTGGAACTATAGAGGGGGAAGAAGAAATTGCTTGGAAAGATTTTTGACTACACAGAGATTAAAACGAAGATTACAAGTACGTTTACTTTTCTTCTGACTATAGGCTTTCTGTTATATCAGCGGCAGGATATACAGTGGGGGAAAACATTGGTGTTTTTTGTGGGTATGTTTTTCTTTGACTTAACAACTACTGCGATTAATAATTATATTGACTCTAAGGACAATGGGCAGGTTCTTGCCTTTGGAAGAAGACAGGCGCTCTTGATTATCTATGTTTTATTTGGAATCAGTGCGGCTTTCGGACTGTACCTTGCATATATGACTGACCTGGTCGTTCTCGTGGCCGGCGGAATCTGTTTCCTCTTCGGGGTATTTTATACTTACGGACCCTTGCCTATCTCAAGGATGCCCCTTGGAGAAGCCATATCCGGATTTTTTTACGGGGTGGTAATTCCTTTTATACTGATGTATATTAATTCACCTGAGGGAACTTTTTTGACCTATGGATTGAGTATGAAAACGGTATCTTTGTCCGTGCAGGTTATCCCTGTACTCACATTATTACTCTTTGCTGTCACACCATTTGCCGTAACGGCAAACATTATGTTAGCGAATAATATTTGTGATGTGGAAAAAGATATTGCGGTGAGAAGGCACACCTTGCCTTACTATATTGGAAATAAGGCACTTGCCCTGTTTGCCGGACTTTATTACGTGACCTATGTTTCAGTTATTTTGATGGTGATATTCAGGATTCTCTCACCGGTAGCGCTACTTTCACTGGTGACCATCATACCGGTACAAAAAAATATCCGTGCCTTTTTTAAGAAACAGGAGAAAAGCACTACATTTAACATTAGTATTATAAATTTTATTTTAATTATGGGCGGAAACACAATAGCTGTATTTTTGTCCGTGATTCTCAACAGAATATAGAAATATTATTGTATTCATCCGGGAAACCGGTTTGAAATAAAAATAGCCAAAGTTAAGGCTTAAAATGGAGGGACTTTTATGAAAAGAGTAGCAGCTTTATTACTCTGCGCGACTTTAGTGACAGGAGCACTCACTGCATGCGGAGGAGCAAAGACAGAGGAAACAGACAAAAAAGAAACAAAAACAGAAGCTACACAGACAGAAGAAACAAAAGAAAGCGCTGCCAAAACCGGACTTGCAGTGAACACATCCATTGCAAAATCAACACCGGCAGGTGCAGAGGACGGACTCGCTCAGGTAGATTCTACAGTAGTAGCCGTACTTGTTGGAGAAGATGGAAAAATCTTGGACTGCAAAATTGATGCAGCTCAGACAAAAATCAACTTTTCAGCAGAAGGAAAACTTCTGACAGACTTAAAAACCACTTTTAAATCTAAGCAGGAGCTTGGAACTGAGTATGGTTTAGGAAAAGCATCTTCTATTGGAAAAGAATGGAATGAGCAGGCGAATGCTTTTGCTGAGTACGTAGTTGGCAAAACAGTAGATGAAGTAAAAGGCATTGCTGTAAATGAAGAAGGCGTACCTACAGATGAAGATTTAACAGCTTCTGTAACCATTCATATTGGCGATTTTGTTTCTGCTGTTGAGAAAGCAGTTGCAAATGCAAAAGATTTAGGTGCAAAGAGCACAGACAAACTTGGTCTTGGTGTTGCTACTGAAATGTCAAAATCTACAGACGTAACTGCTGACGCAGAGGGTCTTGCAGAGGCATATTCTATGTATTCTGTTGTAACTACAGATGCAGACGGCAAAATTACAAGCTGTTATGTAGATGCATCTCAGGGTGATGTGAAATTTGACAAGGCAGGAGCAATCACTTCTGATTTGACAGCAGCTATTCAGACAAAACAGGAGCTGGGTGATAAGTATGGCATGAAGAAAGCTTCTGCTATTGGAAAAGAATGGTTTGAACAGGCAGATGCTTTTGCTAAATATGTAACAGGTAAAACAGCTGATGAAGTTGGCGGAATCGCAGTGAGCGACGAAGGTCTTGCTTCAGATTCAGACTTGATTTCTTCTGTAACTGTACATGTGTCACCACTTATCGGTGTAGTTGAAAAAGCTACACAGAATGCGAAGTAGGGCAGCTTACACAGGAAGAATGTAATTTTCAAGAGGATGTTGCAAGTATGCAGCATCCTCCTTTAATATGGCTATAGTGTAATTCTGAGAGGTAGATAAGGCATGAATATAAAGATAGGCCGAAAAATAATAGTTCTTTTGACAGGAATCCTGACAGTTATGACGCTGTCATCCTGTGCGTTAACCCGTGAAAAACGCTACGAGTCCAGTTTTTTAGAATTATTCGATACAGTAAGTGTAATTGTAGGATATGCAAAAGACGAGGACGAATTTACAAAATACAGTCAGATGATTTATGATGAACTGGAAGTGTACAATAAGCTTTTTGATATTTACAACGATTATGACGGAATAAATAATATAAAAACAATCAATGATAATGCTGGAATAGCGCCTGTAAAGGTAGACAAAAAGATTATAGATCTTCTTACTTTTTCTAAAAGAATGTGTGATGAGACAGATGGAAAAGTAAATATTGCCTTTGGAGCGGTGCTCTCCCTGTGGCATGATTGCCGGGAAGCGGGGCTGGCTGACCCGGAAAAAGCGGTTCTTCCAAATTATGAAGAGCTGAAAGAAAGAAATAAACATACAGATATAAATGATATGATTATTGACGAGAAAGCCTCCACTGTCTATTTAAAAGACCCGGAAATGAGTCTGGATGTGGGAGCAATAGCAAAGGGATATGCTGTGGAAAAAGCGGCTCTTTTCGCACAGGACGCCGGTTTTAAAAATGGCATGATATCTGTAGGTGGAAATGTAAGAACCTTCGGGGAGAAATACGATGAAACAGGGAAAAAAGTCCCCTGGAGTGTTGGAATCCAGAATCCTGATTTATCCAGCAAGGACAAGGTGCTCTACGACTTAAATTTATCAGGGTATTCTCTGGTAACCAGTGGAGTTTATGAGAGATATTATACAGTGAACGGAAAGCAGTACCACCATATTATCGACCCGGAGACACTGATGCCGACAGAATATTTTCTTTCAGTTTCCATTGTATGTGTGGATTCAGGTATGGCGGATGCCCTTTCTACAGCGGTATTCAACGTTCCATATGAAGAAGGAAAGAAGATGGTGGAAGAATTGGACGGTGTGGAAGCATTGTGGGTATTCCCTGACCACACTATGAAATACAGCAGTGGTTTTGAAAAATGGATCTCTTGATATGGAGAACAGTGCTCCTGATTTTCATTGAAAAAACAAGACTTATGAAGTATAATATATAAGCGTATTTGAAAGGAAGGAACATATATCATGAGTGAAAGAACAAAAAATGAAGAATTTGAAAAAATTCTGGAAACTATAGATATTACAAAACCTGCACCAGTTAAGGAGCCGGAGAGACAGTATTATTTCATTGCCAAGGCCAAAGAGTATGTGGCAAAGAAATCACAGGAGGCGGGGCGGCCACTCTTCTATAAAGTCGTAACGTTTGGCTGCCAGATGAATGCGAGAGACTCAGAGAAACTGACCGGTATTTTAGAACAGATTGGCTACCGCGAGGGAACCGACGAAGAGAAGGCAGATTTTGTCATTTATAACACCTGTACTGTCCGGGAAAATGCTAACAATAGAGTTTATGGAAGAATCGGTCAGATAAGCCGGGTAAAAAAGCAGAATCCCTATATGCTGATTGGTCTGTGCGGATGCATGATGCAGGAGCCGGAGGTTGTGGAGAAACTGAAAAAGAGCTATCGGTTTGTGGACTTGGTTTTCGGCACTCACAATATTTATAAATTTGCAGAGTTAATTGTAACACGTATGGAATCAGACCGCATGGTCATTGATATCTGGAAAGACACAGACCAGATTGTTGAAGACCTTCCCAGCGAAAGAAAGTTTTCTTTTAAGTCTGGTGTAAACATTATGTTTGGCTGCAATAATTTCTGCAGTTACTGTATTGTCCCCTATGTGAGGGGAAGAGAGAGAAGCCGGAGTCCAAAAGATATCGTCAGGGAGATTGAAGACCTGGTTGCCGACGGTGTAGTGGAAATTATGCTTCTCGGACAGAATGTGAATTCTTATGGGAAAAATTTGGATGAGCCTATGAGCTTCGCAGAACTCTTGAAGGAAATTGAAAAAATTGAGGGTCTTGAGAGAATCCGTTTTATGACATCCCATCCGAAGGATTTGTCAGACGAACTGATTGAAGTGATGGGAAATTCCAAGAAGATATGTAAGCATCTTCATCTGCCTGTCCAGTCAGGCAGTACGCAGATTCTGGAAAAAATGAACCGTCGGTATACCAAAGAACACTATATGGAGCTTGGTGCGCAAAATACGTGAAGCTGTGCCGGACATTTCTCTGACCACAGATATTATAGTAGGTTTTCCTGGGGAGACGGAAGAAGCTTTTCTGGAAACTCTGGATGTGGTTAAAAAAGTCCGCTATGACAGCGCGTTCACTTTCATCTATTCCAAGCGTACAGGAACCCCTGCCGCAGTTATGGAGGAGCAGACTTCTGATGAAGTGGTAAAAGACAGATTCAACCGTCTTCTTGCGGAAGTGCAGAAGATTTCAGGTGAAGTATGTGGTGTACATACAAATACTGTTCAGGATGTACTGGTTGAGGAAGTGAATGACCATGATGCTTCCCTTATGACAGGGAGAATGAGCAATAATCTGCTGGTACATTTCCCGGGAGATAGAAGCCTCATTGGGAAAATCATTGATGTAGAATTGACAGAATGCAAAGGATTTTACTATATGGGAGAGATGGTCAAAAAGTAATTTAACAGTTTAACTGTACAGTTACAATAAACTTCCAATTATATTTTATAAAAAAGCGTCCAAACTATATATAAGCTATATATAGGAGGGCGTTTTTTCTGTGAAAAAATTGAGTGAGTATTTATTTTTTTGGACACTTGGAGGCACAATTTATTATACATTTGAAATGGTATTCAGAGGATTTTCTCACTGGTCCATGTTTGTGCTGGGCGGACTGTGCATGGTGTTTTTTGCACAACAGGGGCTGTGGATGAAGTGGGAAGACCCGCTTTGGCTTCAGGTAATCAGATGTGCATTGTTCGTAGTGTCAGCGGAATTTATTACCGGAATTATTGTCAATAAGTGGATGGGATGGAATGTGTGGGATTATTCCGACCAGGTTTTCCATGTTTTTGGACAGATTTGTGCACCTTTTGCAATCCTCTTTTCGGGTCTTTGTGCCATGGGGATTTTTCTTACAGGATACTTACTGTATTGGCTGTATGGTGAGGAGAAGCCCCACTTTCACGTATTATAGAGCTGTCAGTTATATTGCTTGTATCCTGGTTATTTATATAATATAATGAAATCAGAGATACAGTTCAAGAGTAGCAGAGCCGGGCATAAACATCCGCTCTACATGGAATTTATACGAAAGAAAGGGGTGTCCCTATGGGTAGAGACAAGAAAAAAGTAGAGGTATTTTTTGATTATGCGTGTCCTTTTTGTTATGTGGGTCTGAAATATTTGACAGACTTACTTCCGCAATATGATTCTATTGAGATTGAATGGATAGCGGTGGAAGCTCATCCCAGGCCAGAGCCTCGGATGGACCTCTCAGACCGCATAGAGGAGTGGGAGAGAGAAGTGGGCGGCATGATTCATCAGGCCGGGCTGGAGTTCAAACTTCCCATATCACCTATCCCAAGAAGTGATAAAGCATTCGAGGCAATGCATTACATCATAGAGCACGGCGGTGACGTGGAGAAATATCACAGAAACATATACAGAGCGATGTTTGCAGAGCAGAAAAATATAGAAGATTATCCGGTAATCCTGTCCTGTGCCGAAGGGTGCAATCTGAACGTGGAAGAGCTGGATGCAGCCCTGAAAGCGGGAGACTATTCAGAGAAACAGCACCAATCTTTGGTTTACGCTTATGGAGATATGAAGATAGAGGTAGTTCCAACATTTATCAGCGGAGATAAGAGATTGGAGGCAGCTCCGGGAATTGGAGTTACACAAGAACAGGTGAAAGAATTTTTAGATAGTATTCTTGTGCAAACTAGAAACTGATGCAAGACATGTTCATAGTTATCTAAGGGCAAAGCAATTTTTAGAGCTTTGCCCTTTAGCCGTTCTTTAAAGTAAATTTCCAGTTGAGAATAAACAATCCCCCAGCCCTGACAGTGGCCTGTCCGCTTTTCTAGCAATATCTATCATAACAAATAGAATTGCATTACAACAGATACAATAAAGTTTAGTGCTTCACACCATCCTTGACAGCACATACAAGCCAACTGCCCAGCTAGGGGAGTGATTTACATGTTTTGTGTATCCACTTTGAAAATGTGATTCATTTAATATTTGATTAATGCCTTGAACATCTTTTTTTTACTCCTATTGATATATTGTCGTGAAATATGTAATTTGCATGCTATTTCAGGATCTGTCAATCCCTCATAAAGTATGTGGTGTTTGATTTTTTCTTGTACCTCTGAACTACAGATTATCAGCTTCTTTAGATCAATGCCAAACTCTATATCGATAAAGCAATCCTTACTCTCTTTGTGATAATTTTCAAGAGCTGTTATTTCATGGCTTTCTTCTTTCTTTAACAAAACTCCTTTTCTATATAATTCGTGAGACCTATTTCTAATCGCATTTGCTAAGTACTGAATACACTCGCCTTCATTATCGTACTTTCTGATTTTTCTTACTGCTTCAATGATAGCTATACTCAATTCCTGTCGCATATCATCATATTCCGAGAAAAATGCTTTTCTAGAATATTTTTCTATAATAGGATTCATGCGTTCTAGGATTTTTAGTAAGCAGTCATCTTTGTGTATGTCTAGTTTATAGGTTTCAATTAATTTTGAAACAGAATCTGTTGCCATCATATTAATCACTCCTTTAAACTAAAAAAGATATGATTACTACAAATAGCAACCAAAATGTACATAAAGGGTCATTTTATGTAAGTGATGAATGGCCTACTGTTCCCTTTTTACACAAATTTAAATTAAAATAGTCTATAGTGGCAGTGACACCCAATTTTTGAAGCCAAGAATCCTGAATCTATAAGAACAGTATTAGCTTGGGCTCATTCACTTTATCTATTTCTATTATTTCACAAAATCCATTTTTTGTGGAGCAGTGCAGTACTTATCACTCATGCTAGATAAGTTTTTATAAACAAGGAAACGAATATTTTGATATATTAGAATTAGTTTCACTTGAGGACAGAAGTTTCTTCTTAATAGTGTTACTACCTCATACTCTTTGTTTTTATAATGAGTTTTTATTAATGAAAGGGTGAAGTGAATGAACGGCAAGATTCTTGAATATTTTAATTGGATGGGAGGTGTTATATTAGGCGGTATTGGTTACTATTTAGGAGGATGGGATTTGTTATTAAAAACAATCTTATTTTTGATTGTTTTAGATTTCTGTACTGGATGGCTAAAATCTATTTTGTGTAAAAACTTGTCATATAAAAAGGGATTACAAGGTATTATTAAAAAAATTATAATATTTATTGTGGTGGCAGTCGCAAATATTATGCAGACGTTACTTGATAACACTATTCCTCTGAGAGAGACTATAATAATGTTCTATATATTGAATGAAGCTTTAAGTATAATTGAAAATGCAGCATATTTTATTCCAATACCAAAGAAATTAAAAAACATTTTATTAGAATTCAACGATAAATATGATGGAAAGTGAGATGATTAAGTATAAGAAATAATTAATAGACATTGTAGTGAATAGTAGTAATTTTATAAACATGTAGCGTTGAGCGAAGAGTATTGGTAGTTCATTTGGTCTTATGTACTTGGATTTTAGAATGACAGATGCTTTAATGTTTTTAGAATTAGAAAAGAAATTCTGGGAATTTCTGTGGGAGAGATTCAGGTATCCTTTTAGTATTTGACAATATGACTTCACTTTATTATTCCGCGCTTGTATTCTTTAAGAGCGGGAACAATTCCCTTATAGGGAGACGACAGAATGTGGCATGGTTGGTCTTGATGTTCTATCTAAGGCAAAAAATACGACAATTTATGAGGCAGTATGAAAATAGAAGAAAAACGATAAATAAAATATCCACGACCTCTGGCAGGGGGGAATGAGGCTGTTATTCTATAACTAATTTGGAGTTGTAGAATAACAGCCTCATTTTTAACTTTTAAAGAGTATGAAATTGTCCACAATTTTTGTGCCTTTTATCTATTTAGAAAATAAATGAAAAAATAAATATTTTCAGTTTATGTTTACAAATCATCATGTCTTATCTTATTTATAATCAGATGATCGATCATGAGTAACAAAGTAAATCACATACGTGAAAGGAGAACTAAAAATGGCACATGATGTAACGCTACAAACAAATCAGGGAACTGAAAACCAGCGTTGGAAGTTTGAAAGTAGTAATGGATATTATATTATAGTTAACAAGGCTACAGGAGAAGTACTAGATTTAGCTGGAAGCTCAAACAGCAGAAGATACAAAGATTGGAACATATACTCGAAATGGTTCTGATGCACAACTATTCAAGGTGACATTGACGAGCAATGGACTTGCCTATCACCATACGATTTCGCCCAAATTGGACCTAACCAAATTTGTAACTGCGGCCGGAAATGGTATATCCAATAATAACATTAATATTCACAGCAACTTAAATAACTCCTTGCAGAGATTTTGGATACGTAAAGAAACAGATGGTTATTATTTAATTTTACATAGTTTTACAGGAAAGGCATTTACCGCATAATACATCAAATATAATGAGGAGATACATAATATGGGAAAAATAGAACAATTTGTACAAAATATGATAAATCTTTGCAATGACGATAGTCACGGATATAGTCAAGTCAATCGCTGGGGACCTGATTACGACTGCTCAAGTGCAATAATTACAGCGCTGAGACAAGCAGGCTTTGATACCGGGGATGCATCTTATACAGGAAATATGTCTTCCAATCTTTGCGCGCGTGGATGGAGCAGGCTGTCCCCTGGAGTTGCTAAGGTTAGAGGAGATATTCTTTTGAATGACGTAAATCATGTTGCAGTTTATTGCGGAAATAACCAGTTGGCAGAGTTTTCCATATCTGAAACAGGTGGAATAAGTGGACAGCCGGGAGATCAGACAGGCAGAAGGCGTATGTCCATTCATATTATGATTATCCTTGGGATTGCGTTCTTCGCTATTCCATCCCAGATACACCAAATCCAGCAATTAATGTGACTGTTCAGAGCAATACTGGGTCTGACAGCCAGCGTTGGAATATGGTTGCTAGCGGAAATTATTATATCCTTGTAAATAAGGCAACTGGGAAAGTTATGGATTTGCAAGGTGCTTCGACAGTAAACGAAACAAATATACAAGTTTATCCATCCAATAATACGGATGCACAATTATTTAAATTAGTCAGGGTAACTGATGGTATAGCTTCATATTATTCTATTGAACCTAAATTAACGCCTGGGAAACTTGTATCTGTTGAAGGTAATGGCATTACAGGAAATAATGTAAAAATCTATGATGATCTTCACAATAGTAAACAGAGATTCTGGCTACGCAGGGAGACAGATGGTTATTATCTGATTTGTCATATATTTACTTTGAAATGCTTGACAGCACAAAATTAATGCGTATTTTAATTTTTCATACCAAAATTTGTGTAATATAGACAAATCTTTTACAATGAAGAAGTCATCTGAGATAAGGGGAGTAGCAAAATATTTCTATATGTCCCCTTGTTATTAACTATCCTAATATCATTAAAAAGTAGAAGGTGCTTATTCATGCTCTTCTACTTTTTTAATGAAGAGCAGAAGTAATAAGGAGTTTCTGTATTAGAGTAAATTACTATGAGTAATTTCTAAAAGTATTTGAAAGCTTATTTTCAAATGCTTTTAGACAATCAATGGATAAAAACAACCATTTACAGATAAATTTACTATTGAGGAACTTTATTTGTTATACTATAATGAATTTAATCAAAAATAATATCAAAGATATAGTATGACTTTTACAACGATAACTTTTATGAACTGTGTAATCTCAGGGGAGAATCAAATCTGAAAGAAGTGTTTTTGCATTTCGCAGAGTCTCCCAGTTGCTTAATTCTACTATTTTCATACTTTGGATTATTTGGGGTAATACATGCCTTAATGCAGGAAGAATCAAAAGAACTTTCTGAATAGTTTTCCTCCCAATTCTAATATACCTGTGGGAAACTATTGTATTTGAAACAGTAAAAAGCTGAAAAATCAAGGCTTCAGGAATTTAACAGACGCCTATAAATAACTTTGAAAGCGAGGAAAGATTTATAATGAAAACCAATTTTCAAAATGGAGAAATCATTCGAGACGATAAGAGTGGTAGAATGTTTATTATCGAAAAACAACGAAGACATTGGATTTTAACAATAGAGGCCGCCCAACAATTTCATTTATCTTTGGATAACTATACCAATTGTTCAGAAGAGAGCTGAAAGAGATTCCTGTTGGCAGTCCGGTTGTTGACTATCCTTCATCTTTAGAAGAGTGCAACAGCTGTACAGCAGCGAGGGCTTTTATTGCCAAAGATCTGCGAGGTACAGGGATTGAATGTGGTCCTGGTTCCTCATCTAATTGCTATCCTCTTCCTTTGGACGTGGATGTTAAATATTTAGACCGATTTGATAACAATGAGGGCTGCAACCAGGACTATTCCGGGGAATTTCCCAATATTGATTACAAGACGACTATTAATGAAATGCGTGGAATTGAGGATAATTCACTGGATTTCATCGTACATTGTCATGTAATAGAGCACAGCCGTAACCCCTTACAGGCTCTGGAATTAGCATATCAAAAGCTAAAGCCTGATGGATGCTTAATTATGGCTGTCCCAGACAAACGTTATACATTTGATAAACCACGCAAGCTCACCACGGCCAAACATATCATAGATGATTATAAAATTGGCATTGATTCCGGCAGAGACTTAGAGCATGTTCATTGCTGTAAAAAGATATGGGTCGGTTCCGGCTATAAGATGATTCATGAGATGAATGATGAAGAAATCAAACAATATCTTAATCAGAATCTCATTGATATACATTGGCATACATATACGGATAGAAGTTTTAAAAAGCTACTATACAAAACCCAAAAGATAGTCCCATGGAAACAAATCAAAATTATTCCAAGAAAAAGTTTTAAACATAAGAAAGCGTTTATTGAATTTTATGTTCTATTAAAAAAATAACGAAAAAGTAAAGGCTCCGTATTGCTTTGCTCCCATAAGTTAGAACCCAAAATCTAGCTTATGGGTATAGTGGCAGAGTTTGTTGAAGCAGCCATTTTATCCCTCGCGTGCACAGAGGGATTTTTTATTCACAATCATTTAATTTTAAACAGATGGATAAAAAAGACTAGAACGTACCTCCATACTGATAAATAATAATAACTAAAAAATTGCATAGCTTTTTAAAAGATGATATACTGTATCGATGACATACCAGTTGTCAAACTGGAAAGAATTCAAACTGGAAAGAATTGCGTTAACTGATGTACTGAAAGAGAAAGGAAGATAAGTGTGGCAGAATTAACTCCTATGATGCAGCAATATGTGGATACTAAGGCCAAATATCCCGACTGCATTTTATTTTATAGATTAGGCGACTTTTACGAGATGTTTTTTGAGGACGCGATAACAACCTCAAGGGAACTGGAGATTACGCTCACTGGCAAGAGCTGCGGACTTGAGGAGCGGGCTCCCATGTGCGGTGTCCCGTATCACGCTGTGGACGGTTATCTGAATAAACTGGTATCCAAGGGTTACAAGGTTGCCATCTGTGAACAGGTTGAGGACCCCAAGCAGGCAAAAGGTCTGGTGAAACGGGAAGTAGTGCGCATTGTCACCCCGGGAACGAATCTGGCGGCCCAGGCTTTGGATGAAACGAAAAATAATTATTTGATGTGCATTGTTTACATAGCTGACAGATATGGGCTCTCTATTGCAGATGTGACTACCGGCGATTATTTTGTGACTGAACTGCCGGACAGTGCAAAGTTAATAGATGAGCTTTATAAGTTTATGCCCTCTGAAATTATTTGCAATGAATCTTTTTATATGAGCGGTATGGATTTAGATGATTTAAGAAACCGTCTGGGTATCGCCATTTATTCTCTGGATTCCTGGTATTTTGACGATGATATTTGCAGAAAAAAGCTGCTGGAACATTTTCATGTCTCCTCCCTTGCCGGGCTGGGACTCACAGACTATGACTGCGGAATTATAAGTGCAGGTGCTTTGCTTCAATATTTGCTGGAAACACAGAAAAATGATCTTTCCCATCTGACTCACCTCACCCCCTATGCGACCGGAAAGTATATGATGCTGGACAGCTCCACCCGCAGAAATCTGGAGCTTGCCGAAACTTTGAGAGAGAAGCAGAAAAGGGGCTCTCTTCTTTGGGTACTGGATAAGACTAAAACTGCGATGGGCGCCAGAACTCTGAGGAAGTATGTGGAGCAGCCTCTGATAGAAAAAGAAGAGATTCAAAAGCGCCTGGATGCTGTTGAGGAATTGAAAAATGAGTCCATCAGCCGTGAAGAAATCAGGGAATATCTGACATCCATCTATGATATGGAACGTCTGATTACAAGAATTACTTATGGTTCTGCAAATCCAAGGGATTTGACAGCTTTTCGCAGTTCCCTTGAAATGCTTCCTCCGATTCATTATATTTTGGAGGACATGAAGTCCCCCCTGCTGGTTGCGATACACAAAAATCTGGATACTTTGGAGGATTTGTGCACCCTGATTAAAGAGGCAATTGTAGATGACCCGCCTCTTGCGATGAAAGAAGGGGGAATTATCAAGGACGGATACAGCGAGGAGGCTGATGTTCTGCGCAGTGCAAAGTCGGACGGCAAGGACTGGCTGGCAAAGCTAGAGGAGACGGAGCGGGAAAAAACAGGAATTAAAAGCCTTAAAATTAAATACAACAAAGTGTTTGGATACTATCTGGAGGTTACCAATTCTTATAAAGGTATGGTCCCTGATTATTATTCCAGAAAACAGACTCTGGCTAACGCAGAGCGATATATCACACCGGAATTAAAGGAATTGGAAGACACCATTTTAGGGGCAGAGGACAAGCTCTATGCGCTGGAATATGAATTGTACAGTGCGGTGCGGGATACTATAGCCGGTGAAGTGGAGCGTATTCAGAAAACAGCCAGAGCTGTGGCCGAGCTGGATGTATTTACCTCCCTTGCTCTGGTGGCGGAGCGCAACAATTATGTGCGCCCTAATATCAATGAAAAAGGAGTTATTCATATCAAAGACGGAAGACATCCGGTGGTAGAGCGGATGATTCCGAATGATATGTTTATTTCAAATGATACATATCTGGATGATAAGAAACAGAGAATTTCTATTATCACTGGACCAAATATGGCAGGAAAATCCACTTACATGAGACAGGTTGCCCTGATTGTCCTTATGGCGCAGCTTGGCTCTTTTGTCCCGGCTTCCAGTGCGGATATCGGACTTGTAGACCGGATTTTTACCCGGGTAGGAGCATCCGACGACCTGGCATCCGGTCAGAGTACTTTTATGGTGGAGATGACAGAGGTAGCCAACATTCTGCGCAATGCTACAAGTAAAAGTCTTCTCATTCTGGATGAAATTGGCCGGGGTACCAGCACATTTGACGGACTTTCTATAGCATGGGCGGTGGTGGAATACATTTCAGACACCCATTTGCTGGGAGCAAAAACATTATTTGCAACCCATTATCATGAACTGACAGAGCTGGAAGGCAAAATAGAAAACGTCAATAATTACTGTATCGCCGTCAAAGAAAAGGGCGAGGATATTGTATTCCTTCGCAAAATAGTCAAGGGCGGTGCAGATAAAAGCTATGGAATTCAGGTGGCAAAGCTGGCGGGGGTTCCTGACACTGTAATCGGCAGAGCAAAAGAAATTGTGGAAGAATTAAGCGACGGGGACATTACGGCGAGAGTCAGTGAAATTGCGGCAAAAGAACATGAGACAAAAAAACGTTCAAAAACTCAGAGATATGATGAGGTTGATATAGCTCAAATGTCTCTGTTTGATACGGTCAAAGATGATGATGTGCTGGAAGAACTGAAAAACATAGATGTAGGGAATCTGACTCCCATTGACGCATTGAACACAGTATACCGATTACAGAACAAATTGAAGAATAGGTGGTAGTAAAAAGGGGTCTGACCCCTTTGAACTCCATATTCAGAATATTCTGACTTCGAGGAGCAAAAGGGTCAGACCCCTATGAAAGAAGGTGAGTGTTATGCCACAGATCCAGGTGTTGGATCAGATTACAATTGATAAGATTGCTGCCGGTGAGGTGATTGAGCGCCCAGCCTCTATTGTGAAAGAGCTTGCTGAGAATGCTATTGATGCGGGGGCTTCCTCGGTAGTTGTTGAGATTCAGGAGGGTGGAATTTCGTTCATCCGGATTACAGATAATGGAAACGGCATTGCAAGGGAAGATGTACCCAATGCGTTTCTCAGGCATTCTACCAGTAAAATCCGCAGTGTGGAGGATTTGTCCCACATTGCGTCTCTTGGATTCAGGGGAGAGGCTCTCTCCAGTATAGCCGCGGTTACAAAAGTGGAGATGATTACCAAGACAAAGGACGAGGTTTTTGGAACCCGCTATGTGATAGAGGGCGGAAAAGAACAGTCTCTGGAGGATGCGGGGGCGCCGGATGGGACTACATTTCTTATCCGTCAGCTTTTCTATAATGTGCCTGCCAGGAGAAAGTTTTTGAAGACACCTGTGACAGAGGCCGGACATATACAGGACCTTCTGATGAGACTTGCGCTTTCACACCCGGAAGTGTCTTTTCAGTTTATCAATAATGGCCAGGAGAAGTTGAGGACTTCAGGAAGTGGGAAGCTGAAAGATGTGATTTATAGTATTTATGGCAGGGAAGCGGCCGCTAATCTGATTGATATTGATTATGAAAAAGAGGGTTTTCGAATCTCAGGATATCTGGGCCGCCCTGATATCAGCAGGGGAAACCGTAACTTTGAGAATTTTTTTGTCAATGGAAGATATGTGAGAAGTTCCATGATTTCCAAGGCAGCCGAGGATGCCTACAGAGATTTTGTGATGCAGCATAAATTTCCATTTCTTGTGTTACACTTCCACATAAGTGGGGAAGATATAGATGTGAATGTCCATCCCACCAAGATGGAGCTTCGCTTTCAAAATCAGCAGCAAATTTATAATATTATATATGAAGGAGTGCACAGGACGCTTCTGGAGCCGGAGTTTATTCCGGTGGTGGAGGTTCCTAATCCTCCGAAAATGAAAGAAGAAAAGCCGGAAAGTCCCTTCCTCCTGAAACCAAGGGCAAAAGCTGAGCCGGGTTATGCACCAAGACAGGATATAAGTGTTGATGTGAATACCAATGCGGAAACTTGGTCTAAGCCTAAGATTGCAGTTGAAGTTGAAAATCCAGTCTCCCAGCCGGAAGAGAAGAAAGATGAGGAATATTTCATCAAAAAAATGCGGGAAAGAGTTTTTTCCTACCATAACCAGGCTGACTCTGCTGAAGTCCCTTCCGTGGATGAGGCACAGAGTCATGACCAGGAAGTAATTCGCGAGACAGGACATTATGTTTCTGATAAGACAGAAGAGCAGCCACAAAAAGAGACTGCGGCTCCTGTGGAATCAAAACAGATGAACTTTTTTGAGGAAAAACTGCTGAAGCGGGATGTGAGGGCAGAGTACAAGCTGATTGGACAGGTGTTTGACACCTATTGGCTTGTGGAATTTCAGGAGAATCTTTATATCATCGACCAGCATGCAGCCCATGAGAGGGTTTTGTATGAAAGGACGCTCCAAGAGATGAAAAACCGGGAATTCACTTCTCAATATTTAAGTCCTCCTATTATTTTAAGTCTGTCTATGCAGGAAGGGGAACTTTTGAGAGAGCATATGGAGCGCTTTGAAAGAATTGGTTTTGAAATAGAACCTTTTGGAGGAGATGAATATGCGGTCCGGGCAGTGCCGGATAATCTGTTTAGCATTGCAAAGAGAGAACTGTTAATGGAAATGCTGGACAGTTTGTCTGATGGTCTGACCACGTCCATGACATCGGAGCTGATTGATGAAAAGGTGGCTTCTATGTCCTGCAAGGCCGCTGTTAAGGGCAACAACAGGCTGTCTGCCGAGGAGGTAAATACTTTGATTGGGGAGCTGCTTGTGCTGGAAAATCCTTATCATTGTCCTCATGGCAGACCTACTATTATTGCCATGACAAAACGGGAATTGGAAAAAAAGTTTAAGAGGATTGTATAAATGAAAAAGCCATTGATTATTTTGACCGGACCTACGGCTGCTGGAAAAACGAAGGCGTCCATAGGTCTTGCCAGGTTAGTTGGAGGGGAGATTATCTCTGCGGATTCCATGCAGGTTTACAGGCACATGGATATTGGCTCTGCAAAAATTCTCCCGGAGGAGATGGAAGTCATACCCCACCATCTCATAGATGTGCTGGAGCCTGAAGAGGAGTTCCACGTGGTACGTTTCCAGCAGATGGCGAAAGAGGCAATGAAAGAGATTTATGATAAGGGTAAGATTCCAATTGTGGTGGGAGGTACCGGATTTTATATACAGGCGCTTCTCTATGACATTGATTTTACCGAAAATGAAAGAGATGCAGAGTACAGGCAGTCTCTGGAAAATCTTGCTCAGGAAAAAGGGGCGGAATATCTCCATGAAATGTTAAAAGAGGTGGATGCGAAATCCGCAGAAACGATTCATGCAAATAATATCAAACGTGTCATCCGGGCACTGGAGTTCTACAAGGAAACCGGGAAAAGAATATCGGAGCATAACAAGGAGGAGCGACAGAAAGAATCTCCTTATTGTTTTGCGTATTTTGTGCTTCATGATGAGCGGGCAAACCTATATGAAAGAATTGACCGGCGTGTGGAGCAGATGATAGAAGACGGTCTGGTGGATGAAGTGCGTTCACTGAAAAAAAGAGGCTGCACCCGGGATATGGTTTCCATGCAGGGGCTTGGATATAAAGAAATCCTCGCATATTTAGAGGGAGAAATGAGTCTGGAGGAAGCTGTTTATATGATAAAACGGGATACCCGCCATTTTGCCAAACGTCAGATTACCTGGTTTAAAAGAGAGCCGGATGTAATCTGGCTGAACAAAAAAGAGTTTGAATATGACGAGAACAAGCTTCTTGAAAGAATGCAGGAAGAACTGATTAAGAGAAATATACTTTTATAGGAGAATAAAATGAGTTTTGAAACCAATCAAATATATGAAAAACTGGGAATTACAAAAGAAGTTTATTTATTTGGACAAAAAATAGAAGAAGAGCTTTCACCGCGCTTTTGGCAATTTGAGAAAACAGCAGAGTTCAATCAGCTGAAAGTGCTCCATGCCATGCAGGAGAACCGGGTCAATGAAGGGTGCTTCCACTATGCCAGCGGCTATGGTTACAATGACCAGGGGCGGGATACATTGGAAGCTGTCTATGCCAGCACATTTCACACAGAGGCTGCCCTGGTGCGCCCCCAGATTACCTGCGGCACTCACGCCCTTGCCCTGGCTTTAGCCGCAAACTTGCGCCCCGGTGATGAACTTCTTTCCCCTGTGGGAAAACCCTATGACACCCTGGAGGAGGTAATAGGCATCCGCGAATCCAAGGGGTCTCTGGCAGAGTATGGAATTACATACTGTCAGGTGGAACTGCTGTCGGATGGTGGATTTGATTATCCGGCTATCCGGGAGGCAATCCATGAAAAAACAAAGCTTATCACCATTCAGCGCTCAAAGGGATATCAGACCCGTCCCAGCTACTCTGTAGCGCAAATCGGACAGTTGATTTCTTTTGTCAAAGGAATAAAACCCGATGTAATCTGTATGGTAGACAACTGCTACGGCGAATTTGTTGAAACCACAGAGCCAAGCGATGTGGGCGCGGACCTAGTGGTAGGCTCCTTGATAAAAAATCCCGGCGGCGGTCTGGCACCTATCGGAGGCTATATTGCCGGGCGCGAGGATTTAATCGAACACTGTGCTTACAGGCTTACATCCCCGGGACTTGGAAAGGAAGTAGGTGCTTCATTGGGAGTGATGCAGTCCTTTTATCAGGGCTTTTTTTTGGCACCCACGGTTGTGTGCAGTGCGGTAAAAGGCGCTGTATTTGCAGCAAATATTTATGAAAAATTAGGCTTCGGCGTCGTTCCCAATGGAAAAGAGAGCCGTCATGATATCATTCAGGCAGTAGAACTTGGAACGCCGGAAGGAGTCATTGCTTTTTGCAAGGGAATTCAGAGTGCCGCTCCAGTGGACAGCTATGTGAGCCCAGAGCCTTGGGCTATGCCCGGCTATGACAGTGACGTCATTATGGCGGCGGGAGCTTTTGTGCAGGGGTCTTCTATTGAATTGAGTGCGGACGGTCCCATTAAGCCACCCTACGCCGTTTATTTTCAGGGAGGGCTTACATGGCCTCACGCCAAGCTGGGAATTTTGAAATCTTTGCAGAGTCTTGTGAATGCAGGTGTCATTTCTAAAAATGCACTTTTGAAATAAGGAGGCATGAACATGGGAAAAATCGCTGTAATCGGAGGCGGTGCATCTGGCCTGATGGCGGCCGTAGCCGCAGCCATGGAAGGTGCGGAGGTGTGTATTTTTGAGCACAAAGAGAGAGTCGGCAAAAAGATTCTCTCCACCGGAAACGGAAGATGTAACTTTACAAATATGAATCAGGAACCGATTCACTACAATTCAGAAAATATCCTGTTTCCCTGGAAAATTATTGAAAGATTCAATGTTCAGCAAACCATTGGATTTTTTCTGAAACTGGGAATTTATTCAAAAAATAGAAATGGGTATCTTTACCCGCAGTCTGACCAGGCATCCGCTGTTTTAGACGTGCTGCGCATGGAGGTGGAAAGACTTGGAATTCAAGTTAAGACAGAAGCTAAATGCAGGAAAATTTCTCCCCAGAAAGGTGGGTTTTCCATTCATACAGAGGCGGGAGATTTTTTTGCAGAAAAAGTGATTCTGGCTGCGGGCTCCAAGGCCGCTCCGGTTTCCGGTTCTGATGGCTCCGGCTATCTCCTTGCAGAGAAACTGGGCCACAGTCTGATTCCTGTTCTCCCTTCTCTTGTGCAGCTCAGGTGCAAGGAGAATTTTTATAAAGGAATTGCAGGTGTCCGGGCGGATGGAATGGTTTCCCTTTATGTGGACGGTGAGTGTCAGGCAAGAGAAAAAGGAGAAATACAGCTTACCAACTATGGCATATCCGGGATTCCTGTATTTCAGGTGAGCCGCTATGCCGGGATTGGGTTGTATGAGAAAAAGCAGGTGGCTGCTGTATTAAACTTCATGCCTGATTTTACAGAAGAACAGTTCCTTGCGTTTTTGAAAAACCGTATAGAAATGCGCCCCCATAAAAAAGCAGAAGAATTCTTCACCGGACTGTTTCATAAAAAGTTATCAGATTTGTGGCTTAAGCTGGCGCACATAGACAGAAGTTCGGAAATCGGAAAATGTACGGAAAAAGAAATCAGCCGTCTGGCTCATCTTATACAGAATTTTTCTACTGAAATTACCGAAACAAATTCTTTTGAACAGGCGCAGGTGTGCCGGGGCGGGGTCAATACAGAGGAGGTTCACGACCACACATTGGAATCTCTCTTAGTTCCCGGACTTTATTTTGCAGGAGAAATCCTGGATGTAGACGGAATCTGCGGCGGTTATAATCTGCAGTGGGCGTGGTCCAGCGGATATGTAGCGGGAAAGGAGGCTGCCGGTGCTTAGAATCAGCCAGTTAAATTTACATCCCGGCCACAGCCAGGAGGAACTTTTGGATAAAATATGCAGACATCTCCGCATAAGCAGAGAAGATTTGCTGGATTTTGAAATCCAAAAACAGTCCATAGATGCCCGGAAAAAGCCGGATATTCTTTTTTCCTACACTGTAGATGTAAAAGTAAAACAGGAAAATCAAGTATTTAAAAAAGCAAGAAATAAGGCACAAAAAGCAGAAGTTGTGCAATATCAGTTCCCTGTTTCAGGTGAAAATATGTTACTCCATCGCCCGGTAATTGTGGGCAGTGGGCCGGCAGGTTTGTTTTGCGCTTACCTTCTTGCAAAAGCAGGATATGCCCCGATAATATTGGAGAGGGGCGGCCCTGTTGAGGAGCGCATTCTGGATGTGGAAAAATTCTGGGAGAGCGGACATCTGAATCTCTCATCCAACGTGCAATTCGGTGAGGGAGGGGCAGGAACCTTTTCCGACGGTAAACTGAATACTCTTGTGAAAGATACCAAGGGGCGAAGTCGATTTGTATTGCAGACTTTTGTGGAGCATGGTGCGCCGCCCAGTATTTTATATGAGCAGAAGCCCCACATCGGAACCGACATTCTCATTGATGTGGTGAGAAATATGCGGAAGAGCATTGAAGATATGGGCGGAGAATTTCATTTTCACAGCCAGGTGACAGACATAAGTCTGGAACATGCAACATCTGAGAAAAAGGGAAAACTGAAGAGTGTCATAATCAACGATAGAGAAACAATAGACTCTGAAATCTGCGTGTTTGCTATAGGGCACAGTGCCAGGGATACCTTTAAAATGTTGTATGACAGGCAGATACCTATGGAAGCAAAATCTTTTGCGGTGGGCGTCAGAATTGAACATCCCCAGTCTATGATTACTGAGAATCAGTATGGCAAAACAACCTCCGGGGAACTTCCTGTGGCGTCCTATAAACTTACAGCTCAGCTGGAAAATGGCCGGGGCGCATACACATTTTGCATGTGTCCGGGGGGCTATGTGGTAAATGCGTCTTCTGAGGAAGGAAGGCTCGCGGTGAATGGGATGAGCTATCACAAAAGAGACGGTGTAAATGCCAACAGCGCAGTAATTGTTACCGTGACACCGGAAGATTATAAAAATACACATCCACTGGCAGGTGTGGAATTCCAGCGCATGCTGGAAGAACGGGCCTATGCGGAGGGAAATGGAAAAGTTCCGGTGCAGTGCTTTGCGGATTTCCAGAAAAAACAGCCCACGAAAGAACTGGGAGATATCGTGCCCCAGATAAAAGGAGCGTACGCTCTTGCAAATGTAAGAAACATTTTTCCTGAAGAACTGGGAAATTCCCTGGAAGAGGGTATTCTCCTGATGGACAATAAAATCCATGGCTTTGCAAGAGAGGACGCTGTGCTGTCAGGAGTAGAAAGCCGCACCTCCTCCCCTGTAAAAATCATCAGAAATGAAGAATTTGAAAGTGAGGCGGCGGGGATATATCCCTGCGGGGAAGGCGCCGGATATGCCGGGGGAATCACATCCGCGGCGATGGATGGGATGAAAATTGCAGAAGCAATCATTAAAAAATATACAAGGAAGTAAAGTTGCATACGAAAACGAACGAATGATTTACTACACAGTTCAGCCACAAGCTCAATTGCGCTCCGCTTCATTTCGCTTTGGCAGAGCGCCAAATAAATGTTTGCAGGTATATGCATACGAAAGCGAACAAATGATTTACTACACAGTTCAGCCACAAGCTCAATTGCATTTCGCTTCATTTCGCTTTTGGCAGAGCGCCAAATAAATGTTTGCAGGTATATACATACGAAAGCGAACAAATGATTTACTACACAGTTCAGCCATAAGCTCAATTGCGCTTCGCTTCATTTCGCTTTGGCTGAACTGTTCATAAAAAATTAAGACTATTATACCTGTACAGGGTTTTTGATTTGTGCTAAAATTGAGCCTAGAGGTTTGATTCGCCCGGCGAATCTTGCTTTTGTGATATCTGCAGTTGGGTATGTTTTATATGAATAATAGTGCTACGATGAAAGAGATGTTGGAAGAAGAACGCCCTTATGAGAAGTGTGCGAGATTCGGAGCGAGTAATTTAACGGATATTGAATTACTGGCTGTTTTGTTGCGTACAGGCACTCGGGGTGAGAATTCTCTGCAATTGGCTGAAAGGCTTTTGCATCCGATTTTCTCTCAGGAGGGGATTCTCAACATTCACAAGTGGACTTTGGAGCAATTGCTTCAGATTAAAGGGATTGGCAGGGTGAAGGCTGTTCAGATTTTATGTTTATCTGAGCTGGCAAAGAGACTTTCCAAGACTGCCGCATACAAGGGCTTGAGTTTCACCACACCAGCTTCCATTGCCAATTATTATATGGAAGACATGAGGCACGACAGCCGTGAAACCATGAAGCTTCTGCTTTTAAATACAAAAACCCGTTTGATTGGGGAGACAGATATTTCTAAAGGGACCATTAATTCTGCAATCATTTCTCCGCGGGAACTGTTTGTAGAAGCATTGCAGAAAAATGCAGTATCTATTATACTGCTTCACAATCACCCGAGTGGTGACCCCAGTCCCAGCAGGGAGGATATTCTTATTACGAAAAGAATCTATGATGCAGGGCAGCTGATAGGTGTAGAACTGCTGGACCATATTATCATTGGGAATAACTGTTATACCAGTATGAAAGAAAAGGGACTTATATAGGAGACGAACGGGGTATGGCCAGGAATGTATATGGACTTGATTTGGGAACGTATGAAATAAAATTATACAGTAAGAAAAAAGATAACATATGGAAAGCAAAAAACGCTATTGCAATACAGGATAAAAAGCATATTTTTTCTGTGGGCGATGAAGCCTATGAGATGTACGAGAAGACACCGTCAAACATACAGGTTGTTTTTCCGATGCAGAACGGTGTAATCGCACGCTTTGATCACATGCAGTATCTGCTCCAGAGTCTTTTGACCATGAATAAACAGAGGACCCGGGGAGCCGAATATGTAATTGCTGTCCCCACGGATGTGACGGAGGTGGAAAAGCGGGCATTTTACGATTTGGTATTTCACTCTGCCGCGAAAGCAAAGTCTGTCCGCATTGTGGAGCGTGGAATTGCAGATGCGGTGGGCATGGGAATTGATATCTGGAACGAAAGTGGAATTTTTGTAGCCAATTTCGGGGGAGAAACAACAGAGCTTTCTGTCCTGTCATCCGGGGGAATGGTTTTAAACCGTCTCATAAAAATTGGAGGAGTTCACTTTGATATGGCGGTTGTAAACCGTGTCCGCCACAGCCAGGACTTTTTGATAGGCCGGATTACTGCGGAGACCCTCAGAAAGCAGTTTGGAGTATTTGAACAGGACCCCGCCGCGGCACAGATTGTAGCGGGGAGGAATCTTCTTACAGGTGTCCCCGGGCAGGAAAGTATCTCTATCGGTGTTGTGAGGGCGGCTATGAAAGAGCCCTTGTCTGAATGTGTCAGAGCTATCAAGGCTATGCTGGACAGAACGCCCCCGGATGTGCGCAGAGGTATCGAACAAAAAGGAATCTTTTTGACAGGCGGCCTCGGAAACTTAAAAGGCCTGTCCACATATCTTGAGGAAAGTGTTGGACTTAAGGTGACAGCAGCACAGACTCCGGAGCTCTGTGCCGCAATGGGGTTGAAGAAGATTATATTGAATAAAGATTACAGGAAGCTGACATATTCTATGTTAGACGAAGATTACAGGTGGCTGAGATAATATGAAAAAGAAAAACCAAACTTCATCAGCAAATAAATATTGGCTGGCAGGGCTCTCCCTGTTTTGTATTCTGCTGATGGTTCTGTCCGTATATTCAGATAAAGCGGCAGGCCCATTTAAAGGTGTTGCGGGAGTCACTGTGATTCCTATGCAGAAAGGCATCAACCAGATTGGAATATGGCTGGGAGATATTAGTGATAACTTTGATACACTTCAAAATATGAAAAAAGAGAATGAACGTCTTCAGAAAAAGGTAGACGAACTAATCACTGAAAACAATAATTTGCAGGAAGAAAAGTATGAATTGGAAAGACTGCAGAGTTTATATAAATTAGATCAGAATTATGCGGATTATTCAAAGACAGGCGCTCATGTGATTGGAAAAGATTCCGGAAACTGGTTCAGCACATTTACCATTGATAAAGGAAGCAACGATGGTATCAAGGTAGATATGAATGTTATGGCTGGGAGCGGTCTTGTGGGAATCGTAATAAAAACAGGTCCCACGTGGTCCACAGTGCGTTCTATTATTGACGATGCAAGCAATGTCAGCGGTATGGCGCTGTCCACTTCTGACAAATGTATGGTGCGGGGGGATTTGACCCTGATTAACGACGGGAAAATCCACTTTGAGCAAATGGAGAACAATGAGAACAAGGTGCAGATTGGAGACCAGATTGTAACCTCCCATATCAGCGATAAATATTTACAGGGAATTTTGATAGGCTATATCAGCGAAGTTACTGTAGATTCCAATAACCTTACCCGCTCCGGTTATATCACTCCGGTAGTAGATTTCAAGAATCTTCAGGAGGTTCTTGTTATTACAACTACAAAAGCGGATTTGACAGGTAAGGATAATAAATAAAATACCCATGGGGCAGGAAAGGAGAAGATAACAGGTGAAAAAAATGAAAGCCAAAAGAATTGGTGTGACAGCAGTCATTCTGATAGTATGTTATCTCCTGCAGTGCACCGTGTTCCCTCATCTGGCGCTTGCCTCGATTAAGCCGAACCTGATGCTGATTATTACAGCAGCGTTCGGATTTATGAGAGGTTCCAGAGAAGGAATGTTAGTGGGATTTTTCTCGGGACTTTTGATTGATATACAGTTTGGAGATATTTTAGGGTTCTATGCTTTGGTTTATTTGTTCACAGGCTTTATCAATGGACTGTTTCAGCAGGTATACTATGATGAGGATATCAAATTGCCTCTGGCGCTGATTGCGGCAAGTGAATTTCTCTATGGACTGATTGTATATCTTTTAATGTTTATGCTGCGCAGTGAGTTTCACTTCATATATTATCTCAGCCATAATATTATACCTGAACTCATTTATACTATTGTAATTGCTTTGGGAATATACCCTCTTATTTTATATTTGAACCGTAAATTAGAAGCAGAAGAAAAAGGAGTGCAAGTAAATTTGTTTGAGCGTATAAAAGATGCTATTTATCGAATTGTAAAATCCCGGCTGTTTGTTTTAATTCTTGCATTCTGTCTATTGTTTGCAGTATTAATAAACCGAGTATTTTATTTGCAGATTGTAAAAGGACAGTATTATCTGGATAACTATAAGCTTCAAATCAGAAAGACCCGGGAAATACCTGGGACAAGAGGCAATATTTACGACAGAAACGGAAATCTGCTGGCTTACAATGAACTGGCATATTCTGTAACTATAGAGGACAATATTACCGGAAAAGATAAAAACAAAATTCTTAATGGAATTTTGGATCAGGTCATCAAGATTGTGGAATCCAATGGAGATTCTGTCATCAATGATTTTGGTATTGTCCTGGATTCAGCCGGAAATTATGAGTTTTCACAGACAAATCAGACTCTGAGGCTGCGCTT
>JASGKW010000017.1:0-64060 GCA_049840515.1 Muricomes sp. | reverse complement strand
CTGATTGCTGCCTGAAGCATTGATTGCTTGGTGATTGCTGTTTGGTGGCCTTTTCCGAGCTCCTGAAGCCACGGGTGATGCGGCTGGTGATCTTCACCGCGGCTCGTGGGCTTGGTCTGCGGCGCCAGTGCGCAGTGCATCCGGTCATCGCCTTCGCGGCGCTGTCCTCTGCATCGCGGTCGGGACGGGGCGTCCGGCGCGCTCAACATGTGGTGGGACCGGGACATCGACGCGGTGATGTCCCGGACCAGGGCCGGCCCATCCCGTCGGGCCGGGTGACGGGCGGACGACGGCGCTCGGGTCGGCCTCACGCTCTCCGGCTTCTCCGTGATGATGCTCGGGCTCGTCGCGAACGCCTTTGGCGGCCGGGCCTGCTCGCCTTCACCATCTTCTTCTACGATGGTGATCTATTCCATGTGGCTAAGCGGGTGACGCCCCAGAACATCGTCATCGGCGGCGCGGCGGGGGCCTTTCCCCCGATGAACGGCCTGGGCGGTCGCCACGGGCGGCGTCGCGCCCGAGAGCGTTGCTCATGTTCCGCGCTCATCTTCCTCTGGACCCCGCCGCACTTCTGGGCGCTCGGCGTTCTTCCGCAACGACGACTACTCCCGCGCCGACGTACCCATGCTGCCGGTGTCGGTCGCGGGGCCCGGGTGACGCGGCACCGACATCTTCGCCTACGCCGCCCCTCGCGCTCGCGACCCTCGCACCCGCCTTCTCCACGATCGGCGGGCCGGTCTACCTCGCCGGCGCGATCTGCTGAACGTCCTAGTTCCTCGCAAGGCGCCCTGGCGCGTCTGCCGGCGCAGCGCGGCCGAGGCGACGGCGGACCGGCTACCGCGCGGAAAAGCGGTTCTTCGGCTTCTCCATCCTCTATCATCACGCTGCATCTTCGGCCTCTTCCTTGTCGAGGCGGCACTGCGCGCGCTCGGCCTGACCTGGGCCGGCTGGCCCGTCCTGTTCTGAGGGAGGCGAGACATGAGCCTGACAGCCAGTGAAATTTACTGCATGTCGTCGTAGCTGCAACCTCGGGCTCGGGCTGACGCTCGCGCGTCGTGCTCATGATCTTCGCCTCACCAGTGCGGCAAGCTTACCAAGGCCAGTCATGTAGTCTTCGACCACATCGCAGTCGCGGCTGCCCAAGGCGCAGGACCCTGCGCGATGGCAAAGACGAAACCGCACAGAGTTGGCGCTCGGCCTCGCCGTCGTGGTGCCCGCGATGATCGGGGCGAGCTACGCCGCGGTGCCGCTCTACTCCGTGGTTCTGCAAGGTGACGGGCTACGCCGGCACCATCAACCGCGCGGAGGCGCCGCCCGAGGAGCGGGCGCGGACCGCAGTGGTGACCATGCACTTCGACGCCAACATCGCCCGCCGGGAATGCCGATCGTCATTCCGCCCTGAAGCGCGGACGATCGAAGCTGTACTCGGCGAGACCGGCCTCGCCTTCTACGAGATGGAGAACCTCTCCAGACGAGCGCATCGCTGCGACAGCGAGCTTCAACGTACGCCATTCCGACCGGTACCTTCTCGACAAGATTGCCTGGTCTGCTTCCAGTTCCAGGAGCTCAGTCTGGGGAGCGGATAATGCCGTTAATCTTCTACGTCCATCTCGTCGATGCTCAATGATCCGAGGCCGGCCCGACGTGACGCACATCACGCTCTCCTACACCATTCATCGGCCGCCTTCCCGACGCCCACGCCAGACCATCCAGCCAACGGCGACCTCAACGCCGGCTACCCGACCACCCACACACCATCAACTGAGACATGCCAATTGGCTGGCCACGTCAACCACGCCTACCACATCCTTCCACCCAGCATCTGGCTGCTGACCGCGCCATCGGCGCCTTCGCCATCTGCTCAGGGCGGTGCTGTTCTTCCACGCACCACTCGGCCCTGGATCGTGCTGATCGGGCTCCTCTGGTGTCTACACCATGTTCTCCTGGTGGGCGGACGTCGTGCGAGGCCGGGCGGGGGACCACACGCCATTCGTCCAGACTCGGCCTGCGCTACGGGATGGTCTCTTCATCATCTCGGAGATGATGTTCTTCTCGCCTGGTTCTGGTCCTTCATCAAGAACGCCTCTATCCGAACTACGCCATCGGCGGCGACGACCACACCTGGCCGCCTGGCCGCCGGAGGGGATCGAGATGCTCGACCCTTGCACCTGCCGCTCATCAACACGCTGATCCTGCTCTGCTCCGGCTGCGCCGCCACCTGGGCGAGCACTCGATGCCCTGGTGCACGACAACGACCGGACCTCGATGAAGTAGGGGCTGTCGCTCGCCATCGATTGCGAGGTGCCTTCTTCAGCGTATCCAGATTGACCAATACGCCCATGCCCAGTTCGGTTCGCCGGCAGCATCTACGGCGCGATGTTTTACATGGCGACCGGCTTCCACCGGCTCGCACGTCATCATCGGCACCATTCCTCGCGGCTGCCTGATCCGGCTAACATCGGGCGACTTCACCCCACCCAGCACGTCGGCTTCAAGGCCGCGTCCTGGTACTGGCACTTCGTCGACGTGGTCTGGCTGTTCCTCTTCGCGATGATCTACATCTGGGGATGCCTGACGCGGCGGCGGGTCAGGCTGGCGCACCCCGGCGCTTCTCGACCCCGGCCCCTGCGGGGGACCCACGCATTCCTGACACGCGCGGATCGATCGCGGCGCTTGCCTTCGGCATAGCGGGGTGGCGATCCTCCTCGCCCTCGGCGTCTGGCAGCTCCGCGGCTGGAGTGGAAGGAACGCGTCCTCGACGAAATCTCCGCCCGGATGGAGGCGCCGACCGTGCCGGTCGCCCGAGCCCGACCAGGCGGCGATGATTACCTCAAGGTTTCCGCCGAAGGGCGAATGACCCCGGGCGAGATCCACGTCTACACCTCGAACCCGCCGAGGGGCGTCGGCTACCGCGTGATCGCGCCGCTCGAGCTCGGCGGACGGACGGACGATCCTCCTCGACCGCGGCTTCGTGCCCATCGGGGAGAAGGACGCGCCCCGGCTGATCGGCCCCATCCGGGTCGAAGGCGCGCTCGTCTGGCCCGACGACATCGACAGCTACCACCAGCCCGCCGGACCTCGACAGAGACATCTGGCTCTCCCGCGACCTGCCCGCCATGGCGGCCGCGCTAGGACCGGCACGCTGCTGGTGTGTGGCGAGGCGACGACGACGATCCCGGCGCGCCCATGCCCATGCCGGTCACGGTGAACATCCCCAACGACCACTTCCAATATGCGGTGACCTGGTTCGTCCTCGCTGCGGTCTGGGCGATGATGCAGGCTACCTGATATGGCGTATCAAGCGCCGGATCGATTGAAGGACTTACCGACAGCAATACGTCTCCACCCGCGGCGCAGCGCCGAATCTCGGCTTCGAGGAGGCGATGCTCGCGGGCCTCGCCCTGGACGGCGGCCTCTACGAGCCCGAAAACCTGGCCGCGGATGATCGAGGACGAGATCGCCGACCTCGCCGGCCTCAGCTTACCAGGAGACGGCCTTCCGGGTGATGCGACCCTTCGTCGGCGACGCCTTCTCCGAGGACGAGTTCCGCGGCATCATCGCCCCCGCCTATGCCTGCTTCGACCACGCCGCCCGTACGCCCCTCGTCCAGATCGGGCCGAACGAGTCGCTCCTCGAGCTGTTCCACGGGCCGACGCTCGCCTTCAAGGACGTGGCGATGCAGCTCATCGGCCAGCCTCTTCGAGGCATCGCTCGATGGACTTCCACTCCATAAAATATGGGAGATTTTTCCCGATTGATTCAAGTGGCAAAACCAAATATTCAGGGCATGATTTGCCACCAGTACAATGGTGTCCATATTTCATCGGACTGTATATCGTGGATAAACACATATTCACATTCATTGTCAATTGGTGTCTCCATCTGTCCCAGCGTTCTTCATGTTCCACAGAGAATGGTTCCCTGCCCGTCACTTTTTGTGCCGGAACATACAGCCGGCAGTTTTCATTCAGAAATGGATATCCAATATTACAGTGATACAGCAGCATCAGCGGCTCCGGGCGAAATGCCTGATTCTCAATTTCATCAGTTACTGTAATGCTATTTTCTCCCAGGACACTTTCAATTCTCCTGCGGAGCACCATATTCTCATCCGAATAATTCAGCTTCCCTCATCTCCCCGGAAATGATTAGTTTACAGGTCTCCCCCGTGCTTATCACATCCGTATTCACATGCTCTGCGGGAGTTGTCCGCATCCTTCCGTGCATGGGGTAATCTTTTCCGTCTACTGTGCACGGCGCACATATATTTTCCAGACCACAGGTAAAGAACAGTCCTCCCATAATACTTCTGAGAAGCTTCCTCCCCATTGGTGTCATACTGATTTCTTCCTTCCAGACCCGGTTTCGCCATAAAAGTCATGTTCATTCCTTTATAGGAAAAATCCGTGATATCCAGTGCCTTGTCGGCCGCCGAGTGAAAAGAAATATCTCCGCACTTTGCTTCTATTGCATTCAGATGTTCAGCACGTCCCTCTTTGTAAACAATTGGTCTTGCATAAACCATCTGCTGAAGGCTTCCACAATATTTCATTAAGTTCTTATTCATAGCCATCACCTTTTGTATCCCTGTTACTCAAGATTTGCGTGATATTTCCAAAGACTCTTCATGTCAATCCCGCGCTCATCAATAATCATCTTTGCCACTACATCCCCAAAAATCAGCAGACTTTGTTCAAAAAGAGAAGTCATAGGCTGGGCAGAATCAATCTCGTCATCCAGATAATTTTTTGTCCTCACCGGAATCCGCACCATGAATTCACATATATCTTTCATCTCGCTGTTCGGATTCGAGCCTATGTGAACAACCTTTGCTCCAATTCCATGTGCTTTTCTGGCAATTCCCAGAGGAAACGAGGAGAGCTCGCCGCTTCCTGACCCAACCACCAGCAAGTCCTTTTCTGTGATTGCCGGCTCTGTAATTTCTCCCACATAATGTGTTCGAATACCAAGGTGTGCCAGCCTCTTGCACATTGCCTGAAGGGAAATGAGAACTCTCCCCACCCCTACAAAATATACCTGGTCAGCTTCCAGTACAGCCTCAACAAACTTTTCTACGGACTCTTTGTCCACTGCTCCAAGTGCTTTATCTATCTCTGCCAGCACTTCTTTCACTGTGCCGTTATAATTGTCATTGTAATATCCCATGCTACCTGCCTCTTTTCTTTCATCTTTCCTCTATCTGCTGTTAATCTGGTCCTCCAGAGTTTTTAGCTGTCTCATGCTCTCCACCGGATTTTCTTTCTGAATGCATGTACTTCCGGCAACAAATATATTTGCCTCCCCCGATATCCCAAAAGTTCTGATATTTTCCGGTGAGATGCGCCCGTCCAGAATCACTTTAGTGTCCAGCCCTCTTGATTTAATCATCTCATGCAGTTCGTGAATTTTTCTTGCAGAATAGGGGGCCTGCGCCTCGCCTTTCATCTGGGCAAATCCCGGATTGATGAGCATTAACAGAACCGCATCACATTTATCAAGAACATATTCCAATTCGCAAAGCGGAGTGGCAGGTTTTAAAGCCACACCGGCTCTGACCCCTTTGCTGTGAATATAATTCAGCATCCCATCCACATGGTCACGAGCTTTCAATTTGAAAAACGATTTGCGATGTACCTGCCTCAATCAGTTCGTCGATAAAAAACTGCGGATCAGTCACCATCACATGTGCCTCAAATTCCAAACTGGTTTTCTTTCGGAGCTGCTTTACCGTATCCAGCCCCAGGGGCATACTAGGACTAAAATGCCCGTCCAGTATATCCACATGAATCATTTCCAGCCCGGCTTCCTCCGCCATCCTGCACTGCTGTTCAAGATTGCACATATCAAGCGTAATCATAGATGGTGATATGTGGCAGCATTTTTTCCAAACATTTTCATTCATATTATGTATTCTCCTGCAAAAATTTCTCTATTTTTTCTCTGGTGGGAAGGGATGCAATTGCGCCCTTTTCTCTGACTGACAGTGAGCCGCTTACATTTCCGTATAACACAGCATTTTTCAGAAGTTCTGCATTTAGCTGTTCTACGGAAGAAACACCCTGATTCAGCACATTGGCGAGGAATCCTCCCCAGAATGCATCTCCTGCACCTGTGGTATCAGCAACCTTATCTGCCTTGAATCCAGGAATTATATAAGACTGCCCGTCATAGAACAGTTCAGAGCCTTCGCCCCCCATTGTCAGCACTACCGCTGCAATATTGTATTCTTTCATAATCTTTAATACATTGTCATGCCCGCCTACCATATCAACCTCTTCATCAGAAAGTTTTAAGAAATCAACATATTTCAAAACAGATAGAACCTCTCTGGTACAGGCGCCCTTATCGTCATTCCACATCAAATTGCGGTAGTTAATGTCAAAGCCGACCAGCTTGCCAAGTTCATGAGCTTTCGCCATTGCATACCTGGTGGCTTCTACAGCTTTGCCCGCCGACAAAGCACAGGAACCTGCCTGAAGTATCCGGCAGCTTTTCAAATCCGCTTCCTTAATCTCACTCTTGTCCAGCATCATATCCGCGCCGGGCTTTCTTGCAAAAGTAAAGCTTCTGTCATTTTGTTCATTTAACGAAACGAAAGCCATCGTCGTGGTCGCTTCGTCTGTAAGTTCCGGCGCCAGCGGTGTTACGTTGTTGTCCTGCAGCGTCTTTATCAGGAATCGTCCAAAGTCATCATTTCCCAGCTTACAATATATTCCGGCAGACAGACCATTTCTCACAATTGCTATTGCTACATTTGCAGGTGCACCTCCTGCATTTCTGATATAACTTCCAGCTTCATTTCCCGGAAGAAAATCAATTACCATCTCCCCAATTGTAATAAAGTCCATACACTTTTCCTGCCTTTTAATTCATTCATTAACTCTGTTAATTGTTAAACTTAGTATATTCTACTATTTTGTATTTGTCAATTTATTTTCACCTTTTTGTCATTTTTCACTATCATTATTACATTTTTTTGTATAATATGCATAATTACAATTTTTACAGAATTAATCTATAATAAAATCAATTGGGTAGCTTCAGAAATATATGACTCTTTTTCCGCATTTATGAATTTATTTTTATCTTTTAGTAACAGTTCAGCTATGCGCAGATATTTAAAGATAATCTGTGCCAACTTGAGCTGTATGGCTGAACTGTTACTGTCACTATATATTTTTGAATATATACACTTCCAATTTCCCTGCAATTAACTTATAATTGAATTAATTGACTGAGTTAGTAAATTAACCCTGTTATATAATAAATTAGGAGATTTTTATGTCAAAAACCGGTAAGAACTTAACAGACTTATTAGATTCAAATCGTTCTCAGATTCTGTACTATTTAGCAAAACATCCCGGCTGCTCCAGAGCAGAACTAGGCGAATCCACCGGGCTGACTCTCGCCTCCATCACAAAAATAATTCATTCTCTCATAGACTGCGGCGCAATCTATGAGACCGGTTTTTCCGAAGGGAAGAAGGGCCGCCGCTCTGTCGGGCTTTCTTTCAATTATGAAAAGTATAAAGTTTTGGCGGTGAAATTATCCTGGAGCAGATTGGAAATACAGCCCTATGATTTCCTGGGAAATGCATACGGAAAATTAATTTCTATTCCCTTCGCCAATGTCACCCTAGATAATATCGAATATGTAGTTCAGTCTGTTGTAGATGGTATCAAAAGCTTCTGCACAGAATTTCCTGAGATTGCATCCATCGGCATGGCTGTCCCAGGTCCCTGTTACAGAGATACCGGAACGATTTTGCTTCCCCCTTACAACCCGGACCCAGCGAAACGCTATTATTATCCATTAAAAAAGAAGCTGGCGGAACACACCAGCCTTCCTATTTTTATTGAGCACGACGCTGACGCCGGTGCTCTGGCCTACTGGTGGTTCGAGTCACCGGATGAAAAAGATACCGTCATCATGAATATTCTGGCGGATGACGGTGTCGGTATTGGTTTGGTGGATAATGGGAAAATCTTCACCGGAACCAACAACTGTTCCTGTGAAATGGGCCATATTTCCATCGACTATAACGGAAGAACCTGCCCCACCTGCGGAGGCCGCGGCTGTATCAATGCTTATTGCAGCACCAAAGCATTAGAACTGATTGCCCAGGAACTTTTACCTGAACATTTGGAGAGTGCCCTTCAATCTTATTCTACTTTCTCCTGCCAGACTATTTTTCAGGCGGCCAGACAGCAGGACCCATTTGCCTCTAATCTGGTATTTGAATGCGGCAAATATATGGGACACGGTATTCTCTCACTGCTCCACGTATTCAATCCGGATATCATTGTCATCAGCGGTGTAATCAGCCTCGGCGGCGATTTGTTGATGAATGGTATTCAGAACACTCTTGCAAAAGAGCAGTCCGGTTACACCATTATCCCAAGGATTAAACTGCTGCCCGCAGATACAGAGCTGACACTGATGGGGGCTGCGGCCTTTGCTATAGACCGCATGCTGAACGCACCGACACAGTATCTCTCTCTTGCAACAAATAATTAACAAAATATCTACAGTACAAAAAAGAGGATATTCCATTTTACTGGTAATGTCCTCTTTCCTTAATTTATCTTATCAACTGGTCTTCTATCCTCAGAAGCTGATTATATTTCGCCACCCTCTCCGAACGGCAGGGGGCTCCTGTTTTTATTTGTCCTGTGTTGAAAGCCACAGCGATATCTGCAATTGTGGTATCCTCCGTCTCACCTGACCTGTGAGATATGATTGCATTGTATCCGGCCCTCTGAGCCATTTCAATCGCATCTATAGCCTCCGACAGTGTTCCAATCTGGTTTACTTTGACCAAAATAGCATTTGCCACATTCTGCTTGATTCCTTTTTCCAGACGCTCCACGTTTGTAACAAAAAGGTCATCCCCCACAAGCTGAATGTCATTTCCCAGCCTTGTAGTCAGCAGCTCCCATCCATCCCAGTCCTCCTCATCCAGAGGGTCTTCAATAGACTGTATGGGAAACTCCATTGCAATATCTTCATAGTATTCAATCAATTCTTCCGCAGAGCGGATAATCGTTTCTCCCCGCATCTTACTCTCCCCGGGGAATACATACTTCTTAAAATCTTTGTTATACAATTCGGAAGCTGCAATATCCATGGCTATGGCAATATCTTTTCCCATCTCATAGCCCGCTGCCTCCACTGCTCTTTTCAAAAATCTCAGCGCCTCTTTTGTATCCGGCAAATCAGGCGCAAACCCGCCCTCATCTCCCACCGCTGTATTTAATCCATTTTCTTTCAAAAGCTTCTTTAATGTCTGATAAATTTCTGCACACATGCGCAGTCCTTCTTTAAAGTTATCTGCACCTACAGGCATAATCATAAATTCCTGAATATCCAATGTATTGTCCGCATGTGCACCTCCATTTAAAATGTTCATCATAGGAACCGGAAGCTCATGGGCATTAACTCCCCCCAAGTATCTGTAAAGAGGAACCTTTAAAGCATTTGCGGCTGCCTTGGCGGCTGCCAGTGATACACCCAGCAGAGCATTTGCGCCCAGATTTTTCTTGTTTTTGCTCCCGTCAGCCTTGATTAACACTGCATCCAATGCTGCCTGATCAAATACATTGACACCAATCACCGCTCTGGCTAACTGGTCATTGACATGTTCTACAGCCCGCTCCACTCCTTTGCCGCCATATCTCTCCTCATTGTCGCGCAGCTCCACTGCCTCGTATTTTCCTGTAGATGCACCTGATGGAACAGCCGCCCGGCCTACCGTATCCTCCCCAACCAGCACTTCCACCTCTATTGTAGGATTCCCCCTGGAATCTATAATTTCTCTTGCGTACACATCACGAATCGGTAAATACTGATACATATTTTCACTTCCTCCTTATGGGAGAATAGTATTTCCAAATATCCATTCTTAATGCGTTGACTTTTCATATTCCCGGCGTTACAATTTTAATAAGATATTAAATAAGGCAGGAAAGGTACTCATGAAAGATAAACTAAAATATTTTCTTTTACTTACCTTCAGCACATTGGTTATGGCTGTCGGAACTTATTTCTTTAAATTTGCAAATAATTTCACTTTTGGAGGTGTCACCGGCCTCGCAGTTCTCGTTGCCAAGACAGGCGTACTGTCTGCAAGTGATTTTACCTTTATCATGAACATGATATTGCTGGTCATCAGTTTTTTTGTTCTGGGGCGCAAATTTGCAGCAAAGACTGCGTATTGCAGTATTTTATTCTCTATGATGCTCTTTGCTCTGGAGCGAATCTACCCGATGACTCACCCCCTTACCGACCAGCCTATGCTGGAGCTGTGTTTCGCTATCGCTCTCCCAGCTCTCGGGTCTGCCATTTTATTCAACATTGGTTCTTCCGGCGGCGGCACAGATGTCATTGCTATGATTATAAAAAAATACACCAGCTTTGATATGGCGAGGGCGCTCCTTTCCACAGACCTGCTGATTACTCTCGCAGGGTGCTTCATGTTCGGCATCAAAGCTGGTCTATATTCTATTCTTGGTCTGGCTATCCGCTCATTTATGGTCGATTCATTTATTGAGAGTTTCAACCTTTCCAAATATTTTAATGTTGTCTGCGATGAGCCGGAACCAATCTGTGACTACATTGTAAATACACTACAGCGCAGTGCCACAGTTTGTCAGGCACACGGCGCATTTTCAGGGAAAGATAAATATATTATCTTCACCGCCCTCAACCGCCAGCAGGCTATAAAGCTCCGTAATTTTATTAAATCAAGCCAGCCTGAGGCATTTATCCTAATTTCAAATACAAGCGAAATCATTGGAAAAGGGTTCCACAGTATTTAATTTCTACTGTGGAACTTTACTTTTTAATGGAAAAAGTGGTCTCCTATCTGAATTCCATAGTCTCCATTTCCAAAGTACAGGCAGTCCCCGATAGGGTTAGCCCCTGCCAGTGCATCTGCTGCCGCCTGCAATGCGGTGTCGGTATATCCTCCGCTTGCCAGAACGCTGTCCAGCCAGCCTGTCATCGCTGGTCCAAACTGCCCCGGCTGGTAGATAACTTCCGAGATACTTCCCGGATAGACCCCACTGTTCACCCGGTTCATAATGACAGCACCTACTGCCACCTGACCTTCATATGGCTGATTGCCCGCCTCACAGAAGATGATAGCGGCAAGCAGTTCCTGGTCTCCCGCCATTACCTGGACATTTGACGCTTCCGGTGCAGCCGCAGCTTCCGCCGCAGGAGCAGCCGCCGGTGCCGCTGAAGCCGCTGCTTTCTGAGCCTCCTCAGCCGCCCGTCTTTCCTCTTCTTTTTTCTGTTCCTCTATCTTCCGCTGTTCCTCGGCTTTCTTCTGAGCTTCTATCTCTTTCTGCTTCTTCTCATAAGCCACTTTAGCTTCCTTCGCAGCTTTTTTTGTCTCAACCGCCTCAGAAGCCGGAATGCTCTCCGCTTTTTTAGCCAGCATTGTATTTCCACTGTTCTTGTCCATACTTTCAATAGTGACTGCTTCCGGCATCAACGATGCCGCATGTGCGGTAAATCCAGCTGCAAACAATGTACACACTGTCACACTTGTTAATACCGCCATAAATTTTTTTCCTTGTAACATATACTCAACCTCCTGATTTCTTGTAATATCTTCACGAGTTCGTAATGCCCCCGTAATAAAATATATGCTTGAAATTTCAAACTTATTACAAATATTACAAAATTGTTACAAGGAGTATCTTAATACAAATTTATCATTCTGTCAACTTTTTTATTTACTGCCAGCAATTTAGCTGTGCGCAGGTCTCCAAATATGAAATATGAAAACTGGCTGGACAGCCACATTTTTTATATTACCTGTTCAAAAGATGCCCTCTCTGAGATGAGATTAAATACCTGCTCTTTTCCCCTATAAAATTGATATTGAACCTTGCATATGGGGCTTTCTTTGATAGTCCTCTCCATAGCTCCCATAGATGGAGCCCGGAGGTTAAGCGCCCTTTCTCCCAGCCTTTTAATCCTCAGAACCTTATTCCCCTGTCTGAGCACCATACCCCCGTCCTCATACTGAAGAATTTTGGCTCCATAATAAGTTCCCATCCGGTATTCTTTTCCCTCATAGTGGACGGCACAAATACAGCCCCGGAAGCTTGTCCCCATAATCGGAATATGAGCTGCAGCCGCCATAATGCTGTTTTTTCCTTTCATTCCGAACCCGCACTGTGTCCAGAGATAGTCTTTTGGAAAAGACTGTCCCCAGTCTTTCTCCACATAACCGTTCCCTCCTGTGAACTCAATCACCTCATCATTCACCGTTAAGCTCCCTTTTAACCTGTGAGTCATACTCAAAACACTGTGATTGCACTGCATAAACGGAAGAAGCTGGAAAAACCCCATAATATTTCCTTTGATTTTCCGAAAATTAGAATAGGCAATTTTACCTTCAATTGTAAGTGTTTCTGTCTTTATATTTACAGAAATACCCTTTTCTGAAAATATATTTGCACCTATTTTTACCCAGAATCTGTCTTTTGCAATCTCACATGATTCCATAGGCCAGGTAAAATACCATGAGCCATCATTTACACCATCACTGACTGCCACCTGCAGAGATGCACTCCACTGCCCCTTTTCATCCCCATGTACAGCTGGAATAAAAGCAATCGTCTTTCCCATAATCTGGTGTTTTAAATACCACCCTTCAAAATATGAATGCTTTTTCTTTTCTCCATGAAAATGCTTTTTCTTCATCTTATTTTCCCTTCCCAGATAGCCCTTTAATAGGATATATCTTCCTGCGCAGGTTCATCCAAGCTCCTGCCCTTATAATCAAACCGGGAGCCATGACACGGGCAGTCCCAGCTTTTTTCTTCTTTATTCCATTTCAATTGGCATCCCATATGAGGACAGCGAACCGATACTGTATACACTCTTCCCGACTCGTCCTTATAAACTCCATATTTGCTGCCTTTAAACTCTACAATGCCCCCATGTCCCGGGCGCAGGTCTTCCAGTTTTTCTTTTGGTATCCCCGCCATTCGTTTCACAAGACCTGATACTGCATGACCTCCCTCTTTCAGAAATGGTCCTACAGAAGTCCTGACGCGGAATCTCCGGGGTGAGAAAACTTCCATATATTCATTTTTTCTGTCACAGATCATATCAGACAAAATCATCGCTGAAACCATAGAGCTGGTCATTCCCCATTTTTGAAACCCTGTTGCCACATACCAGTCCGGCATACTGCGGCTATATGGCCCAATATAAGGAATTCCATCCAAAGTCATACAGTCCTGAGCCGACCAGCGGGCTGTCTCCCCGGAACCCGGCCAGTAAGTGTCTGCCACGCGGGTCAGATAATCGTACGGACTTCCCGGCGGCTTTTCTCCTGTCCGATGGCTTCCGCCGCCAATGAGCAGATGTTCCCCCCATTGTCTAAGAGATATTCCATCTTTATCAATCCCATAATACATCCCATTCAATAGCGTGTTTTCTTTTACCGCCAGAACATAACTCCGCTCCTGGTGCATCCGCAGAAAATAATATCCCGGCCTGTTCTGAAACGGATAATGGCAGGCAAATATAATGTACTTTGCATGTACCTCCCCCTTATCCGTTTTTACAACATTCTTTTCCACCCGCTCCACCTTTGTCTTTTCATATATGGTAATATTCTCACCCAGGCTATATAGAAATTTCAGCGGGTGAAACTGGCCCTGCCCTTCAAACTTCAATGCCTGCTTTACCGCAAAGGGAAGATTTACATTTTCCGTAAGCTCTGCCTGAATTCCCAGTTTTCTGGCAGCCTCGTATTCTCTTTTCAGCAGTTTTGTTTCTTCCTTTGTATATAAATAGGACGGGCAATCCTGCCAGTCCACATCATACTTATATTTTCGGATAAGGATTCGGTATCTCTCAATTGCCTCCTGATTTGCCTTCGCATATTGCTGTGCTTTTTCCATCCCCACGCTCTGCAGCAGTTTGTCATATATAAGATTATGCTGGGATGTAATTTTAGCCGTTGTATTCTTTGTCTGTCCGCTGCCAATTCTGTCTCTCTCCAACACAATACACTGCACCCCTGCCTGCATCAGAAAATGAGCTGTCAGAATCCCGGACATTCCTGCACCAATAATAACTGCATCTGTATGAATGTCACCCTGAAGTGAGGGGCGCATTCGAGCAGATGCAGTCGTACTCCAAATGGATTTTTCAACCATACTCTTCACCTCAGAGATAGGATGTACCCGATTTGGAAAATATATACTTAATCATAAAAAATCTACTTAATCCAGTGAATTCAATCTAATTTGAGCTATCTTCCCCGCTCTTCTTTCTCATGAAAAAGAGGTAATAAAGAACACCTGCCAGAACAACAAACAGAGACAAGTACAGATACATCAGGCTGTATTTTGAATAAGATGCAATGATTCCTCCAACCACTGAGCCAAATCCGATACCGCCGTCAAAACCGGTGAAAAAGGTCGCATTGGCTGCTCCCCGCCTCTCCTTAGGTGCGCGGATAATCGCCATTGTCTGAAGGCTGGACTGAACAGCGCCGAACCCCAGCCCATACACAGCCGCACAGACAAGAAATACCGGGAGAGACCCTGCTTTGGATAAAAGAGACATAGCCGCAATTACAAGTACAAGTCCCGGAGAAATTACGCTGCTAAACCCAAATTTATCTGTCAGTCTGCCGCATAAAGGTCTGGAAATCAACAGTGTCACTGCATAGACAGAGAAAAACATTCCGATATTTTTAACACCCGATTCTGTCGCATATATAGAGAGGAATCCGGTAATTGAACCATAAGTAACAGACACAAGAAACATAATGACAGCGGGCAGTATAGATGCTCTCTCGTAAATTGCAGCTTTTGTCTTTTCTTTCTGTGGTTGTGCTGTCCGTGTACTTTTTATAAAAATGGATAACAGCAGGACAATGACAAGAAGCCCGGCCGACCAAAAAGAAACAGGTTTAAATCCATGTGCCGCAAATATTCCAAGGGCTATCCCCGGTGCCAAAGCCATTGCCAGGCTGCTGGACAGACTAAAATAGCCCATCCCCTCTCCAAACCGGCTTTTTGGAATTTCATCGGAGGCTATTGTACTGCTCGCCGTACTTGCCAGCCCCCAGCCTATGCCATGCACAAAGCGTATCGCAATGACGGCACCTACAGTGGGAAGAAAACCGAACACCAAAGTAACCAGCATCATAATAAGCATTCCCGCTATAAGAACCCCTTTTCTGCCCATTTTATCCAAAATTGCGCCTGCAACCGGGCGAATCAGAATGGCTGCAACTGTCGCTGAGCCCCCAATCCATCCCAGAGCGGCATCCGAGCCGCCCAAGGATTTGGCAAAAAGAGGCAGCGTCGGAAGGAGCATCTGAAATCCACAGAATAAAAGTAAATTAATTCCTGTAATGATAATAAAATCTTTCGTCCACAAAGATTGTTTTTGATTTTCCATTATTTTTTCCTCCTTACATATCTTCCGCATGTTCATTCTTTTTATTCAGCAGGTTCATCTTCTCTTCCGTGACACCATCAAGAATTGTTTTCAGCAAATGGACTGCCTGCTCCGACTCCTTCGGGGACAAGTTTTTTGTCGCAATGTCTACAATCTCTGAGAAAGTTTCCTGAACCTGCTTCTTCATGTCCTGCCCTTTCTCAGTAAGATATAACTTCTCAAAACGCTTATCCTCAGAAGAAGTCTCCTTCCGAACATATCCAAGCCAGACCAGATTCTTCACAGCCTTTGCCGTTGTAGATTTATCCACATATAAATTCTGACTGAGCTCTTTCTGGGTGATACCCTCATTTTTGGAAATTACATACAAAAAATCATGCTGCCCTCCCCGAAGTGGAATCTCCTGTAATTTGTAGTTCAAAATACTCTGCAAGTTTCTATATATAGCAGCATTTAATTTTCCTATATTATCACTCATCTTCAAATCTCCTCCCTGATTTCCTCTTTCATAGAATATATTTATTATAATTCAAATTAGTTGGCTTTGCAACTAATTTGAATTATTCTGAATATTCTGAAAAAAGGAGAGCAAAGGGGTCAGACCCCTTTGCTCTCCTTTTCTCTTATATCCGGTTTCCTCTTATTCCATCAAAAAGATGTGCTTTCTCCATATCAAAACCCAGGTACACCTCGTCCCCCCGACGGATTGGTGTATCTGCCGCTGTTTTCGCGGCAATGGTCGTTCCTTCATATTCAAAATATAGATATGCCTCCGCGCCAAGCATTTCATAAACCCGCACAGTGCTCTTGATTCCGGTTTCGCAGCTTATTATCATGTCCTCAGGGCGAATGCCAAGAGTGATTTTTTCTCCGATGTAATCTTTTTTTCTCAATATCTCTGCAAGTTTCTCAGGCAGAGGAATGCGATTTTCTCCTGTTTTTAAATACAGTTTTCCTTCCACCGGAACACATTTTGTATTTAAGAAATTCATAGAAGGTGTTCCAATAAATCCTGCCACAAATATATTTTCCGGCCGATTATACAATTCCTCTGGAGATGCAATCTGCTGAATCTCTCCGTCTTTAAGTACTACAATCCTGGTTCCAAGAGTCATGGCCTCGGTCTGGTCATGAGTTACATAGATAAATGTGGTGTTCAGTTCACGGTAAAGTTTCAGTATTTCCGCCCGCATCTGAGTCCTGAGCTTTGCATCCAGATTGGAAAGCGGTTCATCCATCAAAAACACTTTGGGTTTTCGTATAATCGCCCTTCCCATAGCAACACGCTGTTTCTGCCCTCCCGATAATTCCTTTGGCTTCCGGTCCAGCAGAGCCTCCAGTTCCAGTGTTTTTGCCACTGCCTCCACCTTTTCTTTGATTTCTTGTTTTGGCAGTTTTTTAAGTTTTAAGCTATATGCAATATTATCATATACTGACATATGGGGATAAAGAGCATAATTCTGAAATACCATGGACATATCCCTCTCACAAGGCTGTACCTCATTCATACGCTTCCCGTCGATAATCAGCTCCCCCTCAGAAATTTCCTCCAGCCCTGCAATCATACGCAGCGTGGTAGATTTCCCGCACCCGGAGGGACCCACAAATATCACAAATTCCTTATCGCTGATATCCATGTGAAAATCTTTGACTGCTGTTACACCACCCTCAAACTTTTTGTAAATATGTTTTAGCTGAATTTGCGGCACCTTATCTCCTCCTTACATTCTATCCAGTAAATCGGGAAGCTGCTGGATAGATTCTATTACATAATCTGTTTTTCCCTGAAAATCATTCTCGGTACTGACTCCACTTAACACACCTATGCCAATACCACCGCCGTTTCTGGCAAATTGCATGTCATTGCAGGTGTCCCCCACCACGGCAATCTCCTCCGCCTTCAGTCCAAAATTCTGCTGAAATTCCAAAAACATATCCTTTTCTGGCTTTGGTCTTTTCTCTCCGTCATCGGCACCTATATAATCAAAAAGATGGAATATATTCATAGATTTCAAACAATCCTCCGCAGAACTTATGGTATCCGCAGTTGCAAGCCCCATATAAATATGGCGCTTCTTTAATTCTTCTGCAATTGACCGGATATCTCCAAGCTGTTTAAAGCTGGCATTTTCCCCGGTTACACTCTCCTGGAACAAGATTTCAATCTGAATATGAATCTTGATTGTCTCCAGTATGTATCCTCTTTTTTCCAAGGCTTTTCGGATTTCCTCCGCCATCTCCCCATAAGATTTATATGCCAGTGCCCCCTCCGGATTTACTGTTTGCCCTTCCACACCAATCACTTCTAGTATGTAATCTATCATTTCCGGGGAGTCTTCTATCTGATTTTCCCTTAAAAATTCTGGAACAACTTTTAGAGCAGCCTTAAGCCAAAGAGAAAAGAAATCTATCAATGTCCCGTCTTTATCAAATAAAATTCCTCTAATCATTCTGCTCTTCCCCCATGGATTTTATAATTTCCCCAAACGTGTGGAGACACGGCTCTTTTCTTCCGCAATATACCGGATTGACATAACCGAGAAACGTGCCGTCTGCCTTTCTGACTTCCATTCTAATCCAGGTCCATTCTTTAAAATCAAGAGACAATGTCATGTCCGTCTCAAAGCTGCCGTCTGCTTTATGTACCGGATTAGCAGGTATCACTCTGCCATTCACAATGAGAAATAGAAACGGCTCCTCCTGTAAACCTGTAATTTTGACATGATAATTCAGAAGCTCCTCTTTTCCCACCTCTCCCGGAATTTCATCTCCCGGAAGATAATCGGCACCTTCCACCCTGATGGAAGGTTCTATGCGGCAAAAACGAGTGATACACATATGACCTTTTCTTACATGGCTCATCAATTCTGCGGGAGTCAGACTATTACAATATACATAAGTGCCCGGGTCCCCAGCTATCGAGGGCGAGTCCGCCCCCTCATAATATTCGTCAATCTGATTATGGGAATCACTTCCTCCTACTGCATAAACACGGTGGCCATCCTGCCACAGGGCATCCACAAAATGTATGGCCCTTTCATTTGACTTTAAACTGTCCGGGTAGGTTGGGTCATTTATAATTTCCACACAATCAATCTCATCTATGCGCACTTTATTATAACGCCAGCTCCAGATAGTAAGGAAAGGATGATTCAAACTGACAAGCCATCCCTTTGTTCTTGCTTCCTGCATCATCTCTCTCACATACTGTTCCACAACATCCTGCCCGCCGCAGGCAACAACTTCCCGCAGCTTTTCAGGTATTTCCTGGACTCCGAAAAGATTAAAATGCCCCTTATCTGTAGTAACCTCCAGCCCCGGAAGGATACACAAATCGGCAGAGCACCACCCGGTATGAAGCAGGTTGTGCTCTGTGGGCACATAAAAATCCATTCCCATTTGTTTTGCCTTCTCCGTAACCCTGACAGTTGTATCTTTCCCGTCAGACAATGTAGTGTGTGCGTGAAAGTCCCCCTTATACCATCTGGACTTTGAAGAATACACTTTTTCCCAATTATATTTTTCATTTGAAATAACGCACTGTCCCTCTTTTGTCCATATCCATTCCCCCACAGGTTCCGTCACTTCCATTGCCTCATCTGTAAGTATTATCTTAATCTCCGCTTCCTGTCCGCCAAGCTTTTGCTGCACATACTCTGTAAACATGCCCAGAATCAGAGTCCACTGTCCTGGGATATTTGCCCCGGGCACACCGCCGATGGATGTATTGGTTCCCCCGTTTCCCACCGCCAGCTTCTGTTCCCCGTACCCGAGAAGTTTCTGAAGACGAACCTGCCTTTTGGAATCCTCCAGGATGATAAATGCCATATAGCGGCATTCCTCGGGCAAATCAACGGCAATATATATTGTTTCCGTCCCACAGGGAACTTCAAAACTTTCCCTGTAGACATTTTTTGTTTTGTTATTTACTGTATAATTGATTATTTTTCTCATACTGCTACATGTTATCCAGTGCTTCCTGAGCTGTTTTCTGCGCCTCTTCCAAAGCTTCTTTTGCCGGAACATTTTCCAGCTCTACCTTGTCCGCGGCAATTGCCAGTGCATCAAAGATTTTTCCTCCTGTAGGGTCACTGAGTGCCGGAGTGCCGTGAGATGCCTGCTGTAACGGCACAAGTGCCTGCGGATTAGCCTCCGCATAAGTTTTGAATTCTTCCACTTCCTGAGTCGACTTGCGGACTGCAACATATCCTGTTGACATGGACCATTTTGCCTGATTTTCCGGTGATGTAAAATATTTCATAAACTCATAGACTCCTGCTTTTTCTTCATCACTTGAACTTTCCAGCATAACAAACTGCAGCGCGTCCGCGGTCGGTGCAGATGGGTTCTTTCCAAATCCCGGCTGTTCCATTGCTCCTACAATATTAAAGTCAAGGTCCGCCTGGTCTCCTGATGAGCCTGTATATCCCCCGGCTTTATTCTGGAGCACATCATCAATCGTGGTATACCAATATTCCCAGCCCTGTCCGCCGGAATTTACTTTCATAATTTTATCATCATGAATCCATTTGCGAAAACTTTCCCACACTTCTACCCATTCATCCGAAGCAATTGTCACTTTTTTCCCGTCTTCACTCAAAAGGGAGGCACCATTGCTCAGAGATGCATCAATTAAGTTTGCGGCTCCCCACATTGGCTCCCATCCTATAAAAGAGCCGTCTGACGCTGTCATAGCTTTTGCTGCTTTTTCTAAGTCCTGCCATGTTTTAATAGATGCGGGATCAATTCCTGCTTTCTCAAAAGCTCCCTTATTATAGTAGAAGACCTGAGTTGTTCCATATGCCGGAATTGCAAATATCTTCCCACTATCATCTGTTCCCTGGTCCATAAACACTTCCAGATAATCATCCTTCTGGAACTCTGAATCTCCATCAATAAAACTGCTTATATCTGCAATCAACTTCTTTTGAGAAAGGTTCTTAGACTTATCCACATCAAGCAAAGCCATATCCGGTGCCTTTTTCCCTGCAATTCCTGCCTGCAGTTTTTCATAGGTCTCTGTATAATCAGCCTGGGTTGTACTTACAATTTCGTACTTGTCCTGTGACGCATTAAAGTCGTCTGCCATTTCTGCCAGTACATTCACGGCAGTTTTTCCTCCCGAATACCAAAAATCAATTTGTATTTTCCCCTCACTGCTTTGAACAGCCTGTGTCTCTTCATTTTTTCCGCAGCCTGCCGCCAAGGTGGATACCATCGTCGCTGCCAATAATACTGCTAATACTCTCTTTTTCATTTCTTGTCTCCTTCATATTCTTCTTTGTTTTCAACCTAATCTATACCAGCCTGTTTTTTTGGCTGCAGTAAAAGGGTTATCCCTTCATACCCGTATCTCCGCCAATTCCATTGATAAACCACTTCTGTGTAAATGCAAATAGAATAAGCAGCGGCAATACAATCAAGGCGCTTCCCGCCATAACAAGAGGCCACTCAGTTCCGTACGCCCCGCCTTCAATAAAGAATCTTCTAAGTCCCTGTGAAACCAGGCTTTTCTCCTGTGAATCTGTAATCAAGGAAGGCCACATGTAGTTGTTATAGCAGGCAATAAAGTTCATCAATCCCATGGTGATAAAAGATGATTTCGTCATAGGGCAGACAACTCTCCATAAAATCTTCCAGTGACTGGCGCCGTCTATCCGCGCCGCCTCCAGTATCCCTGGTGGCACCTGCATAAATGCCTGGCGCAGCAGAAATATTCCAAAAATACTTACACAATTGGAAATGATAAGTCCGGTAAACGTGTCCAAAAGCCCCCAATTTGCCAAAATAATATAACTTGGAATGTAAGTTGCCGCTGTGGGCAGCATATAAGTTGCCATAATCATTCCAAACAATGCTTTTCTTCCTTTAAACTTCATAAATACAATGGCATAAGCTATCATGGCCGCTGTTACAATCTGCAGACCCAAGGTAACAACCGACACCCACAAGCTGTTCCATATATATCTCAGAAGAGGGGAGTGAAAAAATACTTCATAAAAATTATTCCACTGAAACTCCTGGGGAAAAAATCTGGATACATCCATAATTTCTGCCTTTGTTTTTAACGCACTCACCATCATCCATATAAAGGGAAATGCTGTAAATATGCTGAATATGATTAAAACCATCATCTTCCCGGTCTTTGCAAAACCTGCTTTTATTCTCATTTTCTTTTCTCCTAATAATGCACCCATCTCTTTGAACCAATAAACTGAACCACCGACAACAGTACAGTGATGGCAATCAACACAAGTGCCACTGCCGTGGCCTGCCCCATATTAAATTCTTCAAATCCTAACTGATAATACATGTAGAGCAGAGTTCTGGTACTTCCCGACGGCCCTCCCTGTGTGAGAATCTGAATTTGATCATAGGCCTGCAGGGAATTAACCATGGTAATAATCATCAAAAAAAATGTAGTTGGTGATATGCAGGGAATGGTCACATCCCGAAACCTTTGCCAGAGTTTTGCCCCGTCTAGCCCGCTGGCTTCATAAAGTTCTGCGGGAACCTTTTCTAAAGCTGACAGATAAAAAATCATTGCGTAACCCAGGCTCTTCCATATTGTAACAATAATAACTGCCAGCATTGCCGTCTGTAAGCTCTTAATCCACTGCAATTGAGGCAGGCCAAGAAAGCGGAAAATTATATTTGCAATTCCCGAGCCTGGCTCATAAATCCAGGTCCATACAATGGAAACAGCCACCGTAGGTGTAATCCATGGGGAAAACAGTATAAACTTAAAAATCCCGCTCCTTTTGACACCTTTTTGAAGCAAAAGTGCCAATACCAGCCCCAGTACAATTGTAGGAATCAAGGTTCCCAGGCTGAAGACAAGTGTATTCCAGAGTGCATCATAAAACCTTTTATCGTGGAACAAAGCCACAAAGTTATCAAAAAGCACAAAATTATATGCAGGTGACATATAATCCCAATCTGTCAGACTAATGTAAACAGACCTTAATATGGGATAAATCCAAAATATAATCAGCGGCGTCAGTGCCGGGATTATAAATATCCCCACACTGCCTATCCGTTTAAATTTCTGCTGGTTTTTCATAACCTTTTTTCTCCTCCATCATTTTATAAATTACAAGCAGGCACAATGTAACTGCCGGTAAAGTACTCCATATTCCATTTATTCCAATAAAAACAGGTAATGTATATAATAACAGCGGCGTCACCACCAGACTTTCCACATATGTCAGAATAGCTGCCCGTTTTGTTTGAAGTGTGGCATTTAAATAAGTAACATTCAGTTTTGTAATTCCTGCTGTCCAAAAAGAAACTGCGCTAATTCTCATTCCTGTTTTAAAAAAAGATGCCGCATCTTCAGAAAGCCCAAACCATGTACTGACCTTCGGAGACAGAATGATGGATACCATAAATGCTACGCCCCCTAAAACAACTGCTATCCGGCAGGCTGATTCTCTTAATTTCTGTACATCCTTATATTTTTCTGCACCGTTTAAATAACTCATGAGAGGCTGTGTTCCCTCCCCAATCCCTGACAGCATAGACTGTACAGGAAAAACAATGTAAGATATCACAGCATAGCAGGCAACTGTAGTCTCTCCCCCATATAAGAGACACTGCCAGTTTGTAAAAATCAAAGCTACTGACGGAGCTATAGATACACCAAATGCAGGAACCGCAATCTGAAAAATTCTTTTTGTCATTTCTCCATCCAGTTTCAGTTCAGGGAATTTTTTCGCATCCCGGTACAGCAACATGATTCCAATAAAAGCAACCACTCCCTGCGCCGTGACCGTGCCATATGCTGCTCCCTGAATCCCCATCCCCCGCTGAAACATGAGATAGTAGTTCAATCCTATATTTATCAGAATGCCTGTCATCATACCTATCATGGCATGTAAGGCCATCCCTCTGTTTCTCAGGAGAGGGAGCACTCCTGCGCCCAATATGAGAAACAAACTTCCTTTTGCGATGACTTCACTGTACTTTGCTGCTTCTACAAAAACATCTCCTTCGGCGCCTAAGCCTTTAAGTAAAAAAGGGTATAAAAAAAGGAGGAGAAGTGTAAGACAGATTCCATCCACTAACAAAAGAGTAATCGTAGTTTCATGCGCTCTCATCATATTTCGTTTATTTCCCTGCCCTCTGTAAATGGATAGCAGTACACTTCCGCCCACCCCGGTGCCCATGCCAGCTGCAATCAGAACCGCCACAATAGGCCAGGCTATGTTAACAGCCGCCAGACCAGTATCACCAGCCGCTTTTCCGATAAAAAGGCCGTCTATCATACTGTACATACCTGCTAACATAAGGGAAATAACAGTAGGAAGAGAATCTTTTATAACCTTTCTATACATACTTTCATATACCCCTTCCTTTCTGCACACCTTTTTGATGCAACTGAATCATATCACAGCAGTTTACAGAAAATCTTCAAATCCAAGTAAAAGTTTTGTAAGCTGCCTTTTGTAAAAATCGCACAAAAAAACAGGCATTTTGAGGTAATATACCTCAAAAAACCTGTCTTTTTTTATATCTTTTGTATATTTTCTTCAACGGCATGCAGAAGACGCCGGGCATTCTCCACCCGCTCCTTAGAGGGAGGCTCCACACCTTTCAGAGGATACTCAAGCCCCAGTTCCTCCCATTTATATGCTCCCATTGTGTGATAAGGCAGTATCTCAACTTTTTCCACATTATGCAATCCCTGCAGAAAATTGTCCAGCTTTTTCAAGTATTCATCCTTGTCACTCAGCCCGGGCACAAGAACATGTCTGATCCAGACAGGCTGTCCTGCTTCTGAAAGATACCGGGCCAAATCCAGTATATTGCTGTTTATGCGCCCTGTTAATTCTTTGTGCTGCTGTTCATCTATGTGTTTTATATCCAGCAATATCAAATCCGTATATTTCAGCAATTCCTGAAATTTCTCAAAAAAGGGCGTTTCCCTTGTAAAAGGGTTTCCGCTTGTATCCAGAACTGTGTGAATCCCCTCCGCCTTTGCTTTTCTAAACAGCTCAATCAGAAAATCAATTTGCAGCAGCGGCTCCCCTCCGCTTACTGTGATACCGCCATCATTTCCCCAGTAAGAGCGGTATCGCTTTGCTTTATCCAGAAGCTGGCCGGCGGTATAGGGCGTGCCGGATTTCATATTCCAGGTGTCTGGATTATGGCAGAATTGACAGCGCATTGCACAGCCGCTCATGAAAATAACATACCGTACCCCCGGTCCGTCCACAGAACCAAATGTCTCCAGGGAATGAACATATCCTGTCTGCTCTTTCATTTTCCTCACCTCTCTGTGCATAGCCAGACTATAGAATTACATCTCTGCGTGGCATGTTCTGGATATTACATCCATCTGCTGTTCACGTGTCAGGTCGATAAATTTCACCGCATATCCAGATACCCGGATTGTAAAGTTTGCATATTCCTCTTTCTCAGGATGTTCCATGGCGTCAATCAATTTATCTGTTCCAAATACATTCACATTTAAATGATGTGCTCCCTGGTTAAAGTATCCATCCAGCACATGAGCCAGATTGTTAATCCGTTCCTGCTCATTATGCCCCAGGGCTCCGGGACTGATTGTCTGAGTGTTGGAGATTCCATCCAGCGCTTCCTCGTATGGAAGTTTTGCAACAGAGTTCAGAGATGCCAGCAAACCGTTTTTCTCTGCCCCATAAGATGGATTTGCCCCCGGCGCAAGTGGCTCTCCCGCTTTTCTTCCATCGGGGAGGGAACCTGTAGCTTTGCCATATACAACATTGGATGTGATGGTTAATATAGAAGTGGTTGGTTCTGAGTTTCTGTAAGTATGGCATTTTCTCAGTTTGCCCATGAAGGTTTTCAACAGCCAAACTGCAATGTCATCCGCCCTGTCATCATCGTTTCCATATCTCGGAAAATCGCCTTGTGTCTCATAGTCCACCGCAATTCCCGTCTCATCACGAATCACCTTAACTTTAGCATATTTGATGGCACTCAGGGAATCCACCACATGGGAAAATCCCGCAATGCCTGTGGCAAATGTTCTTCTCACGTGTGTATCAATCAGCGCCATCTCCGCCGCCTCGTAGTTATATTTATCGTGCATATAATGAATCATATTCAAAGTATCCACATACAATTTTGACAGCCAGTCCATCATCTTATCGTATTTATCCATTACCTCCTCATAATCCAGATATTCAGAAGTAACCGGGTTATATGCGGGACCCACCTGCTCTCTTGATTTTATATCCACACCGCCGTTGATTGCATACAAAAGGCATTTAGCCAGATTGGCCCGCGCGCCGAAAAACTGCATTTCCTTGCCAGTCTGTGTTGCAGACACACAGCAGCAGATTGCATAATCATCTCCCCACACCGGGCGCATTACATCGTCATTCTCGTACTGCACAGAACTTGTTGTAATTGAAATATGAGAAGAATATTTCTTAAACGTCTCAGGCAAACGTGAGGAATACAAAATTGTCAGATTCGGCTCCGGGGATGGCCCCATATTTTCCAGTGTATGAAGAAAACGGTAGTCATTCTTCGTAACCATAGAGCGCCCATCCTGCCCGATTCCCGCCACCTCCAATGTGGCCCATACCGGGTCACCGGAAAACAGTTCATTGTAGGACGGAACCCTTGCAAACTTCACCATTCTGAACTTCATAACCAAATGGTCAATCAGTTCCTGAGCCTGATTTTCCGTGAGAATCCCTTTCTTTAAGTCTCTCTCAATATAGATATCCAGAAATGTAGAAATGCGTCCCACACTCATGGCTGCCCCGTTCTGTGTCTTTATTGCCGCCAGATATCCGAAATAGAGCCATTGAACTGCCTCTTTTGCATTGTTTGCCGGCTGAGAAATGTCATAGCCATAAACTGCTGCCATCTCTTTCATTTCCACCAGAGCTTTCAACTGGTCTGCGACCTCTTCTCTGAGCCGGAAATCGGTTCCCTTCATTCCATGCCTCTCGGTCTCATTGAAATCTTCTTTCTTTTTCTCAATCAAATAGTCGATTCCATAGAGGGCAACCCGGCGGTAATCTCCCACAATGCGTCCTCTTCCGTAGGTGTCCGGAAGCCCCGTAATAATTTTATTGTGGCGCGCTTTTTTCATTTCCTCAGTGTAAATATCGAAGACTCCCTGATTATGTGTTTTATGATATTTTGTAAAAATCTCATGCAGCTTTTCACTTGGCTCATACCCGTAGGTCCTGCACGCCTGCTCCGCCATATTGATTCCGCCGAATGGCATAAAGGCCCGTTTTAAGGGTTTATCCGTCTGAAGACCTACCACCTGTTCCAGGTCTTTCATTTTCTCGTCAACGTAACCCGGACCGTATGCCGTTAGGTTGGAAACCACTTCAGTCTCCATATCCAGAACACCGCCCTTTGCGCGTTCTTCCTTCTGAAGTTCCTGGAGCCGTCCCCACAATTTATTTGTCGCCTCTGTAGGCTGTGCCAGAAAACTTTCATCCCCGTCATAAGGCATATAATTATTCTGAATAAAATCCCGGACATTAATGTCATCCCTCCAAAGCCTTCCGCTGAATCCTTCCCACTGTGCATACCGTCTCATATAAGCTCCTCCTTTATAAAACAGACAGGTCATCTTTGATTTCACGCACAGTATAGCATTCAGTTAAATAAAAGACAAGGGATAAATGAAAATAGTTCTCATTTACCCTCTGTGTATCTAATTTTATACAATATAAACACTATTAATAGTGCATTACCACCGGAGTTCCGGGGACTATCATACTATATAATGTAGCCGCACCATCCAAAGGCATGTTGATACATCCATGAGAACCGTTGCTCCAGTACAAATCTCCTCCAAAATAGGGCTGCCATATGGCATCATGAAACCCAACACCACTGTAAGTGACAGGCATCCAGTAATTTACAGGAGTCCGGTACTCCGGCTCACCCGTCTCCGGATCAATGTTTCCCACTAAAACAGTATTCATGGTCATCCACAGTATGCTATATACTCCCGCAGGTGTGGAATGTTCATAAGGTCGCCCCGTCACAACATCTGTCTCAAAAGCTACGTTTCCGTCCGCAATATACCACATATGCTGTTCCGTCAAATCCACCTCGATAAATGTCTTTCCCCAGTCCTGAGCCTCGTGGACGGCAGCCCGCTGTATATAAGGCGGTTCTTTTGTGACCACTTCCCTGTTTTTAATACTTGCTATCAAAACCTCCGCTTCCGCCGCCTCATCTATAGCCCAGCCGTAAGTTCCCCCGCTCACCTCCGTGGCTTTCCCCGTGGGTGTAGTGAGAGGTCTTGTGCTGTAAAGTGTCTCATATTTCGCTGCAAACTGATTCATAAATTCCCTGACGCTGTCCTCGTGGAATGTAACATTCATATTATCATCCCAGGACAGCCATGTTGAAATCAGCTTCTTATCCACCACTTCCTGGACAGGCGGCATGTCATAGACAATGCTTGCACTGCAGTAATCATTCAGTGTATCTCTGGCCGCCGCCACCTCTTTTGACTCTGAGGTATATCTCGGCTTTAAATAACAGTCTTCCTCTGCCAGGTCAAATTTATCTTCCAGCCGCTCAACAGCGCTGATAAGTTTTGATTTCATCACTTCCTGATCAACTTTTGTCCCAAGCACCTCCTGCTTCACCACAAACTTATCCCCATTAAATTCAGGTTTCGCACTCACCGGATCTGTTTTATCTTCATTATTCTGAAAACATTTGAGTTTTTGTATCTGCTCCTCAAGCTTCGTCTGGTCATAGTCAAACTTTGTCTTTATATTAATATCCATCTTTTTCCAGAACATGGATGGCCAAAAAAAAGCATTCTGTTTTTCCAATGCCTTCTCCAGACCTTTACCCTCTCTGTATTTCATGGATATATCTGCCCCGGTTATATTCTCTTTTGCTCCCTCTTTCGGACTTACAGTCAGGGAGTAGTTATCTATCTGCTTTGCAAAATAAGTTTCAGCCTCATCCACCGTCTTCATAGAGAAATCAACGCCCGCGACCTTGGTTCCCTGATAAAAATGATTGATAAAATAAATAGAAACTCCGCAGTATACACCAGCTAGAGCTCCTGCTGTAACCCCCAAAGCAAGTACTAACTTTTTTCTGCTGTTCATTATGTGACCCTTTCCTCTTAGATATTTTTTCATTGCCTAATACTTCAGCCTGTTTTAGAATAGATTTATATTCATTGAGCAGCTGACACTCAATAAGTATAACACTTAAAACATTGAAAGGTTACTTTAATTATGGAAATCAGAAAAGCAACTCTGGCAGATATGAATATTCTGCTGAATCTGTATGAAAACGCAAGACAGTTTATGATAAGTCATGGAAATCCCACACAATGGGGAACTTCCTATCCATCCAAAACATTACTGACACAGGATATTGAAGGCGGTAATAGTTATATATGTGAAGAACAAAACGAAATTGCTGCCGCATTTTTTTATAAGGAAGGCCCCGATGAGGTCTATGCCGAAATCCACAGCGGACAGTGGTTAAATGACCTTCCTTATGGTGTTGTTCACAGAATCACCTCCGCCGGAGCCGTCCGGGGAGCAGCTTCTTTCTGCCTGGACTGGTCTCTAAAGCAGTGCCGGAATCTGCGGATAGATACCCACAGAGATAATGTAGTGATGCAGCATCTTCTTGATAAAAATGGCTTTAAATATTGCGGAATCGTTTATATGCATGATGGCAGTGAACGAATGGCATACCAGAAAGTACTGCAGCCTATTTGTTCTCCTGCATTCCCCAGTAAATTTTCTCCGCGGTGAGAGGCAGCTCTCTTATGAGCACACCAGTTGCATTTTGTATTGCATTGGCTATAGCCGGAGGGGGTGTATTAATTACAATCTCTCCGATAGACTTTGCCCCAAAAGGCCCGGTCGGCTCATAACTGCTCTCAAACTCAACACGAATCTGACCTACATCCAGACGGCTTGGTATTTTATACTGCATAAAGGAATTACTGTATGTTTTTCCTTTTTCATTATACACAATGTCTTCGTAAAGTGCCATACCGATTCCCTGGGCAATTCCGCCCTCAGCCTGAACTCTCGCCAGATTAGGATTTACTACTGTTCCGCAGTCCACCACTGCCGCATAGTCAATCAGTTCAAGCTGACCTGTCTCTTTGTCTATCTCTACCTCCGCCATTCCGACCATAAAAGGCGGCGGAGATACCGGAGATGTAAAAGCTTCACTGGCATACAGTGCCTCTTCATTATCACACATCACTCTGTTTCCGATTTCTTGTCTAGATACGCTTTCCCCGGTTTTTAAGTTTACAACTTTTTTTCCGTCAAATTCCACATCCTCCGCAGAACAGCCTATATATTCAGCTCCTCTGGCACAAATCTTTTCCCTTAAGACCTCGCAGGTTTTCATCACCGCAGTGCCCGTCACATAAGTGGTGCTGGACGCATAGGAGCCGCAGTCGTAGGGGGAAGAGTCTGTATCCACACCGTGTACAATAATATCCTCCATGCTGCACTCCAGGCATTCCGCTGCCATCTGTGCCAGCACTGTATCACTTCCGGTTCCCATATCCGTGGCGCCTACCAGCAAACTGTAAAAACCATCATCATTAACCTTAATTCCCACAGAAGCAGTGTCCACAGAGGAAATTCCAGAGCCCTGCATAGCCATAGCTACACCTACGCCCCGAACCTTGCCGTTTCCCATGTCACGGCAGGGATATTTGCTGTCCCAATCCATCATCTGCTTTGCCCGCTCCAAGCATCGGTCCAGAGCGCAGCTATTTGCCGTTTCTCCATAGTAAGCAGGCATAACATCGCCCTCTTTTACCATGTTTATTTCCCGCAGCACAACCGGGTCCATCCCCATTTTGCCTGCCAGCTCATTCACAGCAGATTCCACTGCAAAAAATCCCTGGGTTGCGCCATAACCGCGGTAAGCCCCTGCCGACATCACATTGGTATATACCACATCATAAATAAAACGGAATGCGTCTGCTTTGGCATACAGGGGGATGGTTTTGTGACCTGACAGCCCCACCGTGGTGGAACCATGTTCCCCAAAAGCTCCCGTATTAGATAAAGTATAGACATCAATTCCTTTTATAATCCCGTCCTTGTTCGCTCCCACACGAACGTGAAGCTCCATCTCATGTCTCGGCGAGGACGCCACAAAGGATTCCTCACGGCTATAAATCATTTTAGCCGGCTTTCCAGTCTTCCATGTCACCAGTGCCGGATATATCTCAGAAACAGAGGTCTGTTTTGCACCAAATCCGCCCCCGATTCTCGGCTTAATCACTCGTACTTTTGACTTTGGAATATCCAGGGCCGTTGCCATAATCCGGCGTATGTGGAAAGGAACCTGAGTGGAGGATATAATGTTTAATCTTCCATAGGTGTCCAGATGAGTATATGTGCGGAATGTCTCCATCATGGCCTGCTGATTTGCTTTCGTATGATAGGTTCTGTCAACCACATAATCACAGGATGCCAGTACGGCCTCAATATCTCCCTCTCCCTCTTCCTCATGGGCACAAAGATTTCTCTTGTTATCTCCGCCCATGGGGCAGAGAAGTTCCCAGTCCTCCTCAGGGTGAACCAGTATTTCATGGTCTTTTGCTCTGCGGAAATCAAGCAAAGGCTCTAACACTTCATATTTTACTTTTATCAGCTTCATTGCCCTGTCCACAGCTTCATCACTGGTTCCTGCCAGGATTGCCACCGGATCTCCAACGTATCTCACCCGCTGCTCCAGAATCAATCTGTCATAGGGGCTTGGCTCAGGGTAAGTCTGGCCCGCCAGTGTAAACCTTTTATTCGGACAGTCCTTATATGTGAAAATACACTCAATTCCCGGGACAGCAAGTGCCCGGGTGAGATTCATTTCTTCAATCAGCGCGTGAGCGTGGGGGCTTCTCAGCACCTTTACAATCAGGCAGTCTGATGGTGCCAGGTCGTCTGTATATACTGCTTTTCCCGTCACCAGCGCCTCGCTGTCCACCTTGGGTACAGCCTGGTTTACCACTCTCATACGTGCACCTCCTCTTTTCTCTGCTCCAGATATTTATAAATAGCTCTCAACTGCCCCATATATCCGGTACATCTGCACAAATTGCCGGAAAGATACTCTTTGACCTCTTCCACACTGGGTTCGTCCAATTCACGTACCATGGCAAGCACATTCATGATAAAACCTGGGGAACAAAAGCCGCACTGCTCCGCGCCCTCATTTGCCAGAAATTCCCCAAATGCCTCGGCCTCCTCCTTCACACCTTCCAAAGTCGTAATTTCCTGTCCTTCCACACTCAATGCCAGTACGGAGCAGGAAAGACGTGATTTTCCGTCAACCCATACGGTACATAATCCACAATTGGTGGTTTCACAGCCACGTTTCACACTGTAGCATCCAAGCCCTCTCAAAACATCCAAAAGCACTGTGTCAGCTTTCACTTCCGCCGATACTTTTTTCCCATTTAATACAAATTCCATTGTCATTACTTATTCCTCTTCCTCCGCTAAGATTGAGCGCATTCCGCGCAAAATCAAAACCTCTGCCAGATGCCTGCGATACTTTGAACTGCCCCGCATATTCGTTGCGTAAGTAAACTCTGCCGCAGCCTCCCTTGAACAGACTTCCAGGTCCTCTTTAGAAACAGATTTTGAAATCTGCATTTCCTTTTCCCAAAGCGCCGCCCTCATAGGCCTTGCACCCACAGAAAAAAACCATGTCATTTTATCGCCGATGGTCTCCGCCGCAACCGCACATGCCAGCACCGGAAAATCGGTCTGAGACTGGCGGACAGCCGCATATTTCAACTTTCTGCCGCTCTTTTTTATAATAACAGATACAAGGATATCCTTGTCCCGCTTCTTGTTCACAAATTCAGAAAGAGGCATCCTGCCTCCATTATATAATTCTACAGATGTATCCAGTGCCAGCAGGCAGGTCAGCACATCCGAAAAACCAAATCTTCCGTAAATACTACCTCCCACAGTTGCCTGATTCCGAAATTGCACACCTACAATGTGGCGGACAGATTCTGCAATCTCATCCCCATACACCTGTTTCATACCTTCATGCTTCTCCACCCGGCGCAGGGTACACATAGCTCCGATTCTAAACTCATCTTCGGTCTCCTCAATCTGGTCTAACCCAAGACCTGACAAGTCTATTATCGTCTGTATCCGCGTTCCTCCCAGGCGCATCCACATCATGCCGCCCATCACACGGGCAGTTCTGGCCTGGTTCAGCTCATACGCCTCCTCCAGAGATTTAGCTTTCACATACTTGTTAATCGTTAACAAAACGATACTCCTTTCTAAAGGGGTCAGTCCCTTTTGCTTTCCATTTTCAGAATATTCTCAAAATTGTCGTCTTTTCCCAGCCGCACTTTTTCCATTGCCTCCGCCAGGCCTGATTTCAGGTAATTGAAAAGATAATTCCTGTCTTCAGGCGGTTTGTCCAAATATTCACTTCGTATCTCTTTCAGCATCAGCTCCACTTCATCTTTCAGTCCGTCCGCCGAAAGACGCTGTGCGCCCTGACCCATAATAATGATTTGCTCCAGTGCATCAGAGGTTGCCACCGTGACATCATATTTTCTTGCGATATTGCGTACCGCCTTTTCAATGTACTGGTCTGCTGTCTCCGCCTCTTTTGTGTATACCACAGTAATATTATGGTATTTTTGTACGTCTCCCGGATTCCCTTCGACTTTATAGGCATCAAATACAAGAATTAAGGTGCACTTTCTGTAACCCTGATAATTGCACAAAATATCCATCAGTTTGTCTCTGGCGCTCTCAATATTTATCTCTGCCAGTTCCCTCAATTCTTCCCACGCAAAAATAATGTTATACCCGTCAACGAGAAGATAGCTTTGTCCGTTTTTCTTCTCTCCCTGCTTCTCCCCCCATTTACCGTCAGACTGTGATTTCTCTGGCGCTCTTACAGTCACAGGGCCGCTGTTCTGATTTCTTCGCACCGGGTCAGGTGTCCTCTGATAAATGGCATCCAGCTCTTCTTTGGTCAACTCGATACGGGAACCAGAGACAGGCGGTTCATATACCGGCTGCTCCTGCTTTGACACAACTGGTTTTAATGGACTCGCCACATGCATATAATCCTCCACCTGATTCCATTTCACAACAAATCCTGCTCCATGCGCACAAAATACAGAATCTGCCGGATTTTCTAAATCACCTTCTGAATCATATCCAATCTTTTCTATCACTTCATCTTCATTATGGCAGGGCATATACCCTTTCAGGCTGCAGAACATTCGCCCCAGCCCTCCGGTATAAGAGAGCAGTTCTGTCTGATATCCCCTCATAGTAGATACCGGAACCGTTCCGGTAAGAACAGACATGTCCCCCTCCAGTTCAGGCTGCCCAAAGTTCCCGCTCATCTTCTGGATATCTGACATAGCCCGCCCTATATTTTCCGACGGAACCTCCAGACGAAACTCATAATAAGGCTCCAGCAAAATACTCTTAGCCCGTTTTAAACCCTGTCGGACCGCCCTGTAAGTTGCCTGACGGAAATCGCCTCCCTCCGTGTGTTTCAGGTGTCCCCGCCCTGCAATTAATGTAATTTTCATGTCCGTAATATGTGAGCCTGTCAAGACTCCTTTGTGTTCCCGCTCTTCAAGGTGGGTGAGAATCAGACGCTGCCAGTTCCCATCCAGTATATCCTCACTGCAGTCTGCCGCAAACTGAAGCCCCGAACCTGGTTCTCCCGCCTCCAGAAGAAGATGTACTTCTGCCATAGTGGCGCAGGGGTTCAAAATGCCCCACTCCCTCAGAGGAACCCTCTATAGTTTCTTTGTACACAATATTTCCTGTGCCAAACTCCACATTTACGCCAAACCGGTCCCCTATAATGCTTTTTAGTACCTCGGTCTGCACCTCGCCCATAAGCTGAGCATGAATCTCTCCCAGACTCTCCTCCCACACAATATGCAGCTGTGGTTCTTCTTCCTCCAAGCTCCCTTAAACTTTGCAGCATACGATGCACGTCACAATCTGGCGGAAGCTGTATCTGATAAGACAGAACCGGCGCCAAAACAAACATATCCAGACCTTCTTCCGCTCCGATTCCCTGCCCTGGATAAGTATGATTGAGCCCGGCCACAGAACAAACTCCACCGGCAGATACCTCCTGCACCGTCTCATATTTTGAACCAGAATAAATACGAATCTGATTTACTTTTTCTTCTATATCGGGAGTTACATCCTTCACTTTCAATGTCCCTCCGGTGACTTTTAGATAGGTCAGCCTGTTTCCCTGCTCATCTCTGGCAATCTTATAAATCTTTGCACCAAAATCAGGAAGGATATCTGTCTGCTTTCTGGTATCTTCCCGAATACCTTCCAGCAGTTCCTCCACACCTTCTACATGAAAGACTGAACCAAAATAGCAGGGGAACACTTTTCTTTCCCTGATTGCCTCTGCCACAGAATCTCTCCCCACATGCCCCGTTTCAAGATATTCCTCCAGCAAATCTTCCCTACACATAGCCAGTTCCTCAAGCCAGTCCTTATTCACATTTTTCAAATCAGACACACCACTAAAATCTATACAGCCGTCTCCCAGGCGCTTCTTTAGCTCTTCCAAAATGGCAGCCCTGTCTGCTGTGTCCTGGTCCATCTTATTCACAAATACAAAAACAGGAATCTTATATCGTTTCAACAAGCGCCAAAGTGTTACAGTATGTCCCTGCACACCGTCCGCTCCACTCACAACAAGAATTGCATAATCCATCACCTGAAGGGTCCGCTCCATCTCCGCAGAGAAGTCCACATGCCCAGGTGTGTCCAGCAAAGTAATTTCTATATCTTTCCACGAAAATACAGCCTGCTTAGAGAATATTGTAATTCCCCTGGCACGCTCCAGTTCATAAGTATCCAGAAATGCGTCCTGATGATCCACCCGCCCCAGCTTCCGGATACTTCCTCCCACATACAGCATACTCTCCGATAAAGTTGTTTTTCCTGCGTCCACATGGGCAAGAATACCCACCGTCAGACGCTTTTTTCCGCTTGTTTCCAAAAATAATTCTCCTCTGGTATTTCTTCAATCTCGTTTCATTATAACATAAGAAATCAGAAAACCATATATAACATTGCGTTATAGTACAGTTTTTTTCTAATAACTATTAATAACTATACAATGCCTATTGCCTTAAATTTTTACAGTTTTTCGTACTGAAAATATATGTTGTCGGAAAGTTGTCAATTAATTCACCTTCACAAAACATCCTTAGCAAAAAATTAATTTGAATTACGCTTAAATAACAGAAAATTTTATTGACGAGCCTTTTAATAATATGTGATAATATAATTAAAATTAGTGTTGTCGTTTGTTTTTTAATTAAAAGAGAGGAGATTGGATATGGGCATGTTTGATTTGACAGGCAAAGTAGCATTTGTTACAGGTGCATCCTCAGGACTGGGAGAGGAATTCCAAAAGCATTAGCAGGACAGGGAGCGAGTGTTGTACTGTCGCAGAAGAAAAGACAGGCTGGATGCACTTGCAGCAAAGCTTGAGGCCAAAGGAACAAAAGCACTTGCAATTCAATGTGATGCTGGGAAGGAAGAAGATATCATTCGTTCTGTAAAAAGAGGCAAAAGGTCATTTTGGCAGAATTGATATTCTTGTGAATAACGCCAGGTGTTGCTGCACTTCCTAAAGCAGAAGCACAGACAAAAGAAGAGTGGAACTTTGTAATCGACATCAACCTCACAGGTGTATTCCTGTTTGCACGTGAAGTTGGTAAAATCATGATTGAACAAAAATACGGAAAGATCGTTAACATCTGGATCTATCCACAGTAATACTGTAATCAGTACAGATGTACATCAGCTTTCTGCATTACTTGCATCCAAAGGCGGCGTACAAATGCTGACAAGAAAGCGCTTGCTGCAGAGTGGGCACAATCTAATATTACTGTCAATGCAATCGGACCATCTTATTTCCATTCAGAAATGACAGGCCAGAATGGCAGGCAATACAGAATTCTTGAAATTTATGTGAAAGGAAGGTGTCCAATGAAAAGATTCGGTAATCCCAGCAAGCTCGACAGTGCATTAATTTACTTTGCGTCCGATGCTTCTTCATTTACAACCGGACAATTACTAAATGTCGACGGCGGATGGAATACAATCTAACATGTACTTAAATCTCAAACTTAACACTTGAAAACGACTAAAAGGCCTGCAACATTGTCTATCTTATTGAACTACTAATGTTCAATAAGGTATGAGCAATGATTGCAGACCTTTTTGTGGTTATTTCGGTAATACATACTTATTGAACTTCTAATGTTCAATAAGGTATACACGGATGATTTCAGCACTTTTATCAGTCTGATACATGTTTAATTAACTGTAAATCTCCACTGCATAATGCACTCATGTTCTTGAAAATCTTGTCCGCGTCCCAATCCCACCATTTTAAGCTCAAGCAGATATGCAATCAGTTCTTCATCAAAACGCTTTCGGATGACTCTGCATGGATTTCCAGCGGCAATACTATATGGCGGAATATCCTTTGCAACAACAGAGTTTGCCGCGATGATTGTGCCATCTCCAATACATACGCCTGGCAATACCGTTACATTCTGACCAATACAAACATTCTCGTTTCCAACAACAGTATCTCCCTTGAACGGAAGTTCTTCAATGCTCGGCGTGTGCTGCTCCCAACCTCCTCCCATGATATTGAAAGGATATGTGGTCACACTGTCATCCTGTGATTTGCACCATTCATAATAAATTCAGATGCCCTTGGCAATCGAACGGAATTTTCCAATAATCAGCTTATCACCAAGAAACGCATAATGATGTGTGACATGGTTTTCAAATTTCTCAGCACCATTCATATCATCATCATCTAAGTGTATTCCCCGACAATGATATTCGGTCTGGTGATGACATTTTTTATATAGACAACTTGTTTAATCTTCTCATTTGGATATATACTATTTGGATTTGGTCCCATAATTTTGCCTCCTTAAATTCTAATCACAATTCTTGCCTTCTTCTTGGTCTCACAATCAATAAGTATACCTCAATATTTCTGAGTTGTGCACTTTTCTTTATTCTGTAATTCTATAATGGCCGGCTATATCATGCCTGGTCTCAAGAATATCCTGTTCATATGCCATCTGCCAGGAATCATTGTGATGAATCACATAGGGAACACCATTTTTATTTCTCCGGTCAGAAACAATTCCAATATGGTTCTGAAAGATCACAATATCCCCGCCTTGCCATTCCTTTATATTGGAAATATCTGTGGTAAGACTTATTGCTGTATGTGAAAAATAGACCTTTAGATTTTTCACTCGTCTAAAATCAATATTTATATCTGGCTCATCAATATCATAATCATGGGTATTTTTCTTAATATCTTCCTGCATTAATACCATAATATCATATCCTGCACTTTTCAGGGCATTTGCCACTACATCTGTACATACCCCATATTCATCATCGGAATAACCTGTCTGGTAATAACGGCTCTTATATTTAGGTTTAGAATCAATATAGTCAAATGTGCCTTCAAGAATATCCGTCTGATCGTCAATTCCATCCTGATCTTTATCAATCGTACTATGTATCTGCTCAATATTTGCATCATATTTGTCCGGCAAACGTGACGTGGAAGTATTTTGATAGCGGGAAGCTGTATAAATAAGGACACTGCCAATGACACATATACATATCAGACCACCAGTTAATATTTTCCTCTTCACATTTCCCTCCTTTATAAATTAGATTAGTTATTAATAGGCTCTTTCAGGACTTCTTTTATCAAATTTTCAAACTCAGGTTGACTATCACCAGCAAATCCAAGCTTATCAACTACAATATACTTGTTATTTGCTATGTAGATATAGTAATGACTCTCTTCATAATTTTTTTCTATGGAAGACCATTTATAAAAGGATGTATTTCCAGAATCCTTCGATATTTATCCCCTCCTTAGTGAAAGTATAATTATACACTTTCTCTTTTTCCCCATTCTTGAAGTATTGCTTTACAATGGCATAAGTCCCTTGCTTTTCCATGCCCACAGCCGCATACCACAAACACACTGCACCTAAAATTACCGCATAAATTATAAAGCTTGTATTTCCATGCAAATCCAGCCTATTTGTGAAAAACTGTATTATCAAAAAGGGAGTCCCAATTAAAAAAAGAAGAACACCACAAACTAACAATACTATCTTCAATTTACGCACATATGCTGTATTTCTATAATAATCCTTACTTATCATAGAAAGTATTTCTTTGTTCATTATTGTTTTACACTCTATCATCGTTTCTTACCTCCATTTAAAGTTTTACACTGCTATTTTACCATACCTTATTGAACGTTAGAAGTTCAATAAGTATACCTTCTTGAACATAACACAATAAATAGTAATCCATATCCGATATCAATATGCCTTTGGAAATACTGTGGTAATGGAGATAAAGTCATGGTCAATTTCAGCAAAAACCTCCCCGCCTGTTTTGTGCATTATCTGGCGGCAGATATAAAGTCCAAGTCCGCTTCCGCTTGTGTTTCCAACGTTCGAGCCACGCCAAAAGCTTTCAAAAATATGAGGAATCTCCATACTTGAAAGTGTGCATCCGCTGTTTTTGACGGATATTAAAAGGCAGCCATCTTCCTCGGAGAAGAATATACCTATTTTCTTTCCGTCACCATATTTCACGGCATTTTCAATAATGTTCTGAAGCACCTCTATACTTCGATTGATATCGCCTTTCAACAGACAATCCTTGTAATTTCCAACCTCAAAATCCGTCTTGATTATAGCCAGCTTTTCCGAATAATATTCTGTTATATTTTTCAAAAGCTCTGACAGATAAAACTCACCATTTTGCACATCAAGACTTAGAAAATCCTCCTTTGATGCGCTGATAATCTGTGACACAAAACTTTCTATCTCATCCGCTTTTGCATTAATTTTTTCAGTAATTTCAATCTTCCTGTCCTTATCGGAATAAAGCCCTTTTGATAACGCTTTTGAGTACAGCTTAATTGCTGACAAGGGGGTTTTTATGTCGTGGGACAGGGAAAGTAACAGTGTCTTCTTTTCCCTCTGCAGATTAGCTCACGTTCTTTCTGCTCTTCTATATTCTCACGCAGCAGGTCAACGCCCCACATAAATTTTCCGAAAAAATGATTCTTGCTCTCTTTTATTGCCGGGGTAAGATTTCCTTTTGACAGCTCATAGGGAACATTCTCCAGCCTGTCAAAGGGTAAAATTATCTTTCTGCGAAAGTAGAGAAGCAGCCCGATTACTATAGCCGACATGAACCCAAGAGTAAGATTTACCATTAAAGTAATGTTTTTTTCGTTTCGGCCAGAAGCATTGTAATCGAAACGGTAGAGTTCTCCGTCAATCTCGCGCACTGCATAGTCACTCTCCGCATCATAAAAATTATCTCCGTATTTTTCAATATGGTCTACATAACTGTACTGTGACAAGTCTACATTGGCAAGGCCACTTTCTTCAATTGCAAGAACAAGCCTGCTGATTTCTACCCGGTACGGTCTGCCGTCTTCAGTTTCTCCCATATTCAGCATAATTGTATTTGCCGCTATAAAAACAAGAACGACAAGGGCAGTGACTGCCACAAACACTTTGTTGTAACTTTTCATATGAACTTATACCCCACGCCCCAGATTGTCTGAATATGCTGCGAATCTTTCGGGCCGTCCTCAATTTTTTGACGAAGCCACTTGACATGTACCGTCAGAGTCTGCTGCTCTGAAAAGCTGTCACTCCCCCAAATCTGGTTGAAAATATATTCTTTTTTCAGAGTTTTTCCTTTATTTTCAATTAGAAGCAGCAGCAACTCAAATTCTTTTGGAGTCATTTCAAGGGTCTTATCATTCTTATATACAGTCTTTTCGACCTTGTTAATTCTCAAATCTCCCTCAATAATTTCATCGAGAGCATATCTGCGCTTAAATATACCCTTAATTTTTGCAAGCAGGATATCAATATCATATGGCTTTTCTATATAATCGTCCGCCCCCAGGGCAAGACCATTGAGCTTATCATCCTTTTCTGTTTTTGCACTTACAACAATAATTGGTGTGTTACTGCTTTCACGGATTTTTGAGCAGACAGCAAAGCCATCCATCCCTGGAAGCATGATATCAAGCACAACAAGCCTTGCACCGTACTTTTCGTACAATTGCAAGGCTTTCTCGCCGCTTTCACAGACGGATACGGCATAATTTTCAGCCCGAAAGAAATCGCAGAGCAGTTCAGCAATTTCCTTATTATCCTCAACGATTAAAATATCAACCATGTCAGTCCCTCTAAAAGTTTACCAGCCCATCTCCATAAGCCAGTTGTTCAGCGTTCTTTCACGTTCCCTCAACTGCGAATCTGAAGAGTATTTATTTAAATTATGCTCCCCCTTTATGTTCCCGTCAACTATATATAAAACTCTTGTGCATTTTGCTGCAACTTTTACATCATGAGTTACAAGCATAATTGTCGCTCCTTCACCGTTGAGTTTTGTAAGCTCACCCATTACCTCATCGGAGGAAGCACGGTTAAGCGCACCGGTGGGCTCATCGGCAAAAATCATTTTCGGCTTATTTATCATACTCCTGCAGATACAGGCCCGCTGAAGCTGGCCGCCTGAAACCTCTGTTATATCGTTGTCGGCAATGTCTATAATATCAAGCTTTCTCATTAAATCCTGTCCGCGTTGAACGGTTTCACTGCGGCTTTCCTTTATTTTACAGGACTGGCAGGCTGGTAAAATTATATTGTCCAGCACTGTGAGATTTTTCAGCATATACATCTGCTGAAAAATAAATCCCATTTCATCAAGACGCAGGTTTGCCAGCTCCTTTTCTGTCATTTCAGCAATATTTTTACCGCAAAAATCAACCTCACCCGCAGTGATACTGTCCATACCCGAAACTGCATACAAAAGTGTAGATTTTCCTGAGCCTGACGGCCCCATGACAGCCACCATTTCACCCTCTGAAATGCTGAAATTCACATTTTTTAACACGTTATTCTGACGCTTATTTATTATATATGTCTTACATAAATCCTTTGCACTTAAAACAGTATTCATATAAAAAACTCCTTTACTCAATGTTGGTGGCTTCACAAGCCTTGATAGTTCTTGTGTACTGTGACGAAATAAACGCAAACAGCAGTGTAATAAAAAGCATAAGCAGCGGGTAAATCACAAATATATCCAAAGGTTTCACCGCATATTCTATCCCATAGCCGGCACCCATCATATCAAAAATAGGCGTAATTGTAAGCCTGGTAAGAGGCGTTGAGAGCAGGGCGGCAATGATGACTGATGCAGCCGCAGCAATGCCGAGCCGCAGAGTATGTGTCGCAATAATAGACTTGCTTTTGAAACCAATTGCTTTCATAACAGCAATTTCTCCGCGTTCTTTTTCTATGAAAGAGCGCTCCATAAGCACCGTCACAAGTGCACTGATTATTGCTGCTAGAATCAGAACAAGATATTTTACACTGTCAAGGGTATCACCAACGCCAACCATCTGTTCAACATATTCACTTGCTGTCAGAACATAATCCGCATCGTAAAGTTTTTTTATTTTTTCAATACGGCTTTTTATTTCTTTATCATCCGGATTATCCGTAAAATTGACCTGAATTGCAAGCAGGCCCGACGACTGAAGGAAATCCACATCCGCCATTTTGATAAAGTCTGACGCCCTCACCCTGATTAATCATTGACTGGAATAATGCTGTGACTATATATTTCTTATCACCTTCAAGCTGGCGTATTGTAATTGTATCGCCGATTTTTGCATCCAGCTTTTCGGAAATATATTTTGTAAGTGCCACCTCCCGATTATTCTGGGGCGGAGTTCCCTCATAATATTTGTACATATCAGTGGTTGTTCCGATTCCCTTTAAAACCTGTGATTTGCAAATATTATCACCGTGACTTATTGTCATCTTGAAAACGGCCTGATTGCAGCATTTTGCAGGCATACCGTTATTCGCAAGAGTCTGTTCTATTTCCTCAAGATACTTTTTAAGCTTTTCTTCTCCATTTTCACTCATCAGACTCATCTGCTTAGCCTCATCGGAAAGATAAACATCACTTTTAGTAACTCCAAAGTATGTTACAAGGTCATCACTTTTCAAAGTATTTACCGTATTAGCAAGAATGAGCACAGGCGATAAGCAGAGAATAAAAGTAACAGCTATAATTCCCAAACGCTTAGGATTACTTAGAACTTCATTAAGTGCAAGAAATTCATAAGGTTTTAATTTACTCTTCCCAAGGCGGATTATGCTCCTTTTATAAAAACGTTCACCTGTCTCACCGTTTCTTATGGCATCAAGGGGCGTAAACTTCACGACTTTTCTTGTGCATCCAAAGCAGAACAGAAGAATAACCGTAATGACTGCCATCGCACATACCAGGTTGATTAGAATGCTATTTTCACTTTCCAGAACAATAGAATTTGAAACACTGTCTAATAGCAGATTTCCAAAAGGTATGCCTGCAAAGAATCCAATTGCCGAGCCTATAACAGAAAGAGCAAAATATTTTGTCATATAGAGCAGGCGGATTTTTGTATTCCTTATGCCGATTGCTTTCATGACACCTATTTCACGAAATTCCTCCGATAATGTAAAGGCAATGGTAAACCGCAGTACAACAAAAGCGGTCAGTATCAGCAATATACTCACCACGAGAAGTACCCCCGCGATAATCATATCCATAACATAAGTCAGCTTTATCATCTCACGGCTGCCATTAAAGACCGTACTTATATCAAGCTCCCCGATGCGGCGTTCAACAGCGGAAACGTCACCGGTTTTTATATAACACAGGCTTCCCCCGTATATATTGCTGTCATATTTTTCAAAATCTTCCGAGCTGATAATAAATCTTGTCATTCCCATCATTTCAGAGCCAAGAAAAGCATCCTTGCAAACGCCCATAATTTTATATTCTAAAGAAACCCCGTCAATAACAATTTCTATCTTATCACCACTTTTCAGATTGTTCTTTTCCAGACTCTTCGCCGAAAGCCAGACCGTTCCGCTTTTTACGGGAGCAATGGGGTTATTGTTTTTATCAAAATAGGTAATCTGAGCATCCTCGTAATTCATAAGAACAGAGGTATTACTCATAGAAGGAAGTTTTTTGCCATCTTTTAATATGTTTGTGGAATTCATATAAATTACAGGCTCTATGCCGTAGCTGTCAATCTCTTTGATTTGGTCAAGTGAGTCCGTAACTTTATGTGAATCGCCCCTGTCGATGGTTGCCACAAAATAATCCGCCATTCCTGCCTTATCAAAATAATAGTCAATTCCACTATATACAGCTATAATATTGTTCACACTGCTTGACACAAATGTTGCAGACAAAATTATAAACAGCAGTAAAATTATATTCATTGTCTTTTTTCGTTTCATATCCTTTTTTAATATGTTCAAGTACATTACAGCGCTCTCCTTCCTTGTTATGTTTCCAATTATAGCAGAGAAGATATTAAAAAATCCTTAAATCGGATTTTATGGGCGCACATAAAAACAGGGTACACATTTTCTGCATACCCTGCTCTGTCAAATGACTTCTAGTTTGATTTTAATTCTGGGAAAACCGTTGTATAAGAGCAGGAATCTTATCCTTTGAAATTACAATATTCATGCTCTGAGGGTTTATCACAACCCCCTCCACTCCCTGTCCCAGCACTTTCTCGATATTCACAAACTCAACCACATTTGCCTGAAATTTGCCCGCCGAATTAAACTTTCTCAGTTCATTGTTATCTGTAAAAATAGGCTGAAATGTCTTGCCTTCTTTATTTTTTACACATGGAATCTTTAAATTAGAACCGTCCGGCCTCCGTGTTTCTCCTTCCAGCTCCAGCGCCATGAGAAATTTAGACCTGACCAGATTGGCAGCCATCTCCTCCTCCAGCTCACGCAGCACCGGTTTCTCATTGGTGGGGATATTCCGGTGTATCTCCTGCATAAAATAGAGCCCTGTCAACTGCATTTGCGGATTTATGACAGGCCGCTTCTCCTCCGGGGTCTTAGAATAATCTACAGGCACGACCACATTGTCCAGAGGTATTTTGGTCACCTGCTCCTCTTCCACAAATACAATCTCATTCACTCCCAGAAGGTGCAAACTGCCATAGAAACTCAGAAGCTGATTATTCTCTATGCGCACAATCATCATAAAATCCTGATTTTCATCCTTAAATCTCTGGGTTATCTCTTTCGCCCTCTCTTCCGTTGCAAATATCCATATCTGGTCATTAAATGTTTCCTCATCACACGTAATAAAAGGCATCTTTGTTCCCTGACTAAAAGCTGCATATGTCGCTTTCATTTTCTGCATCTTCTTTACTTGCATTAGAAATTTATTTTCCATGACGAACCTCAATTCATTTGTTTTCTAAATTATACTACAGCCTGTACACGATGGCAAATAAAAGTCTGCATTGACTCCTTCTCTATTTCTATGTTACATTTTCAGGTAGCAATGAGAAATTTATACTTATAATTACCGGGAGGATAGCCATGAATCCAGAATCTTACACACTAAAAACAATTGCACATATCCGCAGCGATTTTCCTGATAAATTTGGAATTCCCAGGCAGAGCGGACTGATAGAAGAACTTCAGGCCGAAATAGTCTTCCTGCCTGAATTCCACAATCCTGATTGCTTTAGGGGGCTTGAGGATTATTCCCATATCTGGCTGATTTGGGGTTTTTCAGAATCCATAAGAGAAAGATGGACCCCCACAGTGCGCCCGCCAAGACTGGGCGGCAATCAGAGAATGGGCGTATTCTCCACGCGCTCCCCTTTCCGACCCAATCCGCTGGGACTCTCCTGTGTCCGCCTTCTTAAAATTGAAATGACTCCTCACTCCGGCCCTGTCCTTCATATATCAGGCGCTGACCTGATGGATGGCACCCCTATTTTTGACATCAAACCTTATCTCCCTTTTACGGACAGCCATCCAGAAGCATCCGAGGGATTCAGCGGCTCTTTCAAAGACTACACATTAAAGGTGGAGTGCCCGCAGAAATTACTTGAAGTTATTCCCCGCAGCCACAGGGAGCCCCTGCTGGCAGTTCTCGCGCAGGACCCCCGTCCATCCTACCAGCACGACCCTGAACGTATTTACGGGATGAAATACGCTGATTTAGAAATAAAATTTCATGTGGACCAGGACACATTATATGTACACGAAATAAAACCTTTACACCACAAGCATAGATAATAGAACAGAACGAAAAGGAGACATGAAAATAAGGCAGCGATTAGCTCTTATACACATAAAAAAGGTAACCAACGCAATGTTGATTACCTTTTAATTTTGAAACAGGGGATGAGAGAATCGAACTCCCACCAAAGGTTTTGGAGACCCCTATCATACCATTTGACCAATCCCCTATGTATGTGACATCGTTTTCAGTCACTAGGTCATTATACTAGGAGATATGGTATTTGTCAAGAAGAACTTGCGGGTGTTTTCACAGATTTGCCCGCAAAGACAGAGGCATTCCTTTCTGCTTAAAATTTACCTAAAATATCATGAAACATAGTACCTGCAAATTCTAAATCTTTTTTCCATTCTGTTCTGCCTGTATGCCAAAATTCAGTGACAAATTTCCGCACTCCCATGTCCCATGCCTTTTTTGCTCCCCCCTGGAAATCCACATAGCCAGCTCCAAAAGGAATCTCTCTGAATTTTCCGGGAACAGTTTCTTTTAAGTGCATTGCTGAAATATGACCTTTTCCAAGTTCCAGGTCTTCCAGCACATCATTTTTATAAGTATCTGCTGCATTGGTAATATTGCCCAAATCCGGATATACCCCCAGAAAGGGCGAGCCCACCAGAGTCACATATTTCAGAGCTTTTTCAACTGTGTTCATAAACTCGTTTTCCATAGTTTCAAAGCCCATCAGAATCCCAAGTTTTGCAGCCATATCAGCCGATTCCTTCAAATTTGCAAGGAAACGTTTCTTTGTCTCAACAGTAGAGTCCTCATAATAAACATCATACCCTGCCAGCTGAATGATACGAATCCCCAAATCATCCGCCAGGTGGAGCGCCTTTCTCATAATCTCCATTCCTCTGGCACATACAGCAGGGTCATTGCTGCCCAATGGATATTTCCGGTGACCACTCAGACACATTGTGCGGATTGGGACTCCGGTTTCTTTCATCAGGCGTATCAGTTCCAAACGCTCCTCCTGCGGCATATCCAGCCTGGAAAGCTTCTCTTCTGTCTCATCAATACTGATTTCCACAAAATCAAACCCTGCCTCCTTTGCCGCAAGCAGCTTTTCCTTCCAGCTTAAATCAGCGGGCATAGACTTTTCATACAGACCTAGTGTATATTTTTTGTTCATCTAGTTTCCTCCCACTAAAATATGACTATTTTATGTGTACATAAATGCTCATTCAAATGCGGAGTTTTAGATAATAATTTCTGTATTCTTTACATTGCATCCCTGTCAGCTCTTTAAACACTTTGCTGAAATAATAAGGGCTTCCAAATCCAATTTCCTCCGCAATCTCATAAATTTTTAAGTTTGTATCTGTGAGCAGCTTTTTCCCCTTCTCAATCCTGTATTGATTCAGGTAGGTAACAAAATTAATTCCTGTTTCCTGCTTAAAAAGCATAGACAGATAACTTTTACTGATTTCCCCGTGGCGCGCCACATCCTCCAGAGTAATGTTAGATGCATAATTTTCTTCAACATAAGCAATCGTCTTCTTTACGCTGGCACTGTACCCGCTGATTCCTTTACTCTTAAAACCTAAAATGCTCTCAAATATATCATGTATGTAGACCTCCGTCTCTTCCACAGAGGTAAGAATATTCCAATTATCATAATCCAATTTGGTCAAAAATCCTTCCGTTGTCGGAACATTCAGCTTTTCCAGACTGGATTTTGCGATGGATAAAAAATCTATAAATGTATGCTGTACCACAGTATAAGAACTTTGTGCTTTAATCCTGGCAAAAATATGATGAATATAATTTTCCAGTTCCCGGCTCTTACTTTCTGTAAGATACTCCAGAATCTGGGAGCTGCTCACATGTGGGCGCTCTTCTTTCTTCAGGTTTTCCCGAAATCCCTCTTCGTATATGATAAAAGCATTTTCTCCTGAAAAACGTATATTAGAAGTCTGTTTTCCCCCTGTACCTCCAAAAAAGCACTGCTGTCTCGCCCACTCTGTCTGTCTCAGCAGCTGAGGAAGATTTTCTGCTTTTTCTTTACGGCTGATTCCGCCCTTTAGTGAAACCGAAAAATAATACTTAATTTTTCTTCCTATAGATGCACTCTTTTCCATATAAGATTTCTCCGAGTGTCCGTCCGCCGGACAAACCAGCGTTATGTAATAGTGCATCTGATAGATTACTTCGCTGTAGACTGCTCCCCGGAATTCATCTTCAATCAGAGATATCATGGTTTTTGATAGCATATCTATACTCTGCTCATTGAGAAGACCGATGCTGCAAAAATACTTCATGACCACATACCCCTCCGCCTTAAAAAGACCTTCCGGGGGCGCATCCATCCTGCCTATGGGAATGCATTCATTAATCTGGGCTTTGGATAAATTATTGCTCAGATAAGCTTTTCTTGCCTGATTGTCGTCCTGATGCCTCACATGCCGGCTTCTGCGCTCTGTGCACACTGACTCCAGCGTCGCAAGGAGAATATCTTCATTAATTTCCGATTTCAAAAGATATTGCGATACTCCCAGCTTCATTGCAAGCTTCGCATATTGAAAATTCTCATAGTTGCTTAAAATAATAAATGAAATATCTTCGCTTATCTTTTTCGCCTCTGTGATAAACTCCAAGCCATCCATCAAGGGCATTTTAACATCCACCAGTACAATATCCGGTTTAGAAGACCGTGCCATCTCCAACGCTTCTTTTCCGTTGGAAGCTTCCCCTACAACCTTATATCCATTGGCTTCCCAGTCAATCGTTGTTTTTAAACCCAAACGCACTAAAAATTCATCATCTACTATTAAAATATGGTACATACACGTTCTCCCGCCCTGTTTTTCAGCATGATATAATTGCCCTTCTGCGTTTCGGACTCAGGTGAAAATATCGCACGGGCCTAAATCTGCCGGAGGATATAATATCCCCATAAATGAGGATATTATATCACACAGCCTATTCAAACACTAGCGCCACTTTGAAATCTCCATGTTTTCCAGTTGCATACTCAAAAGCCTGTTCCCAGTCTTCAATCTTAAATTTCCTGGAAACCACATCAACGGTCTTTAAGTTTCCATTCTCCATATTCTCGATTACAAACGGGAACGCATATGGACTCAGGTGCGCGCCCAAAATATCCAGTTCTTTCCTGTCTCCTATGATAGACCAGTCAACTGTTGTGGGAGCCCCAAATACACTGAACTCTACAAAACGTCCGAGTTTGCGTATCATGCCAAGTCCCTGGATAACACTGGATGGATGGCCTGTTGCTTCAATATAAACATCACAGCCATATCCGTCTGTCAGGGCTTCTATCTCTTTCACCACATCGACATTGCCCGGATTAAATACCAGATCAGCGCCAAACTCCTTTGCCTTTTCCAGACGCGCGTCCACCATATCCAATACAATCAGTTTTTTGGGATTTTTCATTCTGGCATAAGTGACCATTCCCAATCCCAGTGTACCTGCCCCTGAAATAACTACCACATCTTCATTTGTTATACTGCCCCTGTCCACTGCATGTTTAGAGCAGCCATAAGGCTCAATCAGAAGCGCATTTTCAATGGACATTGTTTCCGGCACGCGGCTGATAACAGCGGTCTTGGGGAATCTTACATACTCTGCCATCCCGCCGTTGTTTTCTTTCTGGAAACCAAAAATATTGTGGGGCTGGCACATCCAGTAATGTCCGTCCTTACAAAATCTGCATTCTCCGCAGGGAACAATCTGGTCGGCGATGATTCTGTCTCCCAGTTCATACCCCTTTACATTTTCTCCCATCTCCACAATGCGTCCAAAAAATTCATGTCCCGGTATAAACGGAGGTTTTACCCAGGAAGGCTGAACATCATCTCCCCAGAACATTGCCGCTCCGTGGCTGCACTTTAAATCACCTGCGCAAACCCCGCAGGCCTCTGTTTTGATGATAATATCGTCCGGCCCGCACTCCGGTGCAGGGTATTCCGGCTCAAATACATAATTATCTTTATCATATGCCACCAGGGCTTTCATTTTCTTTGGTGTTTGTCCTCTATTTGCCATATTTACAACCATCCTTCCATTCAAATTGTTACGATTAAACTGAAAATTCGCCCCACACTGTATCTAATGCCTGACTGACCATCCGGTACTTTCTGTACTTTTTCTGGTAAATTGCTGCTGACTCTGGATTTGGCTCTACTTTATCTGCAATATGCACCATTTTGTGTGCCGCCTCTTTGTAATCCGCGTACACCCCTGCTGCCACTGCCGCCGCCATAGCACAGCCCAGAGCCCCAAGCTCTTTCACCTTCACTGTCTCAATTGGCGATTCCAGAATATCTGCAAACATCTGCACCCAGACAGGCGAATTGACTGCGCCGCCCGCCATGCGGATTGCCCCCGGCTTATCTCTGGAGGCGAGAAGACGGTCAATATGGGTTTTGTGAGAATAGGCAACCCCTTCATAAACGGCTCTCAGCATATGGGCTTTCTGGTGGAACAGCGTCATCCCTACAAAAGCACCTTTTCCCAGCGGATGTGCATTGGATGCATAGAGAAATGGCAGGAAATATACCTCACATTCCTCCGGCTTTACGCTCTGAACCATGCCATTAATCACATCGTACAGACTCTCACTCTCGCCAACAGGCTCATGGTCCATACAATTTTTCAGATACCATTCCAGATTCCCTGCACTGGTTGCGCTGCACTCTTCCACAAGATAGTAACCCGGAATCGCATACAGCGAGTTCATAGAAACCGTGCCATCCATGACAGGTTTTTTGGAAATGTACTCATTGATGCTCCATGTCCCCGCTATCGTGCACATTCTTTCCGGTGTTGTGATGTCAAGCGCAATGGCGCAGGAATCAATATCAAACATTCCCCCTGCCACGGGGGTTCCTTCTATCAATCCGGTGAGCCGTGCTGACTCTGCCGTAATACTCCCGCATCTCTCATAGGAGTATCTGACAGGTGCCAGCTTTTCATAAACCTCACCGATTCCCAGCATATCCAGTATTTCTTGATCAAATCTTGCATTTTTTACATCCATAAGCCCGGAGCCTGATATATCTGTGGCTTCACAGTGTGCCTCCCCTGTGAGGCGAAATCTGATGTAATCCTTTACAGAAAATACCCACTGGATATTGTCATAGACATCCCTGTGGTGGTCCTTAAACCATGCAAGCAGGGATACCTGCTGACACGCCATGATATCCTGGCATATCCTGGCATATATCTGAGCATAGGTTCCGTCCTCTTTCCATTTCTTCGGATATTCCCATGCCCTTCCGTCTGTTGAAACAATCCCGTTCCATGCGGGTTTTCCGTCTTTGCCCCAGGGATACAGCCCTTTTCCGTGGCCGCACACTGCTATGCCCATAACATCCCCAGGGTTAATTCCTGATTTTTCTATCACTCGTTTTACACACTGGCAGTTCTGCTGCCACAGATATTCCATATCCCGTTCGGTATAACCTGGCTTAGGTGTGAGCACCGGGGTCTGTGCGGAGGCAACTGCAAGCTCTCTGCCATCCATGTCAAACAGAGCCGCTTTGATAACAGTTCCCCCATTATCTAAACCAATCGCATACTGGCCCATCTGCACTACCTCCTTATATGTCACAATAAAACAGTTATCTAGGCTCTGATTCTCTCTCCCGTTTCAGGATCAAACAAGTGAGTTCTCTCCTCATGGAAAATCAGTTGAACCTTTTGTCCCGCTTCATAATAGACATCATCCGGGGTAGTCATACTGAGTAGCATCTCTCCTACTCTCACTGAAATTCTTCTCTCATCTCCCAGATTTTCATATACAGCCACCGGGACCGGTGTGGAGGATACTTCTTCTTTTGCAATTAAGACGTCCACAGGGCGCACTCCGAGTGTGACTTTCATATTGTCCTCTGCGATTTTAGTATAGCGCCCGGGCACCTCCACCTGAAGCTGGCTGCCCTCAAATGTAAACATAAACTTATCTTCATGTTTTTTAATAGTGGAAGACATTAAGTTCATAGGAGGTTCGCCGATAAATCCTGCCACAAATTCATTTGCCGGGTCGTCATATACTTCCAGAGGCGTGCCAATCTGCTGTATTTCCCCATCTTTCATGATGATGATGCGGTCCGCCAGAGACATTGCCTCCATCTGGTCATGGGTTACAATAATTGTTGTGCACTTTATCTCATGGTGCATACGTTTGATTTCCTGGCGGAGCTGCTGGCGCATCTTTCCGTCCAGATGGCTCAGCGGTTCATCTAAAAGCAACAGGCCCGGACGTCTCACAATTGCCCTTGCAATATTGACCCTTTGCTTCTGTCCGCCTGACAGTGCAGGTGGTTTCATATCCAGCAGATCATCAATTTTCATCAGGGGAGCTACATAACCTATTGCTTTTTTGATTTCCACTTCACTTTTCTTTTTTGCCCTCATATTGAACGCCAAATTTTCATAGACAGTCAGAGGAGGATACAGCGCATAATCTTCAAATGCCAGACCAATATTCCTGTCCTTTGGCTGGAGGTTATTTATCAGAACATCACCTATGTACATCTCCCCCGCGGTAATAGTCTCAAGCCCTGCCATCATGCGGAGACTGGTTGATTTTCCGCAGCCTGAGGGTCCCAATATTCCGATAAACTCTCCGTCCCTGCACTCATAGGACACGTCCTTTACTGCAAAGTCATTTTCCTTTTTCTTTTGAAATATCTTTTTCTTCTGTCCATCATACCGTTTGAACACATTTTTTAATATAAGCTGCGCCATCTTATCCCTCCTTCTTCTTAGCTGTATAGCGGGATATGTTGTTGCGGGTAATAAATTTTTCTGTTTCCCCGTTAAAATAAATTGCATTTGTCATATTAAACTTTACATAAACCTTCTGATCCATCCCTGCCACAGTATCGTTGGGACACGTGAGACTAATCTTCTTGTCTGCAATCATAACCGTCATAATTACCTTATTGCCGATAGGCTCATTTGCATATACAGTGCCCTCCATCCAGTCATCTCCGGGCTTCTCAAAAGCAAACTGCATATCATTTCCCCGCATTCCAATGTGGATGCTGTCTGTTCCTGCCTTTCTCAGCGCCTCTATTGTATCCACAGCGGGATAGAGCAGAACATCCTGATTCAGCACTTTAAAATATATTTCGTCCGCTTCTGTGTACATTTTTCCTTCTAATATGTTAATCTCAGGCTCTCCGAACAGGCGGGCCACAAATTCATCACAGGGTGTGTAATACATTTCCTGTGCTGTGCCTATCTGTATAATTTCCCCATGATTCAACACCGCAATTCTGTCAGCCAGTGACATGGCCTCCATATAATCATGAGTTACATAAATCGTGGTAGAATTGATGGATGTCTGCATTTCTTTCAGCTCCCCGCGCATGAAATGCCGCAGCTTCGCGTCCAGATGCGCCAGAGGTTCATCCATGAGAAATACATTGGGCGTCCGGACCAGACACCTTCCCAGCGCAACTCTCTGTCTCTGCCCGTTGGACAGCTGGCTCGGCTTGCGGTCCAGAAGGTGGTTTATTTTCATCATTTCCGTCACCTTTCCCACCGCTTTCTTTATATACTCTTCATCTTTTTTATATAGCTTGCTGCGCATCGGTGATGCAATATTGTCATAAACCGAAAGATTGGGATACAAAGCATAGTTCTCAAAAACCATAGACACATTCCTGTCCTTTGATTCCACATGGTTCACAATCTTACCTCCGATTTTAACCAGCCCTTGTTCCGGGAACTCAGCACCTGCTATTGTTTTTAGCAAGGTGGTTTTCCCGGCTCCTGCCGGCCCGAACAAAACAAAAAATTCGTTGTCCAGGACCGTCAGGTTCACATTGTTCAGTGCTTTTACATCTCCAAATTGTTTTGTGATATTCTCAAGTTCTATCTGAGCCATCGCTTTACCTCCGTTATCCTTTCACCGCGCCGAAACTTAAACCGCGGACTAAGTGTTTCTGAATAAACAATGCCACAATTACTTCCGGGAGCACCGCGATTGTCGATGCGACAGCTACCTGCCCGTAATGTACTGTGTCAGAAGCGATATAGCGCAGTGCCGTAATTGTAATTGTCTGAATCTTAAAACCACTCAGTATCAGAGGGAATGTAAAGCTGTTCCATGCAAAGATAAATGCCAGCAGCGCCGCTGCCACCATTCCTGGCTTGATTAAAGGCACAAGTGTCTTAAAGAATACCTCATACCATGTATAACCATCCAACTGTGCCGCCTGCTCCACCTCTACGCTGATATCTTCAAAGTAGCCTCTTACCACCCAGATTAAAAGAGGCATGGTGATGAGCTGATAAACCCAGATAAGGCCAAAGAAAGTGTCATATAATCTTATCTTCTGGAAAATGAGGAAGATTGGAAGAATAACCATGATTTCAGGGGCAAATTTAAAGGAAAGAATCTGGAATGCCACGTCTTCCTTTTTCCTGAAATTATACCGTGCCAGTGCATAGGCACAGGGAACACCCGCAATTACTGTGATGATTACCGCTCCGCCTGCCACTACCAGGTTCTGGAAAAATGCCTTGAAGTAATCTGTCCCCACCAGCACCGCCCTGAAATTTTCCAGGGTAGGCTGGAAAACGAAAACTGTATTGTACATCTGCGCGTCCGACTTGAAAGCGCAAATCACCATCCACACAAGAGGAAACAAAGCGAACATTGCGAACAAGGTCAATCCTAAGTTCCTTCCTACAGGCTCTAATATTTTTAATATACTTTTATTTTTTGAACTGTCTGTCAACTGTTGCTGATTATTCATATGCCCCTCCTTTACTTTCCTGCCGCCTGCTGTGCCAGGTACCTCTGACGTTTTACAAGGAACTGGGCAGTCTTATTGATAAGCAGCCACAGCACCAGAAGGAACGGCAGCGCCGACGCCAGTTTTTGATATGTAAAACCGTTGATATAACCTGTCAGGGAGATATTCATAAGTGTATCTCCGGGACCTCCCTTGGTCAGGGCATAGATGATACCAAATTCCTGCAGTGCAGCCATAAGCCTGAATAACAGCGCAATATACATAAATGGTTTCAGCATTGGAAATGTCAGTGTCTTAAACGTAAACCATGAGCTTGCTCCATCTACCGCCGCCGCTTCAAATGGTGACTTTGGCAAGGACTGAATCCCTGCCAAAACCAGCAAAATAACAAACGAGGTATTTACCCATGCATCAATCAGTATGGCTGTAAACAAAGCTGTACTGTGTGATGCTGCCCATGGGAAGTTGTAGACTCCAAAGATGTTCAGCACTTTTTCCAAAACTCCAACAGTATTTGATGTCATCAGCTGCCAGATTAATACTGCAATTGCCGGCGCAACCATCAGTGGAAACGTGAAAAGCACTTTCAATATCCGGCTGTATCTGGTATCTTTCTTCAGCAGAAGAGCCACACCGGTTCCTAAGAGCATCTCTGCAGCCGTGGCAAAGATACCATATCTCAGTGTTACACTGAGCGCGTGGTAGAATTCTTTACTGGTAAACATATTAATCCAGTTTTTGAATCCTACAAAACCCCATTTCGGCAGACGAAACGAGTAGTTCGTAAAGGAAAGAAAGATTGCTGTGATAAATGGAATCAAAATGCCAATCAGTATAAGCAATCCCGGTGCAATAATATAATACGGGCGCCTGCGGATATGCGCAGGAACTTCGTTGTAGTTGATTTCTCCGCCCTTTTTCTTTGTACTGCCGCCAAACATCTGTCTACCTCCTATAATGGATTTTAATACTGAGACAAATCAATATCCGAAACAGCTTTATCCATTTTTTCTTTTAACTGATCCAGTCCTTCCTGAACAGAATCATACTTACCTGCAACGATGTCCTGAAGCGTAGCTGCCCACTCTGTGGTTGTCTCAAAGAAATAAGGCTGTGGTGTAAATAAGATTGTTGTGTTTTCAATTGTAGCTTCATATGCTTCGATGTATCCAGGCTGGCCTTCCATCATCTTCTTGAACTCTTCTGATTCCCATACAGATGTACGTGCAGGGTCAAGGCTGTTTCCTTCGATTGTGGCATATTTTGCAAAATCTTTGCCTGTAAAGTACATGATATAATACCATGCTGCACCTTTATTCTTAGATGCAGAGTTCATTGCAACAGACCAGGTCCAGTAGTTAGAAATCTGAGGGTTGCCCTCTTTTGCTACAGGAAGCGGAGCATATGCAATATTTCCAGCTTCTTCAGAAGCGCCTTCCCAGTTCTGATGTACCGGGTTATTGTCAGCATCCAATACCATGGCGGTATTTCCTGTTCCAAGGTCAACACCACAGTCGTACCATGTGTATTTTGACCAGGAAGAACTTCCGCCGCGTTTAATCATATCTACAAAGAATTCTGTCATTTTTACTGCCTCAGGAGAGTTTACTTTGGAGACAAGCTTGTTGTCTTCAATTTCAAAATCCTTTGCCCCAAATGCAGAGAACATACTCATGTATGCCGGATGAATGGTTCCCCAGTCACGCGCACCTCTGACTGCAACTGCATAAGAATTGTCTCCATTCCATTTCTGCAATTTGTCGCAGGCTGCCAGCAGTTCATCATAGGTCTTTGGCACTTCCAGGCCATTGTCCTTAAATGCTTTCTGATTGTATGCCATTGTATACACCTCGAATGCAAGAGGAAGTCCAAGCTGCTGTCCTGTGCCAACCGCCTCGCCCGGCACTCCTGACCATTTCAGCGCATTAACAGCGCTCTGAACAAAGTCATCATAATCATAATCCGGACTGAGCATGGATGGATCTTCTAAATATGTATTCAGGTCCTCAACATATCCCGCTGATGAGTAATCCCACAACTGGTATGCTCCTGACATAAATAAATCGGGGCTTCCTGAACCGCTGGCAAGTGATGTGGATACTTTGTCAAAATAGCTGCTCTCAGGCGTGATGGAATACTCTACATTGATTCCTGTCAGCTCCTCGAATTCTTCCAGCTTATTGACCATCGCCTCTGAAGCTGTGTGCTGCACCATCTGAATCTCAATGGTAGAACCCTCATAAGCTTTCCAGTCAAATTCCCCATTTGATTCTGCCGCTTTTTTATCTCCATTTTCCTCTGTTTTTGAATCACTGCCGCCGCATCCTGCCAGCATACCTGCCGCCATCACAGTTGTCATTGTCAGTGCTAATGTGCGCTTAACCCATTTGTTTTTCATACCTTGTAACCCTCCTTGGCTCCTTAGAAAATAGTTTTTTTCTCTTACATCAATGCATTGATATTGTTTTCATTATAGTCATGTTTTGTACACATCTAAATGGAAAATTTATCTAAAATTAATAATTTATTATTATTTTCTCATATTTTATTGTATGATTTATACAATTTTTCAAAAAACAAAAAAATATTACGATTCCTTCAAATAGTCAAAAATTTATCAAATATCAGAGCAGTATAAGTGTAGAAAAAGGCTGTTGAAAAATACAACTATTTCAACAGCCCTCTTCTACTTCTCTTCTCTTATGATAGGGAGAATAATCTCCGCAATTGTTGCTATATTCGGCTCACTGTCAAAAATCAGCTTCGCCTCATCGCCAAAATATAGTTTTATCCGTTCTCTGATACTGGACACACCTATTTTACTGAACCTGGTACTCTTTTCCTCCCCTTTGTTTATCTTATCCCTGCTGTCCGCATCCATCCCCATTCCGTTGTCTATAACCCGTATATGCAGCTTTCCATCAAAAATTACAGCAGCAATGTGAACCCGGTAATTTCCTCTTTCTTCATTAAAACCATGGATAATAGAATTTTCTACCAGGGGCTGTAAAATGAACCGGGGAACCTGACATTTTTCTGTCTCCTCATCAATCATTGTGGTAAATTCAAAAATATCACTGTACCGGTATTTCTGTATGATAATATAATTTCTCACACTCTCAATTTCATTGTGAAGGGTGGTTCCCCCCTGTACCTTCCCCAGATTATACTGGAGCAAGTTGATAAGGGCCGTGCTCATCTCCGCTATATTATCCACTCCCTGCATCACAGCCAGCCACTTAATCGAATCCAGTGTATTATATAAGAAATGTGGATTTATCTGGGCCTGCAAAATCTGATATTCCATCTCAGCTTTTCGTTTCTGGTCCCGCCTTTCCTTATCAAACAATTCATTAATCTGACCAATCATACTATTAAAGGTATCCCCTAATCTGCCAAACTCGTCCTGACGTTTTACAATTGCATGTGCGGTAAAATCTCCCTCCATCACCTTCCCGCACACCTGCATCAGTTCACGGATAGGGCGGGTAAAGGAGCGGGTCAGCCAGATTGTATAGAATACAGAAATAATTGTGACCACTATCAGGACAATCTGAAATCCTTTCAGCACCTCCCGGATACTTTCTGTTGCCGCATCTTTCTGAACAAACCGTACCAGACTCCAGTCCGCCAGATTTATTTTTTCCGACACAATGATAACATCCTTTTTGTACAGATTCCCTTCCATCTGCGTACTCTTTTGCAGTACCTGAGGATACTTTTTCAGTACATCCGTATAATCTGCCAGCAGAGGGTACTGCAGCAGAATCTCTCCGCTGCTGTTTACAATAACAGCCTTGTCCTTCAAACGAATGGAGGATGCAGTAAACAATTTGTGAATACTTTCATAGGACACATCCAGAACAATAATACCATATACTTTTTTCGTCTCGCTGTCAAAGACAGGGCGGATATAGGAGGTGCTGCTCAGATAATCGTCTTCCTCCGTACTGTGGAAATCTGTCCACACCCCTTTCCTGTCCGTCCCTCTTACATACTCATCCAGATATTTGTTGTAGAACTGACGGCTGTCCTGGATATTTGTGGAACACCAAAAACCATTGATTCCAAGCACATGGACATGGTTGATACTCTCATTCATGCTCACCATATCATCAATATACGTCCGGATTTTCTCTTCGTCCTCCCCGGAAACCCCATATCTCAGTGCATCCTGCACCGCCTCATTGGTGATAAGAGAATAACTGTATTCGTCAATCATGGAGGTAAGCATATTGAACTGTTCTTTCGTCCCGTTGGTCGCCTCCAAATGATAGTTAATTTCCATCTCCTCCATACGGTTTCCGTATATATTGGAAATAATCACCGTAAATATAAATAAAATCAAAAGAAACAGAGAAAAGATTCCCCAAAATATACGTGTAGATATGGATTTTTGTCTTCTCATGCATACCTCCATGCACCAAAATTTCTCATAAGTTACATCTTTTAGCTCATTGTCTGTCTATTATAAAGTAATCCAATACCGTTTTATGTACCTTCCGTCAACAACTATCTCTTTTTCAAAAATACCGCCATTTGCGATAATGATTTTTTCACTTGCAGTATTATTGCGATTACAGGTAATCATAATCTTATCCATACACCTGTCTCTGCAATTCTGTAAATTTTGCCGCAGCATTTCTTTCGCATACCCCTTGTTCCTCTCAGACGGACGTATAGAGTAACCCATATGCCCTCCCCAAAGACCCAGAATGGGGTGATCTATATGATGCCTGAGGTCTATTATTCCAACTATTTTATTATCAGAAGTACGAACTGCAATATATGTATTTGAGGTGACCCCTCCCGCCGGACAAGTGCTGATATTCTCCATTTCAGCAAGAATACGCAGCCACTCCTCAATCTTGGAACATTGCTTTAAACTGCCGCACCCTGCAAAAGAATCACTATCTTCAGCCTCTATAATCTCTTTGCGAAACTGCATGATATCCTCACCGTATTCTAATGATGGTTTGATTAATCTGATTTCTTCCATACTTATCTCTCACCTTTCCACAAACTTGTATAATTTTGTGCAATATTTTCCGTAAGTTTTTTGCTGTAAGATTGTTTACTTATATAGGAAGGACTAATCTCCTCACTATTATTAGTCCCTTTCCCACCACAAAGCCCGGAATCTAAAACGGTTCCGGGCTGTTCCTAAGGGGTCTGACCCCTTTGCTATTCATTGTCAGAATATTTTTACAATTTAATTCGTGTGTAATGTTTCATGTCATCTGAATGATGAATATATGCCCCATTCTTTTTCTGTACCTCCAGGGATGCAGGATTATCGCGATGTACGGACATGTAGATTTCATCCTCCCTGATAATTTCTCTTGCCTTCTCTATTGTGAGAGCCAGCCCTTTCGTGGCCAGCCCTCTTCCTCGATATTCGGCTTTAATTCCATATCCTATGTGTCCGGCATCATTTCGCAAAAAATCGTTTAAATAATGCCTCACCCTGAAGAGACCTGCAATAGAATCATGCTCCCACAGAAAATAGTCTGTCTCAGGCACAAACCCATCGGGCAAATCCATTCCTTTTGACTGGTTTATCATACGGGGTAAAACTGTATTCAAAAATTCTGTCTTTTCAACTCCATAATAGTTATTTGTAAAACCATTTTCATTTGCCGGCAACTCCGCTATAAAAGCATATTCTTTTTCGGCATCTTCCAAATTAGCCTCTTTCAAATACAGCATATCTTATCCCTCCGCAGTTCTGCTTCACTTATTGAATCAATTTATGTTCTCTATATTATAGAATACATGAACTATCAAACACCGTCAATAAGGAGAAAAAATGCATTTTAAAGTATATCCTGAGATATCATTTTTTCATCTAATGTTACCATATCTTCCTTGAGTATCTCATAGACATTTCCATCATCCACTTTATTTATATGTACCGTGACCGTTTCAGCTTCACCATATTTGATTCTCTCATCCATGGTTGTTTTCAGAATATTATAATAAATTTCATATACATTGTTCTGCATATCCTCATCAGAAGGAACCGTCGCACCATTCATCACATCATTAGCTACCTTTGTCGCATAATCCTGTGCCTGTTTTTGAAATTCTTCGTATGTATCATCAAAAATTGTGATTGGCTCGATTGACACATCAACCGTAAAATTACCATCTTGATCTTCCACAGCCTCCCCCACCGTATACTTCACATTCTTTGCCAGGTTTTCAAATAACTCTCTGAATTTAGTTTCCAGCTCTTCGGGAAAATTTAACGCCTCAAATCCTTTCATTGTAGCATCCATATTTTGTGTAAAAATCTTTTCCGCCGCTCCCTTGATGCTCCTGTCAACTCCATGTATTGCTCTGTCTCGTTCTCTGTAAGAAACATCCAACACAGCTTTCGTATAAGCACTCGCATCAAAAGTTCCTGTGCAGCCACCAAGCAGGGTAATAACCATTGCCATCAACAACATCACCGATAACACTCTTTTTTTACTCATAAAATTCCTCCTAATAAACTTGTCCCGTTTACGTTTTAATAACTATCTTATTTTTGCGCAACACCATGGACATTATAACATTTCCCATTGGTGAAAAAAGCCAAAATATGGCAGATGCATTACAAAGTTTTAAAGGGGAATTTCGCTGATACACAAAAAAACGATACCCTCCGGTATCGTCCATTCTCACTATTCAAATGTACCTTCAAAACCACATACAAAGAAATCAATCATCCATTACCTACCACCATGCTTGGTTATGCCCTCGACCTATTAGTAACGGTCAGCTCCATGCATTGCTGGCACTTCCACCTCCGCCCTATCTACCTCGTCGTCTTCAAGGGGTCTTACTAACTTGACGTTATGGGATATCTCATCTTGAGGGGGGCTTCACGCTTAGATGCCTTCAGCGTTTATCCTGTCCCGGCTTGGCTACTCTGCTATGCTCTTGGCAGAACAACAGATACACCAGCGGCCAGTCCATCCCGGTCCTCTCGTACTAAGGACAGCTCCTCTCAAATATCCTACGCCCACGCCGGATAGGGACCGAACTGTCTCACGACGTTCTGAACCCAGCTCGCGTACCGCTTTAATGGGCGAACAGCCCAACCCTTGGGACCGTCTCCAGCCAGGATGCGATGAGCCGACATCGAGTTCAAATATGATCTCGTCGATGTGAACTCTTGGGAGTGATAAGCCTGTTATCCCCAGGGTAGCTTTTATCCGTTGAGCGATGGCAATCCCACTTTATACCACCGGATCACTAAGTCCTACTTTCGTACCTGCTCCACCCGTCGGTGTCACAGTCAAGCCTTCTTATGCCTTTGCGCTCTGCGAATGGTTTCCAACCATTCTGAGAAGACCTTTGAGTGCCTCCGATACCCTTTCGGAGGCGACCGCCCCAGTCAAACTCCCCACCTGACATTGTCCCCCGGCCGGATCACGGCCGTTGGTTAGAAACCCAGCACTGCAAGGGTGGTATCCCAACAGCGGCTCCTCCATGACTGGCGTCATGGATTCTTAGCCTCCCACCTATCCTGTACATGCAATACCGAATCCCAGTATCAAGCTGGAGTAAAGCTCCATGGGGTCTTTCCGTCCTGGCGCAGGTAACCAGCATCTTCACTGGTATTTCAATTTCACCGGGTGCATTGTCGAGACAGTGCCCAAATCATTACGCCTTTCGTGCGGGTCGGAACTTACCCGACAAGGAATTTCGCTACCTTAGGACCGTTATAGTTACGGCCGCCGTTTACTGGGGCTTAAGTTCAAAGCTTCGCTTGCGCTAACCTCTCCCCTTAACCTTCCAGCACCGGGCAGGCGTCAGCCCATATACCTCACCTTTCGGTTTTGCATAGACCTGTGTTTTTGCTAAACAGTTGCTTGGGCCAATTCTCTGCGGCCATATTTCTATGGCACCCCTTCTCCCGAAGTTACGGGGTCATTTTGCCGAGTTCCTTAACAATGCTTCTCCCGTCGGCCTTAGGATTCTCTCCTCATCCACCTGTGTCGGTTTACGGTACGGGTATAACATGAACGATAGCGGCTTTTCTTGGCAGTGAGCTCACGCACTTCGCTACTTTCGTTCGCTCCGCGTCACGTCTTTGGGTTGCGCACCGGATTTGCCTGGTGCACCCCTCTTCCGCTTGCGCCGGTATTTCCATTCCCGGCTTGCGCTCTCTCTCTGCGTCCCCACAGTTCTGTCATGTTACAGTACAGGAATCTCCACCTGTTGTCCATCGACTACGTCTTTCGACCTCGCCTTAGGCCCCGACTTACCCAGAGCAGATCAGCTTTACTCTGGAAACCTTAGATATTCGGCCGGAAGGATTCTCACCTTCCTCTCGCTACTCATTCCGGCATTCTCTCTTCTTAGAAATCCACTGCTCCTTACGGTACAGCTTCTTCTCTCTAAGAATGCTCCTCTACCAATTGACATTCGTCAATTCCTGAGCTTCGGTAGTGTGTTTTAGCCCCGGACATTTTCGGCGCAGGACCTCTCGACTAGTGAGCTATTACGCACTCTTTTAATGTGTGGCTGCTTCTGAGCCAACATCCTAGTTGTCTTTGAAATCCCACATCCTTTTCCACTTAACACACATTTTGGGACCTTAGCTGCAGGTCTGGGCTCTTTCCCTTTTGACCATCCAACTTATCTCGGACAGTCTGACTCCCATACATCATCTACACGGCATTCGGAGTTTGATATTCTTCGGTAAGCTTTGACGCCCCCTAGGAAATTCAGTGCTCTACCTCCGCAAGACTTTTATATGAGGCTAGCCCTAAAGCTATTTCGAGGAGAACCAGCTATCTCCGGGTTCGATTGGAATTTCTCCCCTATCCACACCTCATCCCCACCCTTTTCAACGGATGTGGGTTCGGTCCTCCATTGCCTTTTACGGCAACTTCAACCTGGACATGGATAGATCACCCGGTTTCGGGTCTACTCCGACTGACTATGTCGCCCTATTCAGACTTGGTTTCCCTTCGGCTCCGGGCCTCAAGCCCTTAACCTCGCCAGCCAGCGTAACTCGCCGGACCGTTCTACAAAAAGTACGCGGTTGCACCTATAAAGTGCTTCCACAGCTTGTAAACATATGGTTTCAGGTTCTCTTTCACTCCCCTCCCGGGGTCCTTTTCACCTTTCCTTCACAGTACTATGCGCTATCGGTCACTAAGTAGTATTTAGCCTTACGGGGTGGTCCCCGCATGTTCCCACAAGGTTTCTCGTGTCTCGTGGTACTCTGGATACCGCCATGTCTCATCGGATTTCGCTTACGGGGCTTTCACCCTCTCTGGCTGGCTTTCCCAAAACCATTCTGCTATCCTCTGCGAATCAATTACGCGGTCCGAACCCCAGGGTGCACGCACCCTGGTTTGGGCTGTTCCGGTTTCGCTCGCCGCTACTTCCGGAATCACTTGTTGTTTTCTCTTCCTCCGGCTACTTAGATGTTTCAGTTCACCGGGTTCCCTTCCTTGACTTATGGATTGGGTCAAGGATACTGGAGGTCTGCTCCAGTGGGTTTCCCCATTCAGAAATCTCCGGATCGATGGGTATTTGCCCCTCCCCGAAGCTTATCGCAGCTTATCACGTCTTTCATCGGCTCTTAGTGCCAAGGCATCCACCATACGCTCTTAT
>JASGKW010000016.1:0-66356 GCA_049840515.1 Muricomes sp. | reverse complement strand
AAGGTTAATAGGGAAACACGATAGAATCCGAACAGCACCTATATAAAAAATGATTCCTGAAAACAGCAGACAGCATATGCCTTCTATGACTGCTTCCACATTTAAATATCGTTTCATACTGCAACACCTCCACCAAAAAGCCCAAAGATCAGCACAGCGGCATAACATATCAGGAAAGAGGTAAGGGCGAGGCGCCATACAAACCGGCCTTTAAAATACCCGTTCAGCATCAGCACATTTTTGATGTCCATGATTGGACCAAATACTAAAAATCCCAGCATTGGCGTAAAACCGAATACTCCCGACATACTTCTCGCCACCACCGCATCCGAGGATGAGCAGAGGGAAAGTAAAAAGGACAGCGAAATCATAGCGAGTACGGCGATGGGCATACTGCTGTTCCCCAGACTCTTTATCCAGCCCAGATTTGTAACCTGGAAAAGAGCCGATATAAAAATTCCAATCATAAGGTATTTGCCTACACTGTAAAACTCTACCTGGGCATGGCGCAGAAATAATTGAATTTTCCCCCATGCACCTTTGTTTTCTTCGCTTTCCTCCATAGCAGCCGCAGGCGCAAAATATAGAGTCCTCCGAATTATCCTTCAAAAAATCCATTGGTTTTCTGATAGAAAAAGACAATCCGATGAGAAATGAACAGATAATTCCCAGCCCTGTGCGGTAAATAACTGCGCGAACATCACAATTAAAAGCATAGTAGGTGGAAATCAGCACTACCGGATTTACGATTGGCGCTGCCGCCATAAAACAGACAGCGGCGGGCAGCGGAACACCTTTTTTCAGCAAACTTTTAAACACAGGGATGGAGGCACAGTCACAAACCGGCAGAAAAAAGCCTGCCACAACCCCTGTTACCATCCCCCCAAAAGGGTTTTTCGGGAAAACCTTCTCCAGCCAGCCTTTCGGAATAAAAATCTGAATTGCTGATGAGAGCAGTACTCCTAAAATCAAAAAGGGAACTCCCTGAAGAAACACCCCCATAAAAATTGTAAACACAGTTTGCAGCAGTATTCCCTTTTGCTGCAGAATGGGTGTTGCAAAGAGAAGTATTCCCATCAAAGCTATGATACCGATGAATATTATATTTTTGTTGAATTTTTTCTTTTCAACTTTTTTCTCAAGATTGTTTTCAGACAAGGGAAACACTTCCAAAGAAAGAAGGGGAAATATTTTTTAGTTTCCGCTCTAATTTATGTCTGGCTTGCTTGCCTCCTTCCCCCCGCAGAAATGCAATGTCACTGGAAATCACCTGAGATATGGGTCCTTCTCCTGTCTGACCCAGCATCATTTCTGTCTGCGCCGCATCTGCCAGGTAAATGACTTTCTCAATATGTATATATTGCATCAGCCCCATCTGAAGAAATAGATGTTCCAGTTTGGAAAAGGACTCCATCCCATTCCACTCCACCCATATCTCCTGATAATCGTACATTTCAATTTCTTTTGTGGTGTCTTCTAGCACACGGTCATAATCATTTTCTAACTCTTCTTTTGTCCAATTTATCTGCACACAGTCTAAAGTTTTCATTAATTTCTTATCCAGGCTTTTCTCACCCTCTTCAAACTGTATTACTAACGTATTCTTCTTTTTGCGGCTGCGTAACATTTCGGAAATAAATGTAGTTTTTCCGCTCCACAAAAATCCAGTCACTATGTATACTGGTACTGTCAACTTACACCTCTCATTCTGCTCTTTGCGGCCTTTATCACCACCACAACCAGAAACCATACAACCTCCAGAAGTACAATGGTTCCACCTGGTTTTTGGCCGGCATAATAAGACAGGAACAAGCCTGCAATTGTGGTAGAAAGTGCGACCAGAATTGCACAGACTAAGGTCCTTTTATAGCTTTTTTTCCCATCTGCATGCCACAGGCTACCGGCACTACCAGCATTGAGGACACAATCAGCGCACCTACGGTGCGGGATGCGATAGAGACTGTCAGCGCGGTCAATATTGTAAATATAAAGTTAATCTGGCGCACCGGAACACCGGAAATACGCGCAGCATTTTCATCAAATCCTATATAAAACAATTCTCTGGAAAATAACAAAAGTACTACAAGAACTAATAAACTGACAACACAGACCAGAAAGAGTTCCCCACTGCTGATGGATACAATACTTCCAAATAAAAAGCTGTTAAAGTTTGCATTATTCTTCACAAACCCGGACAGCACTCCGGCAAGACCAATGCCCGCTGACATCACAATCGCAATTGCCATCTCGGAATAGCGGGGCAATTTTTTGCGGATAGCTTCAATTCCAAGGGCAGCAATGATGCAGACTCCCCCTGCTCCAAGCACGGGATTGATTCCCAATAAAAGACCTAAAGCCACACCTGCCAAAGAGGCGTGAGAAAGTGCATCTCCTATCATAGACATCCGTTTCAGTACAATTGTAATGCCAATGCAGGGGGTGATTATCGCCAGCAAAATACCTACCAGAAATGCTCTCTGCATAAATCCATATTGTAAAATATTCATAGTTCCAGAACCCTTCCCTCCTGCGCTCTCAGAAATCTTCCTGCTCCGCCAAAATCTTTTGTATTGCCGTGTGTAACCATAAGAATCGTAAGCCCCTGCTCACGATTTCTCTTTTCTAAAACGGCACACAGCGACTTCAGGGACATGGTGTCCATGCCCGATGTCGGCTCATCCAATACCAGAAGCTCCGGGTTACTGATCAGTGCCCGGGCAAGCATAACCCTCTGTTGCTGCCCGCCTGACAGCTCCCCTATGCGATGCCTGTAGAATTTTTCCATTTCCAGCTCTGCCAGCATCTCCAAAATCTGTTCCCAGCTTTTTTTCCCGAATCTATTTCTCTTTCCTAAGGGCTGGTACATGCCGGTCTGCATAATTTCCTCCACCGTGGCTGGAAAACTTTGGTTTCTGCTGATGCTGTTTTGGGGCACATAGCCTATTTTCATTCCTGAAAAGCCCCTGGAAATATCTTTCCCAAAAATCTCTACGGTGCCCTGCTGGGGCATTAATTCCCCCAGCAGCAGCTTTAACAGTGTACTTTTCCCACTTCCGTTCTCTCCAGTGAGAATAGCGTACTCTCCCCGCTCTATTTTCAGGTTTACTTCTTTTAAAACCAGCGCATCTACATACTGAAATGTCAAGCCTCTGATATTTATGATTTCCATAAGATTCCCTCCGGTTTACTGGTTCAGAGCTTCTTTTAATTCTTTCAGGTTACTCTCCATCACTGAAAAATAATCTTCGCCAGCCTTTAATTGTTCATCACTTAATCCCTCCAGAGGATTTAGTACTTTTGTCTCTGCTTTAATCTCATCTGCAATGGTCTCTGCTACCTTAGGGCTGACCAGTTCCTCAAAGAAAATCGTTTTCACCTGATGTTCTTTGGCAAATTTTATGATTTCATCCATTCTTGCAGGATCCGGCTCGGAGTCAGGTGAAAGTCCTTCAATCCCGACCTGATTCAGTCCATAGGCACTGCACAGATAACCAAATGCTTCGTGTGCAACAATGATATCTTTTCCCTTTGTGTCTGCAAGCTCCTCTTTGTAGGATGCATCAAGCTGATCGAACTCTTTGGCATACTTGTCATAGTTTTCTGTATAATAATCTTTATTTTCCGGGTCAGCCTTCACCAGTGCATCTTTAATATTTTCCATTTCTACTTTTGCATTCAGCGGGCTGAGCCAAACATGAGGGTCATAGTGAGGACCTTCTTCCGCGTCATCCTCCTCATCCTCATGTTCCTCGCCCTCCACAAGCTTAATCCCTTTGGATGCTTCCACTACCGTCAGGTCCTTATTATCCAGGGATGCCAGTACGTCTTTCGTCCAGTGTTCCATTCCCGCACCACTGTAAATAAATACATCTGCATCTTCCAGTTCTGCGATATCTGTGGCTGCAGGCTCCCAGTCATGGGGCTCAGTTCCTGCTGGAACCATATTAATGACATCAACCTTATCGCCTCCGACTTTTTTTGCAAAGTCATACATTGGATAAAAACTGGCCATAACCTTTAATTTGCCGTTGTCTGTTTCAGGCTGCTTTCCGCATGCAGCACAAAACAGGGAAACAGCTATAACTGATAATAAAATATATACTGATTTCTTCACTATAAATCCCTCCATCTTCTTATTTAACTTCATGCTCCGGCAAAAATTCAATCATTTAGCCTTACCTTTTTAGATATGAGGGTTTCCTTCTGAATAAAAGAATAAATAAACGACAGGATACGCTTCACCACATAAACAATGTAGCTCACAGCTACCGCTAAATATAACACATCCTCAGCTTGATTGATTAAACTTTTTACAAACTGAATTTCTGCACAGACAGGACAGCCCTCGCCTGTACAGTTATGGCGGATGTGTTCACTGATGTATTGATTGGACATAAAAAGAACGCATAAAACTGCAATGATAAGCAACACGGATATGACACTTTTCCTATGTAACTTTATTTCTGGCTGATTCATCACCACGTTCTCCTTTCTCCTTTTTATTTTCAAGCTCCCCGCAGTCAATACGGAATTATATACTCTTTTTTTTACATTGTTCACAGTATCCATATAAAATGGTATGTTTCTGATCCAGTTCAAAGCAGTGTTCTTTTAAAATATGACAAATAAACTCATCAATACAGCCACATTGCAGAGGAATTGTCCGTCCGCATTTCATGCAGAGAAGCTTTCCATAATTTTTTCCCGTTCCCTCCTCAACAAGGCGGTATTGCGCAGGGGCACCCTCAACAGACGGAATTTTCAAAACAATCCCGGCTGTCTGCAGACGCTCCAGCGCACGGTATACAGTTGTCCTCCCAATGTGGATACCCTCCAGACGAAAGTATTCCATAAACTCTTCTACTGTACAAAACATTTCCTTTTTCTGATTTAAACAGCTCAATATTATTTCCTGCTGTTTTGTACTATACCTTACTTTTTCGCTCATAGCCCACCATCATATTCTGCCAACACTTTAGAAATTGAAACTCATTTTCATATTATAGCACAATTTATATTTCAGTCAAGATATATGCAATAACAATTGTGAAGTAAAAATGCCCGTTTGGATGAAATCCAAGCGGACATTATAAGTCTGTTCATTTTTAATCAGCTATAACTTTGGGTAGCAATTGAGAAATCTAAAGGTTTTTCCAAACCGCTTGAATCTCCTTTAAATCAAACTGCCGCTCTATCTGATGGATTATTTTATCGCTGCTTACATTCACCACATTCAGCTTGCCATAATCCATCCACACATAACAGATAAAACACAGAACACCCAGGGACAGGCGGAAGAAAAAACTGTTTTTGGGTCTGTCCCCCATATCATCCTCATACAAATCATGATAAATATGTCCATAACGGGGATGGACAGCCGGAATAAAGCTATCCTCATTATAAAGCCGCCTGGTCTGCCGTAAAAGCTCCTTGCGCCGTTCTTCTGATTCATTCACAATTAGATGCACCCCCTTTTTCTAAAAAAGAACATATGATATATCTAACATATCATATGTCCTTTTTTAAACTGTTAGAACGCAACCGCCAAAGTTAATTCTCCCACTGAAAAAACAGAGAGGTCCGCCCTGTATTCTCTTGAAATCCTAACTTTTGATACATCTCTCGGGGGGTATCATCCGCATCTGCCACCAAAAGAATGTTTTGAGCTCCTCGTTTGACCGCTTCTGAAATTAAATCACGCAAAATAGCAGTGCCGAATCCCTGCCTCTGCTTAGATGGGAGGGTCACTAAATACTCAATCATAGCCCAATCTTTATATACCAAAAGGTCTGCCCTTCCCACCGGCTCTTCTTCGTGATAACACACAAAAGAGTCTACACCGCCTGGCTGCAAATATACCTGTGAAAGCCGCTTCCCTTTGCGTTGCCCAAATTCTGCGGCAGTCTCCTCATCATATAAGGAATTGCCAACCATAATATTGTCCCGGGCAATTTCGGGTGTAGTCACCTTGCGTATGATGCAGTCTTTCCGTCCGTCCAGATGCAGGTTTTCCGGTTCATGGCTGGTAAAAATAATGTAGCGGCTGACCGATGGTTTCATTGGTAAATCTAAATTTGACAAATCTTGATCTGGAGATGGCATAAGCTGTGCCATACAAAAATTATGACCTTGTGCTTTGCGGTTTTCAATCTCCCCGCGAAGTATTATCTCACAGCTATTTAAATCAAGACCTGACTGAAAAACAATCAAATTGTGGTCGTACATATCCGGGAGTTCGTCATGACGAAAACGAACAAAGTTTTTGCCCTGCTCAACACTGCAAAAACATGACAGATATGCGTCAATGCAGCATAACATGTTTTCTGTATTCATAATATAATCATTCCTTTCTCTAAGGAACGCACAGTTTTATCTGTCTGCAAGCTCAGTTGTAATATCTTCCCATGTGATTCCCTTTTCCACCATCAATACCATTGCATGGTACAGAAAATCAGACATCTCATATTTTATTTCCTCAGGGTTTGGATTTTTGGCAGCTATGATAATCTCGGTAGCTTCCTCCCCCACCTTTTTGAGGATTTTATCAAGTCCCTTATCAAACAGATAATTTGTATAGGAGCCTTCTTTTGGATTGTGTTTTCTGTCTGCAATTGTGGCGTATGTGGATTCAAATACCTGGAGGGGATTCTTTGCGTCATAGTCATTTCCCACAACCGGCTGGAAAAAGCAGGTATGGTTTCCTGTATGACAGGCCGCTCCCACCTGTTCCACTTTTGCAAGCAGGGTATCTTTGTCACAGTCTATAGTCAATGTCTTCACGTACTGATAGTGACCGGAGGTTTCTCCCTTTATCCACTGCTCTTTTCTGCTTCTGCTGTAATAAGTCATTTTCCCTGACTTTATAGTGTGGTCAAAAGCCTCTTCATTCATATATGCCATCATAAGGACTTCATTTGTCTTGTAATCCTGCACGACAACAGGCAGTAACCCGTCAGAATTCAGCTTAAATTCCGAAAAATCTATCATGCTTTCAAAAGAAGTCATGCGGATGCCCTCGGCAGAGCAGATGTCTTTGAAAGCATTAAAATCAATATCCTTCTGGCTGATAAACAGACCTGACACGCCTTTCACACCGTCACTTTTCAGTATCTTTAAAATTTCTTCCTGTTCCAATGTGTCTGTCACTACGACACACGGAATCTGAGTGACATTTATAACAGAGTTCAAATCCAGTCTGTGCATAAAAATAATTTCTGTGCTGTATTCCTCTATCAGGTGCTGCTGTTTAAATAAAGTATCAAAATCATTGAGAGAAACTGCGATTCTCTCTTTTCCAAAACGCTTGGATACTTCCTCTATCAAATCAATGGACAAATGTTTTGAAAAATTCAATATTGCCCGTTTTGCGCCGGCATACAAAAGTTTCTTCACATCTTCCTGTCTGCGGATATTTCCGCCGACAATCATGGGGATGCTGATGACACGGTTCATTCTCTTTATCAAATCAATAGACTCTTCGTGCTCCTCATCAGAATCAGACAAATCAAACACAATCAATTCATCCGCCCCCATATCTCCGTAATGTTTTGCCAGAGATATCACATCATCAGAAATAACTTCATCATTCTCAAACCACCTGACCGCTTTTCCCTTACGGATGAAAATGCAGGGGGTTAATCTTTTATAACTCATTTGTCTTCTCTCCTTTACAGGCTGCCTTTTGTAGACCATACCTCTTTCATTCTGGGCTCTTCCATAGTTGCCCCGTCCAGCGCTTTTCCAAAGGCCTTAAATAAAGCTTCCGCCATATGGTGGTTGTTGCCCCCGTCCAGTATCTTCAAATGTAAATTCATGGCTGCACTGTATGACACTGCATAGAAAAACTCTTTTATCATTTCCGTATCCAGCCCGCCAATCTTTTCCACTGTAAATGCAGCCTGATAATTCAGGTACGGACGCCCTGAGAGGTCTACTGCGGACAGGGCGAGAGTCTCATCCATAGGAAGAATAAAGCTTCCGTAGCGTTTAATGCCAGCCTTATCTCCCAAAGCTTCTGCGATGGCTGTGCCCAGCACAATTCCGGTATCCTCCACAGTATGATGACAGTCGACCTCCCAGTCTCCTGTTACTTTCACTTCCAGATCAAAAAGACCATGTCTTGCAAACCCGTCTAACATATGGTCAAAAAAAGCAATCCCTGTATCAATTTTATTATTCCCTTTTCCATCCAGACAAATGGTCAGCTCGATGTCCGTCTCCTTTGTCTTTCTTTTGCAGGTTCCTGTTCTGTTCATTTTATCCCCCTTTCAAGGAAACTCTTTTCACCAGATTTATGAAAATCGCACCTTTATGGAATTAGCATGTGCTGTCAGCTGTTCTGCCTCAGCAAATTGTTCAATATCCAGATGTACAGCCTCAAGTGCTTCTTTTGAGTAAGAGATGATACTTGATTTTTTCAGGAAATCATCTACTGACAGGGGCGAAAAGAACTTTGCTGTCCCATTGGTGGGCAGGACATGGTTAGGCCCTGCAAAATAATCTCCCAGCGGCTCACTGCTGTATTCTCCGATGAAGATTGCACCGGCATTGCGGATTTTTGTCATCACAGTGAAAGGTTCCCTTGTCATAATCTCTAAATGCTCTGATGCGATTTCATTTGCAGCGTCAATGGCATCTTCAAGGCTGTCTGCGACTAAAATATGTCCGTAATTGTCCAGTGATTTCTGCATAATCTCGCCTCTTGAAAGTTCTGCTACAAATTTGTCCACCTGCGCGGACACTTCTTCTGCCAGTTTCTGGCTTGTTGTCACCAGTATAGCAGAAGCCAGCTCATCATGCTCAGCCTGAGACAATAAATCTGCGGCAACATATCTTGGGTTGGCTGTTTCATCAGCAAGCACCAAAATTTCACTTGGACCTGCAATGGAGTCGATACTTACGTGTCCATAAACAGATTTTTTAGCCAGGGCCACATAAATATTGCCAGGTCCCACAATTTTGTCAACTTTGGGGATACTTTCCGTCCCGTATGCAAGTGCACCAATTGCCTGTGCACCTCCCACCTTATAAACAGCGGTGGCACCGGCCTCTTTTGCGGCAACCAGAGTATTTGGATTGACCTTTCCGTTGGCTCCCGGCGGGGTTACCATAATAATCTCATCAACCCCCGCTACTTTTGCAGGCATAATATTCATCAACACGGAGGACGGGTATACCGCCTTTCCGCCCGGCACATAAACTCCAACCCTTCTCAGGGGAGTCACTTTCTGGCCAAGAAGAGTTCCGTCAGGTTTGCTGTCAAACCAGCTATACTGCATTTGTTTTGCGTGGTAGGACTCAATATTTTTCAAAGCTTTCCGCATGATGACAAGAAGTGAATCATCTACCTGGTCATAGGCTTCTTTTACCTCCGCCTCTGTCACCAAAATACTTGAGGCATCTATTTTCGCTTTGTCAAACTTTTCTGTGTAAGCAAAAATGGCCTCATCCCCTTTTTCCTTCACCTCATCCAGTATACTGCGCACACTCGCCTCATATTCACTGTAATTATTTGGACTGCGCTTTAAGAGGGAATCCAGGAGATTCTTCTTTGTATTTTCATCCAGTTTTTCTATTCTCATTCTTAGCCCTCCTGTAAAAGTGTTCTGAGATTCGTAATGAGCTCTTTAATTCTGTCATTTTCCATTCTCATGCTCACAGGATTGACAATCATCCGGGAAGACAGAGGGCATACTTCTTCCAAAACTACAAGCCCGTTTTCCTTTAATGTTGACCCGGTCTCCACAATATCTACAATCACCTCTGAGAGCCCTACAATAGGAGCAAGCTCAATGGAGCCGTTCATCTTGATAATTTCCACTGTCTGGTGCTTTTTATTATAGAAATAGTCCTTTGCTATATTGGGATATTTGGTTGCCACCCGAATCAGTTCACGGTGATTGAGTAGTTCTCTTGCATCCTCATGACCGCAGACGCACATTCTGCATTTTCCAAATCCCAAATCCAGAACCTCATGCACCTTGCGCCCTTCTTCTACAATGGTATCTTTCCCAACCACGCCGATGTCTGCCGCACCATATTCTACATAGGTAGGGACATCCGGCCCTTTTGCCAGGAAAAATTTCAATTTCAGCTCCTCATTTACAAAGATAAGTTTGCGTGAGTTCTTATCTTTCATTTCTTCACATGTAATGCCCAGCTTTTCAAGCATTTCTAATGTTTTGCTCGCCAAACGCCCTTTTGTCAGGGCAAACGTTAAATATCTCATGTCAGCTCCTTTATTTTTTGCTCCTTGCATTTATCAGCTTTTCTTCCCCTGTTACCATATTTATCATATTAATCGTCAAATCATCGTTGAGATAAAGCATACTTACCGCCTGTGTGCGCTTTCCGTATTCCGCATATTCTTCCTTGCTGTCCTCCGATGTCCGTTTCTGCATTTCCACACATCTGCCCTTTTCCCGGAAATCTTTTGCCAGCCTGATTGCCCATTTTCTGGTAGCTTCTGTATAAACAATAACATTGGTGTGGCTTGTCTCAACAGGTATTTTCTGTCTGCTCAGAGCGCTCATCAGCTCATCAACGATAATGGCAAAACCGATAGAAGGAGTCTTCTTTCCAAATTTCTCAAGAAGCTGGTTGTAACGGCCGCCCCTCACAATGGCATCGCCTGTGCCGTAGGTGTAGGCACGGAAAATGATTCCCGTATAATATCCATAGCTTCCGCTCATACTCAGGTCGAATGTGATGTGGTCCTCCACGCCGTAAAGTGCAAGCAGCTTATGCATCTGCTGTAAATGAGAGATGGCAAGCCGGGCATTGATATTTGGAGCGATTTCCAGTGCCTTGTCCAGAATATCCACATCCCCTATCAATTCGGGCAGCACATGAAAAGCCTTCTTGAGCGCTCCCTTCACCTGTTTGGTATCAAGAATTTCTTCCACTCCGAAATAGTTCCTGTTGGTGAGCAGGTTATGGATTTCTGTCATCTCTTCTTCCTCAAGACCTGTGTCATCCATCAAACTCTGAATAAAATCCACGTGGCCGATATTTACCTGAAATTCTTTCAGTCCCACTTTCTTCAGACCGTCCACCACCATAGCCAGCATTTCCGCGTCAGCTTCAATGGAGTCCTCGCCAATCAGCCCCGCCCCCATCTGGGTATTTTCATTGAGACGTCCCAGATAGCTGGACTGATTGATAAAGGTATTGCCCATGTAGCAGAGACGCACCGGAAACTCCTCTGTCCCAAAGAGTGTTGCCGCCGCTCTGGCAATAGAAGGTGTGATATCGGGGCGCAGCACCAGAGTGTTGCCCTCCCTGTCAAAAAACTTATATAACTCTTTAGAAGATATGGTACCTATTTCTTTTCTGAATACATCAAAATATTCAAAAGTGGGTGTCTGGATATCCTGATAACCATAGACATGAAGAATCTCATGGAGATTATTCTGCACGCTAGCTTTTTTGCATTCTGTATTATAAATATCCCTTACCCCTTCGGGAGTATGTAATTTCTGTTCCATATTTACCTCCTGATGAATCAGACGGATGTGCTCACAGGCTGTCTGTTCACGCTCCCTCTGCCGCTTTTTCACTTTATCGTGCTAATTCGTTAAAATAACATGTAAATATAAGCATTTTTCCGGGAAATGTCAATCCCTCACATCCAAATCCTTCTGTATGTAGTCCAGATAGGGAACAAAACACCCGTTTTTTAATTCCATAAAATATGCAGGATCCCCTCTTCCCAGGCGAAAACTTTTGCGTCCCCCTGCCTTTGCTCTCTCCCAGAATTTTTGAACTTCTTTGAAGCGCATATCATATAAATAATTGTTCTGCTATAATAAATAATCAGAAATGCAATACCGCACTGCTGTTCAAATTTCTCCATAAAGGATACCTGATGCTCATGGATATTTTGCAGAGGAAATGTATCTGTGCTGCACTCCTTCGCATCAAAACAGACCGGAATCCCCTGTACAGCCCCGATATAATCCACTGTACTGATTTTGTCAAAATAGGCCAGAGTAATGTACCTGTTTTCCTTATCTATCCTCACAGGAGTGATGGGGGTGGGAATTTTCTGGATTAAAGCAAGACCCATCTCCTCATATCGCTCGTTTGTGCGGTTGATTAAATCTTCCAAGGTTGAGCCCCGAAGCCCTCTGGAATTCCATGTAGCCATATTTAAAAACTCCTAATCTAATTCAATAGTTCCTTCTCCAGAATCTCCCGGAATTGCCGGGGAAGCTCTGCAACAAATTCCCTGCCGGACAGGTTTGAAAGAGGACCTTCCAGTTCAGGAAAAACAAGTCTGTACGCGTGGAAGAATAAATAGGGACAACCTATATTTTTTACGGAACCTGTCATTTATTCTTGAATTTCCGTATTTGGAATACTCCAAGAATCGGATGACCGACAGAGGAGAGATGAGCGCGTATCTGGTGTGTCTTTCCTGTAATCAGATGAACCTCGAGCGGGTAATATCCCGCCCGGTTTTCAGGGAGTAGACTCTCTCTCCTGCAGGATCTTCCGCCTGTTCCTTTTCCGTAATCTCCACCTAAATTCGACTAGTAGCCATCACCTTCTCAAAAACCCACGGATATGTGAAGACTGCTCCACAATCCCATCCACAAGACACAAATAATATTTCCCTAATGTCCTGTCTTTAGAAAAAGACGGCTCAGTTCCTGCAGACCTGCAAGACTTTTTCCCCGCAGCCACCATTCCGCTGGTGTTTCTGTCCAGACGGTTGCAGATGGACGGACGGAACGTCTGCAATGTTTTTTCTGTCAGCTGCCCCGACTTCAAGGAATTAAAATAGGGTAATGAGGTATGGCTCCACAAAGTGATACATCCTTATCGGATGCTTTCTGAGAGAGCATGCCCGCAGGCTTATTTTATGAGTACAATATTCTCATCCTCATAAATAATATCCAGTTTTTCCCTGGTGCACTCAAAATTTGTACCCGAAAACTTTGCAATAGTCTCATCAGATAGAAATAGGCTGACTGTATCCCCTGTCTGGAGTTTTTCATTGCCGGAAGCCTTTTTCCCATTCAGCGTAATATTTTTCTTGCGCAGCATTTTATATAGAAAGCTTTTGGGCGCCTTGTTCAGATATTTCCCAAGCATTTTGTCAAATCTCTGTCCCGCTTCATTTTTGCCGATTGTTAATTGCTGCATGATCCTGCCTTTCTTATTCCATTGTTCCTATTTTCATCACAAGTCCGTGAGGTAGAGTTTTTGCCCCAATTTGGAGCAGTTTCATTGATGTACCATATACAGAAACCGCTTTTCTCTTTCTGGAATCCATCAGAGCTTTCTTTACCACTCTGTCAGGTTTCGCCATAAATGCACGCTTCCATGGGCTGGTTATGTTTCCTGAAATTGTAAAAAACTCTGTATCTACAGGTCCCGGGCAGACTGCGGTAACATAAATATCCCGATTTTCCAGCTCTGCGCCAAGCCCTCTTGAAAAGCTAAGTACATAAGCTTTTGTGGCGGCGTAAACTGCAAAAAAAGGCTGAGGTAAAAAGGCGGCCGCGGAGGCCAGATTGAGGATTCTGCTGTCTTTGGAAAGATAAGGCAGACAGAGCATGGTCATTTTCGTCAGTGCCCTGCAATTTAAGTCTGTCATCTCCACCTGAGCAGAAAATTCTTTCTCTGCTATCTCGAGCCACACTCCCCTTCTTTCCAAAGCCTGCGGCATTGACAAGCATACGGATATCAGGCTTCTGGGTTTCAAGGGAACTTTGTAATTCTGTATAAACATGCTCCTTTAGCAGGTTCCCCTCAAATATTCTTAAGGGAACAGGGCTTTCTTTTTGGAGCATTTCCAGACGGTCTCCCCTTCTGGCAATGACCCATATCTCATCCAGTTTTTTGTAAAAATAAGGGAGCTGTTTTACAAACTCTTTTCCAATGCCAGAGGATGCGCCTGTCACAATTGCAATTTTCATATCATGTTACACTCTTTTCTTTTAAACTATAAATGTTTCTTTTTGTGTACATTCCGTATCGCTTTTTTCTTCCCTGGTTTTTGCTCTTTCCCTCTGCCCCCGGCTGCCACCTTTGCCTTCCCGTCGGAAAACTTCCGCGGGCACACCAGACATTTTTCTCCAAAGCCAACCAAATCCATTCTTCCGGCTTTACTTAAGGCTTCTATCACCTTATCATAGTTTTCCGGGTTGCGGTACTGGATGAGGGCGCGCTGCAGTGCCTTCTCATGGGGAGATTTTGGCACATAAACTGTTTTCATGGTGCGGGGGTCCAGACCAGTATAATACATGCAGGTGGAAATCGTGGAGGGTGTCGGATAAAAGTCCTGCACCTGCTCCGGCATATACCCCAAATCCCGGCAGTATTCTGCCAGCTTCACCGCCGCTCTCATGTCAGAGCCTGGGTGGGATGACATCAGATAGGGTACAAGATACTGCTGTTTTTTCCAGACTTTGATTCATATCTGCAAATGCTTTGGTAAAATTTTCATAAACATCATGCTTTGGTTTTCCCATTTTTTCAAGGACTTCATCGGCAACATGCTCAGGTGCAACCTTTAACTGGCCGCTCACGTGGTATTCGCAGAGGTCTCTTAAGAATGTTTTATCTTTGTCTGCCAGCAGATAGTCAAAACGAATGCCCGAGCGGATGAAAACTTTCTTTATCTTGGGGACATTTCTCAGTTTCTTCAGCAAATCTATATAATCCCTGTGGTCTGCCTCCAGATTCTTACAGGGAGCGGGAAACAGACACTGCTTGTCCTTACAGAGTCCATATTTTAACTGTTTCTTGCAGGACGGCTGACGGAAATTTGCCGTAGGGCCTCCCACATCATGAATATACCCTTTAAAATCCGCTTCCTCGGTGAGAAGCTGTGCCTCATCCAAAAGAGACTCGTGGCTGCGGGCCTGAACTCTTCTGCCCTGATGGAATGTAAGGGCACAGAAATTACATCCTCCAAAACATCCACGGCTGCTGGTCAGACTGAATTTAATCTCCTCAATTGCAGGCACTCCGCCCGCCTCCTTGTAGGATGGATGGTATGTGCGCATATAAGGGAGCTTGTAGACATCATCCATTTCCAACTGTTCTAACGGCTTGGAAGGCGGGTTTTGGACCACAAACAAGTGCTCTCCGTAAGGCTCAGCCAGCCGCTTCGCCGAAAATGGGTCTGTGTTCTGATACTGTGTGTAAAAACTTTCAGCGTAAGTCTCCCGGCTTTCCGCAAGTTTCTGAAACGAAGGGAGAACAAGAGCATCGTAGACAGAATCCAGACTTTTTACCTTTACCACTGTCCCGTCTATATAGGTCAAATCTTCCGCCTTAATTCCTGCATCCAGAGCCTCAGCAATCTCCACAATGGAATGTTCACCCATGCCGTAGGAAATAATATCCGCACCTGAATCCAGCAAAATGGAGCGCTTTATTTTGTCCGACCAGTAATCATAGTGGGCAAGTCTGCGCAGACTCGCCTCAATGCCGCCCAAAATTATGGGAGTATTTTTATACGTCTGCCTGATGAGGTTTCCATAGACAACAGCGGCGTAATCCGGGCGTCTTCCCATGACGCCGCCGGGTGTGTAGGAGTCCTGTCTTCTTCTCTTTTTGGAAACCGAATAGTGATTCACCATGGAATCCATGTTTCCCGCCGACACAAAAAAGCCCAGCCGGGGTTCCCCGTACTCTGTAATACTCTCTTTTATTCTTCCAGTCCGGCTGGGAAATGATTCCCACACGGAAACCATGAGACTCCAATACCCGGCTGATGACAGCGTGTCCGAAAGAAGGGTGGTCCACGTAGGCATCCCCTATCACATAGACAAAATCCACCTCTTTCCAGCCCCTGTCCTCCATATCTTTTTTACATAACGGTAAAAACCCTTGATTCATCTTTTATACTCCACATATCTCATAAGTGCGTTTTTCAATATCATAATAATCTCTGATAAAATAATCCGCCAATTTCTTTTTTTCAATTTCATCTGGTTTTGAGAATTCATCATCCACCGCACACACGGTCATTCCCGCATTTTTCCCTGCCTCAATTCCTTTTGGAACATCCTCAAAGACAAGGCAGGATTTTGGTGAAACCCGCAAATCCTCCGCCACTTTCAAATAAACATCGGGGGCCGGTTTTCCCGCCGCAACCTCACAGGAAGTTCTGACAGAGGTAAAATACTCTCTGATGCAAAGAGACTTTAAGGTGGCATCCACCAGCTCTCTTGCATTGCTTGTGGCAATTCCCATAAGGATTCCCATAGAACGCATGCGCTCTAAAAACTCCCTGGCGCCGGGCTTTAATGGCACTTTTGTCTGATACAGCCCCATGGTCATCTCCATCCACTCTCTGCGCACGTCATCCAGTGTGGTTCTCAGAGAGGGAAATGTGTCCAGGAAATACTGCGCTGTTTCTGTATAGCTCATCCCTTCAATTGCCTTTTGAAAATTTTCCGGTGCCCTGAGATTGTATTTTCTCATATATTGTATGTCTACTTCCGGCCAAATCCACATGGAATCCACCAGAGACCCGTCCAAATCAAATATCACTGCTTTTTTATTTTCTAACATAATGTCTTTATCTCATCCTCTGTTAATCTTCTGTATGTTCCCGGCAAAAGAGTATCGTCCAGCATTAAATTTCCCATACGGATTCGCTTTAGATAGAGGACTTCTTTACCCACTGCTTCAAACATCCGCTTTACCTGATGGAACTTACCTTCCTGTATGGTCACTTCAATTTCTGATATTTCATCCGCATTTAAGATAAGCAGCTTTGCAGGGAGAGTTTTACGTTCCTCCCCGATATCCAGCCCTTGGGAAAAGATATCCACATCCCCCTGGCTGACTCTGCCCTTTATCCGCGCATAATATACTTTATCAACATGTTTTTTGGGCGACAGAAGACGGTGTGCCGTCTGGCCGTCATTGGTAATCAAAAGCAGGCCCTCTGTGTCCTTGTCCAGTCTGCCCACGGGAAATAAATCCTTGCGCTGCCGACTTTCTATCAAATCAATAACCGTCTGCGCTTTTTTATCCTCCGTGGCGGACACCACCCCTGCGGGCTTATTCAGCATGTAATATTCATATTCCACGTAGCCCACAGCCCTGCCCTGATAAATCACCTCATCCTGCTCTGTGTCAATTTTCGTTTCCGGCTTTTTAACGACAAGTCCATTCACCCATACCTGCCCTTTTCCAATATTCTTTTTCACTTCACTTCGGGTCCCAGCACCCATATCTGCGAGATACTTGTCCAGCCTCAGCTTCATGACTGGCACCTCCAGCCGGGAAGATATTTATTCTTCAGCGTTTGACCTGCAAGCTTTCCAAATCCCAGAGGGAACCCATCCACACAGATGAGATACCATCCCTTTTCTTTCGGAGAAGCCTTGTCCTCCACATCCAGAGTCTCACCCTTTAAATACTTCATAACCCTTTCGTCCTCCAGAGAGAAATCCAACACCTTGGTGTACTCCTCTTTTTTGAGGCACATAGCCAGTGCCTGGCTGGGTTCAAAACGGTTCTTTTTCAGTTCACCAAGGAGAAGCCCTGACCTGAGAAAGCGTATTCCTCTCATATCAGGGAGTTCTTTGGGCATATAGTAAATCCGCTCACCATGAATATCCAGCCGGGATGCATCGAGCTCCCAATTCACATCCGCCCAAAAACCAGCCAATTCTTCCGGCAATTTTCCAGCTTTTGCTGCTGTTTTTGAAAGGTTCTTATCTTTTTTCGTTTTTTCATCCTGTTCTTCTGGTTTTCCTTTTCTCAGAAGAGCGAGATAATGCCCCTCCCCCTCCATCTTATGGGGAAAGATGCGGACAGTCTTCTGAAATTCAGCATTTTGGCTGTCTGTAAGACCGGGCATTCCGGGTGCAAAGCCTTCATAAGGTTCTATGCCGCATATTTCAAACTCAGGATATTCTGATAACAGATATTCTATGGTCTGCTCATTTTCTAAACCGTCAAAAGTGCAGGTGGAGTACAGAAGACTTCCCCCGGGCTTCAGCATGGAAGCCGCCTGTGTGATAATACTTCTCTGAAGCTTGGAAAAGAACTCCGGGCCATGTTCCTCCCAGGCTTTCACCATTTTTTTGTCCTTGCGGAACATCCCCTCCCCTGAACATGGGGCATCTATGAGAATTTTATCAAAGTATTCAGGAAAATAGGTTGTCAGTTTTCCGGGCTCCTCACTTAAAACAAGCATATTTCCAATGCCAAAAAGCTCCAGATTCTTCAAAAGGCCTTTTGCCCTGGAGTTGCTGATGTCATTTGCAATGAGCACTCCTCTGCCCTCGAGCTTTGCTCCTAATTCTGTAGCTTTCCCCCCTGGGGCGGCACAGATATCCAGGACTTTCTCTCCCGGCTCTACGGGAAGCCTGTCGGCGGGAGTCATGGCGCTTGGCTCCTGCAGATAATATAACCCTGCAAAATAATAGGGATGCTTTGCCGGGTGGATACTCTCCCCGTCATAATAAAACCCATTATGTACCCATGGGATAGGCCGAAGAGGCCAAGGTGCTATTTCTAAAAAGTCTTCCACACTGATTTTATTTGTATTTACACGAAGACCAAAGTGCCGCGGTTCCTCATAGCAGGCTATATAATCTTCGTATTCTTCATGCAAAAGCTGTCTCATTTTTTCTTCAAAGGCTTTTGGTAAATTCATTTTATTTCCTCCACATGAGGATAATATGCAAAACACAAAATCCACATTTATCGAATTATTATATCATATTTGAGAAAACATTAGTAGTGAAATCTGTATAAACAGTACACCCAGAGTAACAGTTCAGCTGAACTGTTGCCACCCAGAGAGGCGGCTTACCGGGGATATACACATTTTATCTTATGGTCTTCTAAGTATCTGAGGACCCAGTAGGGATTCACGCTTACCTCCTCATCCTTGTGGAACAAGTAGATTCCCAAGTGAAGATGAATGGGGAAATTTCCCGTAGTTCCCTCCACTGTGCTGTAACCGGTATCCCCCATGTATCCCAGCAAATCCCCCGCCTGCACCGTATCCCCTATTTCAATGTCGGCGTAAGAAGCCAGATGTGCATAATAGAAATAGGTCCCTCCCGGGGCGACAATGCCAAGCCGCCAGCCGCCCTGTTCCAGCCAGCCCTTGTGACGCACCACCCCGTCTGTCATGCTGACTACCGGATAGAGTCCCCGTTCCTGTTTATCTGCCATGATGTCGGTTCCCTCATGTCCCCTCTTCCCTCCATAATTGCGCTCAAACATCCAGGAATCTACATAGGATACAGTTGCAGACACCTTATTGGACGGTTCAGGGATAGGGAAATATTTCACATCATTCCAAATTCCCCGGCACTGGGCTATGTAACTTTCAAAATCATCTTTTCTGCCCCATTTCCTTTTCATAGTCTCCATAAGCTTTGAATCCGGCGCACTTTCCAGTTGCTCCGCCCCGAAATTTGTCTCCAACCAATAAAGACCCAGGTTCTCCCCCGGGTCTTTTGTAGTCTTAATATAATTTAGCATTTGTTCATTCAAAGGCTGCCTGCGAAAAGCTTCCTTTGTTACCGTATTTTCGTTCAAGCGGGAAAAACTTCCTGATATCAAGAGTTCATGTATGCCGATGGAGATAAAAAGGCACAGAAGAAAATTCAAAAGGATATAGTTATGCAGTCTTTTTCGTTTCAATTCCCATGACACCTTTACTGATTAAACTCTCTTCAATATATGTGCCCAAGAATGTCCTATTTGCACCTTTTCAGAATTTCTTTCAGGATATTCCATATCCGCTCAGTGGAGGCAATATCCAGGCGCTCATTTACAGAATGAATATCATACATTTTCGGTCCAAAGGACACACAATCCAAATCCGGCTTTTTCCCTGTAAGGATACCACACTCCAGCCCGGCATGTATCGTGGCAATCTCCGGCTTCTCACCGTGGATTGCTTCAAAGGCTTCCACTGTAATGGGGCGGATTTTTGAATCCTCCTTGTACATCCATGCAGGATATTCCCCGGAAAAGCCATAAGTGCCTCCCAGGAATTTTGCCCAGCCCGCAAATATTTCTTTCATCTCCTCCAGCCTTGAGGATACAGAGCTGCGGACCAGGATAAGAAATGAAACCTTGCTCTCCTCCGCTGAAGTTACCCCCAGATTATCGGAGGTCTCCACAAGACCTTTCAAAGAACGGCTGAAACTGTTCACTCCGTTTGGACAAGTGTTTATGAAAAAAATCACCTTCTGCATGTCTGAATCACACATCACAGGAAGCTCTGCAAGCCCTGTATTTTTTATGGTGATATCTAAATCAGGCTCATCAGCGCCAAACTCCTGTTTCCAGATTTCCAGCATATCTTTTATAGAATCTTCTGCCCTCCTGTCATCTTGTACGAGAAGGGTAAACTTACATATAGATGGAATGACATTTTCCTTGGCACCGCCCTGGATATCAGCAAGAGAAAACTTTACATTCTGCTGGAGATGATTTAAAAGTCTTCCTGCCAGCTTATTTGCATTGCCCCTCTGCCGGTCTATCTCTACGCCGGAATGTCCGCCTTTAAGACCATGTATTGTAACTTCCAGGCAGTTCCCTTTTTCCGGCCTTCTGTCCACAGGCAGATTCATACGGAAAGCGACACCGCCGGCACAGCCCGCGATGATTGTGTCCTCATCATCAGAATCCAGATTCAAAAGCATCCTGCCTTTAAGTCGGGTCAGATCCACTTCTTTTGCACCGTCCATGCCGACTTCCTCGTCCACTGTAAACAGGACTTCCAGGGGCGGGTGAGGAATCTCTTCACTTGCCAGAACCGCAAGGCCCATAGCCACCGCAATTCCGTTATCTGCTCCCAATGTGGTATCCTTTGCTTTCACAAAACCATCCTCTATATAAAGACTGAGAGAATCCTTTGCAAAATCATGAGCAGAATTTTTAGTCTTTTCACAAACCATGTCCAGATGCCCCTGGATGATAACCGGCTCACTGTTCTCATAGCCTTTTGTACCTGGTTTCTTCATGATTACATTATTCAGGTTATCCTGAATCACTTCCAGACCATGCCTCTCTGCGAATTTTACACAGTAATCGCTGACGGCCTTTGTATCAAAAGTTCCCCTTGGTATCTGGCTTATCTCCTCAAAATAATGAAATACTTCCTGCGGTTGCAGCTTATCTAAAACTGGCATCTTCTTCCCTTCTTTTATCAATGAATACTATTATTTTGTCACAGAGTACATAAAAAATCAATCAATTTCATATATCTCTATATAAGTCACAGTTCAGCCATGCGCGTATTCTGCAAACATAAAATGCGCAGACTGGCCTGCGTCAGGTTATCCATCGGAGGGCTCCTTTATGAAACGTAATGTGGCTGGAATTGGAATCGTCCTATTATTTGCATTTATGCTCATTTCCCCCAAAGCCGTATTTAACGGGGCCAGCGAAGGGCTGCTTTTATGGTTTCAAATTATTCTGCCCACTCTGTTCCCTTTTATTATTATTACAAATCTTCTGGTCTATACAGACAGCATACATTATATCTCCAAAGTATTCGGCAAAATTTTATGCCAGATATTTCAGGTGTCCCAAAACGGAAGTTTTGCTGTTATTGTGGGATTTCTGTGCGGATATCCTATGGGCGCCAAGGTGACGGCTGACCTAATGACTTCAGGCTATATTACGGAGTCTGAGGGCAAATACCTGTTATCTTTCTGCAACAACACCAGCCCTGTTTTTATATTAAATTTTATTGTGTGGAAAACCTTAAGCAAGGAGGATTTGCTGCTCCCCTCACTTTTTATTTTGCTGGGTGTCCCCATGCTGCTAAGTTTTGTTTTCCGCAGATTTTATCTCAAGGGTGAGAAACGATTTTATGACTTAAAAAAGAATGGACAGGACAGAAAAAACTGGAATTTTAGAATTGTGGATACCTGTATTATGGACAGCTTTGAAACGATTACTAAAGTGGGGGGGTATATTATTTTATTTTCTGTCATCATATCCCTTGTGAAATCTTCCCCCTGGCAGCCAGGCCTGTTTCAGATATTCCTCCCGTCACTTGAAGTGACAACCGGAATTGCACTGATTGGAAATACTCACATACCTTTTACCCTGCAGTACATGTTCATTATGGGATTGACTGCTTTTGGGGGATTATGTGCTGTTGCCCAGACCCAGTGCATGATACAGAAAACCTCTCTGTCCATTGTCCCCTACATAACAGAAAAACTGGTCACCGCGGCGGTCACCAGTCTTGCAGCATTTTTATATTTACATTTCATCTAAGCTGTCCTGGGGGATGTAGCCCTGCTCTCCCTCCGGGGGCACTTCCAGTTCTTCGCGGTTTGCACGCACTACGTCATAACATTCCTGAAGAGAATTGATTAATCCGTCATACTTGGTTGTATAGCTGTCCAGCGTATGTCCGATAATACTCTCAGCATTCGCCAGAAGGTCATCGGTGTACTGAATCGCTCCTATACGGATTGCGTTTGCATCCTCCGTAGCATTATCAATAATCTCCTGCGCCTGGGCTGTAGCCTGTGTGACAATCTCATTTGCCTGGGCATAAGCCTGCAGCATAATCTCATGTTCACTCACAAGCTCTGTGGTCTGCATCTGAGCCTCCTCAATCATGGCATCTGCTTTTGCCTGGGCATCTGCGATAATGGCATCCCTGTTGCTGATAATCTTTTGATATCTCTTAATCTCATCCGGTGTCTTCATTCTGAGTTCACGTAATAACTCGTCCAAATGTTCTTTATTTACGATAATCTTTGTCGTAGACAATGGCTGGAACTTACAGTCCCTGTCAATGTACTCTTCGATTTCTTCAATAATCTGCTCAATGCGGCTGCTCATCGTTACACTCTCCTTTTTGCTCTCATCTTTTTCATCAATTCCACTTCCACAGTCTCCGGCACAAATTGTGACACATCTCCCCCAAAAACTGCAATTTCCTTTACGGTTGTGGAACTTAAGTAAGAATATTCAATACTCGTCGTCAGAAACATAGTCTCAATCCGGGGTTCCAGTTTGTGATTTGTCTGTGACATCTGTAGCTCATATTCAAAATCTGTAATAGCCCGAAGTCCCCTGATTATAACTTCTGCTTCTTGTTGTTTTGCAAAATCAATTAATAACCCATTGAATGGGACAATTCTTATATTTTCAAAGTCTTTTGTGACTTCCTTTAACATTTTAGCACGTTCTTCTACAGAAAACAACGGCATTTTAGCATTATTATTCAGCACTCCCACAATTAATTCATCCACAATCTTGCAGGATCTTCTCATAATGTCCAGGTGTCCGTATGTGACAGGGTCAAAACTTCCCGGGTATATGGCTCTTAACATATTTCTTCCTTTCCGGCCTTTTCGATGAAGACATGTTTGTTCGTTTTATATGTTTTTTCTTTTGTAATGAGAAATCCCAGTTCCTCGACATAAGAAAAATCTGTTTCTATGGAAGCCTCCACAATAATGACCGTATCTTCATATATCATCTGTGATTCAAAAAGATATTCCAGGACCTTTTTCTCCCACCCCTGATTGTACGGCGGATCCATAAATATAAAATCAAATACCTTCTCGCCCTCCAACTGGTAAAGAGCTGTCATAACGTCCCTTGTGAGGGTCAGCGCTCCGGATTCCAGCTTTGTGATTTTCAAATTCTCTTTGACACAGGCCATGGCTTTTGGATTATTCTCAACAAAAACTGCCTCCTTAGCTCCGCGGCTCAGAGCTTCTATACCAATTCCGCCGCTGCCGCTGAACAAATCTAAAAATACACTGTCAAAAACAAGCGGTGCAATCATATTAAATAATGTTTCTTTTATTCTGTCTGTTGTGGGTCTCGTGTCAAGACCGTCCAATGTCTTTAGCTGTAATCTTTTGGCACTTCCTGCTATGACTCTCATAGACAACACCCTCATTTCCGCTTATGCATCTTATTTATGGTGAATTTTAGCAGAAAAAAGCACTCAGGTCAATCCCAAGTGCTTTTTCTTACGAAATTTGCTTATTTACCAGCCATCTGTCTTTCCTGCTGTTCGATCATTTTCTTAACCATATAACCGCCAACAGAACCATTCTGTCTTGAAGTCAAATCTCCGTTGTAACCATCAGTAAGCGGTACTCCAAGCTCACTTGCCACCTCATATTTGAATTTGTCCAGTGCACTCTTAGCCTCTGGTACGGCTGCTCGATTAGATGAACGATTTGCCATGATAGTTTCCTCCTTTTTCGTAACTTCTGTTACTTCTTCAGATTTTTTTATAACACTGTTTGTGTGTTACAACCATAGTATATGGAGGATTCTATCTTTTACACTGGAAGTTCTTGCCTATTCATATAAATTTTATTAAAGTGTCGTTTCTAACATAACTTCTGACATATAACGATTCAGATGAGCTTTAAGTTTTGCGTGTTTTTCCTGCGCCAGTTCAGAATCCTGTGCCAGAATTTCCTCCGCAGCTTCATTGGCCGTCTGCAAAATTTTTGCATCCTGAAATACATCTCCCAATTGAAAATTCAAAATACCGCTCTGGCGGATTCCAAATAAATCTCCCGGACCTCTAAGGCGCAAATCCTCCGAAGCAATAAAAAATCCGTCATTAGATTTATTTAAAATTTCTAATCGTTCTTTTGTCTCTTTTGATTTTGAGGCGGTCATAAAAATACAGTAAGACTGATGCTTTCCTCTTCCCACCCGGCCTCTAAGCTGGTGAAGCTGTGCCAGACCAAACCGCTCTGCATTTTCAATCAGCATAACGGTGGAATTGGGAACATCAATTCCCACCTCGATTACTGTGGTAGAAACTAACACCTGAATTTCATTCCTGCCGAAGGCTTCCATAATTTCGTCTTTTTCGGCCTGCTTCATTTTCCCGTGAAGATAGGAAATCTGTATACCGCCCCCTATGGCTTCTCTCAGAGTCTGAGTGTAATCTATGACATTTTCCGCCTCAAGATGCTCACTCTCCTCCACCATGGGACAGATAACATAACACTGCCGCCCCGCTTCCACCTGCTTTTGGATAAACTGATAAGCAGTGTTGCGGTATCCGGTGTCCACCACACAGTTCTTGATGGGAAGCCTGTTCTTGGGCAGTTCGTCAATCACAGAAATGTCTAAATCGCCATATAAAATAATGCCCAATGTCCTTGGGATGGGGGTTGCGCTCATAACCAGTATATGGGGCATACTGCCCTTTCCAGCCAATGCTTCTCTCTGCTTGACTCCAAACCGGTGCTGCTCATCCGTCACTGCCAGAGCCAGACTATGATACTCAACCTTGTCCTGTATCAATGCGTGGGTTCCCACAATAATCTGCGCTTCCCCTGAGGCAATCTTTTCATAAGCTTCTCTCTTCTCCTTCGCCGTCATAGAACCGGTGAGAAGTTCCACATTCAGAGGAATGTCGTATTGCCGAAACATAGCTCGAATGTTCTCATAGTGCTGTTTTGCCAGAACCTCCGTGGGGGCCATCATAGCTCCCTGATACCCGCTTAAACCTGCAAACATCAGACTGAGAAGGGCTACAATCGTCTTGCCGGACCCGACGTCTCCCTGGACAAGACGGGACATTACGTGGGGACCCGACATATCTCTTTTTATTTCAGCCCATACTTTTTTCTGGGCCTCTGTCAGTTCATAGGGCAGTGCCTCTAAAAAAGAGTTTATCTGGGGCAGTTCCTGGAATGCAAAACTGTTGGCCGCTTTATCTTCCCTTGTTTTTAATATTCTCAGTGAAAGAATAAACACAAGAAATTCTTCAAACACCAGGCGCTCTCTCGCACAATAAAATTCTTCTTTATTCTCCGGAAAATGAACCCCCTGTATTGCAGAAGTAAATTCAGCCAGATGGTATTTTAACCGGATATCTTCAGGGAGAAAGTCCTGCCTTGCATCCAAAGCTCCCATAGCCTGCATCATAGCTTTCTTTACCGCATTATTGGTCAGCCCTGCGGTGAGAGGATAGATTGGCTGCAATGTATTGCGCTTTTCTTCGTATTTTGCACTGGGATAAAAAATCTCGGGATGCTCCATTACCAGACCATCCCGTCTTTTTACGACTCTTCCCCGCAGGGTAATCACACCGCCCCGCAAGGTATTTTTCAAAAAAGGCATGCGAAACCAGATTACTTTTAATGTTCCGGTCAAATCTCTTAGAAACAGCCGGGTTACCTGCATATTCCGGTTTCCGTCGAACTGAATCTTGCCGAATATCGCACCGGTGACGGTGACAGTTCTGCCTTCCTCCACCTCCCCCACAGGGATTGGATCTTCATAGACATCATATCCCCGTGGATAATACCTCAGCAGCTCATCGATTGTCCTGACTCCGGCTTTCTCAAACAAAGCCTGTGTTTTTTCACCGATTCCTTTTAACGTACTGATTTTAGCATGTGCATTCATAATCTATTCTACTCTACTGATACTACATAATAATAAATTGGCTGGCCTCCGAAATGAACTTCCACGTCTGCGTCAGAATAAATTTCTCCAATCTCCCGCGCAAAGGACGCTGCATCTTCCTCCAGAACATCCTTGCCATAGTACAGACTGATTAATTCTGTCTCTTCATCCGCCTGAAGAGAGAGCATCTCCTTTGTCACAGCTTCCACAGACTGGCCAACGGACAATATTCCCTCATCTCCGATTCCCATGATATCTCCCTCATGAATCTCTTTATCGTCAATATGGGTATCACGCACCGCATAGGTGACCTGGCCTGTCTTCACATTCAGAATTTCTTCTCGCATGGTCTGCTCGTTTGTATCAACATCTGCTTCCGGCATGTAATTAATCACCGCTGTGATTCCCTGTGGAACAGTCTTTGTCGGGATTACAATAATATCTTTATCCTTTGTCAGTGACTGTGCCTGGTTTGCCGCCAAAATGATATTTTTATTATTAGGAAGAATGAAAATGTGATCTGCATTCACCTGGTCAATGGCTGTCAGCATGTCCTCCGTACTTGGATTCATGGTCTGTCCGCCCTCAATGATGTAATCCACTCCCAGTTCTTTAAAGATGCTGTTCATTCCCTCTCCGATAGAAACTGCGATAAATCCAACGCCTTTTCTCGGACCTGCATTCTTTTTCGCCTCAAGCTGCTGTGCCGCCAGTTTCTCAGAATCGCGGATCAGCTTCTCCTGATGCTCCTCGCGCATATTATCAATCTTCATCCGTGAAAGCTGTCCGTAAGTCAGAGCTTTCTGGATTGCCAGCCCGGGATCGTTGGTGTGCACATGAATTTTCACAATGTCTTCATCAGCAACACAGACGATAGAATCTCCGATGGACTCAAGATATAACTTAAATTCAACTTCATCTTTTTCAGAAAATTCTTTTTCTGTCATAATAATAAATTCTGTACAGTATCCAAATTTAATATCCGTCTCAGCCTGTGTCCCCGGCTTCACCATGGTGGTGCCTGAACTTGCCTCAATAGCGCTGTAATCAATTTCTTTTCCCTGGAATGCATCCCAGGCTCCGTTAAGTACTTCCAAAAGTCCCTGCCCTCCAGAGTCCACAACACCTGCTTCTTTCAAAACCGGAAGCATATCCGGTGTCTTGGAAAGCACATATTCGGCGTGTTTTATTATCTCTGGGATAAATACTTCTAAATCAGTTGCAGTCTCCGCCAATTCAGCCGCCTTCTGCGCAATGCCTTTGGCAACAGTAAGAATCGTGCCTTCTTTTGGTTTCATAACAGCTTTGTACGCTGTCGCACAGGCCCGGTCGCAGGCGCAGGCCAAAACCTGTACATCAATTTCTTTATGTTCCCGTATTTCCTTTGTAAATCCCCTGAGAAGCTGGGAAAGAATAACGCCGGAGTTGCCTCTGGCGCCCCGGAGTGAACCGGAAGAAATCGCTTTGGACACGGTCTTCATATCTGGTTTGTCCAGCGAAGTGACTTCCTTTGCAGCTGACATAATAGTCAGTGTCATGTTCGTTCCCGTATCCCCGTCAGGAACCGGAAATACATTCAATTCATTTATAAATTCCTTTTTCGCTTCCAGATTAGCTGCTCCCGCCAGGAACATCTTTGTAAGCAATTCTGCATTTATCGTATTTGTTGCCACGACAAGTATCCTCCTTAATCAATTACTCTGACGCCTTCGACAAAGATATTTATTTTATCTACAGTCATTCCAGTAAATTCTTCTACCTTATATTTCACATTGTGCATCAGGTTATCGGAAACTGAAAGAATATTTACTCCGTATGCAACAATTACATGAAAATTCAACTCCAGAACATTGTCATCAGAAAGTTCTACCTGAATTCCATGAGTGAGACTTTCCTTTTTCAGCAGTCTTACCAGTCCGTCTTTCATATTTACTGCAGCCATCCCGACAATACCAAAACATTCCACTGCCACAGAACCTGCATATTTGGCGATTACATCTGAGCTGACTGTAATAATACCGAGCTCTGTACTCACACTGCCTTTCATCATATATTACCTCCAATTCTTAAATGGATTTTTGAACATAATCAACACAAGTATTATACTCTGTTTGGATAGATTTTACAAGATAGATTGAAGAAAGTGATAAATTCAAAAAAAGTACTTGCATTAGAAGTAACTTTCTGATAAAATAACAGTGTTGTGAGCCTATATAGGCTATTTCAGATTGTTAGGAGGTGCAATGATGGCTAAATGTGCTATTTGTGAAAAGGGTGCCCATTTCGGTAACAGCGTAAGTCACTCTCATAGAAAGACACCAAAAATGTGGAAATCAAATGTGAAATCCGTTAGAGTTAAAACAGAAGGCGGATCAAAGAAGATGTACGTTTGTACTTCCTGCTTAAAATCAGGATGCGTAGAGCGTGCTTAATTAAGAGAATTTAGATTTCAAAACGCAGAGGTACTCACTTGTTTGTGGGTACTTTTTTGTATGCTGTATTTTATGCGCAAAATAATTTATACCCCACCGCAAGACTTATGAGCGTTATAATCAGACCGACCGCATTCGGCAATACCAGCATTACAATCATCCCGGCTGAAAACCACAATAATGCAAATCCTATTACTCTCTTCATATATCTCTCGCTCCCGGCAGGGGTTTGCTACTATTCTATGCAGATTTTCTAAATTTGTGCATCATTTTCCTGAGTTTCCTCAGAATTTAAAATATCCATTACATCCTCTTCGGTAACTTTATCTTCTTTTCTGGCTGTAAATTTATCCACCACATCAGGTACCATGTCCAGAATTTTTGTGATTGTATCCTGATTTTTAATGTTTACAAGTCTTGTGGTGCCATTTTTTATCACAAGAACTGCACTCGGCGTTATCTTCCCGCCAAGACCGCCTGAGCCTTTGTCTTTCTTATCACCGGAAAAGTATCCGGCGCCCATTCCAAAGGAGACATCCACCAGAGGGAGGATGATAGTATCATCAATATGGATGGCATCACCCACTACTGTTTTAGATGTAATCACCTGATCCATACCCTGAAATAATGCTTCCACCGTTTTTTTGAAATTATTTTCTTCTGCCATGTCTGCTCCTCCTTAATTTGAAATAGGTTTCTTATTAAAATTTCTAACATGTCTGAATGTAATTCTGACATTTTTGTTCCATATGAGATTCCAGAGAGGTATGATAAAATGCAGCACACGTACCTTTCCAGAAATAAAAACTTCCCCTTCCAGTATTTCCTGTTCAAAATCAGGATGAATATCCATATGTTTTCCGGCAAATGGATAAATCATACTGATAACTGCCAGAACATAACCTGTGACACTGGGGTCCTCAAAACCAAAATGGGCAAAAACTTTTAATTTTTTGGGCTTTAAAAATATAAGCAGTCTCTTTACCTCTTCCAATGTTTTTATCAATGCCGACTGGTGAACCTCATCCGTGATGAGTTCCATCAATTCATCTATCCTCTTCAACAGTGTTTTTATCGTATCACAGATTTTGAGAATTGTATATTTTATCTTTTCATAAACAGCTCTTATTTTTTCTACAATCTTTTCATATAACTCCCGGATTTTAGAAAACAGACCTTTCTTTGGCTTCGCACTCTCATCCGGCTTCTCAATTCTTTTGACAGAAGTTTCCTGCAGCGTTTTTTCTTTGTTTTCTGTTTTCTCTTCTGTCTTTTTTTCCTTCTCTTTTTCTTCTGCTTCGGGTACCTTCTCATCCTCTGATGGTTTTTCTTCCCCCCCAGGGAGTGCCCTGACATCTTCCTGAGCAGAAATTTCTTTTTTCTCTTCTATTTCTTTTGCTTTTTTCCGGGGCGGCGGTTCTTCTACATCTGAGCCCCATTTTTTCCCATACAATCCAAATTTTCCAGTCCAGCTTTCCCTTGTCATAGACAACATACCCGCGGACCAGATGTGAAAGCCAGGAAAACCTCGCTCTCCCCGCAGTGAGTCAAGAGAGCCTCCACAGGCTGCCTCCCCTTTATAGCGAAGGGGCACAAAAAGAACGACACAAACAAGCAATACAATAATTCCTAGTATTGCGAGCAATATCCACCCTATGATTTTCAGGATTAACAGGATTATATGTAGCATCTGTTCTCACACTCTGCCTTCCTCATATTCTTGTTGGCGGTTCATGATATAGCTGCGTATATCTGTATCTTCCGTTTTTTTATAAATATCATTTACAATATGTTCTATCAAATATAACGCATCATCATAGCCTTTGGCAATTCCCACGACAAACAGCGGAGTCTCTTCATAAATATGCTGTTTCAGAAGCAGCGAGGAATAAAATTCCAGATGATTTTGTTTTCCCTGAGCCAGAGTGATGACATAGACAAATGGCTGCAGAGAATTTGTTTCCAATTTCTTTAAAATCTTTTCTTTTTTGCTTTCCAGATTTTCACTTATATACAAATCACAGTAAAAAATCATCTGCATCATCTTCACCACCCAGCTTCACGAATAACAATTCAGCAATACAACTCAATCTGACCGCTGCACATAACAAAATTGTTACTTTATATAGTAAGAGTCCAATATCTGTTTTGCTATAGGCACGGCCTTTGCGCCGGCATTGCCATCATAGCCTTCTATGATTACACTGATGACAAGCTCAGGATTGTCCACGTTGGTAAAGCCCATGAACCAGGAGTGGGTCTTCTCGCCGTCTTCCATACTGTATTCCGCTGTACCGGTTTTTCCTGCGACAGTATAAGGACCTCCGCTCATCATTGATGCGGTTCCCTCATCTACGACAGCTTTCATATAATCTTTCAGCTGTGCAGCTTCTTCCAGTGTCATCAGCTTCTTATAACTTTTCGGCACATTTTTGCGTATTTCCGCTCCTGTATAATTTGTCACTTTTTCAACAAGATATGGCTCCATCAGCGTCCCGCCGTTGGCAATGGCCGCTGTAATCAGTGCCATATGGTACGGGCTGACCATAGTCTCGCCCTGCCCCATTGCTGTAGTCATCATATCGAAGCTGCTCGAATTCTCCGTAATCTTGAAAGAGCTTTTGGATGAATCCAGCACGGAGGGAAGTCTTTTATTAAACAGCAGCTCCTCCGCTGTACTTCGGAATGCAGTTTTATTTAAGGAAAGCCCAATATTTGCAAAAGAGGAGTTACATGAATTTGCCATGGAACTTCTCAAATCCTCCACCCCATGGGCTATATTATCAAAACAGTTGATTGTGGAGCCGTCCGCTGTTATCGAGCCTGTGCACTCATAGCTGTAATTGGCATAATCTGCGTGTTCCCGCATATACTCCAGCGCTGTTACAACTTTAAATGTGGAGCCAGGTGCATACAATCCCTGAGTGGCACGATTCAACAGAGGACTTTCCGTGTCATCCGCATTCAAAGCATCCAAGTTGCTCTCCACACTGTTTGGATCATAGGATGGTCCGGAAACCATGGTCAGAATTTTACCTGTGCTTGCCTCCATCACCACAACAGCCCCTTTGTTTGCTCCAAGAGCATCGTAGGCGGCCTGCTGTAAATCTGCGTCCAGAGTTGTGACAACTGTATCCCCCATATTTTTTTCATCTTTAAATCCATTCATGATTTTCTGTACAAAAAAGGCATTGGAGTTAAGAAGTTCAAAATTCTCCACGGACTCCAGACCGCTCTTCCCCGCTGAAGGATAACTATATCCGATAACATGGGCAAATGCCGCCCCATAAGGGTAACTTCGGACTTCGCTCCCATCCTCCCCGACATTTGTCTCGGCGAGAACATTTCCATTTCTGTCCACAATACTTCCGCGTATAATTCTGTCCGCAAAAGCATCCTGCCTTTCATTATAAGGACTGTTTACAATGGTTTTCGCGCGCACAATATTAAAATATACGATATAAGACATCAAAGCCAGAAACAGAGCGACAAAAAAGTAGGTTACTCTAGCGAACTCTTTGTTTCGGGACTTCTTCAAACGCGGGTTTTTTCCGCTGCTGTTTTTTCCGTGGTTTCTTTTCTGACGATTCACTTCTTCGAACTTCTCTTTCTCTTCTCTTCTCAATAATTTCTTCCTCGTCTTCCCTTAAAATATACAGTCCCTGTATAATTCCAAACATAATCATGGAGCTGAGCATAGAACTTCCGCCATAGCTGACCAGGGGCAGTGTAACTCCGGTGGACGGAATAAACTTGGTGACGCCGCCAATTGTCAGAAATACCTGGAAAATATAACAGGTTCCAAGGCCAAGAGCAATCAATTTATAGAACTGGTTGTGGATTTCCATAGCAATATTCAAAAACATCACATAGCAGCTCACACATACCAGAATCAGACACAGTGCAAAAATCAGACCCAGCTCCTCAGAGATTGCAGAAAATATGAAATCCTCCGCCGCCACGGGGATACTGTCAGGAAGCCCCTGAAACAGGCCCATTCCAAACCAGCTTCCAGTCCCGATTGCAAAGAGTGACTGGGCAAGCTGATAACCGCCCTCACTGTAGGAAGCAAAGGGGTCCTTCCAGGCAGAAACTCTCACCTGGATATGATAAAACAGACGGTACCCCACAACCGCAGCCCCGCTGCCCGCTATGATTCCAGCCAGGGCATACAGCGGCTGTCTCGTTGCCACATAAAGCATTATCAGGTATACCACAAACATAATCAGTGCCGCCCCCAAATCCGTGGAGAGAACAAGGATTAATACATGCAGCCCCGCCACTGCTGTGGTTATCACTACATTTTTAAATTCCGTGGACTTATTCAAACTGGCCGCGACGTAAAATACAAATAATATTTTCACAAATTCCGAAGGCTGGATTCCAAATCCGGCTATGGTGAAGCCCAGCTTTGCGCCATCCGAAAATCGCCCCAGAACGGCAACTGCGGTCAGCGCCAAAATGCCCGTCCCCGCGTAAATATACGTCCAGTCCTTCAGCGCCCTAAGCTTTCTTATAATCACCGGGACAAACAGCCCTACGACTATTCCTATCGTGGCAAATATGAACTGCTTCACAGCCTTCGAGTAGGTCAGCCTTGTAATCATGATAAACCCAATACTAAGCAGCATGCACATATTATTGAGAACCAGCCGGGATACTTTTGGATAAAGAATCCGGTAGAACACAAGTACCGCAATCAAAAGTAAAAGCTGCGCCCCGTAGAAGAACAAAAGCTTTTTCTCTTTTATCTGCAGATACATCACAAAATATGCTGTAAACTGCATTAAAAACATCAGTATGTTTTGACGCAGCAATATCCATTTCTTATCTTCCTCATATGCCTGCGCAAATACGGAAAAACATGAAAATGTATAAACTGACATCAGTATAATTATGATATACTTTGATAATTCGACTAATATATTAACCACTTTTCCACCTATCTCTAAATTATTCCCCGTTTAAAGTGACCTCTGGTAAATTCCATATCTGGTATTTCGCCCTGTCTTCCCTCAGCATAAACAGTTCTGTATGTGCTGAGAATAGATTCCACCTGAGCCTCATTCTCCTGTGTAAACTGAATTCTAAGTCCTGCCGGAGCCAGATTGAGAATTTCTTCTCTCTCATCCAGCAGAAATAAAGGAGCTGTGTTGTATATTATATTGTAACAAAATGCACAGCAGTTTCTCACCGGAAATTCCTTTTGATATCTATCTCTTATTTTCAGGACGCCCGGCTTTCCGGTGCATCCCTCTGTCGTATTTATAATACACTGGGCCGACAGCATTACGGGCAGATTTCCATAAACAATCAGCTCCGACTGTGATATTCCAAGTCTTTCCAATTCTGTTCTGTTCAATTCAACAGGTGCGGTAAAAGAATCCACTCCCTGTCTGTTCCAGAATTCCTTTGCTGAGGGATTAAATACATATAGATTATGGTCCAATATAATCTTTTTGTCAAATCCCTGCCTCATTAAAAAATGAAAACTTTCATAATTGCGAATCAGAAATCCGTCAAATCCCATTTCCAGGAAGGAGGGATATCTTTTTTCAAAGAAAGCAATTGCTTCTCTGCGGAAGATATGGGGCATGGCAAGAAAAATTTCTTTTCCATTTTGGGCAGCCTCCGCACACAATTCCTTACACATGGACTCTCTTGAACTATTTTCATAAAGAAAAGTTTCCAGATAAATTCTCCTTACATCAGGACACTTGACTGCCGCTCTGACCTGTACTTCTGTCTCTGCCAAAACAGACAAATAAGGCTTTTTTCCAGATAGTTTTGAACTACTTTCCATTGCAGAAATCTTGAACGTGTTTTGAGGCAGTATATCACCATCTCTGTGATATTTCTGACAGATTTCAAGAACAAGCTGCTCCAGAGCTTTCCGTCTCAGTTCATTTATTCTCTGCATAGGCAGAAAAATTGCTCCCTCAACTGAAATATCCAGTGTCTCAAACACAAATTCTGTGTTCCCGGTCTTCATAAGCTGTTTTCTGATTCTGCTCTCTTCCATCGGCTGGCTTTTCGCCTCTTCTGTTTTTTCTTCCGTCTGAACTGTCACAGAAATATCTTCATAACCTGCGGTAAGAACAGCCGGTTCTCCGGGGGCAGCCCAAAAACTTCCCCATATGGCCTCCTGCACAATTCCAGTTTCATATAAGCCCTGCATTCTCTCCAGAAGCTCCTGTCTGCGGATGCGGTACAGTACCGTACCTTTCGGACAGACTACTCCCTTTGGAGCAAGAATCTGTGTTATATCGCCCTTTGGAACTTCATTTCCAAATGTATAGTTGTTCTTCTCAGAAGCATTTTCCTGATTCCAGGAAATCTCCAAAATATCTCCTCTGTGAATATCTGTAAGTGCCTCCCCCTTTATCTCACGGCCTTTCTGTGAAAGAACTTTCAGCACAGGCACTCCGGCATGGTTGGAACGATTGAGGGAAAGCATATCCCTGCTGTTGTGCTGTTTATAATACCCTTCACTGAATCCGCCCCGGTTATAAATATCCAGCAGCATCTCTTTATCTTCAGGCAATACCTTAAATTCTTTTCTTCCTTTCCTGAGATAAAGGTCTGTGTATTTGCGGTACATGGACGTGACAAGTGCCACATATTCCGGCTTTTTCATGCGTCCCTCTATTTTGAAGGAGCAGATTCCCGCCTCCACCATATCCGGGATTAATTCCAGAGTACAAATATCTTTCAAACTCAGAACGTACTCTTTTTTTCCATTTACAGTATATGGCAGCCTGCAGGGCTGTGCACACTGTCCTCTGTTCCCGCTTCTGCCGCCAATGAGACTGCTCAAAAGGCATTGGCCTGAATAACTATAGCAGAGCGCACCGTGTACAAAGCACTCTATCTCCAAATCCGTATAATCTGATATATGACGTATCTCCTGCAAAGATAACTCCCTTGACGGAACAATTCTTTTCGCCCCCTGCTCCTGCAAAAACAGAGCTCCCTCTGTATTTGTCACTGTCATCTGAGTACTCACATGGATATCCATGTCCGGAAAATATTCTCTCACATAGGAAAAAACTCCAATATCCTGGACAATCACTGCGTCCAGCCCGCGGCGGTAAAAAGGTTCAATATAATCATGAAGCTCATCCAGCTCCTTATCTTTTAAAAGTGTATTTACCGTCAGATAAAGCCTGCGCCCGTGGAGATGTGCATAGTCAATAGCCTCCAGCAATTCTTCCTCTGTAAAGTTGTCCGCGAAAGCTCTCGCCCCGAACCGGGGACCTCCTGCGTACACCGCATCCGCACCTGCTGCAATCGCCGCCCGAAAACTTAAGTAAGAGCCTGCGGGTGCAAGTATCTCAACCTTTGTCCTGTCCGTCAAATCTGTTCCTCCTGCTTATTGCTTATATCTGTTGGACTTCTAATGCTATTTTAAATGAAAGGAGGATGTTGCATTTGCATTTTGCAACATCCTGTCTTTACTTTCTACGGTTTTTCATTTCCGTTTCTAATTTTACAATCTGCATCTGTAAATCGTTATTCTCTTCCTTCATCTTTGCCAGTTCTTTTTCCGCATTTTCCAGTTTTATCTGAACGGAAATCAATTCGTGCTTTAAATCGTACATCTCTTTGTCTTTCAGTTCGATATCATTCTCCAGGGAATCACCCTGCTTCTTCGCTTTAAAGTAGTCATCTGCGATATTCAGGGCAAGGAGCACATTACGGGTATCAGCACTTTGCTTTCTATACCCCTCACTATTGGCACATTCTGTAATCTTATGGTTCAGATAGGAAGAAACTTTCTGGAGATACTCTTCACCTTCAAATCCACTCAGTGTGTAGACTTTCCCTCCAATTAAGACTTCTGTGAAATGTTTTGCTGAACTCATAGCATCCTCCTCGCGTTTCTTACCTGTTATTATAAACTATATGAAAACAAAAACCAACCACTTTTTTACAGTTTAATTTAGAAACAGTTCAGCCAATCCGAGCCGTCAGGCCTGAACTGTGACTGATAAAACATCTTGTTTTAATCATAAGGTAATCCCAGATGATGGTAAGCCAGCTCTGTAGCCACTCTTCCTCTGGGTGTTCTCTGGATAAACCCTGTTTTTAACAGATACGGCTCATATACATCTTCCAGAGTACCTGAATCTTCTGAGATAGTTGCCGCCAATGTGTCCAGACCCACAGGCCCTCCCTGGAATTTTTCTATCATAGTCTGTAGAATGTTACGGTCAATATGATCCAGGCCATACTTATCCACGTCCAGCATATCCAGTGCATAATGAGCGACGTCCTCCGTGATGACACCGTCATATTTTACCTGTGCAAAATCCCGGACTCTCTTTAGCAGGCGATTTGCAAGACGGGGGGTCCCTCTTGAACGCTTTGCCAGCTCCACGGCCCCCTTCTCATCAATTTCTACCTCCAGCACCTTCGCCGACCTCAGAATAATAGTTTTTAATTCCTCTTCTGTGTAAAACTCCAGATGATTCACTACCCCAAATCTGTCGCGCAGGGGAGCTGTGAGCATTCCGGCTCTGGTCGTAGCCCCCACCAGAGTGAACCGGGGCAAATCCAGGCGGATGGAGCGGGCTGTGGCGCCCTTCCCAATCATAATATCAATGGCATAATCCTCCATTGCCGGATACAGTACCTCTTCCACCTGCCTGTTGAGTCTGTGTATCTCGTCCACAAAGAGTATGTCGTTCTCCTGAAGATTGTTCAGAATTGCCGCAATCTCCCCTGGCTTCTCGATGGCCGGACCGGAAGTAATCTTAATATTCACACCCATCTCATTTGCTATAATTCCCGCCAGAGTGGTCTTTCCAAGGCCCGGAGGGCCGTAAAACAGCACATGGTCCAGGGCTTCATTTCTTTCCTTGGCAGCCTTGATATAAATATTCAAGGTTCCTTTTGCCTTCTCCTGTCCAATATATTCATCCAGAAACTGCGGGCGCAGACTGCCCTCAATCTTGATATCTTCATCCAAACTTTCTGTTGTTATGATTCTTTTTCCCATACTCTTCCTCTATATCAAAACATTTTTTTCAAAGCTTCTTTTAACAGTTCTTCTACCGTCGGATTCTCCAGATTGACCGCCTTTACTACCCGGAGACTTTCTGCATTTCCATACCCCAGCGCCACAAGGGCCTGTGCCGCCTCAGCCTGAATTCCATTGGAGTTTCCAGGGGTAAAATCGGCTTCTGATTCCTGTATGGCGTTATTCAGCACATCCTCTATGCTGAGCTTATCTTTCAGCTCGATAATGAGCTTCTCCGCGGTCTTCTTGCCGATGCCCGGTGCGGCAGAAATTGCCTTAACATCCCCTGACATAACTGCAAAGCGAAGAGAATCCGGTGAAAGCTGGGAAAGAATACTTAATCCTCCCTTGGGGCCAATTCCGCTGACCCCGATAACAAGGCGGAATACCTCTAAGTCATCTCTTGTGAGAAACCCAAATAATTGCATGGCATCTTCCCGCACATTCAAATATGTATGAATTTTCACTTCATTTCCGGGGGATGGCAGAAGACTCATGGCCTGGGCCGGCATATAGATTCCATATCCCACTCCTCCCACATCTACAATTACTTTTTCCGTTTCCACTGCGGCAAGTTCACCTCGAATATATGAAATCATAAATTTCCTCTTTTCTTCCAGGATAAATCAGATTAGTGTTAAATTTTTCAGCCTTTTCAGTACTTCGGTGGAGATGACACCTATTATCATGCCGGTTATCACTCCCGCCACCAAAAGAACCGGGAAATAGTAACCTATATTAAATGTCTGTACAACAGCCATAGCCATAAGAAGCTGTCCTATATTATGGAATACGCCCCCCGCAATACTCACTCCGATTATGCTGAAGCCTTCTCTCCGCTTGCAGAGACACATCACAATTAAACTTAACATTCCCCCTGCGAGACTGTAAAGTATACTGAATAAATTGCTGAACATAAAGCCTGCCAGTACAATCCGCACAACAGAGAGAAGAAAAGCTTCCTTCGGTCCGGCTTTGTACAAAATAATGACAATCAGCAGGTTGGCAAGTCCAAGCTTAATCCCAGGAATACCAAACTGAATGGGAATCAGCATCTCCACATAGCTGAAAATTAATGCAAGGGCCGTAAACACTCCAAAATAAGCCACTTTGGTTTTCATAAAGTTATCCTCTTACTTTTCTTATTTGTCAAACTCAAATTCGTCAATTTGATATGGCATCCACTTCCTGTTTTTCTCCGCCTTCAATGGTTACCACAACTTTATTCGGAAGACAGATAATGCTCTCCCCAGCTCTGGAAATCGCCCGCTGGTGTACACATAGCTTGTCAGGACAGGTTGCGCTTGCCATACGCGCCTCATTATCCTCAATTTGAAGTGTGTTCATCCCTTCGATATCTATAGTCTGGTCTTTGGATAAATCATATTCTCCATATAAATCGCCATCCACAGTGACGACAACCTTGCCAGCTCCACTGTCCTTTTTCAGGAAATGGTATCCGGATACAGCAAGTGCAAGAATCAATATAATCCCAATTAATAAAAAATCATTTTTCCTCATATTAGCCTCCAGCCATTATCATAGCATATTGACTTTTAGAATGCAATCACGTGTTCGATTGTAATTGCCTTACAGAAAAAGAAGTTACAGCCCGGCCAGATTGAGGACCAAACTGTAACTTCTTTGCATATTCTTTTTTCTTTATCTTCAGGAAACTGCAATTTGTCCCGGAGTAATAATTTTCCTTGGGCATTTTTCAGCACAGATACCGCAATTTGTACATTTATTGACATCTATGTACGATAGATTATCTGTGACTACTACCGCTTTTACTTCACAGTTCCTCTCGCAGATACGGCATCCGATACAGCCAGCTTCACAGGTAGCCCTCACTGTTTTTCCATTGTCATGTGAGTTACACTGCACAAAATGTTTTTGTTCATAAGGAATCATTTCTATCAGATTCTTTGGACATACCGCCACACATTTTTTACATGCCTTACATTTTTCCTTGTCTACCAATGCAATGCCATCCATAATATGTATCGCATCAAAGGGACAGACTTTCACACATGTGCCAAAGCCAAGACAGCCATAGCTGCATCCCTTAGGACCGCCATCCTGCATTAAATTTGCTGTGATACAGTCTTCAATTCCAAAATACTGATACTCATTCTTTGCTTTCTCACAGGTTCCGGCACATTTCACAAACGCAGTCTCGCGGAGCTGTTCTCCCGCAGCCACCCCCATGATTTCCCCGATTTTTTCGGCTACAGGCGCACCGCCCACAGGACATGCACCTACATCGGCTGTGCCCCCCGCAATAGCGGCGGCAAGACCAGAACATCCGGGATATCCGCAGGCGCCACAGTTATTTCCGGGGAGCGCGTCCAGCACAGCCGCCTCCCTCTCGTCCACTTCTATGGCAAACTTTTTGTCCGATACTCCGAGGAAAACACCGATGAGTAATCCAGTGCCGCCGACAATTGCAGCAGCGATTAAAATTCCTGATATCATGTCTTTTCCCTCCTAAATTAATCCTGCGAACCCGAAAAATGCAATTGCCATCAGCCCTGCTGTAACAAGAACAATAGGAGTTCCCTGGAATGATTCTGTAATATCATTGTGCTCAATTTTTTCCCGAATGCCCGCCATCAGCACAATGGCAACCAGAAATCCGCTTGATGTCGCAAATCCGTTTACAACGCCTTCTAAAATATTATATGATTTCTGTACATTAGTCAGTGCGACACCGAGTACCGCACAGTTTGTGGTAATCAGAGGCAGATAAACACCGAGCGCGTTATAAAGAGGCGGCATCGCTTTCTTTAAGAACATTTCTACAAACTGCACCAGAGCCGCGATAACAAGAATAAATACGATAGTCTGCAAATATTCAAACTTGACTGGCACAAGGATAAATTTGTAAATCGCACTTGTGGCGAGAGATGCAATGGTGATAACAAAAATTACAGCGCCGCCCATGCCCGCCGCAGTCTTCACATTTTTTGAAACACCCAGGAACGGACAGATTCCAAGGAACTGACTAAGAACAACGTTGTTTACAAGTGCAGCTCCAACTGCAAGTAATAATAACTCTTTCATTTCCTCTTCCTCCTATTCCTTCTCTTTTTCAGCGGGTTCCTCAGGTGAGATTGCGCCTCCGCAGCCGCCCTGGACACCACAGGTCTCACAGCCTGAGCCGCAGCCTGCCGCTGCGGGCACTGGTTCCCCTCGCCTTATAGCTCTGTTCCTGACCTTGTTCTGAAGCGCAGTTAATACTGCCAGAACGAAAAATGCGCCAGGTGCAAGAATGAAGATTGTCACAGGTTCATAGGAACTGGGCAGTATCTGTATATTAAATGCCTTTCCGGCTCCCAGGATTTCCCTCACAATACCGATTGACATCAGTCCTACCGTAAATCCAAGTCCCATCCCAATACCATCAAATATGGATGGCACAACAGGATTTTTGGAGGCATAGCTCTCGGCTCTTCCGAGAATAATGCAGTTCACAACAATAAGAGGAATATAAATTCCAAGAGAATTATACAAACTTGGGACGAACCCTTCCATCAAAAACTGTACTATAGTAACAAAAGATGCCACAACAACAATAAATGCCGGCATTCTCACAGAGTCCGGTATGATTTTCCGAAGCATGGAAATCAAGAGGTTGGACAATACAAGTACCACTGTAGTGGAAAGCCCCATTCCGATGCCGTTGATTGCAGAAGTCGTAACCGCAAGTGTAGGGCACATTCCGAGCATAAGTACAAAGGTAGGATTTTCTTTTACAAGTCCATTATACAATCTTTCTGTATACTTATTCATTTGCACTACCTCCTGTCATATTCTGAAAATAAGCTATGGCAGAATTTACTGCATTTGTCACCGCATTTGTTGTGATTGTAGCTCCGCTGAGTGCATCTATCTTGTCATCGCCCTTTTCTTTATTTTTAGTGTATGAAAATTTCTCCACCTGTTTATCCTTAAACTGGTCTTTGAACGCAGGCTCCGCCGCTTTCATTCCAAGTCCCGCTGTCTCACTGATAGAAAGCATTTCCACACCTTTCACAGTCCCGTCTGCCAAAATCCCCACAGACAGAGTGATATCTCCGCTGTACCCCTCATGGGAAACAACAGTGACCACACACCCTATCTCTTCACCGGATTTGTCCAAACCTACAACTGCACCGGCAACATCACTGTCCAGATAGCCTGCATTTCTTAAAACATCGGCCGCCTCACTCTCATCAAAACCAGAATATTCTTCAAAAGAAGCCGCTTCCGGGAGCACAAGCTTGTATGCCGCCTGTTTCGCCCGCTCCTGTGCCGCAGCGATAGGGGCTTTCGTCACCTCATAAACCAATCCCAGAAGAACACCTGCAACCAGGGTAATAACTGCGAGTATTATTGTATTCTTTACAATCTTATTCATTATTTTTCTCCTCCTTTACCAAATGGTTTTGGAAGAGTAACCTTTTCAATCAGTGGTACTAAAAGGTTACTGATAATAATTGCATAGGATACGCCCTCCGCAGAACCGCCGAACAGCCGGAACAGTCCGGTCAGCAGTCCAAGACAGACTCCGTACACAATCTGCCCTCTCGGAGTGATGGGCGAAGTTACATAATCTGTCGCCATGAACCAGGCTCCAAGCATCAGGCCGCCTCCGCAGAGATGTGCAGTAATATAAGCTGAGTCAAATCCTCTGCCTCCGAAAATAACAATAAAAATAACGAAAGTAACAATATATGTACCCGGAATTCTCAGGTCAATAACTCCCACCAGAAGAAGAAACATGGCACCTGCCATAATTGCAAGAACAGAGGTCTCCCCTATGGTGCCCCGCACATTTCCGAGAAGCATTTCAAAAGTATTTACAGCCTGGCCTGCTTTCATCTGGGCGAGAGGTGTCGCTCCTGTTATGCCATCATACACAAAGTAGGTCATCTGTCCTGTAAAAGAAATCATAAGAAAACATCTCGCAGCCAGAGCCGGGTTCATGAAATTCTGTCCCAGCCCTCCAAACAGCTGTTTTACCACAACAATTGCAAATACAGAGCCCAGAGCCCCCATCCACAGCGGAAGGGTGGGCGGAAGATTCAATGCGAGAAGAAGACCTGTGACAACTGCACTGAAATCTTTAATCGTAATCGGCTTATGCATCAGTTTCTCATATATGTACTCGGCTAACACTGCGGTGGCTGTTGTCACTGCCACAAGAAGCCATGCGTTCTCATGCCTGAAATTGTAAATACCGAAGACAGTAGCCGGTAATAATGCTATGGTAACCATCAGCATAATATTACTGCTGGTTATCCTGTCACGTATATGCGGTGAAGCTGATATGTTATAATTCTCGTTCACTTTTAATTCACCCCTCCGTTAGTTTTTCTTTCTATTTGACAGAGCTATCTTGCGCATCGCCCCTATAGATTGTTTCAGCGGCCGCTTTGCAGGACAGACATAGCTGCAGGAACCGCACTCGACACACTCCAGACCATTTTGTGCCGCAAATGTCTCCTCATCATGCCTCTCCCCATAATCTGCCAGACGGGAAGGAATGAGACGGCAAGGACAGACCTCCACACAGCGCCCGCAGTTGATACACTGTGTTGGTTGCTGCCTTGCAACTTCATCCCTGGAAAATGCCAGAATGGAAGAAGATGTCTTGGTAACAGGAGTGTCCAATGTTATCATGGCAAATCCCATCATAGGTCCGCCTGATATTACTTTTTCAGGCTGTGTTTTGAATCCTCCGGCAGCCTCCACAAGTTCCTGCTGGTTTGTTCCTAACAGAACTTTAAAATTTCCTGGGCTTTGCACCGCGTCCCCGCTGACTGTAACTACACGCTCTATCAGTGGCCTTCCCTCCATCACCGCATAATGAATACCTACCAGAGTCTCCACATTATCTACAATACATCCGGCATCGGCGGGAAGCATTCCAGAATGAATGGCACGTTTTGCAGCAGCATAAATGAGTTGGCGTTCAGCTCCCTGCGGGTATTTTGCCTGAAGAATCTTTACTTCCATGCGGGGCTCATCTTTGATTGCTTCTTTTATCTTTTCTATACAATCTTTTTTATTATCTTCCACCGCAAAAATTCCCCGGGCTTCCTGGAAAAGGGAGAGAACCACCCTCATACCGCTAACAAGCTCTTCTGTATACTCCAGCATCCTTCGATAATCTGCCGTAATATAAGGCTCACATTCCGCGCAGTTCGCTATGATATAATCAATTTTCTCAGGCTCTTTTGGAGTAAGCTTCACCCTTGTCGGAAAGCCGGACCCCCCATGCCTACAATTCCGGCCTCAGCGATCCGGGTAAGTACTTCTTCTCTTGTCAGCTCTTCCAGTGATTTTATCGGAGCATACTGGATTTCTTCGTAGTTTCCGTCATTTTCAATTATGATGCAGGTGACTTTACTACCCGTTGGACTCAGGTGTGATTCTACCCCTTTGACAGTCCCTGAAACAGAAGAATAGACCGGCGCTGACACAAAGCCCCCTGCCTCCGCAATCTTCTGTCCTTTCAGAACATGGTCGCCCTTTTGAACAACCGGATTTGCGGGGGCTCCTATATGCTGTGACAGCGGATACAGCATATCACCTTTGGGTAACAACTCTGTAATTGCCTGGTCTTTTGATAAACTTTTGCCGTCATTTGGATGGATTCCGCCTTTAAAAGTGAAAAATCCCATTCTCTGCTACCTCCCTTTCTTTTTCCTATACTTTATATTGTACTAAAAATTATTCATAAAAGCCAGCAAATACAGATAATTTATTGCACGCAAATTGATACAATTTCATCATTTTCTTAGCAATTCCTTTATGTGAAGAGCAAAAAAAATAGAGACTTTTCAGTCTCTATTTTTACACTGTTTTTATTCTTCTACGTAATCTGCGTCCTGTGCATCATCCGGCTCCAAAGCTTTCATGCTCAGGCTGATTTTTTTATCAGCTTCATTCAAATCTACGATTTTAGCTGTAATCTCCTGTCCTACAGAGAGAACATCGGATGGCTTCTCAACATGTGCTCTTGAAATCTGAGATACATGAAGCAATGCATCAACTCCCGGTGCAAGTTCAACGAATGCGCCGAAGTCTGTCATACGTGCCACTTTGCCAGTAATCACTGTACCTACGGCGAAATCCTCTGAAGCGTGTGCCCATGGATTCATCTCCGGGAACTTCAGGCTGAGTGCAACCTTTGTATCATTGATATCTTTAACAAGTACTTTTAAAGTCTCGCCTACCTGGAATACTTTCTTCGGATTCTCTACTCTTCCCCAGGACATCTCGGAAATATGCAGCAGTCCGTCTACTCCGCCAAGATCAATAAACGCACCGAAATCTGTTACATTCTTAACAGTTCCTTCAATTGTATCACCAACCTGCAGCTTTGCGAACAGCTCTTTTTGTTTCTCCGCTCTCTCCGCCACAAGAAGTTGTCTTCTATCACCGATTACACGGTTTCTTCTTGGATTAAATTCACTGATAACAAATTCAATCTCCTGTCCTTCATACTTACTCAAATCTTTCTCATAAGAATCAGACACAAGACTTGCAGGAATAAATACGCGTGCTTCTTCAACTGTAGCACACAAACCGCCTCCAAGAATCTGAGTAACTGTAGCTTTCAGGACTTCTTTGTTCTCAAAAGCTTCTCTCAATCTCTCGTTGCCCTTCTCTGCAGCGAGTCTCTTGTAAGTCAGCAATACCTGGCCCTCACCGTCATTTACCTTCAAAACTTTAACTGTCATTGGATCGCCAACTGAGACAACAGTTGTCAAATCTACTGACTGGTCGTTTGAGTACTCGCTCTTTGTGATAATTCCGTCTGCCTTGTATCCGATATTCAGGATAATTTCATCTGGCTTCACATCGATAACTGTACCGTCAACTACCTCTCCGTTGTGAATTGTTTTGAATGACGCGTCTAACATTTGTTCAAAAGATAATTCTGACATTATTTTGAACCTCCTCAATTATATTGTTGGGCGTGGATGCCCCCGCTGTAATACCTACTGTTTCCACTGACCCTAATTGATTCAAATCCAAATCGTCAAGTGTCTGTATGTAGTACGTATCTTTACATGCTTTTTGGCATATTTCAAATAACTTCTGGGTGTTGGAACTATGCTTGTCGCCAATCACTATCATAGCATCCACCTCTTCCGCAATACTGTGCGCCTCAGTCTGGCGCTCTTTTGTTGCATTGCAGATTGTATTTAAAACACTTACATCATAACCCTTTTTTGAAATAATTTCAACTAAATCTTGAAATTTGTTGTAATTAAATGTCGTCTGAGCAACAATACACACAGCCCTGCCGGAATCAGGCGTAAAATTTTCAGCGTCCTGTGTGTCCTGTATGACTGCTACACTTTCCCCTGCCCATCCCTTGATTCCTTCTACTTCCGGATGTTCCGGGTTTCCTATAATAACAATCTGCTTTCCGTTCTTGCTTTCTCTCTTTACAATATTGTGTATTTTTTTGACGAAAGGACAGGTTGCATCAATCACTGCCAGCCCTTTTTCTTTCAGTTCTATACATATAGACTCCGGAACACCGTGGGAACGGATAATGACAATCCCCTCTGTAATCTGCTCCAAATCCTCCGGGTTTCTTAAAACCTTAACCCCTTTTTTCTCCATATCCTTAATGACTTCCTCATTGTGGATGATTGGGCCATATGTGTATATCTGGGCACTACTGCCCTTCTCTTTCTCAAGCTCCTGGTAAACCGTATCCACGGCACGCTTTACACCAAAACAGAACCCCGCTGTTTTCGCCCGCTTTATTTCCATTCTTTTCAACCTCTTTTTCTATCTACTTACAGTATTTTATAATCTCACACACCACTTCATCAATTGTCATGTGAGAACTGTCGATAAGTATTGCATCCTCCGCCTTTTTCAGAGGAGCCGTTTCTCTGTTCATATCTCTGGCATCCCGCTCTTCAATGTCTTTCTCAATCTGGCTGTAGTCACAGGAAACGCCATTTTCCACAAGTTCATCATAACGTCTCTTTGCTCTTGTCTGTGTGCTGGCCGTGAGATATATTTTGACATCTGCATGGGGAAGAATCATTGTTCCGATATCCCTGCCGTCCATCACTACATCTTCTTCTTGGGCTATTTCTCTCTGAAGCTCTAAAAGCTTTTCTCTCACTTTGGGAACAGCGGAGCTAAAGGAAGCCATGTTGCCTGCGGCCTCCTCCCTGAGCCGGTCAGTTACATTCACACCACCCAGGTACACCTGCTGAACTCCATTTTCATATTTTATGCTCACTTCAACGCTTTCACAAGCTTCTATGATTTTTTCTGTCTCCCCGGGCACAATACCCGCATCTAAAAAATGAACCGCCAGAGCGCGGTAGAGCGCGCCTGTATCCACATAAATATATCCCTTTTTCTTTGCTACTAATTTAGCTATTGTGCTTTTTCCCGCCCCTGCCGGGCCGTCAATGGCAACATTATATCCCATAAATTTTCTCCTTGTTTAGTGTACCCCGATGCCTGCAAGATATGCTGTTGACCATGCAATCTGCAGATTAAAGCCTCCGGTCAGAGCATCCAGATCTAATACCTCTCCAATGAAATACAATCCCCGGACCGCTTTTGATTCCATGGTTCCCGGGTCAATCTGCTTCACATCAACCCCGCCCTTGGTGATAATCGCTTCTTTAAAGCTTCTCAGTCCAGTCAGTGTCATTTCCAAATTCTTTATAAGAGCCACAAAACGCTGTCTCTCTTCCCTGCTGATTTCATTGACCTTCTTGTCAGGATTTATGCCGCTCAATTCAAGCATAACAGGTTTTAACTTCGCAGGGAAGAGCTTGTCAACTGAATTTTTAAACTGCTTATTCCGGTTCTCTTCAAAATCCCTCAGAACCCTCTGGTCCAGCTGGTCCGCTGATAAAGCGGGTTTCAAATCAATCGTCAGTCTGAGCGGCTTCTTATTTAACACAGGACCGATAAAACTGCTTGCGCTGATAATAATTGGGCCGCTCACCCCGTAGTGTGTAAACAGCATCTCGCCAAATTCTTCGTAAATCTTTTTGCTCCCATCATAAATGGCAGCATTTACATTGCGAAGAGAAAGTCCCTGAAGTTCCTGAATATAAGGTTCCTTCACTTCCATAGGAACGAGAGATGGAAATAATTCTGTCACAGAAAGTCCTGCCTCCCTGGCAAACCGGTGTCCGTCCCCTGTGGACCCTGTTGCCTGATAGGAAACACCTCCCGTGGCAACAATACAGGCATCCGCAGACAGCTTCTTCCCGTCCGCCAGCAGAATACTCTGGAATCTCCCATTTTCTGTGTATATTTTTTTCACTTCACTGTGGAGATATATTTTTACACGGAGACGGTTCAATTCCCTCGTCATGGCTCCTATCACATCAGAAGAATGGTCAGACTCAGGAAATACTCTGTTTCCGCGCTCTATCTTTGTTTTAACACCTAACTCTTCAAAAAAATCTATGGCCTGTTCATTGGTAAAACTGTAAAAACCACTATATAAAAATTTCGGGTTTGTAGTGACTGAGGAAAAAAGTGTGTCCATATCTCCTGCATTTGTAATATTACATCTGCCTTTTCCTGTAATAAAAAGCTTTTTCCCTAATTTCTCATTCTTTTCATATATATGAACCTCATGACCGCTCCTGGCAGCAAAAATCCCTGCCATCATTCCCGCGGCGCCGCCGCCTATTATAAATACTCTACTCATGTTCTGCCTCTTCCGTATCTTCTTCCACAGGCAGCGTGCTTTTCACCTGATCCAGTTCATCTGCACTGTATACCTGATATTCGTCCCAAATCTTCTCCAGTGTCTCAAGTGTAGCAATAACCTCGTTCTGCTTTTTCATGCAGAGCGCAACCACCAGAGCATTTATTACGCTGAGAGGCGCAACAAGGGAATCTACTATAGAAGCCATATCGCTCCTCGCAATGAGGTTGCAGGAAGAATACAGATTCATAGGTGAATGTACACTGTCGGTCAGGGTGATTACTTTTGCTTTGCGGTTACTTGCAAATTCCAGAGCTTTTAAGGTACGCATAGAATATCTTGGAAAACTGATTCCAATAATCACATCCTGTTCATTAATACGGATAATCTGTTCAAAAATCTCACTGGCACTATTTGTGTTCACTGCAGTAACATTTTCACAGACTAAGTTCAGGTAAAAGGCAAGAAAAGCCGCCAAAGGAGCGCAGCTTCGGATTCCAATCACATAAATTTTTCTGGCACTTAAAATAGTCTCAATTGCAAGATCAAAAGCCTTCTGGTCTACAGCGGCAAGAGTCATCTTGATTTTGTCAATATCAGACTGCAAGACCGTATTCAAAATCTCAGACTGGCTGATTCTGCCGTAAGTCACTTCCATTCTCTGTATGGAATTCAGCCTGTTGCGCACCAGCTCCTCCAAAGCTTTCTGAAACCCCGGGTATCCTTTATATCCAAGCTGAGTGGCAAACCGCACCACCGTTGATTCGCTGACACCCACAATCTCTCCCAGCTTTGCCGCAGTCAAAAATACTGCCTTATCGTAATTCTCGCAGACATAGTCGGCAAGACGTTTCTGCCCTTTGCTGAGACTTTTATATTTTTCCTCAATTCTAAATAGCAGTTCGTTTGCGCTATTCTCATTTGTCTTTATATTGTTTTTACTCACAATAGTTCCTCTTCTCATGGTTTAGGGTGTATTTCCATTTCTTCACCTGTTTAACATCATTGATTATACAATACCATGATTTTGATTGCAAGGAGGAACCTTTGAGGAACTTTTACAGTCTGTCTTCCCGTTCCTCACTCAAAATAAGCTGAATCATAAGGTCTACAACATGAGGGTCAAATTGTGTTCCCGCATTCCTCTCCAGTTCAAGTATAGCGTCTCCCGCAGTGCCAGCCTTTCTGTATACACGGTCATTCGTAAGTGCATCAAAAGCATCCACCACCGCCAGGATGCGGCAGACAAGAGGAATTTCATCCCCTTTTAACCCCCTCGGATATCCTTTTCCATCCCAGCGCTCATGGTGAGAAAGAATGAAATCTGCAACAACGTTGAGGTCCGGTGTTGTCTGGGCAATGCGATATCCAATTTCCGGGTGGCGTTTCAGCTCATCCCATTCCTCCGGTGTGAGAGAGCCCTGTTTCCTCAGAATTTCCGGGGCAATGCTGACATTTCCGATATCATGGAGCAGGGCAAGCAGGGAAAGAATATCCATATCCTTCGCCGTAAGCTTTAGCTTTTCCCCTATGGCATAGCAGTATTTTTTAATTCTCTCTGAATGTTCTTCCGTCTCATTGCTCTTTTCATGCAGGGTGGCCAGCAGGGCGCTGATAATTGTGTTCCGGTAACTTTTGCTGTCCAGAAGCTTCTGGTGGTACATGTACCCTTCCGCCTCCCTCATAGTATCGCGGAGACTGATTTCCATTTTGTTCTTGCTTGCACATCCAAGTGATAAGCTTAAAGGCAGACTGATGTCATGAATTGGAATCTGAACAGTCCGCAATTTTCGGGTTATTTCTTCCGCCTCATCCAAACATGTCTGAGGCATTAACACAACAAATTCATCGCCGCCCCAGCGTGCAATCAAATCACTGCTGCGGCAATTCTCTTCAAATAACAATGCAATCCGCTTCAGCAAAACATCTCCCGCCTCATGCCCGAACGCATCGTTTATAATTTTCAGCCCATTTACATCTCCCATAATAATAGATATGGGCAGGTTGTCCGCTGTATCAAGGCGTATGGTCTGTTCTTCTATGTAACGCCGGTTATAAAGTCCGGTAAGATGGTCATGATAGCTGAGATATTCAATCTGCCTGCTGTGTTCTTTCTCACCGCTGACATCATGAAATACCATTACCACACCGTGCATCTGTCCATCTTTCGTTTTAATGGGCGCTGCACTGTCCACGATGGGGATTCGTTTTCCATAGCGGTTCACCAGTTCTGTGTGATTTGCAAGACCGCTGATGCGCCCTGTCTTGATGACTTTCTGCACCGGGTCCTCCACTTTTTCTTTGGTCTCTTCATTCTGCATAATAAGGAGTTCAGTGAAAGCCCTGCCCACCGCCTCGGTACTGTTCCAGCCTGTCAATTCTTCTGCCACAATATTGAGGCTGGTTACGATACCATCCCTGTCTGTGGTTACAACGGCATCCCCGATAGAATAAAGTGTTGTCTGAAGCCTTTCTTTTTCCTGGAGCAGTTCGTTTTGGCAGTTCACCCTGTCCGTCACATCAAATAAAATGGCAAAGAGAAGCCTTTCATCCCCGTCTGTAACCGGCGATGTATAAACATCCAGCAGCCGGGTTTCCCCGCTTTTAAGTCGATAGGGGGCTGCCAAAAACAGAATCTCCCCGTCCACCGAATTTTGCATTTTTTCATTTTGCAGCTGAACAGGCAGAAGATTATATTCCTGGATACTGTGTTCCAGCAATTCCTCCCTTGAATATCCAAAATACCTGCATATGGCAGGGTTGACATCTACAATTTTTCCCGTTCCAGCTTCAAACACCACTTTGAGCGCACTGTGCTGTTCAAACATAGCTTTAAAGCGGTTTGTCAGAACCTCATTTTTTCTGCGTATACTTTTTAACTCTGATATATCTTTGCTTGAGCACAGAAGGTAACGCACTCTTCCTTCCACGAAAACAGGTGTTACCTCCGTCTGCCAGATTCTGTTTCCCGGCGCAAAGCTAAATGCCTGCTCATAACTGATTGGGTTTCCGGTATTTATACATTCCTCATAATAGCCGGAAAGCTTTTGTGCCACTTCCCATCCCACAACCCGGAAGATAGGAAGCCCTCTCACATTGCTGAACCCGGTAAGCCTCTGATGAACGATATTGTTGAGCACATACTGGAAACCATTCTCACCGGACTCCACAAGACTGACAGCGTCATGGGTATTATTAAAAAGTAAATCTAAGTCTACAGGAAGGGCTTCCATCTCCTCCTTTCGGGCGGCTGCTCCCGCCTCCTCAGAGGTATATTGAAGAACGACCATGAACGCCGTGTTGTCTGCGGGAATAACCGTAATTCTAAAATACTGTTTGAATTTATCCATCCACTGTACAGTTTCCTGGGTTTTCCCTGAGCATACTGCGTTTTCCATATATGCAATCCAGGAAAACCTGTCAAAATCTAACTGTTCAAATATTTCTGATACTTTTTTATTTACTACATTCTCCTCATATATTTCCAACATCTCTTTAAATGCAGGATTTATGTCCAGCAGTACATAGTTTCTAATTTCGTCCAGACTGTTTTCAGGCAATTTCAAATATATAATGCCCAAAGGCAGGGTGGGTGTGATATTGTTCGTTTCCGCTACATTCATATCGCTCCTCCCTTCTATTATTATCAGCAGTACAATTTTGCTTTGCTTATTGCAGGATAAATCTGTTTTAGATAGGCATTGTATAGTCCTTGAGCCATGCCTGCTCTTCCTCCGTCAAATGAGGCGCTATAAGCTCATAAACTTTTTCATGATAATGATTGAGAAGCGTTTTCTCTTTTTCGGTCAGCAGCTCTGAATTGATGGCATCCAGATCAATGGGAACGAAGGTAACTGGTTCAAAATACATAAACTGACCATATTCATTTTTGGTTCCTTTGCATACCAGCAATTCATTTTCTATACGTATACCATGTGAACCTTCAATATAGATTCCAGGCTCATCTGTAATAATCATATTTGCTTCAAGAGTGCTCTGCTGATTTGGCGTATACTGCCAGCGGAAGCCTATAGGCGGCTCATGGATATTTCCCAGATAACCTACGCCGTGGCCTGTGCCGTGATTGTAGTTTAAATTCTGTCTCCAGAAAGGTTCCCTCGCCGCATAGTCAAGAGTCATCCCTGTGCTGCCATAAAGAAACCGCGCATCGGCAAGGTTTAGCATACTCGCAGCAACCGTAGTAAAATGTTCTTTTTCAACCTGGCTTAATTCTCCCAGTGCAAAAGTCCTTGTGATATCTGTGGAACCCTCATAATAATTTCCGCCTGTGTCCGCAAGGAAAAATCCTTCTGCCTTTAATTCTAAATTTGTCTCAGGTGATGATGAATAATGAGCCATTGCAGCGTGCTCCTTATAAGCACAGATTGGGCCAAAACTCGGCCAGAGGAACCCTTCTGCCGTCTGCGGAATTCTTCCAGTTTGTCAGATGCACTCATCTCTGTAATCTCTATTTTGCCTATGTTCTTTTTTAACCAGAACATAAACTTTGTACATGCCACACCATCTTTAATATGAGCTTTTTTAATATTCTCAATTTCTATATCATTTTTTGCGGACTTCATGAGAATTGCTGGGTTTTCCTGCTTTACAGTTTTAGTGGTTTGAGGAATGTTATTGTAAAGTGCATAATTTACCCGTTTAGGGTCAATGAGAACCACATCATCCTTTCCAAACGCTTTCACATCCTCATAAATATTATTGTACTCATGTATACAAACATGGTCCTTTTTCAATTGTGCTTTAATTTCATCATTGAGCTTTTTCTCGTTGACATAAAGCTCCACTGAATCTGACTTAACAATGGCATAGGAAAGAAGCAGCGGGAAATATTCTACGTCCTCCCCTCTGATATTTAACAGCCATCCGATATCATCCAGACTCGTAATAACATGGATATTCGCTCCAGCTTTCTTCATTTCTGCCCTCACACGCTCCAGCTTTGCGGCGGTCGTCTCACCGGCATATTTTATATCCAGCGAAAAAGCAGGTTTTTCTGACAAAGCCGGCCTGTCTTCCCATACAGCATTCAACAGGTCACAGTCATAGACCACACTGCCGCCCTTTGAAGCTGCAATATCAGCATAAGCCTGTCCCTCCTCTATTCCTACTGTCCGCCCGTCAAATCCAATGACACCGCCCTTGGGAAGTGTATCTTTTAAGTACTCTATAATAGTGGGAACGCCCGGCTCCCCGCTTTTGCGGAGCTCAACACCAGTATCCTTTATCTGCAATGCCGCCTGAATAAAATACCGGCCATCTGTCCATATGCCGGCCTCGTCTTTTGTGAAAACAGCCGTTCCCGCTGAGCCTGTAAATCCGGTCATAAAATCTCTTGCCTTAAAGTATGCCCCAACATACTCACTCTGGTGATAGTCAGCCGTAGGAATCACATATGCGTCCACTCCTTTCTCTTCCATCAACTGACGAAGTCTTTCAATCCTCTCTGTAATCTTCATGGAAAAAACCTCCTTTTCTCTGCTATAAAAATATTATATCACTATTTAATTGAAAATATCAAACCAGAATACAAATAATTTGACATTTTCATCTAATTTTTGTGAGATTATCTACTCCTTATAAACAATTTGTTTTTTTATTGTCTGCACAATATAAAAAGCCTGGTTTCCCAGGCTTTTTATATTATTTTCTATTTCTGAATTGTACTGGTGTCATATGGTACATTTTCTTAAATACCCTGTTGAAATGCTCTACGTTCTGATACCCTACGGATTCAGCAATGCTCTCCACTGTTGTATTATTGTTCTTCAGCATCGCACGCGCTTTTTTCATCCGCACTTCTTTTAAAATATCCCCAAAGGTTATCCCTGACTTTTCTTTGATATATTTGGATAAGTAGGGTTTAGTGAGGAAAAACTTTTCAGACAAATCATCCAGTGTCACATTTTTGTAATTGGCGTGGATATAATTTGTAATTTCCAGTAATCTCTCATCCTTGCAGGTCTCTGTATCCCGAATTTCTTCGATTTTATTTACAGCGACAACAAGTGCTTCTACAGACGCCTTGATGATATCCGCGTCAATTCCCACACCCCAGTATTTCTTTTTGTTGTGAATCACTCCCACGTAAGCAACCGCCTTGGACGAAGAGCCTTTTGTGAGAGAATGCTCCTCATAAAATGCCAGCTCATAGTTAATGTCAAAATAATGCTTGATTGCATTGCTCACCGCATCCAGACGTCCATTTCCCACACCTGTGATAATCCGGTCATTGCCTCCGTGATGAATTGTGGCCTCAGCTATGATTCCATTCTCCTGTTTATAATGACACTCATCTACTGCAAAGACAGATTTTACATTGATATAATTATCTTCAAAAATATGGTAAACCCAGTCAGGACTCAACTCTTTGTGAGTTTTATCTGACACATCTTTTACCAGATATCCCACTTCTTCCTTCATCTTATCCGGCAGATTGATGCCAAAGTTTTGCTTTAGTATGTAATTCACACCGCCTTTACCGGACTGGCTGTTGATTCGTATTACATCAGAATCATATCTTCTTCCCACATCTTTGGGGTCAATGGGGAGATAAGGCACTGTCCATTTGCAGTCTTCTTTCTCTTCTCTCCAGGACATTCCTTTGGCGATGGCATCCTGATGGGAGCCGGAAAATGCCGTAAATACCAAGTCTCCGGCATAGGGTTGGCGGGGAGACACTGACATTCCTGTAAGTCTCTCATAAGTTTCACAAATTTCACCCATGTTGGAGAAATCAAGCCCCGGGTCCACTCCGTGTGAAAACATATTCATTGCCAGAGTAATAATATCTACATTTCCAGTTCTCTCACCGTTGCCGAATAGTGTACCTTCTATGCGGTCTGCCCCTGCAAGCAGTCCTAATTCCGCATCGCTGACACCAGAACCGCGGTCATTGTGCGGGTGAAGGGAAATAATCACGTTTTCTCTGTAATTGAGGTTCTTATGAAAATATTCTATCTGACTTGCAAACACATGAGGCAGAGATGTCTCTACAGTTGTGGGCAGGTTGATGATTGCTTTATTTTCAGCCGTTGGCTTCCACACATCAAGAACTGCATTACATACATCCATGGCATATTCCACTTCTGTCCCTGAAAAGCTTTCCGGGCTGTATTCAAAGGTAAAGTTTCCCTCTGTCTCTTCCGCCAGCTCTTTCAGTAATTTTGCTCCATCTACAGCAATCTGTTTGATTTGTTCCGGGCTCTTTTTAAATACCTGTTCCCGCTGTGCCACGGAAGTAGAGTTATAAACGTGTACCACAGCGTGAGGAGCACCTTTGAGTGCCTCGAAAGTCTTTCGGATAATGTGGTCTCTCGCCTGCGTGAGAACCTGGATGGTCACATCCTCAGGAATCATATTCTGTTCAATGAGAACTCTCAAGAATTGATATTCTGTCTCAGATGCCGCCGGAAAACCAACTTCGATTTCTTTAAAGCCAATGTCAACTAAAAGCTGGAAAAATTCAATTTTCTCATCCAGCCCCATAGGCTCTACCAATGCCTGGTTTCCATCCCTCAAATCCACGCTGCACCAGATAGGCGGGGTGGTGATGGAATCCTTCTTCACCCAGTCATAACATGACTCAGGGGGCATGAAGTACATTTTCTTATACTTTTCATAATTTTTCATAACGACATCTCCTTATATTTCATCAAAGTAATTATCTTTTTTTATCTTTGCCAATAGTAACATAAGATGATGTCATTAACCAGTGACAAAATTAATCATTTTAGTTGATATTTTTTAATCTAAAATACATTTTGAAGATTGTTTTTACATACCAGTCCGGAGTTTTCTCTTTGATACTCTCCCCCGCCGCTATGTCGTAAGTCCTTAGCACTTCCCCGTTTAATGTGTACTGTATCTCCCCTACTTTCTGCCCTTTTTGGACAGGAGCTTCGGTGGAATCCTCTTTTTTCCACGTCATAACAACATTTTCATTCTCATTTAAAAGCATTTTCCACTCTTTATCCTGCCCCATTACCTCCAGAGGAATTTGGGTTTCTGTCTTAAAGGGCGAACGGCTGTCAATTCCGTTATATACCTTCAACATGCCCGGGTCTACTTCCTGCCAGATATTATGATACTGATAATTCTCCAGCCCATAATTCATAAGTGCTTTTGTATCTGCCCATTTATAGCTTTTATTATTCGGCCATCCGCAGGCCAGAAGTGTGACAATAAAAGTGCGTCCATCCCTTTGCAGTGCTCCTACATAGCAATATCCCGCATCCCCCGTAAAACCGGTTTTCCCGGAAAGTGCGCCGTCCATCATCTGCAAAAATGCATTGTGGTTTGTGCAGGAATAAGTATTTTTCCCCGTACAGTCTGAAAACTGATAGCTGCCTGTTTTTGTAATCTCCAGAAACATATCTTTCTGGGGGGAATCCATAATACAATATTTCATGATTTTCGCCAAATCTTCTCCTGTGGTGTGGTGGCTTCCTTTTTCGTCCGATGCATCAAGCCCGTTGGGCGTTATAAAATATGTATTCAGACAGCCTAGTTCTTTTGCCTTTGCATTCATCATATCGGCAAATCCTTCCACACTCTTCCCGATATTCTCTGCAATAACAACCGCAGAATCGTTGTGGGATTCCAGCATAAGAGAATACAATAAATCCCGGAGGTAAAACTGCTGGTCCTGTCTCACTCCAAGGCGGACTTTAGGCTGGGATGCGGCGTAGGCGCTGACTGTCATTTTATCATCCAGCCCGCCATATTCCAGCGCCAGAATGCAAGTCATAATCTTTGTGGTGCTGGCCATCGCTTTCTCCTGCTGTCCATTTTTTGAAAATAAAATACGCCCGCTGTCCGCATCCATCAAAACTGCCGACTGGGCGTATAAATTATTCGGTTCCTCCGTTTTAGCCAAAACCTCCGGCACTTGCATATTCATGCCAGGCAGGCCTGTAAAAAATGTGACACAGCAGATTAGAAAGACTGCCGTAATCCGTTTTCCCATATTAAGGACAGCAAATCCGCCCCTCTTTTTGTTTCGTTCTTTGTTGACCATGCTGCCCGCTCCACAACATACCATATTATTAGTATTTATGTAGAAAGCTTCCCAGATAGAACTACCTTTGTTATGGTTCTCAGACATCCAGCTTCAACTGAACTTCGTCCTCCGCCTCTTCCTTGAAATGTTCCACCTGCTCCGGGTTAATTGTGGGCAGGTCTTCCAGCGACTGAATGCTGAATCTCCGCAAAAATTCTTCTGTTGTTCCAAACAGAAGTGGTCTGCCGGGGGCATCCATGCGCCCTACCTCCTCAGCAAGCCCATATTCCACCAGCTTATTCACAGCGTGGTCGGATTTCACGCCTCTTATCTTCTCAATTTCCAGTTTTGTCACAGGCTGTTTGTATGCCACGATAGACAAGGTTTCCAAAAGAACATCTGTCAGAACATACTTTTTCGGCTGTCTGGCAATCTGTATCAAATATTCATACATTTCTTTTTTTGTACACATCTGAAAGGAATTGTCCAATTCAATGATGCGGATTCCTCTGTCTTCTTTTTCATATTTATCCATCATATTATAGATGATTTTCCGGACTGTGCTCTCATCATGCCCAACGACTGCCGCAATTCTGGCCAATTCTACAGACTCTCCCATTGTAAAAAGAATCGCCTCGATGACCCCCTGCAATTTTTCTATTTCCATATCTTCCATCCTTCTTAAACCAGCGGTTTGGCGACATCCATTGATAATATCAGAATATCCCCGCAGGTCTCCTCCTGTTCTACCCGAATTGTGCCCAGCTTCATCAACTCCAGAACTGCCAGAAAAGTGACTACAACATGCATTTTACTCTTCTGCGCTTCAAGAAGCTGGCGAAAGCTGAATTTAGAGTGAGTCTTAGCATAATCCTCCACGTAGGACAATTTTACAGGGAGAGGAACTTCTTCCTTCTCAATTTTGCCAAAAGTGCTTCTTACCGGGTCTACTTTATCCTCCTTGCGTCTCATAACATCTTGAAACACCTGATTTAATTTCTTCAGAGTCAGGTCAGCCAAGAGCGCTCCCACATCCACCGGCTCCACATACTCCATGACCTCCGAAGGAATTGTGGGGGCCTTATATAAAACCTGGTCGGCATCCATATGCCTGTCTTTCAGCTCATAAGCCATATATTTATACATTTTGTATTGAAGAAGCTGTTCCACAAGCTCCTGACGGGGGTCTTCCTCCTCCCCATCCTCATTCATCTCCTTGGGCAGAAGCATTCTGCACTTGATATCCAGCAGGGTAACAGCCATGACAAGAAACTCACTCATGACATTTAAGTCTTCTTTCTGCATCCCCTCTATGTACTCCATATACTGGGCCGTAATTTCTACAATCGGGATATCGTAAATATCTATTTTATTTTTATCAATTAAATGAAGCAGAAGGTCCAGAGGACCTTCAAATACTTCTAATTTTACTGGTATTCCCATACTTTCACTCTCTTCCGTAAGACATACTTCCTAAACCGCCAGCGTTCAATTAATATGAGTTCTTAAAAGGGCACAGGTTAATCACGACAACTTCGGCGTTGTTACAGAAACGCAGGTTAATGGTGTGGGTTCCCAGCCCTCTGCTCACTACAATGGCCTGATTCCCATCCTGTGTCATTTCTCCTGAATAGGAGGGAAACAGAACAGCCTGGGGTGTAATAAAGCCGCCCAGCCCGGGAATCCGTATAATTCCCCCGTGTAAGTGCCCCGATAAAGTCAAATCGGCTCCCCACTCCTTGTAAGCCGGAAAAAATACCGGGTTGTGGGCGAGCAGCAGATTATATTTCTCTGGTTTCGACCGCCCTATACAGCGGGAAATATCTCTTGTGTCCACCTGATGCTTCTTAAATTTTTTATAAGTCCATATGGGAAGTTCAAGCCCCGATACACGCACGCAAAGCCTGTCCAGCATAAATTCTGCGGTTTCATTTTCTAAAAAACAGACGCCCGACTTTTGAAGCGCCTTTTTATAATCGCTGTAGCCACTGTCCCCATATTTCAAGGGTTCTTCCTTTAAGCGCTGCTCATGATTGCCCAGAGCATAATATACAGGACAGATATCAGGCAGCTTTGTAATAAAGTTCAAAGCAACCTCAAATGAGGGGTTTTCTCTCCCCACAATCATGTCACCGGCAATCAGAATTAAATCAGGTTTTTCTCTGCGGACTTTCTCCAGCAATTCTTTATTCTCTTTCCCATACACTTTATCATGCAAATCTGCCAGCAGGATTATCTTTTTCTCATTATCAAGCAAATGAAACTTTGGAACACACAATGAATACCGGGTTATTTTAAAAAATCCCAGTTCCCTCTTTCCTTCTGCGTAAATAATGAGGAGCAGCACCAGCAAAATCAGAAGTACTGTCTTACCCATTCTTGTTCCCTTTTACAATCTCTATCCCTGAACTTGTCCCCAGTCTGTCCGCACCTGCCTTCACCATAGCCTGCGCTGTTTCCAGAGTGCGCACTCCACCTGAAGCCTTAACTCCCATAAGCGGTCCCACTGTTTTGCGCATCAAAGCCACATCTTCCACCGCAGCACCACTTTTTGAAAATCCAGTAGATGTTTTCACAAAATCTGCCCCAGCTTCTTTACATATTCTGCAGGCATATTCCTTTTCATCGTCCGTGAGAAGACAGGTCTCAAGAATAACCTTCACAATAGCCTTCTCTTTCGCAGCCTCCACTACAGAAGTGACATCTTGTCTCACATAATCCCAGTCTTTGCTCTTAATCATTCCAACATGGATAACCATGTCAATTTCCTCTGCACCATCCTCTATGGCTGTCAGAGTCTCCTCAACTTTCCCCGCCGTAGACATAGCACCCAGCGGAAAGCCCACAACTGTACACACTTTTACTTCACTGTCTTTCAAAAGCTGTGCAGCATAATACACAAAACTAGAATTAATGCAGACGGAATGGAAGCCATATTCTATGGCCTCCATACAAAGCTTCTTCACATCTTCTTTCGTAGCATCTGCTTTCAAAATTGTATGATCAATCATTTTCGCAAAATCCATTATTATCCCTCCATACAGCTAAACTGTAACCAGCACATTTATACTATCCTACCATTTTTTTTAGATAAATTCAATAAGGGGACTGTCCCCTTTTGGTGAAATTAGTAACAGTTCAGCCATACAGCCCGGGTTGACTGAACTGTTACTTAAATTACGTCCTGAATTTTTCCATTACTTTCTTTAAGTAGTCGATGAGCCCAGCCTTCTTTACGTTTTTGGAAACAATGACATCTACTTTTCCAATCTCTTTTCCATTCATTTTATATACCAGGCTTCCCACAACATCTCCTCTTTTCACAGGTGCTTCCAAATTCTCTTTGATATTCAGTTCTTTTGTAATGTCCCCCAGATTTGCCCCTGTTGTATCAAGATACCTGAATATATCTGCGTACTCGCAGGGCACAGTCTCCTGCACGCCGCCTTTTACTTCAATTTCTTTTAGCGGTTCTGGTTTCTCATCCTGATAAAGCTGGCATTTTCCAAAACCATAGTTCAATAAGGAGGTGGCATCTTTGAATCTGGCTTTAGAGTCTTCTGCGGCCATAATAACTGCAATCAGCTCCACATCGTTCTTTTTCGCAGTGGCAGACACACAGAATTTTGCCAGCCCCGTAGAGCCAGTTTTTAAACCTGTAGTATACTCATACTGCCTGACCAGTTTGTTTGTGTTTGTAAGTCCAAATTCAGAAGTACCCTTTTTCGTGGTATGGGTAATATTCTCCATCCATATCATACAATAATTCTGAATTTGAGGATACTTTGAAATCAGTTCTCTGGACATCAGAGCAATATCTCTGGCTGTTGTCACATGTCCGTCCACATCCAGTCCATTGCAGTTGACAAAATTGGTGTGTTCCATGCCAAGCCCCTTTGCCCGCTCATTCATCTGACGCACAAATTCCTCTTCACTGCCGCATATGTATTCTGCCATCGCCACACAAGCCTCGTTCAAAAACAGTAGACACTCCCTTAAATAAAAATAATAGACAGCACAGGCTTATTGACAAGCCTTAGCATAACATATGCCGCGGACCTTTCAAATAGTCATAAAAACAGGGATGAAGTGTGAGTTTTATTCTCACAATTCACCCCTGAATACATTGATTGTTATCCGTAAAGTTACGGCATCAATACTTCTGCCAGCTTAAATTGTCCAACCTCCTGGCGCAGTGTGGAAGCCTGTGCAGCCATTTCTTCGCTGGTGGCAGAATTTTCCTCGGCTGTGGCAGCGTTGGTCTGCACCACAGAAGATATCTGAAAAAGACCATCCTTAATCTGCTCTATGGCACCTGTCTGCTCCGTGATAGACTCCTCAATCTTCCCAAAGTTTTCTACCAGTTCAATGGCATTGTCCCCAACGGCTTTGAGTACCTGAGCTGTCTCCTCTGTTAGTCTTGCTCCTCTGTCCACAATGGTCACAGAATTTTCAATCAGTTCCGCTGTCTGCTTTGCCGCCTCGCCTGATTTTGCCGCAAGTGTGCGCACTTCGTCCGCTACAACCGCAAACCCTTTTCCGGCATTTCCGGCACGGGCGGCTTCAATTGCAGCATTAAGTGCCAAAATATTGGTTCTAAAAGCAATATCTTCAACGACCTTTGTGATATTAGCAATCTGCCCTGAGGAAGAATTGATTTCATCCATAGCATGGGTAAGCTGTGCCATGTGCTGGTTTCCCATATCTATTCCTTCGCCGGATTTCTGCACAGATTTAGATGCCGCTGCAATCATTGTCAAATTTCCCTGAGCCTGGTCTGAAATTTTTTCCGCTGAGGCAGTCAGTTCTTCAACCGAGGCTGCCTGTTCTGTGGAACCACTTGACAGTGCCTGGGCACCTCCGGAAACTTGCTCAGCTCCCATTGCAACCTGTTCAGCCGCCGTGTTGATATTCAGCAGCGCTGCGCTGAGCCTGTCCCTCATTTTCCTGATAGAATCCAGCAGAGGACGGTAATCCCCGACATAGCTCTCCTCTGCCTGTGTGTCCAATGCAAAATTGCCTTCGGCAAACGCCTCCAGCCCGCGTGTAAGATCGCTGATAACCGTTTTCAGTGTATCAGACATATTTTGAGAGGATTCAGCCAAAACTCCTATCTCATCCCTTGAGGTTATATCAATATTAACCTCCAACTCCCCTCTGGACAGTTTGTCAGTGACCTCCACAATTTTTCCAATCCGTTTTGACAAATTCCGTGCAACATACAGCCCAATCAACACGGCCAGCAAAATGCCAACAGCGATGCCTACTGCCATAACAATCTCTGCAAGGATTGTCTGCCTTTGATTCGCCGCAATCTGCTCTGCCGTATAGTCGGCATTGAAATCCACAAAGGCGGCAATCGCAGACTCCACTTTCTGGGACAGCTGATGCAACTCACCGCCGTCGCTCATCAAATCAAAAGCTTCCTTGCGGCGCTCCGGATCCATCGCCACACCATTTGTTATTTCAATCCGTTTTGCATCGAAGGCAGCCATGGCCGCTTCAAGCTCAGCGACAATCCGGCGTGGTACTTCCGATTCTTTCGCTGTGTGATGGCCCATTAAAACTTTGTACTGCGACAAATTATTATCTATGCTTTTCCTGTGCTCATCTATACTTGTGTTACACTGCTCCTTATCCGCACTGCTGTCCGCCAGGGTCATTTCAAAAAGATTCGTACGTATCTCCTGAAAAGATGAGCTGATTTTTTCGCTGAGTTTGAGTGCCTCAACGGTATCTGTATAGGCCCGCCCGTAGGATGTGCCCACACTATTGAGGCTGATAATTCCAAGACCTCCGATAAGACCGGCAATCAGTGCTACAATCAAAAAGCCCCCGATAACTTTGACTCCTATTTTCGCATTGTCAAACCATTTCTTCATGTCTGAGTCCTCTTTCTTAAGTTCTTTTATTTGATTTGTCCAATCCATTTATCTATCTCTGCCTGAGATGTAATAAGCCCTCTTTCATTGAACCGAACATTAAGCCCGGGCCTCACATCAGCACCCGTACAGGCATTTTTAACATCCTTAAAACTGTGTCCAATCCATCCCTCATTGGTAGCAAATGTATACACAGCCTTTGCCTGCCAGTTTACAGCAGAAAGCGCTGTTTTAACCGGAGGTGCAAAGGTATACCACCACACTGGAAAACCAAGGATAACAATATCATAATCCTCAGGGTTGTAGGTGAGCTGCTCAATTTCAGGCTCGTAACCTTTTTTGATTTCCTTCTCTGATTGTTTCACGACGGTATCAAAATCTTCAGAATAAGGTGTCACAGTCTGTATCCGGGCAATGTCGCAATCCAGAGCTTCGCTGATTTTGCGGGCAATTATGTCCGTATTACCGCTGTAGGAATAGTAAAGTACTAATGCTTTCATAATAATCTCCTTTATTCGTAAAATTTGTTCAAATTCTTTTTATCTATTGTATAATACTATTACATTATAAGAATTTTTCAAGAACGCAGAAAAATCTTACCTGGTAAGTAAAATCATACTAACAGTAGATTTTATTTTAAGATAAAACTCTTCATTAAATCCTTCCTCTTCTTTCCTCAATCATATTAACAAATCTATCCACTGTTTCCGGCGTTTGATGATCAAAAAACAAACTGGTCTTTGTATCTAGTTCTTTGATTTTCTGCATATCTTCTTCTGAAATCAAAAAATCAAATATTTCAAGATTTTCCCTCATTCTCTCAATATGAGTGGTCTTTGCTAAGGCAACAACCTCTCTTTGCATAAGCCATCTCAGAATAACTTGTGCTATAGATTTCTCATGTTTTTCCGCAATCTCCTGTAATACTGAATTTTGGAATATATTATTCTTCCCCTCCCCAAATGGTGCCCAGGCTTCCATTTGAACACCTCGTTTCACCATATTTGTCTGTGCTTCTATTTGCTGGTGAAATGGGCTTGTTTCAATTTGATTAACTTGTGGTGTAATTGAATTAAAAGCTGCTATATCAGCTAATCTGTCCGGTGAAAAATTACTTACACCAATGGCACGGATCTTCCCCTCATTATACAGCTCTTGTAAAGCGTGATATGAACCATAATAGTCACTGAATGGTTGATGAAGCAAAACTAAATCAATATAGTTTACTTTTAATTTTTCCATCGACTTTAGCACAGACTTCTTTGCCTTTTCATATCCATAATTATCAATCCATACTTTTGTTGTGATAAACAGCTCTTCTCTGGGAACGCCGCATTTACTGACAGCATTACCAACCTCTTCCTCATTGAAATAAGATTGTGCTGTATCAATATGCCTGTAACCCATTTTGATTGCGTTTAATACGCACTCTTCACAATCAGCTTTCGATATCTGAAATACTCCAAAACCTAGCTTCGGTATTTTGACACCATTATTTAATGTTATATATTCCATACATCATTCTGTGGGTTTGTCAAACATATGTTACAGTGACCGTAAATAATCTTTCAGTACCTCTGTGGGAGAGTTCCATAAAAGAGGTCTCATAGGGAAGCGGTTATAATCCTTTGTGTTATAACGTTTCAGTTGCTTAGAAAAGTCCTCCAGGGAATAGAACTGATGGGTGGCATAAAAGCGTTCATTGTCTTTTCTGTGGCTGCGTTCTACCTTCCCATTATGCCTGGGTGTAAAAGGACGGATCAGTTTGTGCCGAATACCATGCTGCTGCAACTTCATCTGAAAGAGTGTGGGTTTGTCGCAACCACCATAGGAAGCAAAGCGTTTGGTGAACTCCTGTCCGTTATCGGTCTGCACACATTCGATGGGAAGAGGAAAGGCTTTTATTAAGTGTTCTAAGAACTGAGCCGAGGAATAAGAGCTGTGCTCCTCAAAGGCTTCCACAAAGCGCCATCGGGAATACTCATCAATGGCGGTGTATTGGTAAAAGCATTTGCCCTTGGCAGATCCGACCATGCAGACAGTGGGGACGAATTTAACATCTATCTGTATGCGCTGTCCGGGATAGTCCATGGATTCATAGGGCTTAGGGATGTACTTGGGGTTCTGAGGTTTTACGGCCATGATACCCTGTTTCTTAAGAAAACGATAGAGACCCGGGATGGAGCGGGAATAGCCTCTTTGCATGAGCTTGACCCAGAAGACCACCAGCCCGGCATGAGGATTGCGCCTGCGCATATCGGAAATAAGCTTAATTTCCTCAGGAGTGTGCTGGTTTGGGTGATGGAGGGGCCGCCTGGAAAGCTCTCTAAGAGATTCAATAGAGCCGTCATAGCGGCGTTTCCAGCGGTAAATGTACTGTCGGTTAGTTTTATACCGAATAGCAGCTTTTGAAACACCATATTTTTCAGAGTAACAGATTAAAGATAGACGATATTTCATATCTTGTGTTATACTAGCCATGCGAGAATACACTCCTTTGCGTTGGTTTTTGTTGTGGTGACTTAAATATAACACAAAAAGGTATTCTCGCCTTTATATTATTCAGTTTTGTAACACATGTATTGTAATCCTACAATGTTATATATTCCATACATCATTCCTCCTTGACGCTCTACATATTTTTAAGTACAATGTTAATTATACAGACCGGGAGTTACTACCGGTCAAACTATTTTAAGGAGTTTTTTCTATGTACACAATGAAAGATGTCTGCAATCAAACTGATATGTCTTATGAAACATTAAAATATTATTGTAACGAGGGATTGGTACCTAATGTAAAACGGGATAAAAATAATTATAGAATGTTTAATGACAGTGATATTGCCTGGATAAAAAGTTTGTCTTGTTTAAAACAATGCGGGATGGGAGGTGCTGTTCGGATTCTATCGTGTTTCCCTATTAACCTT
>JASGKW010000015.1:0-55590 GCA_049840515.1 Muricomes sp. | reverse complement strand
TGTCTTGGAGCAACTACGTATTGCTAAGGTTAATAGGGAAACACGATAGAATCCGAACAGCACCTACCGTATTAAAGATAGTCTATTACGATGTGGAGGGATTGCTATGAAAAATAAAAAAATTATGTGGCTTACAACTTTTGGTATGTAATCCCTGCTGATTATGAAAGATGGCTTGAAGAATTGGCACTAAAAGGCTGGCATCCACAAAAAATCGGCCAATTTAGTTCCATAGCGATGACTTTTGTAAAAACTGAACCTAAGAAATACCGCTATGTTTTTGACCTGCAAGCTATGCCAAAAGCTGACTATAAGCTTACCTATGAAACATTTGGATGGGAGTTTGTGGGACAAATGGCAAGCGCCTTTGTTTGGCGAAAACAATATGAAAATGAACGCCCCGAATCATTTAGTGATAATGAAACCCGCATGGCCCGAAGCAAAAGATTTATTGCTGCCATATCTTTTTCATTTGTTTTATTTCTGTTAGCTTCGTTGATTATACTTACTTATTTTATATGGAACTTCAACAAGCTGACGGTTAATGAACTTCTGCAATTTATTCTCGGCTTATCGTTATCAATCGGATTTACAATATATCTTGGATATGTTATGCGGAGAATATCAAAGAGCCGCGACAGATAATCAAAGAAAGTTATACTGATTGAACGTTAAAAGTTCAATCAGTATAACTTTCTTTGATTATTTTCTTATACTCCAGAAATTCTTTGGACATTTGAAAATCTTTTCGTCTTGGCTTTGGCTCCCGGACAATAATTTCTCCTGTAATCCTTCCCGGCACACCGGTCAGAAGATAAATCCGGTCAGACAGCAGAATCGCTTCATCAATATCGTGCGTGATAAATAAGGTAGATAATTGAATCTTGTCCATCACCTCCAGATACCATTTATGCATATCCGATTTTGTCAGAGTATCCAAGGCACTGAAAGGCTCATCCAGCAAAGCCACATCCCGCGAAAACATGTATGTCCTGAGAAGACTTGCCCTCTGACGCATTCCCCCGGACAGTTGATACGGATATTTCTTCTGGGTGTCCTTGAGGCCAAATTCTTCAAAATAAGAATTCACCTTTTCTCTCGCAGATTTTTTCTTTCTCCCTTTAATAATAAGGGCAGAGCAACGTTATCCTCAATGGTCCGGTAAGGTAAAAGTAAATCCTTTTGCAGCATGTAGCTGATGTGGCCCGGCTGCCCTGTAATATCCTTCCCTTTTAGCATTACTTTCCCTTTATCCGGCGTATACAGTCCCGATATTACATTAAATAAGGTAGTCTTGCCGCCCCGCTTGCCCCCAGGAGGCATACCAGTTCATTTTCACGCACTCTATGGAAATATCTTCTATTACAGGCTTATTCTCATAAGAAAGAGTCACATCCGTTACAGTCAATTCTGCCATTTTTTTGCTCCTTATTTCAGATAATCATTGGTGAATCCTGTATTATCAGGGATTTTTTCATCAGACAATCCATTTTCGTTCACCCACTGGTAAAATGCATTCCATCTCTTTGGATCTATATATCCCCACTGCTCTGCATCAGCCTTGTACTGGTCTTTCATGTATTCCTGGCTGGCTAAAACCAGGTCTTTCGTCCAGTTCAGGGGATGCCTGGCATAAAATATCTGCCGCCTCCTTTGGATTCTCAATTGCAAATTCATATCCCTTTTTCACGGCAGAAAGGAACGCTTTTGTTGTATCCGGGTTCTCTTTCATCCAGTTGCTGTTTCCGATGATAACCGGTGTATAAAAGTCAAATGCACTGTTAATATCTTTAAAAGCAAAATAATCTGTATCCAGCCCCGCTACTTCCGTGGCGATTCCTGCCCATCCATAAAATATCCAGATGGCATCCACGGACTTGCTCTGCAGGGCTGAGACCTCATCCGTCACCATGCTTGGAATCAACTCCACTTTGCTGAAATCTCCTCCATCCTCTTCCACCACATTTTTCACCATAGCCTTTTCCAAGTCCTGGTCCCATGTGGCATACTTCTCTGCCTTCCATCCCTTTGGGTCTGTCCATGCCTTCCCCCTTGCGGGAAATAATTCCTGATGTGTTGTGCTGTAAAACAGCAGCCACCGCCTCCACAGGCAGTGCATCATCCCCCAAAAGCCCAGGCATCATGCTGTCCTGAAATCCAATTCCAAACTGGGCTTTTTTGAAGCCACCAGTACCGATGCGCCGTCCTCCGGCGGCTGGACAATTTCCACATCCAGACCCGCATCTGCAAAATATCCTTTTTCCTGGGCTACATAAATGCCAGTATCATTTGTATTTGGAGTCCAGTCAAGAACAAACGTAATTTTCTGCAATTTCTTGTCCTGTCCGCCTTCTCCGTTTGTGTCTTTCTCTTTGTGCCGCAGCCAAACATTCCAGCCGCCAAAAGAGCTGACATCAACACTGCAATGATTCTTTTTCATTTGTCTCTCTCCTCCCAAGGCATACATTTCTTCTGAAGCAGATTTACAGCTTTCATCAGCAGCAAGCTGATAATTGATATTAAAAAAATAACTGCAAACATTTTATCAAATGAAAATGCCTTTTTTACTCTCGTCATATAAACTCCCAGACCATTGAAACCGCCAAGCCATTCTGAAATCACGGCCCCCACTACCGCGTAGGACGCTGAAATCCGCAGGCTGGCAAAGAACTGGCTCAAAGAGCCTGGAAACTTAACTGTCCAAAAAATCTGTACCTTAGTTGCCCCCATGGAGCGCAGCAGATTAACAGTATCCCTGTCAACAGATTTAAAACCGTCCAACAGGCTTACCGTAACAGGAAAAATGTCACAATGACTATCAAAATTACCTTCGGCAGCATTTCATATCCGAACCACAGCACCAAAAGAGGCGCAATTGCAACTGTAGGCACAGTCTGAGTCAGCACAATCAGGGGATAAAGGCCTGATATACTTTATCAAACCGGTCCATAAGCACTGCCATCAAAAAGCCTACCGCAACTCCGGCTCCAAGTCCTATGAAAGCTTCCATAAGCGTCACTCTTGCATTGCTCATCAAAAGCGGAGAATCTGCCACAAATGCCTTAACAACATCAACCGGAGATGGCAGCATAAATCTGGGCACTATTCCTGTGCTGCTCGCAGTCTGCCAGACTCCCAATATTGATTACAATGGCCAGCACCGGCCATATTTTTTCACTTTTACTGGTGGTGTTTTGTAACTTTCTTTTCAATGGTAAGTACATCCCCTTCCGGCTTGTATGTCACTTTGATATAAGCCGCTACCGATGGTGCGCCTGCGCGGATTGCGATATGCTGGCACTCCTTTACAATATCCATCAGCTCATCATAATCGCCCTCAATTGCTGTTTCAAACGGTCCCACATAACAATTTAAACCTGTACTTTTAATATAAGCTATTACCTCATCTACTATACGGATTAACTCTTCATCATTTGCCGCCTCGGGCAGTGTCTGGATTGCTACACTTGCATTCATATTTCTTCCTCCTGTCTTTTGATTTTTTGTATCCATTATTTGAATGAATAAATTGGGGGTTAGTATAAAAAGACCCCGCCAGATAATCTGACGAGGTCGGCATTTTTATATAAATCTTATTTCTACATTCCTACGCTGGCATTATCCAGATCAGGTATAAAGGTCAAAGACGCTTTAGTCTTAATCTCAGCCGGCTTGCACCAGCACCCTTTTCTTTATTCAATTCTGCCCTTAGTTTACCCCCATACCTGAGTAATGTCAAGAACCTTTGCGAAACTTTTATTACTGTCTGCAGAGAGCCTCTGCAATTTCTTTTGCCTTGTCAAAGTCTTCTTCCTCTGGATTCCACTGGCATTTTGCCTCCTCCTCGACTACTGAAAAACCTGCGCCCTCCAGTCTTTCACGGAGTACCTTATTTCCTTCTCCGCTCCAGCCATAACAGCCAAATACCGCGGCTTTCTTGTTTTTAAATTTCAGTTCTTTCAGGAAATCAAGCCATCCGCCCATAGAGGAAATCACACTGCCTCCCACAGTCGGCGCACCCACAGCTATCGCTTTGGAATTAAATACCTCTGTCATAATATCATTTTTATTCGTCTTAGAGATGTTGAATATTTTTACTCTTGTCTCCGGCGAAATATGGGATATTTCAGCGCTGATTCTATGGGCAAGCTGCTTTGTTCCATCCCACATGGTATCATAGATAACTGTAATCTGGTCTTCCTGATATGCCTGTGACCACTCATAGTATTTTTCCACTATCCGCATAGGGTTCTCTCTCCAGATAGAGCCGTGGCTTGTAGCAATAATGTCAATTGGCAGATTCAATGCCTGAATTTCTTCAATTTTCTTTTTCACAAGCATGGAAAATGGGTTCAGGATATTGGCATAATATTTCTTTGCCTCAGCCCACAAAAGGCACTGGTCCGCCTTGTCGTTGAACAGCTTTTCCACCGCATAATGCTGGCCAAAGGCATCATTTGAAAATAATATATTGTCCCCTGTCATGTAAGTCGCCATGCTGTCCGGCCAGTGAAGCATTCTCATCTCTACAAAAACAAGCTGCTTTCCGTTTCCAATGTCCACAGAATCTCCTGTTTTTACCACCTGATAATTCCATTCCGGGTGATGATATTGCCCAACCAGGGATTTTACACCGTTTGCAGTACAATAAATAGGTGTCCCCGGTATTTTCTCCATCAGAGCAGGCAGAGAACCGCTGTGGTCAACTTCGCCGTGATTTGCCACAATAAAATCAATCTCTTTTAAGTCAATCTCTTTTTCCAGATTGTCTATAAATTCTGTAGAGTGAGGTTTCCATACTGTGTCAATCAATACAGTCTTTTCTTCTTTAATTAAATATGCATTCTGGCTGGAACCATGATTAATGGAGTATTCATCTCCGTGAAATTTTTCCAGCTCCCAATCCATAAATCCTACCCAGTATACGTTGTTTTTTACATGTTTCTTCATCTTTTTATCCCCTTTCTATTTTTGAAACAACAATGAATTTTCAGTAAATATATGCATATAAATGTCTTTTACCAGCTCGTGCAGTTTTTGGAAGGCCAGGTGATAAGTGGCACACCCATCCTTTGGCGCTGTAAAATCATTTGTGCAGACTTCTATCTGTTTTATAATATTTCCCGCGGCAACGTGTTCATCTTCAAGCTCTTTCACATATTCACGATTGCCATTTCCAGAACTCTTTTCCTTCATATATGGAAAGATTAATTTCTCCTCTTTTGCAAAATGCTGCTGAAATTCTTTTCTCAAATCAGAGAAAAGCCCGTGGAGCAAAATAAGCTGCTCCTGATGGTGTTCATAGTGGACAACCAGAATTTTATTTAACATCTCATCAACTTCTGAGATGAGTAATCTCTCTTTTGTGTGGTAGGTATCAACAATGTAATCAATCAGTTCAGACACATCCATCTTCATCAGCCTCTCCACTTCAAGTGCCTGTCCCCTCTCTTCTGACGATGGTGTCTCCTCAATCAGCTTTCTGTTCAGCAGCCCGATAAAGCTCTTCGTATCTATACCAAGCTCTTCCACCGCTTCCCCCAGATTTCCATGTCCCCCGCAGCAATAATCAATATGAAAGTCATTGAATATCTCAACTGCTTTTGGATAAGTTTTTACAACATCACTTATTTTCATATTACCTGTAATCATATCATTATCCTCCTGTCATTTATGGACTTTGCTCTTTGCATGAGCTTAGTATATCCGAGACAGAAAAATAAAAATGTGATTTAAATCACGATTACTCCCCATTTTCAAAAATATCTCTCAGCATGTCTATGTTTTGTATGTGAATCTTTTTATTTCCCTCCAGCTTGATTGCCCCTTCTCTCTGAAGCTCTCCAAGCTTTCTGCTGATTGTTTCTCTCCGGACATTGATATGAGCCGCCATATCCTCTCTTGTCAATTCTATGACTTTTCCTTTTATCCTGCCGCTGCGCAATAAAATAAAACCGGCCACTCTCGCTTTTGCATCATTGATGGACAATAGCTGAACCAGTTCATTTGTAAGAGATAGTTTCTTGCCTATTACGTTTAATATTTTAATTCCAATCTCAGGTCTTCTTCTTATTAAATCCTGAATGTCACTGTGGGAAATCAGGCACACGCCCGATTCCCCCAGTGAGACAGCATTGGCTTCAAAATTCTTTCCGCCAAAAATATTCTGCTCTCCATATACATCCCCTTCTATAAGTATATCTAAAACATACTCTTTCCCTTCAAATGAATAGCGGTTTATTTTAATTTTCCCGTAGCGGACAATCATGATTTTATCAGCAGCCTCAGATTCACTAAAAATGATTTCACCTTTATTATAATCTAAATGCCGGGCCTTTAAAACCAGTTCTTTCTGCTCCTCCAGGGAAAGGGATTCAAAGAGTGTAATTTTTGAAGTGCACAGTTGATTACAATTATCACATGTATGTTTCATGACGCTCTCCTGCCGGAGCTGAAATGACTGACAGCTTTCCGGACCTGTGTTTTTCCACATTATATCAAATATTGTCCAAAAAGGAAAGGTCACAGTTAAATCTGACTGTATGGCTGAATAGTAAACTAATAAATTGCTTCTTTTCCATGCTGTCCTGTACGGATGCGGACTGCATCTTTCAAATCATAAACGAATATTTTTCCATCCCCGGGATTTCCTGTGTGGGCAATTTTGCAGATTACATCCACAACTTTATCTACCCACTCCTCGGAGGATACTACAATTTCAAATTTGATTTTAGGGAGCATATTAATATCCACTTTTGTTCCTCTGACAATACTGGAATAGCCTTTCTGAACGCCGCACCCCATCACCTGTGAGACTGTAATTCCATGTACATTTATCTTATTTAATGCATCTTTTAAATCCTCATATACTTCTTCACTTACAATTGCATCAATCTTAACCATAATTTAAAGCTCCTTTCCTCTTTAATCCAGACCATTAAATGACGGATATGCATCCTCACCGTGCTGTGTGATATCCAGTCCCCGTTTTTCTTCTCTTTCTGAAACACGCAGCGGAAGAAATACCTTAATGACAGACGCACACACTACTGTTCCTACAACTGCTATGGCAATTGTGAGAACGATGCTTACAACCTGGGCACCGAGTAAACGAAAATCTCCAAATACCAGGCCATCCCACTTAGCTACCGGATTAATAGATGATTTTGCAAACAGACCTGTTGCAATTCCACCCCATATTCCGCCAATACCGTGACATCCAAAAGCATCCAGAGCGTCATCAAATCCTATGCGCTTTTTGATGACTGAAACGGTGAAATAGGCGAGAGGGCTGACCACAGCGCCAATGATAAATGCCGACCACACCGGCACAAAACCAGCACCCGGCGTAATAGCTACCAATCCCAGCACTGCACCTGTGCAGGCGCCAACCACGGTAGGTTTCCCTTGTTTTATCATATCTATAAGCATCCAGGAAAGCATTGCGACAGCCGCTGACGTGTTCGTCGTCATGAATGCATGTGCTGCAAGACTGCCCGCTGATAATGCACTCCCCGCGTTGAAACCAAACCAGCCAAACCAGAGCATAGACGCCCCCAGCAGAACAAACGGAACATTGTGTATACGGTAAGAAAGCCGGTCATAGCCACTGCGTTTTCCAAGCATAATACAGAGCACAAGTCCGCTCACTCCAGAACTGATATGAACCACATTTCCCCCTGCAAAATCAACTGCCCCAAGTATGGAGCCCATAAATCCGCCGGCTCCCCAAACCATATGCGCCAGAGGATAATATACAATAAGAGACCAGAGAATTGTAAAAATAAACAATGCTTTAAAGTTCATTCTGCCCGCCACAGAGCCTGTGATAAGAGCCGGGGTGATAATTGCAAACATCATCTGAAATGCAACAAATGTAAATTGAGGAATGGTCGCCGCATAGGAGCTTGCCGCATCCTCCGCCATTCCATTTAAGAAGGCTAACTTTAAGTCTCCGATAATTCCTATATGATCTCCTGAAAAGCTTAAGGAATATCCAACTAAAACCCATAATATAGATGCCACACCCATAATAAAAAATGATGACATCATTGTATTTAATACATTTTTTCTCCGTTCAAGGCCCCCATAAAAAAATGCCAGACCAGGTGTCATAAAAAATACCAGTGCTGCCGAAATAAGAATAAAAGCTGTATCTCCTGCATTCATAATTTTTACCTCCATCAATCGTTAGCGTGTTCCTTTAGAAAACATCTGATTTTTTAAACTACCATGGTTTTGTTTAAAAAAGAAAGGCAAAGGTGCTTGAGGTTATAAAACCCCGGGCACCTTTGCCTTAACAATATTTATAATACATTGATACAGTTTTGTCAATATCTTTCTATTCTTCTTTTGTGGTTGCCCGAATGATTATTGATGCTATCCCGCACAATATTCCGGCTACAGGATATACAATCCAGGCCCGCTGCCACAGATTGTAACCCAATCCTGCTATGAGAAATATCGCTGTAGCTGCCAGCATGATACAGCCGCACCATGTACCGATTCTTTTATCTGACTCTTTTTTCTCATCATGAGGAAGATTTTCCTTATTGTAAGCCTCTATGTCATACTTTGACTTCTGCATACCAGCATAGACAAGAGTAACCACCCCTGCTGCCACAAACAACATAAAAATGGAAGTATATAAATCATCTGTATATCCCGATGGGATTGGGAAATTCTCACTGACAATCTCAAAAACCAGTCCCACAAGAATGGTGCCTATTCCCGCCGCAATTAAAATTGGAAAACGCTGCTCAAATTTATCCAATACCTCCTCAGGATAAAATGGCTGAATGACAGGATATTTTTTTGAAAATCTCTCCTTTTGAAGCCCTGCCACCACAAAAATCAGCACAGCAGGTATGACAAACAGCATAAAAATCGCGGAAGCTAAATTTTCATCAAAAGGGATGGCTGATAAAAATACCTGCAGGCTGACTCCAAATAATATCAGGCCAACCCCTGTCATTATACTTGCACAGAATTTATTCATATTTCTGTCATAACCCGCAGCGTCCTCTGTAACATTTTCCTCAGCACTGCCCCGAAGCAGTAAATCCATGGAGCATCCAAACATATCGCAGAGCTGTAAAATCTTCTCCATCTCCGGGTAAGAAGTTCCAGCCTCCCACTTAGAAATTGTCTGGCGGGATACACCAAGCTCCTCCGCCAGCTGCTCCTGTGTAATGTCTTTGTTTTTTCTATAAAATTGTAAATTTTCACCAAAACTCATATTCTTCTCCTGCCTTTCCACTCTTTATATTTTGAGAATTCCATTCCTGATAACCGGCTAATCAGGTTCATATCTGTAAACGTTTATCTTTCTCAAATTATAGTGTGGAACAGATGTAAACTCAAGCAAGTTCATGTAGCATTTGAAGAAATTTGTGTAAACTTATAGTTGCACACACTGTAAACACCCGCTTTTTCGCATTTCTCACGATTTCCTCCGGTTATACAAAAACATTAGAATGGCCATTCCGCAAATGACAAAATATCCTATCCAGCTCAGCACATCAGGTATCTGACCGAAAATCATAAATCCCAAAAGTGCCGCAAAGATTATCTGAGAGTAATCATACACGGATATATCTCTGGCCGGCGCATGAAAATATGCCGCGGTAATTGAGAACTGCCCTCCCGCAGCACTTAATCCAGCCAACAGAAGAAATGTAAATTGCATCCAGCTCATAGGATGATACTGGAATATTAAGAACGGTACGCATACAATACAGGAAAATGAAGAAAAGGCAAATACCACAAAAGAACCTTTTTCGCCTCTTTCTCCGAGGACTCTCACGTATGTATATGCAATACCCGCTCCCAATCCCCCTAACAGTCCAATCAAGGCCGCCGGTGACTGAAAGATTGCAGCAGTAGGCTTGATAATCAAAAGGCTTCCCATAAAAGCTGCGGCCACAATTCCAGCCTGAACAGGTTTAATTTTTTCTTTCAGTATAAAATAGCTAAAAATAATCGTAAAAAAAGGAGACATTTTATTCAGCATGGAGGCATCTGCCAAAAACATCCTGTCAATTGTATAATAATTACAAAAAATCCCTATCGTTCCCGCTATCGACCTCAGCAGCAGATATTTGACATTTTCTCTTTTCCCGGAAAACCGAACGCCCTCTTTTTTCATAATAATCAGTGCAAATATAAGTGCCACAAAATTTCTAAAGAAACTTTTCTGTATGAAAGGCAACTCTCCCGATAACCTTACAAACATATTCATCAGTGCAAAGCAAAATGCAGATACTATAATATATATAATTCCTAAATACTTCTTTTTCACAAATCTACCAAACCTTTCCCACCTTCAACCAGGGTATTCTCTTTATATATAATGATTCTATTACACAGAATCTACCCCCAGAAATCTGCTAAGTAAATCCTTATAAAATTCTCCATAGATACTTCCTCCTGGCCAGATAAAAGTAAAATCATGATAAATTTCACACTTTTCTAAATTAATCAATCTCAGTTCCCCTTTTTCCAGCTCTTTTTTCACAGCAATTTCATATAGAAATGTAATGCCATACCCACTCTTCGCCAGCTCCTTTATTGTATGTAAACTTCCTATCTCTGCTGTTTTTTCAAAATCCCCTGCCTCATAATTCTGTGAATCCAGAAAACGCTCCAATACTTCCCTGGTCCCCGAACCTGGCTCCCTCAAAAGCAGGCGCTCGTGAAACAAATCCTCCAGTTTCTCTGGTTCTTTTTTAAACTGATAGAAAGGGCTGCACACTGCCACATATTTTTCTGTAGAATATTTTATAAAATCATATTCTGATTTCTTAAAAAAACCTTCCACTATTGCAAAATCAATTTTCCCCTTATCCAGCCTGCCCAAAAGTTCCTGAGTATTTGCCACTTCCATATGTACACGAACTTCCGGTTCTTGTGCCAGATAACGCTCCAGCACCTTTGGCATCACCACTTCTCCCACTGTCATGGTAGCACCGAACCTGATTTCCTGTCTGACCTCCGATGAATGTTCTATCCTGTCTTTCAGTGACAATTCATCATGCATCATGGTAAGTGAAGCATTGCGCAGCAGCTTCCCCGCTTTTGTCAGCTTTAGTTTCTTACCTTCATAGCAAAATAATCTGGTATTATAGTAGTTTTCCAGATATCGTATATGCTGGGATACTCCCGGCTGTGTAATATTCAATTCTTCTGCTGCCCGTGTGAAATTCATACATTCGCATACTGTCAGGAATGTTTTCATCCGAAAATCCTGCATAATCGTTCCTCACTAAATAAATCCGGGCGAAACCTTCCTCGCGCAAAAGTTTCGCCCATATATATAACTCCCAAATCAATTATAACATATTATTATGATAAAATAAATATATATAATTTTATTTTATATATTTTCCATGATAACATAAATCCTATAAGAACGTTCCTGTTTGAGTTGACTCATCTCACCAGAATAATATGGAGGATTAAACTATGAATTTTATCAAACAAAAAGGGCCTGGAATTTTATTTTGCTTTGCCATTGCACTGCCATCCTGGTTTCTTGGAAAAATATTTCCGGTGATAGGAGGTCCTATATTTGCAATATTGTCAGGCATGGTTTTGACCCTTATTCTATCTAAAAAAGATATGATACAGCCAGGTGTCACTTATACCTCAAAAAAAATTTTACAGGCGGCTGTCGTCTTCCTTGGCTTTGGAATGAATTTATCAGAAATTCTTGCAGAAGGCAGACAGTCTCTTCCTATTATTATTGCAACTATCAGCACTTCTCTCCTTATCGCCTTTATACTGTTTAAAGCATTAAAGCTTCACCCTAATAATGCTGTGCTGGTAGGTGTCGGCTCTTCCATATGCGGAGGATCAGCGATTGCTGCCACAGCTCCTGTTATCGGTGCAACAGATGAAGAAATAGCACAATCTATTTCCGTTATCTTTCTCTTCAATGTAATTGCTGCTTTAATCTTTCCTGCACTGGGCGGAATACTCCATTTGAGCAATGAAGGCTTTGGACTGTTCGCCGGAACAGCAATCAACGACACCTCCTCCGTGACAGCGGCAGCCGCCGCATGGGACGGAATCCACTCCAGCCACACACTTGAGATGGCTGCAATTGTAAAAATGACACGGACCTTGGCAATTATACCTATCACCCTCATGCTCGCAGTGTACAAAGGCAGAAAAGAAAAAAAGACTGAAGATTCCGCCTTCAGCCTTAGAAAAACATTTCCATATTTCGTTTTATTTTTTGTGCTCGCATCCATTGTAACAACAATATTTCAGCTTTCAGCAGATATCACCGCCCCACTAAAGGATTTGAGCAAATTCCTGATTATGATGGCCATGGCAGCGGTGGGATTGAATACCAATATTATAAAACTGGTAAAAACAGGAGCAAAACCCATATTCACAGGCTTCTGCTGCTGGGTGGGCATCGCAGTTGTCAGCCTGGTAATGCAGCACCTGCTGGGAATTTGGTAAACTTGAAAGGGGTCAGACCCTTTTGCATTCCATTTTCAGAATATTCTGACTTTGGACTTCAAAGGGGACTGACCCCTTTGCTGCCCTTTGCAATATCAACCAGAGTCAATTTTTGAACATCCATATTTTCCAGACTGGTAATCAGTGCTTTTGCTGTGTCCATAGCTGTCAGTACATTTACTCCTGTTTCAATGGCATTTCTTCTAATTATAAACCCATCCTTAGAGTGATTTGCCCCCTGAGCAGGGGTATCAATTACCAAATCTATCTCATGTCCCAAAATTAAATCCAGCAAGTTTGGTGATTGTTGTTCTATTTTGTTAACCGGGATTGCTTTCACCCCGCCTTTTTCTAACGCTTTGGCTGTATTTTCTGTGGCAAAGATACGGTATCCAATTTTTTCAAATCTGCGTCCCACCTCCACAGCCTCTGGTTTGTCTTCATCGCGTACAGTCATAATCATATTTTTATATTTGGGCAGATTAATCCCTGCTCCCAGAAATGCCTTGTATAATGCTTCATCAAATGTCTTCGCAATCCCCAGACATTCCCCGGTGGATTTCATTTCGGGTCCCAAGCTGATGTCCGCACCCCGGATTTTTTCAAAAGAGAACACAGGCATTTTAACCGCAATATATTCTGACTCCCGCTGAAGACCTGGAACATAACCCAGCTCTTTGATTTTTCTGCCAGTCATCACTTCTGCCGCCAGCGACACAATCGGAATTCCGGTTACCTTGCTAATATATGGTATGGTACGGCTGGACCGGGGATTCACCTCAATCACATAGACATCCTCCTCGCATACGATAAACTGAATATTAATCAGCCCAACAATCTGGAGTGCTTTTGCCAGTCTCTTTGTATACTCGGCAATCTTATCCTTGACTCCTCCCGTCAGACTTTGAGCAGGATAGACAGAAATACTATCACCAGAATGGATTCCCGCACGCTCAATATGTTCCATAATCCCAGGTATCAGGACCTCCTCGCCATCACATACGGCATCCACCTCAATTTCTTTTCCCTTCAGATATTTGTCTACCAAAATTGGGTGTTCCTGTGCAATTCTATTGATAATACCGATAAATTTATCTATATCATAATCGTTAATGGCAATCTGCATGCCCTGACCTCCCAGCACATAGGAAGGCCGCACCAGCACCGGATACCCCAGTCTGTTCGCAACTTCCTTCGCCTCCCTGGATGTAAACACAGTTCCCCCTGCTGGGCGGGGAATTTCACATTCCTCCAATATTTTATCAAAAAGTTCTCTGTCTTCTGCTTTATCTACATTTTCCGCGGACGTTCCCAGAATGGGAACTCCCATCTTCATCAGACTGTCTGTCAGCTTGATTGCTGTCTGTCCTCCGAACTGAACCACCGCCCCGTCCGGCTTTTCCAAATCTACAATGCTTTCCACATCCTCCGGTGTCAGCGGCTCAAAATAAAGTTTATCCGCAATATCAAAGTCCGTACTTACTGTCTCGGGGTTATTATTTACAATAATTGTCTCATATCCTGCCTTAGAAAAGGCCCATGTGCAGTGCACAGAACAAAAGTCAAATTCAATTCCCTGACCAATTCGGATAGGGCCGGAACCAAGCACCAGCACCTTCTTCCCCTCCGTTCTTTCCGCCTCATCCTCTCTTCCATATACAGAATAATAGTAGGGTGTAGCCGCAGCAAATTCGGCGGCACAGGTATCCACCATTTTATATACAGCCACAATCCCATTTTCATGGCGCATATCATGGATTTCCCGCTCTGTCTTCCCAGTCAGCTCCGCAATTACATTGTCTGGAAACTCCATCTTTTTTGCATCCTTCAACAATGCCGGAGCCAATTCCTTCATTTTCAGCTCCTGCTCCATTTCTATCAAAACAGCAATCTTATCAATAAACCAAACATCTATTTTCGTAATACTATGTATTGCGTCATAGCTTACACCCCTGCGGATTGCTTCTGCAATTCTCCAGATACGCATATCATCTACAACTGCCAGCTGTTGTGTCAGCTCATCACTTGAAATTTCTGTAAAATCATAGGACATCAGACTATCCACGTTCTGCTCCAAAGAGCGGATTGCTTTCATCAGAGCTCCCTCAAAATTATCGCATATACTCATAACCTCGCCGGTAGCTTTCATCTGTGTGGTCAGAGTTCTCTTGGCGCCGAGAAATTTATCAAAAGGCAGCCTTGGAATTTTTACCACGCAATAATCCAATGCCGGCTCAAAGCTGGCATAGGTCTGACCCGTTATGGCATTTTTTATTTCATCCAGAGTATATCCCAGTGCAATCTTCGCCGCCACCTTTGCAATTGGGTAACCTGTAGCCTTAGAAGCCAGCGCGGAGGAGCGGCTGACACGGGGATTCACCTCAATCACACAATATTCAAAACTACCTGGGTGAAGAGCATACTGAACATTACATCCCCCTGTAATATTTAACTCGCTGATAATATTCAATGCCGAAGTGCGCAGCATCTGATACTCTTTATCACCCAGAGTCTGTGAAGGCGCCACCACAATGCTGTCCCCCGTATGCACGCCCACAGGGTCAATGTTTTCCATATTACAGACTGTAATGCAGTTTCCCCTGCCATCACGCATGACTTCATATTCAATTTCTTTCCACCCTGAAATGCAGCGCTCCACCAGAACCTGCCCTACCCGCGAAAGCCGCAGACCATTTTCCAATATTTCCGCCAATCGCTCCGGACTGTGGGCAATACCTCCGCCGCTTCCCCCAAGCGTATATGCCGGGCGAAGCACAACAGGATAGCCAATCGTGTCTGCAAATATAAGGCCATCTCTCACATTCTCCACAACAAGGGAAGATGCAACAGGTTCTCCAATCTTTTCCATAGCAGCTTTAAATTCCAGCCTGTCTTCTGCCTTGCGGATTGTCTCAGACGTGGTTCCTATCAGGCGGACATTATTTTCCTGCAAAAATCCGGACTCATCCAGTTCCATCGCCAGATTCAGCCCGGCCTGACCGCCCAGTGTGGGCAGCACGCTGTCCGGCTTTTCCTTTTTTATCAATTGTTTCACCACCTCTATTGTAAGGGGCTCAATGTAAACCTTATCCGCAATATCTTTGTCAGTCATAATTGTGGCGGGATTGGAATTAAGCAGAACCACCTCAATTTCCTCTTCTTTCAGAGAGCGACATGCCTGTGTACCCGCATAGTCAAACTCAGCCGCCTGACCGATGACAATGGGTCCTGAACCAATAACTAATACTTTTTTTACATCATTATTTTTCGGCATAATATCACTCCCCCATCATATCTATGAATTTGTCAAACAGAAACCCTGAATCTGCAGGTCCAGGGCAGGCTTCCGGATGAAACTGTACTGTAAAGACAGACTTGTTCCTGTATTCCAGACCTTCATTTGAACCGTCATTTACATTCACAAATGAAGGCATGGCTATATTGGAATTCACACTCTCATCTTTCACCACGTATCCATGATTTTGTGAAGATATATATACCTTTCCCGTCCGCAAATCTTTGACCGGATGATTGGCCCCTCTGTGCCCGTACTTCATTCTGCGTGTGGATGCGCCGCAAGCCAGAGCCATCAACTGATGTCCCAGACAAATAGCAAAGATAGGAATATCTGTGTCATATAACTTTTGGATTTCTTTGATAACAGAAGTGTAACTAGCCGGGTCGCCAGGACCGTTAGAAAGCATAATACCATCGGGATTAGCTGAAATGATTTCTTCCGCAGTTGTGTAAGCCGGATAAACGGTTACCTCACAGCCACGTTTACTTAAAGAGTTAGCAATGTTGTTTTTTGCGCCTAAGTCGAGAAGTGCGACTTTCTTCCCCAGGCCTTCCAGTATATATTTTTTACTGCATGTTACTTTGGAGACGGCATCTCCTACTTTATAGGATTTCAATTTGGGAAGTATCTCTTCCAAATCATAATCCTCATTAACGGTAATCATCCCGTTCATAGTTCCTTTTTCCCTTAAAATTTTAGTAAGGGCGCGGGTGTCTACATCAGCGATTCCAGGAATATCCTGTTTCTCCAGAAAATCCTGAATGGTCTCTTCACAGCGAAAATTGCTGGGTATGCGGGATAGCTCTCTCACAATGTAACCTTCCGGCCAGGCTTTTAACGACTCCATATCCGGTGTAATCCCGTAATTTCCAATCAAAGGATACGTCATCACTACAGCCTGCCCCGCATAAGAAGGGTCCGTCAGTATCTCCAAATATCCTGTCATAGAGGTGTTAAACACAATTTCACTTACCATCTCGCGTTTGGAACCAATATTTTTCCCCGAAAACACAGTCCCATCTTCCAGTATCAGAAACGCTTTCATATGCTCACCTTTTCCCTTTCTGTACTTTGCCATACAACGGCCGCCCTGGGACATCTTTTGAAAGTCTGTCTGCCGCAGGGTATTTCCAGGAGGATTGCCATAAACATAAATTTTTATGACGCAAAAAGGCACTCCTGGAGTGTTTCGTTCCAGAGCGCCCTTGTTCTAAAATCGTACATATTATACTACACTTAAAGACAGATTTCAATGAAATTATAGTTTGAACTTGCATTTTCGGAATTTTCAGAATATTCTGTCTTCGGACTTCAAAAGGGACTGACCCCTCTGCTGTTACTGATAGTTCCAGTAAATGGTTATTTTGTTCATGAGTTCATCTTCTACATATGTATATTGTACTGTATCCAGTCCATAGTATTGCAGTAGATTTTGTGCAGCTTTCTGTACCAGGTCATTTAAAATGATACCATGAGCCTGCTGATATAGTGTGTCATTGGCAAATTTGCATGTAAATGAGTTTTCATTATTGTAAATGGTCTGATTCATATTTTGCAGTATCTGTTCCTGCTGGAAATCTTCATAATACATACCATTTAATTTATAGTAGTTTAAATCCATGGATGTACATGGCGGATAGGTAACTTCTGTGTCCACGGTGTGGTTTTTCATGATTTCTGCATCACTGCAGCAGAGATAATCATAATTTATGCTTTTTTCCGGTATTTGTTCTCCGCTCTCGGACTCAAGGAATACAGGGTCGCCAAAGGTGACATCCATCTGGTAATATTTCCCGCCGCATTTCACGATGTTCCACGCGTGTGCCCCCTGCTGGGGAATCATTCCGGTCACATAGATGCATTCAACTCCCAGCCTTTGCAAAAGATATTGGGCTGCACGGGAATAGCCTGCACATACTGAAGACTTGCCTACCAGAGCACTGTATATATTTTGATTGTCAGGTGCATCCAAATTATAATCAACAGTATTCACCAGGTATTCAAAAACATATTTTACTTTATCATATTCTGACATTTCACTGCTAATTCCGGACATGCATTCCTTTGCCGCAGCCTCTATCTGCTGCTGTCTCTGTTCTTTTTCTTCCCCTGTATAAGTATACACCGGCTGAATTTCTGAGTATTCACTGTAGCTGGTCACCTGCATTTCGCCGGTACACCAAAACAGCTCCGGCTTGTCACAGAAAATGAAACGGCTTATTTTTTCCAGAGTTTTTATATCTGGAGAATGCATGTATATGGATGGGGACGATTCAAGCATTCCTTGATACATTTCTTTGTATAAATTCCGCTCTTCGTCACTCAACTGCTGGTAATAAAACCCATCTGACACATTGTCCTCCTGTATTTTGACCTCCTCAAAGGGCACACTCTCTGCATTTCCTGTTTTTACATTCACAGTTTTGATAACCTCTTTTGTGGACTCAAAAAAAGAGGGAAGTTTTTTTAAAGCTATTGTGCCCGCACCCCCAAACACACATATTATAATTGTAATACCAAGAATGACTGGCCATTTTCTTCTTTTTCTTCTTTTTGCCATATAACCATCCATATCTGCCGTTTTCTCCACAATTTCGACAAATTCTTTCTCTTGATTAAATTTTTAACCATTTTTCCTCGTTATATGTTATTATATTAACAAGGAAGGTGATACAAATGATGCACGTGTTTTTCTGCATAAAATGTAAAAAATATTATTTTACTAATAATCAGGCAAATGCATTCTGCTGTGGAGAGCCAATGTATTTTGTCGATGTGGAATTTACCGATTTCGTCAAAATGAACCGGGAAGAGCGAAAACAATTTCTGCAAATCTATGCTCTTGCAGAATAGTCAGGAGCTGTCACAAAATACAGTTTCAAAAAATGTTACTATTCAGCCGCACAACTGGATTTGACTGCTGCGCATGGCTGAACAGTAACAAAAACCTGGTAAACAACACAATAACCCACACCTGTGCCTATGTCAATTCTGCTATTCTGGACACTGCAACATAAATTTCTGATATTTTATACCATGTTCTGTAATCCACTGTTCCGGTCTGAGGTAATCCAAAGACAGACTGAAACTTTTCCACAGCTCCTGCTGTAGATGGCCCGTAAGTCCCGTCCACACCAATCTTAGGAATCGCAGGGTATGCACCTGCTATTACATTCAACTGTTCCTGCATCTGTCTGACTTTGTCTCCGCTTGATCCGATTTCCAACAGATATCCAGGCCATGAAGACGGAACTCCTGATACCTCAGGTGCAAGATTGATATACATATTGTCACCATAATAATGACGCAAAATGTCAATCGCTGAATATCCCTGTTCCCCCAGAGTCATAGACCCCCATTGACTCATCCAATCTGGACAGGTGACACGCCTCCCATCACAATATTGAGTAAGTATGGGCTGCCTCACATTAGGTCTGGAAAGATAGTTTGCAAATAATTCATCTACAATCAGAGAAATGGTATCAAATATATTTCTCTCTGGAACCCATTTGTGGTCAAAAGCTGTAGAAGATGTAATAGTAAAATCGTATCCGCGGTTTCTGTACCATTCTGTGTATACCCGGTTCAGTGTAAAGGACATAATCGCCAGCACATTTGCCCGAATCGCACTTTCCGGCCATGTGGCATAGATTTCACTGGAGGCCACATTTTTGATATAGTCTTTATATTTTACGTAATAATTCTGTGCAGTCGTATCTCCCGGTGAACCGTCATGAACCACCACATACTCAGGCACTACCACCCTACTCAGTACAATTTCCCCTGTCTCATCAACTGGTTTTATCTCATCCTCCGGAATTTTGGGCGGATACTCCTCATACAGAGTATGGCCGGGTATCACAAATATCTCTTCATTCTGGTCAGTGGGGCGCATACTTACATTCTGAATTGCTGTCACATCCGCCAGAATCTGAGCGCCGGATATGCTCTGAGTTTCAAATCCTGGGGCACTGATGTTCAGCGTATACTCAGAATACGGCTGATTTTCCACCTGAGGATCCAGGCTGTACTCCAGAGGAGGTGCATCCAGCTCCAGGCTCTCTGTCTGACCAGAAGAATCTGTATTCACCTGCTCAAGCGCACTTCCCGGCACTCCGGTATAAGATATAGTTATCGTTGCATCCTGAATGGGAAAAGATGTATTTTCCGCAGTGACATTAATCTTCAGCCGGCCTTTGTCAACGGCATTAGCCTGCATTGCTCTTAAAAAAGTCATAGGTTCCCTCACAAACAAAATCATCTCTATTATATATATGCACAGACAAAAAAATCGTGAAAGAAATCTGGTTTTTAAAATAAATTTCTTATATCATTGTACATCACCACTGCCATCAACAGCATCAGCAGTGCGAAGCCTGCAAAATGCACCATTCCCTCTTTTTCCGGCGGTACTCTCTTTTTCCGCACAGCCTCGATGAAGAGAAATACCAGTCTCCCTCCATCCAAAGCCGGAAGGGGCAGCAGGTTCATTACCCCTAAGTTTGCCGACAGCAGAATAGCGATATTCATTAAGTTTAGTATTACAATGGAAAATCCTGCCGGAGCAGCCTCTTTATAAGTATTGTCTACAAAATCTACAATTCCCACAGGCCCGGACATCTGTTTAATTCCTACCTGCCCGGTTACGAGAAGCTTCAGACTTTCAAATGTATAATTCACCCAATATCTCACGGTGTACATGCCGTACTCGACAGCTTCCACAGGACCTGCTTTCACATTTACACCGCTGTTGCGGATTCCAAGTCTTTTACTTATATCACCCTCAAGCTGCCTGGGTTCCAATGTAGCCTTGTGTTCCTGTCCATCTCTCACATAAGTCACTGTCACAGAACCAGCATCTGCATTCATCAGGTTAAACAGGCTGACTTCTTTCCAAAGATGAACTTTCTTTCCATTTAGATGTGTAATCACATCCCCTTCTTTTATCCCCTGTTCCATAGCTGAATATCCCTTATCAACCCCTGCAACTACAGGCGCATCGTATCCAATCCATGCCACAAGTATGACAGAAAATACCAGCGCCATAATAAAGTTAAATATCGGCCCTGCCAAAATAACGGAGATTCTCGCCCAAACGGACTTGGAGTTGAAACTCCCCTCGGATGTGTCACTCTGGTCATCTTCTCCCATCATGCAAGCTCCGCCAAAAGGCAGCAGCTTTAATGAAAATTTTGTCCCCTTGATTTCTTTTCCTATGAGTGTGGGGCCCAGCCCCAGTGAAAATTCATCCACGCGGATACCATTTAATTTTGCCAGAGTAAAATGCCCAAGTTCATGAAATAAGATAATCACGCTGAACAAAATAATTGCTAAAATAATTCCCATATATTACCACCTGTTTTTAATAAATTCATATGTTGCCTGTTCTGTATTTAGTATTTCTTCTACGGAAGGATTCTCTATAATCTTGTGACCCTCCATACATGTGTGTATAATTTCCGGAATTTGCAGATAACGTATTTTCCTGTCCAAAAACAGGGCAACCGCCATTTCATTGGCCGCATTGAGCACTGTTGGAAGCGAACCGCCTCTTCTGCCCGCCTCAAATGCCAGCCTCAGGCCGTAAAATGTATCCATATCCGGTTTTTCAAAGGTAATCTGAGATAAAGTGCCAAAATCCAGTCTGTCCCCCGGCAGATAACGTCTCTCGGGGTAATACAGCGCATACTGGATGGGAAGTTTCATGTCAGGTGTCCCAAGCTGAGCAATAATCGCTCCATCCTCGTATTCTACCATAGAATGAATGATACTCTGAGGCTGAACTACCACCTCAACCCGGTCAACCGGCACATCAAACAGCCATTTTGCCTCAATCACTTCCAGACCTTTATTGACCATAGTGGAAGAATCAATTGTAATCTTGCGCCCCATTTCCCAGTTTGGATGCTTCAGCGCATCCTCCACCTGAATATGTTCCAGAGCTTCTTTATTTCTTCCCCGGAATGGTCCCCCTGATGCCGTCAGCAAAATCTTGTGAAGAGATTTCATCTGACCGCCCTGGAGTGACTGGAAAATAGCGCTGTGCTCACTGTCCACCGGAAGAATCAGACTTCCATGCTCCTTTGCAAGGGGCATAATGATGTGTCCCGCCGTCACCAGTGTTTCCTTATTGGCAAGAGCAATGTGCTTCTTTGCCCTGATAGCCGCAATAGTAGGACGAATCCCAATCATCCCTACAATCGCTGTCACCAGAATCTCTGCCTGTGGCTCCGTCGCCACTTCCAGAAGACCATCCATTCCCCAGACAATTTTCACGTCCAGGTCTCTGACCTTCTGCTGAAGTTCTCGTGCTTTCTCTTCCTCCCACACTGCTGCCAGCTTTGGATGAAATTCTCGTATCTGTTTTTCTAAAAGAGTAATATTGTTCCCCGCTGCCATCGCAGTTATCTCAATATCTACATTTTCCCGTACCACTTCCAACGTCTGAGTCCCAATGGAACCTGTAGACCCCAGTACCGCAATTTTTCTCATATGCAAAGCCTTTCCTCACACACCTCTGCCATTTCTGCAAATTTATACTATAACAGAACTGACAAATAATAAATGATTGGTGCTGTAAAAATTACACTGTCAAACCGGTCAAGGATTCCTCCATGTCCCGGTATCAGTTTCCCATAGTCCTTAATATCATAATTTCTTTTAATCGCAGAAGCTGCCAAATCTCCAATCTGGGAAATAGCGCCTCCTGCTGCTCCGATTATGGCAAAGCTTGCAAGCCCAACGCCCGCATTTCCCCAGCGGTTAATCGCCAGAGCATAAAGCACGCCTATAAGTGCTGCACCTGCAATACCGCCGATTCCGCCTTCCACAGATTTCTTAGGACTCAGCTTGGGAGCCATTTTATGTTTTCCTATAAGCATTCCCACACAGTATGCACAGGTATCACATCCCCAGGAACATATGAATACAAGCCACACTACAAAGCTTCCTCCCGGGAGAATGCGAATCTGATAAATGTAGGACAGCATAACCGCCACATAGAACATTCCAAAAAAGGCCGCCAATATCTGTTCTGTCCGATATTTAGGAAAGGAAAACACAAATACCCCCATCATGCAGATGAGAAATGCCATGAAAAGAAGCATAAACCAATCTGTCGTTTCCGGCAGGACAGGTTTTAAATAAAGCAGAATATAATATGCTGCTGCAAATATATATCCGCAGATTCCGGGCGCTTTCTTCTGAATATCAAATACTTTGTAGAGTTCCGTCATTCCGATGAGGCTGATAATAAACAGAACGTCAAACAAAAGGCCGCCGCCCAGCATCACTGTAACCAGCGCAATGATTATCAATAGTATTCCACTTAATAGCCTTGTTTTAAACATCCTGTTCCTCCTTTATTCCTCCGAAACGTCTCTCTCTGCTATTATACTGCTCGATAGCTTTTTCCAATTCCGCTTTTGTAAAATCCGGCCATAAAACATCGGTAAAATAAAATTCTGTATAGGCCAGCTGCCAGAGAAGATAGTTAGAAAGCCTGAGTTCTCCGCTAGTCCGAATTAAAAGGTCGGGATCAGGAATGCCAGAAGTGTCCAGATATGTCTCATACAAAGACTCATCAATATCCTGCACATCCACTTTTCCCTTCACACAGTCCTCGGCAAGTCCTCTCATAGCTCTTATCATCTCATCCCTGCTGCCATAGTTAATGGCAATTGTAAAATTTAATCCATGATTATTTTTACTGGCCTCTTCCAGCTCTGCAATCCTGCCCTTAATATCATCATCCAGAGATTTAATATCTCCGATAACACGAATTTTCATGTCATTTTTTTCCGCAGTCCTCAGACAGGTCCTCATGTAATTGCGGAGCAGCTTCATCAGTGCATCCACCTCACTTTTAGGACGGTTCCAATTCTCTGTAGAAAAAGCATATACAGTGAGATATTTTATTCCCATGCGCCATGCTTCCTCGCAGATTCTCTCCACATTTTTGCTGCCCTGGGCATGCCCATAATTTCTAGGCATCCCTTTCGATTTTGCCCAGCGTCCGTTTCCATCCAATATGATTGCTACATGCTGTGGTATTCTCATCTATATATCCTCCCAAATCCATCTCTCAAAGTGCAAAAGAGGGGCTGTATAATACGAGCCCCTCTTATTCTTACACCTACCCGCTAGACAGTAAGCACTTCTTTGGATTTCAGTTCCACAGCCTTGTCTGCCTCTGAAATATATTTATCGGTTAGCTTCTGCAGCGCTTCCTCCAAGTCCTTGATACCATCCTCTGATATCTCGCCGCCTTTCAATTTTTTGAAAGCCTCATTGCCGTCACGGCGGATATTGCGGACTGCAACTTTGGCAGCTTCGCCCTTTTTCTTAACGTCTTTTACCAGTTCTTTTCTCCGCTCTTCCGTCAGCTCAGGGAATATAAGTCTGATTGTGCTGCCGTCATTGGTGGGGTTAATCCCGATATCTGACATATTAATTGCTTTCTCAATCTCTTTGAGAAGACTCTTCTCCCACGGCTGTATCTGAATCATGCGCGCCTCCGGAACAGAAACATTTGCAACCTGCTGTAAGGGTGTCGGTGCTCCGTAATATTCTACTGTCAGCTTATCCAGCACATGAGGATTGGCACGTCCTGCTCTGATTGATGCCAGCTCAGCATCCAGATTGCTAATTGTTTTTGTCATTTTCTCTTCATATACTTTTAATTTCTCATCCATGTCTGTGTCCTCCTTATACAGTTACTTTCGTTCCGGTAAATGTACCGCTTATAGTCTCTACAATACTATTCTTTTCGTTTAACCCAAATACAAGCATCGGCATCTTATTTTCAAGACAGAGAATTGATGCGGTCAAATCTACTGCCGCAAGCTTCTTATCAATAACCTCCTGAATTGAAATCTCGTCATACTTCTTCGCATCCGGATTCAATTTCGGATCACTGTCATAGATTCCGTCAATGGCCTTTGCGAGAAGCATGGCATCTGCCTCTATCTCAATTGCGCGAAGCACAGCCCCTGTATCCGTTGAAAAATAGGGATGTCCTGTTCCGCCGGCAAAAAAGATGACCTTCCCTTCCTCCAATGCGGCATTTGCAGCATCTTTGGAAAATAATGTGGTAAATGCGCCACAGGTAAATGGGGTAAAAATCTCGGTCTTCATACCTACATGTCTGAATATGTCGGACACATAAATGCAGTTCATAACTGTAGCCAGCATTCCTATCTGGTCTGCCTTTACTCTGTCTATTGTCTCGCTGGTGCGGCCTCTCCAAAAATTGCCTCCTCCGGTCACAACAGTAACCTGGATTCCCTTCTCCACAAGCTGTCTGACCTGTTCTGCCACACCGATGCAGGTGGCTTCATCAAAGCCTGTCTTCTTATCTCCTGCAAGTGCCTCTCCACTCAGCTTTAACAATACTCTTTTCATAGATTTTAGCTCCTTCAAATTCTGTTGTATACTCTAATACGAAGTATAACATAACTTTTCCATTTTGTCATGCATATATCCGGCATCTCTTTCATCTGTCATAACCGTCAGTCTGTCCCCCGCCATAAGCTTTGTTTTCCCCTTTGGAATCAACTCTTTTCCATCTCTCTCCAGGGCAACCAGCAGGCAGTTATCCGGCCATGTGATATCCTGAACCAGCCGTTCCACCAGAACAGAGCCGTTCATAACAACAAACAGATTTAACACTTTCTGGGCAGAGCCTTTCACATCAGATATCAGATGTTTTCCCTGTTTCTTCAAAATACGGTTCAGCAGGCTTTCATATATCGGCTCTGACTTTAATAATGTTGCAACGATATAGGCTGTGACTGATACTACGGATAAGGACAAAAGCTGGTTTACAGAACCAGACATTTCAAACAAAAGTATAATACCAGTGATAGGTGCCCTGACAATGGCGGTAAAATATCCCGCCATGGCAAACAAAATAAAATTGTTTGTGTAAACCGGATTCAAACCAAAAAACTGTACTCCTGTCAGAGAAAAAATACTGCCTATCATAGCCCCCAGTATAAGGAGAGGAAAGAAAATTCCTCCCGGGGCGCCGGAGCCAAAACTTATAGCTGAAAATATAAATTTCACAAAAAAGGTCAGAATAACCAGGCTCAGCACCATTTTCCCATTTGTCAGCAGCCCAATCACCTCGTGCCCGCTGCCCAGCACGGAAGGCATAAGAAGCCCCAGCACTCCTGCAATTAAAAATGCAATCATCAGCCTGGTTGTCTCATTTAAAAATTTCGGCTTATTGTACAATTCTTGTGTTTTGACCATAACCCAATTATAAAGAGCCCCCATCACACCACATATAACCCCCAGAAGAACCAGCATCCAATAATGACTCTGAGGCAGAGCTGCTTTCAATCTGAACTGGAATATAGGGGCAAGTCCGATAATGTGGGAAGAAATGTAATCCGCCGTGACAGATGCGGTCATAACAGAAATCAGAATAGATGTAGAAAATCCTCTGTGTATTTCTTCCAGGGCAAACATCATACCCGCCAATGGGGCGTGAAATGCCGCCGCCAGTCCCGCACTTGCGCCACAGGTAATCAGATATCTCTCTTCTGTCTTTCCCCGGTTAAGCATTCTGGACAGTCCCTGCCCCGTCATGGCCCCGAGCCTGAATAGACGGACCCTCGCGTCCCAAAGACAACCCTGCAAACATACAGAGAAAACCACCGATAAATTTGGCTGGGAGTACTCGCTTCCAGTTCTGCCTTAATTTTCCGGTTACCTCGCCCTCCACCTGAGGGATACCGCTTCCAGAAATCATAGGCTCCCATTTTACAAGTTTTCCCACAATAAACGACATTATAATCAGAACTACAAACCAGGCTGCAATACGGACTGGATTTCCACTGATATACCCTAATACAAAATTCAATCCTTCACCGGCATATGTGAGTGCGATACGATATAACAGTACAAACAGCCCCCCTACAGTCCCTACCAGAAGTCCCTCACCAATCAAAATCACAGGAAACCTCTGAGCTCTTTTATGGTATGTAAAGTATTCTTTTTCAAGAGCCTTTCCTCCTCTGTTCTATCTCTTCATAAACAAAATCCGTATTAAATAAACATAGAAAAAATCACAGTTACTATGCCGCAGATGCCGATAGCCAGACCGCTCATTGCACCCTCCACTTCACCGATTTCAATGGCACGGGAAGTTCCCACCGCATGACTGCAGGCGCCGATTGCCAGCCCTGCTGCCACAGAGTCTGATACTTTAAAAATCCGGATAAGCCAGGGTGCCATAATGCTGCCCAATATTCCCGTAAAAATAACCGCCACCACAGTCACCGGCACTACGCCGCCATGAGTCTGTGCCACACTCACTGCTATCGGGGTTGTAACGGATTTGGGAATCATGGACATGGTCAGGCTCTTGTCCAGTCCAAACAATCTGCACATACCATAGACACTCGCCATAGAAGACAGGGAACCCGCAGTACATCCCACCAGAATCGGAAGCCAGTATTTCTTCAAAACAGATAACTCTGTATAAATAGAAACAGCCAGACAAGCCGTCGCCGGTGCCAGAAACATATTGATAATTTCTCCTCCCACATTGTAGGAGTCATAAGGTATTTTAAGTAATAAAAGAACGCCTGTCACAAGCACAATCGCGATGACCAGAGGATTACAGATTGCAGACTTTGTCTTCTCCCGAAGTTTTACTCCGATTCCAAAAGCAATTACACTCAGCGCCACGCCAAAATAAGGAGATGTATATAATGTCTGCATTTACTTTTTTCTCCTCTCCAACAACTTCATAGTCCATTTTACACTGTAAGCAGTTACAACAAAGGTAATGATGGTCGACAACACACAAATAATAACAAGCTGCACCGCACTGCTTTTTAAAATATCAAAGTAATTCATAATACTTACACCCGCAGGCACAAAGAAAAAGGCCATATTTTCCAGGAGAAAATCAGATTTTTCCTGGATATGTCTAATTTTGAGCAGCCCTGCGAGCAGACAGATAAACAAAAAAATCATCCCTATAACACTTGCAGGAAATGTAAAGGGAAGAATTTCTGCTATTACCTGGCTGAGCCAGCACACTGTAAAGATAATACCGATTTGTTTCACAATTTTCATTTCACACGCTTCCTTTCCCTTACATAAAATACACCTGTGTATACAAATTGTCAACGTCAGTGGGCTCTCTTCTATTTGCGTTTCTTCTATAAATATGTTACTTTTATAACATATCTTGACATTCTGCAATAAATGTTTTATGATACATATGTTTTCACACTTTAAACAGTTAAAATTTTACAGTGCGAAGTCACTGTAATATCTAGGAGGATATAGATTATGATTATTGTATTAAAGCCCCATGCACCCGAAGAGAGTATCAACCGTGTTGAATCTCTCGTCAAAAAACGGGGACTGGACACACACATCGTAAGAGGACAGGAAATGACGATTATCGGCTGTATCGGCGATACCACAGCCATCGACCCAAAATTGTTTGAATTAGATGAATGGGTAGATAAAGTAATGCATGTGCAGGAGCCATACAAACTGGCCAACCGTGCATTTCACCCGGAAGACTCCGTTATCGACGTCTCCGGTGTAAAAATAGGCGGAAATCATCTCGCACTGATAGCAGGACCCTGCTCTGTAGAGTCGGTAGACCAGGTTATGGAAATAGCACTGAGTGCGAAAGCGTCCGGCGCCAACCTGCTCAGAGGAGGCGCATTCAAACCCCGCACCAGCCCTTATGCATTCCAGGGACTTGGGCTGGAAGGTCTGGAGATTCTCTGTGAAGCAAAAAAAGAAACCGGGCTTCCACTTGTCTCAGAATTAATGTCACCTTCACATCTGGATATTTTCAATGAAAAAGTAGACTTAATCCAGATAGGCGCCAGAAATATGCAGAACTTCGATTTGCTCAAGCAGCTTGGACAGCTTGACCGGCCGATTCTTCTGAAACGAGGATTAAACGCCACCTACGAAGAGTGGATTATGTCCGCAGAATACATCATGGCAGCAGGCAATCCAAACGTCATTCTCTGCGAGCGCGGAATCCGCACCTTCGAGACTTATACAAGAAATACTCTGGACTTACAGAGTATACCTGTCTTAAAACAAAAAACACATCTTCCAGTCATCGTAGACCCAAGCCATGCCGGAGGAAAATGGTGGCTTGTAGAGCCAATGTCAATGGCAGCTATAGCAGCCGGCGCGGACGGGCTGATGGTTGAAGTGCACAATAACCCGGAAGGCGCATTGTGCGATGGAGCACAGTCCTTAAAACCACAAAAATATGACGATTTGCTGAAACAAATCAAACAAATTGCTGCAGTTGTAGGGAAGAGTATTTAAAAGGGGTCTGACCCCTTTGCTAACCGTTTTATGTGAAAAGGAGAAAATCTTTGGAATTAACAGTTAATTTAGGCGAAAACAGTTATCCTATTTTTATTGAATCTGGAATTTTGAAAAATGCGGAGCGTTATGTATCACAGATTTTTCGGGCAAAACGGATTTTTATTATTTCTGATGATAACATTTATCCGCTCTATGGCAAGACTTTGATTGACGCTCTTCCATCTTATGAGTGCCACAGCCTGGTGCTGCCTCACGGGGAGCTTACAAAGAGTTTTCAGTCACTGCCGCAGATATATGCTGCTATGCTGGAGAAGAAAATCACGCGAAGCGATTTGGTAATTGCTCTTGGAGGCGGTGTCATCGGAGATTTGGCCGGGTTTGCGGCGGCAACTTATTTGAGAGGGGTTAAATTTGTACAAATCCCCACCTCTCTGCTGGCACAGGTAGATTCTTCTGTGGGAGGCAAGGTTGCTGTGGACCTTCCCCAGGGAAAAAATCTGGTTGGTGCTTTTTATCATCCCAAACTGGTTTTAATTGACCCGGACATATTAAATACACTGCCCCCCCGCTATATTACGGACGGAATGGGTGAGGTGATTAAATACGGCTGTATCAGGGATGCGTCTCTATTTGATTTGTTGAGCAGCTACACTTGTTTCGAGGATTTAAAAGAACAGCTTGCTTCCATTATTTACCGTTGTGTTGACATTAAGCGCACAATTGTGGAGGCTGACCAGTTTGACACAGGGGAGCGCATGCTGTTGAATTTCGGACATACTCTTGCGCATACCATTGAACAGTATTATCACTATGAGCGCGAAAGCCATGGTGAGGCTGTTGCGATTGGAATGTACCAGATTACAAAAATATCTGAAAAAGCGGGGCTCACCACACCCGGCGAGGCGGAAAAGATTTTACAGATTCTAAAAACCTACGGGCTGCCCTATGAGTGCGGACTTCCTGTATCTGAACTTACAGATGCCATGCAATTGGACAAGAAGAATCTGGATAACCAATTAAACGTGATTCTCCTCCACAGCATTGGTGACAGTTATATATATCCCACTAATCTTCATTTTTTTGAGGCAGCAGGAAGGATTTAATATGAGCATACAAGAAGAGAATATACTACATTTCGGATTGTTGGGTGAAAAGCTGGGACACAGTCTTTCACCTGAAATTCATGCAGATTTATTAAAACAGCAGAATATTGCTGCAGCTTATGAGATATATGAGATGGATAAACAGGAGGTTCTTCACATATTTGATATGATGAAGAAAGAAAATATCCTGGGCATGAATGTGACCATACCATACAAGGAAGTTATCTATAATCTGGTAGATGTTCTGGATTCCCATGCAGAAAAAATAGGCGCCGTCAACACAATTCTCTTGAAAGACGGCACCTTTTACGGCTACAACACTGACTATATCGGGGTTATGAGTATGTTTCACAAGGCAGGCATCAGCCTAGATGGTCAGCGCATTGTAATTCTCGGCTCCGGCGGCGCTGCAAAAGCATTGATTTACGGCTTTCATATGGGCGGCGCATCCAGCATTACAGTGGCAGCCCGGAATGAAAAGGCAACTATGCATCTCAAAGAGCTTTTCCCCTATATCCACACCTGTTCTTTAACCGATATTCCGGAGGGGGATATTATCATAAATACAACACCTGTAGGAATGTACCCTAATATGGGTGTAAGCCCCGTGGACGCGGCTGTCATACGCAAATTTAAAGTTGCCTCCGACATTGTCTACAATCCCCTGGTAACAGAATTTCTCAGGATTGCCGGGGAAGAGGGACTTCAAATCGTTACCGGATTGATGATGCTGGTCGACCAGGCCATCGGTTCAGAAGAAATCTGGCTGGATAAAAAACTGGATTATAATATGGGAAACCAGATTCATGATGAACTGGCCGCAAAATTCCAGAAATAATTTATTTGGAGGAGTTACCTTGCCGGACCGCCCTTTCAGGCAAGTCCATAGTGGTAAATCGCATGGGCAATCCCATCCTCCTCCAATTTACTGGTCACATATTCTGTGTAGGGGGCCAGTTCTTCTGCATGAACCTCCATTGCAATTGAGTGTCTGGCGTATTGAAACATAGAAATATCATTTGTACTATCTCCAAACACGTATATCTGATTGATATCCATATCAAACTTCTGCCGGATAAATTCACAGGCAGTTGCCTTGGAATACCCTCTCTGCACACATTCATAAGTGTTTCCGCCCCTGTCAATGGGCTCTATATCTTTTTCGATAAACTGAAAGAATGTTTCTTTATCACTCTGCTCATCCACATAGACAAATAATTTGTCATACACAAACTTTCCTGTCTCTATATAAAGTTCCCGTCCAAGACCAAGTTCATTGAAATATCTCCGTGTACTCTCCAGTCTGTCAAACCGTGACATTCTGCTGGACATATATGCGTCCTCAACGCCTTCAAACAGCCCTTCCAGCTTACATTCTATCATCTTGTCAATAATCTCCCTGCCCCTGGCCTCCGGGATACATTTTTCAAACAAAACCTCATCATGATAGGTGAGATATGTTCCACATCCGCACAAATATCCATCAAATTTAAATCGCTTCAGTTCCGCCGGTATACTGCACATCGTCCGGCCTGTATTTATAAAAAGCAAATGTCCCGCTTCTCTGGCTGCACTCATGGCATCCATTGCACTTTGAGGGATTTTTTTCGTTGTCTCATCCAGTAACGTGCCGTCAATATCAAAAAATAGCGCTGCTCTTTCCATATCTTCCTCCTATATCGCAAAAAATTCTCTATTACTACTTTACCACTCTTTCCTGCAAAAAGCTATTTTCATCTTGGGAAAAGTATATCCAGCCTCAATCCAGCCTGCAAATTCTATACTTGAACATCTGTGCATATACTATTGGAAATAAGATTCTGGTGATATCATGAAAATCAATTCAAGAAAGACACACTTCTCAAAATCTATTCTAAAACTGGCATTAATTTTTGCCGCTGCATTTCTGGCAGGTCACGCCGCCGGAAAAATTCAGGACCACTTTGCCCCTGAAGCTGTCCCTACATCCGCAGAAGGAAATTGGGGATTAAGTTTCCAGGAAGACGGTCAGCCCCCCGTTGCCAACGCCACAGCAGAGCAACTGAAAAAATTTGACGCATATTATTCAGGCAATCCAGATGAAAAAGTCATATATCTGACATTCGATGCAGGCTTTGAAAATGGCAATACTCCCGCCATACTGGACGCACTCAAAAAACATAATGTTCCCGCCACTTTCTTTGTGGTAGGTACTTTCATCTCATCTAATCCTGATTTAGTAAAGAGAATGGTGGATGAAGGGCATACTGTGGGAAATCATACATACCATCATCCTGATATGTCCCAAATATCAACCAAAGAAGCCTTTCAAAAAGAACTGGGGGATGTAGAAGCAGAATATAAGAAAGTAACCGGTCAGGACATGATTCGATATTACCGTCCGCCTCAAGGAAAATATAGTGAATCCAACTTACAGATGGCAAAAGACATGGGATATAAAACCTTTTTCTGGAGTCTTGCTTACGTAGACTGGTATGAAAACAAACAGCCCACAAAAGAAGAAGCTTTCAAAAAGCTTCTGGGAAGAATTCATCCAGGTGCAATCGTACTTTTGCACAGCACCTCAAAAACAAATGCTGAAATCCTTGACGAACTTCTCACAAAATGGGAAGAAATGGGCTATACCTTCAAGCCACTGTCAGAAATTTCATGATTCAAAGGGGACTGACCCTTTTGACCGCCAAATTCTGAATTGTTTGAAGAACTTAGAAAAAGGCGTGCAAAAGGGTCAGTCCCCTTTTTTACTACAGCAGCTCTGCTCTTAATTGTTCTGGTGTCTTTGAAGAAAGCAGTACCGGTGGAATATCAAATACTGTTTTGGCTCCTGACTCGCCTGTTTTTGACAGACGGTGTGCTGCCCTTGCGTAGCTTACTAAAACGCTTGCTGTGAATTCAGGGTTGGAGTCCAGCTTCAATGAGTATTCGATTACATGGCTGTTGCCTTCTCTTCCGGTCTCACCGCTTCGGATAACAAAACCGCCGTGAGGCATTTTGCTGTGGTTTTGTTTTAATTCTTCTTCTGTGATGAAATGTACAATTGTATCATAATCGGAGAAATAATTAGGCATGTTTTTGATTGTGCTCTCAATCTCCTGCAAATCTGCGCCTTCCTCAGCCACTATAAAGCACTCTCTGAGGTGCTTTTCTCTTGTGGTCAGTTCCGGGCCGCAGCCGCTTCTTACTTTTTCTACTGCGTCCTCAATAGGAACGGTATACTGAATTCCATTTTTTACGCCTGGTACACGGCGGATTGCATCAGAATGTCCCTGACTTACGCCTTTGCCCCAGAAAGTATAAGTATTTCCCTGGACGAGAATGGACTCTGCATAGATTCTATTCAGAGAAAACATCCCCGGATCCCAGCCCACAGAAATAATTCCAATATTGCCGCCTTCTTTTGCAGCCGCATCTACTTTTGCAAAATATTCAGGTATCTTTGCGTGAGTATCAAAGCTGTCAATGGTGTTAAAGTTCTTAGCAATCTCAGGTCCGGTCACTGGCAGGTCTGTAGCTGAGCCTCCGCAGAGAATCATAACATCAATATCATTTTTCATATCCAGTATATTATCTACATGCACAACCGGAACACCTTCTGATACAGTTTTTACTGTCTCAGGTGCGCGTCTTGTGAAAACTGCTTTTAATTCCATATCCTCATTGCGCTCTACGGCAAGCTCAACTCCACGTCCGATGTTTCCATATCCTACAATTCCAATTCTGATTTTTTCCATCGTAATCCATCCTCTCAAATACTTTTAAGTTTAAATTTGTCCTGTAAACCGTTAATAAGTATAACATATCTGCCTGGACTGTACAATTTTTTCTTGTATAACACCTCAATTAATCTGACAATCACTTACGATTTCCTACTTAAGGTTTGCTGGTCCAAATCCCATAGGGAACAACTCTTCCAATGTAAATATCTGATAATGCTCTGTGTCCACAGCAAGGATTATTTGAAATTCTTTTGGATTGCAAAACTCCATCATCACCTGCCGGCACACCCCGCAGGGGGCAGTAAATTCTGTCAGAACACCATCTTTTCCGCCTACAATACAGATAGCTTCAAACTCCTTTACGCCCTCGCTCACCGCTTTAAAAAATGCGGTCCGCTCTCCACAATTGCAGGGGGTATATGCCGCATTTTCAATGTTGCAGCCCTGATAAACCGTGCCGTCCTTGGCCAGAAGTGCCGCGCCCACTTTAAAGCCGGAATAAGGAGCATAGGCATTTCCCATCGCCTCAATTGCCTGTTCAATCAATTCTTTTACCTGGAACATTCTTCATCACCTCTGATTTTGCTGATTTTTCTCTTCCAGCACCTTGATTCCCTGAAGGAACATCCAGCATATTGGAGTTGGAATCCCAAGTTTTTTCCCCATCTTCACCATTGTTCCAGCGAACATTTCCACCTCTGTCTTCCGTTTTGCCTCCAAATCCTGCAATGTGGACGGTCTGTTTTCGTAAGGGATACGGCACAGTGATTCATGCTGCTTTCTCATCTGCTCATCCGTGATAGTAATGCCTTTCGCCTCTGCAACTGCCTGAACTTCTTTCATTGCCGCCCAGCGAATCTCATTCGCCGGCTCACTTTCTCGGTAAAAACCAAAAGGAATGCCAAGCAGTGCACAGGTCAGATTCTCGCCCACATTGCACATATACTTAAACCAAAGTCCCCACATCATATCTTTTTCGACTTTGTAAGGGATATCACACCGCTCCATCACCTCACAGACAGCGCGGACACGCTCTGTCCACACCTCATTTCTGGCTTCTCCAAAATACACTTTTCCCCAGTAAGGGTCAAAATCCGCTTTGCCGTTTCTCATAACAATGGACATTCTCATGTAAGAGTAAAGTACATGTTCCCAGCCATAAACTGAAGCCACCTGCCCCTCACTCTCCACTCCGTTCATCACACATAATATCTGAGTATTCTCCCCGACAAAATTCCGAATATCCTCTATGGCCTGATGAAGTCCCATATCTTTCACCGCCATAATGATTAAATCCTTCTCGGTCCCCTCCTCAGGTGTGCAGATGGGAAAACGGTGCTCGACTCCATTGACCGTCACTCCCTGACTCTCAAGCCTTCTCTTCCGCTCTCCTCCTGCAATCACACAAAAGTTTTCGCGGCCTAAATGCTCTTCCATTCTGGGAGCAAAAAATACTCCCATTGCCCCCAGTCCAATTAATGCTACACTTTTTATCTCCATCTAAAGCTCCTCCCAATGGCACAACTAAAAGTTAAAGTTATCCGGATCCGGTCCCACACGGAGATTCTTATTTAACTGACTAATTGCTTTCATATCTTCATCTGTCAATTCAAAATCAAAGATATCCATATTGGAAATAATTCTGTCTTTATGGACAGACTTTGGAATTACAATAACTTCCCTCTGAATATCCCATCTCAGAACAATCTGAGCAGGGCTCTTGCCATATTTCTGAGCAAGTTTGTTTAAGGTTTCATCCTCAAGAACATTTCCGCCTGTGCCTCCAAGAGGGCTCCAAACTTCCACCTCAATGCCCATAGACTTGCTCAAATCTATCAGCTCCTGATTGCTCATATACGGGTGAGATTCTATCTGGTTAACAACAGGCTTCACCTCAGCGATTTCCAAAATCTTCTCCAGGTGGCTCCTGTGGAAATTACTCAGCCCGATAGATTTGATTTTTCCCTCATGGTACAGCTCCTCCATCACAGGCCAGGCTTTCTCAAACTTATCTGTGGGCCAGTGAATCAAATATAAATCCACGTAGTCTGTCTGCAATGCTTTCAGGCTCTCTTCAAAGGCCTCTCTCGTCCTCTCTGCCCGTATATCCTCATTCCACAGCTTTGTGGTGAGGAAAATGTCCTCTCTGGGCACCTGGCTCTCCAGGATTGCTTTTCCCACTTCAAATTCGTTTCCATAAATCTTGGCAGTATCAATGTGGCGGTAGCCAGCCTCCAATGCCCACTTTACACTGTTAACAGTGCTCTCTCCCTGTGGGGTCTGAAAAACACCAAGTCCCAGCTGAGGTATTTCGATTCCATTATTCATTTTAATTTTCTTCATAATTCACCTTGACCTTTCATCAAACTATAGGGAAACATTTCTAGGAAATAAAATAATTGTATCATTCACAATTTTTCCTGTCAATGCGGCGATTATTTCTGCTGCCAAAGGTCATTGCTATTCAGCCTCACTGCTTGACTTGTCCTACAATTGAGAATATACTGAAAATCAAAAGGACATATTGAAATGGAGACTTCTGATTATGAATGAAAAAAAATTACTTACCTACATGAAGGAACAGAATATTGATGCATTTTATGTGACTAAAAAGGAAAATGTCCGGTTTATCAGCGGCTACACTGGTGATGACAGTTCTCTGCTGATTACAGAAAACGAATATTTTTTTATAACAGACCCCAGGTATACAGAGCAGGCTGGCCTGGAATGCCCTGACTATACAATTAAAAACTGGAGGGAAGCCGGAAAAACAAAAGGGGACCTGATTGGCGCACTGGCTGCATCAAATGGATTTTCCACAGTTGCTTTTGAGTCTGATTCTCTGACCTATCATGATTTTCTGTCTCTCCAGGAGAAAGCTACTGTACAGCTTCTTCCCAGTGCCGGGGTTATCGCTGAAATGCGCCAGGTGAAAACCGAAGAAGAAATCCAATACATGAGGGCTGCCTGCGAAATTTCCTGTCGGGCTCTGGAACGTCTGATGCCTCTCATCAAACCTGGAATTACTGAAAAGGAACTGGCTGCAACCCTTTCACTCTACATGGTGCAGGAAGGGGCAGATACAATGCCCTACGGCAACATCCTGATATCAGGTGCCAAGACCTCCCTTCTTCACGGCATTCCTTCCGGAAAATCTATTGAATACGGGGATTTCGTGCTGATTGATTTTGGCTGCCAGGTAAACGGATATCTGTCAGACATGACAAGAACCTTCGTTGTGGGCAAAGCCACAGAAAAACAAAAAGAAGTGTACGCTATCGAAAAACAAATGCTGGAAGATGCCCTGGCTGTGACAAAGGCAGGAGTTACAGGAAAAGAAATCTATCTAGCATCCCTGGAGGCAATCAAAAATACTCCTTATATGGGATATCAATACAACAATATTGGTCATGGAATCGGCCTCTTCGTACATGAGGGTCCATCCTGCTCCATCGTCGATACGACTCCCATCCCTGTTGGAAATGTAAGAACAATTGAGCCTGGCATCTATATCCCACAGTGGGGCGGTGTTCGCATAGAGGATCAGATTCTGATGACAGAGGATGGATATGAAAATATGGTTCGATTTACCCGTGATCTGATAGAATTATAGAAACAGCAAAAAGCGATTCTTATCTAAACTTCGTCAGGCAGTTGATTTCCACTGTGGAGATACTTAAAAATCCACTTTGAAATATTAACTGCCTGATAAATTTTTTTATAAATAATTTTTTATGAAAAACTTCTCCGGCACTTGATGCAACCATTAAATTTATGGGGCCAGATATACAAATAGATAGTTCTCGCTTCCACTCTTCACATCAATAGCCAAATATGAGCATGCCTTAGGAATCATCAGTTTCCATACACCCGGAAACACTTTTTCATATTCCAAATCTGACTTCACATCTCCTGCATCACTAAACTTCACGTTCTGATTTGATTTAAAATTAATGTAATAAGCTGTTTTAGCATCTGCATCCTGTGAATGTCTTCTCACTAAATCTTCATTTATTCCATTAGCTGTTGTTTCTTTGAGTCGTGTAATTATACCACTGCTGGTAAACATAACCGGTAAACTAATGTATGAAAATACAACTGCGCAGATAACAATTACAGCGCTGACTGCCAGAATTATTTTATGTTTATCTTTTTTCATGATTTTATCCTGCCCTCTACTCTTTCCTCAATGTCTCCTTAGGGGGTTCAATCTCATATGCTATGGTGTGCTCTGTGAGTTCTGATAAGATTTTTATTTTACTATTGAGAATCGGGCGCATACAGTTTGGAACATGTTCCTGGTGTGCCCTGTGTATCGCCACGCATTCTTTACAATTCCCGTGATAGCGACAGGCTTTTTTGCAGGAACAATGGTCTTTTTCCTTGTATTCTTCACGAAAAGCTGACGCAAATTCTTCCTGCAGGCGCAGACCTTCTGCCCTCTCTCCTCTGTGAAATGCCGCCATTGCTTCTTTCTCTTTTGAATTGCCGTCAATAACCATATGTATCTCCTTTCAAATCCTCCATTGCATCTTACTTTTTCATTATATCTTAAATTTCATAATAATTCAAAGAAACTGCAAAAAACACCATCCAGAGAAATGAATCCCCAAATGGTGTTCCGTTTAATTATTTATTCACCGGCTGAATGCGCACTGCGCATACTTTATATTCCGGTATATTTGCAAAGTTATCAATCGCTGCATTTGTCAGATGATTAACATTTCCATCTTCAAAATGGAATGGCATGAATACTTCGCCATAGTTTACCCTATCTCCCACAACTACTTTCGTCTCAATTTCGCCTCGGCGGGATGCCACTTTTACATGGTCCCCATTTTTGATTCCAATAGCCTCGGCATCACTCTTATGCATCTCCATATAAGAATTTGAATAGAGTCCATTGAGCTCCTCTGTACGCTGGGTCATAGCACCGGCATTATAGTGGTACAGCATGCGTCCTGTAACCATGAGAAACGGATATTCTTCATCTGGAAGCTCCGCCGATGGTATATACTCTGCCGGATAAAAATATCCAAGACCTCTGGTAAAACTGCCAATATGCAGAATAGCTTTCCCTATATCCTTTTCGTCGGTACATGGCCAGTGAAGGCTTTCTCCTCTGTCCAGACGGGCATAATTTATACCACGGAAAGAAGGTACAAGGTCTGAAATTTCATCCATAATTTCGCTGGCACTCAGTTTTGGCTGAGGATATCCCAGACGATTCATGATATCATAAAATATCTCCCTATCCGGTCTCATTCCCAGATTAAGCTCCACTGCTTTGCGTACACGCTGTACCCGCCGCTCAGAGTTGGTGAATGTTCCTTCCTTTTCTGCATAGGACATACCCGGAAGCACCACATCTGCAAGCTCGGCTGTTTTGGTCATGAAAAGCTCCTGAACTACCAGAAAATCTAAACCTGTGAGCATCTTTTTAATATGAGCAATGTCCGGGTCGGTGCGCATTGGGTCTTCTCCGAAAATATAAAGTGCTTTCACTTTTCCCTCTGCTACTGCACCAGGTATCTTTGTCGCTGTAAGGCCAGCCGCCGGATTAAGCGGTGCTCCCCAGTAATCTGAAAATTTCTTCAGTGCATCTGGATTGAGCACTTTCTGATATCCCGGAAGATCTCCCGGAAGACATCCCATATCGCAGGCTCCCTGTACGTTGTTCTGTCCTCGTATTGGATTGATTCCACAACCGGAACGTCCGATTTTGCCAACCAGCATAGCCAGATTAGACAAGCTCATTACTCCTTCTGTACCCGTGGAGTGCTCTGTAACTCCCAGACAGTACATAATAGGTGCTTTCTTCGCCTTGGCATACATAAGTGCTGCTTTTCGAAGTTCCCCGGCATCAATGCCACAAATTTCTGCCACCTTCTCAGGTGTGTAATCTTTTACAATTTCTCTGAGCTCTTCAAAGCCTTCTGTGCGGGCTTTAATAAATTCGGCATCCTCCAGACCTTCTTCCAGGATAATATGCATCATCCCATTGGCAAAAGCTACGTTGGTTCCCGGTCTCAGTTGAAGATGTATTTCAGCATTTTTACAAAGGTCAATCTTTCTTGGGTCAACCACAATCAGCTTGCAGCCTTCACGCACCGCACGGCGGATTTTGGTGCCCAGTACCGGATGTGCTTCCTCAGGGTTGGACCCCACGAGAACAATAACCTCCACATCAGGAGCAGTAATGTCATCAAATGGGTTTGTCATAGCACCCGAACCTAATGTATTTGCAAGACCTGCAACCGAAGCACTGTGGCAGACACGGGCGCAATTGTCTACGTTATTGGTTCCCACTGCCGCCCGCATCATCTTCTGGAACACATAGTTGTCCTCATTTACTGAACGTGCACAAGAGAAACCTGCAATTGCATCCGGTCCGTCCTCTTTCTTAATTTGATTAAATTTATCTGCAATGAGACTCAATGCCTCGTCCCATGTAGCCGGCTCGAATTTGCCATCTTTCTTTATCAGTGGGGTTGTCAGTCTATCCTCTGAATGTACAAATTTATAAGAACCATATTTTCCTTTTACACAAAGCAATCCCTGGTTTGCCGGCCCATATGCGGGGTCAACTCCAACTATCTTGCCTTTCTTGGTCAGTAGATTGAACTGACAGCCTACCGCACAGTGCGGGCAGGTGGTCTGAGTCGACTCCACCTCATAAGAGCGGTAATTCTTCTTCTGGTCATAGGACGAAAGAGCTCCCGTAGGACATGCAGAAACACAGTTGCCACAAGATTCACAGGTTGGATCAGTGCGGGCAATATCATAGCAGGTGGAAACGTGGGTATCGAAGCCACGCTCCGCCAGGCTGAGCACATCGCGCCCCTGCAGTTTTTCGCATACACGTGTACATCTGCGGCACATAATACATTTATCAGCTCTAAACTCGTAAAAACGATTGGTAGCATCCTGCGTGCCAAACGGCACCCTCTTGCCTATCCTGAAGCTTGTCTTCTCAACTCCATATTCAAGGCAATATTCCTGTAACCTGCAGCTCCCGTTTCGTGCGCAGGAAAAACATTCTAAAGTGTGATTGCTGAGGAGTAAATCTAATATAAACTTGCGTGCTTCCACAACCCGCTCGGAACGAGTATAAACCACCATTCCATCAGCACAATGCTCCGCACAGGAAGGTACTAGACCACCTTTTCTTCCCCCTTCGATTTCTACAACACATATACGGCAGGAGCCATCAGGAGCAAGTTCCTTCATGTAACAAAGTGTAGGAATCTTAATCCCAAGGCTTTCTGCCGCTTTTAAGATTGTTGTGCCTTTTGGCACAGTACAAGACTGATTGTCTATAGTAAGTGTAACTGTTTTAATAGCAGATTCTATAACCATCTAAATATACTTCCTTTCTGAATGAATCAATTTATTTTCATTGACCTATCAGTAAATGCTAATACATATAAGCCTAAAGTTTATTTCATATATACTTAACTCCAGGTAATAGCTATTTAATAAAGAAAGCTTGTTATTTTAGAAATTGCTGTAATCATACAGATGTTTCTTAATCCATCCGTCCATTTTACAGAACCTGCTGTCCTGTAAAATGAACGAAGATTAATTTACAATATGATAGTATCCAGATTTGTTTATACAGGTTTTATACTCACCGCGCATACTTTATATTCCGGTACATTCGCAAAGCTGTCTGTCGCCGCATTTGTCAAATGGTTTACGTTTCCGTCATCAAAGTGGAATGTCATAAATACTTCACCGTAGTTTACCTTATCTCCCACGACTACTCTTGTCTCAATTTCACCGCGGCGGGAAGCTACTTTTACTCTGTCTCCATCTTTGATTCCAAGTGCATCAGCATCAGCTTTATGAATCTCCATATAAGAGGTTGAGTGAAGATCACTGATTCCCTCGGTACGATGAGTCATGGCACCAGCGTTGTAATGGTACAACATACGGCCTGTAATCATAAGGAACGGATATTCTTCATCCGGAAGCTCCGCTGACGGAGTATATTTAGCCGGATAGAAGTATCCAAGACCTCTGGCAAATGTTCCGATATGCAGAATCGCCTTACCTGTTTCCTTCTCATCTAAACATGGCCAGTGCAGACTTTCTCCCGCATCAAGACGGTTATAGTTTATGCCGCGGAAAGATGGTACAAGATCTGAAATTTCATCCATTATTTCTTTGGCACTCAGTCTTGGCTGAGGGTATCCCAGGCGGTTCATAACATCGTAGAATATCTCCACATCTGCTCTCATTCCCAGATTAAGCTCCACTGCTTTGCGTACACGCTGCACACGTCTCTCAGAGTTGGTGAATGTTCCTTCCTTCTCCGCATAGGACATACCTGGCAGAACTACATCTGCAAGCTCGGCTGTTTTTGTCATGAAAAGTTCCTGAACTACAAGGAAATCTAAACTTGTGAGCATCTTTTTAATATGTCCGATATCTGGGTCAGTACGCATTGGGTCTTCCCCGAAAATATACAGTGCTTTTACTTTTCCTGCTGCTACTGCACCTGGCATCTTAGTCGCAGTGATACCAACTTTAGTATTGAGTTCTACTCCCCAGTGATCAGAGAATTTCTTCACTGCATCTGGATTGAGCACTTTCTGATATCCAGGAAGATCTCCAGGCAGACATCCCATATCGCAGGCACCCTGCACATTGTTCTGTCCACGTATCGGGTTGATTCCACAACCGGAACGTCCGATTTTACCAACCATCATAGCCAAATTGGACAAACTCATTACACCTTCTGTACCAGTAGAATGCTCTGTAACTCCCAGACAGTACATAATAGGAGCTTTCTTTGCTTTGGCATACAGGCGTGCTGCTTTGCGAAGCTCATCGGCATCAATACCACAGACTTCTGCCACCTTTTCAGGTGTATAATCTTTCACAATTTCTCTAAGCTCTTCAAATCCCTCTGTACGAGATTTGATATATTCTTTATCCTCCAGACCTTCTTCCAGGATAATGTGCATCATACCATTGGCAAAAGCCACATTGGTTCCCGGTCTCAACTGGAGATGTATTTCGGCATTTTTAGAAAGGTCAATCTTTCTAGGATCAACAACTATTAACTTGCATCCTTCACGCACCGCGCGGCGGATTTTGGTTCCCAGCACCGGATGTGCTTCTTCCGGGTTAGAACCTACAAGCATAATGACCTCCACATCGGGAGCAGTAATGTCATCAAACGGGTTTGTCATGGCACCCGAACCCAGCGTAGTTGCAAGACCTGCAACTGAAGGGCTATGTCAAACGCGGGCGCAATTGTCTACGTTATTGGTTCCTATCGCCGCTCTCATCATCTTCTGGAACATGTAATTGTCCTCATTTACTGATCTGGAGCAGGAGAAACCTGCAATTGCGTCTGGTCCTTCCTCTTTCTTAATTTGATTAAATTTATCTGCAATAAGGCTCAATGCCTCGTCCCATGTAGCCGGCTCGAATTTGCCATCTTTCTTTATCAATGGTGTTGTCAGTCTGTCGCCTGAATGAACAAATTTGTAAGAGCCATATTTTCCTTTTACACAAAGCAGTCCTTTGTTTGTCGGCCCGTCCACAGGGTCAACTCCAACTATTTTGCCATTTTTGGTCAAAAGATTGAACTGGCAGCCTACCGCACAGTGCGGGCAGGTAGTCTGTGTCGCTTTTACCTCATAGGAACGGTAATTTTTCTTTTGATCGAATGAAGAAAGAGCACCTGTAGGACACGCTGAAACACAGTTGCCGCAAGATTCACAAGTCGGATCGGTGCGGGCAATGTCATAGCATGTGGAAACGTGAGTATCAAAACCACGCTGTGACAGGCTGAGTACATCACGTCCCTGCAGCTTTTCACACACACGTGTACATCTGCGGCACATGATACATTTGTCAGCTCTAAACTCATAAAAACGATTGGTGGCATCTTGCGTGCCAAATGGCACTCTCTTGCCGATTCTGAAGCTTGTCTTTTCAACTCCGTACTCAAGGCAATATTCCTGCAATTTACAGCTTCCGTTGCGTGCGCAGGAGAAGCACTCCAATGTGTGATTGCTGAGGAGTAAATCTAATATAAATTTACGTGCTTCCACAACCCGCTCGGAACGAGTATAAACCACCATTCCGTCAGCACAGTGTTCAGCACAGGAAGGTACAAGACCACCTTTTCTTCCCCCTTCAATTTCTACAACACATATACGGCAGGAACCGTCAGGAGCAAGTTCCTTCATATAACAAAGCGTAGGTATTTCAATTCCTATGCTTTCGGCCGCTTTTAAGATCGTTGTACCTTTTGGCACGGTACACGTCTTATTATCTATGGTAAGTGTCACCGTTTTGATAGCAGAATCTGTAACCATCTAAACATACTTCCTTTCTGAATTAATCTTATTCGTGTTCACTTCATTGCTTCATCATTAAATGTAAAACTGTCTGAGATTTCTTTCGTCTATTCTTCACTCCAACAGATTATCTCCACTGTGTCTCCGGGTGAAATGCCCGTTCCCTGTTTCTGGTCAATAATACAGTTTGAATAAATAATCTCAGACAAAACAGATGAATGCTGATTCCGGTCATAAATATGAACTCCGGATTCATCGGCAAACGCCTGGAGGAACCGTCTTTTTTTTGAAACTTTCGTGCTCCCCTCTGCCACCACAATCTTCATTTTCTTCCAGGAGAGAGACTCGTCTCCCATCAGTCTGGCGACTACCGGCCAGAAAAATATCTGAAAATTGACCATAGCTGCAAAAGGATAACCCGATAAACTAAGTATTACCTTTTCTTTGTATCTGCATGCCATGACAGGTGTACCGGGCCGCATATTTACTCTGTGGAAAATTCTTTGAGCCCCTATTCCTTCTAAGGCTTCCGGCAGAAAATCCTTTTTTCCTACAGAAATTGCCCCCGTGGTAACAATCACATCCGCCTGTTCGATTCTCTCATCCAGCATATCTGAAAACTTTTGGGCATCATCGCCGCATATTTCCATGAAAGGCACTTCAATCCCTTTTGCTTTCAATCTGGAGGCAATCGTATAGGCACTGCTTGGGTATACTCCAACTTCACTGATAGGCTGGTTCAGGGGCACCAGTTCATTTCCTGTGGAAATGATACCGACTCTCGGCATCTGGAAAACCGTGATTTCCCGGATTCCCAGACTGGCCAGGATTCCTACATGCCCTGATGTCAGATGGGTTCCTTTGGATATGATGTGCCGTCCGGCCTCAATATCCTCCCCTATCCGACAATAGTTCTCCCACTGCCGTCCTTCTACATATATCTCCACCTGTTCCTGTCCATAGTCTGTATCTTCCTGGCGAATTACACAGTCATAGCCCTCCGGCACCATACCTCCGGTCATAACACGGACTGCCGTAAAAGGACTGGCTGCCAGAGAAACAAAATCTCCGGCACAAACTTCGCCAATTACCTGAAATTGAACCGCATTCTCCTTTGAAGCACCCTTTGTATCCTGGCTTCTGACCGCATATCCGTCCATTGCTGACTTCGGAAAATGGGGAACAGGAATTGCGGCTATCACATCCTCCGCACAGATTTTCCCAAAAGCAGATAAAATATCCAACTTCTCTGTTTTTGTATTTGTTTTTACGCTGTTTACCAGCAGGTCAAGGGCTTCTTCTAATTCAATCAATCCGATTCATCCTTTCTTAAGCCCTCTCAGATTGAGAGGTTTTACATCAACAGCTTATTTAATACAGTTTTCAAATTCGTCTCTGTAACCGGCTAAAGCAGCTCTGATAGAAACAGATACGGATTGTCCAAGTCCGCAGGCAGAAAGATTTGTAATATGATCCAGCATCTTTTCAAGCTTTTCAATATCTCCCTTTACGCCGGCATGACGCTGGAACTTTTTGAACAACTCCAGAACACGTGTGGTACCCAACCTGCATGGAGTACATTTTCCACAGGATTCGTGTACGAAGAACTCCATTACGCTGGTAAGATAATCTATAATGCTTACGCTGGTATCCATCACTACAATAGCGCCTGAGCCTATTGCCAGTTTGTTATACCAGAAATCGCCGTAGTCATACAGACGGCCCTTAATCTGCTCGCTTGTTCCGATAGGACCTGACTGTCCTCCGAAATGAATAAACTTAATCGGTCTTCCTGTGGAAGTACCTCCGCCGTATTCTTCACTGTAAAGTATATCATCGAGGGGTGTTCCAAGTTCTACCTCATAGACACCACGGTTTTTAATATGTCCGGACAGACAGATAAGTTTTGTACCTCCTCCGTCTTTTGTTCCGAGATTTAAAAATTCTTCTCCACCTATATTCAAAATTACAGAAACACAGGCAAAGGATTCTACGTTATTAACCAATGTAGGGTTCAGGTAAAGCCCAACATCTGCCAGATGAGGCGGTTTTACTCTGGGACGTCCGGTTTTTCCTTCAATGGAATTGAGGAGTGCAGAGTTCTCGCCACAGACATAGGCACCACCACCGGAAATGATGTGAATCTCATAGTCAAAGCCTTCGATTCCCATGATTTTTTCTCCGAGATAACCTGCTGTCCGAGCATTATCAATAGCCTGGCGGAATACTGCCTGGATATGGCGGTACTCTCCTCTGATATAGATGTAACCGTCATTTGAGCCAAAAACATATCCTGCGATTATCATACCTTCAATAACACTGAGAGGGTCCTTTTCCAAAAGCATCTTATCTTTAAAAGTTCCCGGTTCTCCCTCATCCGCATTACAGACAACATATTTGGGTGTATTCGGGCTGCCATATAAATGACGCCATTTCCGTCCCAGAGGATAAGCAGCGCCCCCTCTTCCGCGGAGTTCTGCCGCATCCAGTTCGTCCAAGATAGCTTCTTTATCCATCGTTACGGCTTTCTTCAATGCGTCAAAGCCGCCATATTTTGTAAATTCCTCAACGGAAGTAGGGTCTGTCATTTTCCCCACCCGTTTTAAAAGGATTGGTTCTTTCAATGCCATTTTATTTTCTCCTTTCGCCTATACAACCACGTTGCCGTTTCGCAGATTATCAATCAAAGATGCTATTTTTTCATCATCGAGATTTCCAAACACGGTATCCTTGATTTTAATTACAGGCCCAATATCACAAGCTCCTACACAAGGAATGTAGTGGTAGGCGAAAAGGCCGTCATCGGTGGTCTTTCCTATAGGTACGCCAAGTTTTTTCTCCAGAAATAAAGCAACCTCTTCTGAGTTGGAGAAATGACATGGAGAGCTGTTACAGACTTTCAACACATATTTTGCCTGTGGCTTCTCCTTCAACATTGCATAATAACTTACAATTTCATAAACTCTGGTTTCAGTCATATGTAGCTCCTCTGCTACTAATGCTGCAGTCTCCGCGTCAACATATCCGTCTTCCGAAGCAAATTGAAGATCAATTAAAATCTCCAGAATGTTTTCCTGAGTCCCGCCATCCTGGTGAATAATTTTAAGTTTTTCTTCCCGTTCTCTTATATCCATCGTAATGATCCTTTCTATAATTTGTTCTTATCTGTCATTACTTTGCAGCGGCTTCTGCCTTTTTACCATACATCAAAAAGCAGGGCAGACCAAGTAACAATGCTCCACCAACGACATTTCCAAAGAAAACAACTACTATGTTCAACGCAAAAGCTCCCCATGTAATAGTAGATTCACCAGAGAAGATGGCTGCCGGAATAACAAAAGTATTTGCAACAACGTGCTGGAAACCACAAACTACGAAAATCATAATTGGGAACCATATACCCAGCATCTTTCCGAGAAAGCTCTTTGCGCTTGTTCCAAGCCAAACTGCCATACATACAAAAATATTACATCCGATAGCTGAAATAAATGCCGGCAATGGTGCCTCACCAGCACGAGCTGTAGCAAGAGCCATAGTTTTTTCCAGGAAAGCACCTTCTGTCATACCAGCAACATGACCCCAGAGATAAGCAACAAGAATGCCTCCTACTGTGTTTCCAATCATAACCATAATCCAGTTATAAATCAAATCTATAATAGAAATCTTTTTCTGAAGTACGCCAATTGTCATAGTCATCATATTTCCAGTAGCAAGTTCTCCGCCTATCAATATGATTGCTATAAGTCCTACAGGGAAAAGGCCGGCTCCTATCACAGTCGCATAGCTGCCCCACTCTTTAGGTATTGTTCCCGATCCACGTATACAAGCTAAGTAACCCAGTGCGATAAGTGCTCCCGCTACAATAGAAAGTATAAATAATTTTACAAAAGGTATTTCTTTTTTCGCTATTGCTTTGTCTCCGAAGATATCTACAAGTTCTGTCTGACTAAAAAAATCCATATGTGTGTTCCTCCCATTAATTCATCTTATTCATTCCTTGTCGTTTTTTTGTTCCATTTCTGAACATCTTCCGGCGTATTCAAGTTCACGATACGTTGTGTCTCCTCATCACTTAAATAGTACATCCCTACCTCCAGGGAAGAAAATGCACTGCGAGGTTTTAGTTCACCCTTTTCAATCTGTTTCTTAAAAACAGGCAGGCAGGATTTGTGGTAAAAAGCAAATAAGGGTTCCAGTCGTCCCTGATAACTGCATATTAAAACCTGTGCCTTATCGAGCATCCGGTACATCCGTCTTATAAGACTGACGTCCAGTAAAGGCATATCACAGGCCATAGCAAAAATATACTCCGTCTGAACCTGCTCAAGTGCAGTGCTTATCCCACCTATTGGGCCTTTCTCAATATAAAGGTCCTCCAAAATGGGAGTCTCTTTGAAGTCCGTCCGATCCTCAAACTTGGCCTTAGTATTGCTAACCAGGACGACCTGTTCAAATAGAGTCTGCAGTTCTCTGACTGTCTGCAGCAGTAAATACTGCTCATCCCCCATCAGAAATGCTTTGTCAAAACCCATTCTCCTGCTTTTTCCGCCGCATAAAACAGCGGCTGTTACATTTTTAATTTTTTCACTCATTTTGAAAAAATCTCCAACTTTCTTTTTGTGAACTTCACCGTCAACGACTTTCTAAAAAATTTTTAGGCTAAAAAGTCTTTAGCTAAAAAAATTTAAGGGTGTTTTTTATAATATCACCTCACCTTAAATATGTCAACTTCCATAAATAAACACTTTGGCTCATTTTTATTTTATTTACAATGCACAATTATGAGAGGATTTAATTTTTAATTGTTACATTTTTGCCAATTTATTTCTATATTAATATTCCAAATTTTTAGATAATATAGACAACTTTCCAACAAATTCTCGTTCATTATATCTCAGACCAATTTTTTAGGTTAATGTGCCATTTTTTCTCATCCTGGATAAACTATTCGTCACTTTGGAAACACAATTTTTGTTAAAGAAATCACGCTTTTTTAGGGCTTTGACGACTTTTTTTATATTGAAACCCCTCCCGAAAAAAGTTATAATAAAGAAAAAACTTTTACTTTTTTTTATTGAAAACCAAAAAATGTTATTTTTGCCAGAACATTATGGCAAATTTACAGGACAGGAGGATATATGAATACAGAAATGAATATTAAAAATACAGAACTTTTACCTGCCGGACACATGATACTAATCGGGGCGACCGGTCGCAACAGCGGCAAGACAACATTGGCTCTTCAAATTATTGATGCATTTAAAGATAAAATGCCAATTATTGCATTTAAGCTGATTTCTATAAGAAATCATGGCGACATATGCCCCAGAGGAGGGGAAGGCTGTGGAATCTGCAAAGGTTTAAAAGGCTGCTATGACATAAGAGAGGAAAAAGGAACCGGCGAAAAAGATACCATGCTCTTAAAAAAAGGAGGGGCTGAAAAAGTTTACCTGATTCGGGGCTTTTAAAGAGAATATAAGAGAAGCTTTGGATGACGCTTTGAAGCTTGTACCTGAGAATGCCCTTATTCTGTGTGAATCCAACAGTGCACGCCTGGTTGCCGAACCGGCTCTATTTATTATGATTCAGAGCAGTACAGCATCCTCTGTAAAACCAACCGCGGAAGCTGTGATGGAATATGCCGATGTAACTCTTCCCCAAGATAGAGAAGCCTTTACAAATTTTGTCCACGGCGAATTGTCACAGAAGTTAGAAACCATCTTTTGACAGAAAAGAGGCACAGTCTTAATCATCAGACCGTGCCTCAAATATTATACCATACATTCATGAATGGCTTCCTGTTCTATATCCACTTCTTTCATAACATTCAGCAGCTGTTCTCTGGTTTCTATATCTGCACACCAGGAAAGCCCGCATCCTGCCGATATAGAGCGCGGTACCGGAATTAAGCGCCCGGGCACCTGCTGTGCCTTGCAAACCTTTTCCATAGCCATGGCGTCCGCTGTTGTGTGAAATGTGACGACTAACTTTAATTCTTTCTTTCTCATTTGAAATCACCATCAATAACTAGAAGGTATGTCCTTTCAATTTATCTGTTACGTTTTTTATTATACCTCAAATCTTAGTATAATTCAAAATTTATTAAAAGAACTTGATCTGCATGGCTGAACTGTTACTTTGTATAGCTTTTATTTTATGTAACTGTGCCTTACAGTTAAGAGATGGTGATTTCAAATCCGTCTTCTGTCTGGTTGCACCGAAGTCCTGCCGTAACCTTTGCATATTTTTCTATATTTGCTTTTTGGTGCGGTTCCGTCACAAGAACCTTCACAGGCTCTGTGGTGCTTTTTAATGCCTCGGCCGTAAGCATCATGGGTTCAGGACAGGATAATCCTCTGGCGTCTACTTCTCTCATGATTTCACCTCTTCTCTCTTATTTGTAAATGCAATAACAAAGCATATGAGAATACATATAATGAGGGCAATCTTACCATTGCTGGTCACTGCTCCTGCAATGAGTTCTCCATTTTCTGGATTTAATGCTGTTCCGCTGGAAGCAAGCCCAAAATTGTGGCTGATTGCAGCTTCCTGCAAACATTCCGAGCACTGTCACTGCCGAATCTGATGACCCCTGATCCGCCAGAATTAACTGACGCAGAGGACAGCCGCCTGCCAGCACTGCCGCAAACCCGACTGCATACATGCCAAGAATATTCCACAAATGTTCTGAATGTGCAATGATTCCCGGGTATTGAACCCAAGTACAAATCTTCCTGTGGCAAGATTAAAAATCAGCATTACAACAAAGAGGCTTCCGATTACTGTCAGCAAATCAAAGTTTTTCATCAGCATGACATCGCGTATACTTCCCGCAAAACACATTCTGGACTTCTGGGCAACTGCTCCAAAAATCAGACCTCCGATTAATGAAAGTATTAGAGGCGCATGCATGCTTCCCGGTCCCTTTTCGCTCGCTTTGAGCAGGGAAGTAAATATTGCAATCAGCAAAATTCCTAACATTAATGCCGGAAGTACTCCCCCGTTTAATTTGTGAATGACATAGGCCCGTCCCAGACTGAATCCTTTCTTTAAAGCAATCACTCCAGTCCCCACTCCAAGAATAAATCCAATCAGTGCCACCCATGCATTCAAGTCTCCCGCTGACATGCGAATAATCATGCGCAGAGGGCATCCCAGGAATATCAAACTGCCAATTACAAGAATCATACCAAGGATAAACCGTATCATTGGTGCAGATCCTGCTGTGGAGCAATATTCCTTTGTAACTACAGAGATAATAAATGCTCCCAGCACCAGACCCATGATTTCAGGTCGTGCATACTGTACCATCTCTGCCTGGTGCAGCCCCAGCGCACCCGCGGTATCACGAACAAAACAGGCAATACAAAATGCCATATTTGCAGGGTTTCCAAAAATAGCCAGACATACGGCCACTAATCCGCTCAGCACTCCTGCCAGTGCCAGCTTCTTCTTTGAATCTGATAAATTCATAAACTCTCTCCCATTCCTCACAGTTTTATTTCCCTCAATGACTATTATAAGATGCATGTTCTTCTCAGTCCAATTGAAAGTTATAATAAGGAAGAGTGTCTACGTTTTATAGGTATCTTCTATATCTAAGCTTTCCTATTCCCAGATGTATCTATGACCTTATTGAGCCGCTCTGACATAAAAAGCATGATAACCGCCAGACTTAATAAATACACCGGATACAGTCCAATATTGATATTTGAAGCAATGATTCCAAAAAGAGGGGGCATAAATGTCGTCCCCACATAGGCGCTTGCCATTTGTATTCCTATAATAGCCTGGGAATTTTCTCTTCCAAAATTGGATGGCGTGGAATGAATAATTGCCGGATATATGGGTGCACAGCCAAGTCCTATGATAATCAGACCGCCCATGGTCAGCACATCAATTTTCACAGGCAGTGCAACCAGAACGGCACCTGACATTGATAAAAGAGTGCCATAACGAATCAATAACCGGTCTCCAATTTTGTCCGCAATAAAACCACATAGAAATCGTCCAAATGTAACTCCGAGAAAAAACAGTGAAGCAAAGCTGGCTGCCCTGTCGGTATTCCAGCCCTGATAACGCACCAGATAGCTGCTGCCCAAAGTCCGGCCGTCTGTTCCAGTGCACAATAAGAAAAGAACGTAATCAAAATCAAAGAAACACCTCTGATTTTTAAAGCCTGAGACAGGCCTAATGGTTTGGATGACATTTCTCCTTCTATATTATTTTCTGTATCTCTCTTCTTCCAAAGGGGGAGGGTAAGAAAAAGAATCGCTGTCAGGATAATCTGCAGAATGCCAACAATCCGGTATCCCCGGTTCCATCCATATCCTCCGCTCAGACAGTATCCCATAATGTAGGGACCGATTGCTGCCCCCACGCCCCAGAAACAGTGGAGCCAGCTCATATGGCGTGACGCATAATGGAGTGCCACATAATTGTTGAGAGCCGCGTCAACCGCTCCTGCTCCAAGCCCATAGGGTATCGTCCACAAGCACAGCCATAGAAAAGAATGAGAGGCAGAAAAGCCAAAAAGTGCCAACGCGGTCATCAGAACGCTGACTGCGGTTATCAGCCCTGCCCCAAATTTTCTGGTGAGCCTGTCAGATAACAGACTTGAAACAATAGTTCCACATGATATGAGCATTGTAATGACTCCTGCATAGGACACAGGGACACCAAGCTCTGTCTGCATTACAGGCCAAGCAGAGCCCACCAGTGAATCTGGCAGGCCCAAGCTAATGAATGATATATAAATAATTATAAGCAAAAGTGAATACATAATAAGTGTTTTCCATTTCCTGCAGGAGATTTAATCTCCCAGTCCGAATCCATCGTGTACCGCCCGCATCGCTCTTTCCACGTCATTTTCGTCTATCAGCACAGTAATCCGCACCTCAGATGTAGATATCATCTTGATATTCACATTTGAATTGAACAATGCCTCAAACATTTTTGCTGCCACACCTGGGTTGCTCATCATACCTGCTCCCACGATGGATATCTTTGCCACATTGTCCTCGTGGTTGATTTCTTTGATGGTCAGAACTTCTTTGTTTTCCTCAAGTATTCTTAAGGTTGACTCCAAATCATCCTGAGCCACAGTAAATGAAATATCCTTTGTACCCTGGCGTCCTACAGACTGCAGAATAATGTCCACATTAATGCCTTTTCTCGCTAAAGTATTAAATATTTTAAAGGCCACGCCGGGTTTGTCATCCACCCCTATCACAGAAACTCTGGATGTATTTTTATCAGTAGCCACCCCGCTGATTAACATTTTTTCCAATTTTACTACCTCCTTGACTACCGTTCCTTCTTCTCTGTTCAGGCTGGAGCGCACGACAAGCTGTACTCCATATTTTTTTGCCATCTCCACAGAACGGTTGTGAAGCACCTTTGCTCCCAGTGACGCAAGCTCCAGCATTTCATCATAGCTGATGGAACTCAGTTTTCTCGCGTTGGGTACAACACGGGGGTCTGCCGTGTATACACCGTCCACATCTGTGTAGATTTCACAGGCATCCGCGTGGAGGGCCGCCGCAATAGCTACAGCTGTGGTATCAGAGCCGCCCCGTCCTAATGTGCCGTAATCTTCATATTTATTCACGCCCTGAAATCCTGTCACAACCACAATCTTCCTGGAATCCAGTTCATGGCGTATCCGCTCAGCTTCTATACGTTTTAATCTGGCATTGCCGTAGGCAGATGTACAGTGCATTCTCACCTGAAATGCATTCAGAGAAACAGCCGGAACTCCCAGGGAATTTATCGCCATCGCCATCAGGGAAACGGAAATCTGCTCCCCGGTTGTCAGCAGCATATCCATCTCTCGTTTGGATGGCACGGCTGTAATACTCTTTGCCTTCTCAATCAGCTCATCTGTGGTATCTCCCATTGCCGACAATACGACAATCACATCATTTCCTTTTCTGTAATCCTCTATGCACCGCTCCGCCACACGAAAGATACAATCTTTATCTGCAACTGAGCTGCCTCCAAATTTTTTTACTATTAACATATTTACCTCCCAATTGCCTGCCGCTCCTATTTTTGCTCAAACAGGCGGGCAATCAGTGTATACCCCTCTTCCTCTCTGATTCCTGTTTTTGCAGCCGTCTCTTCATTATATTCTGATATTCCGTCCACTGCTCTTCTGCTGTCATAAAGCAGATAAGGAACTGGCTCCTTTGTATGAGTCCGGATACGGATAGGGGTAGGGTGATCCGGCAATATCACCGACCCGAAATTCTTCCCCCGCAGCCTCCAGCATTTTTACCACCGGCCCTACGATGTATGTATCTATATTCTCAATAGCCTTGATTTTATTCTCTACATTTCCCTGATGTTCCATCTCGTCCGGAGCTTCCACATGGATATAAACAAAATCATAACCGTCCTGCGTCAGCGCATCCACGGCTGCCTGTGCTTTTCCCGCATAATTGGTGTGAAGACCGCCGTTGGCTCCCCCCACAGAGATATTATGCATCCCGGCCCCCACTGCAATGCCTTTCAGCAAATCTACGGCTGATATCATGGCACCTTTTTTACCGTATCTTTCTTCAAAGGATGTCAGGGCTGGTCTCGTACCTGCGCCCCAGAACCACGCAGAATTAGCAGGATTCTTGCCCTTTGCTTTTCTTTCCAGGTTCAAAGGATGAACAGATAAGATTTCATAGCTTTTTTTCATCATTTCACGGAGCACCTGGTCCTCAGGTAAATATTCTCCTCTGTTCTCGTGAGAATATCGTGAGGAGGTGTCAATTCCACAACTTTGCCTTCCTTTTGTATCAGAAGATGGCGGTAACTGATTCCCACATGGAACTCATAGCCTTCCCGGGCCAGACCTTCTTTCAATGCAGACATAAGAACCGCTGCATCCTCCGTGCTGATTTCGTCGGAACTGTCGTCTATATAACCCGGTCCTCATAAACATCCTGCTCTTCTGTCAGTGTGACAAGATTACAGCGGAATGCCACATCCGTAGGCTTATATCCACTCCAATGCTCAGCGCTTCCAGAGGAGATCTGCCGGTGTAATATTCTCTTGGGTTATACCCGATAACAGACAAATTTGCTGTGTCACTCCCCGGTGACATCTCCGGAGGCACTGTGCGTACCATGCCAATTTCAGATTTTGGAGCTGAAAAGCTTCATATTTGGTGTCTCTGCCGCCGCAAGTGGTGTCTTTCCTCCAAGCTGTTCCAAAGGTTCATCCGCCATTCCGTCGCATAGTATAGTTACATATTTCATGCTGCGCCTCCTGTTAAAATTTATCCCTCTACACGTATCATATGCAAAATTCCCGGAAACTCTTTTGCATTTTCTTCATCAGCTTTCTCTGTTATCACCCCTGTC
>JASGKW010000014.1:0-64603 GCA_049840515.1 Muricomes sp. | reverse complement strand
AAGGTTAATAGGGAAACACGATAGAATCCTGATACGGCACCTAGAGTCAGGGCACAGAAATTATAATAAGCGGAATTGAGGATGCCCAGCCTGCCGCAGAAGAGTATGTATATCCTTTGACTTATTAAAACGGCACAAATACATTGGGAACAGGGGGCTTTGCTGCCCGTTCCCAATATAAGAAAGAGTAAAAGTGTTGACGAGGAATAGACTTGAAGTTCTTCCTGAAAATAGATATAATATTTTAGACAGCATCTATCTTGATTTTGAGTTGCATAAAGATTTAAAATATTTTTTTACATATAAGTTAGTTATATCTAACCAAAGAAAAGGAGAAATCAATGTACAAAATTGCAGTCTGTGACGATGAGCAGGAATATAGAAAAACTGTCATAAGTGAAATCCTGGACTTAGATATGGTAACAGCGCCCATTGAGTTTTATCAATTCAAATCAGGAGAAGAATTATTAAACTCTGATATGGACTTTGATTTGCTTTTTCTTGATATACAAATGCCGGGGAGAGATGGAAATGAAGTATCTGCTATATTCCGCAGGTACAATAAAAAATGTATATTAATCTTTTGTACCAGTTATCAGATGCCGTTAAGAGAAAACTTTAAGGTGTATCCCTTTCGCTACATTATGAAGGATTTGCGGAACAAGGAGCTGAAAGAGGAATTGCCCGATATACTGGCGGAGATGATGGATAAGGCAAAGAAATGTTATATATCAGTTACCCGTGACGGAGAGCTGGCGAGGCTCCCCATAAATCATATTATGTATGTCACAGTGGAAGGCCGGAAAACGAAGATTGTCTGCTATGATTCAGATAAATCATGCAGTGTTTATTGCAGGGAGAAACTAAAAGAGCTGTATGAGGAAGCTGAGGCGAGAATGTTTTGAGTATGCGCATAGCAGTTATCTGGTAAATATGAGAAAAGTATCTCGTGTGGACGGCAAAGAAATTACAATGGAAAATGGAGATAAAATGTATATTTCACGGGCGAAATCAAAAACTTTTGACGGGGCATTTACAAAGTTTTTGAATCGGAAATTCAGAAGGTGATGGATTGATGAGTATTATAATGGATGTTACAATTTGTGGATTTGAGTTGTATATGCTTTGGGACCTGGGAAGGAATCTTCTGCGCCTAAATAAAAAGAAAATGATTTTTCGGCTTATAGTAAACAGCCTGATTTACATTGGATATATAACAGTAAACTCTCTGAACAGTACATCTTTAAACTTTATAACAGTGCCGGTTATATACATAGCATTTTCTTTTTGGAATTTTAATGGGAGTGCCCTAAAAAAGTTTTGTATTGCTGTTTGCTATTATACATTGGTCATTCTTCCGGAATTTATATTTGCGCTGCTTGTCAATGTTGATTCTGGATTTGCTTATCGGATGAGCCATTATGACGAAATAATTACTTTCGTAATAATCCTCATTATGAAAACAATAACATTTATTTTGGTGAAATGCGTGGAACAAATACATAAACGAAAGTATTATGAGGAGGGGGAGGATAGAATCTTTTTGTCACTTTTAGTCCTTCCGCTGGCAACGATTATATTTCTTTGCGGACTATTTTATTCAGACATATCTAATTCTTCAACAGGGGCAAAAAATATGGTGCTGGCTGGAGTTATCTTATTACTGTTTGCAAATGCTTTTATGTTTCATCTGTTTAACAAAATGCAGATAAACGGAAATAAGGCACAAAAACTGGAACGAGCTCTATTTAAAAAGCAACATGGAAAAGCGATACTTGATGCAATTGAGTAAAGCAGATGAAGAGCGGAGAAAGCTTTTGCATGATGTGAATCACTACATAAGAACGGCTGCAAATTGTATTGCAATGGAAAATACCCAGGGAGCAAAAGAAATATTTGAAAAACTGAATGTGAAGATTCAGGAGACGAAATCCATAGAATATAGTAAAAGTAAGATTTTAAATATCATTATGACAGACAGAAGCCAGAATTTTGCCAAAGAAGGAATCGCTTTTTCCGTGAAGATTGAACCGGACATTGATTTTGCCTTTATGGATGAGACAGACCTTATAGCAATATTGGGGAATCTGTTAGATAATGCATTTGAAGCGGCAGCGTTCTGTGGAAAGGACGGATTTATTAATGTCAGGATTTTTACCGAAAATCAGGGGCATTTTCTGATAATAAATGTAGATAATAATTATGCGGCTGAGCCTGTTCTCGGAGAAAAAGGATATCTTACGATAAAGAGAGACAAGGAGAATCACGGCGTTGGCATTCATACAGTGGAACAAATCGTGAAACGTTACAGGGGAAACGTATCAATTGATATAAAAAGGGAACACAAAATATTTTCTGTAACAATCATTTTTCAATTATAGAAATCATGAATATGACTCCTGCAGGGCTTCTGTCAAGGAGTCTTTTTTTGACCGATTTTGCAGAGTTAGATGTCGATTGCGCAAATTATCTTGTGCTTTATTGGAATATAATGTATAAACTAAATAAAATAAAAGCATACAGGAGGAAATTCAAATGAAGAAAAATACAATGCTGTCAAAAATAATGTCAAAAGGCATAATACTGGTAAATTCTTTAGCCTTAATTATGGTTATCAACAACATAAATGTGGCTTGTGCGTGGATTTGGGGACAGCCGGAGACACCTGACGAATTAAAAGAAAAATATAGAAAGTTCTGATATGATTAGAAAATGTGCCGAAAAAATTGTATTCCGGCAAATAACCAGAGGAATTCTGGAAGAAAATGAAAAAGCAACATATGTATTTGGCTATCAGCTGCTTATGGGTAAAATTCTCAGCGTAATATTAATGCTGTTCATCGCAGGTGTGACAGGCACCTTTTGGGAGATGACTTTGTTTATGTCGGCATTTATTATCCTGCGGCAATATGCCGGTGGTTTTCATTTTGAAAAAGCAGAGGTATGTATTATGTTTTCTGCTCTGCTGTCAGTAGCTATAGGGATTGGGTTTAAGCATTGGTTTTACTCTATGCCGCTGCATGTATGGCTGGGAATTGAGATAATTTCTGCAATCTTCATCTGGCTGTTGGCGCCAATGGATACAAAGAATAAAAGATTTGATGAAATAGAGAGAAGAGTCTACGCCCGCCGCACAAAAATTTTACTATTGATGGAATTTTCAATATTTGTTATAACTATTTTCTTCGGAATACAAATGGGAAGTGTAATAATAGCAATTGCACATTTGGTAATCATGGTTGGATTAATCGCGTCATTAATCCAAAAATTTTTGAATATTGGTTAGTTAAAACTAACCAATAGAGGGTGAAAATGATGAGAGAAGTACTTGTTAATGAAATCTGTAATAAATATAAAGAACACTCAACATATCATAATGCCGTGGCAGTTATGAAAGGGGAGATTAAAGTTAAACTCCTGATAAAAATGTTACGGCAGTTGTTATATCCAGAGATTTTATTAAAGACAGATTTAAATTCACTGGAGTTCAAATTGAAGATTGAGGAAATTTATCATGAGCTGAAAAAAGAAATAGCAATCATCTATGGAAATGCCCCTGAAAGAGAAATACAGGATTTGGCTGAGCAGGTGATATCAAAACTTCCCCAGCTGCATGAATTGGCGATAAAGGATATGGAGGCGGCATTTGAAGGGGACCCAGCTGCGGAAAATTATGAAGAGATTGCTGCATGCTACCCGGGAATACTGGCTATTAATGTGCATCGTTTTTCACATGTGCTTTATGAAATGGGGGTTCCGTTTTTACCTCGCAGATTAAATGAAAAAGTTCACTCCGAGACTGGAATTGACATCCATCCCGGAGCCGTTATAGGAGAATATTTTTTTATTGATCATGGGACGGGCATTGTTATTGGTGAAACGACTGAAATTGGTAATCACGCAAAAATTTATCAGGGAGTTACACTGGGCGCATTATCCACAAGGGGAGGACAGAAGTTAAAAAATGTAAAAAGGCACCCCACAATTGAGCATAATGTTACCATCTATGCCGGAGCCTCCATACTGGGCGGAAATACCGTGGTGGGGGAGCAGTCTGTTATTGGCAGCAACGCATTTATAACCGAATCTGTGCCGGCCCAAACCAAAGTTGGTTCAAATGCATTGTGTGGAAAACATGTTTATCAATCTGTACATAGAGGGAGGGAACATATTTATGCAGAAGGCGGCAGCGCTGCTCAAGGGAATAGAAAAAATGAAATCTGGGGATAAAATGCTCCTGTGCTTTCCTTTTGCCGGCGGGGGTGCATCTGCATTCTACAGCTGGAATGGTCAAATGTCCGAAGCTGTCAAAGTCTGCCCGGTACAATTGCCTGGGCGGGAGGAACGCATTATGGAAAAACCATACACAGATATGGAGTCTCTGGTGGATGATGTGATTGAAAGTTTGCATTATGTGGAACAGGAATTCATTGTGTTTGGGCACAGCATGGGAGCAAAAATGGCTTATGAGGCGGTCAAAAGGCTGGAAAAGGAGCACAAGAAAGTACAGCTTCTGATTGTGTCCGGCAGCCGGGCGCCCCATATACCGGAGCCGAATCCAATCTATCATCTTGCTGACAAAGATTTTAAAAAAGAACTGGCAAGATTTGAGGGGACGCCAAAAGAAATTTTAGAAAACGAAGATTTATTGGATTTCTTTTTGCCCATGCTTCGGGCTGATTTTACTTTGGATGAGGTTTACCAGGCTAGAACCAGAACAAAACTTCAGTGTCCGATTTTGGCATTGGGGGGCTCCAATGACAGTGAAGCTGACCATAATGAACTCCTTCAATGGAATGATTATACTGTGTCTGAGTTTGAGTACAGAATATTCCAGGGAGGACATTTTTTTATAAAAACCAGAGAGTCGGAAATATTTCCGTACATAAGACAAAAAATATTGGAATATACAAATGTTAAAAATTACAGCATTCGATGAGAGCAGCATAGGGGAAAAAATACAGTTGCAAGAGCAAGAGGTACATATATGGATTGTACATTGGAAAATGATGGCACAGTGGTTTAAAGAGAACTGGAAGGTTCTGGATGCTGACGAGAATTTTTCAGTTTCAAGATATAAACTTTACGATGACCGCATGCGCAGTGCATCGGGGAAAATACTGGCGCGAATTTTGCTGGCTGAATACTTGAAATGCCCCATAGGTGATATTCGGATTAAAAAAGGAAAATATGGGAAGCCCATTGTAGATTCAGCTTGTGGTCAGGATATTCTGCAATATAATGTTTCTCATTCAGGGGATATGGTGGCATTGGCTTTCACAAAGGTCAGAGCCGTCGGTATAGATATTGAGGAACAAAAAAGCATTCCTGAGTATAGGGAACTTGCAGAGAACTTTTTTACTCTGGAAGAAAGCAGCAGAATTATGAAAGAAAAAAACATCGACTTGTTTTTTCAGTATTGGACAGCGAAAGAGGCGTATGTAAAAGCTTTAGGGCTGGGGTTATATAAAGACTTTAAATCCTTTTATATAGAAGGGCAAAAGGTGTTTGATAATGGACGGCTGGAGGACAAATGGGTGATACTTTCAGCACACAAGGCAGAAAAATATTTTATCAGCGTTGCGGTTGAGAAAGGAGTTTGAGAATGCAGGAAAAAAAGAGATATCGCAAAAATCTCAGCAAATACGAGGGACTGGAGGGTTGGGAAAAACTCAACTTCAGTCAGCAGCTGGCATGCTGGGCAAAAAAGTATGGCGATAAAGTGGCGGTGATAGATGCAGAGGCAGAAATTACATACAGGGAATTGGACCACAGGGCATCCATACTTGCGGGTGCCTTTCTAGACAGTGGGATAAGGCAGAATGATAAAGTTGTTGTCCAACTGCCCAATCGGATTTCTTTTGTCATAACATTTTTTGCATTGGCGAGAGCCGGGGCGGTGCCGATATTGGCTCTGCCGGCACACAGGGAGGCTGAACTGGAAGGAATTATAAATCTGGCGGAACCAGCGGCCTACATTGTGGCTGAAAAATATATGGGATATGACTATCTGCCTCTGGCGGAAAAGCTTAAAAACAAGTTTGACTGCTTAAGAACTGTTGTGGTGGATGGAGAGCACGGCGGGGACTGCCTGCTATCCGATATGGAAGGGACAGTTGACAATTTCCCGGAAGTGGATTGCTATGAGCCGGGGGTCCTGCTTTTATCAGGGGGAACGACAGGCATTCCAAAATTAATCCCGCGCACTCACACAGATTATATTTATAATGCGAGAATGTCCTCTGCAAGGTGCAGGCTCAATGACCATACTGTTTATCTGGCGGCACTTCCGGTTGCACATAATTTTCCCCTTTGCTGCCCGGGACTTCTGGGGACACTGGATGTGGGGGGAACCGTTATCCTTTCACCCACCACCAGCCCGGATGATATCTTGTCGATGATCAGCGAAGAAAAAGTGACAGTCACAGGGCTTGTCCCTGCTATGGTAACAATGTGTATGGAAATGCTGCAGTGGGATGACGATTATGACATATCAAGTTTGAAGGTTTTACAGGTGGGGGGCGCCATGCTGGAGGATTCCCTGGCCGACAAAATTATTGCAGAGTGGCCCTGTAAGCTTATGCAGGTATTTGGAACAGCGGAGGGCCTCCTCTGCACCACCAGTCTGGATGATGATAATACCATTGTGGCCAGATGCCAGGGGACGCCGGTGTCACCGGAAGATGAGGTGAAGATTGTGGATGAGAGTGACGAGGAAGTAACAGACGGAACGTATGGAGAACTGTTATCCAGAGGCCCCTATACTATAGACGGTTACTACAAGGCAGAAGAAGCAAATCAGGTGAGCTTCACAGAAGATGGATTTTACCGGACCGGAGATAAAGCTATGTGGACCAGGGAAGGGAAAATTAGAATGGGAGGCAGAATCAAAGAGCAGATTAACCGGGCAGGAGAAAAAATTATGCCGGCGGAGATTGAAGCATATCTCTGCAAGCATCCAAACATAAAAGAAGCAGCGGTTGTGGGGGTGCCGGATGAGGTGATGGGAAACAGAATTTGCACCTTTCTCATGTCAGCGGATGGTAATTGTATAGAATTGGCTGAGATTCATCAATATTTGCAGGGGCTTGGAGTGGCGTCATATAAGTTTCCGGATCAGATTGAGAATATCCACATCTGGCCGCTCACAAGTGTGGGCAAAATAGACAAAAAAGAATTGCAGAAGATGGCGGTGAAATAAGAGGAGAGTGAAAGAATGGAATATGCAGAGGTTAAACAGCAGGTAAAAGAGACACTAACTGTTCAGACAGAATTCGATGACTGCGAAAACCTGCTGAAGCTGGGGCTCAGCTCGCTCATGATTATGAGACTGGTAAATCAGTGGCGCAAGCAGGGAATCAAGGTTCCATTTGGTGAACTTATGGAACATCCAACTTTTGGTGAATGGTGGAACATCATACAGAATGGTGCAAAAAGAACGTCAAGAAGAAAAAAGAAGGAAGTATTGCGGGAACAGGATATGAAAAAGCCATTTCCTCTGACTGACGTGCAGTATGCCTATTGGATAGGCAGAAAAGATGACCAGGTGTTAGGGGGAGTAGGATGTCATGCTTATCTGGAATTTGACGGTGAACATGTAGAGAAAGAAAAACTTGAGAGGGCATGGAATCAGCTGCAGTATCACCATCCTATGCTGAGAGCTCAGTTTTTGGAGGATGGAACACAGCAGATTATGGATTCTCCGTACAGAGAAAATATTGAGATAAATGATTTTTCAAATGTACCTGGGGAACAAATAAATCAGTATCTTGAGGGTGTCAGAAAACATTTGTCACATAAAAGATTTCATGTAGAAAAAGGGGAGGTTGCGGAGATAGAACTTTCCTTGCTGCCAAATGGGAAGACCAGAGTGCATTTAGGTATGGATTTATTGATTGCCGATGTGCAAAGTCTCCAGATTTTACTGAGGGATCTTGCGGCTGCATATTCGGGGGAAAGCTTACCTGAAGAATCAAAGGATTGGAATTTTGCTTCTTATTTGGAAAAGCAGGCGGCGGAAGAGCAGGAAGAAAGGATAAAAGCAAAGGAATATTGGGAGGAACGTCTGGCAAATCTTCCGGGAGGGCCAGAACTCCCTCTGGCAAAACGGGCGGAAGAAATTACATGTACTAAGTTTAACAGAAGGATAATAAAGCTTGGGAAAGCAGAGTGGGATCATCTCCAAAAAAGGTCTGCTGAATATAAAACCACACCGGCAATGCTTCTGCTTACAGCTTATACTGTAGTTTTAGAGCGGTGGAGCAAGAATAAACGGTTCTTGATAAATATACCCTTCTTCAATAGAAAGACTGAGCTAAAGGGTCTTGAAGAAGTTATTGCAGATTTTACGACTCTGCTATTGCTGGAGGTGGACTGTCAGGGGAACCCCACATTTCTGGAATTGTTGGAACGAATACAAAAAAGACTGCATCAGGATATGAAGCATACTTCCTATTCAGGTGTCCAGATACAGAGAGACTTGGCAAAGCTATATGGAGGACAGTTTGCCGGGGCTCCGATTGTTTTCGCGTGTAATTTGGGCACACCATTGGTAAACAGCTCTTTCCGGCACAATCTGGGGGAATTTTCTTATATGATTTCCCAGACACCGCAGGTGTGGAATGACTTTCAGACTTACGAGGATGAAACCGGACTGCAGCTCACCTGGGATACTGTGGATGAACTGTTTCCCGGGCACATGACTGAGGATATGCTAAATAGTTTTGAGAGTCTTCTCCATGAGCTGGAAACCAGTACATGGGAGCAGCGGTTTGACGTGCTACCCAAAGAACAGAAAAAATTTGTCTATGATTCCTGTGCTGTAGGTAAGCCGGAAAATCCACAGTGTATTCACAGTGCATGCCTGGCAAACGCAGCGGCACACCCGGATGATATCGCGCTGGAAGACACAGGGGCAGGTATTTCCATTACATATCAGGAATTGAAGGTTCAGGCATCTGCCATAGCGGCCGGGCTTATCTCACAGGGATTGCAGGGGGAAGTTATAGCCATATCTCTGCCCCGGGGCTACCGCCAGATTATTGCGGCTTTGGGAATCCTTATGTCCGGAAATACCTATATTCCAATTAGCTGCAGCCAGCCCAAAGACAGACGCGGGCTGATACATGAAAAGACAGGAGTGAATTTTGTTGTCACAGATGCCAACATGAATGGCCAGATAGAATGGCCTGCGGATACTGCGGTCATGATATTTGAAGACTTGCTTTTGAATGAAACGCTGCTGAAATATCCCCCAGTCAATCCCGACGACAGTGCCTATATTATTATGACATCTGGTTCCACAGGGGTGCCCAAAGGAGTGGAAATCTCACATAAAAGCGCGTGGAATACAATATGTGATATAAATGACAAATGCAAAATAACAAGGCGGGATACGGGTCTGGCTGTCTCGGCTATGGACTTTGATTTGTCAGTGTATGACGTGTTCGGCATTCTGGGAGCCGGAGGGAAATTGGTATTGCTCCCGGAAGAGGAAGCAAAAAACGCCGGATATTGGCTGGAAAAGGTAAAGGAATATCAAATCAGTGTGTGGAATTCAGTGCCTGTATTATTGGATATGCTATTGATTTCTGCTGAGTCTGCACAGGAGAAACTTCCCCTGAGAGTTGTGATGCTTTCTGGTGACTGGATTGGCTTAGACTTGCCCGAAAGAGTGTCTGAATTAACGGAAGATTGTAAGTTTATAGCCATGGGAGGGGCAACAGAGGCCAGTATCTGGTCGAATTATCAGGAGGTTACTCTGCCTGTTCCAAGTCACTGGAATTCCATTCCCTATGGACGACCTCTTGCATTTCAGGCATATCGTGTTGTGGATGAGCTGGGGAGAGACTGCCCCTTCTGGGCGGATGGTGAACTGTGGATAGGCGGATATGGTGTCGCAAAAGGGTATCGCGGGGATGCGGCTCTCACCGGCGAGAAATTTGTTACAGATGATATGGGACGCTGGTACAGAACCGGAGATACAGGCCGTTTCTGGAAAGATGGAACCATTGAATTTCTTGGAAGAAAAGATAATCAGGTGAAAATCCGGGGACACAGGATTGAACTCGGAGAAATTGAACATGCAATAGAAGGATTTCCTGGCGTCAGCCGGGCGGTAGTCGACACCTACAGTGAACATGGAAATAAAATACTGGCGGCTTGTGTGGAAGCAGAACTTTCAGAAGAATCTGACATAGCAAAAAAAGTTGCCGTCAAGAAACGATTTCAAAATGAATGGGACAGCCTTTCAAAGCATGTGGAGGAATGGAGCCCAGATAAATTACTGACAGAAGAATATGAAAGATTTCTCCTATATGCAAACACAAAAAGCCTGCAGATGATGATTCAGGTATTTCAGACCATAGGTGTATTCTCCTCGGAAGAAGATTCTTATACTTTACCCGAAATCTTAATGAAATTTGGAATTGATGAGAGTCAGAAAAATATTATCACAAGGTGGCTGAATATTTTGAGCGGAGAAGGGATTCTGAAGGAAGAGCAGAACAGATTTCAATATACTGCCAAGGAGATTATGCCCCAGGGTGTGATTGAAGAGATTGACTCTTATATGCAGGAGTTAGAACCCCACCTTACAAAAATACTATCAGGTGAAGAGCGGGCACTGGAGGTGTTTTATCAGACAAATCCTTTGCTGGCGCCGAATATGCTGCTTCGCAAAATTCCGGGCCATGCGGCACATGTTGAGCAGTTGCTTCATTGTTTGAAAATATTGTCAGCGGATAAAACGGAGACGCCTTTGCGCATTCTTGAAATTGGAACAAGAGATTTCGATATTACGAATAAAATTCTAAGTACTCTGGAAGATGCCGGCACCACCTATACCTATGCGGACTCGTCAAAGTATTTTCTGGATATTGCCCGAAAGGAACTGGGGCAATTTGAGGGAGTGGAATTTGAACTGCTGAACCCCGATGAAGGTATTGAAAAACAGCGTTATCCGCTGCACGGATATGACCTTGTCATCACATGGAATTCCCTGCACAGAAATCATGATACAGCACAGGCGATATCCCAAGTGAAAGATTTGCTGGCACCAGGCGGTGCACTGTTACTATGTGAACTTGCCGCTGAGACATATTTACAGGATATCACTGCCGCATTTCTGGAAAATGGTTTCCATAATATTACAGACAAAAGATGTGAAAGCCAGACGCCAGTTCTGAATATGGCATTGTGGATGCACTATTTGGAAAACGGGAATCTGGATAATGGGATAATAAAAAAGAAGCATTCGGCAGAGCTTTTAGCAGTAAGACAGAGGGAAGAAGTTTATGTGTATGACGAAAACAGGCTTCAGGAGTATCTGGTGCAGAAACTGCCAGAGTATATGGTGCCGAAAGTCTATCATTTTATGAAGAAATTCCCCATTTCTTTGAATGGAAAAATTGACAGGAAAAAACTTCGGGAAGAATTCAAAGAGGAAAATCAGTCTCTCCAGTTTGCCAGACCCTCTACAAACACAGAAATAAAAATGTGGGAGATTTGGTGCAGACTGTTTGGAATTCAAATTTTAGACGTGGAGGAAAACTATTTCGCGATAGGCGGAGACTCTCTGGTGGCGACCAGGCTGATTGCTGAAATCCAGAAGACTTTCAAGTGTAAAGTTTCAATCAGTTCTATCTTTGAGAATCCTACCATTAAGGCATTATCAAAGGTGGTTGATGGGACGGGAAAAGGAACGGATGAGGATGAAATTTCTTTCATTCGGCCGGAACCGGAAAAAGAAAATCAGCCCTTCCCTTTAACAGATGTACAGTATGCATACTGGATGGGAAGAAGCGGGCTTTATGACCTGGGGAATGTATCTACTCATTGCTACTTTGAACTGGATGCCGAGTATTTGGACATAGCACGTGTACAAAAAGCGTGGAATTTTTTGGTGCAGAGACATGGGATGATGCGTGCAGTAATCCAGCCGGACGGACAGCAGAAAATCTTAAAAGATGTCCCCGAATATCAAATTCTCATCCAGGATATCAGTGACCTGACCGGAAAAGCAAAAAATGAGGCCCTTTCTGCAAAAAGAGAGAAGATGTCACATCAGGTAATCAATACAGAAGAATGGCCGCTTTTTGATGTCCAAATCACAAAAGTGGATGAAACGAAACAGCGCATCCATATCAGCTTTGATAATCTCATATTCGATGGGTGGAGTATGTTTCATATCCTGAATGAATGGGCCGGGGAATATCGGAACAATTCTGTCGGAGAACCTATCGGATTATCATTTAGAGATTATGTTCTGGGTCTGGAAAATATCAAGGGGTCCCCAGTCTATGAGAAGGATAAGAAGTATTGGGAGGACAGAATTCCTCACCTCGCGCCTGCACCCGACCTGCCAACTGCAAAGAGCGAAAGCCAGATAAAAAACCAGAGATTCTGCCGGCGCAGTGATAAGCTGAACAGGCAGGAATGGGATTTGCTCAAAACCAGGGCAAAGGAAATGGGAATAACGCCCTCCGTACTGTTAATCAGCGCTTATGCTGAGACCCTTCGTCTGTGGAGCCGCAATGCAGACTTTACGATTAATCTGACTCAGTTCGACAGGAAGCCGTTACATCCGGATGTAAACCAACTGATAGGAGATTTTACCACTTTAACATTATTGGAAGTTCAAAATCAGAGAGAAACTGACTTTTCGGAAAGGGCGTTTGCTATCCAAAGGCAGCTTATACAGGATTTAGAGCATTCTGCTTACAGCGCAATCGAAGTGGAGCGTGAACTGAAAAAGCAGGCGGGAAACAGTAACGGAAGTATCATGCCCATTGTGTTTACAAGCGGTCTCGGAGTAGAACAGTGGAATGAAGGCAAATGGCTTGGCAGTCTGACCTATAATATTTCTCAAACTCCGCAGGTTTGGCTGGATCATCAAGTGGTTGAAATGGATGGGCGTTTGTGCCTCTTCTGGGACTCTGTGGATGAACTTTTTTATCCAGGAATGCTGGACGAGATGTTTGGAGCCTACACAGGACTTCTCCGCAAACTGGCAAAGGAGCCAGCGCTATTTAAAGTCAAAAAAGATTCTCTTGTATGTGCAAAGATATCAGAGGCACGGCAACAGGCAAATGAGACGTTCATGAAATTCAAGCCAGAAACATTGGATGGGATGTTCCTCAAAGCGGCTGAGTTATTCCCTGAAAATGAGGCGGTTGTCACATCCTCAAGAAGCATGACTTATAGAGAATTAAAGGAAGAGGCTCTCTGTGTGTGCAGATTTCTTCAGGAGGAACAGGTGCAGAGAGGTGAAACAGTAGGGATTCTGATGGAAAAGGGATGGGAACAGATTGTGTCTGTCTGTGGAATCCTGTTTTCCGGTGGGGCATATTTGCCCATAGACGTAAATAATCCCAAAGGGCGTATTCAAAAGATTCTCCGCGACAGTAATACAAGAATCATACTGACGCAAAAAAACATATTGGAAGAGAATCCCTGGCTAGCAGAATGGACCCATTTTACTGTGCAGAGAGAGAAATCAGATTCTGCTGTTGAAGCAGCGGGAAACAGGCCGGAGGATTTGGCGTATGTGATTTATACATCGGGAACTACGGGTATGCCAAAAGGTGTCATGATTACACATAAGGGCGCTGTAAATACCATATTGGATGTAAATCAAAGATATAAGGCAGACCAGAATGATACGGTATTTGGCATTTCAAACCTTCACTTCGATTTGTCGGTCTACGATATATTTGGCCTTCTGGGAGTTGGGGGAAAGATTGTAATTCCAGACGCAGACAAGGTAAAAGACCCTGCCCATTGGATAGAGCTGATGAATAAAGAAAGAATTACCATCTGGAACAGTGTGCCTGCTTTTATGGAAATGCTGGTGGAATTTGAGGAATATCAGAAACATTTGCGAAATCAGGCACTCAGGATGGTATTAATGAGCGGAGACTGGATTCCTCTATCTCTTCCGGACAGGATAAGAACTATATTTCATACGGCTAAAATGGCGGCGTTAGGAGGCGCAACGGAGGCAAGTATATGGTCCAATGTATTTGATATACCTGAAACAATTCCGAGAGAGTGGAAGAGCATTCCATATGGAAAGCCCCTTGCAAATCAAAAGTACTTTGTATTAAATTCCGCTATGGAAGATTGCCCGGATTGGGCGCCTGGGCTGCTTTACATTGCAGGAGATGGAGTCGCCCAGGGGTATCTGAATGACAGCGAAAAAACAGACGAGAAATTTATGCTTTCAAAAGAGAGCAAAGAGCGGATGTACTGCACTGGAGATATGGGGAGATATTGGCCGGATGGAAACATTGAGTTTTTGGGAAGAGTGGATTTTCAGACAAAAATCAATGGATACCGCATAGAACTTGGAGAGATTGAATCAGCCATCAATCATTATAATGGCATCAGTGAAAGCCGTGTGGTATGTGCTGATAATAAAATCCTGGCTGCATTTTACTGCGGAAACGGGCAGGTGGATGAAGTGCAGTTAAAAGCGTATCTGCACAAAACAATACCAGCATATATGATTCCTGAAAAATTCAAAAAATTGAGCAGTCTGCCACAAAATAGTAATGGAAAAATAGACATAAGCAATCTGCAGGAGCAGGCGCTGGAAATGGTAAAGAATATACAGCAGGAAAATAAAAGAGAATTGAAGTCTCTTGAAGAGCTGAAGATTGGGCAAATCTGGAGGGACGTGCTGGGATATGACAATGTAGGGGCCGATGATAATTTCTTTAAGAACGGCGGAAATTCGTTAAAGGCAATTCAATTAGTAAATAAGATTAATGAAGAGTTTGACTTACATCTCACAATAAATAAATTATTTAAAAATCATACTATATTTGAACTGTCAAAGATCATTATTGATAAACCTGCGGAGGTAAAAATAAAGGAGGATGTATTTGAAGAAGGAGTTCTCTAAGGTTTTATTAAAGGAACTTTTCCCATATGGAATAAATGAAAAAGTACAGAAAGACAGACTGTATTGTTTTCATCATGCAGGGGGAAGTGCACTTACATTTAAGAACTGGCTGAATTTTCAGCAGGATATCGAAACCATACCGGTGGATGTACCAAACCGCACAAAACAAATAAATGAGCAGCATTTTAACGACATTGTGGATGAAACGGTAAAAGCTATATTAGAAATCAGCAATGGAAAAAAGATATTTATTTATGGACATAGTCTGGGAGCACTTTTTTCATTTCAGGTAGGGTATAAACTACAAAAAGAATATGGAGAAAAGGTGGGGAAAATTTTTGCTGCGGGCAGGCCTTCCCCACATGAAATTTGTCCCTCAGAGTTTCAATGCTCTGAGGGGCAGGAAGTTCTGTATCTGAAATTAGTTCAAGAGGGTCTCATACCTGAGAAAATATTAAAAAGTGAACTTTTCAAAAAAGATTTTCTGCCTTTGATATTTGATGATTACCGGCTGCGTGAGGAATATACCTACCGGGGAGAAATGGTGGATATACCAATCATAACACTGAGCGGGGATAAGGATACAGAAGCATCAAAAGAAATAATGGAAGGCTGGAAAAATGTAACTACAGTGGGAATCACACAGTATGAAATAGAAGGTAATCATTTCTTTCCCTATGGAGAGCGGGAAGATGAGGTGTTACAGATACTATCGGCAGAAATTACAGAAAGAAAGGAAACAGGCAATGCAGCAGAAGATAATAGGAATCTTAGGGATAGGAGGTTATCTGGGAAAATATGCGGCTGAAAAGCTATTGAAGTGCGGATATAAAGTCTTAGGGGCACAGAGGAAAGAAGAAACTCTTTTTGGTGGATATGAAAATTTCACCTTCGAGTCTCTCGACATTGGAAATTCTAAACAACTGGATGAATTTATTTTAAGGTGCCATGTAGTCGTCAATTGTGTAAGCCCGTCACATTTGTACGGGAAAATAGTAAAGGATGCAGTGTGTAAATGGAATAAAATCTATGTGGACCCCTCGGATATGAGTTTTGAAAAAGACAGGGAAAAGATAGAAGGAAAATGCGTGGGGTCCTGCGGATATATACCAGGATTTTCAGAATTTTTGGCATACACAGCGGCAAAAAAAGATTTTGAAAAAGTAAGCCGCTGCATGATGTACCAGGGAGGTTTTGATGGTTGTTCCCCCGGCGCTTTTGTGGACATGATTTTAGGAGCTGGAAATAAAAACTTTTATGGGGATTCCTATATTTCAGGTTCAAAATTATTACCGCTGTCCTTTGATATCAGGAAAAAACATATGACACCATTTTCAGACAAACCATTTATTTTTAAGCCGCTGATTAACAGCGATAATATAAATTTACAGAAAAAGATAGATGCAGACGAGTTCTATTTTTTTAGTGCATATGACGACATGGATACTATGAAGTTTTTTATGAGACTGCTCCTGGATGTTTCAAAATATTCTCCTGAACTTGCAGCTCAAAACATCAAAAGAAAGCTGGAGGAGAGAATTAAAAGCAATCATAAATTTGGCAGTCAGAAGGTAGAGGCTTTTTTGTTTTTTGAACTAGAAGGAAAAGAGGGAAATGTAGATAAAACTATAACATGCCAGGTTATATTAAAAAATGTAAATAAGGTTTGCGGATATTTTTTAGCCGAAGCTGTAGATGAAGTAATGAGACATCCTGAAAAGATAAGTGAAGGCTTCAACTATGGGTCTGAAATAGTAGATTCAGGATATTTACAAAGGGTCATGGGCGAAATAGGGGAGGAAGGTGCCATAAAGATAGAAGAGACCTGCAAATAATATAACAAAGAGAGGATTTTACATCATGAAAGAAATGCTACAGGAAATATGGAAAGAGGTTCTGGAATTAGAAAAGCTTCCGGAAACAAATGAATCTTTTTTTGAGCTGGGAGGAAACTCTTTTTCAGCGGCACAGGTCATAGCCACACTTGAAGAGAGAATCGGAAGAACATTAGAAGTTGTTGATTTTTATGACAATGAGACGATTGATGAATTTATCAAATTGCTGGCATAAAACAATGTCTGAAAGGAGAAAAGTGTGGAAAGATTTGAATTAACTATGGGACAGAAAGTACTTCTGACATCCTATCACGAAGAGGACTTTTGTGTAAATCTTGTGTTTGCCCTCCGCATAGAAGGTAACTTGGACAAGGATAAATTTAAACAAGTATTACAAAAAATTATTAATGACAATGACGCATTTCGGTTTAAATTTTATAAAGATAAACAGACTGGTCTGGTTTATCAATATGCTGATGAACAAACAGAGTATACTCTTGACGAAAGAGAGGCAAAAGGAAACACTTACGATGAAAAATATGAAGATGTAAAAGAGCAGGTGCGGGAGATACTTTCAAGTTCCCAGTGCTTTTCTGATACACTCATGTGGGATTTTGTCCTGTTTGATATGGGAAATGATGAGCATATCTTCTATGTAAGAATGAATCACCTGATTTGTGACGGGGTAACGATTGCTGCTGCAATTGGATATATTGTATCCCTTTATAACGATATACCTATGCGAAAAAGTCTGGGATTTTCTGATTTCATAAGGGAACAGCAAGCTTTTGAAAAGACGGAGCAATATATGGCTTTACGTGAAAAATACAGCCCACAGCTTGATGAGTTTAAAAATTATAAACGGATACTGCAATTTCCGGAAAAAGGCAGGGATTACGCAATCATAAACTATTTTACGACAATTGACTGTGATAAAATTTCTGGTTTTTGTAAGGAAAATAAGCTTAGCTTTTTTCATGCAAGTCTGTTTTTTTATCATGCAGCCATATCGGCAATTTACAAAAGAAAAGACACTTTGGTAACCGTTCCTATGGGGACAAGAAAATCCAGTTATATGAACAGTATCGGTTACTTGTTATCCATCTGTTACAGCAGAATGATATTTGAGGATGACATGGGAATGCAGGATGCGGCGATTAAATGCCGAAATAACTTTTTTGAGAGTACGAAGACGATTCCGGTCTTTTTTGAGGCATTTCTTAATAATAACTACGCGATTGAGTTTGCGCTTACATACCAGAATCAGGCGGGAAACTTTGACAAGAAGATTTTTCTGGGGGAAGCAGAAGTAAAAAGTATTACAGACCCTGATTTTATAGGGAATACCCAAAAAGTAATCATGGATGCGGTCACGGTTTCAGTTATGGAAGTGAAAGATAAGATCATATATGCAGTGCGGGCAGGCATGGATATATATTCCAATGAGATGAGAGATAAAACTGCAAAGGCATTTGAGCTTGCAGCAGAATGTCTGAGCGGAAAAGATATGACCTTTGGAGAATTTTGCAGAGCTTTAGATTCCATGTAATTTGAAAGGGAAAAAGATGGGGATTAATAAATGGATTGCACATGAACATGTTAAGAAAGAAAATACACTGAATCTGCTATGCTTCATTTTTGATGGGGGAAGCGCCAGTTACTTTGCACCGTGGAAATATAAAATATCGGATGATATAAACCTTATACCGATTCTTTATCCTGCCAGGGAAAAGAGAAGAGAAGAAAAAATGTACGAAAATATGGAGGTTTTCCTAGAAAAACTGGTTGTGTCACTGGAGAAAATTTTCAGAGGCCAATATGCCTTTTTCGGATATTGCAGTGGAGCGGTGCTGGCCTATGAGACAGCAGCTTTAGCAAGAGCATTATATGGGACAGAACCTGTATACGGAATGATTATTTCCAGTGAAGCGCCTGAATATCTTCCTGGAACAGTGCCGGTTTGTACAGACCAAAATAAAGAAGAGCTTTTTTATAGCCACATGTCAGGCCTTCCGACAATCAGCAAGGAAATGCTCCATGATAAAGTGTTCCTGAATTATTATGCACCGCTTATTACATCTGATTATGACCTTTTGAGAACATATTCTTACAGGGAGCATGAAAAGTTTACCTGCGACTTTGATGTAGTAATGTCTCCGGAAGATGAAAAAGTAGAACGAAAAAAAATAGAGGAGTGGGGAAAACTGACGGACGGTGCAACAACAATTTTTGAAAAGCCAGGGGGGCATTTTCTGGTGGAATCTCAGGCGGAGTTTATTTTTGACAGGTTGAATAGCCGGCTTTCGGAAAAAGAGAAATACAATATGAAGTTTTCGGAAGTCCCACAAAAAGAAGCGGAGACAGAACACAACGATATTGAAAAGAAAATGATAGATATATGGAAAAAGATTTTACAGACAGATGAGATTACTTTAGCAGACAGTTTTTTCCTCAAAGGGGGAGATTCTATAAAAGCTGCCCGGATTGTCAACGCGGTAAAAGAGGAAATGGGAGTGAGCATTGACATAAGTGATATCATTAAAAATCCGGAAATATCTACATTGTCAAACTATATTTCTGACTTATTAGAGAATGAAAAAAGTATGACTGATTCTGATATGGATGAAGGTGAAATCTAAGGGAAAAGGAGACGGCTATGACCATCGAACAAACACTGTTGGATTATCAAAGAAGAGGAGTGGAATTTTCACTTAATGGCTCAAATCTTCGTTATAAAGCACAGAAAAATATTCTGACAGAGAAGGATAAAGAGCTGTTAAGAGAGAAAAAACAGTTCATAATAGATTACTTGGCGGCACATGAAGAAAGCAGCGTAATAGAAGATATAGAAAATAGATATGCAGAATTTCCTTTGACGGATATTCAGTCATCCTATCTTATCGGACAGGAGAGCTATTACAAATACGGCGGTACCAGTTGTAAGGTATACACAGAAATAGAATTTGACAATCTTGAATTAGAAAAAGTCCAGGAGGCATGGAATCATGTCGTGAAAAATAATGATATGCTCCACGCTGTTATCGAAAAAGCAGGTGTTCAAAGAATTCTGGAGATGTATGAGGTTCCGCAAATAAAGTATGAGGATTTCAGCGGAATACTTGAAGATAAGATATATGAAAAAGTTGAGGAAAAGCGAAAAAGAATTATAAAAACAAAATATGAGGCGGGTACATGGCCGCTGTTTACTTTGGAAATGACAAAATTAAAAGAAAAGTGTATTCTGCATTTTTCTCTAGATATGCTGATTGCAGACTTTGTGAGTATCAATATAATTTTCAATGAATTTGAACAATTTTATTATGGTGAAGAAAGGTCATTGACGAATCTTTCTTTTCGGGACATTGTAATTTACAGAGAAAATATGAAAAATACTCCAGAGGGAAAGCTGAAATATGAAAAGGATAAAGAATACTGGGCTCAAAGAATTGCGGTAATGCCGGAACCTCCCCAGTTTCCAATAGAAGAACATGAAAAAGAAGACGTTGCCTTTACACAACATACGTTTTCTTTAAGTGTGAGAGAATATGAAATCCTTTGTCATATCTCAAGAGAAGCCTGTGTCACACCATCCAGCACTATTTTGATGGCATATGCGGAAACACTCAAAACAATTTCTAAAAACAGAGAATTTTGTATTGATATTACAATGTCTGACAGGCCAAGGATACATCCGGAGATAGATAAGGTGGTGGGGGATTTTACCATTGCGGATATTTTGGAAATAAGAGATTGCGGATATGCCACATATCTTGATGAAGTAAAAGGGATTCAGGAGAGACTTTGGGATGATTTAAGCCATAATTCTTTTTCCAGCACAGAGGTGCTCAGAGAGCTTGGAAAAAAATCAAAGAAAGAGATTGCTGTCCCGGCAGTATATACAAGTACACTTGGTGCGATGAAAGAAACAGATAAAAGAAGAGGGAAAATTGTTTATACAATCAGTCAGACACCCCAGGTATTAATAGATTGCCAGATTTTGGAGGTGGAGGGCAGGCTTAGAATAAATTGGGATGTGCGCAATGGCGTATTTCCTCCCAATATGATAGAGGAAGCCTTTGAGACCTTTCGCGAAAATGTATATAAATTTACAATTGAAGAGAGCCTTAATAAAAAGATCGCGACAGAACTTCCGCAGTCTGTAAAGAAAATGAGAGAATCGGTTAACAATACTCAAAGTGATATAAAAGAACAATATATTTACAATGGATTCTTACATACTTTAAAAGAACACCCTCAAAATAAAGCTCTGTATTCTGACGGAAAAACTTATTCTTATGAGGAACTTGCCTGCTATGCAAAATGTGTTCAAAAAGAATTGCTTGAAAAAGGTTTTTTAAAGGGCAATATCACGGCAGTTGCTGTATCAAAAGGGGTCTGGCAGATAGCCTCTGTCCTCGCAATCCTAACACTGGGAGGCACTTATTTGCCCATTGATATACATCAGCCTTCAGAAAGAGCCGGGAAAATCTTAAAAAGTGCGAAAGCCCAATATTGTATTTTGGAAGACATGGATTTCATAAAAGAGGAAGACAAGAACAAAATTTCCATTTGTTCACTGGAAAACAAGATAAATAAGGATTATACACTGGCGGTAATACCTACAGCCATAACGGAACCGGCATACGTTATATTTACATCAGGCAGCACAGGTATTCCGAAAGGGGTAGTTATATCCCATGCAGCAGCGGCAAATACCATACTTGACATTAATTCCAGATATAAGGTGACAGAAAAAGATAGAATTTTAAATCTGGCAAATTTAAGCTTTGATTTATCGGTTTATGATATTTTTGGGGCATTTTTTGCCGGAGCAGAAATCATTCAGGTATCAGAGGAGAAAAGGAAAGATCCGGCACACTGGCATGAGCTTATAAAAAAACAGAAAGTAACCATTTATAATAGCGTTCCGGGGCAAATGAAAATGCTGACAATGCTCCTGGAGGGGAAAAAAGAGGAAAGATTAGATAGTCTCAGATTAATACTGCTCTCCGGAGACTGGATTCCTGTAGACCTGCCAGGACAAATCATAAAATATTTTGCCGATGCTGTGACAATCAGTCTTGGAGGCGCTACGGAAGCTGCAATCTGGTCGATTTTTCATCCCATTAATCCAAAGAAAGTCTACAAAAAAAGTATTCCATATGGGAAACCCCTTTCAAATCAAAGGTTCTATATTTTGAATGAAAAATTAGAAGAAGTGCCTGACTGGATTACAGGAGAGATTTATATAGCAGGAAAAGGTCTGGCATTAGAATATTTAGGGGATAAAGAGTTAACAGAGAAAAAGTTTATATATTCCAACACTTTAAAAGAGCGTTTATATAGAACAGGAGATATCGGAAGATATATGCCGGACGGCAATATAGAATTTCAGGGGAGAGCAGATTTCCAGGTTAAGGTACGTGGACATAGAATTGAGCTTGGAGAAATTGAGTCCGCAATTTCTGAAATTCTTAATCTGAAAGATTTAAAAGTGATTGCTGCACAACACAATGGAGCAATAAGCATATGTATGTTTGCGGTTTTAGGAAACGGACAAATTGAGTTACGGAAAGAAGATATGGAAGAAAAGTTAAAAAAGAAGCTTCCTGACTATATGATACCTTCTATCTATCTTTATCTTGATAAGATACCTCTGACAGCAAACGGAAAGATTGATGTTAAACAGCTAAATACAATGGCAGCCGAGGTGATTGAAAAGAATCGTAAAACAAATTATGAAAAACAAAATCTTTCAGAAATAGAAGAAAAAATATATCAGATATGGTGTGAGATTTTTGAAACCCATGAAATTTCTGTTGATGAAGATTTCTTTGACTGCGGAGGAGATTCTATTCTCATTGTCAAACTGATTACAGAATTGGAGCAGAGGCATCAGTATAAGATATCACTTGAGGCTGTATATGCGGGCCCCACAGTCCGGCAAATGGCTCAAAGCATCAGCAATTAATATCAAGTATGTTGTCTCATGAAAGGATAGGAAGTATGGAAAAAAGTAGATGGATAGCGCATGAGAGGGTGAAGCCGGAAGGTAAAATTAATTTGCTGTGTTTTACATATCCGGGCGGCAGTGCCAGTAATTTTGCACCCTGGAAGAGAAATATTGATGATAGAATCAATCTCATTCCTATATTATATCCGGAGAGGGAAGTTAGAAAAAATGACAAGATGGAGGAAAGCTTTGAGCTTTTTATAAAAGACTTCATGGAAGAAAATGAGAGTTTGTTTGCAATGCCCTATGCCTTTTTTGGTTATTGCGGCGGCGCAGTATTGGGCTATGAAATCGCTGTAAAAGCAGCAGGCCTCTATGGAAAGGAACCTGTTTGGGGATTTGTTGCATCAAGTGAAGCACCAGAATATCTCAAAGACTCTCTGGTTCCATTTCCGGAAGAGAATGCAGAAAGTGATATAGTGGAGTATCTTTTGGGACTCAAGATATTTGACAAGAGCATTGTAAATAACAAAATCTTTTTAGAATATTACATTCCAATGCTTAAAGCTGACTGCAGTATGCTGGATACTTATGAATACATAAAGCAGGGGAAACTAAAGTGTGATTTTGATGTTTTATACGGAAAAGATGACCAAACTGTAAGATATGAAAAAACAAAACAATGGACAGAGGTTACTAAAGGGAGCGTTAAATTTGAACAGCGTGAGGGCGGTCATTTTTTTGTCGAGGCACAAAAGGAATATGTGTGCAGTTTGATTAATGAAAGATTAAGCGGTTGGTTAGAAAACTGCGGTGCAGGTAAAATATGAAGAAAATAGGAATTGTGGTTTGTGGAGTACAGTTTGGTAAATTTTATATTGAAGCGTGTAAGCGCAGCCAGGAGATAGAGCTTAAGGGGATTTTATCGCGGGGCAGCAAAGAAAGCTGTGAGATTGCAAAACAGTATAAAGTACCTCTGTATACGTCAGCGGAAGACATAAGTTCAGATACAGCGGATATCGTGCTGGCTGCAACCAGAACGCTGATAACAGGGGGCAGGAGCAGTTCAATGGTAAAAAAGCTCCTTGAGAAAGGCATATCAGTTATACAAGAACAACCAGTACATGAAAAAGAAGCTGCCGATATAAGCAAAAACCTCATTGATGATAAAAAACAGGGCTATTGTATCAATAATTTTTATCGTTTTCTCCCCTCTGTCCAGCAATTTTTATTTTATGTAAGCAAAGTGATAAACGAACATCGGATATTGAGATTCCATTTAAGTTGTTCCTCCCAGGTATTGTACCCATTGATTGATGTTCTCTATGAAATGTTGGGAGGAATAGCTGAATTTAATGTAAACAAAATATTGGACGGAAATATGAACGTTTTGGCCGGTACAATAAACAACATTCCATTTATTCTAAATTATTATAACGAATACAGTGAGGACAATGATGGGAGTTTGGCATTATTTTTTGATATTAAAATAGATACCGATGCAGGAAACCTCATATTAAATGACCCGGAGGGCAAAGTAATCTGGCAATCTCATCTGTCCTACCAACGGGGGGCTGATTTTTCGTCGGAAAAGTTTAAAAATCTACAGCCCCTGGAATGCCTTTTTGACGGAAATGTGAAGAGTTATGAACAGCGGTATACGGAAGTGTGGCCGAAGGCTATGGAAGAATCTATAAAGGACTTCTACAAAAAAACTTTAGCGGGAAATGCCAAAGAAGTCAGTGAAAGGACACTGGGACAATGCAAAATCTGCTCAGATATTGCAGATGTGTCAGGAAAACCCAGAAAAATAGAGGGTTCTTATTTAAGCGGAATTTCTATGCAGAAGTTCTCGGATGCCTCCAGGGATTTATTTCTTCTGTACTCTAAAGGAGACATCTTATAATATTTTTTAAAAATGGCTGAAAATTTCCCCGGTTTATTATACCCTACCTGTCTGGATATTTCAGAAATCGGAAGTCTGGTTTCAAATAATAATTTGGCGGCAGTTTCCATGCGGAGATTGCGCAGGTAATCTGATATGTTTTGACCATAGACCCCCTTAAAATAGTTTTTCAGACTTGTCTCACTCACTGAAAACTGCTCTGCCAGAAGGCGGATGGGGATATGGCTGCACATATTGGAAACTAAAATTTGTTCTGCCTTTTTGGCAAGCGCCACCTGGATATTCGTATAAAAAGTGCAGGATTTTGCGGCGCAAATTTTTTTGTGTGATAAAAGATAAAGTATCTCTAAACTATGTATCTGCATATAGAAAAAAGAAGGATCACTATATAAAAGCCATAATCTATTGACGATTGCACTGAGTTCCTCACCGGCTTCTGAGATATAAGTTTTATCTTCAGTGGAATAAAGTTTCTGGATGGAGGTAAAATCAATCTCAAAGGTTGAAAAAAGAAAAGGATTAAAAGAAGACATAAAATCTATGTCGAGTGTCAAAGCAATACCTTCATATAGTCCTGTAGGGAAAATAGATTCATTTTTGGAGAGCTGCTCAGTGATACAAAAATCATGTTCTTTCAGATAGATATAGGTACCGTCTTCCAGTGATAATTCAATTCTTCCATTCATGCAATAATTGAATTGAAAACGCCTCAATCCGGAGCCCTCATCGGAATCCGGTAAACTGAAAGTGTTAATATTATAGTATGAAAGATATATGCCGGGGAAAAGAGTGTACATGGCAACACTGCCTTTGCCATCAGGTAAATCAAATATAAACTTATTGGCACTCTGCTCTTCTTTTAAAGCTGCACCAGTGGCGGAAACAAAATTATCTAATGCTTGATTTAAAATATGATTCAAAAAAATGCTCCTTTCTTATGATTGAGATACATTTATTATGAATGACTGCGGATATTTTGTCAATTGAAAACTCGATGCTATTTGGGGCAGAATAATTGGAATGGGGTATGGAAATAGAATGGCAAATATGATATGCTAAACAGGTTAGAAATAACTAACCAACAATTTATCTTAAGGAGGAGAGAAATCTATGAACAGATTGCAAGGAAAGGATTTTATTAATATTGGAATTTTTACTGCTATTTATTTTGTGATAATTTTTGCAGTGGGAATGATAGGGTTTATTCCTATTTTCATTCCGCTGATTAGTGTATTGGTGCCTCTGATAGGAGGAATTCCTATGATGCTTTACTTTTCCAAGATTAAAAAATTCGGTATGCTGACAATTACCGGGGTATTGGTTGGATTGCTTATGCTTTTGACAGGTATGGGGTATTGGTGTATTTTTACGGGATTTTTATTTGGCCTGATTGCAGACTTTATGCTGAAAGCTGCCAACTATAAAAAAGCATGGTCTGAGATACTTACATATGGAGTGTATTCCGTTTGGACGGTTGGGGCTTTTATCCCTATTATTGTTACAAGAGATGCATATTATGAAAAACTACTTTCCGGTTTTGGGCAGGAATATGCAGATACACTGATGGGATATATGCCGGACTGGATTCTGCCGGTTTTAGCAATAGCGTGTTTTGTCAGTGGCATTGCAGGGGGTGTGATTGGACGGAAAATCTTTAAAAAACATTTTGAGCGCGCAGGTATTGTATGATGAAACAGGAGCTGTTACTGAGCCAGAAAAAAGAAGTGGGTTTAAATTTAGACCCACGGACTAAACTGGCTCTTTTAGTTGCAATGGCCGTTTTTATTTTAACGGGTGCCTATCAAACCCCTATGCATTATATCTTAGCGGCGGTCCCTTTCATTCTGCTTATAATGGCTCATAAATGGGGCAATGCCCTTTTATATGCACTTCTGTTTTGCGGCGGCCTTAGTCTGGAACAATTTGCGCTGCCACATTTATCTGGAGTGCCTGGTTATCTTATAGTTGCGGCGGCCAATATTTTACTGCATTTTTTGCCGGGGATTGTGATGGGGTATTTTGTGGTGACGACTACAACGGTCAGTGAATTTGTAGCGGCTATGGAGCGTCTTCACCTCCCAAAACAGATTACCATTCCGATGTCCGTAATGTTTCGTTTTTTCCCAACTGTTATGGAAGAATGGGGTGCAATCGGGGATGCCATGCATATGAGAGGGATTAAATGGAGGGGGAGTAAGGCCAGTGTGATGCTGGAGTATCGGCTCGTGCCTATGATGATGTGTTCTGTCAAGATTGGGGAGGAGCTTTCAGCGGCCTCCCTCACTCGTGGTTTGGGAGGCCCGGTAAAGAGGACAAATATCTGCAAAATAGGTTTTCATATACAGGATATTTTATTGCTCCTGCTTTGCCTGAGCATATTGGCGGCTCAAATTTTTAGTGTATTCGGGGGACTTAATTTGTGATTGAATGTAAAAATGTTTCTTTTTATTATAATTCCAACATAGGGGAATGCGATGAGTCCCCGTCAGGGGGAACATTAAAAAACATATCATGTACCATTGAAGAGGGTTCTTTTGTGCTGCTCTGCGGGACATCGGGCTGCGGCAAGACAACATTGACAAGACTATTCAATGGTCTGATACCGCATTACTATGAGGGGAATCTGACTGGGCAGGTAATGATTGATGGAGAAGAATACAAGGATTTAACTTTATTTGATATTTCTAAAAAAGTGGGTTCGGTTTTTCAGAATCCCCGTTCCCAGTTCTTTAATGTAGATGCAACCAGTGAGCTGGCATTTGGCCCTGAAAATCATGGCATTCAGGAGAATGAAGTATACCGGAGAATTGAAAAAGTATCTAAAGAATTGAAATTGGACAATTTGTTAGGAAAAAGTATTTTTTCTCTGTCGGGAGGGGAAAAACAAAAGATTGCGTGCGGCTCGGTGGCAGCACTCAATCCCCAAATATATGTTTTTGACGAGCCTTCATCAAATCTGGATGCCTATGCAATTGCTGATTTGATGAAATTATTGCGGACTTTAAAGGAGCAGGGAAAAACAATAATTATTGCAGAGCATCGCCTTTATTATTTATATGGTTTAATAGACAGAGTGCTCTATTTGAAAGACGGAGAGATTGAGGGCGATTATACCGCCAAAGAATTCAGAACGCTCACAGATAAGCAGAGAGATTGTATGGGGCTTCGCCCGCTAATGCTGACCGGGCTGGATAATATAGAAGGGCAAAAACGAAAGAGCAGCAGTCAGCCGTGGAAAATGAAAAATTTTCAATTCTCTTATAAGCATGCGCGGCATGATGCTCTCCATATTAGAGAGGCCAGGCTGCCTTTTGGAACAGTAACGGCTATTATCGGACACAATGGAGCTGGAAAGACAACGTTTTCCCGGTGCTTATGCGGCCTGGAGAAGCGGTGTCAGGGAATACTGGAGCAGGAAGACTCCACATATCATGGGAAGCACCGCTTAAAACTTTCTTATATGGTAATGCAGGACGTCAATCATCAATTATTTACAGATACAGTCCTGGAGGAGATTCTTTTGAGTATGCAGGAGGAAAATCCAGAGAGAGCAGAAGCAGTTTTGGATGAAATGGACTTATTGCCCTATAAAGACTGCCATCCTATGGGGCTTTCAGGGGGGCAGAAGCAGCGGGTGGCAATAGCCTCAGCGATAGCTTCACAGCGGCCTCTTATTTTATTTGACGAACCCACCAGCGGCCTGGATTTGTTTCATATGAGACAGGTTGCGGATTCCGTCAATAAACTTGCAGATTCAGGAAAGACAGTAGTGATTGTGACTCATGATCCGGAATTTATTCTCCGATGCTGTGATAATGTCATTCATATGGAAAATGGGCGGATTATAGAATCTTATTCATTAGAGGATAAAAAGCATAGAAAGCAGTTATTAGAATTTTTTACAGGAATTGATGAAAATGAAGGAGGCGTCAAATTGATGGAAGAGCAGAAAAAGCAGAAAAAATCTTCTATGAATACACTGTGGGGGTGGGGAAAGCTCTATCACGGGAAATTTATTTTTAGTATTGTTCTGGCTGTTTTAGGGGTTGCCTGCCAGATGATTCCGTATTTTTGTGTGGCACAGATTGTTTCTATGCTGTTTGAGGGAGAGCAGTCTTTTTCTTCGTATCTTTTATTTTGCGGGATAGCATTTGGGGGATATCTGGGAAAAGTGGTTTTTTCAAATGTTTCAACCTTAGTATCCCATACAGCGGCATATCTTACACTGCGGGATATAAGGGAAAGGATTGTTCAAAAATTATCGAAAGTTTCTATGGGAACTGTATTAGAAACTCCGTCAGGCCATTACAAAAGTATTATTGTCGACAGAATTGAAGCGATGGAGGTGCCTTTTGCCCATCTTTTACCTGAAATGACATCTAATATGTTAGTTCCGGCATTTATTGTCGTATATCTTTTTATTTTAGATTGGCGCATGGCGCTGCTTTCACTGGCAACTTTGGTGATTGGTCTTGTAATCATGACATTTGGCATGAGAAATTATGCGGTTCAGGGAGCCGGAGCCATGGCGGCGAGTAAAAATATGGCGAATGCTATTGTGGAATACATTGGGGGCATTGAGGTAGTAAAAGCGTTCAGCCAATCAGCGGGTTCCTATAAAAAGTATGCAGATGCAGTCAAACATAATGCGGATTATTTTATTCAATGGATGGCCGACAGCCAAAAGAGCATGTGTTCATATAATGCGGTAATCCCCTCCGTACTGCTCTGTGTACTGCCAGGGGGAATGCTGCTGTGGACAACCGGAAGTATTGAAACCTCTGTGTTTATGACAGTTGTTATTTTTTCCCTTGGATTGGTAGAACCGATTATGGAGACATTTTCATTTACAGGTTCTTTGACTATGCTTGGCAAGAACACAGAGGAAATTGAGGCCCTTTTAGATGCAGAAGAATTAAACCACGGAACGAAGCCGGTTGTGTTAGATAATTCAGGAATCTTTATGAAAGATGTGTCCTTTTCTTACGAGGAAAAGCAGGAAGTTTTACATAATATAAATCTTTCCATCAATCTTGGAACCATGACAGCCTTTGTTGGCCCTTCCGGCTCTGGAAAATCAACCATTGCAAAGCTGATTGCCGGATATTGGGATGTGACATCAGGTTATATTACCCTGGGAGGACACAAGCTGAAAGAAATTCCTCTTTCCCAGCTATCAGATAATATTTCCTATGTGTCACAGGATAACTATTTATTTAATCGCACCATCCGGGAAAATATACGCATCGGAAAACCAGAAGCTTCCGATGCAGAAATCGAGCAGGTGGCAGTAAACAGTGGATGTGATGATTTTATCAGGGCATTGGATAAGGGGTATGAAACAGTAGTAGGAAGCGGAGGTTCTCAGCTTTCAGGAGGCGAGAGGCAGCGAATTGCTATTGCCCGTGCTATGTTAAAAGATGCCCCTATCGTGATATTGGATGAGGCCACAGCATATATAGACCCTGAAAATGAAGTGCTGGTACAGAAGGCAATTTCTTCGCTGACAGCAGGTAAAACATTGATTGTAATTGCGCACAGGCTTTCTACGATCACAGATGCAGATAATATTGTTCTTGTAAATCAGGGGCGCATTGAGGCACAGGGAACTCATATGGAATTGCTTGAAAAATCTTCTCTTTACCGGGATATGTGGCAGAGTCATATTGGGACGAAAGATGCAGATTAGGGAGGAGGAATCTTATGTATGGCACATTGAAAAAAATATTTGAGTTTTCCGGAAAAAGACAGGGATTACTTAAAAAATCACTGGTCTTTTCCTTTATAAACGGTTTGTTTGCATCGCTGCAATTTGGAGCACTTTTCTTTGTGGTAAGTGCTATATCTGCGGAGGATAGAAGCAGTTTGACTATCTGGCTGTCATTTGCGATGATGTTACTGTCAATCGCTGGCCGCATTGCCGCCTCCTATTTTTCCATGAATGAGCAGACCGTTGTTGGTTATGGCATGGTATCAGATAAGAGAGTTGCCATTGGAAACAGATTGAGATATATTCCCATGGGATATTTTAATAAGAACAATATTGGAAATATTACAGGAATTGTGACAACAACATTAGGGGATGTGGAGAGTGCAGCGCCGATGGTGCTGGTAGCAATGATAGGCGGATTTTTTAATTCAATTGCGCTCATTTTTTTCTTGACAATTTTTGACTGGCGTATTGGGTGTGTGGCTCTGGCAGGTGTTTTTTTCTATTTGATTGTTACAGAAATAGCCACAAGAAAATCTACCATGGATGCAGAGCGGCGTCAGAGTACCCAGAGAAATCTGGTTGAGGCAATTTTGGAATATATTCAGGGTATGGGCGTTGTGAAAGCTTTTGGATTGGAAAAAGATAGCTCCCAATCCGTGAGAAAGGCTATCCAAAACAGCAGCAGGGATAACTTGAGGTTAGTCCATGCCATCGCTCCTTATATTGCTATGCAGCAGCTGATTGTCCGCATTTTTAGCACAATACTTTTAATTTTAACCCTTTACCTGTATCTGTCAGGAACCTTTTCTGTTGTCTATGCAATCCTTTTTGTCATTACTTCTTTTATGGTATTTGGAAATATGGAGAATGCCGGGAATAAGATAACCATGATTCAGATGCTTGCGGCCTCCATAGATACCGCTAATTCTATGGATAAGACACCACTTATGGATGAAAAGGGGACTGAAATTACACCCAAAACAAAAGACATTGTGTTTAACAGTGTAGAATTTGCCTATTCAAACCGCAAAATATTAGACCGTGTAAATCTTACAATTCCAGAAAGAACAATGACAGCTATTATCGGCCCATCAGGGAGCGGAAAAACAACATTGTGTAATTTGATTGCACGCTTTTGGGATGTTGATGGCGGGAAAATTACAATTGGCCAAATGGATATCAGAGATTTTAAACTTGACAGTCTAATGAAAAATATCAGTATGGTATTTCAAAATGTATATCTTTTTGCGGATACCATTGAAAATAATATCAAATTTGGCTGCCCAGGCGCAACACACGAAGATGTAGTGAATGCGGCGAAAAGAACCTGTTGTCACGACTTTATCTCTGCTCTGCCGGACGGCTATCAAACAGTGATTGGAGAAGGAGGCGGCACGCTCTCAGGGGGTGAAAAGCAGAGAATTTCCATTGCCCGCGCTGTATTAAAAAATGCCCCGATTATTATACTGGATGAGGCAACTTCCAGTGTTGACCCGGAAAATGAGGATAAATTACAGCAGGCAATTGAGGCGCTGACCCGGGATAAAACAATTATTATGATTGCCCACCGGCTGAAAACCGTGATAAATGCAGACCAAATCCTTGTGCTAAATGATGCACATATTGTTCAGCGAGGCACCCACGAGCATTTGATTCAAGAACGCGGATTATATGCCGATTTCGTATCCGCAAGGCAGGAAGTGATTGGCTGGAAGCTGGCTAAATAAAAGAGAATGACATATATGTCAAAAGCATATCAGCTTTTTCATACAGCGGGTGACTGGTGCTGCCTATTGGGGTACTGAATGGGATTACGCGAAAGAACAATGTGAGAGAAACGCGCAGGCGGAGGGCGTGGGGAAGCGCATCAATTTTCAAAAGGGTGATGCGGAAGATTTGCTTCAGGAAATGCAGAAGTGTATTCCTGCCATTTTGCGCATGCCAATGTTTCTGAAAGATATTGGTGTCATTTACGGAATCCGCTAAACCGTTCATAATATTAAGACACAGAGTCGATAACACACAAAATATGCGTTATTGGCTCTTTCCTATTGCCCGTGAAGTGCTCTCGAAAGAGGAAACGCTGAGAATATTATACCCGATGAAGAATAGCTACTTGAAGTTCTTCCTCAAAATGGATATAATATTGTAGATTGTATCTATTCTGATTTGATACAAATTAAAACCTATTACCCTTTCCATCGCAGTTTTTACATTGCAGATGGAGATAAAAATGTGAGGAATAAAATGAGAAAACTGGCGTTAGAAGATGAAGTCTTATTAAAAATAGAGAAGCCCGCGCGCTATATCGGCAATGAAGTGAACTCGGTGATGAAGGATAAAGATAAAGTGGATATCCGGTTTGCTATGTGCTTTCCGGACGTATATGAAATCGGTATGTCCCATCTGGGAATTCAGATTTTGTACGATATGTTCAATGGGCGTGATGACGTATGGTGTGAGAGAGTGTACTCTCCCTGGCTGGATTTGGATAAAATTATGCGCGAGGAACGGATTCCTCTGTTTGCGCTGGAATCTCAGGACCCTGTCAAGGACTCTGATTTTCTGGGTATTACGATTCAGTATGAAATGTGTTACACAAATATTTTGCAGATTTTAGATTTAAGCCAGATTCCGGTTCACAGCGGGGAACGGACATGGGAGCACCCTATTGTGATTGGAGGAGGTCCTTGCACTTACAATCCGGAGCCGCTGGCAGAATTTTTTGACTTGTTCTACATTGGCGAGGGTGAGTCTACCTATGATGAGCTTTTAGATTTGTATAAAGATTGCCGTTTAAAGGGGACAAGCCGGGAAGATTTCCTGAAAAAAGCTGCCTGCGTGGAGGGGATTTATGCCCCCCAGTTTTATGAGGTATCCTACCATGAGAATGGACTTCTGAAGTCTTTTATGCCTAAAACATCAGAAGTGCCGGAGACAATTAAAAAACAGGTTATAATGGACACCACCAATGCATCTTACCCTATGGCACCTGTGGTTCCATTTATCAAGGCAACTCAGGACAGGGTTGTCCTTGAAATTCAGAGGGGCTGCATCCGGGGGTGCAGATTCTGCCAGGCGGGAATGCTGTACCGTCCGACAAGGGAAAGAAATGTGGAGACACTCAAGGAGTATGCCCACAGGATGTTAAAAAACACGGGACATGAAGAGATTTCTTTAAGCTCTCTGAGTTCCAGTGATTATTCTGAACTAAAAGAACTGGTAAGCTTTCTGATTGAAGAATTTAAGGGGGAAGCTGTAAATATTTCTCTCCCATCCTTGCGCATTGATGCCTTTTCACTGGATGTGATGAGTCAGGTCCAGGATATTAAAAAAAGCAGCCTTACATTTGCACCGGAGGCAGGTTCTCAGAGACTTAGAGATGTTATCAATAAGGGACTTACAGAAGAAATCATTTTAGAAGGTGCGGGACAGGCATTTGAAGGCGGCTGGTCTAAAGTAAAACTGTATTTTATGCTTGGACTGCCCACAGAAACAGATGAGGATATGAAGGAAATTGCGAGGCTTTCTGACAGAATAGCCAGAAGATACTATGAGATTCCAAAAGAGGAGCGTTTTGGAAAATGTCAGATTACTGCCAGCTCTTCTTTCTTTGTGCCCAAGCCATTCACACCGTTCCAGTGGACACCTATGCACAGCAGTGAGGAATATATCCGGCGCGCATATGTTGTAAAGCATGAATTCCGGGAGCAGTTAAACAGAAAAAGCCTGAAATACAACTGGCATGAGGCGGACGTGACCATATTGGAAGGCGTCTTTGCCAGAGGTGACCGGCGAATAGGAAAAGTTATCGAGGAAGCATATCGGCTTGGCTGTCTCTATGACTCCTGGACTGAGACTTTTTCTAATGAAAAGTGGATGGAGGCGTTTAGAAACACAAATGTAGATATTGATTTTTACACAACCAGGGAGAGGGAACTTGATGAATTACTCCCGTGGGATTTTATTGATATTGGAGTGACGAAAGAGTTCTTGAAAGAGGAATGGGAGAGAGCGGTACAGGGGATTGTCACGCCAAACTGTAAAATGGAATGTTCTGGATGCGGCGCAGCACAGTTTGGAGGAGGTGTCTGTTTTGAAAGTTAGGGTTAAATTTAAAAAATATGGGGCACTGAGATTCATCGGACATCTTGATGTGATGCGTTTCTTTCAAAAAGCTATGAGACGGGCTGAAATCCCGATTGCTTTTACCAAGGGCTACAGCCCTCATATGATTATGTCATTTGCAAGTCCGCTGGGCATAGGCCTTTCCAGCGACGGTGAATATTTTGATATAGAGTTAAAAGACATTATTTCCAGCAAAGAGGCTGTAAAGCGTCTCAATGGGGTTATGGTTGAGGGTATGGAGGTTGTGAGTTTCCGTCAGATTCAGGAAGAGAAGAAAATGACCGGAATGGCAATTGTGGCTGCCGCGGATTACCGCACTACACTGAAAAAAGGCACCCTTCCTGACAACTGGAGAGAAAAGATATCAGAATTTCTGGTTCAGCCTGAAATCCAGATATTAAAGCAGACAAAACGCAGTGAAAATATGGTGGATATCAAGCCATTGATTTATAAGCTGGAGGCGGATAAGGACAGCTTCTATATGAAAGTTGCCGCCGGGAGTGTTCAAAACCTGAAACCGGAACTTGTTATGGAATCATTCTGCAAGTTTTTAGAGATTGACTGGGAATCCGTAGATTTCTATTATCACCGTCTGGAAATGTATGCAAACACAGATACCAGCGGAGGACTTGACCTGAAGCCCTTAGAGGACCTTGGATGGGAAATGGAGACAGAGTAAATATGACTTCAAGAAAAATTCTCTTGATGGAAGAAAAAAATAAGATATGGATGTTTCTCCTGGAAGATGATGAGATTGTCGAGATACACTGTACGCCGGCATCCGGAGAGGCAGAAATTGTGCATGCTCTGGGCAATATTTATGTCGGGAGAGTAAAAAATATTGTGCCCAATATAGGTGCTGCATTCATTGAAATTGAGAATAAACTAGAATGTTACTATGATATGAGTCAGGTAGAAAACGCTATCTTTACTCATAAAAACGGCAAAAAGCCTTTGTGCATTGGCGATGAACTGGTGGTTCAGATAAGCAAAGAAGCGGTCAAGACGAAAGCCCCGACTGTCAGCAGCAATTTAAGTTTTCAGGGACGGTATGCCATTCTCACCTCGGGGAATACAAGGATAGGAACCTCTTCCAAATTGCCGAAATCACTGAGGATGGAATTAAAAGAGCAGCTGCAGCTGCTTAAAAATGAAGAATATGGAATTATCGTCCGCACCAATGCAAAAGATGCAGATTTTTCTGATATTTTGGAAGAGATTAAAAAACTGGAGCAGAATTATCATAAACTGAAAGAAGATGCTCGGACAAGGACATGTTTTTCCTGTCTTTCCCAGGCTCCGCCCTCCTATATATCAGATTTAAAGAATGTCTACACAGAAGGGCTGACTGAGATTATCATAGAAGGGCAGGAGCTTTACAGTCAGATTAGAGACTATTTTGAAGTGGAACAGCCTGCAGATTTGGATAAACTCAGGCTTTATAACGGCAGTCAGCTATCCCTTGGGGCACTGTACAGCACACAGACCATTCTGGATCGGGCCTTAGGGCAGAGGGTATGGCTGAAAAATGGAGCCTATCTGGTAATTCAGTACACAGAAGCTTTGACCGTAATTGATGTAAACTCCGGAAAATTTGTAGGAAAAAAGAATCCTATGGATACTTACCTGAAGATTAATCTGGAGGCGGCAAAGGAAGTGGCAAAGCAGATACGCCTCAGAAATCTTTCCGGGATTGTTATTGTAGATTTCATTAACCTGGATGATACAGAAGCCGCTCAGGAATTATTGAAAACCTTCCGCCACTACTTATCCAAAGACCCTATTCAGACAACATTGGTGGATGTAACACAACTACAGCTTGTAGAAGTAACACGAAAAAAAGTCCGCAGACCTCTACACGAGGCTTATACTGCCGAGTAAAAATTATAAATACACACTTCTTGAACGTTAGAAGTTCAAGAAGTATATTTTTTTAACTTTTTTAAAATGTATACAATCATACAATGATTTTTGAGTAAATCTCTCTTTTTGAAGAAGAAGTATGTTTGAGCCTTTTAAATTGTATGCAAGTATACGATTTGGGAGAAAAATAACTTTTTATTCACTTGATTCACTATATTTTGACTTATAACCGCAAAAATGTGAAAAACCCGCAGTTATTCACAGAATAGTGTGGAAAACATAAAGTTATCGACAGAGTTTGGTTTCAAAGGGGTCTGACCCTTTTGAAGCTGAATGTCAGAATATTCAGAATATGGTCAGCAAAAGGGTCAGACCCCTGGGAGGAATATGTTATGAGTAAAAAAGAATTGAAAACAAACGCCATGCGTATTTTAGACAGCCATAAAATTTCCTATGAATACCAGACTTATGAATGTAAAGAGTTTATTGACGGTATTGCGATAGCTGATAAGCTGGGAGTGCCTCATAAGAGGATGTACAAGACTCTGGTGACTACCGGAAAGAGCGGTGAGCATTATGTCTTTGTTATTCCTATTGAAGCGGAGCTGGATTTGAAAAAAGCGGCAAAGGCTGTCAGCGAAAAATCGATAGACATGCTTCCTGTCAAGGATATCACTTCACTTACGGGATATGTGAGAGGGGGCTGCACTGCTATTGGGATGAAAAAAGTCTTTTCCTACTATAATAGATAAGACCGCTGAACAACTGGATTATATTCATGTCAGCGGCGGGAAACTGGGGATGCAGCTGAAGCTTTCACCGGATGATTTGAAAAAGGTTTCCCGGGCAGAATATGCGGATGTTCTTGTCTGAATTTGGTGAATTAAAATGAAATAGACGAGAAAAGCAGTAAAAAATTTTGTCAGAAAAGGTAAAAAGAATGGATTTACAAGTGAGGTTGACTACGCTATAATAATATACCGAGAACGCAGATAGGCTGTATAAACATTGGAGGAAAAAGGAATGAAGAAAGTAGTAAAATTTGGAGGAAGCTTCTCTGGCAAGTGCAGAGCAGTTCCAGAAAGTAGGAGAGATTATCCGCGCTGATGAATCCAGAAGGTATGTTATCCCATCTGCACCGGGAAAACAGATTTTCAAGCGATACTAAAGTGACCGATATGTTATACAATTGTTATGATGTGGCAGAAAAAGGGCAGGATTTCAAAAATTTACTTTCTGCAATTCAGGACAGATACAATGAAATTATAAAAGGATTGAAACTGACTGTTTCTCTGGATAAGGAATTTGACATTATCCAGGAGAATTTTAATAAAAAAGCGGGAAGAGACTATGCAGCTTCAAGTGGGAGAGTACTTAAACGGCATTATTATGGCTGCATACCTTGATTTTGAGTTTGTGGACGCCGCCGAAGCTGTACGTTTTCATGAAGACGGTTCTTTTGACGATGTTGCCACAAATGATTTGTTGTCCAAGCGTCTGGCAAAGTCTGATGGAGCTGTTATTCCGGGATTTTATGGTGCAAAAGAGGATGGTACTATCGTAACCTTTTCAAGGGGGACTCTGATATTACAGGCTCACTTGTTGCACTGGCTGTTTCTTCTGATATGTATGAAAACTGGACAGACGTATCAGGATTTTTGATTGCAGACCCACGAATTGTCAAAAATGCAAAATCTATTGAAACAATTACCTACAGAGAACTGAGGGAGCTTTTCCTACATGGGGGCAAGTGTACTTCACGGAAGACGCTATTTTCCCGGTCAGAAAAGCAGGTATCCCTATTAACATAAGAAATACCAACTCACCCGACAGATAAAGGCATCTGATTGTGGAAGGCACATGCAGCCGTCCAAAGTATACTATCACAGGTATTGCAGGCACAGATGGTTTTGCAGCTGTCACCATTGAAAAAGCGATGATGAACTCTGAAATTGGTTTCTGCCGCAAGGTCCTTCAGGTATTTGAGGAAAATGGCGTTGCAATCGAACATATGCCTTCTGGAATTGATACAATGACAATTTTTGTCCATAAGGACAAATTTGAGGAGAAAGAGCAGCAGATTCTTTCAGGCATTCATAAAGCAGTAAATCCAGACCACATTGATTTGGAGTCTGACCTCGCGCTGATTGCCATTGTAGGGCGCGGCATGCGTGCGACAAGAGGAACAGCAGGAAGAATTTTCTCCGCTCTGGCCCATGCCCACATTAACGTAAAGATGATTGACCAGGGCTCCAGTGAGTTGAATATTATTGTTGGCGTCAGACACGATGACTTCAAAAATGCCATTAAAGCATTGTACGAGATTTTTGTACTGACACAAATTTAAGGAAAGGAACCAGTTCATTATGAACATTTTGTTCTTTTTAAAACCAAAAAGCGAAATTGCTTACATTTATGATGATTGTACACTGCGTCAGGTTTTAGAGACAATGGAGTATCATAAATACTCCGCTATTCCGATGTTAAACAGAGATGGCGAATTTATGGGGACTATTACAGAGGGAGATTTGCTCTGGGGCATTAAGGATTACAAAAATTTAAACCTAAAGAGTGCTGAGAAAATTTTTATCCGTGATTTCCCGAGAAAGGACAACTTTGATGTGGTGGCCGCAGATGCAGACATGGAAGACCTTGTAAAAAAGGCAATGAATCAAAACTTTGTGCCTGTTGTGGACGACCAGAAGAAATTTATAGGCATTATAACACGCAAAAGCATTATAGAATATTGTTATGATAAATTGAATGATTCCGATAAATAGAGGTATTACATGATTGATTTTCACACACATATGTTTCCTGATAAAATGGCAGCCTCTACATTGGACGTTTTGAGTTCAAAGTTTGAAATACCACCCTTTACAGACGGTACTGTATCAGGTTTGCGGGCCTCTCAAAAGGAAGCGGGGATAGATATATCTATTGTCCTTCCGATTGTAACAAAGCTCTCACAATTTCAGAGCCTTAATCGTTTTGCTTCACAATTTCTGGAAGGGGACATTATTTCTTTCGGAGGGATTCATCCATCCGGCACTGATTATAAGAGTGAGTTGAATGAGTTAAAAAGCATGGGTTTTAAGGGGATTAAACTTCACCCGGCCTATCAGGGAGTTCCTTTCAACAATATCAGTTATAAGCGGATTGTCTCTTATGCCTCAGAGCTTGGGTTTATTATCAGTGTCCACGGCGGATATGACCCTGGATATCCGGATAGACTTTACGCCACACCAAAGATGGCTGCGGAGGTTTTTGAGGAAACGAAAGCCCCGAAGCTGGTGATGGCTCACTTCGGCGGCTTCATGTGCTGGGATGACGCTGAACAATTTCTGGTGGGAAAAGACATATATCTGGACACTTCAGCCTGTCTTGGGCTGATAGAAGATGAACAGTTTATGCGCATCTGCCGGAATCATGGCACTGATAAAATTTTATTTGGCACGGACTCTCCATGGGAGGGACAAAAAGAGACTGTGCGGCATTTACACAGCCTCCCTTTTACAGAAAATGAGAAGGACATGATTTTTGACAAAAATGCCAGAAAATTGTTGACTTTATAAAATTGTATATGCTATACTACTACGGTATGCCGCACAATGAGGTTTTAAAGTACTGCCGTCAGGCAGACACCGTAATTGGCGAGTAATGATAATAGGAGGTGCCATATGTACGCAATTATAGCAACAGGTGGTAAACAGTACAAAGTAGCCGAAGGCGATATCATTAAAGTGGAGAAACTTGGTGTAGAAGCTGGAGAGACTTATACATTTGACCAGGTACTTGCAGTGAACAATGACAAGCTTGTTGTTGGAAATCCAACAGTTTCCGGTGCAACAGTTACAGCTTCTGTAGTTGGTAACGGAAAAGAAAAAAAAGTTATTGTTTATAAGTATAAGAGAAAATCTGGATACCATAAGAAAAATGGTCACAGACAACAGTATACTGCAGTTAAAATTGACAAAATCAATGCCTAATTGGTGTCAGAATGATTAAGGTAACCATTTATAAGACCAACCGGCATGAATATGCAGGCTTTGATGCACAGGGCCACGCTGGATTTTCTGATGAAGGCATGGACATTGTATGTGCAGCGGCTTCCGCGCTTATCATTAATACTCTAAACGCCATTGAGCGCTATACATCGGATGAGATATCCATTGTTTCGGATGACTCAGAAGATGCCCAGGGATTAATTGAGTTTCGCTTTACAGGGGGCAAGCCCACACATGATGCTGAATTGCTGTTAAAAACTATGATTCTTGGATTACAGGAAATAGAAGATGACAGTGACTACGAACCATATATTGATATTATTTTCAAGGAGGTGTAATAACCATGATGAAATTGAACCTTCAGTATTTTGCTCATAAAAAGGGAATGGGTTCTACCAAGAACGGTCGTGACTCCGAATCTAAGAGATTAGGTGCTAAAAGAGCTGACGGACAGTTTGTAAAAGCCGGCAATATCCTTTACAGACAGCGCGGAACAAGAATTCACCCAGGTGTGAATGTAGGACGCGGTAATGATGACACTTTATTTGCTTTAGCAGACGGTGTTGTTAGATATGAGAGAAAAGGAAGAGATAAAAAGCAGGTTTCTATCTATCCTATAGCTGAATAAGACACATTTTTCGGACAATTAATGTTCGGAAGACTATGACGTGAGCGGCCTCAGACCTAACGGTCTGAGGTTTTTTATGCATTAGAAAAGATTATTTTTATAAGATATGAAAAACCAATCATATATCACATAGTCACATAGAACTCATAAAAATAGGGAATTATGAATAGTAAAAGCAAGTATCTTGTGATATAATGGGGAAAATTGGCAACGTTAAAAGATGTAGAAAAAGGGTATGAATTATGTTTGCAGACAGAGCAAAAATTTTTATAAAATCCGGCAAGGGCGGCGATGGACATTGCAGTTTCAGAAGAGAGCTGTATGTACCTAACGGCGGGCCCGACGGCGGCGATGGTGGAAAAGGCGGAGATCTGATTTTTGAAGTGGATGAGGGCCTGAATACACTGGTAGATTTTAGACACAAAAGAAAATTCTTGGCGGGGGACGGCGAAGAAGGCGGAAAGCGCCGTTGTCATGGCAAAAATGGAAAAGACCTTGTACTTAAAGTTCCGGAAGGAACCGTAGTTAAGGAGACAAGGTCCGGCAAGGTTATTGCGGATATGTCAGGTGACAACCGCCGGCAGATTGTTTTAAAAGGCGGCAAGGGAGGACTTGGAAACCAGCATTTTGCCACTGCGACAATGCAGGTTCCTAAATATGCCCAGCCGGGACAACCTGCCATGGAGCTTGAAGTTAATCTGGAGTTGAAGGTTATTGCGGACGTGGGACTCATCGGCTTCCCAAATGTAGGAAAGTCCACATTGCTCTCAAGGGTAACCAACGCAGAGCCGAAAATAGCCAACTATCACTTTACCACTTTAAATCCAAACCTTGGCGTGGTTGATTTGAAGGATGCGAAAGGCTTTGTGATGGCTGATATTCCCGGTTTGATTGAGGGTGCATCAGAAGGTGTGGGGCTGGGACATGAGTTTCTCCGCCATATTGAGCGCACAAAAATGATGATTCATGTGGTAGACGCGGCTGGGACAGAGGGTCGTGACCCCGTAGATGATATATACAAAATCAATGCAGAGCTGGAAGCCTATAATCCGGAGATAGCTAAGCGTCCCCAGGTAATCGCTGCCAACAAGACAGATTTGATTTTTGATGGCGATGAGGACCCGGTGGACAGGCTGAGAGCCGAATTTGAGCCAAAAGGTATCAAAGTATTTCCAATATCCGGTGTTTCCGGCCAGGGAATTTCCGAACTTCTGTATTATGTAAGTGAACAGCTGCAGACTATGAATACAGAAACAGTTGTATTTGAACAGGAATACTTCCCCGAGGATGAATTGATTTACGAAGACCTGCCATATACAGTAGAGAAAGAAAACGATATGTATGTTGTGGAAGGACCCAAAATCGAGAAAATGCTGGGATATACAAACCTTGATTCTGAAAAAGGTTTTGCTTTCTTCCAGAAGTTCCTCAAAGATGCAGGCATCCTCAAGGAATTGGAAAAGGCAGGCATCCAGGAGGGTGATACAGTTAAAATGTATGGTTTACAGTTTGACTATTATAAATAGGAGATATCATAAATGACAACAAAACAAAGAGCATATTTAAAAAGCCTTGCCATGACAATGGAGCCTATTTTCCAGGTCGGCAAGTCCAGCATAACACCGAATCTGACAACAGCTATATCAGAAGCTTTGGATGCACGTCAGCTGATTAAAGTCAGCGTTCTGCAGAATTGCGGGGATGACCCAAAAGAACTGGCGGTGCTGATATCAGAAAGAACTCATTCACAAGTTGTGCAGGTTATCGGGAAAAAAATTGTATTATACAGAGAGGGGAAGGACGACAAGAAGAAAATCGTACTTCCGTAGGGAATTAAATTGATATGAAAATTGGTATTATGGGAGGCACATTTGATCCAATTCATATAGGGCATCTGCTTTTGGGAGAATTTGCATTTGAACAATTTTCTCTTGATGAAATCTGGTTTCTGCCAAACGGAAATCCTCCCCATAAAGATACAGAAGAAATGGATACTTCTCTGAAACACAGAGTTGAAATGGTCAGAGCTGCAATCAGCGGCTCCCCCCATTTCAAGCTTTCTCTCCATGAGGCGAAAGAAGGTGTGCATTCCTATACCTACCAGACAATGCTGGAATTTCATGAAATGTATCCAGACAATCAATTTTATTTTATATTAGGGGCAGATTCTCTTTTCGCTATTGAAAAATGGAAATATTTTGAGGGAATCTTTTCTTATTGTACCATTCTGGCTGCAATGAGGGATGACAAGGATGTGGGGGATATGAAGCAGCAGATTGCTTATCTTGAAGATAAATATGATGCAGACATAGAACTGTTAATGGCACCCCTCCTTGAGATTTCCTCTACCACAATAAGAAAAAGAGCAGCATCAGGACTCACTGTTCATTACATGGTGCCTGACGCAGTAGCCGATTATATTAAAACACATCATTTATATAAGGAAACAGAATCATGACAGACATTGAAGCAATTATTGAGGCAATTCAAAGGAAGCTGGAAAAGCGGCTAAAACCTGAGCGTTATCGTCACACCATGGGAGTCATGTATACTGCGGCGTCTCTTTCCATGTGTCACAGAGAAAATATTTCAAAAGCCATGCTTGCGGGACTGCTCCATGACTGCGGCAAATTTGGTTCCGGAAAGGATCAAATGAAGCTGTGCAGAGAATATGGGATAGAACTCACAGATACAGAGTTGAATATGCCGGCATTAATACATGCAAAGCTTGGAGCCTATCTCGCGGAACATGAATATAATATAAAAGATACGGATATTTTAAATGCCATTACCTGGCACACTACAGGCAGGCCCGGCATGACGCTGCTGGAAAAAATCACATATATTGCCGATTATATTGAACCAGGGCGGCAGGAAGCCCCAGGTCTAAAGCAGGTGAGATATGCGGCATTTTCTAATCTTGACAGAGCGGTGGCCTTAAGCGCCAGCTCCACTATTTCTTACTTGGAACATGTGGGCAGGGAAATTGATTTGATGACAGTCAGGACATATGACTATTATCATATATAAAAAGTAAAGGGAGAATTCTTATGGAAAAAGCAAAAGAAATGGCACGTATTGCCTACAACGCGTTGGATGAGAAAAAAGGAGAGGACATCAAGGTAATTGATATCGCAGGTGTATCTGTCCTTGCAGATTATTTTATCATTGCAAACGGAAGTAATGAGAGTCAGGTCAGAGCCTTGGTTGATAATGTGGAGGAATGCCTTCTCAAGGCAGGATACCAGTTAAAACAGCGGGAAGGCTATGGAAGCGGAAGCTGGGTTCTTCTTGATTTCAGTGATATCATTGTACACATTTTTGATAAAGAGAATAGATTATTTTATGACCTGGAACGAATCTGGCGGGACGGAAAAGATGTAGACATTTCCTCTTTATAAAAGGCGAAAGGACACATATATGAATGATGTACGAAAGAAAACTATCTGTCTGATTATGTCACTCGCAGTTTTTTTGGCCGGCGGCTGTTCCTATGTAAATAAAAACAATGAAGAGAAGAAAACACTTCTGAGTCCGGAACATCCTGTAACCATTGAAGTATGGCATTACTATAATGGAGCACAGCAGGATGCTATGAATGCGCTTGTCGCAGAATTTAATGATGGATATGGAAGTGAGCATGGTATTAAGGTGAAAGCCTCCGGTCTCGGAAATGTAAGTGACCTGGAAGAAAATGTAATAGCCTCCATTGACGGAAAAGTCGGCGCAAAAGAAGTTCCCAACATATTTGCGGCCTATGCTGACACCGCTTATGCCGTGGACAGAAAAGGCATGGCTGTCGATTTAAGAGATTATATGACAGATAATGAAATAGCAGAATACATGGACAGCTATATTGATGAGGGCAAGTTTTCATCAGAAGATAGTCTGAAAATCTTCCCGGTAGCAAAAGCTACAGAGGTATTTATTCTAAATAAAACGGACTGGGACAAATTTTCCCAGGAATCCGGCTGTTCCCTGGAAGACCTTTCTACGATGGAAGGAATAACTAAAACATCTCAGATATATTACCGGTGGACGGACAGTCTTACAGACACTCCCAATGACGGGAAAGCTTTCTTTGGCAGAGATGCCATGGCAAATTATTTCATTTTAGGTGCACGTCAGATGGGTGTGGAAGTTTTTTCTGTGAAAGATGGCGTGCCTGTATTAAACTTTGACAAAAAGATTATCCGCAGGCTTTGGGATAATTATTATGTTCCATATGTCAATGGTTACTTTACAGCCTCCGGCAAATTTAGAAGTGATGATATTAAAACAGGCAACATATTATCTTTTGTAGGTTCCTCGGCAGGTGCCACATTCTTTCCTGATCAGGTTACGCTGAATGATAATTATACATATGATATTCAAATGCAGGCTTTTGAAACTCCGCAGTTTGAAAACGGTGAGAGATTTGCTGTACAGCAGGGCGCTGGAATGGTGGTCACTAAGACGGAGGATAAGGCTGAAATAGAAGCTTCTATAGAATTTCTCAAATGGTTTACAGATACCGAACAGAATATCCGCTTTGCAGTTTCCTCAGGTTATCTTCCTGTGAAGAAAAGTGCAAATAATAAGGAAATGATTGAGAATAGTGTTCAGGATATAAATAAGAATGTGCTCAATGTCCTGGATGTGTCCCTTCAGCAGGTCCATGACAGTACTCTGTACACAACACGTGCTTTTGAGAATGGAACAAGTGCCAGAAATATACTGGAGCACTCTTTATCAGATAAGGCAGTCCAGGACAGAGCAGAAGTGGTTTCATCTATTCAGGCTGGAACGTCCAGGGAGGACGCTGTAAGTCAATATGTCACAGATGAAAACTTTAACAACTGGTATGAGAGCACAAAGTCATCCCTGGAGGCACTGATTGACACCAAATAAAAGTCGGAAGATTCCAGGAAGGAGGGCACAGGAATCATATGAAACAACAGAAAGCACAGCCAATATTGAAGCGAATATTAATTCCTATGGTCCTCCTTACTCTGATGGAAGTTATTCTTCTCTCGGGAACTTTTATATTTGGCGGTGCAATTCAGGAACTGAATGACAACGTAAAAGGAATCATTCAGGGAAAAGTTATTAACCGCACCAGCTATCTGCAGAATGAAATGATAAACAATTGGTCCAATATGTCTCAGACCCTTCAGCTTATCAATCAGAGAGCGGAGGAACTTGATGCAGAGGGCAGTATAGATCTGGAAAATATCGGAGAAAGTTCGGATGCCTGTTATCCCCTTATCTCCGATATTTCTGATGATTTAATAGGTATGCTGCGCGCCAATAAAGTGACCGGTGCTTTTGTTATATTTAACACAGATGTCCCGGAAGAATTGCGGAAGAAAGATTTCTTCCGCAAACCTGGAGTTTATTTCAGAGACCTGGAACCAGAAACCAGTCCATCCATCCAGAATAATGATTTATTAGTTGAGGTGGGCTCCGTTCCGCTCGTACACAATCTGGATGTTGCAACTGACAGCTCGTGGAAACCTCAGTTTGAGTTTTCTTCTGATATGCCTGGACTTTATGATATGCTTTTAAATCCCCAGGAACAAAGTTACAACAACCCCAATGCGTCCTCCTTGTCTGAGCTGGGGTACTGGACGCCAACTTACAAAGTTAAGGGAAACAACAAATCTGTCATTTCTTATACACTGCCTCTTATCACCTCAAAGGGACACACTTACGGCGTGATTGGGGTGGAAGTCACATTAGATTATCTGTCCTCGCTGCTTCCCGCTGAGGAATTGATGGAGAACAAGGATACTGTATATTCATTAATTATCAAAGATGAAGACAGTGAAAATTATCGGACTATTTTCTCATCAGATGATAAAGTCATGCCTGTCATGCAGCCTTTTAAAGTAAAAACTCATGAAGACGGAACACTTTGGTATCAATCCAAGGACGAAAGTCAATATTTTATGGATATCGAGTATCTCCAGTTGTACGATTCTAATGGGCCTTTTGAATCTGAACGATGGGGGCTTGCCGGAGTTGTAAAAGATAGGGATATTACTGAGTTTTCCACTCATATTCTTTCTTATATAGCTATCGCAATTTTCCTTACTATTATTCTGGGCATTTGCGGCAGTATTATTGTGAGTTTGATGATAACAAGACCTATCCACCTGGTTTCTAAAAATATGCAGGACTTAGATACCTATAACAAAATTCACCTTCCCAGAACCAATATCTACGAGTTCGACCAAATGGAAGTTTCCATCGAAAAACTGAGCCGTGATGTCATCAATTCTGCAACAAAGTTCACTCAGATTTTGAATAAGGCAAGTGTGAGGATTGCAGGGTTTGAAATGAATCAGATAACCGGGACATTGTTTATTACGGATGGCTTCTTCAATATCTTTGGTAAAAATGAAATATGCACCCAGACTTTGAATGTCCACTCATTTCAGTATCATTTGGAGGAGGAGCTGGATGTCTATAAAATAGAAAAGACAGATGAATATACTCTATATAAAGTCCCTTGCGGAGAACAAGACAGCTATATCAGGCTCAGTTATTCCAAAGTGGAAGATGAGAGGGTTATAGGCGTTGCGGAAGATATCACAAAAACAATCCGCGAAAAGCAGCTTATTGAACATGAAAGAGACCATGATCTGCTCACAGGTCTGAGAAATAGAAGAGCATTTCTGAGAATCATTCCCAGGCTTTTTGAAAAGGGTGAGAGCCATTTAAAAAAGGCCGCATTAGTTATGATGGACTTGGATAATCTCAAATATATTAATGACAACTATGGGCATGATTACGGTGATAAATATATTCAGGCTGCAGCAGCCGGCTTCAAGAAATATACCCCTCCTGATACGATTATAGCCCGGATTTCAGGGGATGAGTTCTATCTGTTTTTTTATGGGTATGAAACGGAAGATGAAATTAGCCAGGTGCTGCTGAAACTCAAAGAGGGTCTGGATACAGAATATATCTTTCTTTCCTCTGGCAAGCCGAGAAAAATCAAGATGTCAGGCGGAATATCCTGGTATCCCAAGGATTCCACCAATTACGAACAGCTTCAGCGCTATTCTGACTTTGCAATGTATCAGGTGAAACATTCATCAAAAGGAGAAATCAGTGATTTCGACATTGGTGCATACTATAGCGAAGAATATATATCGCAAAACCGCAGGGAGCTTTCTGAACTGATAGAATATGAAAAGCTAGAATATTATTTCCAGCCGATTGCCGATGCCCATACAGGTAACATTTTTGCCTATGAAGCGCTCATGAGAGGAACTATGCCTAACTTAAGAAAGCCGAATGACATATTGTCCATAGCCAAAGAAGAGCACAAGTTGGATAAAATAGAAGAGTTGACCTGGAAAAAGGCTTCTCTTACATATATACAATATGTAAAAAATAGTTTTATTTCTCAGGACTGCAAGATTTTTGTCAATTCACTGGCTGATTATAAATTAAATGACCAGACAATACAATTTATTGAAGAAAAATGTGAAGGATATCTGGACCATTTTGTCTTTGAGATCACAGAAGATTCACAAATCAACAGAGATGCTATGGACGCAAAGAGGATTCTCGTAGACCGGTGGAACTCAGATTTTGCTCTGGATGACTACGGAAGCGGGTACAACGGAGAGCGTGTTCTCCTTGAACTTGCCCCAAAATACATTAAAATTGACAAAGAAATTATTTCAGAAATTCACATAAATATTGATAAGCAGAAGATTGTAGAAAACATAATTTCCTACGCAAAAGAGCGGGATATTAAGATCATAGCTGAAGGCATTGAAACTGAGCAGGAGATGAGTAAAGCAATCGAATTAGGGGTAGATTATCTGCAGGGTTATTATCTTGCGCGTCCTTACGCTGAACCTCCGCTGATTAATGAGGATGTGGTCAAAGAGATAAGAAAAATATCAGGATATTTAAAAGAATAACTTATTAGTTTTTGGGAGGACATCGAAGAAGTCATCAGATACAGAGTGACTTTTGCGATGTCCTCAAATTTTAATGGGTTTTTAGAAAAAACGAAAAACACCAATCACTTTTCCAAGAATAGATACTTCTTTTACAATAATAGGGTCCATGTCATCATTTTCAGGCTGAAGCCGGTAAAATCCCTTTTCCTTGTAAAATGTCTTTACTGTGGCACCATCCTCCACGAGAGCAACAACCATATCTCCATTGGAGGCGGTCTGTGCCTGTTGGACCAGAATCATGTCCCCATTGAGAATGCCTGCATTGATCATACTTTCTCCCTTTACCCGCAGCATAAAAGTCTGGTCGTTTGGCATAAATTCCATGGGGATGGGGAAGTAGTTCTCAATATTCTCCTGGGCAAACAAAGGCTCTCCGGCAGCAACACTTCCAAGCAGCGGAACATTTACAACCTCACGCCTTGTGAGATTGAATATATCATCCAAAATCTCGATTGCACGCGGTTTTGTGGGGTCTCTTCTTATATAACCATTCTTTTCGAGAGTCTCAAGGTGAGAGTGCACAGAAGAGGTGGACTTCAGATTCACCGCTTCACAAATCTCACGCACTGCAGGCGGGAATCCCCTTTCCAGTATTTGTGACTTTATGTATTCTAATATTTCTAACTGTTTCTTGCTGATCTTGCCCTGTGACATGTAATCCTCCTTTTTCAATCCACTTTTTTCCGGATTCTCCATATTCTTTTAAATATTCTACCATATATATGTCCAAAAAGCAAACACTTGTTGCGAAAATATGTTCGTAATTTTCCATCAAAAGTATTGACAAACATTTGTTCTTGTATTATAATTTGAAACATAAGGAACGAATGTTCGCAGACATTGAGCAGTTATTTTAAAAGGAGGGCAGTACAATGAGAGGGAATGATATGCTAATAAGAAATAATAGAAGTGATTTGAAAACAGATATTGTGAGAAGCGATATTCAATTGCGCCGTCTGATTATTACATGTCTTGTGACGGTTTTTGTTGTCTTTGCCACATGTGCCGCCTTTGGGAATATCCTCAGTTCAGCACATGGCAGCCGTGAGGAACAGCCAGTCAATTTCAAATATTACAAAAGCATTGTGATACAGTCCGGTGATACACTGTGGGATATAGCTGAATTATATATTACGGATGATTACACATCCATACCTGACTATGTGGATGCTTTAAAAGAAATGAATTCTCTGAATTCAGATAAAATACATGCAGGGCAACATTTGACAATTGCGTATAATGATATTCAGTTTGCCCAGGAGTAAACAAATTTCAATAATGTTTACGAATTAAATAACGGTATCAATATGTAACCCCTACATATATGATATATAAAACTCACCCAGAGACGGTATATAGAAATACTCCCTATTTCTAAATATATCGTCTCATTTGTTTTAGGATGAGATATAAATATATCTATACGACAAATACTGATTTTTCCAAAAGATATAGACGCAAAATCCACAATATGGTATAATTATTAAATTACTAATAAGATAAATTGCAGTCATATATCAGGAGGATTTTTAAATGTCAAATAATAAAGACACTAAAACATATCATGAACAAGCTTACATTGATAATACTTTGCGGCTTCGAGAAATTCTTCAGACAATGCCTTCCTTTGCACGTGATTATTTCCGCGCTATAGAGCCAAAGACTTCCCCCAGGACTCGAATATCCTATGCCTATGATATTAGAATATTCTTTCATTTTCTATTAGAGAATAATCCGGTGTATAAAAATCATACAATGGATATGTTTACTGTGCAGGATCTGGACCGCATTGAACCTGTGGATATTGAGGAATATCAGGAATATTTGAAGGTCTATAAAGGCCCTGAGGACAAACAGATTACCAATACGGAAAAAGGTCTTGCCCGCAAAATGTCTGCCCTGAGAAGCTTTTATGCATACTTCTTTAAGCGGCAGGCCATACAAAAGAATCCAACTTTGCTGGTGGATATGCCTAAGCTGCATGATAAAGCGATTATCCGTCTGGATACCGATGAGGTTGCGTCTCTCCTGGAATATGTGGAGCATGGAGGGGATGATTTGACCGGGCAGAAGAAAATCTACTTTGAGAAAACTAAAAACAGGGACCTCGCCATTCTGACTTTACTGCTGGGAACCGGAATCCGGGTTTCCGAATGTGTGGGGCTGGATGTGGCAGATGTGGATTTTAAAAACAATGGAATTAAAGTGACCCGAAAAGGCGGCAATGAAATGGTTGTCTACTTTGGTGATGAAGTTGAAAATGCATTGAAAATGTATCTCTATACTACAAGAAAAAACACTGTCCCGCTATCCGGCCATGAGAATGCTCTTTTTCTCTCCACTCAGCGTCGGCGTATGGGCGTACAGGCTGTGGAGAACATGGTAAAGAAATACTCGCAGCAGATTACTCCAAATAAGAAGATTACCCCTCACAAGCTGCGCAGTACATATGGCACATCTTTATATAAAGAAACTGGTGATATCTACCTTGTCGCAGATGTCCTGGGACACAAAGATGTAAATACAACAAAAAAACACTATGCTGCTATTGATGAAAACCGCCGCAGGCAGGCCGCTGGAGCTGTAAAGTTAAGAGAACCATAAATAAATTTTTGCGAAAACAAAGAGCATCCAAAACCAAACCTTATACCACGAAAATCGCACTGTATAATGCATAAATAGAAATAAAGCATTCGAGAACAAATTGTTTGTTCCTGGATGCTTTATTTCCATTGCTAACTTTTATATTAACGTCTATTTAAAGTTTTCTCTCTGCCGCTGCAATGCTCTCTTTCAGCATGATATACTGTTCAATGGCCTTTGCTGTGCCATCCACACCGAGTGCACCACTGTTCAGGCATAACTCATAGCTTTCAGAATCTGACCATTTTTTATTGCTGTAATAATTATAATAGCTTGAGCGCTTTTTGTCTGTCTTGACAATCATATCCTTCGCCTTGGCATCTGTCAGATCATATATGCGTGCAATTCTGCGGATACGTGTTTCTAAATCTGCATGTATAAATACGCTGACCACATTGTCATAGGATTCCAGGGCATAATCTGCACACCGGCCAACCAAAATACAGGGGCCCTCATCCGCAATCTTTTTAATTGCATCAAATTGTGCCAGAAATACTTTGTGATTGATAGGCATATCCGCGTATGTACTGCCGGAGTATCCCATAGAATAAGTATCCATTACCAAAGAGTACAAAAAACTATTTGTAGGCTTTTCATCATGACTCTCAAAAATCTCTTCACAAATCCCACTTTCCTTAGCCGCCCTTGCCAGCATTTCCTTATCATATAATTTAATTCCGAAATGTTCAGCAACTTTGTTTCCAATTTCCCGGCCTGCACTGCCGAACTGTCTGCCAATTGTAATAATCGTATTTGTTTTCATAGTAGGTCACTCTCCTTTACGTTAAACAGGCATCTCTTGTTCTTTCATTCATATTATACCACATAAAATGGTTAACGTTCAAATATTTCCTTAAGTATCATCTCAGCTTATTCAAAAGCTGTAAAAAATATTCCGGAAGTGGGGCATCAAATTCCATATATTCGCCGGTGGACGGATGGTGTATCCCTAAAATCTTTGCGTGAAGAGTCTGCCCTTCCAATTTAAAAGGACATTTTGCCGGTCCATAAACAGTATCTCCCAATATTGGGTGACGGATACTCGCCATATGAACTCTGATTTGATGTGTCCGCCCTGTCTCCAGCTCACACTCTATATATGTGAAGTTTCCAAACCGTTCCAGCACTTTGTAGTGTGTAACTGCATCGCGGCCATGGGAGGGATGGACACTCATTTTTTTTCGGTCTGTAGGATTACGGCCTATAAGGGCATCGATAGTCCCCTCATCACTTTTTAAATTGCCGTGGACGATGGCGTGATATTTCCTTGTAATATTGTGGTCTTTTAATTGTTCTGCCAGTTTTCTGTGGGAAATATCATTTTTGCAGATCAGAAGAGAGCCTGTGGTATCCTTATCTATTCTGTGCACAATCCCGGGTCTCAACACTCCATTGATGCCGGACAAATTGTCTCTGCAGTGGAACATTACAGCATTCACAAGAGTTCCGCTGTAATGCCCGGGGGCAGGATGCACCACCATGCCTTTAGGTTTATTGATAACCAGAATATCGTCATCCTCATATAAAATATCAAGAGGAATGTCCTCCGGCATAATATCCAGAGTTTCCGGCTCAGGCAGACACAATTTAATCTGGTCCCCGGCGCTGGTTTTATAATTAGATTTAATACGCTGTCCATTGACAGTCACCGAACCGTTTTCAATAAGCTTCTGAATATAGGACCTGGAGCTGTCAGGAACAGCATTGGAGAGGAACTTGTCAAGCCTTATGCCCTGTTCATCTGCTGTAAAATACAATTCTTCCATTTGTTTTATCCTTTCTGTTCCTGTCCTCTCTTCAGCTTGAAACAGTTCAGCTCATCTTCTTTGTAATAAAATAAGATTGAAAATGCAAATAAAATACAGGAAATAACCACGTAGCAGTCCGCTACATTAAAAATCGGGAAATCTATCAGTTCAAAATATAAAAAATCCACCACATAATTCTGACGGACTCTGTCAATCAGATTTCCTATTGCACCGGCACATAACATGACTGAACATATGCGAAGCAGATAAAAGCGGGAAGTGTGAGGCATTTTCCCATACATAAAGGCAATTACACCTATAATCAGTACCGCCCCCACTGCAAAGAAAATCTGCTTATTCTGCATAATTCCGAAAGCTGCTCCCCGGTTTTCCAGATATTCCAGCTTAAATACACCTTTCCATATAATGAAAGATGCCTGATTTCTTAAATTCAGGACAGCCAGCCATTTTGTAAACTGATCCAACGCAATAAGAACTCCAACTCCAATAACTGCCAGAAAATAGCTTTGAATAGATTTTGTCTTTTTATCTCTCATGATTTTTCCTTCTTATACATATTTGTGAAGCACTACAAAAATGCGATTCTTCTTCGTCCTTGATAAAGTTCCTTTATATTTAAATTTTCCCATCCCTCTGACAGAAATAACATCCTCTTCTTTCACCTGGTAGGAATTTGTTGTCATAATCTTTCCATTTACAAATACTTTAGCACCTTCAATCAGCCCTCCAAGTTTTGTCCGCGAGGAGACAAACGCCAGAGAAAGGAGGCTGTCCAGGCGAACTGATGCGACAGTACCTTTTATCTCCTCAATACGGGGAGAATATTGATAATCACTCAGGCTTACTTTGTGAAGGGTGACACTTGTATGCTTTACCCGGGTCAGTTCATCCAGCAGAAAATCTTCCAGTCCGCTGTAGATGAAGAGCACTGCATTTTTCCCCTCAACAAGAATATCCCCCAATTTTGAACGGTCAATCCCCAAATTAAGAATTGCGCCCAAATAGTCCCTGTGTGTCAGCTCCTGAGAATATTTTTCGTGGAGAGGCTCAATATTGACAGCAGAAAAAGGAAAGCCGAGGCTCTCCATGTTTACAGCATCACTTCCACTAAAAGAAAGAGCATCAGGTAAGAATGCTGCCATCTGACGCTCCGCTAAATCATATCCACCAAAAGTTACATAACTTGTATAAAGCTTGTCCTTCGGCAAAGAATGCAAGATATTCAGTTCATTTAAATTTAAAAAGTCTGAATATGTAATAATATCCCGGTGATATGCTGTCTTGGACAACTCCATCAGCCGCTTTTCCAATAATTGCTCATTCTTTAACATATTAAAATTAAAATCTTCCTCTTACGTTAGCTGTCTCCATTGAGCCACCCAGCAAATCCTGTAAATCGCCGGAAATATCCACGTTAGTGGGGGTCACAAGGAAGATATAATTAGATATCTTCTGAAGATTTCCGCTGATAGCAAATGTCGCACCGGAAATAAAATCAATAATGCGCTGTGCTATCTCTAAGTCCATACCTTCCAGATTCAAAATAACGGTACGTCCTGCCAGCAAAGTCTCTGTGATTTCCCTTGAATCATCAACTGATGTGGGTTTCACTACACAGACTTCCATATTTGCATTTCTTCTGGATGCAGGCTGGCGCATAGGAGTCACCTTGCTGCTTGCCGGTGCAAACTTTCTATCCTCCTGAATATCAAAATCGTCGTACTCATCTCTGCTGCTTTTCTTTCCAAACAGAGAACGACGCGGTTTTTCATCAAATTCATCATTATCAAATTCATCATCATAGAAATCGTCATCATCATACTCATCATCATTCAACTTCATGATGTCCAAAAATTTATCAAACACACCCATCTTTACACTCCTGTCTTATGCTCTCCTGACGCATAATTATATTTTGAAAGCACTTTCTGTTCCAGACTTCCACACCTTAAACGGCATAATTTCTGGCACCAAAGATTCCAGTTCCAACGCGAACCATAGTTGCCCCTTCTTCAATTGCAACCTCATAATCATTGGTCATCCCCATTGAAAGTATGCTCACATTAACATTATCAATGTTTTTCGCCTTAATGTCAACAGATAATTTTTGTAAATTTGCGAAAATCGGGCGATTATCCTCGGGATTTTCAACAAATGGGGCTATTGTCATAAGTCCGCACACTTTAATATGCTCAAATACAGAGAGTTTTTCAATAAGAGGAATTACCTCCTCTGGTTTTACTCCAAATTTGCTCTCCTCCTGTGCAACATTCACTTCTATCAGTATTTTTACCGTACAGTTTTTCTTTGCGGCCTCTTTTTCAATCGCTTCTGCCAGCTTCAGTGAGTCCACGGAATGGATTAATTCCACCTTATCAATAATATATCTGACTTTATTCGTCTGAAGATGTCCAATCAGGTGCCAGCTGATGTCATGGGGAAGCTCCTCGTATTTTCCTGTAAGTTCCTGAACTTTATTTTCCCCGAAAACTCTGACACCGAGGTTGTACGCTTCCATAAGGACAGGTGACGGATATGTTTTGCTGACTGCAATCAGTGTCACCTCTTCTCTTTTGCGCCCGGCTTTGTCACATGCAGCCTGTATCCGATGTTCCACCTCTTCTAACTGTTCTTTTAACATTTTTCTATACTCCTTCCTGATTTACTAAATTCCAATTACAGAAACTTTCTGTCATAACCGAATTTAAAATACCACTTCATCTTCTTTGACAGAATTTCCTTCCTGCACAATATGATCATAATTATACAGACCGTAAGGTTCATTTTGCTGCACAATATAGTATTCATCACTTTTGGCGAGAATTGTAACCTGCTTAAAGATTGCATAACCTTTGTTAATATTATAAACACCTTTCAGAGGCTTTGTTTCAGACAATGTAAAGGTCTCGGAGGACTCAGGTTTCACAAGTACTGTACCTCTTTTTAACTCAGACGGATTTAGATATACTGTGCCATCCTCTGTTGATTTATAAATATTTACCGGTTGGAATGTAACTGAACTGCCTCTTTCCTGAATCATAACACCGGATGAGGAACTGTTGCCGCCGGAAGTAATGTATCCCTGGGGCACCTCATAAAAATCCTTTTCCACCACACTGCTCCTTGGAATCTTCAGGCCTCTCTCGTCCTCCAGTATTAGCTCTACATTCAGGAATCTTTCATCGGCATACCGGACCATGGAATTATCGTAATCCAATTTTCCGTAATAATCATTTCCTTTTTTTAAGATAGAGAAATCAGCCCATATAGACTCACTGTCCTGGTCAATACGTGTTTTCACATAATTCAAATCGGACAGGTGCCTGGCATCATCTTCACTGAGCTGTATCAGCACAGACCAGTTTTCATCGGTCACAAGCTTGTAGGCCGGCTCCCCCTTTTTAATCTTCATGTTATCTGACATGCTTGTCTGCTTGTATTTTCCTTTATCAAAATCCTCTTTTTTAAAGGAATCCACAGTCAATGTCTCATACCCGTCATATCCTAATACAAGAATGCCATCCTCAGAAGTTTTATAGCCTTCCGCTCTGCCGCCGCTCTTTTCGATTACCGCCGCCAGCTGGTCTGTTTTGGTCTGGTTGGAGGCAAGCAAAATAGTATTGGTTATTTCATTTTTCAGAGAATATACCGACGAGAACTTCTGTGGATTAAAGTTTTCATTAAAGCTTTGTGTTTTCATCACGAGCATTTTCTGTTCTTCAGCGCTTAAAGCAACATTATCAGATTCTGTCTCCTTTTCGTAGGATAACTTTTGGGAGGAAACAGCATATATATCGGAGCCAGATTTTACTTTGCTGTTCTCATTCTGGTAGTAATTAACATAACCCGAATTCTCCGCGTTTACTACGCTCTCTTTCCTTATAATCAATCCGACATAAGAATTATCCTTCAAAATACTGCCCTCCCGGACCTCATACACGGACACTTTCTTTGTCGTAGCATACATGATGATGGTTGCGATAAGATAGATGAATACAATGGCAAAAATAAAAATGCCTATATTCATCTCACGCTTTGTCTTATATTTCCTTATGCTAATAGAATTATTCTTTTGGGATGCCAAATTATACGCCTCAATTCTTTTTATAATATTTTACCAGTATAACATTTTTATGTGTATATTTCCAGTTTTTGTGGCAATAATAAAAGCATTGTTACAGTTCAAATATTGCGCAGAGTCCAACTCAGGCTGTATGACAGGACTGTCACATCATTAGTAACACCGATATATATAAAAGGAGGAAATAATATGAAGTGGTTTGATAACACTGCTCTGACAATTGTAATTATTGGAGCGGTCAACTGGCTTCTGGTTGGCATTTTTCGATTCGATTTAGTAGCCTTTCTCTTTGGAAATTTAAGCTGGCTTTCCAGAATTATTTATACGATTGTTGGCCTGTGCGGGCTCTATCTAATCAGCCTGTTCGGAAGAATTAACAGTATGTCAGAATAAGTGATGGAATCAAAAAGAATACAAAAAATAAGGGTGTAATACCCTGCCAATTGGCGGCAGAGTATATACCCTTATTTGGTTAGAAAAATTATTGTCTGGTCTCTTTCGGAACACCAGCATCCAGAAGTGCAGACATATCACCGTAGAGAACTGATTTATCCGAAGCTCCCATCACAATGGATATGTAAGGATTGTTTTGTGAATCCTGGTCATACAGGACAACACAGGCTCCTGCTTCATCGGTTGTCCCGGTTTTTCCTCCCAATACAGTTATGCCGGCAGGAGAATTTACAACACCCTTGGAATAGTAATTTGTGGGGTACCACTCCTGAGTCCTGACAGTCCCGTCAGCCGATGTGATTGTTCCTGTGTAGTGGGACATGGAAATAATATCCATAAATCTCTGATCTTTGGCACATGCGTTGAACATGAGATATAAATCATATGCTGTTGTATAATGATAGTCATCATGCAGACCATGGGGATTGACAAAATGAGTATTTGTGGCCCCCAGAGCATTTGCCTCCTCATTCATAATATTTACAAATCCCTCAACACTTCCCGCCAGATGTTCTGCAATTGCCACACCACAGTCATTCCCGGACTGAAGCATCAGACCGCAGAGCAAGTCATATAAAGTAATTGTATCACTGGTCATCAGACCGCTCACCTGCTCGTCATAGGAAAAGTTTGTCGCCTCAGGACTTACGGTGACTACATCCTCCATATTTCCATATTTCAATGCAATATATGCAGTCATAATTTTCGTCGTGCTGGCCGGAAAAAGTCTCTCATGTATTCTGTCAGCATAAAGAACTTTTTCATTCTTCAAGTCGAAAAGTCCTGCGGCATGGACTCCGGCATCGGCACCATATTCATCCAGCAGCACATCTGTGTCTGTCACACACAAATCCTTTGCAAACATATTGCCTTTATATAATGATTTACTATAATTTTCTCTTTCATATGTGGCAGGCAGGTCTTTTGTGCCGGTACTGCACCCACTAAGAAAAAGAACTGCTATACACAGGATAGCAGTAATTTTTTTATTTATACATTTCACGCCAGTCAAGATCCCCTCTGTCCAATGCCAAAATCAATGCCTCCGCCGTTGCAATATTGGTCGCCATGGGAATATTATAAATATCGCACAGCTTTACAATATCATTCACATCCGGTTCATGGGAACGGGGAGTCAGCGGGTCGCGGAAAAATATGAGTAAATCCATATTGTTGTGCTCAATCTGTGAACCAATCTGCTGCTGTCCGCCCAGGTGACCTGCAAGATATTTGTGAATATTTAAATTTGTCACGCTCTCCACCAAAATCCCAGTAGTCTCTGTGGCAAAGAGTTGATGCTTGTTCAAGATGCCTCTGTAAGCGATACAAAAGTTCTGCATTAATTTCTTTTTTGCATCGTGCGCTACTAATCCTATGTTCATATGTGCTATCTCCTCTACTGATATTTATTAGGCTGCAAGCCGACATTCAGTACAAAACCAATTCCCATATAGAAGCACACAATGGAAGTCAGTCCATAACTCACAAAGGGGAGTGAAATCCCTGTATTCGGGAAAATCTGCGTAGCCACACTGATATTAATAAATGTCTGTACTCCTATCAGTGCGGCGACCCCTCCACAGATGAGTCGTCCTCCGGTGTCTTTAGCTTTAACCCCAATTAAAATACAATCTATTACTATTAATAATAGCAAAATTATAACAACACAACAACCCACAAATCCTAATTCTTCTCCAATAATTGCAAAAATAAAGTCTGTCTGTGGTTCTGAAATAAAATTTCCGTTCTTAACGGATGTCGTAGTGTTATTATTATAACCTTTTCCGGTGAGCATTCCTGACCCAATTGCCATTACAGAATTAATCTGCTGGTAAGCCTCATCAGTGGCGTATTTTTCAGGCTCCAGCCACGCCAGAATACGTTTCTGCTGGTAGCCTTTCAAAAATGGCTGGTTTGGCTGGACTACTATCGCCAAAAATAATACTGAAACGGGAATTACAATGGCAAGTACTGTACCAATCAATTTATAACTCAGACCGCCCATATATAACATGATACAAAACAATGCCGCCAGACAAATTGTATTGGAAAGGTTAGGCTGCTTATAAATCAGAATCAGTGATGGCAGAATAAGAGCAGCCGCCTGAATAATCGTTTTTTTGTTGTTAATCTTCTGTTCCCGCTCCATTAAAAACTTTGCAAAAAACAAAATTGTGATAAGTTTTGTCAAATCGGAAGGCTGAAACTGTACAAAACCAAGATTCAGCCATCTCGTAGCTCCATTAATATTTTCGCCAAAAAACAGAACTGCCAGGAGCAGAACAATATTGAGCCCATACAAAGGCCAATAGAAATTCAGCACCCATTTGTAGTCAATCAAGGAAATCACAATCATAGCAGCGGTTCCGAACAATACCCCTGCAATCTGTCTTCCCTGGACGGAGGCCTGTGCACTTCCCACAACGAAAATACCGATAATGGAAATTGCAGTTACAAGTGCAACCAGGCCGAATTTATATTCTTTTAGATGATATCTTTGCCTAATATTCAGAAAATGAAGTTTCAATAGTCCTCTCCTGTAATCTTGATATGTATATCTGTGGGTGTTATCTGAACGTGAAAATTCTCGGGATTAATCTCCAGATATTTTGATACTGTGTGATATATGTCTGAAGAAAATTTTTCCGCTGTTTCGGGTGTGCACTGCATCCTGTCTGCCAACAATAAAGTTTTCAGTCTCTCTTTTGCAACGTGAACAGATGGTACACTCATAATATTTCCCTCCTAATTTCTTTTAAACAGGCTGGAAAATTTTGCTAGAATTCCTTCCGTTTTGCCAAACTCCATAATCGGAACTTCCTGACCTAAAATGCGTTTGCACACATTTTCATAGGCATGTCCCGATATACAGTCAGTTCCTACAATGGGTTCTCCCTGGTTTGTTGCAATTACAACCTGTTCATCATCGGGAATCACTCCCAGCAGATGAATTGCCAGAATTTCGGTTACATCCTCCACAGACATCATATCTCCACGTTTTACCATGTCTATGCGGATTCGATTGATAATCAAATCATTCTTTTTGATTCCATGAACTTCCAGAAGACCGATGATGCGGTCTGCATCCCTGATGGCGGATACCTCCGGTGTTGTGACAATAATGGCCCTGTCCGCCCCGGCCACAGCATTTTCAAAGCCCTGTTCAATTCCTGCGGGACAGTCCAGAAGTATGTAATCAAATTCATCTTTCAAGTCACCAATTAATTTGCGCATCTGCTCCGGTGACACTGCTGTTTTATCCTTTGTCTGGGCAGAGGGAAGCAGGTACAATTCAGGAAAACGCTTGTCCCTGATTAATGCCTGTTTCAACCGGCAGCTCCCTTCTATTACATCAACCAGATTATAGACAATCCTGTTTTCAAGCCCCATAACCACGTCCAGATTCCGAAGCCCCAAATCTGTGTCTATTACGATGACTTTCTTTCCAAGCTGAGATAAACCAATTCCGATATTTGCTGTCGTAGTCGTTTTTCCGACTCCGCCTTTTCCTGATGTAATAACAATGACTTCTCCCATGTTTTCCTTCCTCCTACAACTTCTCTTATTTCTGTCATATTTCAGATATACCATAGTACAGCCCCAAAGGCCGGCGCTGTGTATAAAAGATGCTTAGTCCACGAGCGGATCTATGTAGATTCGGCGTCCGTCCACTATTGCTATCTTAGGGCCTTTGATACTGGAGCTTTCCTGATAGATAACCTGACGCTTTGCTTCAATATCGCCAATTCGAAGTTGCTTAGGCTGCATGGACAAGGCAGTGACAAACGCCTCTTTGTTTCCCGCTGCTCCTGCGTGAACCGAGCCATACAATGAACCAACAATGACAACATTTCCTTTGGCAATTACTTTAGCACCCAGCTCCACATCACCAAGTATGATGATGCTTGAGTCGGATTCCAGCACCTGTCTTTTTCTTAAAGTCCCTCTGTAGAACTGCCCTTCCTTCTTCTGGATATTGGTAAGGGCATTCTCCACAATGCTTTTGTACATCATATCATTGGTTTCATCACGTTCAATGACACAAACAATGTCAATTGCTGTGATATCGGAAATCAGTTCCAGGATTTTCTGTTCTTCCTCATCGGAAAGCTTTCTGCCCAGAAATGTAACTGCCATCTTTGCTCCTTCAAAAAATTTTGCAGAATCTCTGAATTTTGAAGCCACACTTTCCAGCAGAATATCAAAGGGCACTTCCGGATCTAAATGAACTTCAATCCCATATTTACTGCTCTTAATCATTACAAGCTTGTCCATGTACTCTCACATTCCTTTTAAAATGAAGTTGCTTTCGGCCAGTTTAGTCTCCTACTATTGGTTTGCCTATTTCTGCCGCACTGCCGGTGATGAGTTCATCTTTGTCAGCCAGTTTAAAGTTTGCCCTGACAATGTCCCGCCCTATTTCGGCGGCGTAGGATGAGCTGTAACCATTTGCGATACGAACTGCTATCGCAATCTCCGGCGATTCGGCGGGGGCATATCCTACAAACAGACCGTGATCCGGATGAACCGCACTCTGCTGTGCAGTACCGGTTTTACCTGCCATGGGAATTCCCAGCCCGGAAAAAGTGGATGTATTATAGCCGATTACGGCCTCCATACCCTGATGAATAAGATTCCATGTATTGCTGCTTACATCTGTAATTTTATTTGCAACAACAGGTTCATATTGTTTGATGGTTTTTCCGTTTACATCCGTGGTCTTTTTTAACAGAGTCAGATTATAAAGTGTCCCTTTATTTGCCACCGTGGCGACATATCTGTTGAGCTGGCTCACCGTATAGTTATTTGTACCTTGTCCAATTGCGGACAGCACCGAATACTCATCGGAAATCTGCGGCTCAGACTCCGGAATCTCCAGGCCCGATTTTTCACCCAGGCCAAATTCCCTGGCATACTTGGCCAGCCGCTCCACGCCTTTATCGCTGTCGTAATTTCCTTCTGAATCTACTCCTAAATCGTATCCTACTTCGTAATAAAAAACGTTGCATGATACTTCCAGAGCGCTTACAACATTCAAAGCCCCGTGGGAACCGGGATAAGCCCAGCACCTTGGACTTGGAGTCACTTTGTCAAACTCACCGGTGCAGTTGAGATAAGTATCCCCTGAAATAATTCCTTCAGTAAGCCCCGCCACAGAAGAAACCATCTTATAAGTGGAACCCGGTGCGGTTCGTTCCTGTGTGGCATTATTGTAAAACGGACGGGAAAGTCCGGTTACAAGCTGATTATAGTACTTGGAGTCCATCGTATTGGCAAGTCGGTTATTATCATATCCCGGGTAGGATACACAGGCCAGCACCTCCCCAGTATTGGGGTCACTGACCACCGCAGAACCTGTACAGGGTTCCAACGCAAGCTGCCCCGGAGTAATCTCAAGGCTTTGAATCTTCTGATACAGCCATGTGAAAGGGTCAACCCCTCCGCTGATTAATCCGTTATAAGTTCCCTCATCCATAGGCAGGACACCCTGCTCATATACCATGGCGCAAATTTGACCGCCAGTGATACTCTTTGATTTTATAAGATATTTATAGAGAAGTTTGTCGAAATTCACATCTGAATTCAAATAATCTTGCAAAAATGATAAAATCCCCTGATAAATTTCCTCCGAGTCAGAATATTTTTCTGCGGACACGTAATCTGACAGCTTGGATGTATCTATCCAGTTCTGTGAAATCGCATAATTTAAATACTGGTTCAAGCTGATTGTCTCATCTGTCGTCCACTGCTTATAAATATCATCTGTGGTTTTATGTTTGTTTATTTCATCCTGCATCAAAATCCCGGTATCCGTCTGCAAAACATTGATGGAAATATAATCCATATAGGCTTTCATCTCATCGGGCAGGTCTTTATAAGCGAGGGCCCTGCTGTTTTTCATTTCATTAATAATTGCCTGAATGGCGAGAGATTTCTTATTCTGGAAAATAGAATATACCTGCTTTTCCACAGGTTTCGCGTCATCCGCCCCAAAATGCGCTTCATCTAAAATTTCATTTCCTATAAATGCATTATAGGCATCGTCCACCGGAATAATAATTTCCTTGGAATCAGAGGTCTGGCTTGGATCATAGTTCATCACATTTCTGAGTTTGTTTAATAGAATACCCGCCAGTTTTTCCTCAATCAACTGGTAAGTCTCCTCCTGCAAATCCTTGTCAATCGTCAGATAAACATCGTTTCCAGCCTCCGGCTCTTTATTGCTGACAGTGTCCGTGACTTTCCCCACACTGTCCACATACAGCTCAGTCTCCCCTTTAGTTCCCTGTAAAACTGCGTCCACAGTTTTCTCAAGACCAGCCTTTCCGATAATATCTGTCTTTGAATATGTTTTTTTCAAATCTTTGTCCAGAGCATCATACTCTTCATCAGATATCTTTCCTGTATAGCCTATGATGGACGCAAAATATTTGCTGTCTGTATACCGGCGCATGGAATCTTCTGCAATATCCACACCGTTGAGCTTGTCCATATTTTCCATAATGGCGGCTACAGTTTCATCACTGACGTCTTTTGCCAATATGATGGGAATAAATTTCTGAAAACTATTGAGGCCGATAGCATAGCGGAGATTTACCATTTTCAAAATATAACTTTTATCTAGTTTTTTAATATCCAGCCCATAACCATAGTTCTCATCTGTACACAGATACTTGATGATATCTTCCGCTGATGAATTCCGCTGAGCCGAGCTGAGCTCATCAATGGTTTTCAGACCATAAACATCCGCAATA
>JASGKW010000013.1:0-143049 GCA_049840515.1 Muricomes sp. | reverse complement strand
GTATTGCTAAGGTTAATAGGGAAACACGATAGAATCCGAACAGCACCTATGTGTGGTTAGAAGAGCTATCAAAGAAACCAGTACGGGAAAAGTAATTGGATATGAGTTATTATTTCAGGACAGCAGGGACAATCTTCTCGCTCAGCCGGAGACGTCTGCAGCGGATATGATTTCAAATTTTTTGATGAGCAACAGTAATAAATTTGTAAATGATAAAACTATGTTTATTACGTTCACACCCTCACTCCTGTTCAGAAATACTCCGAAAATGTTTGAACCAGATAAAGTGGTGATACAGATTGACGACAGTCTGGTCGTAAACCCTTTATCAAAGCCAATTATTCAGAAATACCGCAGGGCAGGTTATCAGTTTGCAGTAAATGATTTCCAGTTTTCTCTGAGATATTTGGATATGCTGGATGATGTAAGCTATATACGCTTTGATATGCGGAAAAAGGAACTCTATGAAAATGAAAAAGAGTGGAGCACCTTCAAAAATATTATCAGTATGGCCAAAGGAATTAATAAAAAGTGTATTGCTACAAATATTGATTCCAAGGAAGTCTATCAGAACGCGGTTGACTTAGGCGTAGATTATCTGGAAGGCGACTATATAGCCCAGACTCTTGTCTCCAAGGTGGACAGAGTGAGCTACATGAAAGGAAACTTCTTCCAGCTCCTTGTTGAGGTGTCAAAACCTGAGCCGGACATTGTTGAGATTGAAGAAATTATAAGCAGAGATGCAGGGCTTACATTCACTCTGCTGAAATTAGTTAATTCTGCATATTTTGCACTGAGAAGAAGAACATCTTCTATACGCCAGGCGCTGGTTACACTTGGAATCGGCAGCTTAGACAATGGGTATACATGCTGAGTTTCAGACAGGATGTGGGAAATCCGGCAGCTGAGGAACTCCTGAAGATTTCATTTTTGAGAGCAAAGTTTGCATTTGAACTTGTAAATCATATCAAAAACTGCCCGGTTACGAATAATGAGGCTTATATGATGGGGATGTTTCAACAACCCAGAATATATGGTGGATGCCACCATGGAGGAGATTTTGGAAAAAATCCCATTAAATCCGGCCGTAAAGGATGCACTTGTAAATGGAGAGGGCATTGTAGGAAATATTTATAAACTAGTTCTCGCATATGAGAGGGCTGACTGGAAAGAAAGCAAAGTTTTATCAGAAGAACTGGGTGTTCCCACATATCTTCTCGCCCAGATTTACATTGATTGTGTTGAGGATGTAAATACTATCTGGAATACTCTCACGACGGAATATGTGAGAAAAGGGGAAAAGCCTTTATTTTCTGACAAAAACGACTCCGGGGAACATCTGGAGGATGTATTAAGATAAAAAGGCGTGATGCTGATGTGGAGGTATAAAAGTGGCGGTAACAATTGTATTGACAAATCAAAAGGGCGGTGTTGGAAAAACAACTTCCTCCGCAGCCCTTGCTGTGGGCCTGCACCAGTCAGGCTACAAGGTTCTGGCTGTGGACTTAGATTCCCAGGGGAACTTAGGTTTCAGTCTTGGACTGGATATTGAAGAAGGGCACACAATGTATGAAGTGCTGAGAGAAGAGATATCAGTGAAAGATGCAATTCAGCATACAGAGGATTACGTGGACATATTGACCTCTAATATTCTGTTAAGTGAAGCTGAATTATTTCTCACTGGAAATGATCGGCAGTTCAGGCTTAAAAGCATACTGAATGAGGTCGGCAATGAATACGATTACATTGTTATTGACACACCTCCTGCATTAAATATATTAACTGTAAATGGGTATACAGCAGCGGATTTTCTTATCATACCCATGGCTGCTGAGATATTGAGTCTTGTGGGACTTATTCAGCTCAAAGAGACCATAGAAGGAGTACAGTCTTCCATGAATCCAAGGTTAAATGTGCTGGGGATTCTTATGACAAAATATAATAGACGGACAAAGCTGTCAAGAGAGGTTTTGGAGATGGCTGAGGCTGTGGCTTGACAGATTGGAACCAAGTGTTTTAAGGCAGAAAATACGCAATGGGGTTGCTGCTGCTGAGGCACCAGCCCATGGATTGAGTATTTTGGATTATACTCCAAGGGCCAACCCTACTGTGGATCACAGGGAATTTGAGGAAGAAACGGTCAGGAAGATGTCACAGAATCTGTAGAGGGACTATAAATATGGCAAAAAGAATGAATAAGACTCTGATCATGTACTAAATTTACTGGCAGGGCGAGCGATAAGAAAGAAAATAAGAAAAGTGAGAATTCTGAAATCACCTCCGGTAGACCCTGAAAAGACAGTTTCGTGGTTGACCCCATGGGTGAGAAGGAAAACATGCAAGATGTAATAAAGAAATCTTTGGAGACTGAACTGGTAAATGAACTGGAAGAATCAGAGGCAAAACCAGTGGAGGTTCAGGCAGAAAAACCAAATGAAGAGCCTGTGGAGAAAGTAACTGAAAAAGCTGAACAGGAAACTGTGGCTGAGGAGCAGCAGGTTTCTGAAATAGAGTCGGAGCAGGCTGGGAATGCAGAACCTGAGGCACAACAATCTGTCACAGAACCAAAATCTGAGGAGAAGAAGCCAGTTGCAGCGAAGGAAGAGCCAGAAGAAGAGCCGGCAGCAGAGCAGAAAGCGCCTGAGACAGAACGGCCGGCAGCAGAGTTGAAAGTACCTGAGACAGAACAGCCGGCAGCAGAGCAGAAAGAGGCTGAACACAAGCAGTCTGTCACAGAACCTGAAGAAGATGACAGTTTTGTTTTCCTGAATGTAATGGAAAGACTGGTTGAGGAAAAAAGTAGTAAATTATATGAAGCAGTTTGGCGTATGCACATGCTCTCACTGCAAAGCCGATGTGATGGCCCTGGCTCTTACAAAGCTTTCACCCAAGTATGTGGTGGTAAATAAAACAGCTGTTTCTCCACTGATTAATTTTTACTCCAACAAATATGCAGGGCAGATTACGGTGGAGATTACAAAAGCCTGCATCCGTGTAAACGAAGCTCCGCACCACAGCAGGGAATAAATTTACAAAACTTATTTTTTTTGACAGATGCGCCGATAATCAGAATATGAGCAAATGATAAATCTGATAGAGTAAGGAGTGGATATTATGGCATCAATCAACGGATTAAGCGGCAGCACATCGGCCGGATTGAACTCGACAAATTCCATCAAAGGGTTTGGTGGATTAGCCAGTGGACTTGACAGGGATTCTCTGATTGAGAATATGACATATGCAACCAGAAGCAAAATTGCGGCGCAAAAACAGAAGATACAGAGTTTCCAGTGGCAGCAAAGTGCGATGCAGGGAATTACTAGCAAGCTATATGAATTTTCAAACAAATATATGTCTTATACATCTTCATCAAACCTGTCTTCAAGTAAACTGTTTTCCAGGAATCTGGTAACGGCACTTGGAGAGAACAGTAAATATTTATCTGTGACCGGAAGTGGCACTTCTGCCGATACGATATCTGTATTGGGTGTGAAGAGTCTTGCGAAGAATGCACAGATATCATCTGTCAGCACAGTTTCTGACCAGAAATTAAATACAAGTGATATCGCAAATCAATTGTCTGATATGGTAAATGTAGATGTCGTATCGGGTGAAGCTATGTATGTCACTTATGGGAATAAGACTTACTCAGTAGTATTGAGCAGCGACTATGATTACAGTGACGTCGACAAGACAGTAGAGTCCCTTAATAAGAGTTTGGACAATGTATCAATTGGGTCAGGCAGGACTCTGGCAGACGTCATGAAAGTGGAAGTTGATGTGGACACTGGAAAGATAAGTTTTAAGAATACAGACCAGGCAGGCGGTTTATTATCTCTTTCAGGCGGAACAGGGGATATTCTCAAAGATCTTGGATTTATGGATGAAGGTGAGAAATTTGAGGATTTAGGTTTGGCAAGGATAATTATCACCGATGCTGGCTTAAATGCAAAGAATAATGCGAAGCTGACAGATAATGTGTCACTTGCAAGTGCATTAAGTGAGAAAGAAATCAGTTTTTCTTATAATGGAACTACAAAGTGGATTAAACTGGATAAATACAGTGAAGGTGCTACAATTGATGCGGTTCGGGCAGACATCCAGTCTAAACTGAATACAGCATTTGGAAAGAATAGAATTTTAGTGGGATTAGACCCATCAGATTCAGACTCAAACAAGTCTTCTTTTAGCTTTACTACAAAAACACCGGCCGGGGAAGATGATAAGAGTTCTACTTTAGCGATTACATCAGCAGACAGAGGACTTTTAGGAAGTAATAGTATATTTGGCATTAAAAGCGGGGAGTCCAACCGCTTGAATCTTTCTGCTAAAGCTTCTGAATCCGGACTGAATGGGGTAGACAAAAACCTTACAGGTAAGCTGATAATAAAGCCGGGAGATGGAACTTCAGATCCGGTAACATTAAAGGATTCAGATGGAAATGAACTGACATGGGAAAACAATACCCTCAATGAGATTATCAATGCTATCAACAGTACAAAAGAGCTTGGAATCACAGTTTCCTATCAGTCCAATTCAGATAAGTTTGTTGTACAATCCACAGAGCAGGGAGCCAGCGGAAAGATTAATCTGGCAGACAGTTTAGGTGAGGTGGCGGACGTTTTATTTGGCGACATTAAGAATACAGAAGTGCAGGGACAGGATGCGGTAATCCGTGTAAAATATGCCGGTACGGATACAGAAATGGAGATTACGAGAGGAAGTAATACAATTTCAGTTGACGGACTGAATATCACTGTGAATAATACCTTCGGATATGAGACTGTACTCAAAACAAATGCTAAAGGCGAGCCTCTAGATAAAGATGGCAACGTAATCACACTCAATGCTAATGGCGAACCAGTAGATTCAGACGGCAATCCATTGGGAAATGACCCCCGTGTATATGTTACTCAATTTGCCCAGAACACGCAGGCTGTAACCTTTGATGCCAAAGTGGACGTGGATGCTACAACTGCTGTTGTCAAGGAGATGATTGAGGCTTTTAATGAGGCGCTTAAGCTGGTCAACAGCGAAGTCAACCAAAAACCAGATAGGAATTACAAGCCTCTTACTGATGAGCAGAAAGCAGAAATGTCAGAAAGCCAGATTGAAAAATGGGAGACAGAAGCCAAAAAAGGACTTCTCTTTAATGACACAGATGTCAGAGGATTGGCGGACGGACTCCGTTTTATCATTCCAAGCAACCTCAGAGCTGAATTTCAAAAGATGGGAATTACTGTGTCAACAGAGTATTCTGACAATGGAAAGCTTTCATTCAATGAGACAGAGTTCAAGGCTGCCTTGGCTAAGGACCCGGATGCAGTGAAAAATGCGTTTACCGCAAGTGCCACAAAAAATGCGGACGGGACAACTAATGCGGGTGGTCTGATGACATCCATGAAGACAGTTATGGACCGTTATGCATCTATGACAGGTGCGACAAAAGGAATTTTGGTAGAGCGCGCCGGTTCCCCATATGCTCCTACATCAGTACTGAAAAACAGTATCCAGAAGCAGATAGATGGTGTCAATGACTATATTGACAGGCTGAAAGATAAACTGGCGACAGAACAGGACAGGTATGTCTCACAATTTACAGCCCTGGAGACTCTGATTTCTCAGATGAATTCCCAGAGCAGTTATCTGACGTCTATGTTCAACTCATAAGAAAGTAGGATAGAAAATGAACGGATACCAGCAATATAAAGAACAGTCAATCATGACTATGACACAGGGTGAATTGCTTCTTCTGCTCTATGACGAGTTGATGAAACGGCTGAAGCGTTCAGAGATAGCACTGGATACGGATAATTATGAGTTGTTTGACCAGTCCGTAGTCCGCTCTGTGGAGATTGTAAATTATTTGAAAGATACACTCAACCGTGATTATGCAATCAGTGCAGAGTTGAGAAATATGTATGATTTCTTTATTTTTGAGCTGAGCAGACTGCAGGCGGGCAGAAAAAAGGAAGTAATACAAGAGTTACAGCCTTTGGTAAAAGATTTGAGGGATGCATTTGCTGCTGCGGAGAAATCAGTATGAGAGAAGAGTACATAGATGAGCTGCTTTCGGCGGTCTTGTTGGAAGTACAGAAAAAATACCGCTATATGGGGGAAGTGCAGCGGCTTACGAAGGAGCTTGGAGCAGGGCTTTCCAGCGATGATAAACTAGTTGCAAGTATGGTGCTTGAGATGCGTGGAAAAGAGCTGGAAAGAGTCAGCAATTGTGATTCGCTGATTCAACGCTTTCTTCCCGGTGCCCCAGAAGATATACAAGATAAGGTTAATGCAGCTTTGAGAGGGAAGATGCCCGCAGATATTGCGGGAGAGGAAGAGAATGTGATGTGGCAGCAGATTGTGGACACAGTCCAGGCAACGAAGCGCATATGGGAGCAAACGGTTGAAATTGACAAAATATTAAGCCACCGTCTTGCAGGTGAGGACTCTTATTACCGCAAATGATAAAAACCTTCGGAATTACAGGACTCTCGCCGTAATTCCGAAGGTTTTTCTATGGTTTTGATAACACCCATATGGGACCGCCGTTTTGTGCATGTGTGTTGAGCTGGCTGATGATTGTTTCCGCAGGCCAGTGGATAGCAGAGCGCTCCTCGCTGGCGGGGTCCGCAATCAGTATAAGACCATTCTCATCATATCCGTATGCCACCATAAAATGCCCGGAATCAGAGAAATCACCTGGTCCCATGAGAAGCACCAGAAGCTTGTCAAATGACAGGGCAAGCCGGAATGAATCAGGGGTAACAGAGGAAAGCTTTTCCACATGCAGCCCGTAATTTGCCGCACCGTCTGGGATTAGGGCGTGTACGGAGCCGTTATCCGGGGAATAATATCCATTTGCTGCAGACCACTGAGCAGCATCCACAGGGGTGATTACTGTATCTGATAGAGAACTTACAGCAATAGCAAGAGCAGTGGGGCCGCATCCGTGGGTAGCCATGGGGTCCATACCTCCATACAGATAACTACTCCAGGCTGGATCGTGCTGACTGTACATGGTAATAGGAACAGCATGGCCTTTCGGTTTATTTTCTTCCGCCGCAATTACAGCCGGACCAACTTCCTGCCAGGAAAGCTTTGCCGATGCTGTAACAACTTTCGGTGTTTGGGACTGAACTTGTCCAGACACAGGGGGTGATAATACAAATGTTGCAACAGACGCGATGAATAATGCAGTAAAAATTCGCTTAAAAAGTTTCATAGAATCCTCTCCTTCCTATAATATTATCGGACTGGGAAGAGAAAAGATAAGCATATAGAAATGGAAGGCAGAGCCATATCATGAAAGAAATAGAATTTAAAAATGTGACAAAAATATTTAATGAAGATGTGATAGCCCTGGAGAACGTATCTTTTGAAGTTGAAAAAGGAGAATTCGTTTTTGTAGTGGGCCGCAGCGGTTCAGGGAAGAGCACTCTGCTGAAACTCTTGAGCAGTCAGCTTCTTCCGACTTCCGGTGATATATGTGTGGGTGGGATTGACCTGGGAAAACTTCCCGATTATAAGCTTCCCTATTTCAGAAGACAGTTTGGTATTATGGAACGGGATCTGGGACTTTTAAATGACAGGACAGCTTTTGACAACGTGAGTCTTGCCCTGTATGTAACAGAACAGCCCTACCGTCAGATTAAGAAGAGAGTCAATCAGGCGATGAGTATGGCGGGGATATCTCATAAGGCATCGGCATTTCCCTATGAATTATCGGTCGGGGAGGCGGCCAGAGTCATGCTGGCCAGAGCACTCGTTATGAATCCAAAAGTTATGGTGGTGGATGAACCTACCGCCAATCTGGACCCGGATGCCTCGTGGGATTTGATGTGTCTGTTAGATGACTTGAACCGCCTTGGTGTGACCATGATAGTGGCGAGCCATTCAAGAGAACTTGTAACCATCATGAAGAAACGAGTGATTACCCTTGTCTCAGGGGTGAAGGTGCTGGACGAGAGGCGTGGGATTTATAATTCAAAGGCTATGGATATATTTGAGGAGAAGAGGGTACTGAATGAGCGAAAAAAGAATCAGAAGTTATGAGGTAAAATGTTTAATAGAATTGCTGAGTGCTCTTGTGAATCAAAATGAAATTCCCAGGTGGGCGAGGCAGCCCAATTGGGGGAGTCTCTATAAGATGGCCGATTATCACGGAGTTGCCAATGTAGTGTACTATGGCATTCTGGGGTTTGACAGTAAGGAATTAGAGCCATGGAAAAAGAAATTTGAGGAACGTTTTCATCAGGCTGTCCTGAGTGAAGAACGTTTTTCTGCTATTGTGCCCCAGGTATTGAATGTTTTAGAAAAGAACAAGGTGCACAGCATAATTCTTCATGAATACCGCATGCGCCATTTTTATCCACACTCAGATATGAGGGCAGTCAAGTATGTCAGAATCTTCGTGGAAAAAGGAAAAGAAGAATCTGTGAGAAAAAGCATGAAGTATCTGGATTTTGAGGAGCAGGAATCCAGGATAGAGGGAGAAATCAGATATTATAAAATACCTGGAATTCTTTTTATCTTTCAGAGCAGCCTGGACTTTACCAATAAGAAAATTAAAAAGTATTTTTCACTCCCTATAAAGGACTATACAAAGGAGCAGGGATACCGCTATATTCATGGATTTGAACCGGAAGAATATTATGTCTATGTGATTGGCTGTGCTGCGGAGAGCTATGCGAGAGGCAATCTGGACATCCAGTTCATATTGGATATGTGGTTTTATTATATCAGTGTATATAAAGAGCTGGACTGGACGGTGGTTTACAAAGAGCTGTCCTATCTGGATTTGGGGAGTTTTCCGGAATATATTATCAAACTGGCCGCTTTTTGGTTCGGCGGAATGCTGTTTCCGGAGGATGATATTCTTTTTGATTCAATGGAACGTTATATTCTTTCAAAAGGCGGTCAGTGCCGGAAAGAAAGTGAAAAGCTTCTTCCCCTCGTAAAAGAAGTGTCAGACTTCTATAAAAAAGATTTACAGCAGAAGCGCAGACAGCAGATGCGGGAGTGGGTTTTCCCTCAGATGGAATATATGAGTACCATGTTTCCGATTCTTTTAAAACACTCATGGCTTCTCCCGGTATGCTGGACGCTGCGTATACTGCGTATGTCGGGACAGCAGATAAATCTTTGGGTTCTACAGAAAAACCAGGATATACAGAGGGCATGGCATCAATTTTACCATCCGAAAAGAGAAAGAGTACGCAGATGGTACAAGCCGAAAATAGATGCGGTAAGAAACTGGTTCAGAACGAGAAAAGAAACATTCCTGGGCTGGTGCAGAAAGAGCAGTGAGAATCTGGGAAGCTGGTACAGACAGGAAAAACAAAATATAGGCGAGTGGTATAAAAGAAGATGCCAGTCCATACAGAGGATAAAAGTAAATTTTAAACGTAAGGGCATTGGTGCCATGAACATAAAAGAGTACTTAAAAAAGTTTCTCGGGAAAAAATAAGAGAGCAGAGACTTAATATTGATTGAAGAGTGACGATATTAAAGATAAGAGAGTATACTTGTTGAACCACTGAGGTTCAAGAAGGTAAACCTATATTGATGTCATTTTAGAAGGAGGCATGAGAGATGGGGATTTCTATTGATAAGTCTATTGATAGTGTAAAACGTCATTATATAAATCAGACTGCACAGGGAAGCACCGGGAATAAGGGCGTTTCCGCCAGCGGAAAAAGCAGACAATTTGATGAAATTTTAATCACATCAAATAGCCGTCAGGTTGAGGAGAAGAAGCTGACAGAGGAATTGACAAAACGTGTTTTGTCGGAGGTAAGTCAGCCAACACCTGAGGCGAGAGTGGCGGAACTGAGACAACGCGTATCCGAGGGGACATATCAGGTTGATGTAGACCGGCTGGCAGGAAAGATATTGCTGCAGAGAGGAGAACAGGCGGATGAATGAGTTTCAGGAAGTGATTCAAAAGCTGATTCTTCTGTTTCAGGAATTGACCTCCATTGAAAGTAAGATGCTGGACGCTGCCAAAGGAGAGCATATCGCAGTTCTTGAGAGTCATATGTTGAAGGAACAGGCCGCCATCATGCAGCTGAGAGGTCTTGAGAGAGAGAAAGACAGGGTACAGGCGGAGCTTGGATATGATGGCCTGAGTTTTCATGAAATATTGGAAAAACTAAGCGAGGAAGAAAGGACACATTTTCTTCCCCTCTTTGATGGGTTGAGCAGGGAAATACAGATGTTTCAGGAAGTGCATGAGGATTTGACCCTGATTATGGAAGTCAACCTGCGTAATCTTAATAAGAAGTTAAATAATACAGAAAGCCAGGTTTATCCGGGAAACAGAACGGATTCAAAAGGCTTAATCATATGATTAATCGAAAGATTTGAATTGAGAAAGGAGAAATATAATGATTCGTTCAACATTTGCCGGGTTTACTATGGCACAACATGCACTGAGCGCAAGTCAGAGAGCAATCGACGTAGCGGGGCAGAATCTTTCCAACGTAAATACGACAGGCTATACAAGACAAAGGCTGGATCTTTCAAGTATCAGTCCTGTAGGTGCGAGTCCTGCGAATTCAGTGTTTGATAATAAAGTTGGCCAGGGAGTTCTGATGACAGGAATCAGCCAGATAAGAGACCCCTATCTGGATGTTCAATACAGAAGCCAGATGGCTAAAGTGGGGACTGCTGATGCGACTAACAGTATCCTGGATAAGATTAAAAGTATTTTTGATGAGACAGAAAGTACAGCAATAACAAGTGCATTTAACGATTTAATCAGTCAGCTTACCGCCGGTATGGCAAATCCGACTGAATCTGGTGAGGACAGCTCCGAGTCACTGGTGCGTTCAGCATGTCTTGTTCTTATGAATGCGATTCATCACAATGCGACATCTATTGACAATGTGTCAAGTGATGTGTTGGATGGGCTGCAGAACTCAGATATTAAAAATATAAATTCCTGCATAAAGCAGATAACAGAATTAAATAAAACAATTAAAAATACTCAGATAATGGGAAATCCCGCCTTGGAACTGAAAGATCAAAGAAACCAGCTTCTGGATGACCTTGCCTCATATCTGCCTATAAGGGTTGAATATGCAACAGAAGGTACAGGCAGCAGCGCTGTGGATGTTATGAAAGTTACATTCAAGGATTCAGATAATAATGTACATACTCTGATTTCAGACGGCGAAGGCGGGGAGTTTGGACTTTCAACAGGAGGGGTACCGGTTTCCTTGTATATTAAGGATGCTATCACTGGAGTTCAGAGTGCCAATCTTGCTGATAAAATTCAAAATGGTGTACTGAAGGGCAAGTTAGATATGCTCAATAAGAAGGAGTTCTTTGATACCCCTCCTACAGATACCAAGGGAATTGGATATTACAGCTCCATGTTTGATAAATTTGTGGATACATTTGCCACTCTGATGAACGATTTGAATTCTACGACAGATCCTGTGACAGGTGATAAAATCCCACATGACTTATTTAGTACAAGTGATGGCTCTGGTATTTTTACTGCCGAGAACATCAAGGTTTCCGATGAATGGATGAATGGTACAGTGACCCTGACCAGAAAGAAAGAGGAAACTGGCGCAGGGGGAACAAGCAACTCTTCAGCTTATGATAATGTCCAGAGAATGATATACGAATTAACTAATAATAATCATGATTTTGGTGTTTTCAAAGGAAAGATGATAGAAGGGTATAATAATATACAGAATACTCAGGCTATAGAGCAAAAAGCATCTTCCACGATTCTGAAGAACCACCTCACAGTGTTGAACCAGATATCAGATTCCAAGGATTCCATATCAGGTGTCAATCTGGATGAAGAAACTATGGATATTATGCGTTATCAACAGTCTTACAATGCAGCCTCAAGGCTGATGACTACATTGGATGAGATGTTGGATAAATTGATTAACAGCACCGGCGTTGTCGGCAGGTAGGAGATGATAATATGCGGATTACAACAAATATGATTAGAAGAAATTATATGAATAATCTGGGCACATCTTTAAGTGGCCTGGATCAGTCACGCAAGCAGGTGGAGACAGGACGCCGTTTCAGCAGTTCATATGAGGATCCATCCGCCGCGGCAAGAGGCATGGTTTTAGAAACACGGTATGCCAGAAATGCAGATTATACAAATACAATAAAGACAATTCAAAAGTGGCAGGATTCACAGGAGGATACCCTGACTCAGCTCAGTTCTATAGCAAATGGGATTGATGATTACTCTATATCGGCTATGGACGAGTCAAAAGGGGAGACCGGAAGAAGCGCATATGCCCAAAGCTTAAGGTCTTTACAGCAGTCCATGGTTATCACATTGAATGCAAGGTATGGAAATGCTTATTCAATGGCCGGAAATGACGGAACAAAAGCTCCTTTTGAGTTGAAAGACGGAAAAGTTCTGTATAGAGGGCTGGATGTGGATGACCCGGCAAATGAGGCTGCGATGAAAGCATTGTCTCAAGAACATTCTTATGTGGATTTGGGATATGGACTTACATATTCTGGCGGTGAGGTTGTAGCCTCAAGCGCTTTTGATGCAGCTTTCCCAGGAATTAATGCTGTGGGATATGGAAAGACAGCAAACGGAGAGAGCAAAAATATTATTGTTCTTGCAGGTAAGATGGCAGATTTACTTGAAGCAAACAACTTTGATTCAGAAGCCTATGGAAAGCTTTGGACTGAGTTTAAGAAAGGCAGTTCTGATTTGAGGAACCAGCTGACCGGAATCGGAACAAAAAGCCAGCTTCTTGAATCCACTTTGGATAATCTGGAAAAAGAAAAGTTAAACATTACCGAGCAGTACAAAGAATCTGTAAATATTGAAGAGGCTGAGGCCATCACAAATTATTCATGGGCTCAGTATGTATATAATGTGTCATTAAAAATAGGAACAAGCATCTTTTCTCAATCTCTTGTGGACTTTATGCGGTAGTATTTTAATTCTGATAATTAGGAGGGGAAGCAGTCATGGATCAATTACTTAAAATCACTACAATACCGATTGAATATGAGCTAAAAGTAAACAATGCCCGTCTCGAGCGCAGAAATGGTACTGCAGAACTGGAAATCAGCCGCGATGAAGGTGGAATGAAAATTAAGAGCAGACCAATCCGCCTCAGACTGGATACATATGAGGCTAGAAATTCTGTAGTTCCCACTACAAAAAATGCAATTTATGCTGCTGCGGAAAAAGGGCAGCAGGCTACTTATGAGGCGACGGCACAGTTTGCCAGGGAGGGTCAGCTTTTGCTGAAAGCGCAGATAGGAGAAGGGTCGGAAGCATTGCAGTCTATATTAGATCAAAGGAATGCCCCTGCAACCGGAGAGTTTGAATTAGGATTTTTGCCCAAAACAGGTCCGAACATTGAATGGGATCCCCCGTCTATATCTATCAACTATGAGATGGACAAATTAAATTTTGATGCCCGGATAGATTGGGGAAATGTAGAATTTATACCTGGCAGCATTGAATTGTCAATTTTGCAGTATCCCGATGTGTCTATCGAATATATAGGTAACCCAATTTATGTACCGCCAAGTGCTGCGGCCAAATTCACAGGGGAAGTTATAGACGTTAGGGCATAGAAAGGCTGAGGCCGGAGGAAATTATGAAAGAAGAGATAAGTTCCAGTATGTTTATGGAAGAAGAACTGATTCATTTTCAGGAGGGGCTGTTTGGTTTTGAGGAGTATGAGACTTTTCTGCCGCTTCCTGTTGAGGAGAACAGCGATGCCGTTCTTTGTCTTCAAAGTACTGACAATACCGATTTATCATTTATTATTATGAACCCTTTTTATTTGAAAGACGATTATCATCCCGAACTGTCTTCATCTGACTACAGGAAGCTTGGGACGGAGGATATGAATCTGATTTCATTTTATGTAATTTGCGTCATCGGGCCACAGTCGGAAATGAGCACAGTAAATTTGAAGTGCCCTATTGCGGTTAATACAGAAAACAGACAGGCAGTCCAGGTGATACTTGAATCTGAAGAATATAGGATGCGCCATGCCCTGAGTGAGTTTCAAAGGAAAGGGGATTAAGAGATGCTTGTACTGCAGCGCAAAAAAGGAGAAACACTTCTAATAGGAGATAATATCCGTATTTCCGTGATGGAAGTCGGAACAGACGGAGTCAAGCTTGCCATTGAAGCGCCAAAGGAAGTCAGAATACTGCGGGGAGAAGCTGGAGGAGGCTGCTGCAGTGAATCAGGAGTCCGCCGTGAACAAGGCACAGATTGCAGATATAAAGAAGCTTCTGAACAGGGATATTCATTGATTACAAGCTTAAGTTGTGGTATAATGTTTTCAAAATATAATACAGCAAAGGAGTGTAAGATTATGGAATTAAAGTTTTATAGTTGTGAGATTTGCGGCAAAATTATTGCCATGGTAAAAGACACAAAAGTACCAACTGTCTGTTGTGGAAAACCTATGCAGGAAATCGTACCTGGAAGCGTAGACGCGGCGGTAGAGAAGCATGTTCCTGTAGTTACTGTAGATGGAAATAAGGTTACCGTGGAAGTTGGTTCTGTAGCACATCCTATGGTGGACGAGCATTACATTGAGTGGATTACGATTACTACAAAGACTGGGGCTCAGGGTAAAGAATTGAAGCCGGGAGATGAGCCTAAGGCAGAATTTATTCTGGCAGACGGAGATGAATTTGTCAGCGCACTTGAGCACTGCAATCTGCATGGACTGTGGGAAGCTAAGTAGTAAAACAGATTACATTTATCGAATTATTAAAAATTAATATGAAAAAAATCCTCCTTTAAGATAACTAGTATGTTTTTTTAATCAGATTAAAAAAACGAAGGAGGATTTTTTTCGGTATATAAGAGAAAAGGCGAGGAAGGTTTTCTGCTTATTCATTCGCTTGCAAGGAGGAGTACCAATGATTGTCATACAAGAGCAGGAATTCAAGCAATTTGCCAGTTACATAAAAGCAAATTACGGTATCCATTTTAAGGACGAAAAAAAGACTCTCATTGAAGGGCGGCTTGGCAGTCTGATGCTAAGCATGAAGATGAACAGTCTGGAAGAATACATGAATTATGTGAAGGCGGATAAGACAGGCAAAGCTGCGTCAGTGATGCTGGATAAGATTACGACGAATTACACCTTTTTTATGAGAGAGTCGGAACATTTCAGCTATTTTAAAAGCACTGTTCTCCCATATTTGGCCAACACTGTGAAGGACAAAGACTTGCGTATCTGGAGTGCGGCCTGCTCCACCGGTGAGGAGCCATACACGCTGGCAATGCTGATTGACGAGTATTTTGGAGCCAATAAAGGCGGGTGGGATGCCAAGATATTGGCTACAGATATTTCACAGAAAGTTCTTGCTACGGCAAAAGCAGGTGTTTATGCCAATGAAAAGCTGACAGACCTGCCGCAAAACTGGCAGAAGAAATACTTCAAACCTTATGACAGTCAGCAGAGTGCGATTACTGACAAAATTAAACAAGAAGTGATTTTTGGAAACCTTAACCTTATGGATACTGTCCTGCCTTTTAAAAAGAAAATGAACGTTATATTTTGCAGAAATGTTATGATTTATTTTGATGGGCCCACTAAAGATCGCTTGATTCAGAGACTCTATGATATTACTGCGCCAGGAGGATTTTTATTTATTGGTCATTCAGAAGGATTAAACAGAGAGACTACACAGTATAAATATATCAGACCAGCAGTTTACAGGAAAGAATAAATAATAAAATACCAAACCTGAAGGAGTACACATTATGAAAAAAGTGATGAAGCAGTCCACCCTTATTTCTATTTTGAATGCATCTTGTCTGTTCTTACTAATATGTGGTGCAATTAGTTTTTTCTTTTTATATCTTATGAGCGGGAAGATTGCCCAGGCTAATATTGCCCGGCATGGACTGACAGAGAATGCGATTCTTTTTACGGACGCTTCCTCCTATTAACAGAGGAGGTACGTGCCTATGCAGCGACCGGACAACAAGTGCATTATGACAAATATATGAATCAGGTTAATGTTATAAAAGACCGCGAGACTGGCATAGCAAATATGAAAAAAATTGGTATCACGACAGCAGAGCAGCAGAAAATTGATGAGATGGTTCAGATTTCTAATGCTCTTGTGCCATTGGAACAAGAGGCAATGAAAAATGCGGCAGAAAACCATACTGATGAGGCTCTGCGATATGTCTATGGAAATGAATATAATACCTCTGTGGCAAAAATCAGTGAACTGAAGTCGGAATTTTTGGATATGCTAAAAGTACGAACTCAGGAGAATATTGATAAACTTAACAGAAATAATTTTCTTCTGGAAGTGCTTATATTTGTTATAATTTTCGGCGTTGCTGTGATGCAGGTTATTACCGCAGTGATTACAAATAAAAAGGTACTCCGTCCGATTGCACAGGATTCAGCAGGAGATGGGAAAAAATTACACAAGGAAATCTGTCTCTGGGTTTCCACATGGAGGCAGATACTTCCGAAATTGGTATGCTGGTACATTCTATCCAGCATGAATACCCGAAGTACACTTCAGACCTATATTGGAGATATCTCACACAAGCTCACACAAATAGCAGATGGAAATCTAAGAATATTGAGAAATAACGTAGAGATATATTGGAGAATTTTTGCCCATCCAGACTGCTCTTGAAGTGATACTTGTTTACATTTCATTAAATACCACATTAGATAAGATGGAATGTTGCTGAGCAGTAAGCACTGGCACTACAAGGATGCCCAGCGGGGCTCCAGGCGCTACGCAGCGTCCAGACAGAGCAGGCTGCGTCTTTGATAAGTCATCTCTCCGTAGAGAAAGTTCCAGGGCAGGCGGAGGAGAATGCATCCAATGTCCAACCGCAAACTGGGCATGTGAGCAGGATCAAGACAGATCTTGATACTGGAAATGGCTATATGCAAGGAATGTCTGCAGGCCCAGGGCTATGAGGAGATGGAACAGCTTCCAATCAGACTGTCTTCATATTACAAAAGTTATTGAGGATATTGTATTCCAGACAAATATTCTCTCAATAAATCCAAGCATAGAGGCTGCCCGCGCAGGGGAGGCAGGAAGAGGGTTTGCTGTCGCCGCGAATGAGTCCGCAGGATTCTTGCAGGGAAATCACAGAGGCGGCAAAGCAGAGCTTTGAGAATTTCATTCAGAATATCTTTGAAAATATATCCAAAGGAACAGCCATTACAGCACAGACAGCCCAGATTTCTTGAGAATGGCAGTAAGGCATACGGAAGATTTCCGAAAGCTTTGAAAGTATTGAGAAAGCATCCACGGAGCCAGTCTCGTCAATTGAAAAAGGTTCAATTCGACTGATACCAAGATATCTGCTGTAGTACAGACCAATGGGCTACCGCAAAAGAAAATTCTGCTCGAGTGAGGAAATGTCCGCACACGCAGATACGCTGAGAGCAGAGGTGGGTAAGTTTACACTATATTCTGAGTATCCTGAAAATTCAGAATAAAAAGAAAAGGAAGGCTGAGAGAGGTAATGGCTATAGAGCATGTCGCAATGAAAATGAAACCTTTCATGCTTTGCTTATTTTTACAATTATTGCAATCCTCTGCATTTTGATTGCGTTACTGTTTTTATTGGCAGATAGAATGAAAAAGGTAAAATCGCTTACTAACACCATAACAGAATTAGAGGAAATAAAGAACTTTGGAAAACTTTTTTCTGATTCGGATGCCAGTTTTGTACATTTGAAAGATGAGAATTTGAAATATGTCTTTGTCAATCAGGCCCTGCGGGATTTTTATAATCTCCCTTACGATAAAATTATTGGTCATGATGATTTTATGATTTTGGAGCCGGAGCTGCTGAAATGGTCAGGCAGGGGGACAATGAGACATTGGAACAAAATCAATTAATCACAAAAGTTATCTTGTGGAAAGACAGATATTTTAGAACTACAAAGTTTCCTGTCCGCATGCGGCAGGGAGGATATGGTGTGGGTTCTTACATTACAGATATAACGATAGAATATGAGCGGCAAAAAGAAATTGAGTATATCAGTTCCCATGATTCGCTCACAGGCCTTTATAACAGAGCATATTTTGAAGAACAGATGCGCTCAATGAATATTGAGGATAATCTTCCAATCTCTGTTCTTATGGGGGATGTGAACAGTCTGAAACTGACAAATGATATTTTTGGACATGCTTCGGGTGATATGCTGCTGAAAAAGGCGGCGGACGCTATGCGGCAGGTGAGCCGCGAGAATGATGTTGTTGCAAGATGGGGCGGAGATGAGTTTGTTCTATTAATGCCAAAAACGGATGAAAAAGAGGCTGAACGTGCTGACCGAAAAGATAAAAAGTGAATTGTCCACACAAAAAGTCCACTCTGTGCGATGCAGTATTTCCATAGGATATTCTACAAAGGCAGAGGCCGGGGGAGATGGTGTTGAAATATTGCGCAACGCAGAAGTGAAAATGTACAACATAAAATCTATAGAGCGCAATAACACGCAAAATCTTGAATTAAGAATGATGATGGACGCTTTGTTTGCAAAAAGTGACTGGGAGAAACGGCATGCCGCAAGAGTGAGAGATATGTGCGGGCGTCTTGGAAAGGCTATGAACCTGACAAAATCTGACGTGAGTAAGCTGAAACAGGCGGCATATTTCCATGATATCGGAAAAGCGGTAGTGGGGTCTGATGTCCTGCAAAATGACGGTACCTTCAATACTGTAGAAATCAGTGATGTGGAGCTGCATCCGGCTGTGGGGTACAGGATATTAAGCTATTTTGACAGTACCGTGGAATTGGCGGGGATTGTTCTGGCACATCATGAACGGTGGGACGGTTCAGGTTATCCCAAAGGGCTCAGCAGGGAGGACATTCCTTTGGAGGCCCGAATCATGACTGTTGTGGAAGCTTACGACCGTATGATGAACACACTGGATAATTCAAGAGCAAAAAGCCACGAAGAAGCATTGGAAGAAATACAGCGCTGTGCGGGCACCCAATTTGACCCCTATGTGGCAGAAATATTTGCCGGTATGTTTTCAGAAAATAAATAAAGATGACCGTTAATCTGGAAAAGACTGCAGGTTGCGGTCTTTTTATTTGTCTGTACAGAGGCACGAGAGATAGTTTTGTCTTGTGCTTTCTCTAAGGGCATGCTATAATCTCTTCATAAAGAATCTGGAAAATATTCATTTTCTATTTCTAATCGACAATTCAGTCGAAAAATTCAACTATTATTTTATGAACACAGCAAAAAATATCATGCAGGCAAAATCTTTGCATTTATGCATGGGACACAGGAAAATGGGGGCGAGGCTTAAAACAGATTAATTAAAATATAAAGTAGATGACTTGCAAACATGAATTATGGTAATGACAAATAGGAGGATTTATGAAAAGGTGGAAAAGAGTCATTGTAATATTGGCTGTATCCCTATTTTTTGCTGCTTATATTTCTGAGAGAGTGAAAGCGGAGGGCGAAAGCAGCCCGGTAAATACGGACTCATCGAGGAGTGATGAACAGGTTTCTGAGCAGTCTGAGGATAATGCAGAGTTTATAGATACAGCAAAAAGTGATGCAGAGGGTTCAGGAGAACCAGGAGAAAAAGAGCAGGAACCGGGAGGCTGACCCAGAGGAAACCAAATCAAGAAACAGATGATAAGAATACGGATAAAACTAAAATAGAAATAGATGAAATGGATTTACCTCAGCTATTTCACAGATTCCAGATATACTGTTGAGGAAATCATGGGGAAACTATTTCAAAAAGAAAATCCTGTCCAGGAACTGCGGCAGTTGGATGAGAAAGTGAGAGATGCATTTTATAAGCGGTTTACACAGGAAGAACAATACAAATTTGCGGTACTATATAAATATGCCATGTTATCTGAAATGATAAAAATAAAAGAAAACAAAGAGGAGTCGCTTACCCGGGAACAGTTAGAGGAAGAAGTGGGGTGGCTGCAAACCTTTGTATCGTGGATTCCAAAAGAGAATGAAATGCTGCCGAAAGAAAAGAGAGAGGCATGGGATAAAAATGCATTCTCACTGGTTGTTCATAATCTTAAAGAGATTACTTACAAGCAGAACCAAGATATAAAGCATATCACGGACTTCACAACTTATACAGAATACCTGCAAAGTAAAGCAACCTTTGATGCTGCAAAATTTCTGCGGTTAGCCGATGCTCTGGAAGCGGCAAAAAGCGAAGAACTGGCACAGGCGAACGAGAATTTTAAGAAGTATTTGTACGATATTTATGAGCTTGAGACAGAAACGAAGAAATCTGATGATTCACTCTTGATGGGTGTTGGCGCAGACAAGTCTCAATTGTCTGTCGGCCCGCTTGCATTAAATGGGTATTCAATCTTAAAGAAAGATGAGTCGGGAGACCAGTGCTGGTGGATATTTGTGCAGGTGGATAAACCCACTGTAACGCCGACATTGGCATATCGTGTGACAGGATCCGGCAATACCAAAATTGCAGCCATGCAAAGTGGTCGCTGGATACAAGATGGCAAGACCTATAATTATGCTTATCCAATGAGGGTGCTGGAAGGAAATTATGGAAATTACACCTATAATGTATCTATAGAGGGAGCCTATATTGGTGCAAAGCAGTTTGTTTTTGGGAACGCGCGAATAGGGAACAACTACTATTGGGATTTGCAGCAGGCTGTAAATGCAGCCGGAGATTATGACAGCATCTATGTATTCAGGGACTGCACATATTCTATAACCATCTCCATTAGAAACAAGAATATTTCTATTTATCCTGAATCGGGTGACATAACACTAACCGGTAATGCCGCTCTTTCCACAGGTATATGTGTGGAATCATCCAATGTCATATTGGGCGGAAATAATGGCTGTACATTAACCTTAAATGGAAGCAGGGACGGTATAACAATTTTAAGTACGGAGAGCACAGTTCATTTGCGCTTGGGAGTAAATATTTGCAATTTCAGCCGAAACGGTGTGATTTGCAATACCCGTAATGCTTTAAGCATCGCCTCAGGAGTAAATGTGCACGACAATGGCAGTACTGGTGTTGTCAGTGCGGGCACACTGAATATAGATGGCGGGAATTTCAGCAGCAACGGGCAGGATGGCGTGACCATGCTTGCAGCAAATAACACGAAACTTAATGTGACCGGCGGCAGTTTTGACAATAACAACCGGGCAGGAATTGCATTCGGTGGTATTAACGATGAATTTAGTGGGATAACCAATTATGCATCATTGACTGGCGGAGATATACATAGCAACGGCATAGGAATGTATCTTACGTATAAATACCAGAATTATTGGAATGTAACAGCCTCTGGGATAGCCATTCATAACAACAATAACAAGAATACCGCAAGTGTTCCTCAAAAAGGCGGGGGAGCATTTGTCAACGCAAAATGTACGTTAACACTGAGTGGTTCTGAGATATATAACAATACATCTGTCTATGGGGGCGGTGTTTATAATGCAGGTACATTTAATGTCCTGGATGGAAAGATTTATTCCAATTCTGTGACTTACGGAGGCGCAATTTTCAATCAAGGGGCTGCTAATATAAAAGGTGGAGTAATATCCGGAAACAAGGGGACCCATGGCGGGACAATTGAAATGATTCAGGGGCCACAGCAAATATCTCGGGAGTTCAATTTTTCAAAATAACGCCACTTATGGAGGTGCGATGTTTAATCAGAGTGGAAATTCCCGGTTAAATATAAGTGGAGGCTGTTTACAGTAATAATGGAACTTCGGCAGGGGGAGCCATATATAATCAGAATACTGGAATATTGACAATTACCGGCAGGCAATCTTTATAGCAACAGCTACCTTTGGGAAGCTGTATATCAGAATGTAACTATGAATATGGCCGGGGCAGCAGTGCTAAATCCCAATAATGATGTGTGACCTTGCAAATGATAAAATTATTTCCATTACTGGAGCACTCACTTCTGGTCAGGCGGTGGCCTCACTTACCCCAGCCAGTTATACTCTGGGCCGAGTCTGTGTAAAAGCCAGTTATGGAAACACGAAAGGCAGTGCAATTATCAAAAATTTACCCTGACGTCTAAAGCGCCCTATTTATTCCGCCCCGGAGATTATGAAGCAGCCGGGGCGAATACAGCGGCAAATGACGTAATCATTAGCCGGAGTTATTCTATTCATTATGAAAAGAATTATAATGATAGTGTACAAAACATGCCGGGGAATGAAGTGAAATATTGGTATGAGGCTACTACAATAACCTCCCAGCGCCCCAATATTTGTAGTCATCCTTTCAAAGGGTGGGCGGAAAACTCAAAGGCAACAACAGGGAATACCAACCTGGAGACACTATCTCGGCAGGAACCAATAAGGATATGACATTGTATGCCATATGGGATGACCGCGTCCGGGTGGTGTACGCTGGAAATGGGGCAGACAGCGGTGTGCAGAAAGAAGAAGAGTGACTCCTGAAGACTTGCGAGAAAACGGGAGGGTATTTGATAAAAAATAACAAAGGATTTACCAATTATGGGAAGAGTAACTATGGATTTATGGGGTGGAATTATATTGAGTTATTTTCTAACAAAGCGCAGTATAAAGAAGGGGAGACGAATATTGTCGGATATGAAACAATAAAAGATGTAGCAAGGAGTCAAAGTATAGCAAACTCACCTCTGACCGAAAGCGTAGCACGTTTTAGTAATTTCAATAACATTACAATAATGGCGGGGGATAATTTCAGCCAAATACCAACGGCAACCTTTGTGGCTGCGTGGGATCAGATACCCAAGATAAATGCTGCCGATAAAGAATTTTATGAAGGTCAGACAGTAACCAGAGAAGATTTACTTCAAGGTGTGATAGCACTTGATAAAGAGGATGGCACATTGACAGCGAAAGTTTTGATTACAAAAATCCAATATGCAGAGGGGAAAGGGAATCCAAAACAAAAGGGTGAAACCAAGGTGTGGAAGGGCGGAATGCCAAAAGATGAAATGCTGGATACATGGTTCTTGCAGATGGATAAAGATGATAGCCCGGTTATCCATAAAATCACATATGAAGTAACGGATTCTGCGGGAAATATGGTTGAAAAAACAGTGAATCTGAGAGTGAAATACAATGAATTCCCTATTATTCAGGCAGAGGACAGATACTTTACACTGGAGGAGGCACAGGCTGGAATTATCACGAAGGATTTACTGATGAAACAGGCAGTGGAAGAGAAAAGGACGATTGTAACAGATGAGGAGGACGATAGGCTCTATACAGATACTTTTTCTGATAAGCTGGAGATTGTGAGTTTTCATCCAGAGGAGTTTAAAACATTCAAGCAATCTGGTTATGTGGCAGTAACATATCATATAAAAGACAGTATGGGAAAAGAGACTTATTGCAATTTTACAGTCCATGTGATGAAAGATGGAATTGTGCCTGATGTCCCAGTTACAAAATATGTCAGATTTATAGAAAAGAAGTATTATGATTTGAATAAAGACATGAACCCGGACACACTGACTGAAAAGGAGGAAAAGGAGTATAATTCCAATGGGGGATTGAATGTAGATTCTAAATGGTATCGTAATACAGAATATGTTGCTGTCCTCTCAAAATTCCGCGATGACAGACAAAAACCTGAACAGATATGGAAGTTGGCGCCGGACAATGTGCGGGAAGTGAAGAGATATGTTGAGAAACATGGCATTGGAAATTTTAAAGAGGATAATGCTCTTGCCTTGTTTGTAGATGAGTTTTCATGTTATAGAATGAAATAGAGCGGGAGAAAAGCGGAGGCAATGTCTTCCGTTTTTTTCAGACAGGAATTACGTTTTGTTGGTATATGAATGTTATAAATCGTGTAATTACATAAAAGTAATACAAATAATGCCATAAAATTTGTAAATATATAGCATTATTATTGCATTGTGCATGTGACTATAATATGATGAATTATAGAAAATCTATTTTGAAATAGGGAATAATATAGAAATTGAACAAAAAGGGAATGAGATGAAAAACAAAAAGATAACCGCAATTATTATGGCAATGTTATTGTCAATAACTAATGTAATGCCAGCATTAGCATCGGATGCTTTAAACGATAATACTGAACAGAAAGCCTTTACACTTGTAACAGGTAAGGAACAGAAATCGGAGACAGACCCTCCTATACTGGAGGAGAAAGATTCTTCTAAAAGAGGAAGAAGACATTGTGGAGGTGGAGAGGGACGCAGAGCAGCAAGAGAGTGTATCTGAATTTGGTGCAATGTCTTTGAACTCCCTGGATGAAAATACTTTTGAAATCGGGGATTATACTTATGAAATTACAGGAAGTGATACAGTTAAGTTAATAGACTATAATCCATTTGCCGCCGATGGGAATGTAGTAGTGCCAGGAACCGTAGAATATAAAGGGGTGACCTACCGGGTTACAACGATAGGCCAGGAGCTTGAGGGGTGGTGGAATGTAACATCTTTTACCATATCAGAAGGAATTGAGGTTATAGAGAAAGGCGCAATTAGCAGATATGCTAATCTTACAACATTGAATTTACCATCTACGTTAAGAGAAGTTTATGGTTTTAAATGGCTAAAAAATTTAAATACTGTAACACTGGCTGTAGGGAATCCATATTTCACTTTATCTGATGGAGTTTTGTATAATAAAGATATGACTACTTTGCTATTATATCCAGCAAAGAGAGATGGGCAGAGCTTTATAATTCCAAGATCAGTGACTACAATAGGTACATTTGCATTTTCAGGTGTACAAAATCTGACATCACTGGATATTCCTGATACAGTAGTAACATTAGGCGATGCTGCAATTAATGGAGCGGATGGCCTGGGGAAAGCTACAGTGGGAACCGGAGTTAGAAAATTTGGTATGTCAAATTTTGTGGATTGTACGAATCTGGAAATTCTGACGCTGAAAGGACAATATATTATAGAGCAGGCAAGCATTAGTTCTTGTCCTAAATTAAAGAAGATTGTGATTGATGGAACAATACAGGGATATATGCCTTGGGCGTTTACGGAACTGCCAGCATTAGAAGAGTATGAGGTACGCAACACAGGTGGTTTAGCTTGGAATGCCAGGGATGGAATATTATTTAATGGTAATCGTCTTTCACGCTATCCAGCGAATAGAGCGGGCGATACTTATATTGTTCCTGATGACGTAACGGATATAGTTGGGATGGCATTTGACCACACTCAGAATCTGAAAAAGCTTATCCTGAATCCTGGTGTCCGTCTTTCTTCTGTGGTTGTGAATGATCCTGTTATTCCAATTGATATTTACCTGCGTGATACACAGTCCGTTAATTTTATTGATAATGCAGTGACAATCTTTTCTCTTCCAGCCGGCAGCCATGTATATGTGGCCAATCAGAGCGTGAAGAATAGCCTGTTGTCTAATCCTGTTGTTATCAATGGTGAAAATGGCGCTGGATTTGTGGAAATTAAAACAATCCCTGCCACTGCAATCCAAGTGGACAAGCCAACATTGTCTCTGGCAGCAGGGGAGAAAAGGGCTATAAAAGTATCAAGAACTCCTTATTATTCTACGGAAGGTCTTCTGTGGGGCAGCAGTAATGAAAAGGTGGCAAAGGTTGATGCGTCGGGTACTATTACAGCAGTAGGCACCGGCACAGCGAATATTACCGTAAAATCTGGCAATTGTACTGCGATATGTAAAGTAACAGTGACAGCTCCATTAAAACCGTTACAAAGCATTAGTCTGGATAAGGGCGAAGCGACAGTAGAAAAGGGAAACAGCCTTACCCTGAAGGTGGCATATAATCCGATTGATACAACAGACACAAAAGCGGTACAGTGGAGCAGTTCAAACTCTAATGTGGCGTCTATTTCTGATAAGGGTGTTATAACGGCAAAATCTGCTGGCATGACAACAATTACTGCAAAGGTGGGAAGTTATAAATCAACTTGTAAAGTGACTGTAGTCATTCCCCTGACAGGAATCCAGCTGAATCAGAAAGCTGTAAACATGGATTTAGGAAAGAGCTTTGACTTAAAGGTAAATTATACTCCTGCGGATACGACAGATTCAAAAGCAGTTGCATGGAGCAGCAGTAATAAAGCAGTTGCAACTGTCTCGGGCAATGGAATCGTGACAGCGAAGTCAGGCGGAACAGCAACCATTACCGCAAAGGTTGGAAATCATACTGCACTGTGCCAGGTGAATGTAAAAGGTCAGAATCAGCCGAATCAGCCATCAAATGGCTCCAAGGATCCAAAACCGGAGAAAACGCCTGTCTATTATCCTGATGTGCCGTCAGGTATGTGGTACTATGAACCGATTCAGTTTGTGGGACAAGAAAAAATCATGTCTGGCTATTCAAATGGAAATTTCGGGCCGGCAGACAACCTGAGCAGAGGACAGTTTGCAACAATCTTTTATAGGATGGAACGGTCACCTGAAATCACCTTTGAGAGGGTATTTCAAGATGTGGGGGCTGGAAGCTTCTATTCTCTTCCGGCAGTGTGGGCGAAAAAGGCCGAAGTGATAAAGGGCTATGATAATGGGAATTTTGGTGCTGTTGATAATATGACGAGAGAGCAGTTAGCAACGATGATGTACCGCTATGCGGAATATAAAGGATATAATGTAAACAAGCGGGGCGATTTATATGCGTACCCAGACGAAGCAAGGGTAAGTGGATTTGCAAAAGAAACAATGAGCTGGGCTGTGGGAATTGGGCTGATTAGTGGTGATCAGGGAAAACTGAATCCACAGGGAGCCTCATCCCGGGCGGTGACAGCGATAATCATACAAAGATTTATGAAAGCATATTAAGTGGCAAATGAAAGAATAATATGAGATGTGTATTGAAAATGGAAAGATGCAGATAGTAATAGTACATGGTCAGGAGGGAAATGATATGTTGGAGAAGGTTGATCTTACAAAATCTATGGACAAGACGGAGTACAAAGCAAAAATGCCGGGACTGGAGGAAAGGCTCGGTGATTTGCAGCGCCAGTGCAGGACACACAATATTCCGGTGATTATTGTATTTGAAGGGTTCGGTGCATCCGGAAAGGGACTGCAGATTGGAAAGATGATCCAGAGTCTGGACCCCAGAGGATTTGAGGTACATGCTATAAAAGGCGAAACAGAGGAAGAACATATGCATCCCTTTTTGTGGCGTTTTTGGAATAAAACTCCTGCAAGGGGCAGAATTGCAATCTTTGACGGGAGCTGGTACAGGCGCGTGCTGATTGAGCGCTTTGATAAGAAGACCAAAAAAAATGAGGTGGCGGATGCCTATCAGTCTATCTGCTCTTTTGAAAAACAGCTGACAGATGACGGCTGCGTTATAATAAAGCTCCTCCTTGATATCGACCAGAAGGAGCAGAAAAAGAGGTTTAAAAAACTCAAGGACTCAAAGGAAACTGCATGGCGTGTAACTAAGGGCGATTTGGAACGCAATGCCAGGTACGGAGAGTATGTTCAGATGATGGAGGAAATGCTCCAGATAACAGATACAGATTATGCTCCATGGACGATTATTGAGGCGGTGGACCGACGTTTTGCTACCGCAAAGATTTATACGGTTGTAATTAAGAAGCTGGAGGAACGGCTTGAACAACTGAAAAAGGAGAAAGTAAAAGAGAAGGCAGCAGAGGTCATCGAGGAGATGTCCGGCAAAGTTTCTTCTGATTCCCAGCAGAATAAAGAGGAGATGGAGGTAAAGGGAATACAGGAATCTGTGCTTGCCAAAGCGGACTTGACTCTAAGTCTGAGCAGGGAAGAGTATGAGGAACAGCTGAAAAAGCTGCAAAAGAAAATGGAAATGCTCCACAGTGAAATTTACAGGCGGAGGATTCCTGTGGTACTTTGCTTTGAAGGCTGGGATGCAGGAGGAAAAGGCGGCGCAATTAAACGGCTCACGGAAAAGATGGACCCAAGAGGGTTTGTTGTAAATCCTACAGCCTCACCCAATGATATTGAAAAGGCTCACCACTATCTCTGGAGATTTTGGAGAGCAATGCCCAAAAACGGACACATTGCGATATTTGACCGGACATGGTATGGACGGGTTATGGTGGAGCGCATTGAAGGATTCTGTACAAGGCAGGAATGGCAGCGTGCATATAAGGAAATCAATGATATGGAGAAGGATATTTCAGATGAAGGTGCTGTTGTGCTCAAATTCTGGATGCAGATAGATAGAGAAGAGCAGGAGCGGCGCTTTACGGCACGCCAGGAAAATCCTGAGAAGCAGTGGAAGATTACGGAGGAAGACTGGAGAAACAGAGAAAAGTGGGATTTATACAAAGAAGCCGTGGATGAGATGCTGATTCGGACTTCAACGGAATATGCTCCATGGATTGTTGTGGAGGGCAATGATAAATATTACGCCCGGATTAAAGTACTGAAATCTGTTGTACAGGCCATAGAAGCCCAGATTGACATGCAGGGTAAAGATACAATTAAAAGGAAATCGTCAAAAGGCACAGAATAGTGATAATAGAAGGGTTTTCGTTATATTTATATAAATATCAGGAGCTGTTGTACTAGGATTCATTGTGAGGGAGAAAGTTATGACAATCAGGGAACAACTGGAAGCGCGTGAATTGGAATATTTAAGTCCCTATGCTACATTTAGCAGAAATTCAAGAGGAAGGGAGCGGCTGGAGGCTCAGTGTGATATACGTCCTGTATTCCAACGGGACAGAGACCGTATTCTGCACTGCAAAGCGTTTCGGCGTCTCAAGCAGAAAACACAGGTGTTTTTACTTCCCAAGGGCGACCATTACAGAACAAGGCTTACTCACACGCTGGAGGTTTCCCAGAATGCCAGAACCATAGCCAAGGCCCTCAGGTTAAATGAAGATTTGGTGGAGGCGATTGCTCTCGGACACGACCTGGGGCATACTCCATTTGGACATGCGGGAGAACGGGCGTTAAACAATGTATATCGTTTTTTGCACAATGAACAGAGTGTCCGGGTTGTGGAGTGTATAGAAAAGCAGGGAGAAGGGCTCAATCTTACATGGGAGGTGCGGGACGGTATACGGAATCATCAGACCTCGGGGAATCCTCACACCCTGGAGGGACAGGTATTACAGCTTTCGGATAAAATTGCGTATATCAATCATGATATTGATGATGCAATCAGGGGTGGCATTCTCGTGGAACAGGATATTCCAGACAGATACCGGAAGGTTTTGGGAGAGTCCAGCAAGGACCGCCTGGACACAATGGTTCATGATGTCATCACACACAGCATGGACCGGCCAGCCATTATTATGTCTGATGAAGTCCGAGAGGCCATGATAGGACTACGGAAGTTTATGTTTGAAAATGTATATATGAATCCCAGTGCAAAGGGGGAGGAAGATAAAGCTGTCCATGTGATTGAGCAGCTATATGATTATTATATACGGCACCTGGAACACTCCCCTCACAGTACAGGCAGGCGATGGATAAGATGGGAACCTGTAAGGAACAGGCTGTCTGTGATTACATAGCGGGTATGACAGATAACTATGCTGTCAAGAAATTTGAAGAGTTTTTTGTGCCGGAAGCGTGGAAAAATTAAATTACTTTAAATTACTTAAAGGAAATCAGAAGGTTTTGTCGAATATGTATAGTGTGGCATTAATATGTGGAGGCTTATATGTATTACCCAGAAGAACTGATAGAAGAAGTAAGAGCAAAAAGTGATATTGTAGATGTAATTTCCGGCTATGTGCGGCTTCAGAAAAAGGGCAGCTTCTCATTTTGGACTCTGCCCTTTTCATAATGAAAAGTCTCCCTCTTTTTCCGTCAGCAGAGGGAAACAGATGTACTATTGCTTTGGCTGCGGCGCGGGAGGAAATGTATTTACATTTTTGATGGAATATGAAAACTTTTCTTTTGTGGAAGCTGTGAAAACCCTTGCGGACAGGGCGGGGGTGGAGTTTCCCTGAGATGGAGTATTCAAAGGAGGCAAAAGAAAAGGCTGATTTGCGTTCTGTACTGCTGGAAATCAACAAGGTGGCGGCCCAGTACTTTTATGTACAGCTCAAGTCAGAGCAGGGCAAGATTGCATATACATATTTGAAAAACCGGGAGCTTCTCTGATGATATGATAAAAGCTTTCGGTCTCGGATATTCCAATAAATACAGCAATGATTTGTTCCAATATCTGAGAAATAAAGGGTACAGTGAAGAGATGATACGCCAGGCAGGGCTTGTAAACACGGACGAAAAGAATGGTGTGTACGATAAGTTCTGGAACCGGGTGATGTTTCCCATTATGGATGTGAACAACCGGGTTATCGGATTCGGCGGGCGTGTCATGGGTGAGGGGAAGCCAAAATATCTGAACTCGCCGGAGACTGCAATTTTTGATAAAAGCCGTAATTTATATGGCTTAAATAGGGCGCGCACTTCAAGAAAACCATATTTTCTGTTGTGTGAGGGGTACATGGATGTCATATCTCTGCACCAGGCAGGTTTTGGCAATGCAGTTGCATCTCTGGGAACATCTCTGACGGTGGGACATGCCTCTTTGATGAAGCGTTATGTTCAGGAAGTATACCTGACCTATGACAGTGATGAGGCCGGGACGAGAGCTGCCCTGAGGGCGGTTCCGATTCTGCGGGAGGCAGGAATTTCTGCAAAAGTTATCCGTATGGACCCATATAAAGACCCGGATGAGTTTATAAAGAATCTGGGCGGGGAAGAATTTGAGAAAAGAATCCAGCGTGCACGAAATGGGTTCCTTTACAGTCTGGAGGTTCTTTCAAAGGATTATGATATGAATTCCCCGGAAGGAAAGACTGCATTTTTCCAGGAAACGGCCAGACGGCTTATGGGGTTTGAGGATGAACTGGAAAGAAACAATTATATTGAGGCAGCAGCCAGGGAATATGGAGTCAGCGAGGAAAGCCTGAAAAAGCTGGTGGTAAAGACTGCAGTCAGTGAGGGGATGGCGAAACCAGCCATGCGCCCCAGGTCGGCAGCAGGCAGAGAACAGCCAAAAGAGGATGGAATTGTGGTATCCCAGAAGATTCTTCTCACATGGATGATTGAAGATGAAAAGCTTTTGGGGATGATACAAAAATATATCACCCCTGAGGATTTCACAAAACCGCTGTATAAAACAGTGGCACGGCTGCTCTATGAGCAGTATGCCGCGGGAGAAGTGAATCCGGCAAAGATATTGAATCATTTTACAGAAGAGGAAGAACACAGGGAGGTGGCATCTCTATTCCATACGAAAATCAAAGAGCTTTCAACCAGGGAGGAACAGGAACAGGCTTTGAAAGAAACTATATTCCGGGTCAAGGAAAATAGCGTTGATGACAGGATGATGCATCTAAATCCCGCGGACATTGTAGGTCTGCAGGGGTTAATGGAAGAGAAACGTATGCTTGAGGATATAAAGAACCTGCATATTTCTATTGAATAAGGATAAAATAAAACAAGATAGCCCTGTACTGTGTACAGGCAAAGGAAGGATGGACACATGGAAGAAAACATACAGAAATTTGACGAGAGGCTAAAAGAACTTGTTACATTGGGAAAGAAAAAGAAGAGCATTCTTGAGCTTCAGGAAATCAATGACTTTTTCAATGACATGGAATTAGACGCAGAACAGATGGAAAAGGTATTTGACCATCTGGAGTCAAATAATATAGACGTACTTCGCATCAGCGGTGAAGAGGATGATGTGGATGTGGAAGTCATTATTTCTGATGAAGATGAAGTGGATATGGAGAATATTGACCTGACTGTGCCCGACGGAGTCAGTATTGAAGATCCTGTGCGTATGTACCTGAAAGAGATTGGAAAAGTTCCGCTTCTCAGTGCAGAGAGAGAAATTGAGCTTGCCCAGCGGATGGAAGCGGGGGACGAGGAGGCCAAGAAAGAACTGGCTGAGGCAAACCTACGTCTCGTGGTAAGTATTGCAAAGCGTTATGTAGGCCGCGGGATGCTGTTCCTCGATTTAATTCAGGAAGGAAACTTAGGTCTGATTAAGGCTGTAGAAAAGTTCGATTACCACAAAGGATATAAGTTCAGTACCTATGCAACATGGTGGATTCGTCAGGCTATAACAAGAGCTATTGCAGACCAGGCGAGAACAATCCGTATACCGGTTCACATGGTAGAGACAATTAATAAATTAATTCGTGTGTCCAGACAGCTTTTGCAGGAGTTAGGGCGGGAACCAGTGCCGGAAGAAATTGCCAAGGAACTGGACATGCCGGTAGACAGGGTTCGTGAAATTCTTAAAATTTCTCAGGAGCCGGTTTCTCTGGAGACTCCAATCGGTGAGGAGGAAGACAGCCATCTTGGAGACTTTATACAGGATGACAATGTACCTGTACCCGCGGAGGCAGCAGCGCAGACATTGCTGAAAGAGCAGCTTGACGAGGTGCTTGATACACTGACAGAGAGAGAACAGAAAGTTTTGCGTCTCCGTTTTGGTATGAATGACGGCCGTGCGAGAACTCTTGAAGAAGTGGGCAAAGAATTTGATGTCACAAGAGAACGTATCCGCCAAATTGAAGCCAAGGCTCTGAGAAAACTCCGTCACCCAAGCCGCAGCCGGAAGCTCAGAGATTATCTGGACTAGGTAAGAGTGATGGAACTGACAAAGAGAATGCAGGCGGTGGCTGATTTAGTCAGCCCCGGCTATAAAATAGCGGATATAGGTACAGACCATGCCTATATCCCGATTTTCCTCACAGAGGAAGGGCGGATTCCCGCGGCTGTCGCTATGGATGTGAATGAGGGGCCGCTGATGCGGGCCAGAGAACATATTTTGGAGAGCGGATTATCTGATAAAATTGAGGTGCGGCTTTCCGATGGATTTGAAAAGCTTCTTCCGGGTGAGGCTGACTCAGCAATCATCGCCGGGATGGGCGGGATGCTCGTTATGAAAATTTTAAAAAAAGACTGGAATGTGACAATAAGCCTGAAAGAATGTATTTTGCAGCCGCAGTCGGAAATCGCAAAAGTCAGAACCTTTCTTTTACAGGAAGGTTTTTTGTTTATAGAAGAGGATATGGTTTTTGATGAAGGAAAATTTTATCCTATGATGAAAGTGCAGCCTCCTCAGTCAGGGATACATAACACAAAAGTGGAACTTACAGAGAAGGCGGTCTCTGAAAAAAAATCAGAAGATATCTGGACAGACACAGAGATACAATATGGGAAATATCTGCTGCGGAGAAAGCACCCCGTACTAAAAGAATATCTGGAGTGGGAAAAGGCTTTGAAATCAGCTATACTGGAGGATTTGAAACGAAGAGACAGTGTTCGCGCAAAACAAAGGATAAAAGAGCTTGAGAAAGACTTGAAAGCCACAGAAAAGGGGTTGGAATATTATGCTTTGTAAGGAAATTATAAAAGTGATAGAAGACACATACCCTAAGTGGGGTGCGCTGGGGTTCGACAACGTAGGGCTTCTGGCGGGGCGCAGTGAGAAGGAAGTACATTGTATCTATCTGGCACTGGATGCCACAGAACAGGTCATTTGTCAGGCAAAAGCAGCGGAGCTTACATGTTAATCACTCATCATCCATTGATTTTTTCACCGCTGAAAAGTGTGACAGATGAGGATTTTGTAGGCAGAAGAATTGTGAAGCTGCTGCAGAGTGATATTTCTTATTATGCCATGCATACCAACTATGATGTTTTTGGTCTGGGCGAACTCTCGGGGGAGGTTTTGGAACTAAATGAAAGCGAAGTTCTGGATATCACATTGGAAGATGAGGGACAAGCCCGGGGAATCGGCCGTATTGGCATTCTGAAAGAGGATATGACCCTGAAGGAATGTTGTGAATATGTAAAGAATAAACTAAAATTAAATTCAGTAAAAGTGTTTGGAAATCTGGAGAATAAGATTCACATTCTGGCAGTTTCACCGGGCTCGGGAAAGAGTGCCATAGCTCCGGCGCTGGAAAAAGGTGCAGATGTTCTGGTCACAGGGGACATTGGACATCATGACGGGCTGGATGCAGTGGAGCGGGGGCTTTCAGTGATTGATGCGGGACATTACGGGACAGAATACATTTTCATGGAGGATATGAAAGTATTTCTGGAGAAAAAACTTCCGGAACTAAAGATAGTGGCAGCTTCCGGTGTTCCATCCATTTCAAATTATTTAAGAAAGGGAAACTATGGGAGAAAAAACTTACACAGTTCAAATAGGAAATGAGACAAGAGAGTATCCCTCTGGAGTTACTTACCATAAAATAGCAGAAGATTTTCAGGAAAAATATGCACATCAGATAGTATTAGTTTTTGTGAATAAATTTCATTTGCAGGAATTGGATAAGACTCTGGGGATGGACTGCGAACTGCAATTTATTACAACAGGGGATGCTATCGGATATGAGACTTACAGGCGGAGTATGTGCTTCATGCTTGTAAAAGCCGTACACGATGTGGGCGGCCATGATAAAGTGGAGAGAGTCAGGATTCATTTTTCTGTGAGCAAAGGTTATTACTGTACTGTTGAGGGTGATATAAAGCTGGATCAGGATTTTCTGGATCTGGTAAATGCACGCATGAAAAAGCTGTCGGACGAAAAAATACCTATCGAAAAGCGTTCTATCCACACAAGTGAAGCCGTGGAACTTTTCCGAAAGCATGGGATGTACGATAAAGAGAGGCTTTTTGAGTACAGACGTGTATCCATGGTGAATATCTATAAAATGAATGAATTTGAAGATTATTATTATGGATATATGGTGCCGGATTCAGGTTATCTGAAATATTATGGACTTCATCTGTATGACGAGGGATTTATTTTACAACTGCCAACAGTGAAAGAGCCTGAGACGATAGGAGCATTTGAACCAAGACCTAAATTATTCCAAGTACTGAAGCGGTCAATTCAATGGGGAGATTTGCAGGGGATTGATACTGTCGGAGCACTGAATGATATGGTGACACAGCAGGATATGAGTGAGATTGTACTGGTTCAGGAGGCACATCAGGAAAGACAGATTGGTGAAATTGCCAAACGGATAGCGGAAAAGCAGAACGTAAAGTTTGTACTGATTGCAGGTCCGTCCTCCTCAGGGAAAACCACATTCTCACACCGGTTGTCTGTGCAGCTTAGGGTCAATGGCATGCAGCCCCAGCCTATCGCTGTGGACAATTATTTTGTGGAGAGAGAGAATACTCCAAAGGACGAGAATGGAAACTACAATTTTGAGTGTCTGGAAGCAATTGATGTTCAGAAGTTCAATGATGATATGCAGGACCTTCTTGCCGGCAAAGAAGTTTATCTGCCCATATTTAATTTTAAAACCGGAAAAAGGGAATATGATACAAAACCAAAGAAACTCGGAGAGCAGGATATTCTTGTAATTGAGGGAATCCACTGTCTGAACCCCGGTCTGACAGAATCTTTAAATCCTGATAACCAGTTTAAAATATACATCAGTGCCCTGACTCAGCTTAATATTGATGAGCATAACAGGATTCCATCCACAGACGGAAGACTGATACGCCGCATCGTGAGGGATGCGAGAACAAGGGGAACATCGGCACAAAATACCATTGCCATGTGGCCGTCCGTGAGAAGAGGGGAGGAACAGAATATCTTTCCTTATCAGGAGGAGGCGGATGTCATGTTCAATTCTTCTTTATTGTATGAGCTGGCGGTATTGAAACAATATGTGGAACCTCTTTTGTTTGGAATGGGAAAAGACTGCCCTGAATATGCGGAGGCAAAAAGGCTGCTGAAGTTTTTTGATTACTTTGTAGGAATTGGAAGTGACCCCATACCAACTAATTCACTTTTGAGAGAATTTATCGGAGGCGGCTGTTTCCATGTGTAAAGGAAATATCTGCAATATAAGAAAACATGTTTAAAGAGGGGTGCTCCTGCACAGCCAGCTGATGCTGATTGTGCAGGAGCATCCCTCTTTTTGTATAACAAAATTTTGCTATTTTGATTTCACTTCCCGCCAGAGACGGTTATATAGTTCATCATTGTCATCCCCGAGGAATTTAAATGTCTCACATTGTGCTAAATCTTCCGGGTCGGGGAATGTAATCTTATTATTTCTAAGCCAGTCGTCCTCTATCAGCTTTCGCCCTTCGGAGTTTGGAATGGAGTAGGTGGTGTAATCATAATTCATTTTCGCAATATCCGGGCGGCAGAGGAAGTTGATAAAAGCCTCCGCATTTTCTTTATGTTTTGCATTCTTGGGGATGGCCCATGAATCAATCCAGAGATTAGAGCCTTCTTTTGGAATGACATATTCCAGGTTAGGATTTTCTGTCTGCGTATAAAGCGCCTCACCGGAATAAATAACACCGATAGCAGCCTCGTTTCCAATCATTTTGTCACGAACCTGGTCGATAACATAGGCCTGTACAAGTGGTTTTTGTTTTATCAGCATCTTTTTTGCTTCTTCTAATTCATCCAGGTCTGTGGAATTCAGGGAATATCCAAGATACTTCAAAGTAATTCCAAAGGCATCCCGGACGCTGTCCTGCATAAGAATATTGCCCTTATAGGTCTCATCCCAAAGGATTCCCCAGCTGTCCACAGGCTCATGCACCATTGTTTTATTGTACAAAATTCCTACAGTTCCAAACAGATAAGGGACAGAATATTTATTTTGCGGGTCAAACTGGCGCGCCTGCTCTAAATAGGTGCTGTCAATATATTTGATGTTTGGCACATTGTCAAAGTTGATTTCTGCAAGCAGATTATTTTCAATCATTCTTTGAATCATGTAGTCAGAGGGGCAGACTACATCATATGCGATAGCTCCGGACTGAATTTTCGGATACATAATCTCGTTTGTCTCGTATTCCTCATAAACCACATGAATGCCGGTTTCTTCCTCAAATTTGGTCAGCACGTCAGGATTTATATATTCACCCCAGTTATAGACGATAACCTGATTATTTCCCGCGGTGCTGCTCTTGGAGCCATAGAAGAACCCGCCCGCAGTGATGGTGATTACAATTGCGGCAGGTATCAGTTTCCGGACAACAAACCGGGAGACCTTGTGCTTTCTCTTAATTTCCGTGCGCTTGGCAGAAACAGATTCTTTCTTTTCGGGAGCAGCATTTACCAGCATCAGCAGTACAAGCATTGTGATAAACATAATAGTGGAGAGAGCGTACATCTCCGGTTTAATCCCTTTTCTTACCTCACTGTATATTTTTGTGGACAGTGTGTCGACCCCCGGTCCCTTGGTAAAATGTGTGATGACAAAGTCATCCAGAGACATGGTGAAGGCAAGTAAGAATCCTGAGAATACACCAGGCATGATGTCAGGAAATACAACCTTAAAAAAAGCATAGACGGGGGAGGCCCCTAAATCCAATGCGGCTTCAAAGGTGCTCTTGCTTGTCTGTTTCAGCTTGGGCATGACACTTAAAATCACATAAGGAATATTAAATGTTATATGTGCCAGTAAAATGGTTTTGAACCCCAATGAAAAATGGAAAGCAATGAATAAAAGCATAAGAGAAATTCCAGTTACAATATCTGCATTCAGCATGGGGATGTTGGTAACGCCCATAGTGAGTGTGCGGAATTTTGGTTTCATTGCCTGAATACCGATAGCAGCGGCAGTTCCGATGACTGTCGCAATCAGAGCAGATACAAGTGCGATAATCAATGTGGTGTAGAGGGCATTCATGATATACTGGTCCTGGAAAAGGGTAATATACCATTGTCCTGTGAAACCGCCCCATTTTGCCCGGGTTTTGGATTTGTTAAAGGACAGGATGACCAGTGTGATGATGGGGGCATAAAGCAGAATGAATATTAAAATCAGATAAAACCGTTTTGCAGTGTTTTTAATCAAAATGCAGTTCCCTCCCCATTTTTATCGTATTTGGCAATTAATGCCATACTTGCAATAATAAATATCATCAAAACAAGAGAAAGACCGGAGCCTACATTCCAGTTGCTTCCCTGTTTGAATTCCTGTTCGATGACATTTCCAATCAAAAGTATCTTGCTTCCGCCAAGTAAATCAGAGATTACGAAGGTGGTCAGTGAAGGTACAAATACCATAGTGATTCCACTGATAACTCCGGGGATACTCAGAGGCATAATAATCCTCAGGAAAGTTTGTGTACTGCTTGCACCCAAATCCCGGGCGGCAGAAATGACATCCTTGTCAATCTTAGAAAGCACATTATAAATAGGCAGTACCATGAAAGGAAGAAAGTTATATACCATACCAAGGACAATGGCATAGGGTGTGTTTATCAAGGTCTGCGCGGGGAGGTGGAAAAATCCCAGAACAAGGTTGATAATCCCATTTTTCTCAAGAAGGTTCTGCCATGCCAGGGTGCGCAGAAGGGAGTTCATCCACATAGGAAGAATAAAAATCAGCACAATAAAACTGCTCTGGTTTACATTCTTTTCCGAGAGAATCATAGCCAGAGGGTATGCAAGAATAACACAGATTAACGTGCTGATAAAAGAAAGCAGAAGAGCAAGCCCCAGAGCTTTTAAATTTTCAGGCGTTGTAATCTGTGCAAGATTGTGAAATGTGAAATTTCCTTCTCTGTTTGTCAGTCCATAGTAGACAATCATGAGAAGAGGAATGATAATAAAGGACACTGCCCAAAACATGTATGGACCGGTCAATAATTTTCTACTCTTCAACTCCGGCGGCCTCCTCGTCCTCTGATTCCGGCTTTTGCATAATTTGAATGTCAAATGGATCTACTTTAATACCAACTTCAGTTCCTACAGGAAACATATCTGTGCTGTGTACAAGCAGTTCATAATTATTTGCCAGAACTTCCATCTCATAGTGCACCCCTTTGAAAATCAGGTGAGTAACCACACCCTCAATGATTCCTTCCTCCGGCTTTACCAAATCAATATCTTCAGGGCGGATAACAGCGTCCACAGGCTTGTTTTTTCCAAAGCCCACATCAACACACTGCCACACGCCACCCAGCATTTTTACAACTTTATCTTCCACCATAGTTGCGGGAAGAATATTGCTGTCACCGATAAAATCGGCAACAAAGGCATTCTGCGGTTCATTATAGATGTCCTCCGGGGTTCCAATCTGCTGGATATACCCCTGATTCATAACTACAATGGTATCTGACATGGTGAGAGCTTCCTCCTGGTCATGGGTAACATAGACAAAAGTGATACCAAGCTCGTTTTTCAGCCGTATCAGCTCATACTGCATGTCCTGGCGCAGTTTTAAATCAAGGGCGCCGAGAGGTTCATCCAGGAGGAGAACCTTTGGCTCATTGACAATAGCGCGGGCGATGGCAATACGCTGCTGCTGACCGCCGCTCAAAGAATCCGGAGTACGGTTCTCGTAACCTTCCAGATTTACAAGTTTCAGGGCGTAGCGAATTTTATCTTGAATATAACCCTTTGTTTTTCCCTTGATTTTCAGGCCAAATGCAATGTTATCTGCAATGGACATATGGGAAAAAAGCGCGTATTTCTGAAATACTGTGTTTAACTGCCGGCGGTTAGGGGGCAGATTGTTAATATTTTTGCCGTCAAAAATAATATCTCCGGAATCCGGCAGCTCAAAGCCGCCGAGAATCCGGAGCAGAGTTGTCTTACCGCAGCCGCTTGGGCCGAGAAGGGTAAGAAATTCATTTTCACGGATATAAAGATTCAATTGATCCAAAACCACATTTTCATCAAAGGACTTTGTTATGTTTACAATATCAATTAGCTTATTGGACATTAGTTTCCTCCATTGTAAAAATCTTTTATTTTGTCCAGCCTGCTGGTCATGTTTTCCAGAAGGAGGTCTGCCAGCGTGAGAGCGGTCATAGATTCTACAACAACCACTGCCCGTGGCACGATGATGGGGTCATGGCGCCCGTGGATGGAAAGTTCTACCTCTTCGCCGGACTCTGTTACGGTGTTCTGAACCTGAGCGATAGAAGCGGTGGGTTTGACAGAAGCTCGGACCAAAAGCGGAGCCCCGTCGCTCATTCCGCCCAGAGTACCCCCGGAGTGGTTTGTCTTTTTGGTGACTTTGCCGTCCGCAATACAGAAGGGGTCATTATTCTGGATACCGGTGGAAGCGATAACTTTTGTTCCATCCCCGATTTCTACAGCTTTTACAGCTCCGACAGACATGACAGCTTTTGCCAGGCTGGCGTCCAGTTTATCAAATACAGGTTCTCCCAGTCCAACGGGAAGTCCTGTTACTATACACTCTATGGTTCCGCCGCAGGAATTCAAATCTTTAATCAGAGTATCCAGATAAGCTGCTGCTTTTTCCGCCGCCTCATTGTTCGGCATGGCCAGGCTGTTCTCTGTAATCTCTGAAAAATGATAGTCTTTGGGAGAAATCACAACCGGACCGACTGACTTTGTGTAGGCAGTTAATTCAATTCCCATTTCTTTTAATAATAAGGAAGCAATAGCTCCCGCAGCTACCCGCGCAATAGTCTCCCGGCCGGAAGAACGGCCGCCTCCCCGGTAATCGCGGATGCCGTACTTCCCTGCAAAGGTATAGTCAGCATGTCCGGGACGGTAAGTGGTTGCCAGATTGCCATAATCTTTGGATCTCTGATCATAGTTGCGGACGATAAGAGAGATTGGAGCACCTGTAGTTTTTCCTTCAAATACGCCGGATAAAATTTCAACAAGATCAGGCTCTTTCCTTTTTGTTGTATATTGACTCTGACCAGGTTTTCTCCTGTTTAAAAATTTTTGTATATCCTCCTTGCAGAGGGGCAGACCTGCAGGACAGCCGTCAACCACAGCACCTATAGCCGGGCCGTGAGACTCTCCCCAGGTTGTTACGCGAAATAATTTACCAAATGTTGAACCGCTCATAGAAATACTCCTTTCTTTTTACACATAGACTTATTATATAAGAAGTTATATAAACGTGCAATCTTTAAATTTCCTTAAATTGTTAGATTTTTGCTGTACATTTTAAATATTTCATACTATAATAGGGGCTAGATATTGAAAAGAGAAGAGGGAACAATACTAAATGAGCGAAAGAAACATAAAGGAATCGGATGTTTTCAACTCAAAAGATAAAGAAACAGATGAAGATTACTATCTTGATGATGCAGATGAGAACTTCATGGACGATGAACTGTCTGAAGACGACGAAGATTACTTTCTTGACGATGAAGATGAATCTTACTTCTTTGATGAAGATGACGCTGAGGAGCAGAGTTCCGATATTTCGGAGGCTCGCACCCAGGTTATACCGGAGATTAAAATAGAAGAAACACAAGCGCAAAAGGCACCTGAGAATGAGACAGATGAAGAGGACATTGAGGATATTTTTGAGGAAGAAGAACCAAAGATGAAAAATAAAAAACCCAGGCGCAGGAGAGGGAAAAGCATGAAAAAGTTGTGGATTATTCCTGCATGTATTGTGGCTGTTCTTGTCCTTGTATACGTTGGGGGAAGCGTATTTTTTGCAAATCATTTTCTCCTGAATACAAAGATAAATGGCCATGACTTTTCAGGCAAATCGGCTGCTGATGTGGAAACCTTTTTTAAGGGGCAGGTGAAGGGTTATAAACTGACTGTTTTAGAAAAGGATAACAAATCTGACACAATTGAAGGCAGTGACATCTCACTGGCATATAAAGAAAATGACAGCATAAAGAAAGCACTTGGCAAACAGAATGGATTTTTGTGGCCAGTATCTTTTTTTGCTGAAAAATCTTCCAAAGTGACTGTGGAGGTATCCTATGACCAGTCTGCGCTGGACGGCAAGATTCAGAGTCTTCAGGCAGTGAATGCAGAGCAGATACCTGCCAAGTCCGCGGCTCCTAAATTTGATGGTGAAAAGTATGTGATTGAACCGGAAGTGATTGGAACGGCAGTGGATATGGATGCACTGAATAAAAAAGTGCATCAGTACATTTCAGAATTTAAATCTGAACTGAATATGGAGAAAGAAAAATGTTATTCAATGCCAAAATACACTTCTAAATCTGAGGAAGTAAAAAAGGCATGTGATACAATGAATAACTATGTTAAAGCAAGTATTACATACACAATGACACAGCCGGAGGTTGTCGACAAGGCACTGATTTCCACATGGCTTTCTGTGGATGATAATATGAATGTGACCTTCCATGAGGATGCTGTTAAAGCATGGCTTACGGCTTTCGGTGATAAATACGATACCGTGGCAACCACGAGAACGATAACCACGCCCACGGGAAAAGTGGCGGAAGTTTCCGGCGGTACTTACGGATGGTCTATTGATGAGGATAAAGAATTTGAAGCACTGATAAACAGTATTAAAGCTGGAGAAACGGTGTCAAAGGAGCCGGCTTATTATCAGACGGCTGCAGTGCACGGACCACAGGACTGGGGCAACACCTATGCGGAGGTAGATTTGTCGGCCCAGCATATGTGGTATATTGTAGATGGTGCGGTTGCACTGGAAACCGATGTGGTTACAGGAGAGCCTATCCCGGAAAAGATAACTCCGGAAGGTGTATTTGATATTCTGGAAACCCAGAGAGACAAAATACTTGTGGGGGATATTAAGCCTGAAACAGGAAAACCTGAGTATGAGACTCATGTTACTTTTTGGATGCGCATTACATGGACTGGAATTGGATTCCACGATGCCATCTGGCAGTCGGCATTTGGGGGCTCCTTAAATCAGATTCCGGATGTAGGCTCCCACGGCTGTGTTAATATGCCTTACGACAAGGCTGAGGCTTTATTTAATATGCTTGCGGTAGGAACTCCGGTAATTGTACATTATTGATTTACAGGAGAATTGAACTGGGATTAGGAGAATATGCAGTATGTATGAATTATTAAAACAGGACGGTCTTGCAAAGCGAGGCCGTCTTCATACAGTACATGGAGTCATTGAGACTCCTGTTTTTATGAATGTGGGGACCGCTGCGGCTATTAAAGGTGCAGTTTCTACAGATGATTTGAAAATGATTAAAACTCAGGTGGAGTTATCCAACACCTACCATCTTCATGTGCGTCCGGGGGATGAGGTTGTAAAAAAACTGGGCGGGCTTCATAAGTTTATGAACTGGGACAAGCCAATACTCACTGATTCAGGTGGCTTTCAGGTATTTTCCCTCTCTGATTTGAGAAAAATCAAGGAGGAGGGCGTACATTTCCACTCTCATGTTGACGGGCGGAAGATTTTTATGGGGCCTGAGGAAAGCATGCAGATTCAGTCCAATCTTGCCTCCACCATTGCCATGGCTTTTGATGAGTGTCCTTCCAGTGTGGCGGACAGAGTTTATATGAGAGACTCTGTGAACAGAACAACCAGATGGCTTGGGCGCTGCAGAGCAGAGATGGAACGTCTGAACAGCCTTCCGGAGACAATTAACAAAGAGCAGATGCTTTTTGCAATCAACCAGGGCGGCATATATGAAGATATCCGTATTGAACATGCAAAACAGATTTCAGAGATGGATATGGAAGGATATGCCATAGGCGGGCTTGCCGTCGGGGAGAGCCATGAAGAAATGTATCGCATTCTGGATGCAGTCGTGCCTCACCTTCCGGCAGAAAAGCCGACTTATCTGATGGGAGTGGGAACTCCTGCCAATATTCTTGAGGCTGTGGAGCGGGGAGTAGACTTTTTTGACTGTGTATACCCTACCAGAAATGGAAGACACGGCCATGTGTATACGAATCATGGAAAGCTGAATCTTTTTAATGCCAGATACGAGCTGGATGAGAGCCCCATAGAAGAGGGATGTCAGTGTCCTGCGTGCAGAAGCTACAGCAGAGCGTACATCCGCCACCTTCTGAAAGCGAAGGAAATGCTGGGCATGAGACTCTGTGTTCTCCATAATCTTTACTTCTACAATACAATGATGGAAGAAATCCGGGAGGCGATAGAGAACGGGGAATATAAGTCATATAAGAAAAGAAAACTAGAGGGCATGTCAGGATTGTAATAAAAAACACTTGAAGAATTATGGAACTTTGTGTATAGTTAACTTATTGTTTAAAGAGTAGGAATTTAGGAGGAAACAAAATGAATGGTTTATTAGCTGCAGGCGGTTTTGGCGGAACAGCCGGTATTGTTGTGATTTATGCTGTGATTATCGGTGGTATGTGGTTTTTGCTGATGCGCCCACAGAAGAAAGAGCAGAAGAGGGTTCAGGCAATGCTCTCTACGATGGAAGTTGGTGATACCGCACTGACAACAAGCGGTTTTTACGGAGTAATTATTGACATTACAGACACTGATGTAATCGTAGAGTTTGGAAATAACAAGAATTGCAGAATCCCAATGCAGAAATCTGCAATTGCACAGATAGAAAAACCAAACGCGGAGTAAATGGACATCCGCTGATAGCAAAAAGAGGGTATCCGTCAAGCTGTTTATAGCTTCTGGGATACCTTTTTTGAACTCTGACGCGTTGCACTTTTACGAGTTAAAGGGTTGAAATGTGACTGAAAATACGTTATGATAAAGTTTAGTATTTTTTAACTTATATTTAATTGGAGGGAAGTAATTCACATGAAACTGAACATTGGAGTGATTAAAGGGGATGGGATTGGCCCGGGAGATTGTGTCCGAGGCGATGAAAGTTCTGGATAAAGCAAGTGAACTATTTGGGCATGAGTGCTGTTATACGCAGCTTTTGATGGGAGGAGCTTCCATTGATGTGAATGGAGAGCCTCTCACCGATGAGACAATCCGGCTTGCAAAGGAAAGTGATGCGGTATTGATGGGCTCTATAGGCGGAGATGCCAAAGTGTCACCGTGGTATAAACTTGAGCCGTCAAAAAGACCGGAGGCAGGGCTGTTAAAAATCAGAAAAGAATTGAATCTGTTCGCTAACCTGCGGCCTGCAGTGCTGTATGATGAATTAAAGGATGCATGTCCCTTAAAAGAAGAAATCATAGCGCATGGTTTTGACATGATGATTATGCGGGAGCTGACCGGAGGGCTTTACTTTGGAGAGCGCAAGACTCTGGAAGTGGATGGTGTGATGACTGCCTATGACCAGCTTACATACAACGAAGATGAAATCCGGCGCATAGCAAAAAGAGGATTTGACATTGCAATGAAACGCCGGAAAAAGGTAACAAGTGTGGATAAGGCCAATGTATTGGATTCCTCCAGACTCTGGCGCAAAGTAGTGGAGGAGGTGGCTGCCGGCTATCCGGAGGTTACATTGGAGCATATGCTGGTGGACAACTGTGCTATGCAGCTGGTAAAGAACCCGGCACAGTTTGATGTGATACTCACAGAAAATATGTTTGGAGACATCTTATCTGATGAGGCCAGCATGGTGACAGGCTCTATTGGAATGCTTGCCTCCGCCAGCCTAAATGACACGAAATTTGGTCTTTATGAGCCAAGCGGCGGTTCTGCGCCGGATATTGCAGGAAAAGGAATTGCAAATCCGATTGCCACTATTTTATCTGCGGCAATGATGCTGCGCTTTTCATTCGATTTGGATAAGGAAGCGGATGCAATTGAGCGCGCAGTGTCTCAGGTTTTAAAAGAAGGATACCGGACAATAGATATTATGTCTGAGGGAAATACACAAATCGGAACAAGCGAGATGGGAGACAGAATCTGTTCTTACATTCACGCATAACAAGAGGGAGAAAGAACCTCGCTACATTATTGGACATTAGCAGTTCAATAAGTATGAGCAGGATAAGCAGGAGGTATTTAATATGAGAAGTGATAGAGTGACTAAAGGGGCGCAGCAGGCTCCTCACCGTTCTTTATTTAATGCATTGGGAATGACACAGGAAGAGCTGGAGAGGCCGCTTGTAGGTATCGTCAGCTCCTACAATGAAATTGTACCTGGACATATAAATCTGGATAAAATTACAGAGGCTGTAAAAATGGGTGTTGCCATGGCGGGAGGAACTCCGGTTATGGTTCCTGCAATTGCTGTCTGTGACGGAATTGCGATGGGACACATCGGAATGAAATATTCCCTCGTAACAAGAGATTTGATTGCAGACTCTACAGAGGCGCTTGCCATGGCACACCAGTTTGATGCTATGGTTATGATTCCAAACTGCGATAAGAATGTGCCGGGACTTTTAATGGCGGCGGCCAGAATTAATGTACCCACTATTTTTGTCAGCGGCGGCCCTATGCTTGCCGGACGTGTGAAAGGCGGAAAAACCAGCCTTTCCAGTATGTTTGAGGCGGTAGGTTCTTATGCAGCCGGAACAATTTCTGAAGAAGATTTGTATGAATTTGAAAATAAAGCATGTCCTACCTGCGGCTCCTGCTCTGGAATGTACACTGCCAACAGTATGAACTGTCTGACAGAAGCTCTGGGCATGGGATTAAAAGGAAACGGCACCATCCCGGCAGTTTATTCTGCAAGAATACAGCTCGCAAAACATGCGGGTATGCAGGTTATGGAACTGTTCAGAAAAGATATCCGTCCGAGAGACATTATGACAGAAGAGGCGATTTTAAATGCCCTGACAGTAGATATGGCACTGGGATGCTCCACAAACAGTATGCTGCATATTCCTGCAATTGCCCATGAGATTGGCATGGATTTTGAAATTGATTTTGCAAATTCAATCAGTGAAAAGACTCCTAACCTGTGCCATCTGGCTCCGGCAGGACACACTTACATTGAGGATTTGAATGAGGCCGGCGGTGTGCATGCGGTTATGAATGAATTGAATAAAAAAGGGCTGCTGCACACAGAGTGTATGACGGTTACAGGAAGAACAGTTGGAGAGAATATCGAAGGCTGTGTTAATACAGACCCGGATGTCATTCGTCCGATTGAGAATCCATACAGTGAGACCGGCGGTATTGCTGTACTCAAAGGAAATCTTGCCCCTGACGGCAGTGTTGTAAAGCGTTCCGCAGTGGTTGCTGAAATGTTGGTGCATGAAGGCCCAGCCAGAATTTTCGAGAGTGACGAGGCCGCTACAGAGGCGATTAAGACAGGAAAGATTAACCCGGGCGATGTTATTGTCATCCGCTATGAGGGGCCAAAAGGCGGACCTGGTATGCGGGAGATGCTGAACCCTACCTCCGCAATTGCAGGTTATGGTCTTGGAGATTCTGTGGCGCTGATTACAGACGGACGTTTCAGCGGGGCATCCAGAGGTGCATCTATCGGCCATGTATCCCCTGAGGCGGCAGTGGGCGGTCCCATTGCACTGGTGGAAGAGGGAGATATCATTAAAATTAATATACCGGAATTGAAGCTGGAGGTGGATCTTTCAGAGGAAGAGCTGGAGGCAAGAAGAGCAAAATGGCAGCCGAGAGAACCTGAGATCACAACTGGATATCTGGCAAGATATGCGTCCATGGTTACATCTGGCAACAGAGGCGCGATATTGGAAGTTCCAAAGAAGAATTAGGAGGTTTTATGATGCATATATCTGGAGCAGAGATTGTTATTGAGTGTCTGAAAGAGCAGGGGGTAGATACTGTTTTCGGATTTCCAGGCGGTGCAATCTTAAATGTATACGATGCTTTATATAAACATAGCCATGAAATCAGACATATCCTGACCTCACATGAGCAGGGGGCATCCCACGCGGCGGATGGATATGCGAGAGCGACGGGAAAGGTTGGCGTGTGTTTTGCCACCAGCGGTCCGGGGGCAACAAATCTGGTGACGGGGATTGCCACGGCATACATGGATTCGATTCCGGTTGTAGCGATTACCTGCAATGTGGGGGCGGCTCTTTTGGGAAAAGACAGTTTTCAGGAGATTGATATTACGGGAATCACAATGCCTATCACAAAGCACAATTATATTGTAAACGATGTGGCGGATCTGGCAGAAACAATCCGCAGTGCTTTCCGTATCGCGCAGACAGGACGTCCTGGCCCGGTTCTTATTGATATCCCCAAAGATATCACAGAACACAAGACAGATTACAGTGCAGTGGAGATAGAGCCGGTGGTGTCGGATGTGTCCAAAATCTCCAAAGAAGAGATTGATGTGGCAGTTTCTATGATAAACAAGGCAAAACGCCCATATATTTTTGTGGGAGGAGGAGCAGTCCTCTCAGACGCCAGTGAGGAAGTGCTGGAGTTTGTAAACAAGGTGGATGCGCCTGTCGCAGACACTCTGATGGGAAAGGGCGGATTTCCGGGCACAGACGAAAGATATACCGGAATGCTGGGAATGCATGGAACAAAGACCTCCAACTATGGGGTCAGTGAGTGTGATCTTCTGATCGTACTTGGCGCACGGTTCAGCGACCGGGTTACCGGAAATGCAAAGAAATTTGCAAAGAATGCAAAAATATTGCAGTTTGATATTGATGTAGCTGAGATGAACAAAAATGTGATTATTACCGCTGGAGTTGCGGGAGATATCAAAGAGACATTGAAACGGGTCAACGAGAAACTGAGCCAGCAGTCTCATCCCCAGTGGATGAAACAGATACAGGAATACAAGGAGAAATATCCGCTGCGCTATCATATGGATGTGCTGGCAGGCCCCTTTGTAGTGGAAGAGATTTACAGACAGACAAAAGGGGAAGCTTTGATTGTCACAGAGGTCGGACAGCATCAGATGTGGGCGGCACAATTTTATCGATATACAAAGCCCCGCACCTTCCTTACATCAGGAGGTCTGGGAACTATGGGTTATGGTTTGGGGGCGGCCCTTGGAGCAAAGACAGGCTGCCCAGATAAACTGGTAGTAAATATTGCGGGGGATGGATGTTTCCGCATGAATATGAATGAAATTGCCACAGCGGTCAGACATCAGATACCGATTATTCAGGTGGTGGTGAACAACCATGTTCTTGGAATGGTGCGCCAGTGGCAGAATCTTTTCTATGAAAAGAGGTATTCCGCTACTATATTAAATGATTCGGTTGACTTTGTAAAACTGGCAGAAGCGATGGGCGCAGTGGGTCTTAGGGCATCTACCAGGGAAGAGTTTGAGCAAGCTTTTGCAAGTGCCCTTAAACTGAACAAACCGGTGGTAATTGACTGCCAGATTGACTGCGACGAGAAAGTGTGGCCTATGGTGGCACCGGGAGCGGCAATCAGCGATGTATTTGACGAGAATGATTTAAAGGAAAAATCCAGGGAGGATTAGAAATGGGTAGAGTGTACAATTTTTCAGCAGGACCGGCAGTATTACCGGAAGAAGTATTAAAGGCAGCGGCAGAGGAGATGTTAGATTACAACGGGACGGGAATGTCGGTTATGGAAATGAGTCACCGCTCCAAGGCTTATGAAGAAATTATTGAGACAGCAGAGGCGGATTTGAGGGAACTGATGAATATTCCTGACAATTATAAGGTTCTGTTTTTGCAGGGAGGAGCGTCCCAGCAATTTGCTATGATTCCTATGAATTTAATGAAAAATAGAGTGGCAGATTATATTGTGACAGGGCAGTGGGCAAAGAAGGCTTACCTCGAGGCGTCAAAATATGGAAAAGCAAATAAGATTGCATCTTCCGAGGATAAGACCTTCTCTTATATCCCAGACTGCTCAGACCTTCCAATTTCAGAGGATGCAGATTATGTGCATATTTGTGAGAATAACACAATTTATGGCACGAAGTTTAAAGAACTGCCGAACACAAAAGGAAAAGTTCTGGTGGCTGATATGTCCTCCTGCTTTCTGTCAGAACCTGTGGATGTAAGTAAATATGGAGTGATTTACGGGGGCGTACAGAAAAACATAGGCCCTGCCGGTGTAGTTCTTGTTATCATCCGGGAAGACCTGATTACTGAGGATGTCCTGCCGGGCACACCTACTATGCTTACATACAAAATACATGCAGACGAAAAATCTCTTTACAATACTCCTCCGGCTTATGGAATCTACATCTGCGGCAAGGTGTTTAAATGGCTCAAAGACATGGGCGGCCTGAAAGTTATACAGGAGCGCAATGAAAAGAAAGCAAAACTGTTATATGATTTTCTGGATCAGAGTAAAATGTTCAAAGGAACTGTTGAGCCCAAGGACCGTTCTCTTATGAATGTACCTTTTGTCACAGGTGATGCGGAATTAGATGCAAAGTTTGTGAAAGAAGCAAAAGCTGCAGGGTTCGAGAATCTGAAAGGTCACAGAAGTGTAGGCGGTATGCGTGCAAGTATTTATAATGCTATGCCTTATGAAGGTGTGGAAGCACTTGTCGCATTTATGAAGAAGTTTGAAGAGGAGAACCTGTAATGTATAAATATAATTGTCTGAATCCAATTGCTCAGGTGGGATTAGAAAAGTTTGACGAGAATTTTGTGAAGACAGAAAATGCGGAAGAAGCGGATGCTATTCTGGTCAGAAGTGCCGGAATGCATGATATGGAATTTGGACCTAATTTAAAAGCAATCGCCAGGGCAGGTGCGGGAGTCAACAATATTCCTCTGGATAAATGTGCTGACAAAGGAATTGTAGTATTTAATACCCCGGGAGCCAACGCCAATGGTGTAAAAGAGCTTGTTATCGCGGGTATGCTTCTCGCTGCACGTGATATTATCGGCGGAATTAACTGGGTGCAGGAATACGAGGAAGAGGGCGACATTGCAAAAATAACAGAGAAAAAGAAAAATGCTTTTGCAGGGACCGAGCTGGACGGTAAAAAGCTGGGAGTAATTGGTCTGGGAGCGATTGGCGTTATGGTAGCTAATACTGCCACAGACCTGGGAATGGAAGTATATGGATATGACCCATATGTTTCTGTGGATTCAGCGTGGAGACTTTCTGGATGTATTCATCATGCAAAGACAGTGGATGAAATTTACAAAGAATGCGATTATATTACAATCCATGTCCCGGCACTGGAAGATACAAAGGGTATGATTAACAAGGACACAATCAGCCTGATGAAAAAAAATGTGGTAATCCTGAACTTTGCAAGAGATATTCTGGTAAATGGTGAAGATATGGTGGATGCACTTGTATCTGGAAATGTGAAGTGTTATGTGACAGACTTCCCGACCCATGAAATGGTTGGAGTAAAGGGTGCCATTGTAATTCCTCACCTTGGAGCATCAACAGAAGAATCAGAAGATAACTGTGCTAAGATGGCTGTCAAAGAAGTGATAGATTATCTGGAAAACGGAAATATAACACATTCTGTAAACTATCCTGACTGCGATATGGGAGTAAAGGGAGAGGGCGCAAGAATTACAATTCTGCACTGCAATATTCCTAACATGTTAGGTCAGTTTACATCTCTGCTCGCAAAATTGGGTATGAATATCTCTCTTTTGGCTAATAAAAGCAAAAAGGAGTATGCTTATACGATGATTGATGTGGACGGAGAAGTGGCAGAAAGCGTAAAAGAAGAGATTGCCCGGATAGAGGGTGTACTCAAAGTAAGGATTATTCTGTAATCGGAAAAGACATATTTAATCCCAGATTAACTTTATTCACCATATATACAAAAAGGAGATGGGTGTCAGAAAGACCACACTTCGGTGCGGAACTCTGACCTTCCATCTCCTTTTTTCTATAAAATGTATTGACAGAAAGTGTATAATTGTATACAATTATACACGAATGCAAAAACAGGAAGATAATTCTTGGAAAATAATGAATTTTAAAATAGGAAATGTATTATGAAAGAGGAGAAAATATGGAAAACAGAAAAGTCTTTTTAAACGAACATACAAATTTATTGGAGCTGGAAGAGCACATGTATCCACTTGTGGATGTGGCTACACCTAATGTGTTCCGGAATTTATTCCGCTATGATGAAATCCCGAAGATTGCTTTCAATGACAGAATCGTACCTCACAATATGCCGGATGAAATCTGGATTACAGATACCACTTTTCGTGACGGACAGCAGTCAAGGGCTCCTTACACAACAGAACAGATTGTAACAATATTTGATTATTTACATAAACTGGGCGGACCAAAGGGAAAGATTAAACAGAGTGAGTTTTTCTTGTACAGCAAGAAGGACAGGGATGCAGTTTATAAATGTATGGAGAGAGGTTATGAATTCCCTGAAGTTACAAGCTGGATAAGAGCAAATAAAAAAGACTTTGAGATGGTAAAGGAAATTGGATTAAAAGAGACAGGAATTCTTGTAAGCTGCTCTGATTACCATATTTTTTACAAACTGAAAATGACAAGAAAAGAGGCGTTGAACCATTATTTGTCTGTGGTAAGGGAATGTCTGGACACAGGTGTAAAACCAAGATGCCACTTGGAAGACATTACAAGAGCCGATGTATATGGTTTTGTTATTCCGTTCTGTCTGGAACTGATGAAACTGATGGAGGAATATCAGATTCCGGTAAAAATCCGTGTCTGTGACACAATGGGATATGGAGTAAACTTCCCGGGAGCAGTAATTCCAAGATCAATTCCTGGAATCATCTACGGTCTTATGACACATGCCGGTGTTCCAAGTGAACTGATAGAGTTCCACGGACATAACGATTTCTATAAGGCGGTCAATAATTCCACTACAGCGTGGCTGTATGGCTCTTCCGGTGTAAACTGTTCTTTGTTTGGAATAGGAGAGCGCACAGGAAATACACCTCTGGAGGCTATGGTATTTGAATATGCACAGCTGCGCGGCACACTGGACGGCATGGATACGACTGTGATTACAGAACTTGCGGAATATTATGAAAAAGAGATAGGATATCACATTCCGTCAAGAACTCCATTTGTGGGAAGAAACTTTAATGTAACCAGAGCTGGTATTCATGCGGATGGTATGCTGAAAAATGAAGAGATTTATAATATATTTGATACAGACAAATTCCTGAACCGTCCGGCGCTTGTTTCAGTGTCCAACACATCTGGAGTTGCAGGTATTGCTTACTGGATTAACGCATACTATAAGCTTTCAGATGAAAAACAGGTAGATAAGAATTCAGAGCTTGTCCAGGAAATTAAAGAGTGGGTGGACAAAGAATATGAAGATGGCCGTGTTACAGTTTTGACAGATGGTGAATTAATTGCTAAAATAGATGATGTATGCAGCAAATTAAATATTACTCTTTAATTTGGAGGAAGTAAGAATAAAATGGAAGAATATCAGGACCATTCTCTGAGCGGCCGTGTTTTTCAGCGAATTCGAGAAAATATCTTGAATGGGACATATAAGGAACACGATGAACTCAGAGAAAATACGATTGGAAAAGAACTGGGAGTGAGCCGGACTCCTGTGCGGGAGGCACTCAGGCAGCTGGAGCTGGAAGGCCTGGTTTCTATTGTTCCCAACAAAGGCGCCTATGTGACCGGCATTACCACAAAGGATGTGGGGGATATTTATATTATCCGCTCCATGCTGGAAGGACTGTGTGCCCGGTGGGCCACAGAAAACATTACGGCACAGCAGTTGGATGAGCTGGATGAAATTATACTGCTTTCTGAATTTCATATTAAAAAAGAGAGCGGTGTCAGTGCAGACCAGGTGGCAGAGCTTGACGGAAAGTTTCATTCAGTTTTATATGAGGCCTCCAACAGCAAAATTCTCAGCCATGTACTGACAGACTTCCATAAATATGTTCAGCTGACTCGGAGGTCCTCCGTAGATTCGGAGGAACGTGCCAGAAAATCCATACGTGAGCATAAACAGATACTGCGTGCAATCCGTGACAAGGATGCAGACCTCGCAGAACAGCTGGCTAACGAGCATATTATGCATGTTATACAAAACCTAAAAAAACAAGAATATGAGCAGACAGGAGGACAAAATGGAGAAGATTAAGATGAGCACCCCTATTGTTGAGATGGACGGAGATGAGATGACAAGAATTCTCTGGCAGATGATTAAAGACAATCTTTTGGAGCCGTACATTGAACTGAATACGGAGTATTATGATTTGGGCCTGGAGAAGAGAAATGAGACAGATGATCAGATTACAGTAGACTCTGCCAATGCTACAAAGAAATACAAGGTGGCTGTCAAATGTGCAACAATCACTCCTAATGCGGCGCGCATGGATGAATATGACTTGAAAGAAATGTGGAAAAGTCCCAATGGAACAATCCGTGCAATTCTCGATGGAACAGTTTTCCGTGCTCCTATTGTTGTAAAAGGAATTGAGCCATGTGTAAAAAACTGGAAAAAGCCGATTACCATTGCGAGACATGCATATGGTGATGTCTATAAAGGCTCTGAGATGAAAATACCGGGAGCCGGGAAAGTGGAGCTTGTCTACACGGCGGAGGATGGAACACAGACGAAGGAACTTGTGCATAACTTTACAGGGGCAGGAATTGTGCAGGGAATGCACAATGTGAGCCAGTCTATTGAGAGCTTTGCGAGAAGCTGCTTCAACTATGCACTGGATATAAAACAGGATTTATGGTTTGCAACGAAAGATACAATCTCAAAGAAATATGACCATACATTTAAAGATATTTTCCAGGATATTTATGATAAAGAATATGATGAACAGTTCAAGGCGGCTGGGATTGAGTATTTCTACACCCTGATTGATGATGCGGTTGCCCGTGTTATGAAGTCAGAGGGAGGATATATCTGGGCGTGTAAAAATTATGACGGGGATGTAATGAGTGATATGGTATCCTCAGCTTTTGGCTCTCTCGCAATGATGACCTCAGTGCTGGTATCACCGGATGGATATTATGAATATGAGGCGGCACATGGCACTGTTCAGCGTCATTATTACAAGCACTTGAAAGGGGAGGAGACTTCCACGAACTCTGTAGCAACGATTTTTGCATGGAGCGGGGCCTTAAGAAAGCGCGGTGAACTTGACGGAAATCAGGAATTAATGGAATTTTCAGACAGGCTGGAAAAAGCTACCCTGGATACCATTGAATCAGGTAGCATGACAAAAGATTTGGCGCTGATTACCACCATTCCAAATCCGACAGTGCTCTCCAGCGAAGGGTTTATTAAAGCAATTGCAGAACGATTATAAATAGCAGATGAGCAGGCAAATTTTTGCCTGCTCATCCTTATTCTGCTAATGCTTCCCACTCTTCATAGAGTGTTTCAAGTTCCTCTGTATTTTTTGCTTTTTCTAAAGCCAGTTCCTGACATTTTACGGAATTAGAATATACATCTTCGTGGGTCATAAGCTCATCAATTTCAGCATTTCTATCTTCCAGAAGGGCGATGCGCTCCTCTGTTTTCTTTAAATCACTCTGGCGTTTCCGCTCCTTCGCCTGCAATTCCTTCTGTTGCTGCCAGCTTAATTTTCCGTCGGCAGCGGTTTCTGTCTGCGTTTTGCCGATGGTGTCTGAAGAGGGAGATTCCGCTGGAGCGGAAGCGTAAACAGCCGTGAGTTCTTCTTTCTTTTCAAGATAATAATCATAATTACCGATGTAATTCACAAAAGTCTGATTTACAAGTTCCAGAATCCGGGTGGCCGTCTGATTGATAAAATAACGGTCATGGGACACATAAAGAATAGTGCCTGTATAATCATTCAGAGCCTTTTCCAGGATTTCCTTGGAAGTAATATCAAGATGGTTTGTGGGCTCATCCAGAATTAAAAAGTTTGCCTCGGAGAGCATAAGCTTTGCGAGGGATACCCGGCCCTTTTCGCCGCCGCTTAAATCTGCGATTCGCTTGTACACGTCTTCCCCGGTAAATTGAAATGCAGCCAGTGTATTTCGTATCTGGGTATTGGTCAGGTCTGGGTAATCATCGGAAATCTCATCAAATATATTCTTGCTGTCATGCAATACATGGTGCTCCTGGTCGTAATAGCCAATTTTCACCTTTGAGCCAAGTGTAAAACTTCCGCCATCCGGCAGATGTACCTGGTTCAAAATTTTCAGGAGTGTTGTCTTTCCTGTGCCATTATCGCCAATCACAGCGACATGTTCACCGCGCTTGATTTCAAAGCTGACATCCTGAAATAAAATCTGACTGTCAAAACTTTTTGAAAGTTCCTCCACGCTCAAAACGTCGTTGCCGCTGATAAAAGATGGCTCAAGTGAGAAATGAATTTCTCTTGGGTCATCCTGTGGTTTGTCCACCAATGTCATCTTATTTAACATTTTTTCGCGGCTCTCCGCGCGGCGGATAGACTTTTCCCTGTTGAACTGGCGCAGTTTTTCAATGACTGCTTCCTGGTGCTTGATTTCTCTCTGCTGATTGAGATATTCTTTCATCATAGTATCCCTGCGCTGCTGCTTTTTATCAGCGTAAGCTTTATAATTGCCTGAATACATGTGCATGGAGCCATTTTCTATTTCAATCACTTTTGTGACCACTCTGTTCAGGAAAAACCTGTCATGGGATACAATGAGGACGGCGCCTGGGTAATTCATCAGATAAGTTTCCAGCCATGTGATGGAATTTAAGTCCAGATGATTTGTTGGCTCATCCAGAAGCAGAATATCTGGTTTGGTGAGAAGCAGTTTGCCGAGAGAGACTCTTGTCTTCTGGCCTCCGGAGAGGGTGTCTGTCTGCTTGTCAAAGTCCTCTTCCTGGAACCCGAGCCCTTTTAAGACACCGACCAGCTCACTTTCGTAGGCATAGCCGTTTTGAGATTCAAATTCTGACATCAGGCGGTTGTATGTATCAAGCCTGCTCTGCAGTTCTTCACCGCTCAAGGATTTCAATTCTTTCTCGATGGTGCGAAGTTGTTGTTCCAGTGCAATAATATGAGCTTTTGCGGTTTTCACTTCCTCATAAATAGTGCGGTTATCCCCAAGATTCTGCTGCTGGGCGAGATATCCCAGAGTCTTGCCTCTGGTCAGTATAATCTCACCGCTGTCCAGGGGTTCACTTTTAATAATCATTTTTAGTATCGTAGATTTTCCGGCGCCATTTACACCAACCAGTGCGGCTTTCTCTCTGTCCTCTATATGGAAAGAACCGTCCCGCACAATAAGCTGGTCGCCGAAAGATTTATTTAAATTATGACATGCAAGTATCATAACAATCCTCCTAGATTTAGTACTATTCCATTATAACGAAAATAAGATAAAATACAACTGAAAGTTTTCTTCTATGATTTCTATGAAAAATTTGCATGACAGAAAAGTAACAAAGGTTTGACTTTGGGCATTCTATTCTATATAATAAAAATTAGACTAGGTTTGGAGGACAATAACAGTGGAAGATAGAGAGATATCACGCGCGGTAATTGGAAGACTTCCAAGATATTACAGATATTTGGGAGAATTGCTGGATGAGGGAGTAGAGCGCATCTCTTCAAGTGATTTGAGCAAAAAGATGCGTGTTACAGCGTCTCAGATTCGTCAGGATTTAAATAATTTCGGGGGGTTTGGACAGCAGGGATACGGGTATAATGTAAAGTACCTGTATACAGAGATAGGAAAGATTTTGGGACTGAACAGGACACACAACATTATAATCATAGGTGCTGGTAATCTTGGACAGGCTCTTGCTAATTATACGGGATTTGAGAGAAGTGGTTTTGTATTAAAAGGTATATTTGATGTGAATCCAAGGCTGGAAGGTGTCACTATACGTGGAATACCTATCAGGAGAATGGATGAACTGAAAATGTTTATCAAACGCAACGAGATTGAGATTGCTGCCCTGACAATTCCAAAGTCAAAGGCAGAAGAGGTGGCTGACATGCTGGTCGACGGCGGTATACGGGGAATCTGGAATTTTGCACATACAGATTTGATTCTGCCGGATGACATAATCGTAGAAAGTGTGCACCTGGCTGATAGTTTATTGCAGCTTTCCTATAATATTACCAGCTACGACCAGGAAAAGTAGAATAACAGATAAACAAAATGGGGATGCTGCAGAATGCAGCATCCTTGTTATTTCAATTCAAACCCAGGAGGATGAGGATATGAGGTATCTGCCTACAGGAGAATGGATGCAGAAAGCTGACAAATATACAATCGAGGAGATTGGTATTTTGTCTATGGTACTGATGGAGCGGGCAGCTCTTAAAATGGTTGACGTTATGGAACGTGAAGGGATAGATTTGAGCAGAACGTTCGTAGTCTGCGGTTCTGGGAATAACGGAGGTGACGGCTTTGCCGTTGCCCGGCTGTTAAAAGATAAGGGGTATGAAGTGACGGCTGCTTTTATAGGCAGTGAGTCTTCCATGAGTCCGGATTGCAGAGAACAGTTGAAAATCGCTGAAAAATGTGGTGTGTCCATAGTAACATCAATAAACAGGCAGGAATATACTAGTGTAGTGGATGCCGTTTTTGGGGTTGGATTGAACCGGGATGTCTCAGGAGCTTACCGGGAAAATATTGAAAAAATGAATCGTCTGCCGGGACAGAAAATAGCGGTAGATATTCCTTCCGGCATTTGTTCCGCTACAGGGAAAGTGCTGGGGGTCTCTTTTAAAGCCGAGCTGACAGTGACTTTTGAATGTGAGAAGCTGGGCTGCATTCTGTATCCGGGGCATATATATGCGGGGAAACGAGTCGTAGCAGATATTGGCATCAGCAAGAAGATTTTTGAAAAAGAGCCGGCTGTATGCTACACTTTTGACCGTGAGGACCTGCCCAAACTGATTCCGGCAAGAAAACCTGATTCCCATAAAGGGACCTATGGAAAGATACTGATGATTACAGGCAGCAAGGGGATGTCAGGTGCCGCATATTTAAGTGCAAAATCGGCTTATATTACAGGTGCCGGGCTTGTGCATATTTATACGGCTGAGGAAAATAGAATCATTTTGCAGCAGCTTCTGCCTGAGGCAATTATTTCCACCTATACGGAATATGACGAGGAGACTCTCCATAAACTTCTCCAATGGGCAGATGTGGTCTGCATAGGGTGCGGTCTGGGAAGAAACGACATTGCAGATAGCCTTGTTGAGGAAGTGATGAGAGTGGTAAAGGTTCCCTGTGTCGTTGATGCAGACGGGCTGAACATATTAAGTTCCCACCTAGAACTTCTCGGAAGCCGGGAACGCCCTCTGATTTTGACTCCTCATATGAAAGAAATGTCTGAATTGCTCGGGTGTTCCATACAGGAACTTCAGGAGAAGCGTTTTGAAAAAGTAAGAGAATTTACAGATAAACATGGTGTTGTCTGTGCCATGAAAGATGCACGTACTCTGGTATCAAAGTGGGATAGACAGATTTTTATTAACACTGCGGGAAACAGCTCTATGGCAAAAGCAGGTTCCGGGGATGTGCTGGCGGGTGTGATTGCAGGTCTGCTCGCTCAGGGTTTGATGTCCTATGAAGCGGCAGTCTGCGGCGTGTACCTTCATGCCTGCGGAGGAGACGAAACCAAAGAGGAAAAAGGCTCATACAGCGCGCTGGCGGAAGATTTAATCACAGGGATTGGAACCTGTATAAGAAAGACAGAGGAGAATATGGCAGAATGAAAGAATACAGCAGGGTATATGCCAGAATTAATCTGGATGCAATTGCCCATAACATGGAACAGATGAAAAACCACATTGGGGAGGGGGCACAAATCATTGCTGTTCTCAAGATGGATGGCTATGGACATGGGGCTGGCCCGATTGCTCAAATATTTGAAGAAAAAGATTATGTATGGGGGTATGCCACAGCAAGTTTTGAAGAGGCGGTATCCCTCAAGAATGCAGGTGTTAAAAAACCAGTTTTAGTATTGGGGTGTATTTTCCCTGAGCAGTATGAAGAAATGCTTCAGCTTGGCATACATGCAACAGTTTATATGAAAGAGATGGCCGAGGCTATGTCTGAGGCTGCAGTCCGCTTTGGGAAAACAGCGCATTTCCATATAAAAATAGATACCGGGATGGGAAGACTTGGATTTTTTCCGGATTCCCGCGGGATAGAAGACATCAAAGATATCAGCGGGCTTTCAAATGTAAAGCTTGAGGGTGCCTATACTCATTTCGCGAAGGCGGATGAGACAGATAAGAGCTATACCATAGAACAGCATGAAAAATTTGCATGGGTGGAGAATGCCCTGAGAAGTGAAGGGATAGATATTACATATTATCATTGCAATAACAGTGCGGGAATCATTGATTTCCCGGATATGAAACATAATCTGGTGAGGGCTGGCATTTCCATCTACGGGATGTATCCCTTCGATGAGGTCTGCCATGAGCAAGTGAATTTAAGACCGTCACTTGAATTAATCAGTCATATCACTTTTGTCAAAGAAGTGGAGGCTGGGACATCAATCAGTTACGGCGGAACTTTTGTCACACCGAAGAAAATGAGAGTAGCCACCATACCGGTGGGCTACGGTGACGGCTATTCCCGGGGGCTTTCTAATAAGGCTGATGTACTGATACATGGAAAGCGGGCCAGGATACTGGGGCGTGTCTGCATGGACCAGTTTATGGTAGATGTGACTCACATACCGGAGGCAAGATACATGGACCAGGCTGTGCTTATTGGTGTTGATGGAAATGAACATATTTCTGTGGAGGAACTGAGCAATATATGCGGACGGTTTAATTATGAGTTCGTGTGCTGTCTGGGAAGGCGGATTCCCAGGGTCTACGTGAAAAATGGAAAGGTTATAGAACAGGTAGAATATTTATCCTGATAGTATAGAAGAATGACGCATACATCCGAAAAAAGCGGGAATACTCAATTGTAATAACAGAGTTAGTCCGGTTCAATCATGCATAACTGAGCCGGGGCTTAAAGTTTAGAATCGGAGTGTGAGATAATTTGGTAATTAAAAGAGGAGATATATACTACGCGGATTTAAGTCCGGTTGTGGGGTCTGAACAGGGCGGCATTCCGCCCGGTACTGATTATTCAGAATGATGTGGGAAATAAGCATAGTCCTACGGTGATTTGTGCGGCTATCACATCAAGGATGAACAAAGCAAAGCTTCCTACCCACATTGAAATCAGCGCACAGAAGTACAACATTGTGAAAAATTCAGTGATTTTGCTGGAACAAATACGAACTATTGATAAACAGAGGCTGAAAGAATTTGTGTGCCATGTGGACAGTGGAATGATGAAGAAAGTAAACGATGCAATCAGGATAAGCCTGGAGCTTCCTACATAAGGTAAAGTCAGTGCTGCTATTTGGCCATATACATATATTGGAAGATAGCCTGTCACAAACAAGTTTGTGTATTCTGTCTTCCAATATACGTGCATGGCTGAACTGTTACACTGAATCGTATGACTTGGCAAGAAATAATTGAAATCTGGGCAAAAGAATGGTAAAATTGTATGGCGAGTTTAATGATTAAGTACGTTAAGAAAATATAAAGAGGAGATTAGAGATGTCAGGACATTCTAAATTTGCAAATATTAAGCATAAAAAAGAAAAAAATGATGCTGCAAAGGGCAAGATTTTCACCAAGCTGGGACGCGAGCTTGCAGTTGCAGTAAAGGAGGGCGGCGGTCCGGACCCTAATAATAACAGCAGACTGAGAGATGTGATTGCAAAAGCAAAGTCCAACAATATGCCCAACGATACCATTGACAGAAATATTAAAAAGGCTGCAGGTGAAGGTGCGGGGGACAATTATGAGCATATTACATATGAAGGATATGGTCCCAACGGTACAGCTATTATTGTAAGGACGCTGACAGACAATAAGAACCGGACTGCATCTAATGTTAAGAATGCATTTACCAAAGGAAGCGGTAATGTGGGAACCCCGGGATGTGTTTCTTTTATGTTTGATGAAAAAGGACAGATTCTGGTGGATAAAGAAGAATGTTCCATGGATGGGGACGAGCTGATGCTGCTGGCTTTGGATTCCGGAGCAGAAGATTTTGTGGAGGCGGAGGACAGCTATGAAATCCTTACCTTACCGGAAGATTTCAGTACAGTCCGTCTCAAATTGGAAGAGGCTGGTATCACAATGGCAAATGCCGAAGTAACTATGATTCCTCAGACTCATGTGGAGCTGACCAGTGAGGAGGACATTAAGAATATTCAGAAGACATTAGATTTACTTGATGAGGATGATGATGTACAAGATGTCTACCACAACTGGGATGAATAAAATTTCTTTACAGAAGAGGAGATAAGATGGATCAGAAAAATTTACAGGCCGAGATGATTTCCCTGTTTCAGGAAACAGCAGGATATTCAGGGAAGTTTCATAAAAAGAGTTATGAATCTGATATGGATCTTCTGAAGAGTAAGCACAGCGAACTCATGGAAGAAATTAAAAATGCTATCGAGGAATCTGATGAACGATTAGAAGAAATCGCCTCTTATGTGCCGGATTATGTGGCCAAACAGCTTGAACAAGTGTCTTCTAAGAGAAAAAGAGACTTAGCTGCGCTGGATAATAATATGAATATGGTTTCTTATTTTGTCCCTCTTATGGGAGAGATTTTCAGTGAGAGAGCCAAAATATTTACAGAAAAGTTGGTAGAGCTCTGGAATAAAAATATGCCGGACAACAAGATTGGACATTCTACCCGCCAGAATATACAGGGCGGATTCAAAAAAGGATTGTTCTGCTATATTACCACGGCTGTCTGTAAGAGTATGGACAAACCAGATGACTGTTATGAATTGACAGTGCTCAGAGACTACAGGGACGAGTATCTTTTGAACTCCAAAGAGGGAGAAGGTCTGGTAAAAGAATATTATAATGTTGCGCCGACTATTGTAAAACGGATAGACCGGGAAGCGTCCTCCGCTGAAATATATGCGGGAATCTGGCAGGATTATTTAAGCCCATGTATACGTTTGATTGAAGCGGACAGAAAAGAAGAATGCAGGGAGCTGTACGGTGATATGGTACACAGCCTGGAAAAGAGATATTTATATTCATAAGATAATTTATATGCATAAGGAGGAATGAGAATGAGCAGCTACAGAATTGAGACAAAGTGTATACAGTCAGGCTATGAGCCGGAAAATGGGGAACCCAGAGTTCTCCCTATTTGTCAGAGCACTACTTTTAGATATACAAGCAGTGAGCAGATGGGACGTCTGTTTGCACTGGAGGAGTCAGGTTACTTTTATACCCGCCTGCAAAATCCTACAAATGATGCGGTTGCCGCAAAGATTTGTGACCTGGAGGGCGGTGCTGCGGCTATGCTTACCTCTTCCGGACAGGCCGCTAACTTCTATGCTATTATGAATATCGCGGAAGCCGGGGATCACATTGTGTGTGCATCGGCGCTTTATGGCGGTACATATAACCTGTATGCCCACACAATCAGGAAAATGGGTGTGGCTGCCACATTTGTGGACCCAGAGTGCACAGCAGAAGAGCTGGAGGCTGCGTTCCAGGAAAACACAAAGGCAGTTTTCGGAGAGACCATTGCCAATCCGGCTCTGGTGGTCCTTGACTTTGAAAAATTTGCCAAGGCGGCGCATGAACACGGCGTGCCGTTTATTGTAGACAATACGTTTGCAACTCCAATTAACTGCCGTCCCTTTGAGTGGGGGGCAGATATTGTGACTCATTCTACCACAAAATATATGGACGGCCATGCAACTTGCGTGGGCGGAGCGATTGTGGACAGCGGCAATTTTGACTGGGAGGCTTATGGAGATAAGTTCCCGGGTCTGACTACACCAGATGAGACTTATCATGGAATCGTATATACACAGAAATTTGGAAAAGGTGCGTATATTACAAAAGCAACAGCGCAGCTTATGAGAGATTTGGGTTCAATCCAGTCCCCTCAGAATGCATTTCTTCTGAATGTAGGGCTTGAGACCCTTCACCTGCGCGTGCCCCGCCATTGCGAGAATGCACTTGAGGTTGCCAAATATTTACAAGGCCACGAGAAGGTAGCATGGGTATCCTGCCCATCTCTTCCGGGAGATAAGTATTATGATTTAGCACAGAAATATATGCCCACCGGAACTTGCGGCGTTTTAACCTTTGGCTTAAAGGGAGGCAGAGATGCGGCCGTTGAAATGATGGACAAATTAAAATTAGTTGCGATAGTGACACATGTGGCAGATGCGAGGCTGTGTGCTTCACCCTGCCAGCCACACACACCGTCAGATGAATGAAAAAGAACTGCTGGAAGCCGGAGTTCAGCCTGATTTAATCAGACTCAGTGTGGGAATTGAAAATGTAAAAGATATTATTGCAGATATTGAGCAGGCATTGCTTTAAAACAGATGGTATGGATGTATACAATTTACATTCATACCATCTTTTGTCTCTAAAAAAGGTATAATTCCGGGCTTTCCTTCAAACACTAGAATTTAAAAGATTAAATCTACCTTATGGAACATTCGTAGTTCAATAAGATAGAGTTGCATAAGCAGGAGGAATGAATATGGAGTATTATATGGATGAAAGTCAGGGAGAAGAGATTCAGGAAAGGCAGACTGCAGAAAATGAGGAGATAAAAGATACGGGAACTTTGCGCCTGGGAAAAGAGAGGGGAAAGCATAATATACAGCTTATTACAATTATCGGGGAGATAGAAGGGCATGAAGCTGCTTCGGGGAATGTAAAGGCTACCAAATATGAACATATAATTCCCCGCCTGGCGGAAGCTGAGGACAATGATGATGTGGAGGGAATTTTAATCTTGCTCAACACTTTAGGCGGAGATGTGGAGGCTGGCCTTGCTATCTCCGAAATGATAGCATCCTTAAGCAAACCGACAGTTTCTCTTGTACTGGGCGGAAGCCATTCTATAGGGGGCCCGCTTGCGGTGTCGGCGGATTATTCCTTTATTGTACCCAGCGGCACCATGATTGTACATCCGGTGAGGTCCTCCGGCATGTTTATAGGCGTCATTCAGAGTTACCGGAATATGGAGCGGACTCAGGACAGAATCACAAAGTTTATAGCAGACCATTCCCGGATTACCCAGGAACGTCTGGAAAAATTAATGCTGGATGCCACTCAATTAGTGAAAGATGTGGGGACACTTCTGGAGGGTGACGAGGCTGTAAAAGAGGGGCTTATAGATGAAGTTGGCGGAATCAGCCAGGCACTCGGCAAACTGCATGAAATGATAGAAAACAGTCCGGCCAGGCGCGGCTCTTCAGATATAGAATAAAATGAACAGTTCAGATATCTGTATGTCTGGACTGTTACAAAAAAAGCATGATGACATGTATTTGAAAAAATGATATACTAAAACAAGTATGTGTAAATATCAAGGGGGAAGTATTATGGCTGCAAAGTCAACAAAAAAGAAAAAAAGTACAGGGGGCAGACAAAAGAAATCTGCCGAAGGCTCTGTTTTAAGGGAAGAAATCCTGATACTTGCAACTCTGGCGGTATGTATTCTGCTGGTAATCAGTAACTTTGGACTGGGTGGAATTGCAGGGGGAGCGGTTTCATCTATTATGTTTGGATTATTTGGATTGATGGCATATGCTCTGCCCTTTATCCTGTTTGGTGTAGCTGCCTTTCTTATTTCTAATAAGGGCAGCACACATGCGTACATAAAAGCGGCGGCAGCGTTCCTTTTCATTTTGCTCCTGACAGCATTTTTTGAATTGGTCATGAAACCATATGAGTCGGGAGCCGGATTGTTATCTTATTATAAGTATTCAAGCCAATATAGAAATGCCGGAGGATTTATGGGCGGGTGTATTGTAAAGCTCCTATGCCCTTTAATCGGAAAAGCGGGTACATATGTGGTAATTGTAATATTGTCCATTATCTGTGTCATATTGATTACAGAAAAATCTCTTCTCACCCCGCTGAGCCGCAGGAGCAAAGCTGCTTATGCTGATGCCAGGAAGAAAAGTGAAGAACTGACTCAGAAGCGCGCAGGACGGCAGCTTGAAAAGGAAAATAAAAAGATTGCCAGGCAGGCGAGAAGACAAGATAATAAAGTATCAGGAGTTTCATTTGCAACAACACTGACACAGAGAAAATCACCTGATCTGGTGGAACTGACACCTCCTGTGGATGAGGTGCAGCCGGAGAATATTCCGTCTCCTTTTGAGGAACTGGTGATAAACAGGGCTGAACCAATACAGGATGGCGTGGAAGAAATTGTGCCGGAAGAGGCAGAAGTAAAGGCCGCTGAGTCTTCAAGGAAGACCAGGGCAAAAGAGAATACCAATGCAATTGCCGAGGAGACAGCCTTTGTGGAGGAATCCATAAAGAGCCAGAGTGAGCAGCCAATCCGAGCTTACCAGATACCACCCATGTCCCTGTTAAACAGAGGCAAAAAAACGGGCGGGGATTCGGATGCACAGCTCCGCGCAACAGCATTGAAGCTGGAGCATACCCTCCAGAATTTTGGTGTCCAGGTACATGTGACAAATGCAAGCTGCGGTCCTTCTGTAACCAGATATGAAATTCAGCCTGAACAGGGCGTAAAGGTGAGCCGAATTGTTGGGCTGGCAGATGATATCAAGCTGAATCTGGCGGTGACTGATTTGAGAATAGAAGCGCCTATTCCGGGAAAAGCGGCTGTGGGAATTGAGGTTCCAAACAGTGAAAATACAGCGGTAATGTTAAGAGACCTTTTAGAAGCAGGTGAATTTAAAAATAGCAAGTCCGGCATATCCTTTGCAGTGGGAAAAGATATTTCAGGCAAAGTGGTTGTGGCAGATATTGCTAAAATGCCCCATCTCCTTGTCGCCGGGGCCACTGGTTCAGGAAAGTCAGTCTGCATCAACACATTGATTATGAGTATTTTGTACAAGGCAAGTCCGGAGGATGTGAAGCTGATTATGGTGGACCCAAAGGTAGTGGAGCTCAGTGTTTACAATGGAATCCCACATCTTTTGATTCCTGTCGTTACAGATCCTAAAAAAGCAGCCGGGGCGTTAAATTGGGCTGTGGCCGAGATGGAAAAGCGCTACAAATTATTTGCAGAATATAATGTAAGAGATTTGAAAGGCTTCAATGAAAAAATAAGCCGTATGAAAACGGAGGAGGATGCTCCTAAAAAGATGCCACAGATTGTGATTATCGTGGACGAGCTGGCAGATTTGATGATGGTGGCGCCGGGAGAGGTGGAAGGTGCAATTTGCCGTCTGGCACAGCTGGCAAGAGCGGCAGGCCTGCACCTTATACTTGCGACACAGAGACCTTCTGTCAATGTTATCACAGGGCTTATTAAAGCAAATATGCCTTCCAGAATTGCATTTTCCGTATCTTCCGGGGTGGATTCGCGTACAATTATTGATATGAATGGTGCGGAGAAGCTGCTCGGCAAGGGTGATATGCTGTTTTATCCCACAGGATATCCAAAACCAGTGAGGGTGCAGGGTTCCTTTGTTTCGGATAAAGAAGTCCAGCAGGTGGTGGATTATCTGATTCAGCATAATGGAAACGCTTCTTACAGCGAGGAAGTGGAGGAGCATGTCAGCGCCAACATGGGAGGAGGCTCGGGGATGTCCCAGGAAGCTTCTGCTGAGGCTGACTCCAGGGATGCCTATTTTGTGGAGGCAGGGCAGTTGATTATTGACAAAGATAAAGCATCCATCGGTATGCTTCAGCGCATGTTCAAAATTGGATTTAACAGAGCGGCCCGCATTATGGACCAGCTTGCACAGTCCGGCGTGGTGGGGCCGGAGGAGGGAACCAAGCCCAGAAAGGTTTTGATGTCAAAAGAAGAATTTGAACAATATATAGAAGAAAATGTGTAGATAAAGAAATGTTCATGTCACTGAGAACACAACCTTACTAAAATAGTATAAGCAGCGGGAGGAGATAGTATGAAGACGGATATTCAGATTGCCCAGGAGGCAAAAATGCTGCCGGTAAAAGAGGTGGCGGCCGGTATCGGAATTGAGGAAGATAATCTTGAGTTTTATGGAAAATATAAGGCGAAGCTGTCTGAGGATTTATGGGAAAAAGTAAAAGACCGTGAAAATGGAAAGCTTGTTCTTGTGACGGCCATTAATCCGACCCCTGCCGGTGAAGGAAAGACTACAACCACTGTAGGGCTGGGGCAGGCTATGGTTAAATTAAATAAAAAGGCTGTAATTGCCCTGAGAGAGCCATCTCTTGGCCCCTGTTTTGGAATCAAGGGAGGAGCAGCGGGGGGCGGATATGCCCAGGTCGTTCCTATGGAAGACTTAAACCTGCATTTTACAGGTGATTTTCATGCTATTACTTCTGCAAATAACCTTCTTGCGGCACTGCTGGATAACCACATACAACATGGAAATACACTGAGAATTGATCCGCGCCAGGTTGTCTGGAAACGGTGCCTGGATATGAATGACAGGGCTCTGCGCAATATTGTGGTGGGGCTGGGAAATAAAATGGATGGAATGGTGAGAGAAGACCACTTTGTTATCACGGTTGCATCTGAAATCATGGCAATTCTCTGTCTGGCGGAGGACCTTGCTGATTTAAAGACCCGTCTTGGCAGAATTATAGCAGCCTATAATTTTGACGGTAATCCGGTGACAGCGGAGGATTTACAGGCTACGGGGGCGATGACTGCACTTTTAAAAGATGCAATGAAACCCAATATTATACAGACTTTGGAGAACACACCTGCTCTGATACACGGCGGACCATTTGCCAATATTGCCCACGGATGCAACAGTGTGAGAGCAACAAAAATGGCGCTGAAAATCAGTGATATCACCATTACAGAGGCTGGTTTTGGCGCAGATCTTGGTGCGGAGAAATTCCTGGATATCAAATGCCGCAAAGCGGGACTTAAACCGGATGCCATAGTTTTAGTTGCAACCGTGCGTGCTTTGAAGTATAATGGTGGGGTTGCAAAAAGCGATTTAGGCGAAGAAAATCTGGAAGCACTTGCAAAAGGCATTGTGAATCTGGAAAAACATATAGAGAATCTTCAGAAATATGATGTCCCGGTAGTCGTCACATTGAATTCATTCGTGACTGACACTGCCGCTGAGCATGAGTTTGTCCGCAGCTTCTGTGAGAAGCGGGGATGTGAATTTGCGCTCTCAGAAGTGTGGGAAAAGGGCGGAGAAGGCGGCATTGAACTGGCAGAAAAGGTGCTTGAGACATTGGAGAAGAAAGAAAGCCATTTCCATCCGCTGTATAAGGATGAACTGTCATTGAAAGAAAAGATAGAAACTATAGCAAAAGAGATTTATGGCGCAAGTGGTGTTGTATATGAACCAACTGCGGATAAACAGCTTGCTAAAATAGAAGCAATGGGATTGGGTCATTTTCCTGTCTGCATGGCAAAAAATCAATACTCACTGTCTGATGATGCCAGTAAATTGGGCCGCCCTGAGAATTTTGACATTCACATCAGGGAAGTCTATGCCAGTGCGGGGGCGGGTTTTGTTGTCGTCCTCACAGGAGCTATCATGACGATGCCGGGGCTTCCGAAGGTACCCGCTGCAAATCATATTGATGTGACAGAAGATGGAAAAATAACAGGATTATTTTAGGGTGAGGTCAGTGAAATGATACGGAGTATAGATGGAAAATTAATTTCCACACAGATAAAGGATGAGCTGCGGGATGAAGTGGCAAGGATAAAAGAGACGGGTGTGAGCATTTGCCTTGCCGTAGTACAGGTGGGAAATGACCCGGCATCTTCTGTTTATGTCAACAATAAAAAGAAAGCGTGTGCCTATATTGGGATTGAATCCAAAGCCTTTGAGCTGCCGGAAGAAACAACCGAAGAGGAGCTTGTGAATTTGGTGAAACAGCTCAATGAGGATTCAGGTGTCAATGGCATTCTGGTGCAGCTGCCGCTGCCCGCACATATAGATGAGGACAAAATTATACGCACAATTTCTCCGGATAAAGATGTAGATGGTTTTCATCCGGACAGTGTGGGCCGCCTCTGGATAGGGGAAAAAGGTTTTGTATCCTGCACACCTGCGGGAATTGTTCAGCTTTTAAAGCGTTCAGATATTGAGATTGAGGGAAAAGAGTGTGTCATAATCGGCAGAAGCAATATTGTGGGCAAGCCGATGGCGGCATTGCTGCTGAGGGAGAACGGTACGGTGACTGTAGCGCATTCACGTACGAAAGATTTGAAAAGTGTTGCGAAAAGAGCTGACATTTTAATTGTCGCAATTGGGAAAAAGAGATTTATTAATTCTGAGTATGTAAAGGAAGGAGCTGTCGTCATTGATGTGGGTATGCATCGGGACGAGAGCGGCAAACTTTGCGGAGATGTGGATTATATGGACGTGGCGGACAGGGCCTTTGCGATTACTCCTGTTCCGGGAGGCGTCGGACCAATGACAATAGCCATGCTGATGAATAACTGCGTGGAAACTGTACGCAAATAGGAGGAAAGAAGATGAGGTGTACACATTGTGGTGCCATGATTCCGGACGATATGTTATACTGCCCGGAATGCCATATGGAAGTTCAGATTGTACCAGATTATAATCCTCTGGAAGATATCCTTGCACGGGAAGTGAAAGGCTCTATCGAAGACGCCACAAGACCAATCAGGACAGATGACATAAGAAGATATCATAGAGGAGAAGAACAGCAATACAGCAATTCTACCCGAGTTCTAAGTCAAGGTGAGATGGATGAGATACGGGCACGCAGAAGTGCTGCGGCGCGCCAGAACCGGGCGGAAGCCGAGGAGAAGAAAAGACAGCAGATAGCCAGAAAGAAACGGATGATAAAAAGGCGCCGCCAGAGAGCACTTATTATTTTGTTATCCCTTGTAATTCTGACAGGAGTGTTTGGATTTGTTGCCTATCAAAATTCCTATGCGGGACAGATGAATAAAGGAAATCAGGCTTTACAGTCAGGGGATTTTACGGCGGCAGAGACTTATTTTAATAAAGCAGTTTCTAAAAATGCAAAGAAACCAGATGCATATACCGGGCTTTCCAAGATATATATTCAGCAGGATGATTTGGATGCGGCGGAGAGTGTATTTATCGCTGCAATCAGCTCCCAGCCATCCAATATAGAACTGTATAAAGCTGCAATTCATTTTTACGTGGACACAAAGCAGCTTGCTAAGATATCGGAGCTTCTGAGTGATTGCGAAGACGACAATGTTTTGCAGGGGATACAGGATTATGTATCGGAGGAGCCTAAGTTTAGCCTTGATGAAGATACATATTCTGAGGTCCAGGAAGTGGCTTTAAGTTCTTCAGGAAAAACAATTTACTATACCGTGGATGGGTCTGAACCGGATGAATCCTCCACAGAATACACTGAGCCTATTCTTCTGAAGGAAGGCGAGACGACTATAAAAGCAGTTTCCTTCAATAAAAAGAAGATTCCCAGCATGACAGTGACTAAAGTTTACAAAATAGACATTCCGGTTGCAGATGCGCCCGCTGTTACACCTTCAACAGGGCAGTATGATACGGCAACTCAGATTGTAATTAATGTGCCGGAAGGTTATACGGCTTATTATACAATGGATGGGACAGCGCCCACGGATTTATCCACTCTTTATGAGGGTCCAATAGACATGCCGTCAGGGCAGACTATGTTCAGTGCAGTGCTTGTAAATAAACAAGGAAAATATACCCAGGTAACAAAAAGAAACTATGTGCTGGAGCTGGCAAATTAGGAAAAATCAAGTGGCTTTTTGCACAAAAAGAATACTTGCCAATCTAATATTTATGGCGTATTATAAGAAAAGGGTAACTTTTTACGAGGAGGAATAATATGTATAAGATATTAAAAGCGGAAAAGCTGGCTGACAAAATTTATCTTATGGACGTGCATGCACCACGTGTTGCCAGCCATTGTGAACCAGGACAGTTTATAATTGTAAAGATTGATGATAAGGGTGAACGTGTTCCCCTTACAATTTGTGATTACAATAGGGAAGCCGGAACAATTACCATTGTATTTCAGGCTATGGGAGCTTCCACAACAAGGATGGCAGAGCTGAAAGAAGGAGATTCTTTCCGTGATTTTGTAGGCCCGTTGGGACAGCCATCTGAGTTTGTACATGAGGATATCGAGGAATTAAAGAACAAAAAAATGTTATTTGTAGCTGGCGGAGTTGGTGCAGCGCCAGTTTATCCCCAGGTGAAGTGGCTTCATGAGCGGGGAATTAAAGCGGATGTCATTGTCGGCTCTAAGACAAAGGACATGCTGATTCTGGAAAAAGAGCTTGAGTCTGTTTCAGACAATCTGTATGTGACTACAGATGACGGTTCCTACGGACGTTCAGGAATGGTTACTACTGTGATAGAAGACCTGATTCAAAAAGAAGGAAAGCACTATGATGTGTGCGTGGCTATCGGACCGATGATTATGATGAAATTCGTATGCCTGCTCACAAAGAAATTAAATCTTCATACAATTGTCAGCATGAACCCAATTATGGTTGACGGCACTGGAATGTGCGGAGCCTGTCGCCTCCAGGTTGGCGATGAAGTGAAGTTTGCCTGCGTGGACGGACCAGAGTTTGACGGACATCTTGTTGATTTTGATCAGGCTATGACTAGAACCCGCATGTATAAGACGGAAGAAGGCCGTGAAATCTTAAAATTACAAGAAGGAGACACTCACCATGGTGGCTGCGGAGTCTGTGGAGGTGACAACTAATGGCAGATATGTTAAAACAAGTTCCTGTGAGAGAGCAGGATCCGGCAGAGAGAGCAAAAAACTTTGAAGAAGTTTGTTTGGGATATAATATGGAAGAGGCAATGGATGAAGCAACACGATGCCTTGAATGTAAAAATGCAAAATGTATTGGCGGATGTCCAGTGGCCATTAATATTCCTGATTTTATTAAGGAAGTAAAAAAAGGTGACATTGAGGCTGCCTACAAGGTGATTAACAAGTCATCTGCACTTCCGGCAGTGTGCGGACGTGTATGCCCTCAGGAATCACAGTGTGAAGAGAGATGTATCCGTGGAATCAAAGGACAGCCGGTATCTATCGGTAAACTTGAGAGATTCGTGGGAGATTACGCTTTAGCACATGATATCAAACCGGAAGGTGCGAAGGAAAAGAATGGCCATAAAGTAGCGGTAATCGGTTCAGGCCCTTCTGGACTCACCTGTGCCGGCGATTTGGCAAAGATGGGATATGACGTAACTGTTTTTGAGGCACTTCATGAACTTGGCGGTGTGCTTGTATATGGAATCCCTGAATTCCGTCTTCCTAAGCAAAAAGTTGTGGCAAAGGAAATTGATAAAGTAAAAGAATTAGGCGTTAAATTTGAAACCAACGTTGTTATTGGTAAATCAGTTACCATCGACCAGCTGATTGAGGATGAAGGCTTTGAAGCTATCTTTATTGGTTCAGGAGCAGGTCTTCCTATGTTTATGGGAATTCCGGGAGAAAATGCCAACGGTGTATTCTCTGCAAATGAATATCTGACAAGAAGTAACCTGATGAAAGCTTTTGATTCTTCCTATGATACTCCTCTTGCAGCGGGCAGGAAAGTTGCTGTTGTCGGCGGTGGAAACGTAGCTATGGATGCGGCAAGAACTGCTTTAAGACTTGGCGCTGAAGTACATGTTGTATATAGAAGAAGTGAAGAAGAGCTTCCTGCCAGAGTGGAAGAAGTACATCATGCAAAAGAGGAAGGTATTATCTTTGATCTCCTCACAAATCCAAAAGAGATTCTTGTGGATGAGAACGGCAGTGTCAGAGGTATGAGAGTAGTTAAGATGGAACTGGGTGAGCCGGATGCATCAGGAAGAAGAAGACCTGTTGAGATTCCAGGTTCTGAATATGAGATAGAAGTAGATACTGTTATCATGTCTCTGGGAACTTCACCGAACCCATTGATTTCTTCCACAACCAAAGGGCTGGAAGTAAACAAACGTAAATGCATCGTCGCAGAGGAAGAAAATGGACAGACCTCAAAAATTGGCGTATATGCGGGCGGAGATGCTGTGACAGGAGCGGCAACCGTAATTCTTGCCATGGGCGCAGGAAAAGCAGGCGCGAAGGGAATTGACGAATATCTGCGCAACAAATAGTATAATAAGCAATATCATTTCTCCATATCTGCAGTATAGGACTTGTTTCCATTGCTGCAGGGATGGAGATTTGTTTTATATCGTAGAAGATACAACAGAAAGGAATATTCATATGACGAAGAAAGAGCAGGCTTTAGAGTATCATAAAAAAGGCTATAATTGTTGTCAGGCGGTGGCGTGTACATTTTGTCCGGATTTTGGTGTATCAGAGAAGGAAATGTTTCGGATTTCAGAGGGATTTGGATTTGGAATGGGCATGATGGAGGTGTGCGGTGCAGTGACCGGCATGTTTATGGCCATCGGACTTGACAACAGTGTGGGAGATTTAGAAAAGGGGCAGTCTACAAAAGCAGATACTTACAGGAAAGTGAAGGCTTATGCCCAGAAGTTTAAAGATAAGAATCAATCTATCATCTGCCGTGAATTAAAAGGCGTTGGTGCAGAGCGGCCCCTGTGCAGCTGTGACCAGTGCATTGAAGATGCAGTGGGACTGGTGGAAGAGTATCTTCAAAATGAGGGTGCGAAAGGGCAGAACTAGAGGGACAGAGATGAAAATTACACTTTTAACGGTAGGAAAGATAAAAGAAAAATACCTGAAAGATGCCATTGCAGAGTACAGCAAGAGACTGGGCAAGTATTGTAAGCTTGAAGTGATTGAAGTCGCGGATGAAAAAACTCCCGACCAGGCCAGTGAAGGCGTAGAAAATGGGATTAGAGAGAAAGAGGCTGAGCGTCTTATGAAATACATCCGGGATGACGCTTTTGTTATCACACTGGAGATACAGGGGAAACAGCTCTCATCTGAAGAACTGGCTGAAAAGATAGGACAGCTTGCTGTAACTGGTGTCAGCCATATTATCTTTGTGATTGGAGGTTCTATAGGAATTGGAAAGAAAGTTATAGAACGTTCAGACTATGCACTGAGTTTTTCAAAAATGACGTTTCCTCACCAGTTGATGAGAGTCATCTTGCTTGAGCAGATATACAGGAGTTACCGAATTATCCAGGGACACGCTTATCACAAATGAGAGAGGTATTTCCTTACTTCAATATGTTTTTAAATAAGCCTAAAAAAAGAGCAGAATTATTTTTGCTCTTTTTTTGATAGGGCTTTATGCTTTTTAATCATAGTGCGGAACTGACTCACCGTGATACCCAATTTCTGGCTTGCGGTTTCCAGCGTGTAAAGGTGCTGTGTCCACTTTTCATAGACTGGGTAAAATTCATTGGGAATCGGTGTGGGGAAACGCCCCAAATGCCGTCCCTGCGCTTTTGCAATTGCAATTCCCTCCGCCTGCCGTTGTCTGATATTTTCGCGTTCGGATTGTGCAACATAAGAGAGAAGCTGTAAAACAATATCAGAGATTAGTGTACCAATTAAATCTTTGTTTGTTCTTGTGTCAAGAATAGGCATATCTAGGATTACAATGTCAGCTTTTTTGTTTTTCACAATCTGGCGCCATTCTTCCTGGATATCATCATAGTTTCTGCCAAGGCGGTCAATGCTTTTTACCACCAGAACGTCCCCCTCTTTGAGCTTACGTTTCAACTTTTGATATTGCGGCCTGTTGAAGTCTTTCCCTGACAATTTGTCGCAAAACAGGTTTTTTTCTATAATACCCCAGCGCAAAAGCTCTTTTTTCTGCCTTTCAATATTTTGGTCCATTGAGGATACACGCATATATCCATAAAAATTTTTCATAAATAAAAACCTCCCAGCATTTATTATGGCAGGGAGCGGTGGTAATTATTACGGGAAATAATTATTTGTTAAAAAGGTACACCTTTGTAGCAAATAATTTATGTACAATTTAACTTTTATAGTATAATTTATTATTCGAGAAATTTCAACAAAAATTAAGCCATTTTTGTAATCAATTTAAAACCTTTTGTTGTAAATCAGAGAGGTAATCCCCTTGTTATATATGTGTACCTTTCTGTTAAAAAGGGCACCGTCTTTTATGTCATGTATTTTTATTAAGAATTATTTCGGATAGACTCGTACTCAATGAAGAAAAGCATTAATAAAAACATTAAATAAAAGGAGAGTTAAAATTATGAAACTCAAGAAAATGAAGTTGGCCACAAAGACATCCCTGGCAATCGCGGTTATTCTTATCGTTTCACTTGCTGTGCTAATCGTTTCATCCGTCTTATCGGTTAGTAAGGAAATGGCGGCGACAGTTGATGGTGAATTTTCAGGCTTAGCGAATGAGAATGGAATTCTTGTACAGGGTATGATAGATACGGCCACCAGCGCTGCGCAGAATATTCAGGATTATCTGGGCACTGCCTACAAGGAGTACGACAAAGTGCTCGCAGCACCTCCAAAAGAGCAGCGGGCGACCGAAAAGAGCAAGGCTTATGGTGTGGATATTGATGCGCTGAGCGGGGAGGCGGAGAATTATATCCTACATAACGCATGGTCAACAGTAAAAAACAATCCTGATATTCTTGGAATCGGTGCTTTCTTTGAGCCATATGCATTTGAAGAAACACTCAAAGATTATGCTATTTATGTGGATAAAAGCAATGCGGAAAATGATTCCGTACAGACCTATGGTGAACACTCTGAGTACAGCAAACAGAACTATTACTCAGAGGCGGCGGGGACCCAGAAAAATTATTTTACAAATCCTTTTGTGGAGAATGGTATTACTATGGTTTCTGCGGCTTTTCCAATTGTCCATAACAGCCAGACCCAGGGGGTGGTTCTTGTGGATATTAACGTAGATAACTTTTCAAAAGTGCACTCCTCCAACGAGGAATACCCCACCATGTTTGCGGAAGTTATCACCAACGACGGAACCATCGTATACCACAGCCAGTCAGCGGACAAAATTGGACAGAATCTCACTGACATAGTGGGGGCGGAAAAATACAAAGAGCTCAGCGAAAAGGAAGCGGCGGGAACTGCATTTAAGATGGTATCAAAAGATGCTGGTGTTGAACTGGTGAAATATTATTATCCGATTAAAGCAGGAGAACAGACATGGTGGTCAGTCACTGTGATTGAAAAGGCTGATTTGAATAAGTCTGTTGTCCGGCTGTGCATTATGATGGTTGTCCTTGCTATTGTTATTCTTGCGCTGATTATTGTCATGGTGATTTTTATGCTGAGAAAAATGCTGAAACCGATTAACGGCGTTGTGGAGGCTGCGGAAATGATTGTTCAGGGCGACTTGAACATAAAGGTGGAAGCAAGCTCTGAGGATGAAATTGGAATTCTTGCAAAGGCTTTCCGGGAAATGTCAGACAGCCTTCAGGTTATTATCTCCGATGTGGGATATATGCTGGGAGAGATGGCGGATGGAAATTTCCGCCTTGCAACAAAATATGAGGACAGGTATGTGGGCGATTACCGCAGCATTCTGCTTGCCATGCAGGGGATTAATCAAAATCTGAGCCATACTCTCATGGAGATTGATACAGCGTCTAATCAAGTGTCCATGGGCTCTGAGCAGGTATCCAGCAGTGCCCAGGCGCTCAGCCAGGGGGCAGCCGAGCAGGCAGGCTCCGTGGAGGAACTCTCAGCAACCCTCCTTGAGATTTCACAGAGGATTGAGGAGAATGCCAAAAATGCGGTGCTTGCCAGCCAGCTCTCCGATGAAACCGGAAAAGATATAGATGAAAGCAATAAGCACATGGATATACTGATGACATCTATGACCGAGATTGCGGGCACTTCCGCTGAAATTGGCAAGATAATCAAGACCATTGATGACATCGCATTCCAGACCAATATCCTTGCATTGAACGCGGCAGTGGAGGCGGCGCGTGCAGGAGCAGCCGGAAAAGGATTTGCTGTGGTGGCAGATGAGGTGCGCAGCCTTGCGGCGAAATGTGCCGAGGCGGCAAAGAATACCACAGGACTGATTGAAGGTGCAATCAGTGCCATTGAAAATGGAACAAAACATGCTTCTGATACTGCGGAATCTCTGAAAACAGTCGTGACAAAGTCTGAGACAGTAGATAAGACCATTCAGGAGATTGCCAAGGCATCTGAGGAGCAGTCACAGGCTATCTCCCAGATTACAGCGGGGGTTGAGCAGATATCTGCGGTTGTTCAGACCAACTCCGCGACAGCGGAGGAGAGTGCCGCTGCGAGTGAGGAATTAAGCGGACAGGCGGAGATGCTGAAGAATCTGGTGGGAAGGTTCCAGTTAAGAGAAAACACGAACTTTTCTGAGACAGTTTCACTTTCTTCAAACAGCCATGAGAAGAATACAGAAGTCTCATTTAACCATGGTATGGAGCTTGGGAAATATTAATTTAGATTTATCAATTTTGGAGAGAGAACATTTAACAGCCCTGGGAAATACCCGGGGCTGTATTGTTTATAGTGTAATCCTTCAATAAGGCACGCTTCCTGAACTATTAATGTTCAAGGAATGCATGGCTTTAAAATACTGGAAGAGAATGGATGTTGGTGATATAATAGTAAACGAAATCAATTGTTAATAGATAATGGGAGACGACAAAAAGGAGGGCCGGATGATGAAAAGAATAACGTGGGGCCTGTTATTTATTTTAATATCAGTGCTGAGTTTAACAGGATGTGAGAAGGGGAAGAAAGCCTTGCAGGATAACTCTCCTTCAATGACAGCCGGGGAACTGAAAAATAAGTATAAAGATTCAGATAAGTATGTTTTTCAGGATAAAGTTTACACAATCAATGATGATGAAGTCTTAAAATTGGGCGAGATAGATACAATGAAAGGGGGAGCCGAAAATCTCATCGGTGAAGATGCCTTTGTTCTGTACAAGGATTATGAGCTGAAGTATGAGCTTGCTCCGTCTACTTTTAATCTTGATGATATGAATCTTGAGATTTCGCCGGATGCATATTCGGAGGAGCTGGCATCCACGAAAAACACCCAGCTTACGGGGGATGCGCTGTCTGGGGCCGGCAACTGGGGAATTTATGACAATTTGTATTTGGTACAGTATTATGACATGGAGACAGGGGCCAGAATGGAAAAGCCCTATATTTATCTTGTGAAAGTAAATCATCCGGATATAAAGCTGACAGCACCTCAGATTAATATGGTCATGACAGAAGACGGACAGCTGAAGCTAACATGGGAGCCCGTCCAGGGTGCAAGTTCTTATCTGGTTATAAAAGAAACATTGCGGGATGAGTCCTATGCTGTGAATTCCACTTTCTGGGATTTAGGTGAAGTTAAGGAACCTCAATGGTATTCCGGGGAGGGAACACGCGATATGATGGCATATGAGGTGTATTCTGACGATGATAAAAATGATCCTGACAAGGAAAATGATTTGAAGTTCCAGGAGGAAATCAGCCGCCCGCCAGCTACATACCGCATATTTGTTGTGGCTCTGGATGAACAGAGACAGATGTCAACTTTAAGCAATTTTGTCAACTCTGCCGACTTTATTGGAAAACTGCCGGTGGACTTTGCGGAATACACCTATCAAAAAGAATATGGGAAAGATACTTATGATAAGATTGAAGGAATCAAGAATCTGCCTGAAAAACTTCCCCTTATCATGGCTGACGGCAGTGTCCGAAATTATTCTGTAAATTATGACAAGGATAAGATAGACCGTATGGAGTTGTCTTATAATAAAACTTATTCTATGGAGATTCCCTATCAGCTCAGTCATTCCATTTTTACCGGCTCATTTAGTGTCACAGACCCTGCCGAGGATTATATGAAATTGATGGATGAGAAAATTGCAGGTATTGAGAAAGCGAGTCTGACAGGTACCCTGGAAGAAAGAGTCGTAGTCGAGAATGCAAAGGAAATAGAGGTAGACAAAGCATTGTATTCGGACAGTGTTCCGGAGGTTCCGGTTAAGGTTATCGCGGATTCCGCGCTGGAAGAGTATCTGGCCGCAAACTTTTATGCAGGCAAGGAATTTATTGATATGAGTAATTTCCCCCAGGGGCAGGAGGGCAATGCCCTGGGCAGGGCAATTACAGCGGTGAAAGAAAAGAATCTTCTGCTGCCTTCAATTCTGAGTTACTATTATTCCGATGAGAAAAAGCTGATACAGGTCAGGTACGATGACTGGAAAGAGGGCGAGCTTGAAGAAATGCAGAACAAAGTTGTCAGTGTCGTGGATGAAGTAATCAACGACAGTATGAGTGATTTGGAAAAAGCTGAGGCGCTCAACCAATATCTGGTGGACAATGCAGAGTACGATTATGATGCGTACGCACAGAACAAAGAATATACAAAGGTGCTTGAGAGCTCAGCAAGCCCTGAAGAGAAGAGCGAGGCTTATGCAAAGTTTATCTTACCTTACAACGATGTTTATGAGGCAAAGGGCGTCCTTATAAACAAAACAGGGGTTTGCGCCAGCTATGCAAAAGCATTTGAACTTCTGGGAACACAGGCTGGTCTGGAATGTGCTTATATAACAGGTGAAAGTTCATCGGGAGACAGCCATGCATGGAATTATGTAAAAATAGACGGCCAGTGGAGGGTAATGGATGTCACATGGAATGATACAACAGATTCCGGGAACAGCGAGGAATATTTTAATCTAGCCTTAAATGACCCTCTTTACACAGAATCTCATTACCCGGACGCCGAATTTGCAGCAGAATATCCTGCACAATAATTTTGTTTTTCGCAAGTAATTATTATCTATATTAAAAAAACAGGGATAGCCAGCCATGCAGCTGACTATCCCTGTTTTTGTTGAGTAACTTTTACTTTACTGACACATAATAAGCTTATAGTTACCAGGAAAAGGAAGAGGCTTTGATGAAAAAGAAGATTACTGTGATGCTGATTATTTTAATGTTGATTCTAATATACAATATGCCCCCAGTACTTGTTTCCTCGGATGGAATATTGGTGGGGAGAAAGATTCCTGATAAAGCATCAGCTTCAGGCAAAGAAATATATGATGTGCTTGCTGTTGCATCCGTGTTTTCTCATGCCAATCAGTGGGGATATTTTTATTTTATCAATACAAAACCTCTGGACACTGTCTATGTAGAAGAACTTTATTTCGAGGATTCCAATGTGGGGGAGAAAATATGTCCATTTTTATATCGCATAAAAAATGACCCGGAAAAGAACTTAGGTATCTATAAAGTGACGCGTGATAATAAGAAATTTTTATTTCATTTCTATATATCAATGTAAGATAGCTTATGTGAATAATAGTAATATTAAGGGATAGTTGACCGCTTGGCAGCTATCCTTTAATTTATTTAGTTTTTGTGTTGACAAACAAAATAAAAAGGAGTAAAGTATATTTTGTTAGTTGACAAATAAACTAAATAAAATATTTGGAGGGCTGAATTATGAATAAAAATCAAATATTAGAAAAATTAACGGAAATTGCACATCAACCATTTTTTATCTTTGTAAATGAGGTGGAGGAGAAGGTGGATAATACTCTTGAAACTTTGAAGCTTCTGGCAAGGGAGGAGGATGTCACTGCAGGGCGGATTTCAGAAGTGCTTGATATTAAGCCGTCAAGTGTGACACAAATCATTAAGAAGCTGGAGGAGGCAGGTACAGCGGTGAGGGAAAAATCAGAGAATGATTCCCGTGTAACTTTTGTAAGGATTACAGATAAAGGACGTGAAAGCTTAGCTCAGCACAGCGCCCTGGGTGCCACATTGAAGGATGTTCTGTTCAAGGAATTTTCTGATGAAGAGCTTGAACAATTAAATGACTATCTCGGAAGAATGGTAGAAAATATTTCGGGGAAAGAATTCCAGGAAAAACTGAAGCAGGTGTTTAGCAACGATAAGCATTGGGAACGTTTCAGTAAAATGAGTGCCCACCTTGGACGCGCCCGTGAGCAGATGATGGAACGCAGTGGGTTTGGCGGTTTTGACAGATATGGCCGGCATGATTTCGATGGAAGGTTCGGCGGATTTGAAAATTGGAAGAGAGGTCGTAAATAGAAATGGATGGCGGAAGAGGCTTTGAAGATACAGTCAGAAAAGATCAGACAAAATTTAACTTTAATAAATTTATTTCTTTAATTAGAACAACAAAACCAAAATATGTATTATTATTCATAGGAGTTATCCTGCTCGCAATCAGTTCTGGGGTGCAGGTTTATGTACCAAAGATGGCATCTTCACTGGTTAACAACTTTTCTAAGGGTGTTGATTATCCATTGCTTGGAAAGGTCGTCGGATTATTTGTGGCATCGGCTATCATTTCAGGAATTGGCGGGACTGTTCTCGGTATTTTTGGCGAGAACGTGATTCAAAATCTGCGCAAACGGTTGTGGAAGAAATTAACCATTTTGCAGGTAAGTTACTTTGATACTGTAAAGGCTGGAGAAATTTCAAGCCGCCTGGTAAACGATACTACACAGGTGAAGCAGTTGCTTGCCTCAACTTTTCCGCAGACTCTTGCAAGTATTATTACAGTTGTAGGAACCATTTATATGATGATAAGAATGGATTGGCATATGACGCTTGCTATGGTTATTGCTGTTCCAATCGTGATTTTGTTTATGATTCCAATGATGACATTTGGAACAAAAGTTGGGCATCAGCGCCAGGATGCACTGGCCCTGTTTAACGGTATTGCAAGTGAGACATTGAATGAAATTCGTCTGGTGAAAACATCAAATGCCGAGAAACAGGCGCAAAACCGTGCAGGCAAAGAGGTTGACCGTTTATTTAAAATCGGGAGAAAAGAAGCAGTATTTGATGCGACAATGCAGCCAATTATGATGATGGTATTCATGAGTATGGTATTTGGTTTGCTCGCCTATGGTATGCACCGTATTGCAGTTGGGGCAATGGCGATTGGAACGTTAATGAGTTTCCTGATGTATCTGTTCAATTTGATTGGGGCAATGCCTATCATCGCAACACTGCTCTCCGAGATGGCAAAGGCTGCAGGGTCTACCAGACGTGTGCAGGAGTTATTGGATGCAGAACCTGAAGATTTTGAATCCGGCGCTCCAGTTGATTTAACTGATAAAGTTTTAAATGTTGAACATGTGGACTTTGCATATGCTGATGACCCGGAGGAACTCATTTTAAAAGATGTATCATTTGAGGCAAAACCCAACCAGATTATTGCTTTTGCGGGTCCGTCGGGGGGAGGAAAATCAACCGTATTTAGTTTGCTTGAACGATTTTACGACCCCACAAGCGGTGCGATTAAATTTGGAGATACCAACATTAAGGATATACAGTTGACCGACTACCGCAGACAAATTGGGTTTGTATCACAAGATTCAGCGATTATGGCAGGAACAATCCGTGATAATCTTACATACGGATTGGGCGGCACATTTTCAGATGAACAGCTCTGGCAGGTATTGGAACTGGCATTTGCCCGAAATTTTGTGGAGGAGATGCCCAAGAAATTAGATACAGAGGTGGGGGAGAGAGGTGTAAAAATTTCCGGCGGTCAGCGCCAGCGAATTGCCATTGCACGTGCCTTTTTGCGCAACCCTAAAATTCTGATGCTTGATGAGGCGACTGCAAGTCTTGACTCAGAGTCAGAAATGAAAGTACAGGATGCCTTATCAAACCTGATGAAGGGCCGCACGACTCTGGTTATTGCCCACCGGCTGGCTACAATTGTAGACAGTGATAAGATTTACTTTATCGAAAAGGGTCAGGTGACAGGCTCAGGCCATCATGATGAACTGGTAAAAATACATGAAACCTATGCAAAATATGTGAGCGAACAGTTTAAAATTGAAATGCCAATATTCGCAGGGTAAGTACCTTAAAATTTGAGAAAACAGCATTGGATATAGATGTATAAATATTCAATGCTGTTTTCTCGTGTATATGTTACAATTAGTTTAAATGGAAGATTTATGAATATTTCTATTATTCTGTTGGTCAGAGGCTGCTGCAGATTGAATACAGTGATTGGAAAGCAGGAGATGCAGAAAAGCTCCAGAGTGAAATTGCTGATATAACAGCCAAAGTGATTAAAGATGATATGACTGACCTGGAAAAGGCGGCAGCAATCAATCAATATCTGGCGGACAATACCGAAATTGTGGGGACTCATTTGGTGTGAAAGGCGTATTACAGAAGAATAAAGGTGTGTCCGAGGGCTATGCAAAAGCGTTTGCAGCACTGGGAATGGCAGCGGGGCTGGATTGTGTTTATGTGACCGGGGAGAATGCCTCAGGGGACAGTTGTGCATGGAATTATGTCAAGATAGACGGACAGTGGAAAGTGGTGGATGCTGCAAAAAATGACGCCGGAGATTCCAAAAATACTGAAGAGTACTTTAACTTAGCGTTGGATAATCCTCTTTATACAGAATCCCATTATCCAGATGCGGAATTTTCACACTTCCCCTTGTGATAAAGCGGATTTGGTGCTATGATTGACAAAAGTGACAGGTATAATTAACATGAGAGGAAAGGAAACAAAAAAACGTGACTTATAAAGAAGCAAGGGTATATTTAGACGAAGTGTCGAAATACGGAAGTGTACTTGGCTTGGATATGATTCGGAGTTTGTTGGATGAACTGGGGAATCCCCAGGATGATTTAAAATTCATACATATCGCAGGAACAAATGGCAAGGGGTCTGTACTTGCATACACTTCTACAATATTAAGTGAGGCTGGATACAGAACAGGAAGATATGTTTCACCAACAGTGGTTTCCTATTTGGAGCGGATTCAGGTAGACGGAGAATGGATACCAGAAGATGATTTCGCAGAATTAGTGGAAGAGGTTCAAAGAGCTATTGCACGTGTGGAAGCGGGGGGCAAGGGAAGTCCCACTGTATTTGAAGCAGAGACGGCGGTAGCTTTTTTATATTTCCGCAAAATGAAATGTGATTTTGTGGTTCTCGAGACTGGTTTGGGCGGCAGACTGGATGCCACGAATATTGTGAGAAATACAGTGGCTGCGGTGTTCGCATCCATCAGCAGAGACCACATGGGATTTCTTGGCGATACGCTGGAAGAAATAGCAGAAAATAAAGCAGGAATTATAAAGCCGGGATGTTCTGTTGTGACAGCCCCCCAAAAGCAGGAGGTTTTAGGGATATTAAGCCGGAAGGCAGAGGACATGCAGTGCAGTATGCGCACTGTCCGTCTGGAAGATGTGAGAATCAGCAAAGAAGGATGGAGCGGACAGTGTTTTTCCTACGGGAAAATGGAAAATATTGATATTTCTCTGGCAGGCAGACATCAGATTGAAAATGCAGTGACGGTACTGGAACTGATGGATGTGTTAAGAGAGTCTGGATACTTTATTTCCGACCAGGCTGTGAGGGCTGGGTTCGGCAAGACAAGATGGCCGGGGAGGTTTACGTGCATTAATCGAAATCCCTTGTTTTTCATAGATGGGGCTCACAATGAAGATGCAGCCATCAGACTCAGGGAGTCTGTGGAGCGCTATTTTAAGGGAAATCGTCTGATTTTTATTATGGGTGTATTCCAGGATAAGGAATATGATAAAATAGCAAGAATTATGGCACCTCTGGCGGATAAGATTTATACAGTGGAGCTTCCGGATTTAAAAAGAAGCCTGAGCGCGGAGGCGTTGAAAGATGCAGTGCAGCGCTACTGTAAAAACACCGAGGCGAAGCAGGATATAGCATCGGCGGTGAAGGCCGCCTGTATTTCTGCCAGAGAAAATGATGTAATACTGGCATTTGGCTCTCTGTCTTATCTGGGACAGGTAAGAGAGCTGGTCGGATAGGATAGGAGAGACAAAATGATGAATGAGGAAAAGATAAAGCAGGGAGTCAGGCTTTTGCTGGAAGGGATTGGAGAAGATGTAAACCGTGAGGGGCTTATAGAGACTCCGGAGAGGATTGCCCGGATGTATGAAGAAATATGCGGGGGCATGGGGGAGGATGCGGCACAGCATCTTGGAAAAGCATTTTTTACAGGAACCCATGAAATTGTGGTGGAAAAAGATATCACCTTTTACTCTACATGTGAACACCACCTTCTGCCTTTTTACGGAAAGGCGCATATCGCCTATATCCCGGATGGAAAGGTGGCAGGCCTGAGCAAACTTGCAAGAACAGTGGAAGTTTTTGCGAGAAGACTGCAGCTGCAGGAGCAGCTTACCGCGCAGATTGCGGATGCATTAATGGAGCATCTGAAACCAAGGGGTGTTCTTGTGATGCTTGAGGCAGAGCATATGTGCATGACAATGCGGGGGATTAAGAAGCCCGGCAGCAAGACGGCCACTGTTGTAAAGCGGGGAGAGTTTCAGAAGAACCAGGAACTTGTAAACCTGTTTTTTCAGATGATAAAATAAGAGGTTTTATATGGAAGTACTGCAAAAAATCAGACGGCATCCTCTTTATGCGGAGAATTATAAAAAATTGGAGTCTGCGGAAGAAAACCGTGAATTTTGCAGACATCAGATGCCTCACCTTCTAGATGTAGCGCGAATTGCCTACATCCGCAATTTGGAGGGGAACATGGGGCTGAAAAAAGAGGTTATCTATGCCGCGGCTCTGCTTCATGACATTGGGAAGTTCAGTCAGTATGATAAGGGAATTCCGCATGAGAAGGCGGGACGGGAAATAGGGGAGATGATATTGAACGATGTCGATATGTTTTCCCCGGAAGAAAAGGAAGCAATTCTTGAGGCAATTCTGGAACATAGAAGGTTTGCTCCCAATATGACAAAATTGGGGCGGCTTTTATATGAGAGTGATAAATTATCCAGAGCCTGCTATGCCTGTCCGGCAGAAGCTCAATGTAATTGGAGCAGCGAAAAAAAGAATGCAGAAATTGAATACTAGATGGATAAGTAAATTTTATTGATGAAGGGGAACACAGCAAATATGAGAATAGGCAAGAGAGATTTTGATACAGAAAACCACACCTATATCATGGGGATTTTGAATGTAACACCAGATTCCTTTTCAGACGGTGGAAAATACAACAATATAGATATGGCGCTGAAACATGCCCAGGAAATGATTCGGGACGGAGCCGATATTCTGGACATAGGCGGAGAATCTACCCGGCCGGGGCACACACAGATTACGGAGGAGGAAGAAATTCAGAGAGTGATACCAGCTCTGGAAAGACTCCGGAGAGAGTTTGATGTACCCATATCCATTGACACTTACAAAAGCAAGGTTGCACGGGAGGCCATTTTGGCGGGGGCTGATTTGGTGAATGATATCTGGGGCCTGAAATATGATGACAGGATGGCGCAGGTAGTTTCAGAAAGCAAGATTCCCTGCTGTCTGATGCACAACAGGAAGAAAGCAGAGTATGAGAGTTTTTTGTCTGATGTGCAGAAAGATTTACAGGTGAGTATAGATATTGCCCGAAATGCGGGCATAGAGAAGGATAAAATCATTTTGGACCCCGGGGTGGGATTTGGGAAGACTTATGAGATGAATCTGGAGATTATCAAGGAGCTGGACAAGCTGAAAGGTCTGGGATATCCTGTGCTTCTGGGGACCTCCAGAAAAGGAGTGATTGGTTTGACTTTGAATCTGCCCTCCGACCAGCGGGAAGAAGGAACCCTTGTAACCACAGTGCTGGGAATGGTGAGGGGATGTGCTTTTGTCAGGGTTCACGATGTAAAAGGAAATAAACGTGCCATACAGATGACAGAAGCTATTTTAAGAGAGCATGAGGTATAGGAGAGACTGTCAGGAGGGAAAATGGATAAAATTAAAATAGAAAATTTAGAAGTATTTGCGAATCACGGAGTATTTCCCGAGGAAAATGTGCTGGGACAGAAGTTTCTGATTTCTGCAGTCTTATACACAGACACGAGATATGCGGGGAAGACAGATGATTTGACAGCCTCCATTCACTATGGGGAAGTCAGCAAATTTATAGATGACTACATGAAGAAAAGCACATATCAGCTCATTGAGCGGGTGGCGGAGAGTCTGGCAGAAGAATTACTTCTGCACACAAAGCATTTGGAAAAGATAGAGCTGGAGGTCAAAAAGCCATGGGCTCCGGTGGGATTGCCCCTGGAGTATGTCTCTGTAAAAATTGAGAGACAGTGGCATACGGCATATATTGCACTTGGCTCCAATATGGGGGATAAGCAGCAGTATTTAGACGGTGCAGTAAAGTCGTTGAACGATGCCCCGGGCTGCCATGTGGTAAAAACCTCTTCCTGGCTGATTACGCCTCCGTATGGGGTGACAGATCAGGATGATTTTCTCAACGGATGCCTGAAGCTTAGAACACTATTGTCCCCGGAAGAATTATTGGATTTGTTACATCAGATAGAGCAGGAGGCAAACAGGGAGCGAATCATCCGCTGGGGGCCAAGAACATTGGATTTGGATATTATTTTTTATGACGATTTGATTTTGGAATCGGATGAATTGTGTATCCCTCATGCAGAAGTGCACAAGCGGGATTTTGTGCTGACACCTTTGCAGGAAATTGCACCTTACAAGCATCATCCGGCAAACGGAAAGACAGTACAGGAAATGCTGGCAGATTTGAAACAATAAAACAATCAGATAAAAATAGAGTCCTGGGTGATATGCCCCAGACTCCATTTTTTTGACTTTAAAGAAGCAATTCAAATGTATCATAAAAGGAAGGGTAAGATACATCCACACATTCACTGTCCAGTATCTTCGTTGTATCTTGTGCAACCAGTGCGGCAATGGTGAAAGCCATCGCAATGCGGTGGTCAAGCAGAGTGTGGATAGTTGCCCCGTGAAGAGGCTGTCCGCCTTCTATAATCATACCGTCAAAGGTGGGGGTCACATCGCAGCCCATGGCCTTTAAATTGTCGGTGACTGTCTCTATCCGGTCTGTTTCTTTCACTTTCAATTCTTCTGCATCCTTTATGACTGTAGTTCCCTCAGCCACTGCGGCCATGACGGCAATGACAGGTATTTCGTCTATCAGAGTGGGGATGATAGCCCCCTCAACAGTAGTTCCGTGGAGAGCGCTTGTACGCACGAGGACATCCGCAACAGGTTCCCCTCCGCAGGTGCGCTCATTTAGCAGAGTAATATCCCCACCCATATCTTCACACACTCTGAGGAAACCGGCGCGTGTAGGGTTAATTCCGACATTTTTAACCAAAATTTCAGAATCCGGCACAATCAGTCCGGCTGCAATGAAATATGCGGCGGAGGAAATATCTCCGGGAACTGTAATTTTCTGCGCATACAACTCCTCACATGGACGGATGGATGCTGTCGTGCGGGTGCTTGTAAGTTCGTGTGAGGAAGTGATGTCAGCTCCAAATTCCTTGAGCATCAGCTCTGTGTGATTTCGGGACAGAATTGGCTCAGTAACAGAGGTCTCCCCCTCAGCATAAAGTCCGGCCAGCAAAAGACAGGATTTTACCTGTGCGGATGCAATCGGTGACTCATAGTGCAGCCCGCGGAGATTTCCCTTTGTAATATAGAGGGGAGCACAGTCGTTGCGGAGAATACTGGAAATATTGGCGCCCATCCGGGTCAGCGGCTCCAGAATCCGTTTCATGGGACGGGAATTCAGAGACTCGTCCCCGGAGAGTTTAGAGTCAAACTCCTGACCGCAGAGAATACCGGAAATCAATCTGGTAGTTGTACCGCTGTTCCCCACGTCCAGTATATCTGAGGGTGCACTCAGTCCGTGAAGCCCCTTCCCGTGCACAATTATGGTGTCCTGATTTTGCTCAATCTCAATGCCCATTCTGCGGAAACAGTCTATGGTGGCCAGGCAGTCGGCCCCCTCAAGGAAGTTGTGAACCTCAGTAAGACCTTTTGCGATAGAGCCAAGCATAATACTGCGGTGGGAAATGGATTTATCGCCAGGGGATTGTGACCTCCCCTTTCAATCCGGTAATATTGGTCAATTCCATATATTTTTAGTCCTTTCTTTCGTTAAAAGCTATATTTCGTAAACAACATATCTGTGTTTCTTTAATAACCCGGCTGCTTTCGTCTCAGAGGATTCATCGTAGAAATCTATGCGCAGTACACCCTCCTCAAATTCCCGGTTATGTGCAATGCCGATATTCTTGATATTGATACCGTTACTTGCAAGAATCGTAGCAATTGTAGCAATTACCCCGGCCTCATCCATAATATCGCAGTACAGGGCAAAGTTCTTCTTAATAGGTCCGGCAGAACTGTTCGGTATCGAATCCCGGTAGTTTCTGGAGGTTTCAAACAGGGCGAACAACTCTTTTTCAGACCCTTCATCCACAGACTTCTTGGCATTTTTTAATACTTCAATATAATGTTCCAGAATATGGGAAATGTTTTCCTGATTCTTGAGGCAGATTTGCTGCCACATGATGGGGGAGGAGGAAGCAATTCTGGTAATATCCTTGAATCCGCCTGCGGCCAGGTTTTTCATAAGTTCATCTTTTGTGTCCGTCTCCCGCACCAGGTTCACAAGGCTGGAAGCGATAATATGGGGCAGATGGCTGATTGTGCCGGTAATATAATCGTGCTCCTTATAATCCAGAATGACAGGGAGGGATTTTAATGATTCCACAAAATTCTGGTATTCCGAAACCTTTTTTTTTGAAACTTTTGCAGAGGGAGTCAGAATATAATAAGAATTCTCAATAAGGACAGGCTTTGAGTTGATATATCCGCTCTTTTCAGAGCCGGCCATAGGATGTCCTCCGATAAAATATTCCTCCAGCCCCAGCCGGATAACTTCATTGTGAATAGAAGTCTTCACGCTTCCCACATCTGTGAGGATGCAGTCAGAGTGAATAAATTCTTTTAATTGTGTGAGATAAGCTGTATTATATGAAATGGGGGCACATAGAAAAATATAATTACACCCCTCAAAATTTCCGTCAATAGCGGAGCAGGAGGTCTGAACCGTGCCTTCCTGGACTGCCAGTGCAAGAGTCTCCTTGCTTTTATCAAAGGCAACGAGTTCATAATCCGGATAATACTGGCGGATAGCCTTTGCAATAGATCCTCCAATAAGCCCCAGGCCGATAAATCCGATTTTTTTAGTCATCATAAATTAAGTCCTTTCCCGTAATAATAAAATGTAAAACACATAAAATTAGTTTAACATTTCAGCGTATAAAAGTAAATTAAAAATAAACTTTACACGAAGAATCTCCTGTGCTATACTACACAAGTATTAAATGAGCCGTCATTCGGTAATCGGATTACTCCGACCATTACTTAATGTCAGGCGGTCTATAAATAAGGAGGAAACAAAAATGATAGCTAAAGACAAAAAGCAGGCAATTATCGCAGAGTATGGAAGAACTGAAGGAGATACAGGTTCTCCGGAAGTACAGATTGCAATTCTGACAGCAAGAATCAACGAGCTGACAGATCACTTCAAATCTAACCCAAAAGATCATCATTCAAGAAGAGGTCTTCTGAAGATGGTAGGACAGAGAAGAGGTCTTCTTGCATACCTGAAGAAGACAGATATTGAAAGATATCGTACTTTGATTGAAAGACTTGGATTAAGAAAATAATTGCAAATCCAGAAGAGTTCCGTACATACGTATGGAACTCTTTTTATCATATGTACATGGCTGAACTGTTACAAAGTGAAGTGGGTTTGCCAACTTTGTTTCTTGATAAAAAAGCTTTCCTGTGGTATAATATGTAAGATTGTGGACAGGTGAGAAATACCGAGACCACTGAAAAGAGTATTAGCGGAGCTAATGTGTTTTTCAGTAGTTTCGGAATCTCCTGTTCAAATGATTGTATTTAAAAATTGTATTTTATAAAGGAGATTAATATGTTTAAGCAATTTGAAATGGAACTGGCCGGCAGAATGCTGCGCGTTGACGTGGACAGAGTCGGAAAACAGGCAAACGGCGCTGTATTGATGCACTATGGCGACACAACTGTACTTAGTACAGCTACAGCATCTGAAAAACCAAGAGAAGGGATTGATTTCTTTCCCCTCAGTGTCGAATATAACGAGAGACTTTATGCAGTAGGAAAGATTCCCGGAGGCTTTAACAAGAGAGAAGGAAAAGCGTCCGAGAATGCAGTTCTTACCTGCCGTGTTATCGACAGACCGATGAGACCGCTGTTCCCCAAAGATTACAGAAATGACGTAACTCTGGAAAATCTGGTCATGTCTGTAGACCAGGACTGCAGCCCTGAGCTGACTGCTATGTTAGGTTCAGCTATCGCTACAAGTATTTCAGACATTCCTTTTGACGGACCGATTTCTACAACACAGGTCGGATTGGTAGACGGAGAATTTGTGTTCAACCCAACTGCCGCTCAGAAAGAAATTTCTGACCTTACACTTACAGTTGCCTCAACAAAAGAAAAAGTTATTATGATTGAAGCCGGTGCGAAGGAAGTGCCTGAGGCACAGATGATAAGTGCCATTTTTGCGGCTCATAAGCTGAATCAGGAAGTCATTGCTTTCATTGAGACAATCGTGGCAGAGTGCGGCAGAGCAAAGCATTCTTACGAGAGCTGTGCAGTGCCGGAAGAGCTGTTCGCAGCAATCAGGGAAATTGTACCTCCTGCTGATATGGAAGCGGCTGTTTTTACGGATGAAAAGCAGGTAAGAGAAGAGAATATACGTGTCATTAAGAACAAGCTGGAAGAGGCTTTTGCAGACAAGGAAGAGTGGCTGAGTGTGCTGGGCGAGGCTGTATATCAGTATCAGAAGAAAACTGTCAGAAAGATGATTTTAAAAGATCACAAGCGTCCGGACGGCCGTGCTATTGATGAGATGCGCCATCTGGAAGCAGAAATTGATTTGATTCCAAGAGTACATGGCTCTGCAATGTTTACACGGGGACAGACTCAGATTTGTACCGTAACTACATTGGCACCATTATCTGATTCTCAGAGAATCGACGGACTGGATGAAGCTGAGACTTCCAAGCGTTATATGCATCATTATAATTTCCCGTCTTATTCCGTAGGTGAGACAAGACCATCCAGAGGACCGGGACGCCGCGAAATCGGTCATGGTGCGCTTGCAGAAAAAGCACTTATCCCTGTATTGCCAAGCGAATCAGAATTCCCTTATGCAATCCGTACTGTATCTGAGACTTTTGAATCAAACGGTTCTACTTCACAGGCAAGTATCTGTGCATCCAGTATGTCTCTGATGGCTGCCGGTGTGCCGATTAAAGCGGCAGTGGCTGGTATCTCAGCAGGTCTTGTGACCGGAGATTCCGATGATGACTATTTAGTTCTGACTGATATTCAGGGACTGGAAGACTTCTTTGGAGACATGGACTTTAAAGTGGCAGGTACCCACAAGGGTATTACAGCTATTCAGATGGACATTAAGATTCATGGTCTTACAAGATCAATTATCGAGGAAGCAATTGCTGCAACCAAGAAAGCAAGAACTTATATTTTAGATGAAGTTATGAACAAAGCTATCGCAGAGCCGAGAAACGAAGTAGGAGAATTTGCGCCTAAGATTATGCAGATGCAGATTGATCCTCAGAAGATTGGTGATGTGGTAGGACAGCGCGGAAAGACAATCAACGCTATTATTGAGCAGACTGGCGTAAAAATTGATATTACAGACGATGGTTCTATCTCTATCTGCGGAACAGATAAAGAAAACATGGAGCAGGCAGCGAAGATTATCGTAACAATTACTACAGATTTTGAAGCCGGACAGGTTTTTGAAGGAAAAGTAATCAGTATCAAAGAATTTGGCGCATTTTTGGAATTTGCACCGGGAAAAGAAGGAATGGTGCACATTTCTAAAATCTCGAAAGATAGAGTAGATAAAGTGGAAGATGTTCTTAAGCTGGGAGATGTAGTTAAAGTCGTGTGCATGGGCAAAGACAAAATGGGACGATTCAGCTTCAGTATGAGAGATGTAGCAGAATAATAAATAGAAAATATAATAAAAATGACCTTCGGTGGTATGACCACCGGAGGTCATTTTTATTATGTATTACAATTGCTTTTGTATCATTTTGTTCTGTAAGTCGTCATAGAATTAAATTGCCGCAGACATAATGACTGGTTTGGCCGGAGGGCAACCTGGCGATTTAAAGTCATATTTTCAGGAAGTACACATATATTGTTTAAAGAGGTGGACAAGATGAATGTAGAAAGTAGAGAACAGCAGGTGCTTCAGGTACTTGCAAAGTCCGTTCGGGACGTTGTGGAGGCGGAGGAGCTGGATTTTAAAAAAGTGCAGGAGATTCGGATGAGAATTGGCAAGCCTCTCGGTGTGATTTATAACAATGAGGAGCGGCTGCTTCCTCCGGGGCAGGAGGGGCATCTGGTTACAAAAGAGGAGATAAGGGAAACGCTGGAATATGTGAGTCACTACTCTCTTTATGCCTATGAACAGGAGATGAGCCAGGGATTTATTACAATTGAAGGAGGGCATCGCGTGGGAGTGATGGGAAAAGCAATACTGGAGGGAAATAAGGTGAAAAATTTGCAGTACATTTCTTCTGTAAACATAAGAATGTCACATGAGGTACTGGGCTGTGCAGACCGGATACTGCCTTTTATTACAAGAAATGGGCAGGTGTGCCATACGCTGGTGATTTCACCGCCGCGCTGTGGCAAGACAACATTAATCCGCGATTTGATCCGCCAGATATCAGATGGAAATATGTATATGAAAGGATGTACGGTAGGTGTTGTGGATGAGCGCTCCGAGATTGGAGGCTGTTACCTGGGAGTTGCCCGAGAACCAGCTGGGAATGCGCACAGATATACTGGATGGATGCCCAAAAGCCGAGGGCATGATTATGCTCATACGCTCAATGGCTCCCCAGGTCATCGCGGTGGATGAAATCGGCTGCACCGAAGATATTCATGCTATTGAATATGCCATGCAGTGCGGCTGCAAGATGATTGCAAGCGTCCACGGGATGTCCATGGATGAGGCTGCGGATAAACCTGTTCTTGGAAAACTCATCCGGGAGCGCAGATTTGAGCGCTATATTATACTGGGAAATGAGAGAACCCCCGGGGAAATCCGGGCAGTTTATGATGAACGGGGGAGCCTGTTATGCAAAGATTTATAGGCAGTCTGTTAATTCTGACTGCGACAACGGGAGCGGGAATTGTATATGGGGTGGAACTCAGGAGGTACCTGGAAAAACTTTTGTATATCCGTCACATTGTATACATGCTGAAAGGAGAGCTGGAATATTCCCATGCGCCTCTCGGAGAAATATTCGGCAGGGTTGCAATGAGGGTAAAAGAACCTTACAGAATGTGGCTGAGGGCCATGGAGCGGCAGGTGGCAGACAGGGAGGAGGATGGATTCTCCAAGATATGGAACAGATCCATAGATAAATACTTAGGTGACCTGCATTTAAAAAGTGTACATTCTATTCAACTGAAAGAACTGGGGACTTTCCTGGGACAGCTGGATGGAGATACCCTGGGAAAAACAATACAGCTTTATTTAAACAGGCTTGAGCTGGAAATAGAAAAGGTGAGAGAAGGAATGGCGGCAAAGAAAAGGATTGGCAACTGTCTGGGTGTGATGGGAGGGATTTTTCTGGTTGTCATACTAATATAAATGAAGGAGAGGTTTCCATGACCATAAATCTGATATTTAAAATTGCGGCAGTCGGGATACTGGTTTCTATTTTAAGCCAGGTGCTCAAACACAGTGGACGGGACGAACAGGCATTTATTGCCAGCCTTGCAGGATTGATACTTGTATTGTCATGGGTACTGCCTTACATATATGACTTATTCACTTCTATTAAACAATTGTTTTCTCTGTAAAGGATTCCCGAAAGGAGCATATTCTATGAGCATGATTCAGATTGGGATTATCGGTGTAATAGGCGCCCTTTTGTCCATACAGTTTAAAAGCGGGAAATCAGAATATGGAATTTACATGAGCGTGGCAATCAGCATTCTCATTTTTGCATGTATTGTAGACAGGCTGGAGCTGTTTGTAAAAGCGGTAGCTCAGGTAAACCAATATATCAAAATTGATACCAGCTATATTGCTACTATGCTGAAAATGGTGGGAATCACTTATATTGCCGAGTTTTCTTCCAGCGTCTGCAAGGATGCAGGTTATCAGACTATAGCGGTGCAGATTGAAATTTTCAGCAAGCTGACCTTGCTGGCCCTTGGAATGCCTGTATTGCTCGCCCTTTTAGAGACAATCCGGGAGTTTTTGGCATGAAAAGAAGAAAAAGAAGTTTATGGCGCCGGGGCACTTTATCCCTTCTAATTATTTTTGGCTCAATATTCGGGAGCTCTTGGCTTTGGCTGTGTAACAGTGCACGCCACGGGAAATGTACCGGGACAGGAAACTGCCGGTAATGCGGCTGAGTATGGAAATACCGGAGATGTAGATTATGGTGCAGTTGAAAACGAAGCAAAAGATAAATTATTCGCGGAATTTGATTTTACAGAAATAAACGACAGCTTAAAAAAAATATTTCCGGAGGAAAGACTTAGTTTTCAGGATCTGGTATCTTCCCTGATACAGGGGGGAGGCGAGAATGCCGGGAAACAAATTATGAAGTTTATAGGTGACCAGTTTTTCTATGAGTTCAGGCAGAACAGACAAAACCTGGTCTATATGCTTTTGATTGCTATTATCGCGGCGGTATTTACAAACTTTTCCAATGCTTTTCAAAACAAACAGGTGTCGGAAATCAGTTTCTACGTATTGTATATACTTTTGATTACCATGTGCCTGAATGCATTTCGCATTGCTATGGAAGGAATCGAAGGGCAACTGCAGGTGCTGATTGATTTTATGCGTGTGCTGTGCCCAAGTTATTTTCTCGCAGTGGCAATCGCCTCGGGGAGCACCAGCTCACTGATTTTCTATAATATTGTACTATTTTTGATTTATGTGGCAGAAATTTTGATTCTGCGGTTTTTACTTCCTATCGTTAATATTTACATTATGGTACAGGTGATGAATTATCTGGCGGGTGAGGAATATCTCTCCCAGTTCGCGGAACTTCTGAAAAAGCTGGTTTCCTGGAGCTTGAAAACACTGATTACCTTTGTCATCGGAATCAATATTATACAGGGCATGCTTGCCCCTGCGATTGATGCGTTAAAGAGGAGCGCTCTGACAAAGACGGCACAGGCCATACCGGGGATTGGAAATGCGATTGGCGGGGTGGCAGATATAGTACTGGGTACCGCCGTACTGATTAAAAATGGGATAGGCATGGCCGGGGCGGTTATATTGATTTCCATCTGCGCAGTACCCCTCCTGCAAATCGTTTTTATGATGCTGATGTACAAACTGGCTGCTGCTTTAGTCCAGCCGGTCTCCGATAAAAGGATTACAAACTGTATCAGCAGTGTGAGCGAGGGATATGAACTTCTTGTGCGGGTCATGTTTTCCACAGGGCTGCTATTTTTACTTACCATTGCAGTCGTGACAGCTACAACAACGTGATATAAAACAAAGGAGGGAGGCGGATGTTCGATTATTTATATGAATGGATTCAAAATCTGGCATTCTTTCTTGTGATTGTCACAGCCGTAATCCAGATTATTCCGGGAAACGGATATAAAAAATATGTACAGTTTTTCTCCGGCATGGTGATGATATTATTATTGCTGACACCAATCCTGAGGCTCACCGGAATAGAAAAGCAGTTTTATAATCTCTACCATGATAAAGAATATGAAATGTCAAAAGAAGAAATTGAAAACCGGCAAAGGTATTTTCAGGATTTGGATATCCTGGATTTTCTCCCCAATGAATATCAGTATAGTTCAGAAGGGGAAGAGAAGGCAGAGGATGCCACTGATGAAATAAAAGTGGAGGACATTCAGATTGGAGAATAAATGGAAAGAATTGTTACTGCAGTTAAAGGATAAAAGCAAACTTCCCGGGAAAAATCAGCTTTTAATACTTTTGCTTGTGGGAATCCTCCTTGTAGTAATTGTTATTCCCACTTCAGATAAAAAGACATCAGACCGTACAGACGACCCCAAAATCTCTGAAAGCTCCGGGAATCCCAATTCTGATTTTGATGAGGAATATGAACAGTATCTGGAGAAAAGGGTTGGCAGGGCGCTGGAATATGTGCAGGGGGTGGGAAAAGCGGAGGTGGTGATTACATTAAAATCCTCCAGTCAGAAAGTGGTGGAGAAGGATCAGCAGAGCAGCAACCAGGTTACGAGGGAGGAGGACAGCTCCGGCGGAACAAGGTCTGTCCAGGACAACACGGCAGATAGAACAAGTGTCTATGCACAGTCTTCCGATGGTTCCCAGTCCCCCTATGTGAGCAAAAAGCTGACCCCGGAGATTGAGGGGGTAGTTGTCATCGCCCAGGGCGGCGATAATCCGGTGGTTGTGCAGAATATTACAGAAGCAATCCAGGCATTATTCGGTGTAGAGGCGCATAAAATAAAAATAATGAAACGAACTGATACATAGAAGGAGGATTCCAAGTGAAGCGTTTATTTAAGAAGAATCAGATTATTATTACCACACTGGCCATTATGATTGCAATTGCCGGATACCTGAATTATTCAGGCAGATTGTTTGGACAGTCAGAGAAGAGTGCTACGGAGGCAAATGCAGAGTTGGCAAATAAGGAGCTTTTGGATATTTCGGAGGAAGATATTGAAACAGGCACGGGAGATATCGCAAGCACAGATTCACAGGTAGAGGGAACACCGGGTGAGGCTGTATTGACAAGCGGTGGGACAGACCAGACTGTAGCGCAGGCTAAAGTAGCCAGAGAACAGGTTCGCGCCCAGAATAAAGAAACCTTGCAGTCTATCATTGACAACACAAACATCAGTGATGCAGAAAAACAGGATGCAATTGCACAGATGGTGCAGATGACACAGCTTTCTGAGCAGGAAGTGACAATTGAGACATTGATGGCATCTAAAGGATTTTCTGAGTCCGTAGTAAGCCTGACAGCAGATTCCGCGGACATTGTTGTAAAAAGTGCAGAACTGACAGACGCCAACCGCGCACAGATTGAAGATATCGTGACAAGAAAAACCAATATCGCGCCGGAAAACATCGTCATCACCCCTATTCATGAAGGAGGAGAGTAGTTGTAGTTTGGTTGTATAGTTTGAGTATACAGTTCAGCCATAGAGCTGGAGTTGGCTGTCAAAAGCCGGCCTGCACATTTTATATTTGAATATCTGTGCATGGCTGAACTGTTTGGAACAAATAATTAATTGCGCGGGTTGTCCTCTTGTGATAAAATTATTTCGTATGCTAAATGAAGACTGGAGATTATAATTATGTCAGAAGTTATAAACGAAATAAAGAAAAGAAGGACATTTGCCATTATTTCACACCCGGATGCAGGTAAAACTACACTCACCGAAAAGTTCCTGCTTTACGGGGGCGCGATTAATCAGGCTGGCTCCGTGAAAGGAAAAGCGACTGCGAAGCATGCGGTTTCGGATTGGATGGAGATTGAGAAGGAGCGTGGTATTTCTGTTACTTCCTCTGTAATGCAGTTTCACTATGACGGATACTGTATCAATATCCTGGATACACCGGGACATCAGGATTTCTCCGAGGACACTTACCGGACTCTGATGGCGGCGGACTCCGCGGTTATGGTTATTGATGCTTCCAAAGGTGTGGAGGCACAGACACGCAAGCTGTTTAAAGTATGCGTTATGAGGAAGATTCCGATTTTTACTTTTATCAACAAAATGGACAGAGAGGCGAGGGATACTTTTGAATTGCTGGATGACATTGAGAAAGAACTGGGTATCGCCACATGTCCTATGAACTGGCCTATTGGTTCAGGAAAAGAATTTAAAGGGGTATATGACAGACAGAAAAAAGAGGTGGAACTTTTTTCAGATACACAGAAAGGAACTTCTGTTGGGGAAGTAAAGAAGATTGCTGCCAACAATCCAGAGCTGGACTGGATACTTGGGACAGAGCCCAGGGTAACCCTGGAGGAAGAAATTGAGCTTCTGGATGGTGCTGCCGCAGAGTTTGACCAGGAACTGGTGGACAAAGGGCAGCTATCCCCCGTTTTCTTTGGCTCTGCCCTGACCAACTTTGGTGTGGAAACTTTCCTGCAGCATTTTCTGGAAATGACAAGTTCTCCGCTCCCGAGAATGTCTGATGCGGGAGAAATCGATCCTATGACAGAGAAAGAGTTCTCTGCGTTTGTATTTAAGATTCAGGCAAATATGAACAAAGCACACCGGGACAGAATTGCCTTTATGAGAATCTGCTCTGGTGAATTTGATGCCGGCATGTCTGTATATCATGTTCAGGGAGGGAAGGAAGTGCGCCTTTCCCAGCCCCAGCAGATGATGGCCAGCGAGAGGAAAATGATTGATAAAGCCTATGGCGGTGATATTATCGGCGTATTTGACCCGGGAATCTTCTCAATTGGGGATACGCTGACTGTTTCAAAGGACAAGTTCACCTATGAAGGAATACCAACCTTTGCCCCTGAGCATTTTGCCAGGGTAAGGCAGATGGATACCATGAAGCGTAAACAATTCGTAAAAGGAATCAATCAGATAGCACAGGAAGGTGCGATTCAGATATTCCAGGAATTTAACACTGGAATGGAGGAAATTATAGTAGGTGTGGTAGGTGTCCTGCAATTTGATGTGCTGAAATACCGGCTGCAGAGCGAATATAATGTGGAAATCAGACTGGAGAACCTGCCCTATGAGCATATCCGCTGGATTGAAAATAAGGAAATCAACATAGATAAGCTGGTGGGAACTTCTGATATGAAGAAGATTAAGGACTTAAAAGGCAGACCTTTACTTTTATTTGCCCATGAGTGGAGCATCCGCATGACTCTGGACAGAAATAAAGACCTGCAGCTCTCTGAATTTGGACGGTCCTGATATTGTTCTTTTCAAACAGAAGGATATTTGCTATAATGAATAAAGATGAAACATCCATGCAGCCAAAGTTTGGGATGAGCAGACGCAAGGTGCATAAGCAAATTAACAGGAGGTTTTTACTATGTCAAAGGACGAAAGAAATACGTATACCATACAGAATGATTCTAACATGGGAGAGGTAAAGATTGCGGACGAAGTAGTTGCGATTATCGCTGCCCTTGCTGCCACCGAAGTTGAAGGAGTGGCATCTATGGCTGGAAATATTACAAATGAACTGGTCAGCAAACTTGGTATGAAGAACCTTTCCAAAGGTGTGAAGGTAGATGTGCTTGAGGGTGTGGTAACTGTATCACTGGCGCTGAACCTGAAATATAACTACAGCATTATGGAAATTTCCTCAAAAGTTCAGGAAAAAGTAAAAAATGCCGTAGAAAACATGACCGGGCTGGAAGTGGCCGATGTGAACATCAAAGTGGCAGGTGTGGAAATGGAAACCCCGGAGTAACCTTTTCGTTGCAAAGGGGAGTGAATGTGTAGTATAATGAGGGATGTCGTAAGACATCCTTTTTTATATTATCAGGAAGGTACACTTATTGAACATCAGTAGTTCAATAAGATACACCTTGAATATAAAGGGATGTGAATGGAAAGGAGCCAATATGGTAAGAAGGGAACTTAGAGAGCATATTTTTAAGATGCTGTTTCAGATAGAGTTTATTGACAAGGAAGATATAGCAGAGCATCAGGACCTTTATCTTGATTACCTCCAGAGTGCCACGGAGGAGGAGAAGAGGCATATAAAAGAGAAGACTCTGGCAATTATAGAAAAGGTGGCGGAAATCGACCAGATTCTGAATGAGAAGACAACAGGCTGGAAGACTACGAGAATGAATAAGGTGGATTTGACAATTTTGCGCCTTGGTGTTTACGAGATGAAGTGGGACGAGGATATACCCACAGGTGTGGCGATTAATGAAGCGGTAGAGCTTGCCAAGGGATTCAGCGGCGAGGAAGGCCCTTCCTTTGTCAACGGGGTGCTTGCAAAACTGACCGGAAGCAGCGACGAGAATTCAAGCGGCAGTGAGGCAGACCCTAGTGAAGAAAAACTCAGCTAAAGGGTTCCCATAACAGCAGGAGATAATTATGCGCAATGTCTATACGGTAAAGCAGGTAAATGTATACATTAAGAATATGTTTGCCCAGGACTTTATGATGAATCGGATTTATGTCAAGGGCGAAGTTTCAAACTGTAAGTATCACACGTCAGGACATATTTATTTTTCTCTGAAAGATGAATCCGGGACCATTCCCTGTGTAATGTTTGCTGGTTCAAGGTCAGGGCTTTCATTTAGAATGCAGGAGGGCCAGCAGGTAATTGTCCTGGGACAGATAAGTGTCTATGAAAGAGACGGGAGATATCGAGCTCTATGCCAAAGAAATCATTTTGGACGGGGCGGGACTTCTCTATGAGAAGTTTGAAAATTTAAAGCGGGAACTGGAAGAGATGGGCATGTTTGCACCTGAATACAAGCAGTCCATCCCAAGATATGCGAGGAAGGTGGGGATTGTGACAGCACCTACCGGGGCGGCAGTCCGGGATATCATCAACATTGCATCCAGAAGAAATCCTTATGTACAGTTGATTCTGTACCCTGCCCTTGTCCAGGGGGATGGTGCGGCGGCAAGCATTGTCAGGGGAATTGAGACGCTGGAAAAGACAGGCGTGGATGTGATGATTGTGGGCCGGGGCGGTGGTTCTATCGAAGATTTGTGGGCATTTAATGAGGAAGCTGTGGCGAGAGCTATTTTTCATTGCAGTGTACCTGTAATTTCTGCTGTGGGACATGAGACAGATACAACCATCGCGGATTATGTGGCTGATTTGCGTGCACCCACCCCCTCGGCGGCGGCGGAGCTGGCTGTCTACGAATATTTGGGGACCGCAGGTCTGATGCGGGAATATGATATGCGCCTGAGAAGAAATATAGGGCAGAGAATTTCCGGGGAAAGAGTAAGATGCGAGCAGGCCGCCTTGAAATTGCGGTTTGCACATCCCCGGCAGAAACTTACGGAGAAGAGACAGCGGGCGGCGGATATGGAGCAGAGGCTGCGCATGCTGATGCAAAACCGTCTGGAGAGAAAAAAACACCAGTTTGCCCTGTATTTGCAGCAGATGAAAGGTCTTTCACCGTTAGAAAAGCTAAATCATGGCTACTCTTATATAGAGGATGCAAAGGGGAAGAACATCAAATCTGTGAAACAGGTCTCCCCAGGGGATTCAATTCAGATTTATGTGACCGATGGATATATACACGGAGAGGTAAAAAGCAAAGCGGAGGTGAAACCAGGTGGCAGAGAAGGAGAATAAAGTGCAAAAAGAGGATAAACTTTCTCTGGAAGAACTGTTTGAAAGCCTGGAAAGTGTTGTTTCCCGGCTGGAAAAAGAGGAAGTTACGCTGGAGGAGTCTTTTCAGCTCTATCAGAAAGGCATGACACTGTTAAGACAGTGCAATGAAACTATAGATACTGTAGAAAAGAAAGTGCAGATTTTAGACGAAGACGGAGAAGCTCATGAGTTTTAAGGAAATAAATGAAAGAAAAGTAAAGGAAATCGAAAGCATATTGGGTGCTTACCTTCCGAAAGCACAGGGACATCAGTCTGTGATTATGGAGGCGATGGAGTACAGTGTTATGGCGGGTGGAAAACGTCTCCGCCCTATGCTGATGAAAGAAACTTACGCTCTTTTTGGCGGACAGGGGCAGATAATAGAGCCTTTTATGGCGGCTATGGAGATGATTCACACCTATTCGCTTGTCCACGATGATCTTCCTGCCATGGATAATGATGATTACCGCAGGGGAAGAAAGACAACTCATATTGTGTACGGTGAGGATATGGGAATTCTCGCCGGTGACGCGCTTCTCAACTATGCCTTTGAGACTGCATCCAGAGCCTTTGACATGGAGCCTGAGAAAAGTTTTCAGATAGGAAAGGCAATCCAGATACTTGCGGGGAAATCCGGCATTTATGGGATGATTGGCGGACAGGTGGTGGATGTAAAGTCTGCGGGGGAAAACATATCCGGGGAAGTGTTGGATTTTATTTATAAACTGAAAACAGGCGCTCTCATCGAGGCATCTATGATGATTGGAGCTGTTCTTGCGGGGGCAGATGAAAAGCAGATAAAAATAATAGAAGAAATTGCCGGCAAGACGGGCCTTGCTTTTCAGATTCAGGATGACATTCTGGATGTTACGAGTACTGTTGAGGTGCTTGGAAAGCCCATACACAGTGATGAAAAAAATGAAAAGACAACCTATGTCACCTGGAAGGGGCTGGAGGAAGCAAAAGCGCTGGTGGAGAAGATTTCACGTGAAGCAGTGCAGCAGCTTATGAGCCTTAAGCCAAAGGACGAATATTTATCCCAGTTGCTGGAATCATTGATAGATAGAAATTATTAAACATGGGAATACCCATTTCACCAGGATGGGAAGAAATCTCATCTAAGAGGGTTCATTATGGTATTAGAGAAAATTCAGAAAGAAAACGATATTAAGAAACTCACCCCGGAAGAACTGGAGCTTTTATCAACAGAAATCCGGGAGTTTCTGATTGAGAAAATCAGCAAGACAGGGGGCCATCTGGCATCCAATCTGGGGGTGGTGGAGCTTACAATGGCACTGCACCTTGTGTTTTCGCTGCCGGAGGATAAGCTAATCTGGGATGTGGGACATCAGGCGTACACCCATAAGCTGCTGACAGGACGCCAGGCGGGCTTTGATGAACTGCGCAAGTATGGGGGAATGAGTGGTTTTCCGAAAAGAAAAGAGAGTGACTGTGATGCCTTTGACACAGGGCACAGCTCAACTTCTATTTCAGCGGGCATGGGATATGTGGCAGCCAGAGACATTCTTGGGGAGTCACATTCAGTCGTCTCTGTTATCGGAGACGGCGCCATGACCGGCGGTATGGCCTATGAGGCTTTGAACAATGCGTCCCGCCTGAAGAGTAATTTTATTATTGTTCTCAACGATAATAATATGTCAATTTCTGAAAATGTGGGCGGTATGTCCAAGTACTTGAATGGTCTGAGGACTGCCCAGGCCTACACAGGGCTGAAAAAAGGTGTGGAAGATACGCTTCTGAAAATACCTGTGCAGGGTGAAAAAATCCTGCATCAGATGAAGAAGACAAAAAGTGGTATCAAACAGCTTGTCGTTCCGGGCATGTTTTTTGAAGATATGGGAATCACCTATCTTGGCCCTGTGGAAGGGCATGATGTGAAAAAGCTGTGCAAGATTTTAAATGAAGCAAAGCGGGTAAATCACGCGGTTATTGTCCATGTTCTCACCAAAAAGGGGAAAGGATATGCCCCTGCGGAGGAAAATCCGTCCCGCTTTCACGGGACAGGCCCCTTTGAAATAGAGACTGGGGCATCAAAAGATGCTGCCCACAAGGACAGCTATACAGATGTATTTTCCAAGGTGCTCTGTGATGCTGCACGGCATGACGAGAAAGTGACTGCTATCACGGCAGCCATGGGTGACGGGACAGGTCTCTCCCGTTTCCAGAAACATTTTCCGGACCGGTTTTTTGATGTGGGAATTGCAGAACAGCATGCCCTCACTTTCGCGGCAGGTCTTGCGGCGGGGGGAATGAAGCCGGTAGTCGCCCTCTATTCTTCTTTTTTACAGCGGGCATATGATCAGGCGATTCATGATATCTGTCTGCAGAAGCTCCCTGTTTTTCTGGCCATAGACAGGGGCGGGCTGGTGGGAAGCGATGGCGAGACTCACCAGGGTCTGTTTGACTTATCGTTTTTGTCTACCATTCCGAATATGACGGTTATGTCACCCAAAAACCGCTGGGAAATGGCGGATATGGTGAGGTTTGCGGTGGATTTTGAATATCCCATTGCCCTGCGTTATCCGAGAGGTGAGGCTTACGAAGGTTTGAGAAACTTCCGTACACCTGTTGTATATGGAAAGAGTGAGATTCTCTATGAGGAGGCAGATATTGCTATTTTCTTTGTGGGACATATGGCACCTCTCGCGGAGGAGGTTCGGACAGAACTAAAAGAAATCGGCTATAACTGCAGCCTTGTGAATGCCCGGTTTGTGAAGCCTTTGGACACAGAGGTGTTAGACCAGATGGCAGAAGACCATACTCTTTTTGTGACCATAGAAGAAAATGTTTTAAACGGCGGATATGGGGAGCAGGTGCTGGCACATATGTCCCAGTCCCGCTCTGATGTCCATGTACTTAATATGGGAATTCCTGATGATTATGTAGAGCACGGCAGCGTGGATGTTCTTCGCAGAGAAGTGGGATTAAGCTGTGACAGTATTGTGAAAAAAATAATTACAAATTATGTGACCAGATAAGTTTTGACAATAAAAAGAGTAGGATAATAAATAAAATGAAAGAAAGATTAGATGTGCTGCTGGTGAAACGAAATCTGGCAGAATCCAGAGAAAAGGCAAAAGCTATTATCATGTCTGGAAATGTTTTTGTGGACGGCGAGAGGGAAGATAAAGCCGGCTCTGCGTTTTCGGAGGAGGCTCAAATTGAAGTCAGGGGAAATCTCCTGCCTTATGTGAGCAGAGGCGGGCTGAAGCTGGAAAAGGCTCTTGCAAAATTTGATGTGAGTGTGGACAAAAAGGTGTGCACCGACGTGGGTTCTTCCACAGGCGGATTTACCGACTGTATGCTGCAAAATGGCGCTCTGAAGGTGTTTGCCATTGATGTGGGCAGAGGACAGCTTGACTGGAAGCTGAGACAGGACGAACGTGTTGTATGTATGGAAAAAACGAATATCCGCTACGTTACTCCTGAGGATATTGGGGAACCCATTGACTTTTCTTCCATAGACGTTTCTTTTATCTCCCTGATAAAGGTGCTGGAGCCCATCCGCAATTATCTGAAAGAGGATGGAGAAATTGTAGCTCTTATTAAGCCCCAGTTTGAAGCGGGCAGAGAAAAGGTTGGAAAGAAAGGGGTAGTCCGGGAGAAGAGTACTCACCATGAGGTGATAGAGAAGGTGGCGGGATATGCCAATTCTATCGGATTTGAAGTGAAAAATATTGATTTTTCGCCAATCAAGGGACCTGAGGGCAATATTGAATATCTGATACATTTAAAAAAATGCAGGGGAAGTGCTCCTGAAATACAAATTGATTTAAAAACAGTGGTAGAAGAAGCATTTGAAATATTGGCGAAATAAGAGGACTGCAATGGATAACTTTTACATTATAACAAATAAACTAAAAGATGCCGATTTTCGCATCACAAATGAAATATTGCAATATATCAAGGAAAATGGAAAGACAGGTATTTTGTCCCAGAAAGATGAGGATGGAAATATTATACATGGAACCATACCGGATGGGATAGATTGTGCGCTGGTTCTGGGGGGAGACGGGACTTTTATCCGCTCAGCAAGAGAACTGGAGGGACACGATATTCCGATTCTTGGCATAAATCTGGGAACTCTGGGATATTTGACGGAAGTGGAGCTTCATGATTTTCGGAGAGCTTTGGATATACTGTTTCATTCCCAGCCTGTTATTGAAGAACGCATGATGATGCGGGGCCGGGTGGTAGGTCTGGGGCATCACACAGCGGTGAATGATATTGTGGTGACAAGAGAAGGCTCATTCCGTGTTATGAATTTTAACATTTATGTCAATGGGGAGCTGGTGAACAGTTATCAGGCAGACGGTGTAATTGTCTCCACGCCTACCGGGAGCACAGGCTATAATCTTTCAGCGGGAGGTCCTATTGTGGAGCCAACTGCCAGTATGTTTGTGATAACGCCTATCTGCCCCCATGCGTTGAGCACAAGAAGTATTGTATTATCATCTGAGGATACCATTGAGGTGGAGATAGGACAGGGAAGGTACACCGAGGTGGAAAATGCCGTTGCTACATTTGATGGCATGAAAACCATTCCGCTTGTGACCGGAAACAGGGTTTTTATAAAAAAAGCAGCGGAAACAACGAAATTGGTAAAGCTTAGCAAAGAAAGTTTCATGAAGACATTGCGCAACAAAATGAAAGGAAACTAGGAACATGAAAGTCAGTCGCCATGCGAAAATCATTGAACTAATCAGCCAAAATGATATTGAGACTCAGGAGGAGCTTGCGGAACGTCTCAACCACGCCGGGTTTAAAGTGACTCAGGCGACGGTTTCCAGGGATATCAGAGATCTGAAGCTTACCAAAGTGTCTGAAGACGGCAGCAAACAGAAATATGTGATTCTCAAGCCAAAAGAAGAGGGAATGAGTGAAAAGTATATCCGTGTGCTGAGGGACGGTTATGTTTCTATGGACATGGCTCAGAATATTCTTGTGATTAAGACCGTATCAGGTATGGCTATGGCTGTTGCTGTTGCGATAGATGCTATGAAATGGAAAGAAGTGGTGGGGTGCATTGCAGGAGATGACACGATTATGTGCGCTATCCGCAGTGTGGAAGAAACCGTAGCTGTCATGGACAAAATTCGGAAGATTGTGTCAAGAGGGAATTAGGAAAAATATATGTTACAAAATCTGCACGTAAAAAATTTAGCATTAATTGATGAAATCGAAGTAGAATTTCAGCCGGGACTCAATATCCTGACTGGAGAGACGGGAGCCGGAAAGTCTATTATTTTGGGCTCTGTGAATCTTGCCCTGGGCGGCAGATATAATGCTGATATGCTGAGAAAGGGAGCCGGTTTTGGGCTTGTGGAGCTTTCTTTTCTGGTGGAGGACGAGGTCTTGATAAAACAGCTTGAGGCACTGGATATTTTCCCGGAGGACGGCATGCTTGTGCTCACAAGAAGACTGATGGAAGGCCGCAGCGTGAGCAAGATTAACGGGGAGACGGTGACCATGGGAGTCCTAAAAGATGTGGCCAGCATGTTAATTGATATTCATGGCCAGCATGAGCATCAGACTCTCTTACATAAGAAAAACCACCTGGCCCTGTTGGATGTGTATGCCAAAGGTAAGGTGGATGATTTGAAGCATTCTGTTTCCCTGGCGTTCAAAAAATTTCAGAAATGCAGGCGGGAACTGGAAGAATCGGGCCTGGATGAGGAACTGAGAAAAAAGGAAATTGCTCTGGGAGAATTTGAAATTAACGAGATAGAAGAGGCCGACCTGCAGGATGGAGAGGATGAAGAGCTGGAGACACTGTACCAGCGTATGACACAGAGCAGACGCTTTACAGAGAGCATTTCAGAGACACACCGCTACACAAGTGAAGATTCACAGGGAAACGCCAGTGATTTTCTGAGCAGGGCCATCCGCTCTTTTCAGAGTGTGGAGGACTGCGATGCCCAGGGGGCAGCGCTTTATCAGCAGCTTGTGGAGATTGACAGTCTTTTAAACGATTTCAACCGGGAGCTGTCAGAATATGAAAAAAGTTTCGACTTTTCCGAGGAAGAATATTATCAGACAGAAAACCGCTTGAATCTGATAAATTATTTGAAGACAAAATATGGAAATAATGTCAGTGAAATAAAAGAATATTATAATACAAAAAAAGAAAAAATAAATGAACTGAAAGATTATGAAAATTATATTGCCGGGCTGGAGAAAAAATATGCGGACAGTGAGAAAGAATTAAAAAAATATGCGGAAGCCCTGTCGAAAGCAAGAAAAGAAGCTGCCCAGATTTTTATAAAAGAAATTAAACAGGGACTGAATGATTTGAATTTTCTCGATGTACAGTTTGAAATGAAAATCAGCAGACTGCCCTCCTACTCATCAAACGGTGTGGATGAGGGTGAATTCTATATATCCACAAATCCGGGTGAGTCTGTAAAGCCGCTGGGAAATGTGGCGTCAGGCGGTGAGCTTTCCAGAATTATGCTTGCAGTAAAAGCAGTGCTGGCTGATAAGGAAGATACGCCGACTTTGATTTTTGATGAAATAGATGCCGGAATCAGCGGTATTACCGCAGGAAAAGTAGGGGAGAAAATGCGTGTGATAGGGAAAAGCCGTCAGGTTATATGCATCACGCACCTTTCTCAGATAGCAGCTATGGCGGATGCCCACTATCTGATTCAAAAAGAATCAAAATCAAATACAACAAAAACGGAAATATTCTGTCTGGATGAGAAGGATTCTGTCAAAGAGCTGGCAAGACTGCTTGGAGGAGCCAATATCACCAGCAAAATTTTAGAGAGTGCTGCTGAAATGAAAGAAATGGCAAAGAGTGAAATATAATACCAGTGTGAAAATGAGCACATGACACATACTAAGAGCAGATACCAAGTGGGTATCTGTTTTTATGTATTAAAAAGGTGGACTTTTTTAATATGTAAAATCCTCTGAGAGAAATCTCTCACAATGAAAAGGGAAAGGATGTGGGTGCATGAGACACTGGCTGAGAAAAATACTCACTCTATTTTTGGCTGTTTCTTTATCTGCTGCTGCATATTTTGGATGGATTGCGGCGGATGCGACAACAGAACAGACGGAGGTTAGCACTGAGGCAATCAGCAATGATACTGTTTTAGTCGGCGGAATGCCGGTAGGAATTTATATGGAGACTGATGGAGTTATGGTTCTGGACACACAGCATATCAAAGGGATAGATGGGGTGGAATATGAGCCGGCTGCTCATCTTGTGAAGTCCGGCGATTATATTACAGGACTGAATGGGGAGGTCATTGAGAACAAAAAAGAGCTGATTAATGCGCTGAAAGAATTGGATGAAAAAGAGGTTGTGCTGCAGCTCAGGAGAAATGAGGAGACGGTAGATGTAAAAATTAAGCCGGTGGAATGCAACCCCAATGACTATAAGCTGGGCATCTGGGTGAGGGACAATATACAGGGATTGGGGACTATTACATTTCTCACGGGGAACAGTGAATTTGGGGCTCTTGGACATGGAATTCACGACACAGACACCAATGTACTCCTCTCTATTGCGGATGGGACTCTGTACAAAACAAGCATCCATTCCATTAAAAAGGGGGAAAATGGAATCCCCGGCAGCATGGAAGGAATTATCGTGTATAATGGGTATAACGCCATCGGTACAATAGGAAAAAATACGGAGGCGGGGATTTATGGGAAGGTAGATAAAATTGATGATTTGTTTGCGGAACAAATTCCGGTTGAGGTGGCGTCTATTGACGAAATTGAGATTGGGGACGCGACGATTCGTTGCTTTGTCGACAACGAAATTCGAGAATACAGCATTCAGATTACAGATATCGACTATTCCGGACAGGAAATAAACAAAGGTTTGGTCATTCAGGTGACAGATCCTGCGCTTTTAGAAAAGACGGGGGGGATTATACAGGGAATGAGCGGCAGTCCCATTTTGCAGAATGGAAAATTAATAGGCGCTGTAACACACGTGTTTGTGCAGGATTCTACAAAAGGGTACGGAATTTTTATTGAAAATATGATGAAAAACGTCTCATAAAAGACTTGTGATTATTTTGTGATTATCCCGTGATTATCTCGTGACATAACTTGTCGAATTAATGCAACAAATTATCCTTGATTATGCAAGGAATGGCAGATATAATAATCGCGTGGCGTTTCTCAGTCCAGGTCCTTAGAGGAGAGAGGGATTATGGAACATTTGAACGTGGCCATCGCTGATGATAACGAAAGAATTCTCGATTTACTGGAGGAAATTATCAACATGGACAAGGAACTCAATGTGGTGGGAAAGGCTAAAAATGGTGAAGAGATGTGTCAAATCATCAAGAATCAACAGCCTGACGTGGTTCTTCTTGATTTAATTATGCCGAAAATGGACGGATTAACCGTTATGGAGCACATTAATCAAGACAAAACTATGACAAAACGCCCTGATTTTATTGTCGTAACAGCGGTTGGACAAGAGAAAATTACAGAAGATGCCTTTAACAAAGGTGCAAATTACTACATCATGAAACCTTTCAACAATGAAATGTTAGTGAACCGCATTAAAACTGTAAAAAAAATGTTTCAGAATCACGAGAAGAAAAATGAGGAATTTGCTGTAAATACCCATAGCAGGGAGGAGGATCTTGAAAATCGTGTCACAAATATGCTGCATGAAATCGGGATACCTGCTCATATCAAGGGGTACCATTACCTGAGAGATGCAATTATGATGGCGGTTGAGGATATGGATGTGCTCAATGCAATTACAAAAGTACTGTATCCTACAGTTGCGAAAAAATACCAGACAACTTCCAGCCGGGTGGAGCGTGCCATACGCCACGCCATAGAGGTCGCGTGGAACAGAGGAAAGTTAGATACCCTGGATGAGCTCTTTGGCTACACTGTGAGCACAGGAAAAGGAAAGCCTACAAATTCAGAATTCATAGCTCTTATTGCAGATACAATCCAATTGGAATATAAACACAGATAATTCTTTCTTTTACTCGAATTATGAGTTATAATGTCTGAAAGAAGTTGGATTACAGGCTATTAAAATTATTACACTTAATGCCGTGGAATGGGAGGGTATCTATGAAAAATATTTTATTTGCATCTTCAGAGTGTGTACCATTTATTAAGACCGGAGGTCTTGCCGACGTAGTTGGCTCACTGCCAAAGTATTTTAACAAAAAGAAATATGATGTACGTGTCGTATTGCCAAAGTATTCCTGTATGAACCAGAAATGGAAAGACCTGATGGAGCCAGTGGAAAACTTTTACATGGACATTGCAGGGCAGAACCAGTATGTAGGTATTTTGAAGTGTGCATATGAAAATATTACATTTTATTTTATCGACAATGAGTATTATTTTAGCGGAACGGCTCCTTATGACGGGGATCCCAAATGGAATATTGAGAAGTTTGCATTTTTTTCAAAAGCAGTGCTCAGCATTCTCCCGGTTATCGGATTCCGCCCCGACTTAATCCACTGTCATGACTGGCAGACAGGACTGATTCCTGTGTATCTTGATAATTTCCGCTATCTCGGGGAATATTACAGGGGAATTAAGACAATCATGACAATACATAATCTTAAGTTCCAGGGCGTATGGGATACAAAGACTGTCCGTCAGATTACAGAGCTGCCTGAGTATTACTTTGTGCCGGATAAAATGGAAGCATACAAAGATGCGAATCTGCTCAAGGGCGGAATCGTATATGCGGATAAGGTTACGACCGTAAGCCAGACTTACTCAGAGGAGATTAAGACTCCTTTCTTCGGGGAAGGTCTTGACGGTCTGATGAGAGCACGTTCCAATGACCTGTGCGGCATTGTAAACGGGCTTGATTATGAGGAGTACAGTCCTTTTTTGGATACCCGGATTACCAAGAAGTTTACAACAGACACTTTCCGCAAGAATAAAGTAGTCAACAAACTGGCTTTGCAGGAAGAGCTTGGACTGGAGAAAGATTCTAAAACCATGCTGATTGGAATGGTGTCCAGGCTTACAGACCAGAAAGGGTTTGACCTGGTAGAATACATTATGGATGAGTTGTGTCAGGACTCGGTACAGATTGTTGTACTTGGCACGGGGGATGCGCGATATGAGAATATGTTCCGGCATTTTGCGTGGAAATATTCAGGAAAGATTTCCGCAAATATTTTCTACTCAGAAGATTTATCCCATAAGATTTATGCGTCCTGCGATGCATTTCTTATGCCCTCGCTGTTTGAGCCGTGCGGCTTGAGCCAGCTTATGAGCCTCCGCTATGGTACGGTCCCCATTGTGAGGGAGACCGGAGGATTGAAGGATACTGTAGAACCGTACAATGAATTTGAGAAAACCGGAACAGGTTTTAGTTTCTGTAATTACAATGCACATGAGATGCTGAATACAATCCGCTATGCAGAACGTATTTATTACGATAAGAAACGCGACTGGAATAAGATTGTAGAACGGGCCATGGATCAGGATTTTTCATGGAAGAATTCTACAAAGCAGTATCAGGAATTATACAAAGACCTGATAGGAGAATAGAGAATACACTGTTTTAAGAACAGTTTAAAGTACATCTTTTTGAATATTAGCAGTTCAAGAAGTACAAGATATAGACAGGAGAATAAATTTACATGAAGATTAAGGACAGATTGAAAGAAGATAAAATCCATATATCCTTTGAGGTATTTCCGCCGAAGACAGATGCAGGATTTGAGAAAGTTCTGAGAGCAACAGACAAGATGGCGGAGTTGAAGCCGGATTTTATCAGCGTTACCTACGGAGCGGGAGGTGGAACAAGCAAGAATACTGCTGAAATCGCAAGACACATTAAAGAAGACCTGAAGGTTGAAAGTCTGGCACATCTTACCTGTGCTTCTTCCACAAAGGATGAAGTGAGGGGTGTGATAAAGAATTTGAAGGAATTGGGTATAGAAAATATACTGGCACTCAGAGGCGATATCCCTGAAGATATGACATTCCCCACAGAAAACCGTTTCCGCCATGCTTCAGAGCTGGTGGAGGAGATTCATAAAAATGGGGATTTCTGTGTTGGGGCAGCCTGTTATCCGGAAGGGCATGTGGAGAGCATAAACAGAAAAGATGACATTCGGTTTTTGAAAGAAAAGGTGGATAAAGGGGTTGACTTTCTGACCACACAGATGTTTTTCGACAATGACATCCACTATAACTTTTTATACCGCATCCGGGAAGCCGGTATCACAGTACCTGTTCTGCCGGGGATTATGCCTATTACAAGTGCAAAACAGATGAGACGGAGTGCTGAGCTGGCGGGGACCGTTTTCCCAAGAAGATTTCTGGATATATTGGACAGATTCGGGGATTACCCTGCTGCGATGGAACAGGCGGGTATTGCATATGCTACAGATCAGATTATTGACCTTCTTGCCAATGGTGTGAAGAATATCCATATTTATTCTATGAACAGACCGGAGATTACAGAGGCTATTATGAGTCAGTTGTCAGAAATTATAAAATGCTAGGAGCTATGACAGATGGATACGATGACAAGAGAAGCCATCCGTTATCTGGGATATGGGAAGCATGCGGTAGACGAACATACTCTTGCAATGGTTTCAGATTCTTTTGAGAATCTTAAGGCCGCTGCAGGCAGGAAATCCATCTACCGCATCTTTGAGTTAAAACAGGTGGCGGATGACAGGTTTATGATTGGAAATGCAGAGATACAGAGCAGGAATCTTGGCAGAAATCTCCGGGGATGCAGTAAGATTGTGTTGTTTGGGGCAACCCTTGGGACTGGGGTAGACAGGCTGATTACAAGGACATCCCTCACCGATATGGCTAAAGCTGTGGTTATTCAGGCATGCGCGGCAGCTATGCTGGAAGAGTACTGCGATGAATGTCAGGGCAATATCGGAAGAGAACTGGAAAAAGAGGGACTGTATCTCAGACCTAGATTCAGCCCCGGATACGGAGATTTTGACATCCGGTATCAGGATGTGCTTATGAAGATGCTGGATTGCGCAAAGACAATCGGCCTGACCATGACGGACAGTTATATGATGACACCTACAAAATCCGTCACCGCTGTTATAGGTGCAAGCAATACAATGGAAAAATGTCATATTAAGGGATGCGAATCCTGCGGCAAAAAAGATTGTGTATACAGAAGGGATACGTTATGATTTTAGACAGACTAGGAAAAGAACTGCTGTTTTTCGACGGCGGCATGGGCACACTGCTTCAGGCGGAGGGGTTGAATCCCGGGAGAACTGCCTGAGACATGGAATATGACTCACGCTCATATTATCAAAGACATTCATAAAAAATATATCGAATCCGGCAGTGATATTGTGCTGACCAACACATTTGGGGCAAATGCATTAAAATTTCATGATGAAACCTGTTCCCTGAAAGATATTGTATACGAGGCAGTGGGACATGCAAAGCGTGCCGCAGCGGAGGCGCAGATTAGTGAAAGAGAAATTTATATCGCTCTGGATGTTGGACCCACGGGAAAGCTTTTAAAGCCCATGGGAGATTTGGACTTTGAGGATGCGTATAAAACTTTTGGCGAAGTTATGCGCTATGGTGAGGAAGCCGGAGCTGATTTGATTCATATTGAAACCATGAGTGACACTTATGAGCTGAAAGCGGCTGTGCTGGCGGCAAAAGAAAATACCAATCTTCCTGTATTTGTCACCACTATTTTTGACGAGAGAGGCAAGCTTCTCACGGGGGCAGATGTACCCGCAGTTGTGGCGCTCCTCGAGGGACTTCGGGTGGACGCATTAGGTATCAACTGCGGTTTGGGACCCCGCCAGATGATGCCCATTCTTGAACAGATACTTCAGTATACCTCTCTGCCTGTCATTGTAAAACCAAATGCCGGGCTGCCAAAGCAGGTTCAGGGAGAGACTTATTATGATGTGCTTCCCCAGGAATTTGCGGAGACTATGCAGGAGGTTGTAAATCAGGGTGCAGCCATTATAGGCGGCTGCTGCGGAAACGACACCTGAACACATCAAGGCAATGACAGAACTCTGCCGGGGCATGGTTCCGGCTCCTGCTGTGGAAAAGGATATTACAATGGTTTCTTCCTACGGACAATCTGTGTGTCTGGGAGTTGGCTCTAAAATTATTGGGGAGCGCATTAACCCAACGGGAAAAAAGCGGTTTAAGCAGGCGCTGAAAGAGCATGACATGGATTATATCCTCAAGGAAGAGGAGTACCCAGCAGGATCAGGGAGCGCACATCCTGGACGTGAATGTGGGGCTTCCGGATATAGATGAAGTTGCCATGATGGTGGAAGTGATACAGGAACTGCAGAGTGTCACAAGCTTCCCCTTCAGATTGATACGGTACAATACAAAGGCTATGGAGGCGGCGCTGCGCATTTACAACGGCAAACCTATGGTAAACTCTGTCAGTGGAAAGCGGAGTCCATGGATGCCGTATTTCCGCTTATACAGAAATATGGCGGCGTTGTCATCGGACTTACTCTGGACGAGAGGAATCCGAGACGGCCGATGAGAGAGTGGAGGTTGCCCGCCATATTATCTCAGAGGCGGCAAAGTATGGAATCCCTAAAAAGGATATTGTGATTGATGTGCTGGCCATAGGCTATCAGTTCGGAACCTGAGGGCGCGAAAGTGACTCTGGAGGCCCTGAAAAAAGTGAGAGAAGGTCTGGGTGTGAATACGGTATCGGTGTGTCTAATATTTCCTTTGGTCTGCCCAGCCGGCCTGTGATTAACTCTAATTTTTATACATTGGCTATGTTCAATGGCCTGAGTGCGGGGATTATGAATCCGTCCTCGGCGGATATGATGAAATCCTATTATTCTTACCATGCCCTTATGAATCTGGACAGCAACTGTGAGGTATACATCTCAAAATATGCGGTATCGGACACTCCGGCACCGGCTGCCGGGACTAAAGCCTCTGACATGACTCTGAAAGCGGCGATTGAAAAAGGTTTGAAGGAGGAGGCTCATCACATTACTGAGGTATTGGTAAAAGAGCAGGCTCTCTGCTACGGATATTATCGATCAATATCTGATTCCGGCCCTGGATTATGTGGGGAAAGGATTTGAGAAGGGAACTGTTTTTCTGCCCCAGCTTCTGATGAGTGCGGAGGCTACAAAAGCGGCATTTGCCATCTTGAAAGATTCTATGCCGGCTGACAGCGGCGAGGAGGAAAAGAAAGATAAGATTATACTGGCAACAGTAAAAGGGGATATTCATGATATCGGAAAAAATATTTGTGAAAGTTCTGCTGGAAAATTACAGCTTTGATGTCATTGATTTGGGCAAAGATGTGCCCGCAGATGAGTAGTAGAAAAGGCCAAAGCGGAGGAGGTGCGTCTGGTAGGCCTGAGTGCCCTCATGACAACCACAGTGGTCAGCATGGAAGAGACTATACGCCAGCTGCGGCAGGAAACGCCGGACTGTAAGGTTATGGTGGGCGGGGTAATTCTAAATCAGGACTATGCAGGACATGATTGGAGCGGATTTCTATGGAAAAGATGCAATGCAGTCTGTATACTATGCCCAGGAGTTGTTCCACAAGAAATAAGCAGTTCAGCTATGTATCCCTTTTTATACAAGAGGAAGTATTGACGGTTTTTTGGCAAACAGGTATAGTTAAAATATAACAATGATAATAATTATAATAAAATACGGCAGTGGAAACACTGCTGTTTTTTAAGAGAATTTGGGAGGAAAAGGACATATGATAAGAGGACTGCACACACCGGTAAGAGCAATCCAGGAGGCAGATATTTACGGAAATGCGCTGGGGTTTAAGGCAGATTCCAGGTACGCTTTTATCTGATATACAAACAATTCCTTATGAGATGGTAAATGAGTAATACAGAAAAATACAGGGAGAGCACTTACCACTCCCAGAGCCATGAGTAAGAGAGCGTCTTCGCCTTGCCATGGGCTTGTCACTGCGCCCTGAGGACGACCCATATATGTGACCGCCGGCATGGAAGCCAGCAATATTTCAGAGAAGTATTATGAGCCGCCTCTTATGCAGGTTATTCCTTTCCGCCTGCGAGAGCTGTGAGGAAAATAAATATGAAGTCAGCGATATATGCAAAGGCTGTCTTGCCCGCCCCTGTCAGCAAATCTGCCCTCAGGAGGCTGTCTCCTTTTTTATAGAAGAGAGAAAGTCATATATTGATCAGGAGAATTGCATCAAGTGCGGGAAATGTAAGTCTGTCTGTCCCTACGATGCCATTGTAAAAAAAGAAAGGCCCTGCAAAAATGCCTGTGGTGTAGATGCCATTGTATCAGATAAATACGGGAGGGCAATCATAGATAATGAGAAGTGTGTATCCTGTGGAATGTGCATGGTAGCCTGTCCTTTTGGAGCCATATCTGACAAGTCTCAGATATTCCAGCTGACCCGTGCCCTGCAGGAAGAGGGAGAAATCATCGCTGAGATTGCCCCGTCTTTCATTGGCCAGTTCTTAGGGGATAATATCACCCACAAGAAATATGTACAGGCAGAGCTCTCCAGGACCTCGGATTTTCAGAAGTGTATGAGGTAGCTACTTGGAGCGGACATCGGTGCAATCTCGGAGGCTCATCATTATGTGGAGAAGGTTGCCATCGGGGAACTTCCCTTTCTTCTGACATCCTGCTGTCCTTCGTGGGCTGTGATGGCGAGAGAAATTTTCCCTGATTTGATTGACCAGATTTCGCGGGAAGCATTCCCATGGTGGACGACGCAAGAACAATCAAGCAGGAAAATCCAAATGCAAGGGTAGTTTTCATAGGCCCCTGCCGTTAAGAAATTAGAGGCTTCCAGAAGATCTGTCCGCAGCGATGTAGATTTTGTTGTAACCTTTGAAGAGCTCAGGCTATGTTTGATGCCAAGGGAATTGACCTGACCCAATATGAGGCGGAGTCCTCCCTGCATGATGCCACCGGAGCGGGCAGAGGCTACGCCTGCGCAGGCGGTGTTGCACAGGCTATCGAACAATGTATCAATCAGTATTATCCTGATGTGGAAGTGAACATTGAACATGCGGAAGGGCTTTCAGAGTGCAAAAAGATTCTTGCGTTAGCCAAAGCCGGCAAAATGAACGGATGCCTCATAGAAGGTATGGGATGTCCGGGGGGCTGCTATCGGCGGTGTGGGCTTCACTATTCCACTGCCAAAGGCAAGGAAAGCTCTCGCCAATTACGTAAAATCTTCCACCGCCGCACTTCCTGCAAAAGAACTGGCTGATATTCACTGAAATAATATTTGAAAAACTATTACAGTTATGATATGATAGGGAAAGTTAGGCATGCAGAGTGGATAGTATCCACTCTGTTTGTGTTAAGCAGAGCACTGTGCAGGCGCCTGGGAGGTTTTTACCCCAGGGACAAGATGCAAATATTACACATATAAGGGCAGAATAACTCTGCCTCAGATAAAGAAACCAGGAGGATTAGATTATGCAGCCATATAAGGAGTAAATCAACTGAGAACCATGTTTTTGGAATTTTTTGAAAGCAAAGAGCATTTGGTGATGAAAAGCTTTTCTTTAGTTCCGCACAATGATAAGAGTCTTTTACTTATCAATTCAGGGATGGCACCGCTGAAGCCATATTTTACAGGACAGGAGATTCCTCCTAGAAAGAGAGTGGCAACCTGTCAGAAATGTATCCGCACGGGGGATATTGAGAATGTGGGAAAGACTCCGCACGCCACGGCACATTTTTTGAAATGCTGGGAAATTTCTCGTTTGGAGATTATTTCAAAAATGAGGCGATTGAGTGGTCATGGGAATTTCTTACAGAAGTTGTCGGACTTGATCCGGACAGGCTGTATCCGTCTGTATATGTGGATGATGATGAGGCTTTTGAAATCTGGAATAAAAAAATGGGAATTTCTTGCAGAGCGCATTTTCAAATTTGGAAAAGAAGATAATTTCTGGGAACACAGCGCAGGTCCCTGCGGTCCCTGTTTCAGAGATTTACTATGACAGGGGAGAGAGAAGTACGGATGCGGCAGCCCTGACTGTACAGTAGGCTGTGAGTGCGACCGCTATATGGAAATCTGGAATAATGTATTCACTCAGTTTGACAATGACGGCAATGGACATTATGAGGAGCTGGAGCAGAAGAATATTGACACAGGAATGGGACTGGAGAGACTTGCGTCCGTAGTTCAGGATGTGGAGTCTATATTTGATGTGGATACAATCAAAGCTCTCCGCACCCATGTGTGCCGGCTTGCAGGTGCAGAGTATGGAAAAGATTATCTGACAGATGTTTCCATCCGTGTCATGACAGACCATGCCCGCTCTGTCACATTTATGATATCTGATGGTATCATGCCGTCCAATGAAGGCAGGGGATATGTGCTGCGCCGTCTGCTTAGAAGAGCGTGCCGCCACGGAAGACTTTTGAATATGAAGGGAAACTTCCTCTGTGCCCTTGCTGAAACAGTGATAGAAGGCTCTAAGGATGGTTACCCTGAGCTGGAAGAGAAAAAAGACTTTATTCTCAAGGTAATCGCAAAGGAAGAAGAGCAGTTCAATAAAACCATTGATCAGGGATTGGGCATTCTGTCTGACATGGTTAAGGAAATGGAAGCAGAGCAGAAAAAGACATTATCAGGCGATGACGCATTTAAGTTATATGATACCTACGGATTTCCTATTGACCTGACAAAAGAGATACTGGAAGAAAAAGGAATGAACGTGGATGAAGAAGGATTCCAGGCTGCCATGGAGGTGCAGAGGAAGACGGCGAGAGCTGCCCGCGGTGTGACCAATTACATGGGTGCCGACGTGACAGTTTATGAGTCCATTGACCCAGGCATCACAAGCACATTTGTGGGTTATGAGAACTTGAGCTATGAGTCTGATATTACAGTTCTCACCTCTGAAACTGAAATTGTGGATGCTCTTTCAGAGGGAGAAAAAGGAACTATCTTTGTGACAGAAACACCTTTCTACGCTGCAAGCGGTGGTCAGGCTGCCGATGCAGGCGTTATCTGTACCTCAGAGGGTGAATTTAAGGTAGAAGATACAATCAAACTTTTCGGCGGAAAAATCGGCCATGTAGGCCAGGTTGTAAAAGGAATGATCCGCACCGGAGAAAAGGCTGAGCTGTCTGTAAATGTGCAGAAACGTGCTTTGTCAGCGAGAAACCACAGTGCGACTCATCTATTGCAGCGCGCGCTGAGAACGGTGCTTGGAACCCATGTTGAGCAGGCAGGTTCCAGTGTAAATGAAGAGAGACTTCGTTTTGACTTCACTCATTTTTCTGCTCTCAGCCAGGAAGAATTAAAACAGGTTGAAGATATGGTCAATGCTCAAATTGAGGCCGCTCTGCCGGTTGGTGTCCGCAATATGCCTATAGATGAAGCAAAGAAGACAGGTGCTCAGGCGCTTTTCGGAGAAAAATACGGTGATATCGTCCGGGTTGTAAACATGGGAGAGTTTTCCGTTGAATTATGCGGCGGTACACATGTAAAGAATACTGGTGAAATCATGGCATTTAAAATCATTTCCGAGACAGGTGTGGCGGCAGGTGTGCGCCGTATCGAGGCACTGACTTCAAAAGGACTATTGAACTATTACAATGGACTGGAAGAGAAGCTGAGCGAGGCATCAAAGGCACTCAAGGCATCCCCTGACAACCTGACAGAGAAGATTTCCAGCCTGGCTGCTGAAAATAAAGCGCTCCACTCAGAAGTAGAAAGCTTGAAGAGCCGTCTTGCACAGGATGCAATGGGTGATGTTATGGACCAGGTGCAGGAGATAGAGGGCATGAAGCTTCTCGCTGTAGAAGTGGATGGCGTAGATATGGCAGGACTGCGTGAACTGGGAGACCAGCTGAAGGATAAACTGGGCCAGGGCGTTGTTGTTCTTGCATCAGGAAATGACGGAAAAGTAAATCTTATGGCAACCGCAACAGAAGATGCAATGAAGCGGGGTGCCCATGCAGGAAATCTGATTAAGGCCATTGCAGGACTTGTAGGCGGTGGCGGCGGCGGACGTCCAAACATGGCACAGGCAGGAGGAAAAAATCCTGAGGGTATCAAAGAAGCACTTGCAAAAACATCAGAAGTGCTGAAAGGACAACTTTCTTAGTTTTTTTGCCATAAATGGTTGACGTTTGGTGAAAATATGGTATAATCTTTTGTAGTGCAATAAAAATACCCGAACAGTCGTATGATGCACAATACAAGGCTGGAGGGGAGGTTAGGTGTGAGACTATGTCAAATGTAATCGTTAAAGAAAACGAGACGTTAGATAGCGCTTTACGCAGATTCAAAAGAAACTGTGCAAAGGCTGGCATTCAGCAGGAGATTCGTAAGAGAGAGCATTACGAGAAGCCAAGCGTAAGACGTAAGAAAAAATCTGAAGCTGCTAGAAAACGTAAATATAATTAATATGTGCAGGTAAATAGAGTGTTGAGAGACACTCTATTTTTATATGATGGAATGGAGAATTAATCATGTGGAGTGGAATGATATTTGGGAATGATCTGTATCATGTGGTACTGTGGTTCCTTACATATAGTATTCTTGGCTGGACAGTGGAGTCCATTTATATGTCAATCTGTAACAAGAAACTGACAAACAGGGGATTTGCCAAAAGTCCTATCTGTCCGATTTACGGGGTGGGGGCTCTGACGGTTTATTTTCTGCTCAGCCCGTACAGCCATAACAGAGTACTGTTATTTTTCCTGGGCGCCATACTGGCGACAGTCATCGAGTGGATTACAGCAAGAATTATGGAGAGAATATTTGGGGAGATTTGGTGGAATTATACGGACAAGCCCTTTAATTATAAAGGCATTCTCTGCCTTGAAAGTACCCTGGCATGGGGATTGTATACTTTGATTTTGTTCGGGATTCTTCACGGGGTTGTGGAGCATATCGTAAATATAATTCCTTTCCGCATTGGAAGGATTGCAGGAGCAGCATTGCTTTTAGTTTATGCGGTGGATTTTATCCTTACATTTTACAGGGAAAAGAAAGAACATTTGCCATTGTTGTCTATCCATGAGCTGAAAGATAAATTTTGGAACTTCATAGGCCGTTGATTTTGGTGGAAAATATAGAAAACTGAATGATTCAGAAATATATCCTGCAAAACAGAAGGAATAAATTGTGATGTTCGTGATGGTGCAGCAAAATAGCACAATAAAAATGAAATTTATGATTGACAAAACTGCAGTCAACTTCTAAAATAGGTAGAGGTAAACAATGTAGTTTAACTGCGGGGTATATTGTTGCCCCGCAATTTTACTTTTTAGGAGGAAAAAAAGGATGTCATATGTAGATGAAGTAATTGAGTTGGTAGTGAAGAAAAATCCTGCAGAGCCAGAATTTCATCAGGCAGTAAAAGAAGTACTGGAATCTCTTCGTCTGGTAATTGAAGCAAATGAGGAAAGATTTCGCAGAGACGCTCTGTTAGAAAGACTGGTTGAGCCGGAGAGACAGTTAAAGTTCCGTGTTCCGTGGGTTGACGATAAAGGTCAGGTACATGTAAATAGCGGATATCGAGTTCAGTTTAACAGCGCAATCGGACCATACAAAGGAGGACTGCGTCTGCATCCATCTGTAAACCTGGGTATCATCAAATTCCTGGGATTTGAGCAGATTTTCAAAAACTCACTCACAGGTCTTCCGATCGGCGGAGGAAAAGGTGGTTCTGATTTTGATCCTAAGGGAAAATCAGACAGAGAGATTATGGCATTCTGCCAGAGCTTTATGACTGAATTATATAAATATATCGGAGCGGATACAGACGTTCCGGCCGGTGATATCGGAACAGGAGCAAGAGAAATCGGCTATATGTATGGACAATATAAGACGCATAACCGTGGACTGTATGAAGGTGTTCTCACAGGAAAAGGCTTAAGCATACGGCGGTTCTCTGGCGAGAACAGAGGCTACAGGATATGGACTTCTCTATCTGACAGAAGAGATGTTAAAGCTCAATGGAATTGAACTGGCTGGAAAGACAGTAGCAGTTTCAGGTTCCGGCAACGTAGCAATTTATGCAACTCAAAAAGCACATCAGCTTGGAGCTAAGGTAGTAACTGTTCGGATTCTACAGGCTGGGTATATGATCCGGACGGAATTGATGTGGAAGCTTTGAAAGAAATCAAAGAAGTGAAACGTGCAAGACTGACAGAATATAAGAAATAGCGTCCAAATGCCGAATATCATGAGGGAAAAGGCGTATGGTCTGTAAAAGTTGACATTGCACTGCCATGTGCAACCCAGAATGAATTGCTTTTGGAAGATGCAAAGGTACTGGTAGCAAACGGATGTCTTGCAGTAGCAGAGGGCGCAAATATGCCTACAACCCTGGAGGCAACAGAATATCTCCAGAAGAATAGAGTTCTGTTCGCACCTGGAAAGGCTGCCAACGCAGGTGGTGTTGCTACATCCGCTCTGGAAATGTCTCAGAACAGCGAGAGACTCAGCTGGACATTTGAGGAAGTGGACAGCAGACTTAAGACAATTATGGTGGATATCTTCCACAACATGTCAGAAGCAGCTAAGAGATACGGCGTAAAAGGAAATTATGTAGCAGGTGCAAATATAGCGGGATTTGAGAAGGTAGCAGACGCTATGACCGCACAGGGAATTGTATAATTTACTTTAAAAAAATAAATCCATAAAGGTAGACACTTCAAAAATGAGGTGTCTATTTTTTTACCCAATTTTGGATTGACATTACATCTATAAAATGTTACTATTTCCATATAGTTAGCTGGCTAACTATGTTGGAAGGAGAATCGCCATGGATAATTTTACTTTTGTTGATAGACCTGATAATCAGCGCCTTAAACTGATGACGGATGTATATTCAGAAAGGGATTCAGCATTTGATTCAGTCGTGTCAGAATTATTTATTGATTTCCAGTGGACATATCGTAATATGCAAAAGGTATATGATTCTGCACTTGATAAACACAATTTGAGTGAATCAAGATTTATTATCCTAATGTTTTTAAAAACAGCTCCAAATCACGAGCTATTACCATCTTTAATTTCTGAAAAATTAGGTGCAACTCGTGCAACTGTCAGCAAGTTATTGAAAGCACTGGAATCGAAGGGGTGGATTATAAAACACAGTTCAACTACAGATAAGCGGGCCATTCCGGTTCAGCTTACTGAAGCAGGAAATACAATCTTAGAGGATTTTCTGCCAGTGAATTTTAATGTTGTCCATTTGCTGTTTGAGAATCTGACAAAAGAAGAAATCAAGCAATTTTCGCATCTTCTAAGCAAAATCAAAGAGGGTACTCAAAAATGTATCACAAAATTAGAAATGGAGAAGTAAATTATGCAAACAAAAAAAATTGAATTGTTAGAAACGTATCTTAGCTTATATATCAATCATTTTACTGTCTTGGAGAATATGGATAAGAAAGATTCACCCTATGTTGTGTTAGATATTCGTAATGCACCAGCACAAGTAAAAAAAGACCAAATCAAAGGAGCCATTGCAATACCTGCAAAAGATTTAGCAGCCCATTTAGACGAACTGGACAAAAATAAAATTTATGTTGTATATGATTGGAATGGTGGTACAACCTTAGGAAAAACAGCCTTACTCATCTTATTGTCGGCTGGTTTTGAAGCCTATGAGCTATCCGGTGCTATTGAAGGCTGGAAAGGTATGAATCTACCCATTGAAGTATTATAATTATTTGCTTGCAAATGCTTGTAAAAATCATAAAAATTTCAGAGACTAATTTAAATCATTTTAGAGTTGCGATATGAAGCAACAAATAGTAAATAAAGCTCCTCAGACGGGTGAAATTCCTGTATGGGGAGTTTTTGCGTATTTGGAAAGGTTTTTATTCCGGTTATATACAGGGAGATGGATATTTGCGGGAAAAATTGTTATACTGATTAAAGAATGGATTTGAGTTGTTTTTGGGAGGTACAAGGGAGTGAATATTTTTGATATTTTAGGACCTGTCATGGTAGGGCCTTCCAGTTCCCACACGGCCGGGGCTGTGAGGATTGGGCATGTAGCCAGGACGCTGCTGGGCAGTCCCCCTGTGAAGGCCAGGATAGGGTTTTACGGCTCTTTTGCGGATACTGGAAAGGGTCATGGGACAGATAAGGCCATTGTGGCCGGACTCTTAGGCATGAACCCGGATGATATGAGGATTCCGAAAAGCTTTGAGATTGCCAAAAAAGAGGGACTGCAATTTACAATCGAGAATGTTCAGATAAAGGATGCCCACCCCAATACTGCACTTTTAGCGTTATCGGACAAGGAAGGCAAGACGCTGGAGATACAGGCATCCTCTCTGGGCGGCGGGCGTATTATGATAAATAAACTGGACAATATTGTAGTGAACTGCACAGGAGAATGCCCCACTTTGATTATACGCAATCAGGACAAGCCAGGACATGTTGCAACGGTCACTTCCATGCTTGCCAGGGATTCTATTAATATTGCCACACTTCAGCTTCTACAGGGGGAAGAAGGGCGGCAATGCAGTTATGGTAATTGAGATAGACCAGCCTGTGCCGGAAGCTTCTATAAAGTGGCTGGAAGAGCAGGAAGGCATTATGAAGGTAACATATATGGACAGGGAGGATACTTTAGATGTCTTATCAGTCGTTGGAAGAAATTGAGAAGCTGTGTGAGGAGAAGGAGATTCCATTCTGGAGGGCAATCCTGCTGGATGATATGGAGGAGAGGTCGGTCAGTGAGGAAGATTCCATGCAGACAATGAAAGCTATGTGGGATGCTATGGTCCGCGCCAGTGATGATTACGATGAAAAGTTAAAGTCCCACAGCGGGCTGGTGGGCGGCATGGGCGGAGATATGGAGCGGTATCGGAAGAGTGGAGATACCCTGTGCGGCGATTTTGTTTCTAAAGTCATTGCATATGCGCTGCAGATGGGAGAATCTAACGCCTGCATGAAGCGGATTGTTGCGGCACCCACGGCAGGTGCATGCGGCGTGATACCGGCAGTTCTTGTCCCCCTGCACAAAGAGGGGAAAGCCAGTGAAGAAAATATTATAAAAAGTCTCTATGTGGGGGCGGGAATAGGACAGATTATCGCTGCACGGGCATTTATTGCGGGGGCGGCAGGGGGCTGTCAGGCAGAAGTGGGGTCAGCCTCAGCGATGGCTGCGGGGGCGCTCGTCTTTTTGAAAGGCGGGGATTGCAGCCAGATTACTCACGCGATGGCAATGGCACTGAAAAATCTGCTTGGGCTTGTGTGCGACCCGGTTGCAGGTCTGGTGGAAGTTCCCTGCGTAAAAAGAAACGTAATCGGAGCGGTCAATGCATTGTCGGCGGCAGACATGGCGCTGGCAGGGATTACGAGCCGCATCCCTCCTGACCAGGTAATTGATGCGATGAGGGAAGTTGGAGAATCCATGCATGTATCCCTCCGTGAGACTGGAAGAGGGGGATTGGCGAACACGCCCAGAGCGAAAGAAATCATAGAAAAAATGGAAGCATAATTTGCAAAATTCCCTTGACACAAGGCGCCTGCTATATTATAGTAAACTCTAGTAAAAGGGAGTAACTAGCGCTTGAGAAGCGTTCGCGATGTCGTCAGTACGATGGTCTTTCATCCGTATCGTGATTAAATGGTGAGACTTTTATTGCATACATAACATGCAATAAGGGTCTTTTTTTATATAACGGGAGAGTGATTTCCTGTTAGACCCTTGATTGTTCAAATGAAAGAGAGGAGATTTTACATGAATGAATTTTATCAGATCTCTGCAGACGAGGTAAAAAAGAAGATTAATGGTTCACTGGAGCCCCTCACTGCGGAGGAGGTAAAGAAGCACCAGGAAGAATATGGACCAAACGAATTGGTAGAGGGAAAGAAAAAGACCACAATTCAGATTTTTCTTGAACAGTTTAAGGACTTTCTTGTCATTATACTGATTGTTGCCGCAATTGTTTCAGGATTTCTGGGTGATGCGGAAAGTGCAGCGGTTATTTTGATTGTAATCACAATTAATGCCATACTGGGTACTGTGCAGACTGTGAAAGCAGAGCAGTCCTTAAACAGTCTGAAAAAGCTTTCAGGGCCGGAGGCAAAGGTACTGAGAGACGGAAATGTAGTTCCCATCCCATCTACAGAGGTTACAGTGGGTGACATTGTCATGCTTGATGCGGGAGATTATATTCCGGCGGACGGACGTATTCTGGAGAGCGCGAGCCTTAAAGTGGATGAGAGTGCACTTACAGGGGAAAGTCTGGGCGTGGAGAAAATTACAGATTCAATTGACGGGGAAGTGCCTTTAGGAGACAGATTAAATATGGTCTATTCCGGAAGTTTTGTGACTTACGGACGTGGCTCTTTTCTCGTAACCAGCGTGGGTATGGGCACAGAGGTTGGTAAGATAGCAAGTCTTCTGAAAACAACTTCCGAGAAGCGCACCCCTCTTCAGATTAATCTGGACCAGTTTGGGCAGAAGCTTTCCATCATTATCCTTATATTCTGTGCTATTTTATTCGGTGTCAGCGTGCTGCGCAACGGACATGCGGGGGATGCATTCCTGTTCGCGGTTGCACTTGCTGTGGCGGCAATACCAGAAGCACTCAGCTCCATTGTGACTATTGTTTTGTCATTTGGAACACAGAAAATGGCCAGAGAACATGCCATTATACGAAAGCTTCAAGCTGTAGAAGGTCTGGGAAGTGTTTCTATTATATGTTCTGACAAGACCGGTACTCTGACACAGAATAAGATGACAGTGGAGGAGTATTATGTAAATGAGACAAGAATACTGGCGGATGATATTGATGTGGATCATTCCGGCCACAACAGGCTTCTTCTGAGCAGTATTTTGTGCAATGACTCTACAAATGTTGAGGGGGTTGAGATTGGTGACCCTACCGAGACGGCCTTGATTAATCTGGGAAGTAAATTAGGCCTGGAGGCACATAATGTGCGGGATAAATATCCAAGAACCTGTGAGAACCCCTTTGACAGTGACAGAAAGCTCATGGCGACAGGCCATAACATGGATGGAAAGCATGTGATGATTGTCAAAGGAGCGGTAGATGTGCTTCTGGACAGAATGGAATCCATTCAGATTCATGATGAAGTGCGCAGTTTCACCGAGGAGGACAGGAGAAAGATAGAAGAGCAGAACCAGGAATTTTCAAAAAGCGGTCTGCGTGTCCTTGGATTTGCATATAAGGAGATAGAAGGATGTCATGAAATGACTCTGGAAGACGAGCAGGACTTGATTTTCATTGGTTTAATAGCCATGATGGACCCGCCGCGTGAGGAGTCTAAGATTGCTGTTGCGGACTGTAAGAGAGCCGGAATCCGGCCGATTATGATAACCGGAGACCACAAGGTTACAGCGGCTGCTATCGCCAAACGAATCGGAATTCTGGAAAATGAATCAGAAGCCTGTGAAGGCGCTGTGATTGAAAATATGTCAGATGAAGAGCTGAAAGATTTTGTGGAGGGCATTTCTGTATATGCTCGTGTATCACCGGAACATAAAATACGGATTGTCCGTGCATGGCAGGAAAAGGGCAATATTGTGGCAATGACAGGGGACGGTGTGAATGATGCACCGGCTCTGAAACAGGCAGACATCGGTGTGGCTATGGGAATTACAGGCAGTGAGGTGTCCAAGGATGCGGCATCTATGGTGCTCACAGACGATAATTTTGCTACCATTGTAAAAGCGGTAGAAAATGGGCGAAATGTTTACAGTAACATTAAGAATTCCATCCAATTCCTTTTGTCAGGAAACTTTGGAGCGATTCTGGCCGTTCTGTATGCGTCTATTGCAGGGCTTCCGGTACCGTTTGCCCCGGTACATCTGCTGTTTATCAACCTTTTGACAGACAGTTTGCCGGCTATTGCGCTGGGACTTGAACCGCACTCTAAAGATGTGATGAATGATAAGCCCCGCCCGATGAATGAATCCATTCTGACTGGAGCTTTCTTAAGAAAGATTGGGACAGAAGGATTGTCCATCGGTGTTACTACCATGATTGCATTTCTCATTGGTTATTCAGGCGGAAATGTAGTGCTGGCAAGTACAATGGCATTTGGAACATTATGTACAGCCCGCCTTGTTCACGGATTTAACTGTAAGTCTGACCGCCCGGTCATATTTACAAAAAGGTTCTTTAATAATATTTATCTCATAGGAGCATTTTTGCTGGGACTGATTTTGATTACAGGTGTTATGGTGATACCTGGACTTCAGAATGTGTTTAAAGTGCAATCGCTCAACATGACACAGTTATTTACTGTATATGGTCTGGCGGCGGTAAATCTGCCGATTATCCAGTTTATGAAAGCAGTAAAACTGGCTTATAAGAAAAGAAAATCAGCATAAGGACATAGATATATATTTTTCTGTGATTAAAAAAGGTATCTTGATTGGGACTGTAAAAGCCGCATTCAAGATACCTTTTTAATATATCAGAAAACTTTTGTGTAAATCATTAAAATTCTTAGGTGTACCTTTTGATGGTTTCTTTGAGCACATACTTTTTATCACTGTAGCGCCCGGAGATATATCCATTTGCCTTGTGTTCCATCTCATCCGGCAGAGGCTCAAGTATGACATCCTGGCCGTACTTTCTTTTCAGTGCCCGCTCAAGAAGATAATCGCACACCTGAGGGTTTTTAGGGAGAAGAGGGCCATGCAGATAGGTTCCAATCACATTTTTATAAACCACGCCTTCATAGCCGGATTTCCCTGTATTTCCCAGACCATAGAAAACTTTGCCAAGCGGAGTGTGACCGCCGATGTAGGTGCGTCCTCCATGATTTTCAAACCCGACTACAGGAGTATCAAAGAGAGGGCTGTTCAGAACGATATTGCGAATCAGACGTTTTGGCTTCCACTCCGTCGTGATGTCCAAAATAGAAAGACCTTCTATCATTTTCTTGTCTGTCTTATAATATTTTCCCAAAAGCTGATATCCGCCGCAGACAGCCAGGACAACTCCGTCCTGTTCTACGTAATCCTTAAAATCCTGCCTGATATCTTTCAGGAATTCGCATACCAGTTCCTGCTCCCTGTCGGAGCCGCCCCCCAGCAAAACAATATCCAGTTTGGAGAAGTCTATGGTATCGCCGGAAAGGAAAGGGATGACTTCAGCTTCGATGCCCCGCCATTCCAGACGTTTCCGGAAACATTGAATATTTCCCCGGTCGCCGTACAGATTCAATAAGTCAGGGTATAAATGTCCGATTGTCAGTTTCATGCTGTTATCCCTCCTTTCTCCGTTTTTTCTAACTCTGAAAGCATATGGTTGGTGGTGTAAAGCCCGGAGTAATTTACGATAACATAGAGATTGCCTGCCTCAGATTTTGTGCATTCGATGACGGAAGCACGCAAATCTGATGTGGACTGACAGGGGATGTCCTCATATTTCAGGCGAAGTCCCATGTCATACTTCCTCGTCCCGGTTGTAATGATGGAAACAGCATTAGCATCGGCAAGATACTGAAAATCTACATCCCAAAGCCAGGAGACATCTTCACCGTCCTGGTAAGTATCATTGATCTGAATAATAATATTTTTCGGCTTTTCATCTTTTAATACAAGAGAAATCTTTTGCTGGAATCCAATCGGATTCTTGGCGAGATGGAGCTGAACTCTTGAGCCGTTGATTGTAAAAATGCTCTCACGGTTGTTTCCGTAATCAAAGGACTCTATCATCTCCTGGAAATGAGTGCGACAGACTTCCAGGGCATTCAAGGCTGCATACGCAGATAAAGTGTTATAAATATTGTAAGGGGTGCGGGCAGTAGAGTTTATCCGCATTCCATCCATTGAAAATGCATACAGCTCGCCATCCCATGTGATTTCCGATGCGGTGAAATCTGGGGCAGGGCGTTTCAGCCCACAGTTTGGGCAGTGGTAGATTCCCAACTGTCCGTAATGAAAAAAGTCATATTCCAGTTTCTTCCCGCAGGAACGGCAGAAAATACTTTCCCGAATCTCGGAACGTGAGATATCATCAAATATTTCTTCATCAATACCGTAGGTTACAAAAGAATTTCCGCACTCGGACGCAAGCGTATAGGAGAGAACATCATCGCAGTTGATAATCAATTTTGTATCGGGCACGCTGGTCACAGCGGTCTTCAGTTTGTTGAATGTAATATCAACCTCCCCAAAGCGGTCAAGCTGGTCCCGGGAAATATTAGTCAGAAGGGCACAGTCTGGTTTTAGATGGGGCAGCACACGGACAGATGCAATCTCATCTACCTCGATACAGGCATAGTCCGCGTCCAGGCGGCAGTTTTTATCTGCTGCGAGAACAAAGGCTGATATAATTCCGTTGAGCATATTTGCACCGGTGCGGTTGATGATAACCTTTTTTCCCTCCGCCTTTAAAGCATGGTATAAAATGCTGTTGGTTGTTGTCTTGCCGTTTGTCCCCATGGTGACAATGGTCTTTTCCCTGACCATTTCTGCCATAACACTTAAGATATCAGGGTCCACAAGGCGGGCTACATATCCGGGGAGAGTGACACCGCTCCCTCTATTTAATTTTTTAATCAGATAACTGGTGTATTTTGCACATTTAATCGCAAGTACGCTTCTTAATCTCATAATTTTATCTTAACTCTTATCCTTTTCTTAAAATAGTCCCATCAACTGGGAATAGCATAACTCAGCAGTCTCTTCAGATTGTTTTGAAACTGTTTATTGCGGGACTTAAGTTTCAGCCGCTCTGTACTTGTCCTGTTTTGCTCCACATGAGCTTCATATCTTGAGAAAAGTACCTGGTAATCCATATTTTGTTTTTGTCCCCAGCGGACCAGAACCCAGTTCATCGCGTCTGCCTGCCAGCAGCTCATAGGAATTTCCGCGGTTCTCAAAACAGTAATGTATTGGAGTGCCTGGAGGGACAGGATATTTAACTGTTCCACAATTTCTGCTTCTTTCTTACAGTATTTCCCCAATTTTTTAAAAATCTTAACCCCAAGCCGTTCTTTTTGCAGACCAGCCTCCATCAGGCGGACGCTGTTGTTTACAATTTCATTCAATCTGCACGCCGCATTCCAGTAGGTTACAAATGAAGAGGAATTATCCTCATCGGATTCAGGCTTTCCAACGGTATAAGTGCGGAATACACGGTTAGGTCTTCCGCCAATTGCCCGGTTATATTTTTTACGCTTGTCCGGGTTGGAAAGAATTCTGTATGCCTCCAGTATTTCCTGCATGTAAGCAGTCGTATCTATGTCATTGTGCATGTTGGCGTCAGGATGATACACCTTAGCCAAAGCATTTTTTGCGCTTGTAATTTCTTCCAGAGTCGCCTCCGTGGATACACCGAGAATGTCATAATATGTACGGGTTTCCATTGTTGCCTCCTTACCTTATTTATTATTTATTTTTTCCCACTCTTTATATTACGATATGAAAAAGGAAAAATCAAGAAAAGTTATGATATTATATCTCCGGGCATATGCTGCCCGGAGAGGCATTTATCCTTGGAACATATTCTCAACATAATTTCTCATAGATTCACGGCTGTGCTTTTGCTTTGCTTCCTCAATTATTTTTTGCTGCTCTGCCTCTGAAAGTTTGGAAAAGTGGTTTAAAGCATCAGAATGCTGCGCAAGTGCCATTGTAAATCCGATAGGAAGTTCCTCATTATTTATCATTGTTACATCTCCTTTACAGCTCTTTTTTGATTAGTATGTGTTTGTTTCTAGACTTCATACCCATACCGATAAAAATATACACATCATGATTTTTAAAATTGTGGCATACGATTTATAGAACAGCGGCTGATACAGATATAGGAGATGATTAAGAGGTCAGTTGACTGCGTCCGCTGTAAATAAATGGAAGAGGGATAAGCCATGAAAGTACCTGTTTATGTTGTGACCGGGTTTTTGGACTCGGGGAAAACTACCTTTTTGAATGCGTTGCTAAATAAGACTGAGCGGCGGGGAATCAAAACATTATTATTGCAGTTTGAGGAAGGTGAAGAAGAATTTCACAGACATTTTGGTAATTGCCGCATTAAAAGTTTTTTAAAAGAAGATATGGAGAAGCGTCCAGACCAGATTATCAAAGCCATCTATTCCAGCATAAAAGAGCAGGATCCGGATGAAATCTGGATTGAATGGAATGGGGTAACTCCCTTTTCAAAGCTTCAGGACTTATTATCAGGTCCTTCGCTGTACAATTGCTGTAAAATCAGAAAAGTTCTTCATATTGCGGAAGCTGCTCATTTAGAAATGATGTTGGGACAGACTGGGAGTGCTTTGCCGGAGCAGATTGCAAGCAGTGATATTATCATTTTGCGCGCTTCGCAAAATAAAGAGAGCACGACAGCATATCAACAGATGCGCCGGACAATAAACATTCTAAATCCAGGTGTTCCTATCGTGCGATTCAAAGGAATGAAGTTTGACAATTTGTACAAATGGATTTTTCGGGAAACCAGACCAGGAATTAGTTCTTTTTTTCTTGTTTTAATCTGTCTGGCAGCCTTATATCTTTTGATAAGACCTGTTTTTAACCAGATACCGATACCTGTAAACACCATAATGAATGTATTTCTGGGAATTATATTACAGGCAACTCCATTTTTACTTTTGGGAGTGATACTTTCTTCATTGATTCAAATTTTTATTCCGAAAACCTGGATTGAAAAATGGTTTCCCAAATCTCTCGTCGGCGGTATGGTGATAGCTGTTTTAGGAGGGTTTTGCCTGCCGGTATGTGATTGTGCATCCATCCCTATTTTTAGAAGTCTGATAAAAAAAGGAGTTCCGGCTCCTGCTGCAATTACATTTCTATTGGCGGCTCCGGTTATCAACCCTGTGGTCATACTATCTACCTACCATGCTTTCGGCGGGGATTTGAGTATTGTGGCCCAGCGCATCTGTATGGGCAGCATTGCGGCTGTGATTATTGGTCTTAGCTTTGCTGTTTGTGTTTCAAAGGGACAGGTATTATCCGGGGGTAAATTTGATAATTTAATGTGCAGCTGCGGCTGTTATCAGGTCATGGATTCTGTCACGGGACTGCGGGGCAAAATGGATTTGTTTTTCAGGCATGCGCAGGCAGAATTTTTTGATGTAGGAAAATATTTGATGCTGGGGTCCTTTGTGGCCGCTGTTTTTCAGGCTTTAGGCGCGGGACTGTCCTTGGGCACACAAAATGGAGCAGAAACAGTTGCAGCTATGATAATTATGATGGGAATGGCCTTTGTCCTGTCCCTGTGCTCCTCATCAGACGCAGTGATTGCGCGCAGCTTCTCCAATCAGTTCCCGATGGCGGCTATTATGGCTTTCCTGGTGTTTGGCCCGATGATGGATATCAAAAATATGATGATGTTATCCTCCGGATTTTCCAAACGTTTCATAGTCAGGCTGGTTTTTACGTCTTTTGCAGTGTGCTTTACAGTTGTATTTTTATTTTATCAGACAGGAGGAAGATAAATGCAGATAAAGGTGAGAGCAATCAATCTCCAGATTTTACTGGAATGTCTGTGTTGTTTTTTGTTTTCTGGAATGCTGATATATTTGGCCGGCAGTGGGAAATATCTTTCTTATATTACGCCAAGAATGAAACCCTATCTCTATTTTTCAGCAATTATTATGGGTATATGGGCTTTATTCGGAATTCGGCATCTGTTCCGTCCGCAGCACAGAGTCCGCTTTATACATTGCCTGATATTAGCAGTTCCAATGCTGTTGATTTTGCTGCCTCACGCTCCGCTGGGAGTATCGGATGTGACAAAGAATTATACTGGCGGAAACACACTATCTGATTTTTCAGGAAAAGCACAAACCCAGAATATATCAGATTCGGCGAAAACTGCGCGCTCAGAGACTCAATCGTCCGAAATAAAAGACAATGGTTCCAATACACTGCCGGGACTGGATGCGGAAAATAAGAAAATTACTGTCTCAAATGAAGATTTCTCAACATGGCTGGCTGAATTTGATTTTAATGGAAAACAGTATGAGGGGTATACAGTGGTTATGACGGGATTTGTCTTAAAAAATTCTGAAGTGCCAAAAGACGATGAGTTTGTTATTTCAAGGCTGGCAATGGTATGCTGTATTGCAGATTTATCTCCGACAGGGGTGCGATGCATCTATGAAAATGCCTCAGAGCTGGAAAATGAGGAATGGATAACTGCTGAGGGGACATTTTCTATCAGGGAATATCAGCAGGGAAATATAATGAGAGAAGAGCCTATCATTACCGTAACAGGTATTACTCCTGCTGAGCCTGTGGAAGAGTATGTTTATCCCTTTGTTTAAGAGAGCAGAGCAAATACTGTAAAAGCAAAAGCTTGACGATATAATAAAAGGTGGTATAATGTGAAAATAATTTTTAATTGTCCTCCTTTCTCTGCATAGCACAGGAAGGAGGGTATCTGAAAAGAGACTCTTCAACATATGCAGGATTTATGGAAGGAAAGATTCTTAGATATGAAAATACCTGAACAGCTGAAAAGCGGAATTTATATTCTGTCAGTCACTAAGAAAAGAAAAATATTTTGTCTGGTAATTTTATTATATCTGGCAATTCTTATCTTTGTAGCAAATGACGCATGGATGTACAAAACTCCTATAGTAAAAATTACGGAGATACACGCAGAAAAAAAGAAAGTCGCGAAAACCACACGCGGGGGCAAAGAAATATACTACAAGCAGAGTTTGAGAGCGGTAGTCTTAAATGGCCAGTGGAAAGGCAAGACGATTACATTACAAAATGAATATTCCTATTCCGGTGTGATTAATCAGAAGTATCACAAGGGAGATAAGGTTCTGGTAAGCGTAGGTGGACAGGCCCATACCGGGAATATAAAAGGATTGAAGAGAGATGTATATTTGGCTGCGCTCATCTGTGCGCTTATCATTTTGCTTCTATTTATTGCAGGGAAAAAAGGGATGTTCACAATCTGCACCCTGGCAGTAAATGCAGGAATTTTTATTGTGGGATTCTCACGGTTTCTGAAAGGGGAAGACATTTTTAAGATTTGTAATATTATATCAGTGCTGTTTGCCGTAGTCACGCTTTTACTTCTCAATGGTTTTAATAAAAAGACCCTGGCAGCTATTGTTTCTACCTTATGTGTTCTCGCAGCTATCATGGGGGTTTTTGATGCTGTGATTGCACACACCCAGGACCTGGATTATTCCACAATGGAATATTTGGGAAGTCTGGATAATCCTGCTGATTTGTTCCGGGCAGAAATCATGCTGGCGGGACTGGGAGCAATTATGGATGTGGCGGTCACTATTTCGGCGGCATTGGGGGAGATTTTACACAAAAATCCCCAGGTAACCTTTCGCCAGTTGTTTCGCTCGGGGAGAGAAGTCGGATATGATATTATGGGGACGATGATGAATGTTCTTCTTTTTGTGTTTGGCTGCGGTCTGATTCCCACGTTCCTGATTCGGATGAATAATGATGTCAGCTTTCTGACTATTGTACGGCTGCACATCCCATATGAAATCTGCCGTTTTTTAGTTGAAAGTATTGGTATCGTTCTGACAATTCCCATATCCATCTTGGTTGCATCTTTATTTATAAAATTTAGATTCAGGGCGGGAGGAGACAAATGACAGGAATACTTGCACTTATTCTTTTTGTACTGATATTAGTAGTAGGAGGAGACAGGGGGGCGGTTTCAGTCATGGCCCTCACTGGCAATATTGCCATACTGTCTCTGGCAACTATGTTACTGGCAGGCGGGCATTCTCCTCTGTTGATTACTTTTTTGGCGGGCGGCATAATCAGCTACATTACTCTGATTAAACAGAATGGAAAAAATGCAAAAACAGTATCAGCATTTCTTGCCACCGCAATTGTAATGCTTGGGCTTATCGCTGTAATTTATGTAGTGGTGTGGTCTTCCGAGAGCGGAGGTCTGAATGAAATTCAGGCTATACAGGAAGATGTAATGTATTATTATAATGTGGACATCCATATTAATATGATTCACATTGCAGCATGCATATGTCTGCTCAGCACTCTTGGCGCAGTTCTGGATACCACACTGGCGGTTACTTCATCGGCCTATGAGGTGGCTGTCCATAATCCTGAGATGAGCAGGGGAGAACTCTACCATTTGGGGCTGCAGATAGGGAAAGAAATCATTGGAACCACTGTCAATACACTGTTGTTTGCGTATTTAGGAGAATCCATATTGCTGTTTGCCTATCTGAAGATTGGAAAGTTTACTCTTGAGACAATTATAAATTCAAAGTTTTTATTTCAGGGTGTGTCTGTTATGCTATTTGGCGGGATTGCCTGTTTGCTGGCAGTTCCAACGGCTGCCGCCTGTATTGCATTCAGGCAGCGGTCTGAATTAAATGCCGCAAAATAATGTGAGGATGAGTGCACCTCTTGAATGTACGTTAGATAATTGGGGTTCTAATCCTTAACTCCCTCTACTATATTGGTAATAGACGATATAGCAGAGGGAGTTTTCTATGAAACGAATATTGGCGGTATTTTTGAGTGCATTTTTATGCACCCTGAATGTATCTGCGATGCCGGCGAAAGAATATATTGTCTATGAAGATACTCAGGAGAACATACAGGAAGACACAGGGCAAAATCAGGAGACGGCGTCAGAAGATGCCGAAGACATACAGGAAACTGTATCAGAAACCACGGGCGATACAGCGGCGGAGACGGCTGGATTTCAGGTAAGTGCGCCGTCTGCAATCTTGATGGAAGCTTCTACAGGGGAGGTTATTTATGAAAAAGATGCAGATACCCAGCGGCCTCCTGCAAGTGTCACAAAGATAATGACCCTGCTTCTGATTTTTGATGCCCTTGATGCAGGAAAAATCAAATTGGAGGACCAGGTGCCTACCTCCGAATTTGCGGCTTCTATGGGCGGCTCACAGGTGTTCCTGGAACCAGGAGAGACACAGAGTGATACTATGCTCAAATGCATTTCTGTTGCAAGTGCCAATGACGCATGTGTGGCATTTCATAATAGTAGACGGATATAAGGTGACAATATTAAGAATAAGTGCACTGGTTTTTGACAAAAGTGTCTGATATACTATAGTAAATCTATGGACAAGGGAGGCTTTATATGAATCCTAAACTATATGAATTTGACGCAATTATTTATAAGGTTATTGATATGGATGGCGCATATGTGGAAGTTCCGTTTGACGTAAAGAAAGAATTTGGAAAGGGCCGTGTACTCGTTCATGCGACTTTTGACGGTGAACCGTATGATGGACAAGTTGTGAGAATGGGCACACCATGTCATATTATAGGTCTGCGCAAAGACATCCGCTCCAAAATAGGAAAACAGCCGGGGGACATGGTTCATGTGACGTTGCAGGAGAGAGAAAAGTCATGTTGAAAATAATTGTTATTGGAAGCCCGGGAGCGGGGAAAAGTACATTTGCACGAAAGCTAAGAGATGTGACAGGGCTTCCGCTATATTATCTGGACATGCTGTGGCATAAGCCGGACCAGACAACTGTAACACAAGAAGAATTTGAAACACGGCTGAAGGAGATAGTAAAACAGGATAGATGGATTGTTGATGGGAATTATCAGAATACACTTGAGATTCGCCTGAAAGAGTGTGACACAGTCTTTCTCATGGATTATCCGCTGGACACCTGTCTCTCAGGTGCCAAATCCCGCATTGGGAAAAAGCGGGAAGATTTGCCGTGGGTTGAATCGGAGTTTGAGGAAGAATTTCAACAGTGGATTATTGACTTTCCAAAGGAACAATTACCGCAGGCGTATAAATTGCTGGAGAAATATCAGGAAAATAAACACATTGTGATTTTTAAATCAAGACAGCAAGCAGATGATTATTTGAAAGTGGGGTTGGATTGATAACTCACAGCAGAAGCGAATGAAAAAGTTGATGGAATAGGGGGGCAATTATGGATGAAACTATATGTTGCTTTAATTGAGTTGATTATAGCACTAATTTTATTTTTTATCGGATTATATTTTTATAAAACAAAAGATACGGATAGAAGTATTTTCTTTTTATCAGGGGATTATTCTGGGACTTGATACAAAAAGAATATGCCGACACGCAGGGAAAAGCATAATGATATGGGCGGTTCCATTTCTGGTTGGAATTGTGGTTGATGTATTTAATCCGCCGCTGAGTATAAAAATAGCCTCTGTTACTTTTGCAATCCTGATACTATTTTATATTATTGATATGAGCATTAACCGGAAAAAACGATATAAATTATAAACAAATTTGAGGGAAAGCGTTTTATGTCATGAGGAGGCTGTCGCCGTGGAGATACAGCAGTTAAAGAAAGAAATCTTACAGTGCAGGGAATGTGAGGAATTATTTGGATATGAACCCCATCCGGTATTTTTTGGACATTCCGAATCGAAAATTATGCAGATTAGTCAGGCTCCGTCTTTGCTGGTTCATAAAACAGGAAAGCCATTTAATGATTTGAGCGGTAAAAAGCTGAGACAGGAGTGGTATCAGATAGAGGATGAGGTGTTTTATAACTCTGATTATTTTTACATCACCTCTGTTGCACATTGTTATCCAGGAAAAATTGAAAGGGAGGGGACCGCATTCCGCCCCGAAGATGTGCAGAAAAGTGGATGTCCTTTGAGTTAGAGGCTGTAAAAAACTCTATTTATATAATAGTAGGGAGACAGGCATCCAATTATTTTTTTCCTAAAGGATTTTACGGATTTGGTATTTCACGACCAGGTGATTAACGGGAAGCCGGCATATGTGTTACCCCACCCCTCCCCGTTAAACACGAAATGGCTCAAGGACCGCCCGGATTTTGAAAGGAAGAGGATGCCTGAGATTAGGAAAGTTTTACACGATATTTTAGAGATTGATTTTTAGTTGTTTTCTATATACGGGGGATTAAATTATGTCGAAGACTAATGTGTTCAGAATAATGATAACAGCCTTTGTTATAGTCATAATTGGGATTGGAGTTTATATGCTCTTTCCCAAAGACTCCCGACAGATTGAAAACTTTGTGAAACGGTGGTTTTCCAAATCAGAAAATAATCAATTGATGTATGGAGAGTCAAAAAAATGAAACCTACATTGTCTTGGCGGTGAAACAGATTCTGCTTCAGTTGAACAATCGGAAAAAGTGGTAAAGATAAAAATGTGTTAGAAGCCTATTATGGAAAATATTTAGATGATTCGGCGATGGACGATTTTATAAAATATCTTCCGGTATCATACAGGCTTGAAGAGAACTGCGAAAACTATAAGGTATCAAAGGTTGAAACTGAAAAGGGCAGCAATGGATACAAATTTACAGCATATCTAAAATTAGAGAAAGATTCTGAAGAAAAGCATGTTATCATTTCTGGAAAAGTACAAATGAGAGACAAAAAAATTAGCTGGATACAGCTCACAGACATAGGGAATTTTTAGTGGAACTCTGCTTTTATTCTACCTGAAATGGGCGGTTGCATCAACCAATTATCACGCAACTATCGGTTGATTTTGTGGTTATACAAAGGTTTATTGTGCTATAATTAACTAATATTTTGCGGAGGAGTTTAAAAGATAGATGATAAAACCAAATGGAAAGCAAAGAATTTCTAAGATTAATACATATTTAAATGTGGCAGAGACATTTGCATATAGAAGTACATGTATAAAAAGAAAGTATGGGGCAGTTATTGTAAAAGATGATACAGTGATTTCAACGGGATATAATGGTTCTCCCAGAGGGTTCGATAATTGCTGTGACATTGGAGTGTGCCCCAGAATGGAATTAAATATGCATCAGGGTGAGGGATATGGGATATGCAGAGCTATCCATGCAGAGCAGAATGCTTTGCTTAACTGCTCAAAAGAGCAGGCCATGGGAGCTGACTATATCTTGCCGGTGTAAATCCCAAAGATAACACTGTTCACAGGGCAAAGCCATGCCCTCTGTGTGCCAGGCTAATTATACAGGCAGGCATTGAAAATGTGATTATGCGTATAGGTGAAAAGGAAGATGATTATATAGTGATTTCAGCGAAAGAGCTGATATGGCACAATTAAAAAGAAACATTGTATCTTGAAGTATGAAACCGCAGCAGAAATTAATTCTGCTGCGGTTTCTTTTTAAAAAAACATTTAATCAGGCTCGAAAGCTCTATAAATTTATGCTTATTTGTAAGAATAAGGGCATAAAGTGTGATAAGACCCTCCAAGGAGTTGATACTGCCCATGCCAGAGAAAGAAAATAAGAAAGAGGTGCAGAAAATAAGAAAGTGCTCTGAACCGATTAAGGTTAAAGTGATTTACGGAGATGGGGATTTAATTGACTGCATGACATCGGTCATGCGGATACATAAAACCAAATGATACCGGCGGGGTGCTTGCAGGTACTCCCCCCCCAATTTTAATATAGGGGAGCTAAGAGCAGCTATGAGTGAAAAGAATAGAGCGGTGTTATACTTAAGATTGTCAAAAGAAGACAAGGAAAAATTAAACAATGGTGATGGCAGTGCCAGTATTCAGAACCAGAGACTTCTCCTGACGGATTATGCTCTGGAGCACAATTATGAGATTGTGGAGGTATATTCCGATGATGATGAGAGCGGGCTTTTTGATACCAGGCCGAATTTTGAAAAGATGTTGGTTGATGCAAAGCTTGGCGTATTTGATATTATAATCGCAAAATCACAGGCGCGGTTTTCCCGGAATATGGAGCACATAGAAAAATATCTGCACCGGGATTTTCCCAATCTTGGTATACGTTTTATTGGAGTGGTAGACGGTGCAGATACGGCCGTTGATGAAAATAAAAAGTCACGGCAGATTAATGGCCTGGTAAACGAGTGGTACTGCGAGGATTTATCTAAAAATATTCGGAGCGCATTTCAGGCAAAGATGAAAGACGGCTTTCTCATTTGGCGCGGCGAGAAGGTCAAGGACTTCGAACTGAAAGTGGACTTTAAGTTGAGCGGGACGAATAGCGGAATTCAGTACCACTCCACGGAACTGCCCGATGTGGGCAAGTGGGTGTTGAAGGGTTACCAGGCGGACTTAGACATCGGCAATGGGTTCACGGGCAATCTTCACGAGGAGCGCGGACGCAAGCCGGGCCACGTGGTGCTGGCGCGGCGGGGCGAGGTGACGCGCATCACCGAAGGGCCGAAATACAAGGTGCTCGCGACCATCGGCGACAACAAGATGCTACGCGGCGTGGTGAATGTGCAGGGGTGGAATACCTATCACATCATTGCGCGCGGACCGGTGATGATCCAGATCTTGAACGGGCAGATGATCAGCGCGACCATCGATGAGGACGTGAAGAACTTCACCCCGGAAGGCGTGATCGGGTTCCAGATGCACGTCGGTCCCCCGTTCAAGATCGAATACCGCAACATCCTCTATCGCAAGCTGTAACGCCGGCGCGCGGCGAAGCCGGTGACGATCGCCAACGCGGCCAGCGCCGCCGTGGACGGTTCCGGCACGGCGCTCGCCTGCGTGATGTCCGTGCCGCCGATGCCGCCGAGCGAAGATAGCGTCACGCCCGGGCTGGCTTCGAACGTGGCAATCACCGTGTGGCTGAGATAGGTGCTGTTCGGATTCTATCGTGTTTCCCTATTAACCTTACGGCGAT
>JASGKW010000012.1:0-49158 GCA_049840515.1 Muricomes sp. | reverse complement strand
TGCTATGTTAGCCTCGCGTCGTTACGTATTGCTAAGGTTAATAGGGAAACACAATAAGTGCAACAGCACCTGTGCTTGTGAGATTTCCAGAAAAGGCTGGGGACAGCCGGCATTCTACAACACAGAAGCAATCATCCAGGAGCTGCTTAATGCGGGCAAGAGCCTTGCAGATGCAAGATGCGGCGGAACCAGCGGATGTGTAGAGACAGGTGCATTCGGAAATGAAGCTTACATCCTCACAGGATACTTTAACATTCCTAAGATTCTTGAGCTGACTCTGAACAACGGATATGACAAAGTGGCAGATAAACAGCTTGGCTTACAGCTCGGATATGCTACAGATTTCAAGAGCTATGAAGAACTCTATGATGCATTTAAAAAGCAGATGGAATCCTTTATCAACATCAAGATTCAGGGAAGCAACGTAATCTCAGAAAATTTATGCAGAGAATATGCCTGCACCATTCCCTTCTGTTATTACAAATGACTGTATTTCCAGAGGTAAGGATTACAATGGCGGCGGAGCAAGATACAATACAAAATATCTGCAGGGCGTAGGTATCGGTACTATCACAGACAGCTTGTCAGCTATCAAATATAACGTATTTGATAAGAAGACATTTACAATGGAAGAGCTGATGAAAGCGCTGGATGACAACTTTGAGGGTCATGAGAGAATCTACAACCTGGTAGCAAACAAGACACCTAAGTATGGCAACGATGATGAATATGCAGATGATATCATGAAGTCTGTATTTGAATTCTACAGAGTCCAGGTAACGGGAAGACCAAACATGCTGGGCGGACAGTACAGAATCAACATGCTTCCTACCACATGCCATGTTTACTTTGGTGAAGTTATGATGGCAAGTCCAAACGGACGTCTGGCAAACAAACCTGTATCAGAAAGGTATTTCTCCTGAGGAAGAAGGCGCCGGAGCATGAACCAGACCTACAGCAGTTGTTAAGTCTTGTGCAAAGATGGACCACTTACAGACAGGCGGTACTCTGCTGAATCAGAAGTTTACACCGGCCGTCAGTGGCAGGCGAAGAAGGATTGGATCACATGGCAAACCTTGTGCGCACGTACTTCAATATGGACGGACATCATATCCAATTCAATGTTATCGACAGAGAGACTCTGATTAAAGCTCAGCAGAATCCTCAGGAATACAGAGATTTGATTGTGCGTGTAGCTGGATACAGTGATCATTTCAGAAACCTGAGCAAAGCGCTGCAGGATGAGATTATTGGAAGAACAGAGCAAAACTTTAACTAAATGATAGAAATGCTGATATTATGCGGGTATGAAAATGTACCCGCACAGAGAAAGGAGACTGACTGGATTATGACAGTGCAGTCTCCTTTCCTATTGTAAAGTGGTCTTCTTTCAGAATTTCATAAGCGGCTTCATACTTGTTTTCGCGCATAAGCTGGACCATTTTTTTAAGATTCTCATTTGTTTTTGAAATATTCATTCCATTTTTTACGGAGGACTGGCCCATTCGGATTAACTCTGACATGTTATTTTCATAGATGCGGTTGATGCGCTCGTTGTCAAAGATGCTTATAATCTCCAGATGCATATTTGTATCGGCCAGCTTCCACTGAAAGAGATCATTGGCTGCCGCGCACATGCGGACAACTTTTTCTTCAATCCGGTATGAATATTCCTCATGGCTGCCGGAAGTGAAAATAAGCTTAAAGGCGCTGCTTTCTAAAAGCTCCCGGAGCTGGTAAATTTCCTGGATATCCTTGGCGGTAATTTCCCTCACCGTCATGGATTTGTAGTAGTCAGAGACGATTAATCCTTCTGCCTGTAACATTTTAATTGCGGCGCGGACAGGGCTGCGGCTCATATTCAGGTCGGCGGTCAGCTTTGCCTCGGTCAGTTGTGTTCCTGGCGGATAAGTCAGGTTCAAAATATTAGTGCGGATGGATTCATAGGCCTGGTCCGCCAAAGAAATATGTTTTCGTGCCATAATATTACCTCTATTTGTATACAAAAGTGTTTTCCGTATACGAATTATATAGGAAAAAATGCACAATTGCAACCCTGACAAAGAGAATGGCGTTGATGAAGGAGGTGGAGAAATGGGGGAAGTGAGAAAAAGAATTACATTTCACGGGAGAGTACAGGGTGTCGGTTTCCGCTATACGGCAAAGTATCTTGCACAGTCATTAGGTCTGACCGGATGGGCAAAAAATGAGTGGAACGGCACTGTAACCATGGAAGTTCAGGGGAGAGAACCTATGATTCATAAGCTCTTAGAGGGACTGAACAGGGGGCAGTTCATATGCATAGAATGGATGGACACCCAGGAGATACCTCTCAGGGAAGAAAAGGGCTTTTCGGTGAAGTAAGAAAGCGTATTTTTTATGAGATTCTGATTGACAATAATTCTACAAAGTGTTATATTGTATTCAAGAAGAAAAATTGTATACAAATAAAATTAATGTATACAAAATACACCACAAACCGATACTTATTGAACTACTAATGTTTAATGAGAAATGAAGTGAAAAGGGAGGCCTGACATGGAATTTGAAAACGTAAGATTAGTAAAAGCAGCCAATGTGTATTTTGATGGAAAAGTGACAAGCAGGACATTTTACATGCCTGACGGAGAGAGAAAGACATTGGGATTTATGGTGGCAGGAGAGTATGAATTTGGAACCGCAGGGGAAGAAATCATGGAAGTCATGGGTGGAAGTATGGACGTAAAACTGCCGGGCAGTGATGTTTTTGTCTCCTATGGGGAGGGAACTTCATTTTCAGTGCCGGCACAGTCCAGCTTTGTGGTAAAAGTAGGAGAATATGCGGATTATTGCTGTTCTTATAAGTAAGGTGCAGTGAGAAACAGGGAATCTTTTAGAATTAACAATCAGACAAGTGAAAACAAGGAGGAGCATCATGAAATTAGGATTTATCGGAACAGGTAACATGGCAGGCGCAATTATGGGCGGCATCATCAAAGAAGGTGTTTTCAAGCCCGAAGAAATGATTGGTTCTGATATTTTTGCACCGGGAAGAGAAAAAGCACAGGCTCAGTACGGCATCAATGTGACTGCTGATAACAGAGAAGTTGTGGAAAAATCAGAAGTGATTATTCTTTCTGTTAAGCCTCAGTTTTACGCCGATACCATCGCCGGAATTAAAGACCTGATGACAGATGACAAGATGATTATCACAATTGCACCTGGAAAGACTCTTGCGTGGCTGGAAGAACAGTTTGGCAAAAAGGTAAAAATCATCCGCACAATGCCAAATACCCCCGCTATGGTTGGAGAGGGAATGACCGCTATGTGTCCAAATGATGCTGTGAAAGAAGATGATTTGAAACATGCAACTAAAATATTAAGCTCCTTTGGTAAAGTGGAAGTAGTTTCAGAGCACCTGATGGATGTAGTAGTATCAGTAAGCGGAAGCGCTCCGGCTTATGTATTCATGTTCATCGAGGCAATGGCTGACGCTGCAGTGGCAGACGGCATGCCAAGACCGCAGGCTTACAAATTTGCAGCGCAGGCAGTGTACGGAAGTGCTAAAATGGTGCTGGAGACCGGAAAGCACCCCGCCGAGTTAAAAGACATGGTGTGCTCACCGGCAGGAACAACAATAGAAGCTGTCCGTGTACTGGAAAGAAATGGATTCAGAAGCGGAATAATTGAAGCAATGAAAGCATGTACCGAAATATCTAAGAGTTTATAAGTTCGCCTATACATCAAGACAAAAGAGTCAGACATCAATACAGTCTGGCTCTTTTTGTACGACAAAGGATTGCAAAGGGGTCAGACCCCTTTGAAGACTCTCTTTGCATGTTTTTGATTTTGTGTTAAAATAAGAAAACAGGAAATTTGATTGGAGAAGGAATGATTATATGGGAGAATCTATGGAGAAACCGATAGAGAAGAAGAGTATAAAAGCTAAGATTGTGTCTGCGGCGTGGCAGATGTTTTATGATAAAGGGTATGACCACACTACGGTGGATGATATTATTGAGCGGTCAGGCACATCAAAGGGCTCTTTTTATTATTATTTTAATACAAAGGATGAGCTGCTGGGCACGCTGTCTACAGTACTTGATGATTATTATGATGAGCTTGCGGCGGAGATGGACCCTGAGATGAATAATTTTGATAAACTCCTGTATCTGAACTACAAGGTGCATTCTATGATGGAGGAGAGAATCAACATTGATTTGCTTACATCCCTGTATTCTACACAGCTGACGGCCAAGGGGCAGAGGCATCTTCTCGACCAGAACAGGGTGTACTATCAATTGCTGACAGGAATTATAGAGGCGGGACAGAAACAGGGTGAGATACGCTCTGATAAGTCTATTGCAGAGATTACAAAATATTACTCTTTGTGTGAGCGTGCCCTGGTCTCTGACTGGTGCCTGAGCAAGGGGAGTTATTCTCTGGGTGAATACAGTAAAGAATATATGCCCATTATGATGGGGTATTTTAAATTGTAAATGAGTTATAAGACGGACATTCAAGACGGACATTCCCATGGATACTGGGGATGGAAAAGTGACTGGGAGGGATGAGAATGAACATTCAGGGATTGCAGAAACTGACACTTCTGGATTATCCGGAAAAGGTGGCATGCACAATTTTTACGGCAGGCTGCAATTTCCGGTGCCCTTTCTGCCATAATGCGTCACTGGTGACACATGTGGATTCTGAAAACATAGTACCGGAAGAGCAGGTTTTGGAATTTTTGGAAAAACGCCGAGGGGTTTTAGACGGGCTGTGTGTCTCAGGGGGAGAACCCTTGCTCCAGCCTGACATTGAGTCCTTTCTTGTGAAGGTGAAAAATCTTGGGTATGATGTGAAACTTGACACCAACGGCAGCAATGTCGCTCTGCTGAAAAGGCTGGCAGAGCAAAAACTCATTGACTATGTGGCGATGGATATTAAGAATGCACCCAATAAATACGGGGAGAGCATAGGAATTGAAGGATATCATCTGGAAAATATTCTCCAGAGTGTGGATTTTCTGTTATCCGGCGCAGTGCCTTATGAGTTCAGGACTACAGTGGTGAGAGAGTTACATAAACGGGAAGACTTTGCTGTCATCGGGCGCTGGCTCAGAGGCGCAGAAAAGTATTATCTCCAAAAATTTGTGGATTCTGGCGATTTGATTCAGCCGGGGCTTCGGGGATATACAAAAGATATCATGGATCAGGCATTGGAAATTGTGAGGAGAAATGTTCCCAATGCGGAATTAAGAGGGGTAGAGTGATGAAATTGACGGATGATGCGGTCATTCAGGAAGATTTGGAGGCCCTCTATATAGGAAATCTGAATACTGTGGAGACGGACCTGACTCTCCCGGCAAGAGGAAAGCACGGGTCACATATCTGCTGGAAATCTGAGCAGGAGCACTATATAACGTCAGAGGGAAAAGTGACAAGGCCCTCCTACGGGACCGGAAACCGGAGAGTGAAGCTCACAGCTTATCTGACTTATGGAAATGCTGCGGGGGAGCGTGAGTTTAAAATCACTCTGCTGGAAAAAAAGAAAGAGATAGATGTTCTGGAGGTTTACCCCATTCATTTGAAAGGGAAGGCTGGGGAGAAACGTTACCTGCCATTTTATGTTCCTGTGAGGACAGCGGACAGCCACCTTATGCATGAGGTTGTGTGGGAGTGCGGGGAGGCGTTTCATTGCAGACAATCGGGCGCCTATGAGATTGCTGGATATCTGAAAGACCGAACCAGGGTGGATGAAGAAAGCGGAGCAGAAATCAAAATCCCTGCGACAGCTTTTATTCACATAGAAGAGCATACAACTGAAAGAGAGCAGGAGATGAACCGGAAGGTTCAGACTAAAGTGATAAGCCTCGCCGATTGCGGGGGACAAAGTCACGTTGCACTTTTGGGGGACAATGAGTTTGTAAAGGCACAGAACCGCATGCTCACGTTTCTGCTGGGAACGAATGCCGACCAGATGCTCTATAATTTCCGCCGGGCGGCGGGGCTCGATACAAAAAATGCCCCTCCAATGACGGGCTGGGATTCCCCGGAGGGTCTGGTGAGAGGTCATACTACAGGCCACTATCTTTCTGCACTGGCTTTATGTTTTCACTCCACAGGAAATCAGGAGATTCTAAAAAAAGCCCAGTATATGGTGGAGGCACTGGGGCAATGCCAGACGGCGCTGTCAGAGCAAAAGGGCTGTCAGCCTGGATTTTTAAGTGCTTATCTGGAAGAACAGTTTGACCTTTTGGAGGTATACACCCCATACCCTGAAATATGGGCGCCCTACTATACACTGCACAAAATTCTTGCAGGTCTTCTGGATTGTGAAAAGTGGGCGGGTATAGGCCAGGCATTAGAGATAGCTGATAAAATAGGAGAGTGGATTTTCCGGCGTCTGAACCGATTGAGCGAAAGCCAGAGGATGAAGATGTGGAGCATCTACATTGCCGGGGAGTTTGGCGGAATAAATGAAAGTCTGGCAGAGTTGTATTTAAGAACTGGAAAAGAACTTCATCTGCGGACGGCGGAAATGTTCGACAATGACCGCCTGTTCCTGCCAATGGAAATGAAACAGGATGCGCTGGATGGCATGCACGCAAACCAGCATATTCCGCAGATTATTGGTGCCATGAAAATTTATGAGGCATCCGGGGAAATGCGGTATTACGACATGGCAAAGTTCTTCTGGCAGTCCGTGACATCAGCACACTGCTATGCAATCGGTGGAACCGGGGAGACAGAGATGTTTCACGGGCGGGATAAAATTGCTGGTTTTCTCACGGAAAATACGGCGGAAAGCTGTGCATCCTATAATATGCTGAAGCTTACAAAGCTTTTGTATGAATATGAACCGCTGGCCTCTTACATGGACTACTATGAAAGGACAATGCAGAACCATATCCTGTCATCCGCGGACAAAGAGCCGAGCGGCGAGACTGTCTACTTTCTGCCGTTAGGTCCCGGATTTTCAAAAAAGTTTGAGAGAGAGAACACATGCTGCCACGGAACTGGAATGGAAAATCATTTTAAATATATTGAATCTGTTTACTTCCAGAGCGAGGATACATTGTATGTGAATTTGTTCCTCGAATCACAAGTCTATTGGCAGTCACGGGGGATTCTTGTGAAACAGACAGTTGCAGAGGCGCATCCGGGAGATATCACTTTATATTTCAAAAGTGAAAATAAGGCGTGCGAAAGTGAGAAATGGCATTTGAAAATCAGGCAGCCTTACTGGTGCACGGGGCAGGCTGAAATAAAAGTGAATGGAAAAGAGAGGCCGTGCAGCCCCGGAAGTGACGGATATCTGCAATTTACCATACAGGCCGGAGAGTGGGACTCGGAGGACAGAGAAATTTGTATTAAAATTCATTTCCCATGTTCCCTGCGCATGGAACGTACCCCCGATAATCCGGAAATTGCAGCTCTGGCTTACGGACCATATGTACTGGCCGCGGTTTCTGATAAAAGAGATTACCTAAATGTGCCGCTTAAGGAAAATGAGTTGGAAGAAATTCTCATAAAAGGGAGGAACTGTATCAGCTTCCAATATGGAGACATAAAGTTTGTTCCATTGTATCAAATTTCAAATGAAGCATACCATGTTTACTTGTCGGTGGGGAGCGAATCGAATGTAAAAAGTGCGTAACAGTTCAGCCATACAGCTCGAGTTGGCGGCTTTGCAGCCTTTTTCACTGCTGACGCAGTTAAAAAACCCTCGCTTATGGCAGAGTGCCATATGCAGATATTTAAATAGAATCTGTCGCAAGGGAGCTCGCACATATTCTATTTAAATGTCTGCGCATGGCTGAACTGTTACAAAAATGCGACAGTTTTTAAATATTAGAATTGATAAATAATAAACAAAGTGGTATTATAAAATAGGATATTTGTTAAGGAATGTAAAATATTGTTGATAATTTTATAAGCCAAGAGAACGCTTATTAAATTATAAAAGGGAGATTTACCAAACAAACAAAAAAGGAGAGATTTTATGAAAAAGAAAATTCTTGCAGTGCTAATGGCAGCAACGTTTGTTGTAGGCACACTGGCTGGCTGTTCAACTCCGAAATCATCAGTAGATGATAAGGACAAGAAAGCTGACAGTTCCAGCAGTAACATCATCCGCTACTCACTGACAGCAGAGCCTCCTACACTGGACCCGCAGCTTGCAAACTCAATTCCAAGTGCCACAGTATGTTATCACATTTTTGATGGCCTTATGAGAAATGAGGAGGGCGACGTAAAGCCTGCAGCGGCAGAGTCCTATGAAGTATCTGACGATGGACTTACTTATACGTTCAAATTGAGAGAGAGCTACTGGAGTGACGGTAAGAAAGTTACAGCACAGGATTTCGTGTACGGTATTCAGCGTCTGGAAGATCCTGCAACAGCAAGTGAGTATGCATTTATCGGTATGATTATTAAGAATGCGGCAGCAGTTAACTCAGGAGAGATGCCTGTAGACCAGCTTGGTGTTTCTGCACCGGATGATTCTACAGTTGCTATCACACTGGAACATCCTGCACCGTATTTCCTTGCGATGCTTTCCAATGCATCATTTGCACCAACCCGCCAGGACTTGGTTGAGAAATATGGCAAGGATTTTGCAGCAGAGCCGGAAAATAACGTATACAATGGTCCTTTTAAAGTATCAAAATGGGCTCATGGGGACAGAATTACATTAGAGAAGAACGACAAATACTGGGATGCTGAAAGTGTAAAACTGGACGGCGCAGAGATTCTCACAGTTCAGGAGCAGGCTACAGCGGTTGCTATGTTTGATGAAGGCGAGCTCGACTTTGCAGATGTACCGACATCCTTAAGTGCCAATTATGAGGGAAAGACAACACCTTACTATGACGGAGCCAATGACTATATCATGATGAACCAGTCAGAAGGCAGCCCTCTGGCAAGCAAGAACTTAAGACTTGCAATTAACTATGCACTGGACCGTGATAACTATGTGAAATTATCCCACGATGGTATCTACGCTCCAAACACTCGTTACGTACTTCCACAGGTAAATGGTGTAGACGGACAGTATGGCGATGAGTATCCATATGAAGCATTCCCATTAAAAGGTGATGTAGATAAGGCAAAAGAGTATCTTCAGGCAGCATTGACTGACCTTGGACTGACATCCGCATCTGACGTTTCACTTGAACTTCTTACAGGTGATACAGAAGATAACAAAAAAGAAGTAGAGGTTATCCAGTCTCAGCTTCAGGAAAACCTGGGAATCAAAATCAACATCAAGCAGGTTCCATACAAACAAAGACTTCAGATGGAAGCAGACCTGGATTATCAGATGGTTATAACAGGCTGGGTTCCTGACTACCCGGACCCGATTTCTTACTTGGAGCTTTGGACAACAGATTCAAGCTACAACCATGCTGCATATTCCAGCGAGACATATGACAACTACATTAAGCTGTCTAATACAACAACAGATCCGAAAGAAAGAATGGACGCTCTCTTTGCAGCAGAGAAAACATTTTGTGAGGACGGAGTTGTGGCACCTCTTCAGCTGCGCCAGAAAGAAATGCTGACCAGCGAAAAACTGAAAGGTCTTAAAACTTACTTTGTAGGTATTAACTATGATTTCGTACATGCATATTTTGAGGACTAGAAGATCAGAGAATTTATAAGTGTATTCAAGACGGCAGTTTAGCTGCCGTCTTGATGTGTTGAGGGGAAGTATATTTATTTGTACACGCAGGGAAAGTTTTCGTTCCTGCAGGGGTTCACCGAATATAATTATATTCATTTTTGAGTAAGTGAACCTACTTATATTCAGTGAAGAAGAGAGATGAAGAAAGGAAATACGGCTATGACAAAATATATTTTGAAAAGGGTCGGAATGTCTGTTATTACCATTCTCCTGTTGATTACGGTTGTATTTTTTCTGGTCAGATTAATGCCCGGAGATCCGTTCAGCAATGGTAAGATGACAGCAGAAATACATGCCAATCTGGAGGCATACTATGGGCTGGATAAGCCTCTTCCTATGCAATATGTGACTTATCTGAACAATTTGGTTCATGGAAATCTGGGGTATTCCATGAAATACACAAACCGCACGGTTGTGGATACAATCAAAGGCTCCTTCCCGTATTCTTTTGATTTGGGAGTGAGGGCGCTGGTGTTTGCCATTTCTTTCGGTTTGGTGCTGGGAATTATTGCAGCATTGAACAGAGGCAAAAAACTGGATTTCGTCTGTATTCTTATTGCAATCATTGGTACATCCGTACCAGATTTCATTATGGGTTCTATACTGCAGTATTTCTTCGGAATTAAATGGGGACTGCTCCCGGTAGCACAGTATCTGGGCTTGCGTTATACGATTCTTCCATCGGTGGCAATCGGCTTCTATACACTGGCCAGCGTATCCAGACTTATGAGAGCCGGTATGCTGGAGGTTGTGGAGCAGGATTATATTAAGACAGCCAAGGCAAAAGGATTGTCAAAAACAAGGATTACACTGAAACATCAGATGAGAAATGCAATTATGCCTGTTATTACCATATTAGGTCCCATTGTAGCCGCAGTGCTGACAGGTACTTTCGTAATCGAGTCACTGTTTGCTATCCCCGGTATGGGTAAATACTATGTGGAAAGCGTTCAGATGCTGGACTATACAATGATACTGGGAATGACAATTTTCTATGGTACATTTCTTGTTATAGCCAACATGATAGTAGACATTGTGTATGGTTTTGTTGATCCAAGAGTGCGTCTGGCAGGGAAGTAGGTGGAGATAAAATGGAGACAATTTCAAAAGACAAGTTTAAAATAATCGGAAAAAACAGTGAGCGGATGGAATCCATATCCAGACCGAATCTGTCATACTGGCAGGACGCATGGAGAAGAATCCGCCAGAACCGGGTAGCATTTTTCTCCCTCGTAGTCATAGGGTTATATGTACTGCTGGCAATTTTTGCTCCTATTTTGAGCAGCCATGATATGGCAAAACAAAATGCGGATGCGATGCATCATTTTATTTCAAAAGAAAACTGGTTTGGAACAGATGCACTTGGAAGAGATTTGTGGGTGCGCGTCTGGATGGGCGCCAGAGTTTCTCTGGCAATCGGTTTTATTGCGACACTGATTAATACCGTAGTTGGTTCTCTGATTGGCGGTGTGTCAGGGTACTATGGCGGCAAAATTGATATGTTTATCATGAGGGTTGTGGATGTGGTTTATGGTATCCCCAGTCTTATCGTTACAATTCTTGTTATGGTAGTTTTAGGAGCAGGTATACAGAGCTTGATTATAGCCATGATTATTGTGGGCTGGATTGGAACCTGCCGTGTTGTCCGGGGAGAAGTGCTGAAGCAAAAAGAGCAGGATTTTGTAGCTGCTGCCAAAGTTCTCGGAGTATCCAATTTTACAATTATCATCAAACATATTCTTCCCAATATCATGGGAATCTTGATTACCAACCTGACTCTTGCAATTCCAAATGCAATTTTCCAGGAAGCCTTTTTGAGTTATATCGGGCTTGGTATTTCTCCTCCGAACAGCAGTTGGGGTATTCTTGCAAAAGAGGGAACAAAAATGCTCAGAGTGGCACCTCATGAGCTGTTTATCCCGGCATTCTTTATCTGTACTACAATGCTGGCCCTGAACCTTTTGGGTGATGGACTTCGGGATGCATTTGATCCGAAACTTAGAGGAACGGAATAGGAGGAACCAATAGATGAGTAAATTATTAGAGCTGAATCATGTAACGTTCTCCTTTAAGACATATGGCGGCGTTGTACAGTCAGTGAGAGATGTAAGTTTTGATATAGAACAGGGAGAGATTGTGGGTGTTGTAGGTGAGTCAGGCTGCGGAAAGAGTGTAACCTGCCAGTGCATCCTGCGCCTGAACCCGGAACCGCCGGGATTTTTCAGCGGGGACTCTTCTATTAAATATAAAGGCGAGGAACTGCTTAAGAAAAGTGAGAAGGAAATGAGAGCCATCAGAGGAAAGGAAATAAGCTTTATTTTCCAGGACCCGATGACCTCCCTCAACCCCACGATGAAAGTTGGAAAGCAAATAGAAGAAATCTTTGTGTATGACAAAAGTCTGAGCAAAGAGCAAAAGAAACAGAAAGCGCTGGATATTCTGTCTACTGTTGGAATTTCAGATGCGGCACGCAGATATGGCCAGTATCCCCATGAGCTGAGCGGCGGAATGAAACAGCGTATTATGATTGCCATGGCCTTGGTTGGAAATCCAAGTGTAGTCATAGCGGATGAGCCAACCACGTCTCTGGATGTAACCATAGAAGCACAGATTCTGGAGCTTCTAAAAGAAATGAAAGAGAAGTTCAATGTATCCATTATCCTCATCACACATGATTTGGGAGTTATCGCAAAGCTGTGCGACCGGGTTATGGTTATGTATGGCGGTAAGATTGTAGAAAGAGGTACGGTTGAAGATATTTTCTACCGCACAAAGCATCCATATACAGCAGGACTTTTAAAGTCCATTGCAAAACTGGATATGGAAAAAGGAGAAAAGCTGACTCCTATCAAGGGAACTCCTCCAGATTTATTTAATCCTCCAGCGGGATGTCCTTTTGCTGCCAGATGTGAGTATTGCATGGAAATCTGTAATGAAACATTCCCTGAGGAATATAAAATTGCAGAGGGTCATCGCTCCTGCTGCTGGCTTTGGCATGAAGATGCACCGGAAGTGGATTTAGTAAGCGGTGAGATAAAGGAGGATGGCAATGGAAAATAGCAGAGAGCCGCTGGTGCGTGTAAACCAGCTGAGCAAATATTTTACAATATCAAAGAATGAGGTTCTAAAAGCTGTGGACAGTGTTTCCTTTGACATCCAAAGAGGAGAGACTGTGGGGCTTGTAGGCGAGTCTGGCTGCGGAAAATCCACCACAGGCAGATGTCTTGTAAAATTATACGAGCCTACAGAAGGAAATATTTATTATAATGGCAAGGACATTATGAAATACTCAAAGGCGGAGCACAAGGAATTTTGTAAAAATGTACAGATGATTTTTCAGAATCCTTATTCTTCTCTGAATCCCAGAATGACGGTAAAAGATATTGTGGGAGAAGGGGTTCGCCTGCACACAAACTTAAGCAACGCAGAAGTAGATGAGAAAGTACAGGCACTGCTGGAAAAGGTTGGACTTGGCAGAGACCATATGTCACGTTTCTCACACGAGTTCAGCGGCGGGCAGAGACAGCGTATCGGAATCGCAAGAGCACTGGCGGTGGACCCTCAGTTTATTGTCTGTGATGAGCCTATCTCCGCGCTGGACGTGTCCATCCAGGCGCAGGTTATCAATATGCTGAAAAATCTCCAGGAGGAGATGGATTTAACCTATTTGTTTATCGCCCATGACCTCAGTGTGGTAAAATATATTTCAGATAAAGTTGTTGTAATGTATCTGGGTACAATTGTAGAGTCCGCGGATTCAGACACTTTGTATAAAAACCCGATACACCCTTATACACAGGCATTGTTATCTTCCATACCTATCGCAGACCCGCAGAAAGCAAAAGAGAGCCAGCGGATTGCCATATCCGGGGAGATACCAAGCCCCATCAATCCAAAGGACTGCTGCCGGTTTGTGGAGAGATGCCCTTATGCAATGACACAGTGCAGAGAGCATATGCCGGAATTGAAAGAAGTAGAACCAGGACACAGAGTGGCATGTTATTTATGTAAATAAAATTAGGAATAAAGAGAGAAAGCGGGAGCCTGGGCTGGTGTATCAGGCTCCTTTTTATACACGAAAAAAGCGTTATTTTCAGACATATAAAAGCAAATGAAGTGATTTTTGTGTGATTAATTGTAAAAAAATCCCATTTCCGGACGGAAGGGCAAAAAAATCATATATACAAAATTATCTATTGTCAAACAATATATAGATTTTTGTTAAAAATCACAATACTATATGTTGTTTGTTCCGGTTGACAAGGAAAGATGGCAGTGATAGAATATTCCTAAACAGCTAATTGATAAAAATTGGTAAAAATGAGATGATTTTAATGGGAGAAAGGGGCTGGTATACGATATGTATCAAGTGACAAAAAGAGATGGAAAGATAACGGATTTTAACCTGTTGAAGATTTGTGAAGCCATAAGAAAGGCTTTTGAAGCTCAGGATAAGCAGTATAATCAGGATATCATTGATTTACTTGCGTTAAAGGTTACCGCTGATTTTGAGCCTAAGATAAAGAACAATCTTGTTTCTGTGGAAGATGTTCAGGATAGTGTGGAAGCCGTGCTGATTAAAGCCGGATATGCAGACATTGCAAAAGGTTATATCTTGTACAGGAAGCAGCGGGAGAAGATTCGTAATCTGAATTCCACCTTACTTGACTATAAGGAGATTGTAGACAGCTATGTAAAGGTTACTGACTGGAGAGTAAAAGAGAACTCCACAGTCACCTATTCTGTGGGCGGACTGATTTTGAGCAACTCAGGGGCGATTACAGCAAATTACTGGCTTTCAGAGATTTACGATGAGGAGATTGGAAATGCTCATAAAAATGCAGATATTCACCTCCACGATTTGTCTATGCTGACAGGATACTGTGCAGGCTGGTCATTAAAACAGCTTATCCAGGAGGGACTCGGCGGAGTTCCGGGACGAATCACATCAGCTCCGGCAAAGCATCTGAGTGTACTCTGCAATCAGATGGTAAACTTTTTAGGAATTATGCAGAATGAGTGGGCGGGAGCTCAGGCTTTTTCTTCCTTTGACACATATCTGGCTCCTTTTGTTAAGGCCGGCAATCTGACCTACCCTGAAGTAAAGAAATGCATTGAGTCTTTTGTGTACGGGGTTAATATGCCGTCACGCTGGGGAACACAGGCGCCATTTTCCAATATCACACTGGATTGGACTGTGCCGGCTGACCTGGCACATCTTCCTGCTATTGTAGGCGGAGAAGAACAGAGCTTTACATATGGAGACTGTAAAGCTGAAATGAATATGATTAACAAGGCGTTTATCGAGACCATGATAGAGGGAGATTCCCAGGGCAGAGGATTCCAGTATCCAATCCCAACCTATTCTATCACCCGGGATTTTGACTGGAGCGATACGGAGAATAACCGCCTCCTCTTTGAGATGACAGCAAAATATGGAACACCATATTTTTCAAATTATATTAACAGTGAACTGGAGCCAAGTGACGTCAGAAGTATGTGCTGCCGTCTGCGCCTGGACCTCCGGGACTGCGGAAAAAATCAGGAGGCTTCTTCGGCAGCGGTGAGAGCACAGGCTCCATCGGTGTTGTTACAATTAACATGCCGAGGATTGCTTATATGTCTTCCGACGAGGCTGGTTTTTACAAACGCCTTAATAAAATGATGGATATTGCAGCCAGATCTCTCCACACAAAGAGAGTAGTCATTTCCAAGCTGCTGGATGAGGGTCTGTACCCATACACAAAGAGATATCTCGGCTCTCTTGACAACCATTTTTCTACCATCGGGCTGATTGGTATGAATGAAGCTGCCTTAAATGCCAAATGGATTGGAAAAGATATGACAGATGCGGCTGCACAGCAGTTTACCAAAAATGTTCTGAATCACATGAGAGAGCGTCTGTCTGATTATCAGCAAACATACGGTGATTTGTATAATCTGGAAGCCACACCTGCCGAGTCTACAACATACCGTCTTGCAAAACACGACGTTGCACAGTTCCCGGGCATCATTACTGCGGCAGAAGGCGATGGAACTCCTTACTATACAAACAGCTCTCATCTGCCGGTAAGTTACACGGAAGATGTGTTTGAAGCTCTGGATATTCAGGATGAACTGCAGACATTATATACATCCGGCACAGTGTTCCACACTTTCCTGGGTGAAAAGCTTCCGAACTGGAAATCTGCGGCATCGCTGGTGAAAAAGATTGCAGAAAATTATAAACTGCCTTATTATACAATGTCACCCACTTATTCTATCTGCAGAAATCATGGTTATATTACAGGTGAGCACTTTACATGCCCTGACTGCGGTGAAGAGACAGAGGTTTACAGCCGTATTACAGGATATTACCGTCCGGTGAAAAACTGGAATGACGGAAAAACTCAGGAATATAAAGACCGCAGGGTTTATGATATTTCTCATTCCCATCCTCACTTGAACAGCAAGGCGGAAGAGAAAATTGAGACAGAAGTTTCAACTTCGGCGGAGGATGCTAAACTGTTTTTGTTTACAACGAAAACCTGCCCAAATTGTAAAATCGCAGAAAGTTCACTGGAGAAAGCAAATATAAACTATGAGATAATTGCTGCCGAGGAGAATGCAGAGCTTGTCAGACAATATGGCATCATGCAGGCACCTACTCTGGTAGTAGTTGACGGAAATGATGTACAGAAGTTGGTCAATGCTTCGAATATAAAAGCGTATGCTGAGAAACAATAGCAGTAGAAACAACACATAGTAGTTTTGGGACTGCTTTGGACAAGGAGGAACGATAATGTACGATATTGGAATTATTGGAGGAGGTACAGCCGGAATGACGGCTGCGATCTACGGACAGAGAGCCGGAAAAAGCACCATTATTCTGGAAAATATGAGTTTTGGCGGGCAGATTGTTTCCACCCATACCGTAGAGAACTATCCCGGGATTGCAAGTGTAAGCGGAAGTGAGTTTTCTTCAAATCTGCTGGATCAGGCTGTAAGTCTCGGCGCAGAGACCGCTGTGGAGCAGGTGACAGGTATCAGTGATGCTGAGGACGGTACAAAAATCATTAAAACCACAGGCAAAGAGTATCCATGTAAAACGGTCATTATTGCTTCGGGAGTCACCCATAGACATCTTGGCGTAGAAAAAGAGATTAAGCTTACAGGTTCGGGAGTATCTTACTGTGCAACCTGCGACGGCGCTTTTTTCCGCGGACGTGATGTGGCAGTTGTGGGAGGCGGAAACACGGCATTGGAAGATGCAGAGTTTCTTTCCAACTATTGCAATAAAGTTTATCTGGTGCACAGGAGGGATGAGTTCCGCGGTGACGCCAGTATGGTTGAAGTGCTGAAGAAGAAAGAAAACGTAGAGTTTGTATTCAATTCCATAGTAAAAGATATTGTGGGAGAGATGATGGTCGAGGGGCTTTTGCTGACCAATAAAGAAACAGGGGAAGATTTTCAAATAAATGTAGCAGGAATCTTTGTCGCAATCGGACAGATTCCTCAAAAACCAGATTTTCGGTGATTATGTGAAGCTGGATGCGGCCGGATTTATTCTGGCAGCAGAAGACTGCCTCACTTCACACCCGGGAGTCTTCGCGGCAGGGGACTGCCGTACAAAGGAAGTGCGCCAGCTGACTACCGCAGCCGCCGATGGAGCGGTAGCCGCATTGGCGGCCTGCAAGTATCTTTCAGGAGCTTATTAATCCATGTAAAGTTTCGTTCCCATCCAGGATTTCATCTGTGTCAGCATTTTTGAGTCCGGCTCTAAAATGATGCAGGTGTTTTTCTGGTTTATGGGAATCATAAGTGCAAAGGCAGTACCGTCTTTGGATGAGAAATCCAGAGTCTTGTCCGGGTGGCAGGAATTTAGTCTGGGAGAGTTCTTCGGCGCCATGATTTCAGACTGCCGGACATCAAAGGAAATAAGTTCCTGCCTCTTTGACTTATTATAAATCACATCTATTTCCATATCATAATTCAGCAGAGTGTACTCATATTCCACATTAAGTTTTTGAAAAATAAAATAGTATGCACCAAATGCCAGCACGGCTGTAATTATTATGCTAAAAAGGCCGAGCAGGGGCGTTGAGAAAATTAAAAACAGAGCGAGGGCAGCAATAATTGCAATGCGGGCGACTATATTTCCTGCACTGGTTTTGCGCGTCACAAGCTGTTCGTAAAACGTATCATTCATATCAAAAATCCCTTTCTGCGTGTAAATGGCTGAGAACCATAGTGGCAATTTTAAAAGTCATAGCGTCTTCAAATTTGCGTATATCCAGGCCGGTTCTTTTTTCTATCTGTTCCAGACGGTAAATCAGAGTGTTTCTGTGCATGTGCAATTGCCGTGAGGTTTCGGCAATATTCAGGTTGTTGTGAAAGAAAGTATTAATGGCGATAGTGGTTTCCTCATCAAAACTCTTTGGAATGTCACTGCCGAAGACTTCTCTCAGGAAATTTGTGCAGACATCCAGAGGGAGCTGATAAATCAATCCGCCGACACCAAGACGGCGGCTGGAGAATACAGTTTGTCCGGCGCAGAACAATTTTCCGACAGAAAGTGCCAGACAAGTCTCCCTGAAAGCATTTGAGAGCCCGGCAAGAGTATCCGCAGTTTGGCTGTATGCCACGTGAACCGGAGTCAGGGCTTCCATATTTAAGGTATCGACAATCATGCGGGCCAGATGGGACATGTCCTGCTCATTCTCGGAGGCCTTTATTGGGTGAAGGAGAACGACACTCTTCTCACTCATGGATACCAGATGTGTTTTTGACTGGGAGGGAAAGAGATTCTTTAAAACCTGCATTACGGTATCATCCAGCATTGTTTTTGTCTCTACCAAAAGTAAAACCCGCGGCAGTTCATGTTCAATGTGCAGTTGTGATGCCCTCTTGGATATATCATGGATTGGCCTATTTTCTGTCATCAGGCTGTGCAAAAAAAAGCTTTTATTAAACTTTTCCTTGTATGCCAGTGAAAGGCTGCGGATTTGTTCCAGAGCCAGTTCCTCCTCCTCAGCGTTTTCGGCATGGACGTCCAGACTGATTCCTGTAATCTTTTTCAATTCAGATAAAGCTTTGTCAAGCTCAAGGGTATGTTTCATTACACTCCTCCGTCTCTGTTCTACTTTCTGCTTATAGAATGAAAGAGAGGATGCTGCGCGCTGCAACATCCCTCTTTAGTTATCATATGGCTGTTGTAACAGTTTGGCCGGGCAGTTTGAATTGGCTGCTGTACAGCCTTTTTCACTGCCAGGGCAGTTACAATCATTCTAAGATATTAGTTCATAATCGTCAACTCTGTTTCCTTGTCGAATACATGTATCTTTTCCATGTCCAGTGCAAAGACAGCATCATCCCCCGTTCTCAGTGTGGTGCGGGGATTTACCCGGGCGGTTAACTGGGCACCCTCCACATCAAAATACAGGAATACTTCTGCGCCGAGAAGTTCATATACTTTGATTGTGGACTTGATTACGCTGTCGGGAGAACTGCTGATAAATTCTTCTGAGTCGTGGACATCTTCGGGGCGGATGCCGAGAACAACGGTTTTGCCGTCATAACTGCCGTCAATCAAAGCTTTTTTCTTGGAAGAGGGCATTTTTAGTACATGTTCACCGACTGTGAGTGTTACATCTTCACCGGATACTTTTACCACAGCGTCCATAAAGTTCATCTGTGGAGAACCGATAAAACCTGCGACAAACAGGTTACAAGGTGTATTGTACAAATTCTGAGGGGTATCCACCTGCTGAATAATCCCGTCTTTCATAACAACAATTCTGGTTCCAAGTGTCATGGCCTCTGTCTGGTCATGAGTTACATAAATAATAGTCGCGCCCAGATTCTCGTGGAGCTTGGAAATCTCAATACGCATCTGAACCCTCAGTTTTGCATCCAGGTTGGAGAGCGGCTCGTCCATGAGGAACACTTTTGGATGGCGTACAATCGCACGGCCCATGGCAACACGCTGTCTCTGCCCCCCGGATAAAGCCTTTGGCCTGCGGTCAAGAAGTTTTTCCAGATCAAGGATTCTTGCTGCTTCCCTCACTTTTTTATCAATCTCATCTTTTGGTGTTTTGCGGAGTTTCAGGCCAAATGCCATATTGTCGTATACGGTCATATGGGGATACAGGGCATAGTTCTGGAAAACCATCGCAATATCACGGTCTTTCGGCTCCACATCATTCATAACCTTGCCGTCAATTTCCAGTGTGCCGCCTGAAATATCTTCCAGACCAGCCACCATGCGGAGTGTTGTAGACTTTCCGCAGCCGGATGGCCCTACAAAAATAATAAATTCTTTATCGGCGATGTCCAGATTGAAATCTTTTACAGCCTGAAATCCGTTGGGATATATTTTTTGAATACCTTTTAATGATAAACTTGCCATTTAAGCAGCCTCCTTGAATTGTGAATCATTAACAATTTTTTTATTTTCTGATATAAGTATAGTAAATATGATAAAAAGCGGCAATGTTATGAGTAACCAAAAAAAAGCGATAATTATGTAGCTTTCAACTATAAATGTGGTATACTGAGGTGGATTTGTTGCAGACAGGAGGTTAATATGCAGAAAGATTTAGATTATTTTACAATAGATGGGGCAGTAGGAGGAAGTCAGGACTGGTTTCGCAATGTGGTGATGAAGATTGGGGGCTGCGCGGCGGCGACAGCTTGCGACAGTTGTATTTATTTTGCCCTGCATCAGGGACAGAAGCATCTTTATCCCTATGATGTGAACCGGCTGACAAAAGAGGATTATATTCAATTCGCTATGAAAATGAAACCATACATTAAACCAAGGGTAAGCGGAGTCAAGAAATTATCCATGTTTATAGAGGGATTTTCAAACTATCTGGCTGACGTAAAGGACAGAAAACTTACAATGACTGGCTTTAGCGGGGAACATACGGCGCAGGAAGCCGCAGATTTGATTAAAAAACAGATTGATGGGGGATTCCCAGTTCCTTATCTTATGCTGAAACATGAAAATCCCCGGTTTAAAGACTTTGTGTGGCACTGGTTTTTATGCTTTGGATACGAAGAGAGAGGAAAAGATTTCCTTATAAAAGTGGCCACCTACGGCGGGGCAACCACTTTTGTCCTGAAAGATTTGTGGAACACAGGATATGAAGAAAAAGGCGGACTGATTCAGTTTGCATAAATATCTGTGCATGGCTGAATCGTATACAGGAATTGACGAACAGCTTATAATCAGCTACAATAAGTGTGTTAAAACTTTAGAAAAGTATAGAAAAGAGGAATTATAATTATGGCAAATCCAATTGTTACATTTGAGATGGAAAATGGAGATATTATGAAGGCGGAGTTATATCCGGAAATTGCACCTAACACAGTGAAGAATTTTATTTCTTTAATTAACAAGAATTTTTATGACGGGTTAATATTCCACAGGGTTATCAATGGTTTTATGATTCAGGGAGGATGCCCTGACGGAACAGGTATGGGAGGCCCGGGATATACAATTAAGGGTGAGTTTTCTCAGAACGGGTTTGCGAATGACCTGACTCATGAGGAAGGTGTTCTCTCTATGGCACGTGCAATGCATCCTGATTCAGCAGGTTCTCAGTTCTTTATTATGCATAAGAAATCTCCTCATCTGGACGGCGCATACGCAGCTTTTGGAAAGATTACAGAGGGCATGGACATTGTAAATAAAATTGCAGACACTGCGACAGATTACAGCGACAGACCACTGGAAGCTCAGGTAATAAAGAAAGTGACAGTAGATACTCTGGGAGAAGATTACGAGGAGCCGGAAAGAGCGTAATTATGAAAATAAAACCACAGTCGGAAAACAGGCTTCAGAATCCAGTGATTGTCTGCCTTTTGGCGCTCATCTGCTGTGCTCTGTGGGGAAGTGCTTTTCCGTGTGTCAAAATTGGATATAAGTGGTTTGGTATAGAGGGAACCGGAAGCCAGGTGCTGTTTGCTGGTTACCGGTTTTTCCTCGCTGGCATACTGACATTTATTGCCGGATGCATTTTGGAAAAAAGGATTCTGACCATGAAGCGCTCGTCTGTGCCATATGTTTTGCGTCAGGGTCTGTTTCAGACGACTTTTCAATATGTTTTCTTTTACATAGGGCTGGCCCATACCACAGGGACGAAAGGTTCTATTATTAACGCTTCAAATGTATTTGTATCTATTGCTGCCGCTCATTTTATGATGAAATCTGAAAAGATGACATGGCAGAAGGGACTTGGATGTGTTCTTGGACTTGCAGGTATTGTTGTGATTAATCTTGTCCCGGGTGCGTGGGGGACAGGCTTTGCTCTAAATGGTGAAGGTATGATTCTTCTGTGCAGCATCATTTACGGAATCAGCACAGTCACTCTCAAGATGATTTCAGACAGGGAAAGTTCTATGACAATCACCGCCTATGAAATTTTGTTTGGAGGGGCTGTTTTAATTGTGATTGGCTTTCTTATGGGCGGCCATGTGGGAACATTTTCTGTGAAACCGGCGTTGCTGCTTTTATATCTGGCATTGCTTTCTGCATCGGCATTTAGTATATGGACGGTGCTGCTCAAGCACAATCCGGTAGGAAAAGTGGCGATTTATGGATTCACAATCCCTATATTTGGCACTGTGTTTTCAGCGCTGCTGCTGGGCGAACGGATTTTTTCACTGAGAAGCCTGCTGGCACTTTTGCTGGTAAGTACAGGAATTATTATAGTAAACAGGCGCGAGGCTTGATACAATTAGGCCAAGCTGCATAAGTATGATAGATGGAGGAAGTGCCGGGATGGAAATGGTGCAGTCCGAAAAACTGATTTATGAATATGAAAAACGGGACGAAGAGGGCAATCTGATTGGCATGAACCGGGCAATTGACGGTGTGGACATTCACATTGAACAGGGAGATTTTGTGGCAATTTTGGGACACAATGGTTCCGGAAAATCCACATTAGCCAAGCATATGAATGCGATTCTTGTCCCATCAGGCGGGACAATGTGGGTGGATGGACGTGACACGAAAGATCCCAGGGAACTGTGGAATGTCCGCCAGTCCGCCGGGATGGTATTTCAAAACCCGGATAATCAGATTATAGGCACCGTGGTGGAAGAGGATGTGGGCTTCGGGCCTGAGAATCTTGGCGTTCCCACGGATGAAATTTGGAAACGTGTGGAGGACAGCCTGAAAGCTGTGGGGATGCTGGAATATCGTTCTAATTCTCCCAATAAGCTTTCCGGCGGTCAGAAACAGAGGGTTGCGATTGCCGGTGTTCTTGCTATGGAGCCGAAATGTATTGTTTTAGATGAGCCTACGGCCATGCTTGACCCCAACGGGCGGAAAGATGTTATCCGTACTGTGCAGGAGCTGAGAAAGCGGAAAAAAGTAACGGTAATCCTGATTACCCATTACATGGAAGAGGTTATTGATGCCGACAAGGTGTACGTGATGGACAACGGTCATATTGTGATGCATGGAAGCCCCCGTGAAATATTCAGCCAGGTGGAGGAATTAAAACGGTACAGGCTGGACGTTCCGCAGGTGACTATGCTGGCGGAAGAACTTCGCAGAAGAGGATTGCAGCTTCCCGGTGGGATTTTGAAAACAGAGGAGTTGGTGGAGGCTTTATGTCAATTAAACTGGAAAATCTAAATTATATATACAGCCCGGGAACGGCCTACGAAAAACAGGCTCTCAAAGATGTGAGCCTGGAAATATCCCAGGGGGAGTTTGTGGGTATTATCGGCCATACGGGTTCCGGAAAGTCCACCCTAATACAACATTTTAATGGGTTGATAAAAGCCACCTCAGGAGCGCTGTATTATAACGGGCAGAATATTTATGAAGCCGGATACAATATGAAAGAATTGCGCAGCCAGGTGGGTCTGGTTTTCCAATACCCGGAGCACCAGCTCTTTGAAGTGGATGTGTTAAGTGACGTGTGCTTTGGTCCAAAAAATCTGGGGCTTTCCCAGGAAGAATGTGAGAAAAGGGCTAGAGAGGCTTTGGAGCTGGTTGGATTTCCTGAAAAATATTATCAGCAGTCTCCTTTTGAATTATCGGGGGGACAGAAGCGCCGCGCGGCTATCGCAGGTGTATTAGCCATGCGTCCCAGTGTCCTTGTGCTGGATGAACCTACTGCGGGGCTTGACCCAAAAGGCAGAGATGACATATTAAATCAGGTAGAACATCTCCATAAAAGTACCAACATGACAGTTATTCTTGTATCTCACAGTATGGAGGATATCGCCAGATATGTGGACAGGATTATTGTGATGAATAAGGGCGGGAAGATGTTTGATGCCAGACCGAAGGAAGTGTTCTCCCACTACCGCGAGCTGGAGGAGGTGGGGCTTGCGGCGCCGCAGGTCACATACATTATGCACGCATTAAAGGCAAAAGGGATAAATGTGGGTACAGAAGCAACCACAGTAGAAGAAGCAGCAGAAGAAATTATGAGGAGTTTCCATGATTAGAGATATTACCATTGGACAGTATTATCCGGCAAAAAGTGTGATTCACAGGCTGGACCCGAGAGTGAAGATTATCTGCACTCTGTTATTTCTTGTTTCTCTTTTTATTCAGAGGAGCATTCCGGGTTATATAGCTGCAACCGTATTTCTGGCAGTTATTATAGGCATGAGCCAAGTTCCGCTGAAGTTTATTTTAAAAGGGCTCAAGCCTATCATTATGCTTCTTTTAATCACCGTTTTGTTTACCTTGTTTTTCACGAAGGAGGGACGGGAGCTGTTCCATTTCTGGATATTCCGTGTTACGGACAAAGGGCTGGAAACAATGATTTATACTGCAATCAGGCTGATATATCTGATTATGGGGTCTTCTATTATGACCTTTGCAACCACGCCAAATTCACTGACGGACGGGATAGAAAGTGTACTTCACCCTCTCAATAAAATAAAAGTTCCGGTGCATGAAGTGGCGATGATGATGTCTATTGCACTGCGGTTTATTCCCATATTGCTGGAGGAGACTGACAAAATAATGAAAGCCCAGATAGCGCGGGGGGCGGATTTGGACACTGGAAATATCATACAGAGAGCAAAGGCAATGATACCTATACTTGTTCCTCTGTTTGTATCAGCATTTCGCAGGGCAAATGACCTGGCGATGGCGATGGAGGCCCGCTGTTATCACGGCGGAGAGGGCAGGACAAAAATGAAACCGCTGGCGTATAAAAGCAGAGATTATCTGGCATATGCCATAAGCGGAGTATATTTGGTTCTTGTATTTTTTGTGGGGAGATTATGAAACGTTTTAAACTTACTGTAGCCTATGATGGCACAAATTACTGCGGATGGCAGATACAGCCGAATGGCATTACAATAGAGGCGGTTTTGAATAAAGCACTTTCCAGACTCACGGGAAATGAGGTCCATGTAATTGGGGCAAGCCGCACAGATTCTGGAGTACATGCTCTGGGAAATGTGGCGGTATTTGACTCAGATACCACAATCCCCCCTGAGCGGCTGTCTTATGCCCTTAACCAGCGTCTGCCTGAGGATATTGTGGTGGTGAAGTCTGAGGAGGTTGCCTTGGACTGGCATCCCCGGTACTGCAGCTCGGTGAAGACCTATGAATACCACATCTTAAATTCAAAGATTCCGAATCCCACAAAGAGACTGACAACATATTTTGTATCCTATAATCTGGATTTAGATCAAATGAGAGAGGCGGCAGGGCATCTTGTGGGAACACATGATTTTGCCAGCTTCTGTAATGTGCGGACGAATGTGGAAGATACGGTGCGGACAATTTATTCTCTGGATATAGAAAAAAGCGGGAATGAAATTACAATCCGGATAAAGGGAAATGGATTTCTCTATAATATGGTGCGGATTATCGTGGGTACTCTTGTGAGAGTGGGGCGGGGATTCTATACTCCAAAACAGGTAAGAGATATTTTAATGGCAAAAGACAGGCGGTCAGCAGGACTGACGGCTCCGCCCCAGGGGCTGATGCTGATGGAGATTGATTACACAGGTGCAGAGTGATTGCACAGATACAGTAAGAAGAACGGGGTATTTGAACTATGAATCAAAAAAGGCGTATATATATTGAAAATGGAATTGTTATTTTTATCATGCTCTCTTCACTTATGCTTCTCATACTTAGCTTTTTCCCATTTCTGTCGAAGTCGGCGGGCATGGTGGTGTCTTTTGAGATGGGAAGGATGGTTCAGAGAGCATTTTCTGTGGTGCTTCTGGTTATTGCTTTTCAGCTTATGAAGCGGAAAACTTCAGCCTGGCAGATTACAATTATTGTATTGGCGTTTAATGTGATTCACGCACTGGCAAGAAGCCACCGTCCGGTGCACAATCTGATAGCAGTCACTGACATTATATTGATTCTGGCACTGATTTATTTCCGGAAGGATTTCTGTTGTTCTTCTTCTAAAAAGGCAAAGAGCAAAGCTGTGATTTCTTTGGCGCTGTCTTTCATTGGGATTATTATTAATGCAGGAATCAGCTTCCATTTTGTAAAAATAGGAATTTCCGGGAATGCAGATATATCCTTTGCGGACAGCCTCTTAGGAACAATAAAGATGATATTCGGAATGGGAATGCAATTGCCCGTCACCCGCTTTGGCAGAGGCGTTGAACTGATTACTTTCTGGTTTAGCTGGGGATGTGTGCTTTCATCTGTCCTCTATGCAGCAGAGCCGTGGATAGATATACGCAAAAGCAATGAGGCTGACCTCTGGCATGCGAGGACGCTGTTAAATCGGTACGGGCAAAACCCCTGTTCCTATCTGGCCCTTGAAGAGGACAAGTCTCTGTTTTTTGGAACCAGAGTTGACGGGGTGGCTCCCTATGGTGCCATAGGCGGCACCGTTGTTGTCAATGGCGACCCAGTGTGTGCGGACAAAGACTTTCCGGTACTTCTTGAGGAACTCAAAGACTTCTGTCAAAGGAGCGCCCATGACCTTATCATACTCAGTGTAACAGAACATTTCCTGCCAGAGTATCAAAAACAGGGCTTTGGCTGGGTTCTCAGCGGAGAAGAAGCCAGGTTTTATCTTCCAGAGTATGAAATCAGCGGGAAAAAAGGTGCAAAAATGCGCATGAATATCAATCATGCCACAAAAGCAGGGGTAAAAGTTCATGAATATCAGGTGCTAAAAAAGAGAGATTCCAAAATCGAGAGGGGATTTGAAAGAATTACACAGGAATGGCTGCAGCAGAAAAAGGGCGCCATGCTGAAATTTACACTTGGTTCTGCAGGGCTTGAAAATCCCATGGATAAGCGATACTTTTATGCCGAGGATGGAGCAGGAGAAATGGTAGCTTTTATCGTGTTTGTCCCCTTTTTAGGCGGCAAAGGATATATGGCTGATGTGACACGGCACGGCAAAAATGCACCGGGCGGAGTGATGGAGACAATCACTTACCAGGCGTTTCAGGTGTTCCGGGAAGAAGGCGCAGAATACGGAAGCCTTGGGGTGGCACCGCTGGCGGGGCTTGAGGAGGATAGTTCAAACCCGGTGGAAAGGCTGCTTAAGTTTGTGTATGACCACTTAAACGGCTGTTATGGATTCCGAAATCTGTACAGTGCAAAAGAAAAATATAGTCCCACACAGTGGGTACCTTCGTATTATGTTTATTATCCCAGGATACCGACGCCTAAAATGTTTTATGCGGTTGCTAAAATTCAAAATCCCCATGGGATTCTGGATTATGTCTATTCCTTCATAAAAGAAATGCGCAAGACACCAAAGAAAGAGGAAAAATAATTTTTCACTATTCAGAAAAATTTAAGGGAACCTTCACAAAATTTTCAAACTATGGGATGTAGAATATAAGGAGCAGCGAGAAGCTAAAAAAGCCGCTGCATTTATATTAAATCATTTGATGAACAGATTCCTGGTAATTTATGGGAAACAGATTTGTGGAGGAACAATAAAATGAATGATATCTCCGTAGTAGTTCCCTGTTTTAATGAAGAGCAGGCACTTCCTATCTACTATAAGGCAATGACCCGCGTAATGGATGAGATGAAAGATTTAAAATTTGAATTACTCTTTGTGGACGATGGCTCCTCTGACAAGACGCTGTTGATTATGAAGAACCTGCATGAACAGGATAAACGATGCAAGTATTTGGCATTTTCCAGAAACTTTGGAAAGGAGGCGGCGATTTATGCCGGCCTTAAAAGTGCGACAGGAGAGTATGTTGCCATTATGGATGTGGATTTGCAGGACCCTCCGGAGCTTTTGCCCGAGATGTATCAAATTCTGAAAGAAGAGCCCTATGAAAGCGTTGCGACGAAGCGTTCAACAAGAACCGGAGAACCCAGGCTGCGCTCTTTTTTGTCTAAAAGTTTTTATAAGTTTATCAACCGGATTTCCAAAACTGAGATTGTGGATGGGGCCAGGGATTACCGTCTGATGAAGCGAAATATGGTAAATGCGGTGTTGGAAATAAGTGAATATAACAGATTTTCAAAAGGAATCTTTGGGTGGGTTGGCTTTAATACCAAATGGCTGGAATTTGAAAATGTACAGCGCTCGGCAGGAGAAACCAAATGGTCTGTCAAAAAACTATTTTTATACTCACTGGAGGGCATAACGGGATTCTCCGTTGCACCGCTCTCCCTTGCAGCAATAATAGGGGTACTGTTCTGCGCGCTGTCCTTTTTGATGATTGTTGTTATTGTGCTGCGCACCTGTATATGGGGTGATCCTGTGGATGGCTGGCCCTCACTGGCGTGCATTATTTTTCTGGTCAGCGGGGTGCAGCTTCTCTGTACAGGAATTGTGGGGCAATATCTCTCCAAGACTTATCTGGAGACAAAACACAGGCCAATATATATCTTAAGGGATTCCAGTGAAGAAAGTGACAGGCAGTAGAATGAGGCGTTTAAAAGAAGAAAAGTGGCAGATTTTGACCCTTTCGGCCCTATGCCTGTTTTTTTGCTGGCTTTTTGTGAGCCGTTTTGGAGTATTTGGTTCTGAGGTTGACTGGGTCAGCCAGCACAGCGTTTTCCCGGAATATTTCCGCCGGCAGTTTTATGAGACAGGACAGCTTTTCCCGGAGTTTGCACTCAACATCGGGGGCGGGCAAAATATATATAATTTTGCATATTATGGGTTATACAGTCCAGTCGTACTGTTGTCGTATTTACTGCCTTTTGTTAAAATGGAAACTTATCTGATGGCGGCCAGTGCGGTGAGTCTGACAGCCGCCGTTATTATTTTCTATTTATGGCTTCGGGAGAGGGAATTTGAGAAGAGCATTAGTTTTTCAGTGGCATTGCTTTTCCTTTTGGCTGGGCCCATGATATATCACTCTTACAATCAGCTTATGTTTGTCAGCTATATGCCATTTTTATGTCTGGCATTTTCAGGGGTTGACAGATTTTTTGACTGTGGGAAGACTGGAAAATATACAGTCAGTGTATTTCTCATGATTATGACAAGCTTCTACTTTAGCATAGGCGGAATGCTGGCACTTGTTCTGTACGGTCTCCACCGCTATTATCAGACAGGACATCTGAGAACTCATTTTTTCAGGGACGGGTTTCAATTTATCATGCCTATGGCAGCAGCCGTCATGATGAGCGGAGTTCTTTTGATTCCGACAGTAAGGGCTTTGCTGGAAAGAGAAGGACAGGGCAGGGCACCGATTAGCTGGAAAGAATTATTTCTGCCAAAGCTTTCCCTGTTGAATTTTCTTTACAGTCCTTATGGAGTCGGACTGACCGCTCTGTTAATTATGGTACTGCTGGTAAGTATTACTTACAGGAGTCTCTCAGAGCGCATACTGGTCTGGGGCTGTATGATTATATTGAATGTGCCGGTCTTTTGTTTCCTTCTAAACGGAGGAATTTATATACGGGGAAAAGCGTTGATTCCATTTCTGCCTCTGCTTTGCTATCTGATTGCCTGCTATCTGAGGAAACAGAAAAATGGAGAAATTTCTCCAGCAGTGGGCATTGTTTGCTGTGTTCTGACCGTGGGGCTCGTCTGGTGGGGTCTTAAGGAGGCAAAGAACCCTATATATGGGAAGCTGATTTTATTAGATGCGGCTGTTTTGCTTTTTTGTTTTCTTCTGTTTTGGAAGAGCAGGAGTCTTTCGTTCCTTATTGTGCCTTCTCTTCTTTTTCTCCTATTTTTTGATGGTATGTACAACAGCACCTATGGGAATATAATGCATCAGAGCCTGTACCGGGATGTAACAAATTCGGATATTGACAAAGAGGCGGACCAGGTGCTGGGGGGAGAAAAAGGATTTTACCGGATGGAGGAGAAGACGGAAAAGAAAGGTGAGACGGCAGCAGCCCTAAACCGCATCCATGCTGACAGGCAATATATATCTTCTATTTATTCTTCCGCGTATAATGAGACATACCAGAAGTTTCGGAGTCACACTTTTGAGATAGAGGAGCCATACCGCAACCTTCTGATGCAGTCTGTCTCTGCAAATCCGGTTTTTAGAAAGCTGATGGGTGTGCGGTATATTATTTCAGAGGATAAGATTCCTGGATATAGTCTATGTAAAAAGGGAGACAAGGAAAACATTTACGAGAATAAGGACGTAGCTCCCATGATGTATGCAACAGATTGCCTGTTATCGGAGCATGAGTATAGTAAGCTGAGTTTTCCCTATAACCAGACAGCACTGATGCATTACGCAGTGGTGGATAAGACGGAGACAGGGCCTGCCGCATGGGAAGAAATGCTGGAAAAAGAGACATACAGTACGGCGTTTCAGATACCAGAAATTTCAGGTATATCCAGAATCCAAGAGACGGCAGACAGCTATCAGATTCACGCAGATAAAGACAAAACTGTAATGATACCCGTAAAGGGGACTGACAGGGGAATTTTATATGTTCAGTTCAAGCTGAAAAATGAACACCCCAAAAAGGATGTAGAGGTTTGGCTGGAAGGTGCCAGAAATAAACTTTCCTCCGCAAGTCATATTTATTATAATGGGAACCAGCTATTTACATGGGCGGTTCCACTGGAAGCCGGACAGAAAAGTGTAAGTCTCACGTTTGGAAAAGGAAAGTATGAGATTACGGGATTGAAGGCTTTTGCGGGATTAGAGCCGACAAATGATGAAACGGGATTGTATCAATCTGAGTTTAAAGCAGACTGGTCCCACACTAAGGGCAATCACATTGAAGGAGAAATTTCTCTGGATGGAAGTAAATATGTGATTACCTCCATTCCATATGATAAAAACTTTGAAGTGACAGTTGATGGCAGAAACGTACCCATAAGCAAAGTAAATACAGCCTTCCTTGGTTTTTACACAAAAGGAGGGGTACACAATATAAAAATTGTATATCACGCGCCTGGAGCAATGGCAGGAAAGTTATTGTCTCTGTCTGGATTCATAGTGTGCCTGATTTTGTTATATAGGAGTCACAGTTCAGCCATGCGCAGGTATTTAATATAATCTGTGCGAGCTTGCTTGCAGCAGGTTATATTTAAATACCTGCATATGGCGCTCTGCCATAAGCGAGAGTTTTAACTGCGTCAGCAGTGAAAAAGGCTGCAGAGCAGCCAACTCGAGCTGTATGGCTGAACTGTTACATATCGGACGAAATCCGCCGTGTTCGGCCTTGACAAACCTTTTAGAATGAGATAAGATTACAGCAAATGTAAAAGGCGATGAAGAGAACAAGTAGTAATTGATTGGAAGAAAACAGAAAGCTGCCGGATGATGAGAGGCGCGTGATACCATCACTTATGAATACATCTCTGAGCTTCACACCCAACGTGGTTTTATGCCGGATGGCGGGGGAACTGCAAGTAGGCTGTGACGGAATGGTGCACGTTATTGCACTGAGTGATTAAGCGCAGGAGCCGGCACAAACCGGTTTGACAGTCAGATACACTCAATGAGACAGACAATGCGAGTTGCCTGTGAATAAAGGTGGTACCACGAGATTTATGAGCCCTCGTCCTTTTGGATGCAGGCTCTTTTTTATTCTGTTAGAATAAAAACCCTCCGGGAGTGCCCGATGGAACATGAATTGAGATAAGAGAGGAAGAGGATAATGACACTGTACGAAGAATTACAGGCAAGAGGATTGATTGCCCAGGTAACAGATGAAAAACTGATTAAGGATTTGATTAATAACGGAAAGGCCACATTTTATATTGGATTTGACCCAACCGCAGACAGTCTCCACGTGGGACACTTCATGGCACTTTGCCTGATGAAACGTTTGCAGATGGCAGGAAATAAACCGATAGCCTTATTAGGCGGCGGAACGGGAATGATTGGAGACCCGTCCGGCAGGTCTGACATGCGCCAGATGATGACAGTTGAGACAATCCAGTATAATTGTGACCGGTTCAAGGAGCAGATGAGTAAGTTCATAGACTTTTCTGAGGGAAAAGCACTTATGGTAAACAACGCTGACTGGCTCCGTGATTTGAACTATATTGATGTTCTGCGCGAGGTTGGCCCGCATTTTAGTGTAAACCGTATGCTCTCTGCAGAGTGCTACAAACAGAGAATGGAAAAGGGACTGACTTTCCTGGAGTTCAACTACATGATTATGCAGGCATATGATTTCTACGCATTATATCAGAAATACGGATGCAGCCTGCAATTTGGCGGGGATGACCAGTGGGCAAATATGCTGGCGGGAACTGAGCTGATCCGAAGAAAGTTGGGAAAAGATGCAAGTGCCATGACAATCACCCTGCTTTTAAATTCAGAGGGCAAAAAGATGGGAAAAACCCAGTCCGGCGCTGTGTGGCTTGATCCGAACAAGACCTCACCCTTTGATTTCTACCAATATTGGAGAAATATTGCAGATGCAGACGTGTTAAAATGTATCCGCATGCTCACATTCCTGCCTCTGGAGGAAATTGATGCTATGGATTCCTGGGAGGGAAGCCAGCTAAACAAAGCAAAGGAAATATTGGCGTACGAACTCACAAAAATGGTTCACGGTGAGGATGAAGCAGAAAAAGCACAGGCAAGTGCAAAAGCACTGTTCAGCCAGGGAAATGCGGCTGATATGCCTACCGCTGAACTGAGCGATGAAGATTTTGCAGATGGCACAATTGATATTCTGAATCTCCTTTTGAAGAGCGGGCTTGTTCCCTCAAAATCAGAAGCAAGACGTGCCGTAGAGCAGGGCGGAGTTTCCGCAGACGGAGAAAAAGTTGCAGGTATTCATGATACATTTGCAAAAGACGCATTTGCGGGGGACGGCTTAGTGCTGAAAAAAGGGAAGAAGAGTTTTAGAAAAGTTATCTTAAAGTAATCAGTGTGCCAGTCATTTTATCTGAGACAAAGTCATACAAAGAATAAAGGAGGTTTTCAGCAATGGGATTTAAAGAAATATCTGTAGAAGAACTGGAGTTTAATCCATTTACAAAAATTGGAAAAGAATGGATGCTTATAACAGCTGGTGATGAAAAGAAACATAATACCATGACTGCAAGCTGGGGCGGCGTAGGCGTAATGTGGGGCAAGAATGTAGTAAGTGCCTATATACGGCCACAGAGATACACAAAAGAATTTGTAGATGCCAACGATATATTTACCCTCTCTTTCTATGATGCAAAGTATAAGAAAGCATTGAGTATCTGCGGCAGCAAATCAGGGCGCGACTGTGACAAAGAAGCAGAGGCAGGGTTGACACCCTACTACACAGATGGCACTACAGCCTTTGAAGAAGCCAATATGATACTGGTTTGCAAAAAACAGTACCATCAGACCATGGCCCAGGAACATTTTGATGTCCCTGAGAATGACGAAAAATGGTATCCAGAACAGGACTACCACACCATGTACATGGCTGAGATAATAAAGGTGCTTGTGAAAATGTAAAAGGGGTCTGACCCCTTTGCAAGCCATTTTCAGAAAATTTGCAAATATTGTACACTGTAAGGAGGCATACGGAGCGACCCGCTCAGTGTGTCTTCTTTTTGGGTCAACAATTCAGTATATTTTCCCTGAAGTTCTCCATTGTGGGCAGTGTACTCGGAATCTGATGCATTGAGGGCAATGAGAATCCTTTCTTTATCTGTTCTCCGCTCGAATATAAGTTGATGATTGGTGATAACTATATTGCGGTATCCCCCATTGCAGAGTGCATCGCTTTTCCGGCGCAGAGCAATTAATGTGCGGATGAACTCAGTAAGTTCGTTAGGCTTTGGCGCTTCAAACTCAGGGCGCAGAGCGTAGTCATTGTCAGGAGCCTTGACGCCCCCCTCGCCCCACTCGCTGCCGTAATAAATGCATGGAATCCCAGGCATTCCGAAGAGTATACCATAGGCGAGAGGCAGGTGCTCTTTATTGGTGAGTATGCTGGCAATTCTGGTGACATCATGATTATCTACGAAATTCATCAAGTGTTTGCCACGGTAAATACACCACTGTTCGGGACCGTATTGGCGATTCAGTGAGTGTGAAATTTCAAACATGTTCATGCTGTTAAAACTGGAAAATACGCCTTTGTAGCATTCATAGTTGGTGCAGCTGTGTAGCATTTCATCGTTGACTATAATATTGTAGTCGCCGAATAAAACCTCCCCAATCAGTGCAAATCCAGGCTTTACTTCCTCACAAAATCTGCGGAGTCTTCTCATAAAATTATGGTCCAGACTGTATGCAACATCCAAGCGCAGGCCATCAATACCAAATTCTTCAATCCAGAACCGCACACATTCCAGCAAGTAATCCACAACAGCCGGGTTCTGCAAATTCAGTTTGACAAGTTCAAAGTGCCCCTCCCAGCCCTCATACCAGAAACCATCGTTGTAGCCGCTGTTTCCGTCAAAACTAATATGAAACCAGTCTTTGTAGGGAGAATCCCATTTCTTCTCCTGCACATCCTGAAATGCCCAGAATCCACGCCCAACATGGTTGAACACACCATCCAGCATGATTTTTACATCATGAGAGTGCAGAGAATCACACACATATTTGAAATCCTCATTTGTACCAAGGCGGCAGTCAATTTTTTTAAAATCTCTTGTGTCATATCCGTGGTTGTCAGATTCAAAAATCGGATTCAGGATGATAGAACCAATACCCAGGCTCTGCAAATATTCACTCCACCCGGCAATTTTTCGGATTCGGGGAATAGTTTCCCCATCATTATGTACAGGAGCACCGCAGAATCCGATAGGATATATCTGGTAAAAAATTTCGTGATAAGCCCACATAAACAATACCTGCTTTCTGAAAAATATTTTTTATCTTTCCGTGAAATAATACACTTATAAAACATGAACAGTTTCATAAGTATGCTTTGCTAGTATATCATAATCGTGTTATAATTTTCAAAAAATATTTGAATACTGGCATATGGCGCTTTGTCATAAGCTACATTTTTTAAGTAAATTAGCGGTGCAAAAGGCAGGATAGCAGCCAATTCGGGTTATATGCTTGGACGGTCATATATTTTGTCACAGAACTGTAAAAAGATGTTGACAACTACAGTGGACCGTACTATAATAATACAGCATGACAAAAGGAGAAACAGTATACACCAAGCCCCGGAGTACACTGATTTCATATAGAAAGTAGTAAGTTGTGATGATTATTTTAGGAGGAACACCCCATGAAAACTTATATGGCGAACCCAGACAAGATTGAAAAGAAATGGTATGTGGTTGATGCTGAAGGATGTACATTAGGACGTCTGTCTTCAGAGATTGCAAAAGTATTAAGAGGTAAGAACAAACCAGAGTTTACACCACATGTTGATACTGGTGATTATGTAGTAGTTGTAAATGCAGAAAAAATAAATGTAACAGGCAAGAAGCTTCAGCAGAAGATTTATTACAATCACTCTGATTATGTAGGTGGAATGAGAGAGACTACATTGGCAGAGCTGATGGCTAAAAAACCTGAAAAAGTTATTGAACTGGCTGTAAAAGGAATGCTTCCAAAAGGACCTTTGGGTAGAGAAATGATTAAGAAACTTCACGTTTACGCTGGACCAGAGCACAAACAGCAGGCTCAGAAACCAGAAGTATTAACATTTTAAGGAAAGGTTGAAAGGAGGACATTACAGTGGCTAATGCAAAATATTACGGAACAGGAAGAAGAAAAAAATCTATCGCAAGAGTATATCTTGTACCTGGAACAGGTAAAATCACTATAAATAAAAGAGACATCGACGAATATTTAGGACTTGAAACATTGAAAGTTGTTGTTCGTCAGCCGTTGGTAGCAACAGGCACAAACGATAAGTTTGATGTACTTGTAAACGTACACGGTGGTGGATACACAGGACAGGCTGGAGCAATCCGTCATGGTATTTCAAGAGCACTTCTTGAAGCAGACTCAGAATACAGACCAGTGCTGAAATCAGCAGGATACCTCACACGTGATCCACGTATGAAAGAGCGTAAAAAATACGGTCTTAAAGCAGCTCGTAGAGCACCACAGTTTTCAAAACGTTAGGATTATCTGCGAACAAAACGCATATCAGAAAGCCCGGAATGCTTGCATTCAAGGGCTTTTTTATATGCGTTTTTGTTCATTGGAATGCAGAAATGACCGAGGATTTGCAAGGCAAATTCGAGGTTGCTTCTGCATCCGCAGATAATCTTATAAGTTTTCAAAACGTTAGAAATTGCGTATTTCATTGCATGGAAAACCCACAAACATCAAGTTTGTGGGTTTTTTTTAGATGATAACTATGGTACACTTATATTATCAAGTATATATAGCCAACAATATATAAAGTCAAATATATATTAACGAACGAAATGAGGAGGTAAATATAATGCCAGAGATATCGCTGTTTTACGGAATCAGAGTTACAATGTATTATGATGACCATAATCCGCCACATTTCCATGGAGAATATAATGGAAATAAGGCGATTATTGAAATTGATGGGGCAAGGTGTATAAAAGGTGCTTTGCCATCACGGCAACTCAAATTGATTTTAGCATGGTGTGTTTTACATCAGGATGAACTGATGCAGAATTGGGAATTAGCAAAGGATGGAAAACCATTGAACCGAATCAATCCATTAGTTTAAAAGTGAGGTGAGAGTTATGTTTCCGAAGGTTGTGCAAGTAATGCCAATGGAAAATTATTCTGTATATGTATACTTTGAAGATGGTAAAATTGTATGTTATGATATGACTCAAATGATTGAGAAAGAGGTTTTTCGCCCATTGAGAGATATCACTGTTTTTACAGAGACCTGTACGGTGATGAATGATACTTTGGCATGGGATATCGGAGGGAATAGAGATAATACGATGTGTTTGGATATTGACCCAGATACACTATATGAGCTTCCGCTTGTAAATGAGCATACTGCATAATAGAAGAGAATAGAGAAACGTGGGAGCAAATGAAAACATATCAGTAACTAACAGGTAAGTGACAAAGTGTCTAAGAAGCCCGTATTTTAGGTATTCGGAGTTCACAAAGAGATAAGCAGTTATCTGCAAACAGAAAAGTATATGGAAACCCACGAATGCTTGCATTCAGTGGGTTTTTATATACTTTTCTGTTCATTGGAACGCAAGGATGACCGAGACGAAGCGGAGCGCAATTCGAGGTTGTTTGTGCATCCGCAGATAATCTTATAAGTTTTCACAGAGATGAAGTGGAGCGCAATTGATGTTAGAGAATATAAGAACCTATAATTTGTGAAAGCTGGACAATATTGCTAGTTCCGGAAAATTCAAATTTTACTTTTCCCAGCCCGCTGAAATAAAGTTCCAGTTCGCTATCCATATCAAAAACACCTGCGGTTTCAGAAGAAAATGCCTGCACTTTTGAGTAAGGGAGAGAAGTAAAATCTTTCTTTTTGCCGGTCATGCCTTGTACATTGACTGCAATAATACGCTTGCTGGTAAACACAACATAGTCACGAACACCTTTGTAGGAGCTTAAAACCTCCTCGCTATTGACGAGCAGCGGAGCAATATCGCGGCTCACGCTGTCGGTGCTGACCTGTTTCAGTTTAAAAATGCTACCGTTTTGAAAATCAATCATTTTTTTAGTTCTCCTTTTGTGTTTTATTTTAACGCAACCAGGTTGCCTTAATATCATATTCGGTAAAACTTGCTACAGCTTATAATTTCTATGTAGTGCCAGCTTCTTATAGAATTGCGGCGCATTAGTGCTAATAAAAAAATTATATCACACAAGAAAGAAACCAACAATAGAATAGAAAAGAGTCAAAGCATGGAAAAGCACAAAAAGACTCTGGTGATTTTTTCTATCCAGTTATGTTTAACTTGCGTATTGAACTTGACGGAAAGCGGATTAAGGAAATACAATAGAGAATATGTTTATGAGCTGTTGGTGTTTACTATGAATGAAGCAAGGCGTCTGCCCAAAGATGCTTCTGCAATCTGCCCTGGGAGAAAAAATGATTGAAAAGTCTATACAACTTAGAGGAGGTGCAGATATGGAATATTCTGCAATCAGAAATAATTTTGAAAAACATGGGTTTTCTACACAGCTTTTTTCAACGAAAGAAGAGGCTTGTGATTATCTTGGAAATGCGCTGCAAAAGGAAACTATTGGATTTGGGGGGAGTGAGACTCTCCGTGAAATGGGGTTATTTGAAGCGTTACAGCAAAATAATGCGGTAGTATGGCACAATAAGGTGCCGGCCTGGGATGTCCGCCGGCTGGCTAATTGTGCCAATATTTATATAACCAGTGCGAATGCGGTGACAGAATCTGGACAGATTGTAAATATTGATGGGACGGGGAATCGGGTTGCAATGACTGCGTTTGGTCCTAAAAAATGTTATTATGTTGTGGGTAAGAATAAAATCACCCAAAATCTGGAGGATGCCATTTACAGGTGCAAGAATGTGGCTGCGCCGCAGAATGCCCGGAGGGTGGGGGCGAATACCCCCTGTGCATTAAAAGCGGACAAATGTTATGAATGTAACAGCCCGGAACGTATCTGCTGTGTGACGGTTATTATTGACCGTGTTCCAGCGGGAATGGAGTGTGAAATCATCTTTGTAGACCAGCCTCTGGGATTTTAATGAGACTATCGAATGATAAACAGGAAAGAAATTGTAGGATTACAATACATGTGTTACAAAACTGAATAATATAAAAGCGAGAATACCTTTTTGTGTTATATTTAAGTCACCACAACAAAAACCAACGCAAAGGAGTGTATTCTCGCATGGCTAGTATAACACAAGATATGAAATATCGTCTATCTTTAATCCATTACTCTGAAAAATATGGTGTTTCAAAAGCTGCCATTCGGTATAAAACTAACCGACAGTACATTTACCGCTGGAAACGCCGCTATGACGGCTCTATTGAATCTCTTAGAGAGCTTTCCAGGCGGCCCCTCCATCATCCAAACCAGCACACTCCTGAGGAAATTAAGCTTATTTCCGATATGCGCAGGCGCAATCCTCATGCCGGGCTGGTGGTCTTCTGGGTCAAGCTCATGCAAAGAGGCTATTCCCGCTCCATCCCGGGTCTCTATCGTTTTCTTAAGAAACAGGGTATCATGGCCGTAAAACCTCAGAATCCCAAGTACATCCCTAAGCCCTATGAATCCATGGACTATCCCGGACAGCGCATACAGATAGATGTTAAATTTGTCCCCACTGTCTGCATGGTCGGATCTGCCAAGGGCAAACGCTTTTACCAATACACCGCCATTGATGAGTATTCCCGATGGCGCTTTGTGGAAGCCTTTGAGGAGCACAGTTCTTATTCCTCGGCTCAGTTCTTAGAACACTTAATAAAAGCCTTTCCTCTTCCCATCGAATGTGTCCAGACCGATAACGGACAGGAGTTCACCAAACGCTTTGCTTCCTATGGTGGTTGCGACAAACCCACACTCTTTCAGATGAAGTTGCAGCAGCATGGTATTCGGCACAAGCTGATCCGTCCTTTTACACCCAGGCATAATGGGAAGGTAGAACGCAGCCACAGAAAAGACAATGAACGCTTTTATGCCACCCATCAGTTCTATTCCCTGGAGGACTTTTCCAAGCAACTGAAACGTTATAACACAAAGGATTATAACCGCTTTCCTATGAGACCTCTTTTATGGAACTCTCCCACAGAGGTACTGAAAGATTATTTACGGTCACTGTAACATATGTTTGACAAACCCACAATCGAATGATAAACAGGAAAGAAATGGTATTGCGAAATGAGAGGGTTCGTGGTATACTTTTCCTAAAAATATTTTGAGGGGGAAAGTTTTCCCTCCAAAATAGAGCGCCACAGGCGTAATAATATATTATACAGGAGGATTATTTTTTCTATGGATACAGACCCTGACGGGAACACTATTTTGTTTCGACTATCACTTTTATTATTTTTCACACTCATGAATGCTTTTTTTGCCGGGGCCGAGATGGCTGTGGTTTCTGTAAACAAAAACAGAATTCGCAGCATGGCGGAGGAAGGAAATAAAAAGGCAGTTGTGATTCAGAGCCTCTTTGAGGATTCCACGAAATTTCTTTCAACCATTCAAGTAGCCATAACATTTGCCGGATTTTATTCCAGTGCATCTGCAGCGGCGGGAATCGCACCGGTTCTTGCAAGGTGGCTGGAGAGCATGCACATACCATACAGTACCGCCATCGCCAGCAATGGGGTGACGCTTATTTTGATGTTCTTTAATCTGGTGTTTGGTGAACTTGTGCCGAAAAGAATTGCTTTGCAGAAAGCAGAAGCATTTTGTATGATAACCGTAATGCCGGTTCATTACATTTCAAAAATACTTTCTCCGTTCATCAAGCTTTTATCTATATCTACAAAGGGTGTGCTCAGGCTGCTCAGATTAAAGACTGAGGACCAGGAGGAGGCTGTCACAGAGGAAGAAATTAAAGCACTTTTGAAAATGGGAAATGAAAACGGTACATTTGACGATGAAGCGCATGAAATGATAAATTCTATTTTTTCGTTTGATGACAGAAGTGCCAGGGAAGTTATGGTGCCCAGACGCGATGTTTATGTGCTGGATGCAGAGGCACCTTTTGATACGCTGGTGGATGAGATTTTGGAATCCAGACATTCCCGGATTCCTGTCTATGAAGGAAACATAGATAACATCATTGGTATACTGCATATCAAGGATGTTATGATTGAAGTGCGGAAAAATGGATGGGAAACATTAGATATCAGAGGATTGCTGAGGGAACCATTTTTTGTTCCGGACAGCCGTGATGCAGATGAACTTTTTCGGGAATTGCAGAAATCCAGACGCCATATGGCTGTTCTTGTAGATGAATACGGCGGATTTTCTGGTATCGTTACAATAGAAGACCTTGTAGAGCAAATCATGGGAGAAATCAGCGAAGAGTATGAGGAGGTTGTCCAGGAGATTGTTGCGCTTGGCGACGGTGACTATATGCTGGACGGAGGAATCTTGATTAGTGATTTGAATGATGAAATGGGACTGAAGCTGGTGACAGAAAATTACGATACTTTATCAGGGTATCTGATTGAACGGCTTGGATATATTCCGGGAAAAGAAAGCCGGGAGACAATACTGGCGGATGAGATGGAGTTTACCATAGAGGAAGTTAAAGGAAACCGTATTACGAAAGTGCGCATGAGGAAAATCTCTTCTTAGTTATTGAACTTACCTTTTATGACAGGTATAATAAACTTGTATTCAGTAAACGAGACATGAAATCAGAGGAGAGCCATCTTATGAAAATGTTGTCCATTGAGCAGGAATTGAGAAATAACCCGTATCCAGGCAGAGGCATTATTATGGGAAGAAGCAGGGACGGTAAGAGTGCTGTCACGGCATATTTTATTATGGGCAGAAGTGAGAACAGCCGTAACCGGATATTTGTGGAAGAGGGGCAAGGAATCAGAACGCAGGCCTTTGATCCCTCTAAGTTGACAGACCCAAGTCTTATCATTTATGCCCCGGTGCATGTGTTAGGAAATAAGACTATCGTGACAAATGGGGATCAGACAGATACCATATATGATGGCATGGATAAACAGCTCACATTTGAACAAAGTCTGCGCTCACGGAAATTTGAACCGGATGCCCCTAATTATACTCCACGCATTTCTGGGATTATGCATATAGAAAATGGATATAATTATGCCATGTCAATTTTGAAAAGTAATAATGGAAGCCCGGAAAGCTGCAGCCGCCATACCTTTGCCTATGAGAATCCGGCGGAGGGGGAAGGCCATTTTATTCACACATATATGTGTGACGGCAATCCATTGCCCAGCTTTGAAGGCGAGCCGAAGTGGATTTCCATTTCAGGTGATATAGATAATTTTATAGGAATGCTGTGGGACAGTTTAAATGAAGATAATAAGGTGTCACTGTTTGTGCGTTACATTGATATTGCATCAGGTACATATGAGACAAGGATTGTAAACAAGAATAAGTAAGGAGCAGAGGGCTGATGAGAGAATTAGAGTTAAAGTATGGCTGCAACCCCAATCAGAAACCGTCCAGGATTTATATGGAGGGCGGCGGTGAACTGCCTGTTCAGGTATTGTGCGGGCGTCCAGGCTACATTAATTTTCTGGATGCTTTCAATGGCTGGCAGTTGGTGAAGGAACTAAAAGAGGCTACCGGTTTTCCGGCAGCAGCATCTTTTAAGCATGTATCCCCTGCGGGAGCCGCTGTTGGGACTCCTTTAAATGAAACCCTCGCTAAGATTTACTGGGTGGATGATTTGGGAGAAGCTTTCCCCCCTTGCCTGTGCTTACGCCAGGGCCAGAGGGGCTGACAGAATGTCATCTTTTGGAGATTTTATCTGTCTTTCTGATATTTGTGATGTAGATACTGCAAAGCTGATTAAGAGAGAAGTTTCCGATGGGGTAATTGCCCCTGGTTATGAGCCTGAAGCACTTGACCTGCTGAAACAAAAGAAAAAGGGCAATTACAATGTGATTCAAATAGACCCTGACTATATACCGGCGCAGTGGAACGCAAAGAAGTATTTGGCATCACATTTGAGCAGGGGCGCAATGACCTGAAGATTGATGCAGATTTTTTTTAATGTAGTTACGGAAAATAGGAATATTCCTGAATCTGCAAAGATAGACCTCACTATCGCTATGATAACACTGAAATATACACAGTCCAATTCAGTGTGTTACACAAAAGACGGACAGGCTATAGGAATCGGTGCAGGCCAGCAGTCCCGCATTCACTGTACAAGACTTGCGGGTCAGAAGGCAGATAACTGGTGGCTCCGTCAGTGTCCGAAAGTATTGGACCTGAAATTTAAAGACGGTATTGGCAGAGCAGACAGAGATAACGCCATTGACTTATACATTGGAGAAGAATATATGGATGTCCTTGCAGATGGAATATGGGAAAATACATTTGAGGAGAAGCCGGAAATATTTACAAGAGAAGAGAAACGTGCATGGCTTAATAAAATGGCTGACGTATCTCTGGGCTCGGACGCATTCTTTCCGTTTGGAGATAACATCCAGAGGGCACATAAAAGCGGCGTGAAATACGTGGCACAGCCGGGCGGCTCAGTGAGAGATGACAATGTTATTGAAACCTGCAATAAATATCAGATAGCAATGGCATTCACGGGTATCAGATTGTTTCATCATTGACCGATAGTGATTGGCGAGGTACTTCACGAGCCTAGCACGTAGGTCGTTCTTTGAGCTTAGCGAGGTATTTCACGAGCTTAGAGAAAAGAACTTCCCTGTCCGATAGTGATTGGCGAGGTACTTCACGAGCCTAGCACGTAGGTCGTTCTTTGAGCTTAGCGAGGTATTTCACGAGCTTAGAGAAAAGAACTTCCCTGTCCGATAGTGATTGGCGAGGTACTTCACGAGCTTAGAGAAAAGAACTTCCCTGTCCGATAGTGATTGGCGAGGTACTTCACGAGTTTAGAGAAAAGAACTTCACGGTAATACAAGTGGAAAGGATTCAGTATGGTATTAGAGACGAGAAGCCCTCACGAGACATTTCTGGTGGGCAAGAATCTGGGAAAGAAAGCAAAACCTGGTCAGGTCTATACGCTGACGGGAGACCTGGGCGTGGGGAAAACAGTATTTACCCAGGGGTTTGCAGCGGGTTTAGGTATAGAAGAGCCTGTCAGCAGTCCTACATTTACCATTGTACAGGTGTATGATGAGGGGCGTCTGCCATTTTATCATTTTGATGTGTACCGTATTGGCGATGTGGAAGAAATGTATGAAGTTGGATATGAGGATTATGTCATGAGTGAGGGAGTGAGCCTCATCGAGTGGGCAAATCTCATCGAAGAGATTCTCCCCGCCGGCAGAACAGAAATTATTATTGAAAAGGACCTGGAACAAGGGTTTGAGTATCGGCGTATAACCGTAGAGGGAATACAGTAGGGCATACTCTGCCGTACAATCAGGAGTGTAATAAGAAAAGAGGCAGGGGTCAGACTGGTGCTGACCCCTTTGCAGGGAGGAAGTATGATATGCGGGTATTGGCAATTGACAGTTCGGGGTTGACTGCAACTGTGGCAGTGGTGGAAGAGGACAGAACGATAGCGGAGTATACGATTGACTACAAAAAGACTCATTCTCAGACGCTGCTTCCCATGATAGATGAAGTGGTGAAGATGATTGAACTGGATTTAGAAACCATAGATGCAATTGCAGTATCAGGGGGACCTGGCTCTTTTACGGGACTCCGCATAGGTTCAGCCACAGCAAAGGGGCTGGGTCTGGCGTTGGGAAAACCTTTGATACACATTCCCACTGTGGACGGGCTGGCGTATCAGGTCTATGGCTGTGAGGATATTATATGTCCTATTTTGGATGCAAGAAGAAGCCAGGTCTATACAGGATTGTATACATTTTCAAAGCGGGCAGGGACAAAAGAGGGAACGAAGCGGGTTGAACCGGTATTCCAGGTTTTGAAAATGCAGATGGCAGTGTCCATCGAAGAATTAATCCATCACCTGAATGTCTACAGAAAGCCAGTAGTATTTCTTGGGGACGGTGTACCTGTATTTAGTGAAATTATCGAACAGAATATTCAGGTTCCTTATTCTTTTGCGCCGCCTCATATGTCCAGGCAGAGAGCCGCCGCAGTGGAAGCTTCTGGGAATTCAGTATTATAAAAAAGGAAAAATAGAGTCTGCAATGGAACATCAGCCAGATTATCTGAGGGTATCACAGGCTGAGCGGGAGCGGGCAGAGAGGGAAAAAGACGCGGAATTGATAATTGAAGAGTTGAGCGCCGAAGATGCCGCTTCTGTTGCGGAGCTGGAATTTCAGATATTTTCTGATTTTTGGAGCGAGAAAAGTGTTCTGGAGACAATCAATAATCCCCGGTCAATTTGTATTGCAGCCAAAAAAGCCGGAAGACTTGCGGGATATATGCTGTCCTATGAGGCGGCAGGTGAAGTGGAGATTGCCCGCATTGCAGTGGAGAGCGAAATGCAGAGACAAGGGGTGGGCAGCCGCCTGATACTGAAGCTGGAAGACATTTGTGAGGAGAGAAATATTCAAAAAATCCTTCTCGATGTGCGGGAGAGCAATAGAACAGCCCAGATGTTTTATGAAGAGCAGGGGTTTAGGGAGGATGGCATCCGGCAGAATTTTTATGATAATCCGAAAGAAGATGCTGTCTTGATGAGCAGAAAATTAGGAAAATAATGAGTAATAGCTGTAAAATAGCGTGTTTTATTGCTATAATGGAAAACGACCTATAATTGAGGAAGCACTTCCCAGTAGGAAAGCAGGCCTCAAATAGTTATAATTAAGGCGTAGCAAAAGTGAGATTCAAACAGCACAGGAGGAATTTGTATGCGCCAGTATCAATTAAAAGAAACAAAAGAAGTTAAAAAAATTATTTGCAATAGATGTGGAAAAGAAATATCGGTTGTGAATGGGCGTGCAGAGGAAGGTGTTTTCAGTGTAGATTTTGCATGGGGATATTTTTCTGAGAAGGATGGCGAGAAGCATTCTTTTGATTTATGTGAATCCTGTTATGATAAAATGCTAGCTTCTTTCAGAATACCGGCAGAAATAGAGGGATAATATGTTAGATGTATGTTTGCTTGGAAGCGGCGGAATGATGCCTCTTCCTTATCGGTGGCTGACTGCCCTGATGGTAAGAACAGGAGGCAGCAGTCTGCTGATAGACTGCGGAGAAGGAACACAAATAGCGATAAAGGAAAAGGGATGGAGCTTTAAACCCATTGATGTTATCTGTTTTACCCATTTTCATGGGGATCACATCAGTGGACTTCCGGGTCTGCTTCTCACGATGGGGAATGCAGACCGCCGGGAACCCCTCACCTTGATTGGTCCAAAAGGACTGGAGCGGGTGGTGAACTCGCTGAGGGTGATTGCGCCGGAGCTTCCTTTCCCGATTCATTTTGTGGAAATCGAAGGTGCACAGCAGACATTTGAGATAAATGGATACCGCCTGAGGGCATTTCGGGTAAACCATAATGTATTATGTTATGGATATACTTTGGAAATTGACCGGGCGGGTAAATTTGATGTGGAGAGAGCAAAAGAACAGGGAATTCCTCAGAAATACTGGAATCCTCTGCAAAAAGGAGAGTCTGTGGAAGTCGATGGTAAGATTTTAACGCCGGACATGGTTCTGGGACCTTCTCGAAAAGGAATTAAGGTCACCTATACAACGGATACAAGACCAACAGATTCTATCCGTGAAAATGCAAAAGATTCTGATTTATTTATATGCGAAGGAATGTACGGGGAGAAAGAAAAAGCTGCCAAGGCTGTAGAGTACAAGCATATGACTTTTTATGAGGCAGCACAGCTTGCAAAAGAAGCACAGGTAAAGGAATTATGGCTGACTCACTATAGCCCGTCTCTGACCAGACCGGAGGAATATATGGATGAAGTGCGTAAGATTTTTCCGGGAGCAAAGGCGGGGAAAGACAGAATGTCGGCAGAATTGATATTTGAACAGGAATAAGAAGAGGTACGTATGAAAGAAATTGAGAATATAAATGTGCTGGCCATTGAAAGCTCCTGTGATGAGACTGCGGCTGCGGTTGTGCATAACGGACGGCAAATTCTGGCAAATGTGATTTCATCCCAGATTGAATTACACAAGCTGTACGGCGGTGTAGTTCCTGAAATTGCGTCAAGAAAGCATATTGAAAAAATAAATCAGGTTATAGAAGAAGCGCTGAGAGAAGCAAAGATGACTCTGGATGACATAGATGTTATCGGGGTCACATATGGACCTGGACTTGTCGGAGCGCTTCTTGTGGGAGTGGCTGAGGCAAAGGCTATCGCCTATGCAAAAAAGCTTCCTCTGGTGGGAGTTCACCATATTGAGGGGCACATTTCCGCAAATTATATTGAACATCCTGAGTTGGAGCCGCCCTTTTTATGTCTGGTGGTTTCAGGAGGGCATACACATTTGGTGTGTGTGAAAGAATATGGCGATTATGAAATTTTAGGCCGGACCAGGGATGACGCTGCGGGGGAGGCTTATGATAAGGTGGCAAGAGCCATCGGGCTGGGTTATCCGGGAGGTCCCAAAATAGACCGGCTCGCAAAAGAGGGAAACCCTGAGGCGATTTCATTTCCCAAAGCCAATATTGACGGTTCACCCTATGATTTTAGTTTCAGCGGGGTGAAGTCTTCGGTCTTAAATTATATCAATGGATGCCAGATGAAAGAGGAAACTTATAATCCGGCTGATATTGCAGCGGCATTTCAAAAGGCAGTGGTAGATGTTCTGGTAGAGAAATCTATGAATGCGGCAGAAGAATATGGCATGAACAAATTTGCTATTGCAGGCGGAGTGGCTTCCAATGGCGCTCTTAGAAACGAAATGAAAAAGGCGTGTGAGGAGAGAGGGATTAAATTCTATTGTCCATCTCCGATTTACTGCACCGATAACGCGGCAATGATAGGAACGGCCGCTTATTATGAATATTTAGCAGGAACCAGACATGGCTGGGATTTAAATGCGATTCCCAATCTCAAACTGGGAGAACGGTAGGAGTGTTTGTATGAAAAAAGCACATTGCACGGCAATTGTACTGGCAGCAGGTCAGGGCAGGAGAATGGGAACTAAGATACACAAACAATATCTGCTGCTGGATGGGAGGCCAATACTATACTATCCTCTTAAAGAATTTCAGGATTCAGAAATAATAGATGAAATATATCTTATAACCGGAGCTGGTGAGGAGGAGTATTGCCGTCAGACAATTGTGGAGAAATACAATATTACCAAGGTGACAAGAATACTTGCCGGAGGAGCGGAGAGATACCATTCTGTCTGGAGCGGCCTGCAGGAACTCAATGATGAAGGCTATGTTTTCATCCATGATGGTGCGCGCCCTTTTGTTGATGCACATATTATAGAGAGAGCATTTGATTCAGTGTGTAAAGATAAGGCATGTGTGGCTGGAATGCCTGTGAAAGATACAATAAAGATTGTGGATAAAAATGATTTTGTAAAAAACACACCGGATAGAAAAGGTCTCTGGATGATACAGACACCCCAGGTGTTTGAGAATAGACTTATAAAGGGTGCATATTCCATGCTGATGCGGGAAAGCTACACTAATGTGACAGATGACGCAATGGTGGTGGAGCAGATGCTTGGTTTCCCAATCAAGCTTGTTCGCGGCTCATATGAAAATATCAAAATAACAACACCTGAGGATTTGGAAATGGCAGAAGTGTTTTTAAAAAGAAGGACGTAAAAAATGGTAACAGTTCAGCTATACAGCTTGAGTTGGCTGCTTTGCAGCCTTTTTTACTGCTGACGCAGTTAAAACTTTCGCTTATTGCAGAGCGCCATATACAGATATCGGAAGATGATTTATCACAAACAAGTTTGTGCAGTCTATCTTCCAATATACGTGCATGGCTGAACTGTAACAAAAAATGTCAATATATTAAAAAAATGTATTGACATGTCTTTGATGCATATGCTAAAATACTCATTGTTGCAGCGCAGAAAGCAGAAATCATGAAAATGCAAAGCAGCATAAAATATGGAGAGGTATCGAAGTGGTCATAACGAGGCGGTCTTGAAAACCGTTTGTCCGCAAGGGCGCGTGGGTTCGAATCCCACCCTCTCCGTTGAGAAGGAACTCAGAAATGAGTTCCTTTTTGTATATCAAAACAACTCTCTTTTCCGGCATACAGAATCTCACAGAAATGTCTGAAAATTGTAATAAAAGGTGGAAAGAGAAGAAAAATAAGAAAATAGACAAAAGGGCTGGACAAGAAGCTAGATTTCATGTATATTAAATAACGGACATTTTGGAGAAGTACCCAAGCTGGCCGAAGGGGCTCCCCTGGAAAGGGAGTAGGTCGTTAATAGCGGCGCGAGGGTTCAAATCCCTCCTTCTCCGTTCATTCTGCAGCATAGAAATAGTATTTCAGATGAGGCAGGATACTGCAAAAAGATTTGTTAAAAAAAGATGAAAAAAATGTAAAAAACGTCTTGACAAAATGATGCAGAAAATGATAATATATCAAAGCTGACTCGCAAGAGGACAACAAAGAACTTGGGAAATAAAAATAAAAAAGTTCTTGACAGACAAAAGCAGACATGATATAGTATAAAAGTTGCTGCTAAGGTCAAACAAAACAGCAAAAAGCAAGA
>JASGKW010000011.1:0-284835 GCA_049840515.1 Muricomes sp. | reverse complement strand
AAGGTTAATAGGGAAACACGATAGAATCCGAACAGCACCTAGAACAGCCAGACACTTTATTCTAAGCCTCCTGGCAGGTGCACTTTTCATCGGCTCAGGACTATTCCTCAGACGTAACGACAATTCCGCTCTCGGTTTGGCATACCCTGGATAAGCTTTCTCGGTTATTCCATATCAGGTATACTGATAATCGGTTTGATTATACGCATACTCTTCACCCGCAGATAAAAGAAGAAACCTGGCTTAGCCAGGCTCCTTCTTTTCTACTGCACAATTTTATAATATTCTCTGGATGTCACCCAAAATACAAGCACATAGAATATGGCAAATATAATGACTGTTCCAATGGTGCACATCAAAAACAGATTCACATTAATCAGATTCAGCACTGCCAATAATTTTGTCATCACTTTAAACGCCACAGCCACATGGATGACCGCTGCCCCCAGAGGGAGAAAGAAAACCATAAGCACCTGGCTTCTGATAGAACTTTTCACCTCACGGTGATTCATTCCTACTTTTTGCATAATCTGATATCTTCCCCTGTCATCATAACCCTCAGATATTTGTTTATAATAAATAATCAAAACCGTTGCCATTAAAAAGAGCGCGCCCACAAAAACCCCAAGAAACAAAAATCCACCGTACACGGCATAAAATTCCTGACTGAATGCCTGTCTGTACTCTGCACTACATTCCTGCACGTCCGTCTTTAGCTGTTCTCTTATAGACTGCATAGCCGCTCCAACTGCCTTTTCATCTCCTTTTAGATTGAACATGTCCGTATAAATCATACCCGTGATACCGCTTTCCCCATATTTATTTATCAGTTCTGTAATTTGTGCCTCATCCTTTACAATCAAATATACAGGCTTTATCACATGGGACATATTATCCTTGTCTATCTTCATATGCGTAAGCACTTTCTTTACCTCGTACTCCTGATTCTGAATGGTTATTTTATCTGATTCAAATTTGTCCTCAGGCATATAAACCAAAAGCTGGTTCGCCTCCAATGTCATATCTGCATTTTCCATCTCGTTAAAGTCAGAAAGGGGAATCATCTCTAGCGCACGGAAATTGTCCTCCGCGTAAGATATGCTTGCATCATTTACGTCCAATATTAATTTTCCATTCTTTTTATCCCATGAACTTGGAAGTCCGCCTGACTTGTATGCAACCCTGTCAGTAACTTTTATCCCTGAGATTTCTATTTCTTCTTTTATAATTTCTTTTGCCCTGGATAAATTATCTTCCGCTGTATTTGAAATATCTACTCTGAAATCAGTGGGAAAACGAGTATTCATAATGTCCTCCATCCCAGCATAGAGGGATACAGAAATGGAGATAAGTACAAGAACAACAGTGCTCATAATGCAGATATTTGCGAGCCCGGCCGCATTTTGCTTCATTCGGTATATCATTCCTGACACAGAAGTAAAATGTCTGGTCTGATAATAAAATTTCTTATTTCTCTTTAAGCATTTCAAAAGTGCAATGCTGCCTGCCATAAATAGAGCGTAAGTGCCAATGATAACCAAAATCACAGCAATAAAAAACTTGCCAATTGCCATCAAGGGACTCTCTGTAGTCTGAGCAATATAATATCCACTTCCCAAAGCAGCTATCCCCACTAGAGTCAGCAGCCATTTAGTCTTAGGTTCTTTCTCACCTTGATTTCCCCCGTGAAGGAGATCAACTGTTTTTGCCGCCTGCACCTGCAGCAAATTGAATACTAGTGTGGCAAAAAAGATTATGAGAAACAGAATCGCCGTGTCAACCAGTGATTCCGGCTCTACTGAAAATTTCAGAGGCACCGAAAAATGTATGATTTTTAACAAAATCAGAAACATCAGCCTGCCAAGTAAAACTCCCAGCACCAATCCCGCACCAATGCTGAATATTGTACTTAAAACAGTTTCCCATCCCATCATTTTCGTCAGATTTCTTTTGTCCATGCCAAGAACCTGATATAATCCAAACTCTTTCTTTCTCTGTTTTACAAGAAAGCTGTTTGTGTAAAATAAAAATACAGCAGAAAATATTCCAGTCACAACCACTGCCCACCCGAGAATTGTCTTCAGCTCCCCCTGCCCCCTGCATCTCTTTCAAGCCTTCGTTCCTGAAAATTGCATTCATCACATAAAACATCATAATGGTCAGCACACAAGTCAGTAAATATGGGACATAAGTCTTTCCATTCTTTTTTAAGTTTGTAAACGCCAGTTTTAAGTAAAACATTTTATCGCTCACCCCCTGTTGTGAGGACAGTCAGCGCCGAAGAAATTTTCTGATACATCTCCTCACTTGACAGATTGCCCTTGTATATCTGGTGGAAAACCTGACCATCTTTGATGAACAGAACCCGACTTGCATTGCTGGCAGCTTTGACACTGTGAGTCACCATAAGTATGGTCTGGCCCTCCTGATTCATTTTTGTAAACAGATTCATCAATTCTTCCGCCGAGCGGGAATCCAGGGCTCCCGTAGGTTCATCCGCAAGAATTAATTGTGGTTTGGTAATCAGAGCCCGAGCCACCGCTGCTCTCTGCTTTTGCCCGCCGGACACCTCATAGGGAAATTTTTTCAGTAAATCTGTAATTTCAAGCTGCCTGGCGATGGGCTGCAGTCTCTGATTCATCTCCTCATACTTTTTGCCTGCGAGAACAAGGGGAAGATAAATATTATCCTCCAGAGAAAATGTATCCAGCAAATTAAAATCCTGAAATACAAATCCCAGATTCTGCCTCCGAAAAGCCGCCATTTCACGGTCTTTTATCGCACTCAAATCTCTCCCTTTTAATAAAACCTTTCCCCCTGTAGGTTTATCCAGCGATGCCAGTATATTTAACAAAGTAGTTTTCCCGGAACCAGATTCTCCCATAATAGCCACATACTCCTGCGGTTCTACCGAAAAAGAAACATCTGTAAGTGCCTGAACCTGATTTGTTCCAAATCTGGTGGTATAAATCTTTTTTACATTTTTTACATCTAACAATGACATTCGTCTTTCCTGCCTTTCCTTTTTATCTATTCCCTGTCTGCACATTTATTATAATTCAACCTTATCATATGAAACCATAGATTCAGCTTTCAAAACTCAGGTGAATCCTTACACTTTTGTAAGACAAAAATAATCTGTGGAAATAAAGCACCTTTGAAAATAAAGTAAACAGGGCCAGACGCAAAGCCGCAAAGCTGACACTTTGAGAAACTGAATTCTCGTGTTATCAGAGCTGATTGATTCTCTAACTGTAAATACCAATTAAGGGAAGTGAAAATTCCTAGATTAGCATTGATATTTCTCTCTTATGGAACTTATATATTGAACAAAATTGTCTATAAAGCTCTTCGGAGAAATGACCTTAATATATTTTCCGTATCCTAGCAAGACATTATATCCCCACTCATTATCATGAAGCGGATAGGAAACTTCGTATATATCGCTGCTGATAGATTTTATTGAGTCTGTTCCCAATATCTCAATAAATCTATCAATGACTACTTTATTGACATGAATGGTTACCATAACCTTATCTTTATTTATCCACTCCCCACCATCATACGGCGTAGGATTAAATTCCCTTTTTTCAAAGGAATCCTGTAAGACTATACCAGATATTCTTGCGATTTTATAAACGCTGAATCGGCTTTTCTGAGTATCATAAGCGTCTAAATACCAGCTTCTATCTTTGTAAACTACTCGATAGGGCTCACAATATTTTTCTGATTCTATACCTTGTGAGTTAATATAACTAAAAACAATGGTGCTGGTTTTTCTAATTGCATCAAGTAACTGAAATACCACTTTACGTAACTCTAAATTCCCTTGTGAGAGGGATAGGTCGACTTCAAAATCAGAAGCTCAAAGTGGTATTGTTCAATTTCAATATTGCGTTAAATGTTGAGTTATCTCCCAATACCTGATATCTGCTTTTTAAGCTGGCTTCAATAGAAGTTAATTCAGTATTGGTTAATGGAGGTTTATCTGGCTTGAAGTTATCCATCAGAAAAATACCACCGTTTTTGCCCTGGGTTACATACAAAGGAATCCCAGCAAGAGTTAAATCATCAATATCTCTCATTATAGTTCTAATACTAACATTGAATAAGGAGGATAATTCTTTGGCAGTTGTTTTCTGCTTATCAATTAAATAAGAAATTATCCCCATGTGACGGTCAATTTTCATAAATTATCTCCTAAATATGCCATACTATTGTCATATTATACTTGATATGATTATACCATAAAATGAAAAGGAGAAAACTTATTATGAGAAATCAAACTAAAAAATTGTTTAAGCTGATTGGAAGAAGTGTCCTAATTAAAGGACAAGGAGTTCATGAACCACATTATTCAGAGCAAAAGACAGCATTTTACGCTCAATTATTTCAAGAGGGAATGCTTAAAAACCTTATGCCACATTCAATAGATAAAAAGGGATATGCTCTTATTGTTCCTCAAAGTGATGGAATACAATATTATGCAGGAGTAATTTCAGAAATTGAGATTGAGGGTTATGAAGCAATAGAAGTTCCAGAGGAAAACTATTTAGTTACAAGTGCTAGTGGTAATAAATCAAGATTACTGTTTGATGAACTTGAAGATTCTTATTTTGAAAAGGGTATTCAACAGAATACTGAATACAGCGGAGGAATTATTTTAGAAGTTTTGCTTAATGGCAATCCATTAGACGCAGAAGTAGAACTTTGGATTCCCGTCAAATAAATTCTGCACACCCATGGAGCGCAGACAAAAAGAAGCGGCCCCTTCAAGGTCCGCTTCTTCTATCTTCTTATGCGAAGAATAATTTCATATCATCTTCTACTGTTGTAATTCCTGCGATTCCAAATGTGTCTACCAGTACGTTTACTACATTCGGTGATAAGAATGCCGGCAATGTTGGTCCCAAGTGGATATTCTTTACGCCAAGGTACAGCAGAGCTAACAGAACGATAACTGCTTTTTGCTCATACCATGCGATATTGTAAATGATTGGCAGGTCATTGATATCATCCAATTCAAATACTTCTTTCAATTTCAGTGCGATTACTGCCAATGAATAAGAGTCATTACACTGTCCTGCATCCAGTACACGCGGGATTCCGCCGATATCTCCAAGGTTTAACTTGTTGTATCTGTATTTCGCGCATCCAGCTGTAAGGATTACTGTATCCTGTGGCAATGCCTTTGCGAACTCACCATAGTAGTCACGGGATTTTGCTCTTCCGTCACATCCTGCCATAACAACGAACTTCTTGATAGCTCCTGCTTTTACAGCATCTACAACTTTATCTGCGAGTGCGATTACCTGATTATGTGCAAATCCACCAACGATTTCTCCGCTCTCGATTTCTACCGGAGGCTGACATTTCTTTGCATGCTCGATAACTGCGCTGAAGTCTTTGTGTCCATTCTCATCAGCTTCAATATGTGTACATCCAGCAAATCCTGATGCACCTGTTGTGTAAATTCTGTCTTTGTAGCTGTCTTTTGGTGGTACGATACAGTTTGTTGTAAACAGAACTGGTCCGTTAAAGCTTTCAAATTCTTCTTTTTGTTTCCACCATGCATTTCCATAGTTTCCTGCAAAGTTAGAATATTTCTTAAATGCTGGATAGTAGTGTGCAGGCAGCATTTCTGAATGTGTATATACGTCCACGCCTGTTCCCTGTGTCTGCTCCAGAAGCATCTCCAGGTCACGGAGATCATGTCCGGAAATCAAGATACCAGGATTGCTGCGGACACCGATAGATACGGATGTAATCTCTGGGTTTCCATAAGCGCTTGTATTAGTAGCGTCCAGAGCAGCCATAGCGTCTACGCCAAATTTTCCTGTTTCCAGAGTTAAGGCAATCAACTCGTCCACGCTCAGACTGTCATCTCTTGTCTTAGCCAGAGCTTCCTGCAAAAATGCTTCAATCTCAGGGAATACCTGACCCTGATCCTCTGCATGATACAGATACGCTGCCATACCTTTCAATCCGTATGTAACCAGCTCTCTCAGACTGCGGATATCTTCATTCTCAGTCACCATAACGCCTACTTTAGATGCTTTCTCATCCAGGTCACCGTCTCCATCCCACAATGCAGACTCTGTAAGAACAGACTGGTCTTTTACTTCGCCTCTCAGGCTCTTGATAACCTCAACAGTTTTTTCAATTCTCTTGATAATTGCGTTATCATCAAAGTTTGCATTGGTGATTGTAGTAAATAAATTCTCTGTCACAAGTGTATTTACCTCTTTTGCAACAGCAGTTCCTTCTTTTCTAAGCTGTGTAGTTATCTCACTTAACCCGCGTGATACATATACTAACAAATCCTGTAAATTTGCAGTCCTTGGAGACTTTCCACAGACTCCGGCTTTTGTACATCCTGTGCAGCCAGCGGTTTCCTGACACTGAAAACAAAACATCTTATTTTCCATATTTAATGACTCCTTTCGTTTCTACGATTAGTTTCTTTTGCATACATAGAGTCTACGAAATTTGTCTCGTTAATTATGTTGTTAAAACAACAAAAATAAAAATTTTTATTTTTATTGCATTTTATTCTATTCTTGTCACTTTTCGGTGCAAATCCAGGCTGGCCTTCGTACCTTTTCCAGCCTCTGATTCCAGACTGATATTGTGGTTGAGCTTTGTGCAGACAGACTTGCACAGATAGAGGCCAATCCCTGTCGATTTTTTATCCCTCCTGCCATTATAACCTGTGAAGCCTTTTTCAAATATCCTTGGCAGGTCTTCACTCTGAATTCCAATTCCTGTATCTTCTATGACCAGCACCCCCTCCACGCCTGATTCCATATAAATAGAAATTGTACCTTCATGAGTGTACTTTAAAGCGTTGGATAAAAGCTGCTCTATCACAAGGAGAAGCCATTTTTCGTCTGTCAGAACCATACCCTCACATTTGTGATAATCCAGATGGATTTTCTTTAATATAAATAGCTGGGAATATTTTCGCACAGCCTGACGTACGATATTATCAATTTCATACCACTGCAATGCCAGGTCTGATGACATATCTTCCATTCTCAAGTAGGATAAAACCATTTCCACATACTGCTCTGTTTTAAATAATTCCATCTTCATAGGACGGATGAACCCCATATCCGGCTCTTCTATCTCTCCCTCATCAAAGGATTGAAGCAGAAGCTGCATAGCTGAGATGGGAGTCTTAATTTGATGCACCCACAGGCCATAGTAATCCAACATTTCCTGCCTGGCAATTCTGCTGTCCGTCTCCAGTTCTTCTTTACAATGAAACAATTGCCGCAGTTTTTCCTGGTAAAGCGAGCCTGTAAGTTCTCCCGAAGAGGGCATGACCTTAAGTTCATGGGGACAGGCTTTCAAAGCAGCTTCCACCCGCGACAAATGCCGGCAGTAAAGAAAATAGTCAAGGATTACTGCCCACACCAGCAAAACAACTGAGAGCAATACAGCATAATCCAGCGCATCCTGTCTCACGTTATAGAGATACAAAATGCACTGGAAAATTCCCATAAGAAGAATATAAAAGATAAAATATCTGCCTCTTGACTTCAAATAAGAGCCAATCTTTTTCATTCTGCCAGATACCCGATTCCTTTCTTTGTTGTTATGAAATCATGGACACCAATGCCCTCCAGCTTTCTCCTGAGCCGGGTAATATTAACAGTCAGGGTATTGTCGTCTATAAATTCGTCACTCTCCCACAAATGCTCCATAATTCTGTCGCGCTTGACAATTCTCCCTGCATTTTCCATAAGAATCTGAAGGATTTTAAAATCATTTTTTGTCAATTCCAGTTTCTTATCCTGAAATGTAAGTGACGCATCATTTAAATTCAGAATAACACCTTTATATTCCAGCACATGAAGCTGTCCCTGAAAAGAGTAGGTTCTGCGGAGAATGGCCTGGATTTTCGCTGTCAGCACATTTAAGTCAAAGGGTTTTTCAATAAAATCGTCTCCTCCCATATTCATAGCCATTACAATATTCATATTATCGCTGGCAGAAGAAAGAAATATGATTGGCACTTTTGATATCGCCCGAATCTGGCTGCACCAATAAAACCCATTATAAAAAGGGAGCAAAATATCCAAAATCACAAGCTGCGGCTCAAAAGTGATAAATGTCTCTTTGATATTCTTGAAATCCTCAATACAGAGCACTTCCATATCCCACTTCCTCAAATGGTTCTCTATGGTTTTTGCAATTGTCAGGTCGTCCTCAACAATTAGAATTTTATACATACTGCCACCATTATTTATAGATGCCGTAAGTTTGATTTGCATTCTGAACATAGATAATGCCATTGCCCGGCTCATCCATCTTCAGATGCTCTCTCACCAAAGTAACAATCTGCTCTGTCTGTTCTACTTCTGACAGTATAATCACAATTTCTTTTTCAGGTTCAATATCCATAGAAAACAATTTGCTTGTCTCGTGAACCCCTGCACCTCTTCCATTAATGATAGTGCCGCCTTTGGAACCTGCTTCTGTAGCTGCCGAAATCACATCCTCAGCTTTCCCCTTGTCTACGATAACTGTAATAATATGATACATAATATTGTCTGCACCTTTCTCATGTTTTTTATGCCCACACACAACATGCTTTGTCCCTAAAATGCCACAGATAGATGTCGTAAAAGCTATCCCATGATGTGGTTTGTCAAATTGATACTCTTTATTCAACTCCCCCAAAGCCTCATAAGCATGTTCCCTGTCCGCCACCATATAAACAATTTCTTTTCTTATATCACAGAGTCCAATATACTCCAGAATGTGATTGTGTACAGAACCGGTTCCCAATGTTATTGTCCCGCCGGAAATGCCATGATGTTTGGCAGATTTTATTACCCTGCTGCCCAAACCAAAATTTACAATCACACAGATTAACTCAACGTCAAATACTTCGGACTTATCATCCATTATATTCCATTCCCCCTTTTTTCGATTTTATTTTAAAGATTAAACCTAAGATTTGCAATGCAATCAGCGGTGTCATAGCAACCATCGCAATGATTCCAAATCCGTCTACCAGAACATTTGCACCTTCTACCGCTTCCGCCGTGCCCTGGGCAAATGCCAGAATAAATGTGGCAGTCATTGGTCCTGATGCAACACCCCCGGAATCAAATGCAATACCGACAAACAGCTCCGGGACAATATATGACAATACAATAGAAATGATATAGCCTGGCAGCAGATAATGCCACAACTGCACTCCTGGAATCAATATTCTTATGATAGACAGGGCAACAGCCAGAGCCACCCCTATTGCCAATGTAATCATCACTATTTTTCTTCTTACATATCCACTTGTAACATCTTCAATCTGATGTGTCAATACATAAACTGCCGGTTCAGCAAGTATGGTAACCATACCTAATATAAATCCGACTATGATAACATATGCACGATTATCCAAAGAAGCCAGTTCATATCCTACAATACTTCCAACCTCCATAAACCCTGCATTTACGCCGACCAGAAATAATACCAGTCCAATAAATGTAAAGAGCATTCCGAATAACATTTTTCTCACAGATGCTTTGGATAACTTGAAGGAAATTTTTTGAAATACAAGAAAAATAATTAATATAGGAGCCAGAGCAATCATGACTTCTCCCGCTATAATTGGGAACTTCTGGATAAATGGAGCAATGACAGATGTTGATGCTGTTCCGGCATTCTCAAGACTGCCTGTAATCTTATCTGTTTTGGACAGGATGCTCATAATCATAACGCCCAGGATTGCACCTGTAGAAGATATTGCAACAAGTCCAAAGCTGTCCTCCTCAGAAGACTTACTGTCCTTTTTCAGCTTTGATACACCTGTCGCAAGAGCCAGAATAAATGGGACGGTCAGTGCTCCTGTGGTAGCTCCTGAGGCATCAAAGGATATAGCCATAAATTCAGGAGAAATAAAGATGGCAAGTACAAAAATAATTCCATATAAAATAGTCAGCAGTTTGTGAAGGCGGAAATTATAGACAATTCGGGTAAGACCTACAGATAACATGATGGCGATACCTAAGGATACTACAATAAGAATCGTATTCTTTGTAATGACTCCCGATGTAACTGCATCCACCTGCCCTGCCAGAATGTGCAGATCGGGCTCGGCAATGGAAATGAAAAAACCAAGAAGCAACCCGGCAATCGCCACAATCACAACTTTATTCGGCTTTACCATTGCCTTTCCCATGGTATTTCCAATTGGAGTGATACCGATATCAACTCCAAACAGAAATATAGTTAGTCCAATGATAATCAGAACTGTACCGATGATGAATCTTACCAGTGTCAGGTTATCAATCGGTGTCAAAGTAAAATTTAATATAATTACAATCACCGAAATCGGCAATACGGAATATAAAACCTCTTTTAATTTAGTTATTATTACACTCAAATGGGCATCTTCCTTTCTTGTGTGTTTTCAAGGCATGCTCATTGAACCGATGCTGTTCAATAGGACATGCTTATTGAATCAGGCACTCGTCAGCTTTTAGCTGAACTTTTTTATACCTTTGTTGATGGGATGACGTCTTTTCCAGTACTAATACATCTTTGTTCGTCTTGTGAACATAATTTAAAAATAAAATTCCCAACAACAACCTGTCCTTTACGGCAATCCTATTCCATATATAGCCTTTGAATAAGTCTTTCACAAGAAACACTTCTCCATCCATCAGATTTTCTGTCTCTTTGACTGCCTCTTCCAACAGGTCGTTAACATCTATCATCAAAACCACCCCCTCATACATTGTTCTAAACAACGTTGTTATAAATATTGTACACAAAACGCTTCAAAAAGTCAATTATATCGGATTCTGGAAATGTAGAAATACGTAAGCACTAAAAAAATATAAAACAAAACAGGAGGAAACCTGAAAGAGGCTTCCTCCTGCTTTGTTTTATGTATTTTGATTATCTGTAACTCATTTTGTAACTTTCACCCTGCAATTTTTGAGTGCGCATGATATTTATGATTGTTGGAATTGCACCAACCGCTGTAAACAGATAAACCAGTGCAAGGTTGCCATAATAAGCCCCCCCTTCAAGATATCCTTCACTCAACAGGGTCGGCATCATGCGGAATGCAGTAAAAATATCCACATCAGTAAAATAGTTTGCAACCGAGATGGACCAATCCAGCCGGTTTCCGAAATATACCATCGCTACCATCAGAATACAACTGATAACAATGCCTTTTTTACTCAGCCGCCTGCCAAGAAGTTCATATCCCTTCAATGCGCATACCGCCATAATAATTCCTGATAAAACCGCCACATACCCCAACTGTCCCAATAAAACTATAGCGAGTACACCTATCAAAGTTCCCAAAAGGGCACCCACAACGCCAGAAATCAGACTCTCTTTTTTCTGCCCTTTTGCATCTGCATTTGCAGCTACTAATTTGCTTTGCTCTCTGAAACTCTCCTCACATAATATCATGGGAACGCCAGCCACGCTGTAAATTCCCGGTTCTATGTTCTGGGGCCCTCTTATTTGACAGCAGTTCTGGAAATCATGGGAACGCAAAAACTTAGTGATTATTTCCAGAACCTCCCGCAGTTTTTCCCCGACTTTTTTTGCCGTCATTGTCATTCCAACATTAAGCATATAGTTGACTTGATAGTCGACAACCGCACATTTTTTAATAACTTTTGATTCAGACACCACTCGTTGCAGAAGTTCTAAATCTGGTCTTTCATCACCCTGTGCAAGAGATAATCTCAATGTATAATTATATCCGCCGTCTACCGACATCAGGCAAACCAGATATCCTTTAAATTTACCAAAAATAGCATAAGTTTGTTTGTCATAGGACAGTGCTAATTCGTTAGCCACTTTTTTCAAAGTATTCTGAATTTGTCTATTCATCTTTAGTACCTCCTTTACTCTCTTATCTCTTTAAAGATTTTCTTCCCATTCTTTCTCTTTAAATCCAGTGAGAACGGCTTTTTCAGTTATCACGATAGGCCGTTTTACCAGCATTCCGTCTGTAGCAAGCAATTCAAGCTGCTCCTCCTCACTCATTTCTGGAATTCTGTCTTTTAATTTCATTTCTTTATATAGTATCCCACTGGTATTAAAGAAACGTTTCAGCGGCAAACCGCTTTTTTCATACCATTCTTTTAATTCTTCCTTACTTGGATTCTCTGTCTTGATATCTCTCTCCTCGTAAGAAATATCCTTTGCATCCAGCCATTTTCTGGCCTTCTGACATGTCGTACATTTAGGGTAGCAGACAAATAACATCTCTTCTCCTCTCTTTCTCATATATCAATTTTAGTCAAACCAGGGCACCCTCATATCTGGTGCCTGCCTTAATATCAGACTGTTTTCGCAAACATGATACTGATTACTATTATTATAATCTGTAGTTTCAAAAATTTCAACCTTCAATTGCAATTCATGTTTTGTATTTTATAATAAATTGCAATTCTAAAAAATTTGTATGGATAAGAGGAAACGATAAAAAACATGCATTAAATTTGTGCTGCTTTACTTGCGTATTTTTCCCTTTATGGTAGAATATTCACGATGGAACTATTTTCAATCCTTCAATAACTGCCAATATTTATGACTAACAAAGGAGGACACATATATGTATTGTTTTAGAAAAGTAACCGATGATTTATACTGGGTTGGAGGAAATGACCGCCGTCTGGAGCGGTTTGAAAACATCTTCCCGCTCCCAAATGGTGTCACCTATAACTCCTATTTACTGTTGGATGAAAAAACTGTACTCTTTGACACGGTGGACACCGCTATAGGAAGACAATTCCTGGAAAATATAGAGGCTGTGCTGGATGGACGTGCTCTGGATTATCTTATAATTAACCATATGGAACCGGACCATTGCGGTCTCATTGCAGACTTGATACTCCGCTACCCCAATCTGCAGATTATAGGAAATGCAAAGACTTTTCCTCTGATTGACCAGTTTTATGAGATTGATTTGGAAGGAAAGAAATTTCTTGTAAAAGAGGGGGACACATTCTCCTGCGGCAAACATACGCTTCATTTCCTCATGGCCCCTATGGTACACTGGCCGGAAGTTATGATGACTTATGATGATACAGATAAGACATTATTTTCCGCAGATGCATTTGGAACTTTCGGCGCCCTTGGCGGAAGCATTTTCAATGATGAAATAGATTTTGACAGAGACTGGCTCGATGAAGCGCGCCGTTACTACACTAATATTGTAGGGAAATATGGCATGCAGGTACAAAATGTGCTTAAGAAGCTGGCTGTACTTGATATGAAATATATTTGTCCCCTGCACGGACCTATCTGGCGCAGTAATCTGGAATATATCATAGAAAAACATGACATTTGGAGTAAATATGAACCTGAAACCAAGGGTGTTATGATTGCCTACGCCTCCATGTACGGCAATACAGAAAATGCCGTGGACGTTCTTGCGGCGAAGCTGGCAGACGCAGGTGTGAAGAATATTGTGATTCATGATATTTCAGGAACCCATGTATCTCAGTTGATATCCGACACCTTCAAATTCAGCCACCTTGTACTTGCATCCCCCACTTACAATGCGGGAATCTATCCTGTTATGGCAAATTACCTGGAAGATATGAAGGCACTGAATATTCAGAACCGTACAATCGCTGTACTTGGAAATGGAAGCTGGGCTCCCATGTCTGCGAAACTGATGGAAGCAAAAATCAGTGAAATGAAAAATATGACACTGCTGACAGAAAACTATACAATAAAATCTGCACTAAAAGCAGATCAATTGTCTGCATTGAACGAGCTGGCTGAAAAACTGGCCGATGGAGTCCTTAAAAAGACAGAATAAAAATGAGGGTAAACGGTATCTTTTGTGAAAACATAAGACACCATTTGCCCTCTATGTTTTTTGACGATTAAACTATATGTGCCCCATAATAGTTTGTATCTTTAATATAACACACTAAAAAGTCTCACGGGTTACATTCTTCAGCCATTTATAGCTGCGATATCTGAACCAGGTGATGGGGATTTTTATGATTTCGTCACCCATGAGAATAATATATACGACAGGGACACTCAGTTTCAGCACAAATGCCGCTATAAATCCAATGAGGATGGAACCGCCCCACATGGTGGCAACATCCATAATCAGCCCGAATCTGGTATCACCACCGGAGCGGAATACGCCCACTATCATAGTTGTATTAAAGGATTGCGCAATTACAAAATAAGCCATTACAAAGAACATAAAGCGTAAATTTTGTTTTGCCGCCACGGTCAGAGATAATGCTGATGTCGCAATCGGGGAAAATGCCAGAATCAGGACAGCCCCTATAGACCCCATTATGACGCTCAAAAGGAGAAAGTGGTGGGCATATGCTTTTGCATGCTCCAGCTTCTTTTCACCTATTGTTTTTCCCAGATAAATAGCTGTTGCACTGGAAAGGCCAAACGCCACTACAGTTGCAAGCTGTCTTGCCACCTGGGCGACTGAATTTGCAGCCACAACCGGACTGCCCAGATGTCCCAGAATAGCCGTGTTTGCAGCCACTCCCATCCCCCACATTACTTCATTGAGCATAACCGGCAGTGCATAATATAGGAAATCTTTAACTAACACTTTCTCTGTTCTCAGGAAATACTTGAAACGGAACTTGATGTCCTTATTAAAAAAACGGGAGTATCCAAGGACAAGCACCAGCTCAAGAATTCTTGCCGTCAGAGTACCAATTGCTGCACCTCGAATTCCCATTGCCGGAAATCCCAGAAGTCCAAAAATAAAGATAGAATTCAAAACTACATTGCACACAAGTGAAGCCATATAGACAACGGTAGCTACAACCACTCTCTCCACACTTCTCATGATATACAGATAAACTTGTGTAATCCCCATAAATATGTAAGAAAACGCAACAATTCTGAGAAATTTAATTCCTTCTGCGATAACTGCCGGGTCACTGGTGAAAATCTGCATCAATAATCCCGGAATCAACAGGGCTGCCAGAGTAAAGGTAGCCGTTATAAACAGGGATGTCTTTATTCCCATTCCCAAAATCTTCTCAATTGTGACTCTGTCGCCTTTCCCCCAGTATTGAGCTGTGAGAACTGTTGCCCCTGATGTCAGACCAAATAAAAACAAAACCATGACAAACTGAACCTGATTGGCCAGAGCTGCCCCTGAAAGGGCTGTCTCGTTCACTTTTCCCAGCATAATCACGTCCGCTGCATTCACACCCACGTTAATCAGATTTTGCAGTGCCATGGGAATGACAAGAGCTAATACATCCCTATAAAACTTTCTCCAGTTAATATTCAAATTATTTTCTTTATATGTGGTGCGGTTTTTAAATATCATTACACATCCTGCCTCTCATTTCATCTAGAAAAGATGCCCTCCGCTGTACACAGAGAGCATCTTTTTTTCATTCTATCATACATTTTTAGAAAGGTACAGGTTTAACTTGTTATTTCCCCTGCCGTCTCCTTCCCGCCGCCACCATAGAAATGGAGACCAGAGCCGCCACAAACACAATCTGTATCCCAATTGCCTGTAATATTTCCGTTCTCACAGCTCCTGTAATGCCGCTGAACTCTGAAATCTTGTCATTGGCTCTTTCATACCAGTAAACCGGAAGAAACTGAGCCACCGTCTTAACTCCTTTGCTCATAATATCCAGAGGGACAAATACCCCGCACAAGAAACACATTCCCAGAGAAATTGTATTTACAATACCGTTGAGTGCACTTGGACTGCTGACCAGCATCCCCACCAGATAGGATATGGACAGTGCCACAAAAAGCATAGTCAGAGAATTGAGCAGATAGTACACAAATCCACTGCTTTGAATGAAGTCTTTCCCGTACAGCAGAAGGCTGACTCCGATGCAGATTCCCAGCAATACAACTCCCAGAACCATAGCTGCCAGAAGCCCCTCCATATTCTGTCTGCGGGTAGATATGGCGCTCGCCTGCATTCTTTTGGGGATGTCACCTTTGTGGAAAGCAGATAATATATTTCCCAGCACATAACACAAAATGGACAGTAATAAATAAGGAATATATCTGTAATAATAGGTATACACGGGAACCTCACCCGCATGACCATTGACGTCCAGCATGGTAACCTTTGGCACAGGCCTCTCTGCAATAGCATCCAGTGCCTCCGACACGGTGTATCCCGCCGCATGGTAAGTTTTTACACTGTTCAGAAAATTGTTAATCTGCTGGTCTACATAAAAACTTGTGTAGGAACCTGGCACCTTTGTGACAGACAGTTTTTCATTCCCTTTTATGCACGCATCCTCAAAACCTGCTGGTATTTTTACGATGTATTCAATATTTCTGTAAAACAGGTCTTCCTGCAATTTCCCTTTATCGTTGTCCATGGGTATTATTTTATGAAATGTTCCGAGATAATCAGCCAGCCCCTTTGCCAGTGTTCCTCCATCTTCATCTACAAACCCAATCTTCACGCTCTCCGCCTGATAACCATCTTTCTCCTGATTCTTGGTGACGGATTGGATGATGAACGTAATAACCATAAATACTCCCAGATACATCAGAATCAGTCCTATATTCCGCTTCATAATTTTCATGTAGGCTTTAAATACTGTCATAACGTTCCCTCCTCACTATTAAAAAGGAACCCACCGTAAGCACCACTGACATAATGATTAATATGACCAGGCTGCGTGTAAATCTGTGAGGGTCATCATATACATTAATACAGTAAAAGGCATCCGATATGAGGGCCGCCGGATTCACCCGGTTCAAAATAGGAATATGCCTTTCCACCGTATCCTTCATGGAAGAATTCATCAGACCCGCCAGAAAACTGCATGTCATGGATATCCCGATTAGAACTCCTATCTTGATTCCCTCCCCAAATTTCCCAATGCTGCCGATAAAAAGCCCCATGGACACTCCAATCATACTTCCGATAAAAGAAACAAGAAGCATCCGCAGAAGCTCTCCCTGAAATTCCATTTTCAGCACATACCGCATATAGAGAAGCAATATGATTATATTTGTAAAATGGAGTGCAAATGAAACCAGCATTTCTGAGAAAATAAGTTTCAGTTTATGGGTCGGGGTGATACATCTCCTCGCAGCCAGGGCTGTGAGGTTTGCCTGTAAATCCATCGCAGAACCAAAGCCTATGAAACATCCGTACATGCAGGCCATAGCAATCAATGCATAAAAGAACTGCGAATCCCCATTTGTGGTCTTTCCGCCCAGGGAGACCTGCTGTACCAAATCCTGATAGTTCGTCATTTGTTCCACCGCCTTCTCAATACCTTCAGGGTGGGTGGTAAAAATATTTTCCATGGCACTTTCACCATTGGTGTAACTCTCCAGCAATGACTCAAGAATACTTTCTTTCACTCCAACTCCGCCTACCGTCAGTGATGGCTCATCTCCTGCATAGTAGATACCTCCTACTTTTTTCTCTTTCAGCAGTTCCAGCGCCTTTTCTTCTTTCACAAACTTTATCTTTATCAATTTGGCATCGTCTGCCTCCACATCATTTAGAAAGCTCAGAAATGCTTCCTGATTTTTACTGTCTGCCACTTTCACCACAGCTACATGAACTGTCTCAAAGTCAGCCTCCTCTATCTTGCCAAATGCGAAATAGAATAAAGTCGCCAGAATCAATGGGAAGGCCAGAGGCCAGAACGATATATTGAAATTATACAGCTTTGTTTTGATTTCATATTTCATCAAATGCAGCATATCATCGCCCCCTAATCTCTCAGTCTTTCCCTGTAATTTCCAGGAAAACATCATTTAATGTAGGTAATTCTGAGAAGACTCTTCCAAAAGAAACCCCCTCCTCCTGAAGGTAGTTCAGTATCCGTATCAGATTATGCTTGCCTCCTGTACACTTCACCGTCAAAACCTGCCCCTCATACTTTACATCAAATACATGAGGCAGCTGGCGTATACTATTCAACTGATTTTCCTCCAGAACAGCCATCTCCACTATGACGGTCTCACCAGTTTTAATCATATTTTTCAGTTCTTCTTTTGTACCAACTGCAACACTTCTCCCGTGGTCTATAATGGCAATCCTGGTGCAGATCTGCTCCACCTCCTCCATATAGTGGGAGGTATATATAATGGTAGACCCCTGGCTGTTCAGCTTCTGAATCCCCTCCAAAATCCGGTTCCTGCTCTGGGGGTCCACCGCAACGGTAGGTTCATCCAAAATAATCAGGCGCGGCTTGTGGGCAATCCCGCACGCAATATTCAGACGGCGCAATAGCCCTCCTGACAGCTTTCTGGGGCGCATCTTTATATAATCTTCCAGCCCAACAAACTCAATGGCCTCCTCCACCAGCCTTTTTCTCTCTTTTTTATCTTTCACATACAGACCGCAAAAATAGTCTATATTTTCATAAACTGTCAGTTCATCAAATACTGCCACATTTTGAAGAACAATGCCTATCTGCTTCTTAACCTCATAATTGTCAGGACTCATCTCCTCGTCAAATATCTTTATGATTCCTTTGTCATATTTCAATAATGCCAGCATACAGTTGATGGCAGTGGTCTTTCCGGAACCATTTGGACCAAGCAGACCAAATATTTCTCCCTCTTCAATGTTCAAATTCAAATGATCCAGAGCAACAAGACTGCCATAACGTTTTACCAGATTTTCTATTTGTACCATTCTCAAAACCTCCTCATTTTCATAAACAGCTATATTTCCTTATATAGGTTGAACAGTTCAAACAGTTCAGCCATACAGCTCGAGTTGGCTGCTCTGCAGATATTTAAATATCTGCGCATGGCTAAACTGTTACTATAGATAAAGTATACTGTCTTTTTCCGGGGGAATGTAGTGCCGCCAGTCATGCATACACATGACAAATGTCATGTAATCTTTACAGAAGGGATGTTAAGCCTAAAAACACATGACATAAAGGCGGCAATTTGATATAATTTATGCTATATAAATTCCAGGAAAAAGGGAATAAACGTTATCTGATAAGAAAAGAGGATTACCATGAACTATTTGAGAGATATAGGACTACTGCTTTTATATTGTTTTCTGACCGCATTCTATGCCGATATCAATTTCTTTTACGTGCTGGCTTTTTTGACAGCCGTTATATTCTGCTGCACAGACTATTTTGCTAAATCAAAAAGCTTTCTTCTTTTTTTACCATTTATATATCTTGCTCTCTCACTATTCTCCCCGGACTTTCTTTATTTCTTTCCCGCGGCGGCCTATGTACTATTTAGCCGCAAGCATTATTTTTCTCTGATTACAGGTGTTTGTCTCTGTGTTTATTGCTTCTTTATCAGAGATGCAGAGCCTTATATTTTCTGTCTCAGCTTTCTGGGGCTGTTTATGGCATATATTCTTCAGAAAAATGCCAGCGCCTATGAGCATTTAGAGAAGCTGTATAAGCGCACCAGAGATGACAGCACAGAACTGAATCTTCTTCTTTCGGAAAAAAATCATGCTCTCCTGGAAAAACAGGATTATGAAATATATACCGCAACTCTCAAGGAGCGAAACCGGATTGCACGTGAAATTCACGACAATGTGGGACATCTTCTCTCCCGCTCCATCCTGATAACCGGGGCGGCGCGTGCTGTCAATCAAGATGCTTCTCTGTCCGACTCCCTGACAACTTTAGATTCTACGTTAAATGCTGCGATGGACAGCATCAGAAACAGTGTGCATGACCTTCACGATGAGTCCATAAATCTGGAAGAAGTGATAAACAGCCTTGTCCACGACTTTACCTTCTGTTCTATCGCATTTCATTATGATATGAGCAGGGATGTCCCAAAAGAGATTAAATATTGCTTTATCAGCATCACCAAGGAAGCCCTGTCCAACATTATAAAGCACAGCAATGCAACCTGCGTTCAGCTCAATATCAGAGAACACCCCGGATTATACCAGCTTTGCATTGAAGATAACGGAACCAGACTCTCTCCTGCCGGCTCAGGCATTGGCCTGATTAATATGAAGGAGAGGATACAATCCTTAAAAGGGCATGTACAGATTATTGCTGAAAATGGATTTAAAATATTTATTACCATACCGAAGGAGATTTCACTATGAATATTTTAATTGTAGACGATGATGCCCTTGTGGCAGGTGCCTTGAAGACAATTCTGGAAACCCGGAAAGATTTTCACATTTCCGGGTGTGGAAGTGATGGAAAAGAAGCGATTTCACTATACAGAAAATATCAGCCGGATGTCCTGCTTATGGATATCCGCATGAAGGAAATGGACGGCCTTGACGCCTCAGCAAAGATTCTGAGTGAATATCCTCATGCCCGCATCCTCCTTCTCACTACATTCCTGGATGACGAATATATTATCCGCGCACTAAAATTAGGGGCAAAGGGCTATATTCTAAAACAGGACTATCAGAATATCATCCCCGCCATCCTCGCCGTATCCTCCGGGCAGACTGTATTTGGAAAAGAAATCGTATCAAAAATCCCCTCTCTCCTGGAAAAAAGGTCTGCTTTCGACTATAGTTCCTGCGAAATCAATGACAGAGAACTGGAAGTGATACAACTGATTGCCGAGGGGCGAAGCAATAAGGAAATTGCTTCCATCCTCTTTTTGAGTGAAGGAACCGTAAGAAACTATTTGAGTTCCATATTGGATAAGCTAAATCTGCGGGACAGGACTCAGGTCGCTGTATTCTATTATCAGCACAAATAGAGGACTTCTCAATTATGCATAAAATAGCCGGATGATTTTCATTTGAGAAAATCATCCGGCTATTTTGTGTCATTTAGATTCTATTCATCAAAGGCTTCTTTCATTTTACCCATGAAACCTTTTTTCTTACCTTTGGATTTCGCACCGCCCTCGGAAGGAGCATCCTGATTCAGAGAGTTTCCGCTCAAACGGTCAAATTCGCGCAGTGCTTCTTTTGCCTCGGAGCTTAATTTCTCCGGTGTCTGGATAACCAGTGTGACATAATGATCTCCCCTTATCTGAGAATTTCTCAGAGAAGGAACTCCTTTCCCTTTCAGGCGCACTTTTGTATCTGTCTTCGTTCCAGATTTTACAGTATATATTACATCGCCATCCACTGTAGGAATTCTCACATCACCGCCGAGAGCTGCCTGAGCAAAGGAAATCGGAACAGTTGAGAAAATATGCACATCCTGTCTCTGGAAAATAGGATGTCTGGACACATTCACTTCTACCAGTAAATCCCCTCTCGGGCCGCCATTTACACCTGGCTCACCCTTTTCACGGATGCGCACACTCTGTCCGTTATCTATTCCTGCCGGGATAGAAACCTGAATTCTCTTCTTGCTGGATTCATATCCGGTTCCCATACAAGATGTACATTTATCTTTGATGACCTTTCCTGTACCGCCGCAGCTTGGACAAGTCTGGACATTCTGGACTGTACCGAAGAATGACTGGGATGTATAAACTACCTGCCCCTTTCCCCCGCACTTTGCACAGGTCTCAGGCGTTGTGCCAGGCTTTGCACCTGTTCCATTACATGTTGTACATGGGTCTTTTAATACGACCTCCAGCTCCTTTTCACATCCAAAGATTGCCTCCTCAAATGTAATTCTGATGCTTTTGCGTACATTTGCCCCCTTCATAGGGCCATTGCTGGCACGGCCGCCTCTTCTGCCTGCCCCGCCGAACAAATCACCAAATATATCGCCAAATATATCGCTGAAATCGGCACCATTGAAGTCAAAGCCTCCAAAGCCGCCTGCACCACCTGCTCCTCCGTCAAAGGCTGCGTGTCCAAACTGGTCATACTGGCGGCGTTTTTCAGGATCACTAAGTACTGCATACGCTTCCGATGCCTCTTTAAATTTCTTCTCTGCTTCGGCATCTCCCGGATTCATATCGGGGTGATACTTTTTGGCCAACCCTCGGTATGCCTTTTTGATTGCCCCATCGTCAGCATCCTTGCTTACGCCAAGCACCTCGTAATAATCTCTTTTTGACTCTGCCATAACACTCTACCCTTTCATCTGTCTATCAGCATAATACCAAGCAAAATTTTCAATAAGGCATGCCTGATGCACACCTCATTGAAAATTTGCATGGTTAAACTATATTAGACTTCTTTGTAATCTCCGTCTACTACATCATCTCCCTGGAATCCTTCCGGTGCCGGACCTGCCTCTGGTGCCGGGCCGCCTTCTGCACCCGCTCCTGCCTGCTCGTACATCTTGGTGAACAGTTTCTGAGCACTTTCCATCAGCTTCTCTTTTGCCGCTTTGATTTCAGCAACCTGAGCTTCTGTTGTATCTTCCGGAGTTGATTTTGCAAGGATGTCTTTCAATGCCTGGCAGTCAGCTTCTACAACTGTTTTGTCCGCTGCATCCACTTTGTCGCCCACTTCTTTGATGGCTTTTTCAGTCTGGAATATAATAGCATCCGCTTCATTTCTTGTATCAACTGCTTCTTTACGTTTCTTATCCTGAGACTCAAACTCAGCAGCCTCTTTTACTGCCTTGTCGATATCATCATCAGACATATTGGAACCTGCAGTAATTGTAATGTGCTGTTCTTTTCCTGTTCCAAGGTCTTTTGCTGATACGTTTACAATACCGTTGGCATCTATATCAAATGTAACCTCAATCTGCGGAATTCCACGTGGATGCTGGAGGAATACCATCCAGTCTGAATTGTCCGAGGGACTTGTTGTCTTTGGCGAACTGTCTTTCTCCCTGAACAACGTTGATGTCTACTGCTGTCTGATTATCTGCTGCTGTAGAGAAAACCTGGCTCTTCTTTGTAGGAATTGTTGTATTTCTTTCAATCAATCTTGTAGCAACACCGCCCATTGTCTCAATAGAAAGTGACAGTGGTGTAACGTCCAGAAGAAGGATATCACCTGCGCCCGCATCGCCGGCTAACTTGCCGCCCTGTACGGATGCACCGAGAGCAACACACTCATCTGGGTTCAGAGATTTGCTTGGCTCTTTGCCTGTGAGACGTTTTACTTCTTCCTGAACTGCCGGGATACGTGTAGAACCACCTACCAACAGTACCTGGCCAAGCTCTGCTGCGCTGATACCTGCATCTGCCAATGCACGTCTTACCGGCTCTGCTGTCTTTTCAACTAAGTCATGAGTTAATTCATCAAACTTAGCTCTTGTCAGGTTCATATCGAAATGCTTTGGTCCTTCAGATGTCGCTGTAATGAAAGGAAGGTTAATATTTGTTGTTGTTGCAGAAGAAAGCTCTTTCTTTGCTTTCTCAGCAGCTTCTTTCAATCTCTGAAGAGCCATCTTGTCTGTAGATAAGTCCACGCCTTCTTTTGATTTAAAATCAGCTAACATGTAATCTGTAATCTTCTGGTCGAAGTCATCTCCTCCCAGTCTGTTGTTTCCTGCTGTAGATAATACTTCAATGACACCTTCACCGATTTCGATAACAGATACGTCAAATGTACCGCCGCCAAGGTCATATACCATGATTTTCTGTTCTTTTTCATTGTCAAGGCCATATGCAAGAGCTGCCGCAGTAGGCTCGTTGATAATACGTTTTACATCCAAACCTGCAATTTTTCCTGCATCTTTTGTTGCCTGACGCTGAGCATCGTTGAAGTATGCAGGTACAGTAATGACTGCCTCTGTCACTTTCTCACCCAGATATCCTTCTGCGTCTGCTTTCAATTTCTGCAGAATCATGGCAGAAATTTCCTGGGGAGAATATTTTTTATCATCAATTGTTACTTTATAATCTGTTCCCATCTCTCTTTTGATGGAAGAAATTGTCTTATCTGCGTTTGTGACTGCCTGACGTTTTGCAGGCTCACCAACAAGACGCTCTCCTGTTTTTGTAAATGCAACTACGGATGGAGTTGTTCTTGCTCCCTCTGTATTTGCTATAACTGTCGGCTGTCCACCTTCCATAACAGCTACACAGCTATTTGTTGTACCAAGGTCAATACCAATTATTTTGCCCATATGATTATCCTCCTGAAATCTTTCACTATAAATTTTTACATTCTAAATCATTGTTAATTTGCAACTTTTACCATACTGTGTCTTATCACAGTGTCCCGGTAAGTGTATCCCTTCTGGAATTCTTCGGCTACAATATTCTCACCAAGCGATTCATCCTCCACATGCATCACTGCATTGTGGAAATCCAGATTAAATTCGGCACCCACCGCTTCAATCGGCTTCACTCCAATCTCCTCAAAGGTAGTTATAAGCTGCTTATAAATCATCTCCATCCCTTCCACAAAAGGATTGGATTTCTCTTCTTCCGGCACAGCCGCCAGGCCGCGCTCAAAATTGTCTATTATCGGAAGAATCTTTTCTATGATATCTCTCGCCCCTATTTCGTACATCTGAGATTTCTCCTTATCTGTACGCTTGCGGAAGTTATCAAACTCTGCCATCTGACGAGTGAGTCTGTCAGTCAGTTCCTCAATCTTCTCGTCCTTTTTATCTTTTTTTATCTTTTTGCCAAACTTTTTCTTTTCTTTTCCAAATTTTTCTTTCTCATCATCGGATTCCTGAGAACCTTCGTCCTCTGATATATCCTCAATGCATTCTTCCTGTTCAGTGCCTGGAATATCGGATTCCATCTGACCTGTGTCTTCACCGGCTGCCTCTTCTGCTTCCTTTGCAGCCTTCGCTTTCGCTTCTTCCACAGCTTCCTTTATTATGTCTTCTTTATTCATCTTTTCTTCCACCGGCTATTCACCTTCCTTATTCTTCGACTCTTTGTGATAAATCGCATCCAACTCATTTTGCAGTGTCTTCAGCGTCTTCATAACATGTTCATAATCCATACGTTTGGGGCCTATAATACCAATGGTGCCTTTCATGCCTTCCCCCAACTCGTAGGTTGCGGTCACAACACTGCAGTCTTTCATGGTCTTTACCGGAGCTTCATCTCCGATATACACCTGAATCCCCTGATTCTCTTCACTGGACAAGGTTTCCGTGACCAATTCTGCAAGCTGCTGCTTTTCTTCAAATGCATGCAGGATTTCCTGGGCACTTTGTTTATCACTCAATTCCGGATATTTAAAAATATTTGTAGCTCCGCTTGTATAAATCTCCATATCCTCTTCCACATGGATAATCTCAGATACTGCATCCAGAACATCGCTGATAACCTGACTGTGAATACCAGCCTGCTCTTTCAGCATGGCTATCATGCCAAGATTAATTTCTTCAATTGACATTCCATTTAAAGTTGTATTCAACAGCATATTCAGTTTTAATAAGTTCTCATTGCTTAAGGTGTCGTCAACGTCAATAATCTTATTTTTAATTACATTGCCGCCCATCACAATGACTGCCACAATCTGCTCTTCATCCAACTGGGAAAGCTGGATAAATTTCAGCCTGTTCCTGCTGTTCACCGGAGCTGATATCATGGTTGCATAATTTGTATTTACCGCCAGGACTTTCGCCGCCTGCTTCAATACTTTATCCACCTTATCTGTCTTCTCCAGTATAATATTCTTCAACTCGGAAATTTCCTGCTCCTTTTCCTCCATCAGAATATCCACATACAGTCGATACCCCTTATCTGAAGGAATCCGCCCTGCAGAAGTGTGGGGCTGGAAAATATATCCCAAATCCTCCAAATCTGCCATCTCATTGCGGATGGTCGCCGAGCTCAGATTCAAATCCGTATATTTTGAAAGAGTCCTGGATCCCACAGGCTCACCTGTCTCCAGATAATTCCGGATAATGGCATTCAATATGGTCAGCTTTCTCTCGCCTATATTTGTATCCATTGCCATAGGACTCCTCCTTTCCACAGATGGGATGTTTTTATTCCTTATTAGCACTCTTTTGTTTTGAGTGCTAACATCTTACGTATATTAAGATATCACCCTGAAATCCTTTTGTCAACACTGTTTATATTTTTTTTATAAAGTTCAGCCATGCAGCTTACCAAGGACGGTATCCTTGGGGTAAAATTGAGCTTATGGCTGAACTTTATCTTCCAATCTGGGTTCCATGAACTCAACGAATACTGCATTGCTCACGTTTATTCCATGTCTTGTGAGATAAATTCTGTCACCGGAGATAATCAGCAAACCTTTTGCTTCTAGTTTTTTTAATTCTTTTCCGTAAACATCAGTTATTTCCCATCCAAATTTTATCTCAAAATCTTTGACAGAGATTCCATTTGTCTTTCTCAGGCCCAAGAACATATACTCTTCTATCTCATCTGACAGTGTGAGTTTTTCTATATCCTCACGAATCTCTGTTTGTCCTTCAACTTCTCGTATATATTTTTCATAATCTGAGGTATTGTGGTATCTTGTATGATTTAAAAGAGAAGACGCCCCCAATCCAATACCTAAATATTCTTTTCGTTCCCAGTATCCCAAGTTGTGACGGCAGGCATACCCCTTTTTTGCATAATTTGATATTTCATATCTCTTATATCCAGACTGTAACAGCAATTCTTCTGTGAGTTCATAGATAGCTCTTTCGGTATCCTCATCGGGAAGAGTCAGATATCTGTCTTTCTCCATCCCCCCTCTCTGATTATCCTCACTGTCTCCATACCAATGATAAAAAGGCGTTCCTTCTTCTACAATGAGGCTATAAGCAGAAATATGTTCAGGCTGTAATTGGGATATAGTAGAAATGGTTTTTTTCCAGCTTTCCACAGTTTGTCCAGGTATGGCAGATATCAAATCAATATTTATATTTTGAAAACCGCACTCTCTGGCCATTTGATAGGTGTCCAAAAAATCCTGATATGTGTGAATCCGTCCCAGCATTCTAAGTTCCCCGTCATTCACAGACTGCAGTCCTATACTCAATCGGTTAATTTCCGCCTGTCTCCAAAAATGAAACTTTTCCTTTGCCGCTGTTCCAGGGTTGACCTCTATTGTAATTTCTGCCTCTTTTGTGATTTGAAAACTCTGGCGCAGTGCCTCAAAAATATCCGACATCTGCTGCCCTGTCAAAATTGAGGGTGTCCCACCTCCCACAAAAACGGTGGTTATTTCATAGTTTTCATAATAAGATTTCCTATATCCGTGTATTTCCTTTATCAGGGCAGCTACATATCTTTGGTGTTCCTTCTCGTCTGCCACACCTGAAAGGAAATCGCAGTATGCACATTTTCTCACACAAAAAGGAATATGCACATAAAGCTCCAGTTCTTTTTTCATTGTCTGCTCCCATCTTCTAAACAGCGCTGCACATATTGTGCCACTGTACTGAAAAACACTGATAGTTTGGCTATATAAGCCAAATTAACCGGACTGTTAGCAAAAACAAGAAAACGCCTCCAGTAAAACTCATGCTTTACAGGAGGTGTTTCCCATGTTCTTAGTTGTCATCCAACTTTAATACACTCATAAAAGCTTTCTGCGGAATTTCTACATTGCCAACCTGGCGCATCCGCTTCTTGCCTTCCTTCTGCTTCTCCAGAAGTTTCTTCTTACGTGAAATGTCTCCGCCATAGCATTTTGCCAGTACATCCTTGCGCATGGCTCTCACAGTCTCTCGGGCGATAACCTTGCTTCCGACGGCCGCCTGAATCGGAATTTCAAACAACTGTCTTGGAATCTCCTCTTTCAGCTTCTCACACATCTTTCTTCCGCGCTCATATGCTGTACCGCTGTGTACAATAAAGGACAGCGCATCCACTTCTTCCTTATTAATCAGGATATCCAGCTTCACAAGCTCAGATTTTTCATATCCCAGCACTTCATAATCAAAAGATGCATATCCCCTGGAGCGAGATTTTAAAGCGTCAAAAAAGTCATAAATAATTTCATTCAGAGGAAGGTGATAATTCAGGACTGCACGTTTTTCTTCAATGTATTCCATTCCCTGATACACGCCCCGGCGCTCCTGGCATAAATCCATAATTGCACCGATAAACTCAGAGGTCACCATAATTTCCGCCTTTACAATTGGCTCTTCCATATAATCAATCTCTGCAGGGTCAGGCAGATTGGTAGGGTTGGTCAAATCTATCTCTTCCCCGTTTGTTTTGTGCACCTTATAAATAACACTGGGAGCTGTCGTCACCAAATCCAGGTTGTATTCTCTTTCCAGTCTCTCCTGAATAATCTCTAAATGAAGAAGTCCAAGAAAACCACACCGGAAACCAAACCCCAGAGCCACGGAAGTTTCCGCTTCAAATTGAAGGGCAGCATCATTTAGCTGCAATTTTTCCAGGGCATCCCTCAAATCAGGATATTTTGCACCATCCGCCGGGTAAAGACCGCAGTACACCATGGGATTTACTTTTTTGTAACCTGGAAGAGGTTTCTCACAAGGATTTTTTGCATCTGTTATTGTATCACCCACCCGGGTATCTTTCACATTCTTAAGGCTGGCAGTGATATATCCTACCATGCCGGCGCTGAGTTCGTCACATGGTATAAACTGCCCCGCTCCAAAATAACCTACTTCAACCACATCCGCTGTAGCTTTTGTTGCCATCATCTGGATGGTGGTTCCCCGCTTTACTGTTCCTTCTTTAATTCTACAGAACACGATAACGCCCTTGTAGGAATCGTAAAGCGAATCAAAAATCAATGCCTGCAAGGGTGCTGCTGAATCTCCCTCGGGAGCAGGAATCTTCTGCACAATCTGCTCCAGCACATCCTCTATATTCAGACCTGTTTTAGCAGAAATCAGAGGCGCGTCTCCGGCCTCAATGCCTATCACATCCTCAATCTCTTCTTTTACCCGTTCCGGTTCCGCACTGGGAAAGTCAATTTTATTAATCACCGGCACTACATCCAAATCATGGTCCAATGCCAGGTACACATTTGCAAGAGTCTGCGCCTCAACACCCTGGGCGGCATCTACCACCAAAAGTGCACCATCACACGCTGCAAGGCTTCTGGATACCTCATAATTAAAATCCACATGCCCCGGAGTATCTATCAAATTGAAAATGTATTCTTCCCCGTTCTTTGCCTTGTATACTGTACGCACAGCCTGAGCTTTGATCGTAATGCCTCTCTCCCGCTCCAAATCCATATTGTCCAGCACCTGAGACTGCATCTCACGGCTGGTCAAAAGTCCCGTCATCTCAATAATACGGTCCGCCAAAGTAGATTTACCATGGTCTATATGTGCAATAATACAAAAATTTCGTATTTTACTCTGATCTATTCCTGACAACTTCTTTTCCTCCGATATCTCTGTCATACTAATGAAACACTGTTATCCTACCATGTAACCGTGTGATTTAGCAACAGATTTTTGTGAAGCATCATTTACTGCCCCATGCAGCCTTTCTTAATTGTTCTGTAGAAACGTCAAACTGCTGATTAACACCGATACTTTTACACCTTTGAGCCCAGAACATTTCCGCCATTTTATCCTTGCCGTGAAGAAGGTACTTTTCACATTCAGCAATTCTTTCCTCTGCCTGTTGTATTTCCTTATTAATATTAGTAATTTTGGAATCAAACTCGCAGACATCTTTGTCATATTGCTTTCTGTTATCTATCTTAGCTTCTTCCGCAATTTTTAACTGCGTTTGTACATGGCTAATCTGCCCGTCATATCTGCTTTTCCTAAGTACATCTGATGAGACCAGCCACATAATAAAACCAATAAGCCCACAAGCAAGGCCCAATATCCCCAGCACTCCAGATATCCAGTAATCTGCGTACGAGGCATTTCCATCCCACCAAATTCCAATGAAAAACAGGAAAATGCCTGCCCCAAGCACAATCTTCCCACCCCTGACCATCTGTCGTGCCTGTATTTCACCTTTATTCTTGATATCAATATTACGTTCGGCTTCCAAGATAGACTCATCGGCATTACGCAATTGATTTTCAAGTAAAAAGGACAACTGTTGTTTTTGCTGCTCCACTTGTTTTCGCTGTTCAATAAATGTTTCTATACTGGAATTCAAAGTGTTTAAAATTTTATATACTTCGGATAATTCATGCTCAACATCACCTTCAGCAGCAATTTTTATATACGCCACATATTCAGCTTCAAGAGAGACAAAAGCTTCTTCCGACGACAATTGCTTTGTATATTTGAACCATGTATTCAGCGAAGATAAGTCTTTTGCAACCTCAGACAAACCTTTCGTTTCACAAACAATTAATCCCCACCACCCCCGATAATCTTCAGGGTATTCTTTTGTGATACGGGTAAACACTTCATGTGCAGCAGAATAATTTTCTAGTTTCAAATATGTATCACTGTTTTGAATCAACCGTTCAAGAGTGGGTGTTAAAACAATTTCGGGGGATGCTTCAACAGTTGTTTTTTTCGCCGTAGATTCCAAAACCTTCTCTATGCCTCGTGTGATATCCTGGATAAAGCCAATCTTATCCATGTCCTGGGATTGCAGCATGGCAAGCTCATCGGGTAAGTCATACGGGTCCATGTCACGATAACAGGGAATCAACATACGGCTGCGGTCGTTCTTCATGATAGAGAGGAAGCGGCTCCATTCATTTTTAACCCAAACTGCATTAAAATTTTCAGCAGAGGTTCCTACGACAACCATAACCTTGGCACTGTTAAGCGCCGCGAAAATATATGGCTCATATTCCGTACCAAGTTTCTCTTCCAGGGTAATCCGCGAAAAAAAGACATGATACCCGGCATTTGTAAGCTCATAATAAATTTCTTGTGCAAAAGTGCTGTCTTTTGTCCGGCTGCCTCCTTCTGTAGTCTCCTTATAACATATGAAAACATCAAAAGGGTCTTCTTGCTTTGATATAGCAAGAACAAGCTCTGAATCTCGGTAATCTTTTTCGCCTCCTCAATATAGAGACTGGCTGTATAGTCATCAGAATGTTTAACTGCGGCGGCATAATCAACATCATTCAAGAACAGGTCATAACTTGTGCGGTGGCAGGTCGGTATACGTTCACCACTTCTGGGGTCCTCGACATACTCAATACCATAACGGCATAATGCCAGACACCAGTGCGCTTCTGCATCCGTCTCATCCTGTTCAATAATTCTCTCAAACACCACTGCCGCTTTATCAAATTCACCACGCATGCGCAGCGTATTTCCACGATTAAACATACCTGCTTTCTGTTCATCATCAACTTTGGGGAGAGTTTCAATCCTCCCACAGGAATCGCAGGTTCCATAAGTCATATCCGTGGACGGCACGACCCTGCCCCCACACATTTTGCACTCCAAGCTAATCATTTCCCCAATTCCTTTCTCACCACTTCATAGTCCCGCCACACTATTTACTATTTCAATATTTTGCATTTTCTATTTCGTTCGGCGATTAGTTGCTGTGACTCGCTGCACAGAGCCTGTATGGCAGCAAAATCAGAAGAATCCACTGCAGCCGAAATCTCTGCAGTTTTAACTTTAATTTTGTTCTCAATGGAAGCTAACTGCTGATTACTCATTGGGTCACTGTAACGAACAGCTTCTGCAAGGTCTTTTACAGATTTTCCTGCATCTTCATCCGTGATTCTGCCGAGCATCCCTTCTAAATCCCCCTGCAGCGATTTGATATAAAAAACTTTTTCCTTTATCTTATCATCTATACGTTCAATTTCTTCTTTTCCAATATCCGTAACAATCAATCCGACAAGACATGCACCCAGTAAGATGACATTTAAGACAATTCCATATTGGAACGGAATAAAGGGCAAACTCATCTGCAGCAAACTGATTATCAGCTACACGGTTAAGTAACGCCATATAAGAATAAGCAATGGCCATCCATAGACTTTACTTCTTAACTCTTTGCCGCCAATGGCGTAAAAGCCAACTCCTGCCGCCAACAAAATTGCAATCATGGAAAATCCATAGCCCGTCCAAAACATAGCCCCTCTGTAGAACGGAAGTGCAAACGCAATCACGTTATAAACAACAAGAATGATAAACACCATTATGAGAGATTGCTTTCTATTTTTTGAGACATTCATATTTGCGTCCTCCTTGTATTTTGACCGCCAATTACAGGCTGCTTAGTAATTTTTTCTTCTCATCATTAAACTCTTCATCCGTCAAAATACCTTCTTCTTTCATCAACTTCAACTTATCAAGTTTTCGCTTAAAAGAGTCCATATCTTCTGGACCTGACTGCGGCGTCACAGGATTAAAAGCTTCATTGGTAATCCCCGCTACCACTACCCCCATGCCTCCTGCAACGCCACCCATCATTCCAAGCCCAATTCCGGCATTGGAAAAGTTGCCTATTCCTTCGTTCTGTGCAACTTTCTCAGCCACGTCATAGGCCCGTTCAGATTGATAAGTGTAGCCTTCCTCAGACTTTTTTGTGCCAGTGCGGCTGATTCGATTCCCATTCTCTGCGCGCTGGTCTGCTGATCTATTACCCCCACCTTTTGCCGTAATTGTGCGTTTGCAATATCTGTGTACTGTCTAATATGAATATCTTTGAAAGACTCATATGCCTTATCGCCATCAGGCTTTACGATAGTTGTTATGAAAAATCGTTCAAGAGCCAAACCATAATCAGAAAAGTCAGGAATCAATTGTTTATGTAAAGCTGTTGATAATTCATCCATATGCGAATCAACCTCAAAGATTCCGAATTCACCGTCTTGCATAATCTGAGCCAGATACGGCTTAACCCTTGCCATAAGAAAAATACGAAACATCTGAATCAATCTGGTCTGATCAAGAGTTTTTTCCGTTCCAACAAGTTTTACCAGTAGTTTTCGTGAATCATTTACACACAAAGACATTTCCCCGGAAGCTCCGATTTTCAACGGAAACTTATATGTAGGTTCCATGTACTGAACCTGACTGTCGGTCCCCCACTTAATTGACATTTGTTCTGTTTTATTTATGAAATAGACTTCGCAATGAAAGGGTGTCTGGTCGTCAGTAGGCTTGTTCAAAAATTTCCTTACTAACGGAATGTTTTGTGTTTCCAGGGTATGGCGCCCAGGTCCAAATAAATCCAGTGCCTGACCATTCATAAAAAATACCGCTTCTTGAGATTCATGAACTACCAGTTGAGTTCCCGTATTGAAATCTTCAACAGGCGATTTCCATATAAAAGTGCTGTTATCCCCCTCATATTTCACAATTTGGAATATGTCTGCCATTGTGTGTTCCCTCCTCAAACATTATTTTACTTTTATAATACCCATATGAACCTGTATTTCTCTAACTAAAATCCATTGATATCTGTAACAGTACTCTTTATGAAGAATACTTCACAATAAAAAGCTCCACAGCAAGTATATCTGTGAGACGCCCTGTCTTCACACTTTCCTCCAGCTCCGCACTGTCCTCTATAACTGCTCTAAGCTCTCTTGTATGAAAATGCCTGGCCTGTTCCATATATTTTCCGGCCGCAAATGGGTGTAATCCCGCTTTGGCCGCAATTTCTTTTTTCCCGTAGCCTTTTTTCAGCAAATCCTTAACCTGATGTAATATTCTGTACTGACGGGTCATCAAGAACAAAATACGCATAGGGGGTTCTTTTAATGCCAGCAGCTCATAATACAGGGAAAGGGCATGTTCCTGCCGTTTGTCTGCCACAGCATTGACCATATCAAAAATATGATTTGATATCTGGGTAACACACACCGCATCCACATCCTCCGGAGTAATACTATCTTTCTCTAAAGTATAGCAGAACAGTTTCTCCAGTTCTTTTTGCAGATTCTCCATGTCTGTACCTGCCTTATTTAAAAGCCAGGTTACCGTAGACTCGGAAATCTGCTTGTTCTCCCTGCGCACCTGACCCAGAATCCATTTTTTCAAGGTAGTTTCATCCTGAAAAGGCAGTTCCACAACGTGTCCCTTTGCTTTCACAGCTTTATACATCTTGCTGCGCTTATCCACCTCATTTTCCACAAAAATAAAACTGGTAGTCTCCGGCATGTCTTTAATATAATCTGCCAAGTCTGCCCCCGCACTCTTGAAAAAGCTAGTATTTTCAAATACCAGCAAACGGCGGTCAGAAAAAAAAGGCAGTGTTTCAGCCAAGTCAATCACTGCCTTCACATCTATGCCTTTCCCTTCAAAATAGGCATAATTCATAGTATCTCCTTCAGGAAGCATTGCTTTTGTGAAACGGTCCTTATATTGTTTCTTCAGATAATTCTCTTCCCCATAAAGAAGATATATCTGCCTAAATTGTCCTGTTTTTAAATCTTCATTTAAACTTTTCATAATGATTCTATTATATAAGAAATTCCTCCATTTTGCAAAACTTATATCAATATCCGTAACTTCCATTTATAAAAATGACTTTAATCCTATTCTTTGAAAACTGTCTGGAAATCAAAATAAAGTCATTACAAATGCGTTCCCCATGTTTACAATCAATACATCTGCCAAGTTTTACACATGGCGTATTCTTATTCAGCCTTTTTGCATCCAAAGGTGCTGCAATCTGTCTTGTCCGGTAAATCGCCTCTTCTACGGTATCTGTTAATTTATTTGTGCCAACCACAACAATGACCTGTTTAGGTCCGTAAATCATAGGGGCAACACGGCTGCCATTCCCATCAATATTAAATAACTGACCGTCTGTAGTTACGGCATTTGTACCTGTAATAAATGTATCAGCATCAAAGTTTTTTAAATAGATTGCTCTTTTTCTTCCGATGTTAAATCACTCCGATGCTTATCATAAAACACAAAATCTCCACTTCGGAGATATTCAAAAACTCCGGTTTCCTCTAATGTCACTGAGTCCCCACAGCCAATTTTTTCTTTTTTAACAAGCAGTGCAGAAAGTAGTGAAAGCAGCTCTTTTGTGTTCTCAACATAATAGCCCTGCATATTGTTCCTCTGTAAACTGTGAATAGCTTTTCTTATTCTTTCGTCCATAGGGCGCGAATCTCCTCAAATGTTTCATAGCATGCAATAATTTTCTAAGCGCCAAAGAACGGAAAAGCAATCTCTATAATCTCATTCATCTCCTCTGTACCTGGAATGTGGCCGCTATGCTCAATTATCCTAATGTCTAAATATTTATTTCCCGCATTTCTTACAAACTCAGTGATAACCTTTGTAGATGTCACAATATCTGAGTCCCCCTGAATAATCATATAAGGCAGTTGAATATTTCTCAAGATTTCTGAAAGCTCAAGACCCATCATCTCTTTCACAATGGATTTATTTTTTCGATACCCATTGAATATCGTTGCCTTAATATCCTTCAAGGAGTAATCGGGACTTGCCAAAAGCCCACGAAAGATGCCTCCAAGTGCCAGCTTGCTGCCCTTCTTCGATTGATATCCCTCTGTATATTTCCGAAGCCATTTTAAAACCAAGATAAACTCCTCTATGCTATACTCACTATCTTGATTCTTCAAACGCGTCAGATGGGTCTTGAGGTTATCCGGCATATCAGATTTTTCCAGAGAATCAAAAACTTCCTGCTGAGACAAAAGCGGTATCAATGCCTGTCCATAAATCGCCACCCGGCTAATCAATTCCGGCACTGCCGCAGCGACCTTTGCTGCAAGAATACTGCCCCAGGACACCGCAAAAATATGGATGGGACAACCTTCAAAATCTATCCTCAACTGCTTAATCAAATCTATAGTCATAACAACAAAATGATCTATCAAAAAAGAATCATCAATCAAATAATCATTGATGCCACAGCCCAACTGATCCCAATAAACCATTGTCACCCTGCTCGTCAATTCAGCAAACATCCCACGGCATCCCGCAGAAAATGGAAACGGAGAGCCAGGACCGCCGTGCAAGAAAACAACAATCGGGTTGGACGCTTTTCTGCCCTCAATAAGAACCTTCTGGGGTATCCCATTTAAAACATAACTTTTCATCTCAGATATTTCATTGGCGGCAATCAATGCTCTCCTCTTCTTATTCATATGTTCTTCCCTCTGTTGTGTAAAACTTATTATTTGTAGATTTTAAATCATTATATCACAAAGAAACTTCTCCGGTACATAGCAGATAGTGTCTCATCATCCAACTTTATTTGATGAAAGGATAATTAGTAGTTATCGTTATGTATATTCATTAAAAATATGTTTTAGGCAATTCAAAATATAATGAACTCGGAGAAATTAAACTTATGAGAAAAATTGACAAAGAAATTGTGTTTATTACAGACCCTTGGGATAAAGAGAATGAGTTTTCCTTAAAAAGGAAAAATATTGAAGGAAACTCTAAAAAGATTGCATTAGAAATCATGGATGTGTTGAAATCAATAAGCAATTGTGTTGTGATGTATAATAATCCAAAAGATTTTTCCGATAATATTTGTCGACATTTAGATTCTGTTGTGTTGAGCACTTATTATGGTTCTGCATCACCAAATTCAAAATCTTTAATTCCAAGTTTATGTGAAACCAATAAGATACCATTTGTAGGTGCTGATTCATATACTCAAATGTTGTGTAATGATAAATATTTAAGCAAAAAATATATTACAGATTTTGATTTGAAAACACCAAGGGGGATTTTGGTCAGAAGAAATGATTCATTTGAACTTGAATTAATAAATACATTAAAATTACCGCTTGTAATCAAACCTAATTTTGGTGGTGGGTCAAATGGAATTTCCAATAATAATCTTGTTAGTACTTATCAAGACGCAAAAAAATTGACAGTGCAACTACTTGAATATCAAAACTTACCTGTTTTAATAGAAGAGTATATACCAGGTTATGAAGTTGAAATGGTACTATTTGGAAATAGTAAAAAAATTATTCTAGAAAAGGAAATAGGAATTGAAGTTGATGGGATTGATTATTTTCAAGAACAAATTTGGGGATATGAAGCAAAAAAAGCTGGATTGCACGAAAATAAGCTTCGTCCAACCAGCTATCTTCTCCCGGAAGATTTGAAAAAAATACATAAACTATTTTGTTCCTTTGAAAAGGCTGAGATTATGCGTATTGATTGCCGTGTTTTTGAAAATAATGCATATATACTAGAATTGTCACCTGACTGTTATTTGGGGAAAACAGGAGGGGTCTATAAATCCTTTGAATCCTTTGACATCAATTATTCAGAAATGTTTTTATTATTAATAGAAAATTCATTAAAATAATATTCTTTTAGGTCAGGTACTTCCAATTGCCAATATCCAATATAATCAGCGCGGTAAGGGTATTTAGAATAAAAAAACCTTCTATGGTCTGGTGGAAGAATTTTTTTATGAAATAAAGTTGCATCCATATAATCTCTCAAATCTAGTGGGGCTGTGCTGTACAATTCTTTTAGAATTGAGTAATGATATCGCAATTTAGCCTCATTTTCTGACAAAGAATAATAATAGTATAAGTTAAAATGAATAATGTGTTTGTATTGTTCAAAAGTATACTTTGCATATTGTGGATATTCCAATTCAGTTGCAATATTGGCTGCACTTTTTAATTTATTGGTTTCACAATAATATATAAGCAAATTACATAAAATAATTCCTCTTTCATATTCAGATGGCAAAAATAAAAGGGCATTTTTTAAATTTTCTTCAACAGTTTCATTAAAATTACGGCTTAAAATATCAATCACTGAAATATTATTCAAAAAATAACATTCACGGCAAGCATAATCATTTTCTTGTTCTGCTTGATTAAGAATATTTCTAGCAATATCTAAATTTCCAATATTAGCATGACGCATAGCCAATGTGATTTTTGTTCTAATTGCCAAATCTTTTCTATTATGAAGAACAAATTTATCTATACATTCTTGAAGTAGATTAAGTGCAGTATAGTTATCTGTATAAGTGGAATAATTTTTTAAAACAAAATAATATTCTAAATAACTTGTATACTCAATCGATTTGAGAACTTTTTCAGCATATTCTTTGGCGTCTTTAGAAGTTTTATGTTTCATTTTATAGTAGAGTTTTATATATTTGCAAAATAAACTTATTCTAGGATAATCTATATATTTATTATATATGAATTTATAATATTCTTCGAAATCATGTATATTTAATGCACCTTTCAAAGCCAACATAAACATTTCATGTTGTATGTTATCATTTTGAAAAATTATTTGTAATTTTTTTATAGCCATATCCATATCACCTACAGCATATAAAATATCTACAATTCCTAGCATCACTTTTTCTCTTAAGGAAACGTCGAAGTTTTGATGATTACAAATCTTTTCGAGTTGCACTATAACCCTGTTTATACTTTTAGTGTCAATTAAATATTGCTTAATATAGTGCATTAAAGTAACAATACGTTCATCATTAAATAGAAAATACATATAAAGTAATTTATAAATATATTCTATACAAATATTCGAGTTCCTAAGATTCTGCTGACAGTCCTCCTCTACAATTTTAAATGCTGTGTATGCTATTGGTGTATACGTTAAATTCTCTAACATTTTTATAACTGATCCAGATAAAAGGATTTGGTTATTTTCCCTTTCTATTAAACGGTATTTGTCCAGTTCTTCTAAGGTATCAGATATTCTATTATCATTCCATGCAGGATTCTCAGAGCGCAATAAGAGATTTTTTAACTCATCTATGTATATTTCCTTGCCATAAAACAATATAACATACAAAATGAAACGAGCTTGTTTTGAAATTTTTTGACTTATACCAGAACTGTCTACATCGTTACAATAATCTAACCCAGATTTATTTTGAAAAAATATTATCAGCTCGTCTATATTACCATTATATTTAACATAAAAATCAGAAAATTGAAGTTCCTTTTCATCATTTCCTGTCACATCCTTTAAAATTTGTAAAACATGCTTAGGTGTCATTTTTTTAATTTCAATTGGTGAATTAAAAACCGAAAATTCACGCAGATAGTCAAAAAGATTAATTAAATTACTGGCATTATGATGAGAATCGGTTGTATATTGCATAAATATATAAAGATTAGAATAGTCTTTTAAAAAAGATTTTATTATCTCCAGAGATTCCCCATCAATAGATTGAACATTTTCCATGGTAATAATAACATCATGTTCATATTTCGAGAAAAATTTCTGCATAAAACGTATTTTCTTTATAATGTCTTTAGGTATATCTGATATTTGATCCACGGAAAGAGTGGCTGAAAAAACTCCTAGATTTAGACCAATACTAATGGAAAAATTTAGCCCATTAATCCGGCTTATATATTCCTTGAATTTAGAATATATTGCATTAAAATAGAAATAAGAAGGAGTTACTGCATTATTTGAAGTAGGAGTCTTCACATCTAATTTCAATGATAATGGATAATATTTTGACACAAACTCTTCAACAAGTCTTGCTTTTCCGATACCCGCTTCCGAATATAATAAAATAATTCTTCCCTTACCTAAAATACTTTTCTGATTAATTGTAGTTTTTAATTTTTCGAATTCTTTTTCTCTATTTAAAAATTTTGGTTTCACTTCTAATCTCTCCAATAAATGCCTATAATTATGTTGGATAACTACTAATTATCTGTATATTCAATAACTGAATACTCTTAATACTATATCAGATACTTCCTTCATTTTCCATCTCTTTCTTCTGTGTTATACCTTTTCATGACAAAACCCTCCCAAATCATCATATTGTTTAACGACAAAAAGACCGCCCTGCAGCCGGTCAAATTTTATATATTTTCTTTTTTCTACTTTAAGCTACCATATCTATTTTCATGTGCTTTCTTGGGTGCAATTCTCGCAATATCTGTGCCTTTTTCTGAGCGGCCACATGAATATATATTTGTGTGGTTTTTATGGAGCTATGCCCCAAAAGTTCCTGAACACAACTTATATCTGCACCTTCCTCAATCAAATATGTTGCAAAGGAATGTCTGAACATATGCGGGGTGATATTACGCTCTATGCCAGCAAGTTTCGTATATTTTCTCAGCATAATTCTGATAGATTGCTCTGAAAATCGTTTTCCTCTTTGATTTACAAAAAAGTATCCACTTTGATTAATCATTTCTGCATTTTCATTATAATATTTCTGTAAAAGTTTTAAAGTGTCTTTTGAGCCAATCTGAATATATCTTTCTTTTCCGCCCTTCCCCATAATACGAATTAATCCAGTCTCTAAATCAACATTTTTCTTTTCAATATTTGAAATTTCACTTACTCTGGCCCCAGTGGCAAAACATGTTTCAATCACAGAAATATCTCTAAGCCAAAATTTCTTTGTTGTGCGCGAACCGTCCCTGTTTTTGTATAAGTATTTTAACAACAACTCTATTTCATTTCTTGGAATTATTCGTGGTAAAATAGCTTTTTCTTTAAATCTAATTTTAATTTTTCTGAATATATTTTCTTCAATAATTTCCTCTTCCTCTAAATAGTTGTAAAATGCCTTTACACTGGCAATTTTTCTTTTTACAGTCTTTTGTTTATATTTTTTATGCAAATCCGTAATAAAACTCTCTATGTCACTTTTTTGTGGGTTATTACTATCTACAAATTCAAAATATTGTCTCAAATCAATTCTATAGGCTTTCAAAGTTTTATCATCCAGCTCCTTCCTATATTTACAGTACTCCAAATATTTCTTCACTTGACCCTGTATATTCATGATTTCTTCCTCCATATGTTTTCTGTAAGTTTATCACATATAGCCAATTACCGTTTGACTTAGATACGAATCATTCCCGTTCCTCTTACTGGAATCTGATATAGTGATATAAAAAAATAATATGGGAAGGCTATGCCCTCAAGGAGCTATACACAGCACTTCCCACATTATTTTTACACGCTTATTTTAATAAATCCTTCCAATTTACTTTATTATAAAGTATCCGAATAATATGTATTATATCTGCCTTACTATCATAAAGATAAAAGATATTATAATTATCAAAAGCTGCCATTCGAATCCCAATCATTTCCAACAAGTCATCTGCTACATAGCTCTGTACCCATTGCCAATCAGACGATATAATTCTAATTTATCACTGGAATCTATATTTTCTCCAAAATTTCTTTTTTTTTAATTGGCAACATATTATCACTTCCTCTTCTAAAGCCCCTCATTTGTTACAGGTATTATATCTGATTTTCATTCAAATATCCACCTCATTTGTGTGCTTTTTTTTATCTTTGTCAGAGTCTGCCCTATTCAAAATGTAGGCTAATCTGCTACTTAGCTTTATCTCTAACATAAAGCGAGATTCCTGCCTTCTCTCCATCTGTAACCAGACTCACCGCTCCGCTTTGCTGTGTACTGTATATCCTGCTCCCCGCCTCTTCCAGTCTTTTTAGTGTTTCTTTATGGGGATGTTTGTATTGATTTCCCACCCCCGCCGATATCCAGGCAATTGCAGGTTTTGTTTGTTTTAAAAATGTTTCTGAGGTTGAGTTTTTGGAGCCATGGTGGGCGGCTTTTAAGACATCATATTTTTTTAATTCCCCGCTTTCTTCCAGAAGCTGTTCTCCTTCTCCCTCTATATCTCCGGTAAGGAGCATGTCAAACTCTTGAAATTCCAGTGCTAAAACCATGGATGCGGCATTTCCTGCACCACCTTTATATGCTGGCACAGGTGCCATGCAAGTCATTTTCATATTCTTTTCTGTCAGTGTATTGCCCGCTTTCATCACCGCCACGCGTGTCTGGTTCCTGGCTGCTTTTGCTGCAAGTTCTCTTAATTTATCGTCCTGTACTTCTTCGGGCGGCAGTACAAGGGTCTTTATGCGGATTCCCATTTTCTGGTTTTCCAGCAGTTCTTCCATTCCATTCATATGGTCGGCATCTCCATGAGAAATGAACGCATAATCCAGAACTGCCACACCCTGAGATTTCAAAAAAGGTTCTATTCTATATTTCCCTACAGATGAGACGTCACTGCTGCCCCCATCCACAAAATAATTTCTCCCCTCAGGCCCCTTTATGTAAATTCCATCACCCTGTCCTACATCCACCATTGTAATCTTGATTTCTCCTTTTTTCTCATAGGTAAAATGGACTGTGACAATGAAAACGCATACCATTGCCATCACAGACAAACTCACAAGCATTCTCTTTTTTGCCCCTTCGCCCAGAAAGAGGTAACACTTTCTTTTTACTTCTTCCTTATTTTCATACTCATTTTTACATACATATATAAAAATGCAGAATATCAACAGGAGCAAATAGTAACAAAACATGGTGCCTTTCCCAGGCTGCCCTGTTATAATCCTGCTGCCCGGAAAGTTCAGGCTTATGGCACAGGATTTCTCATAAATGTACAGCACAGCTTTGCAGGAAACGAGCAGAATTTCCCCTGCCTTACTGCTTACAAGTACTATCAGTGAGCCTGCAACACCAGCTCCCATAATAATGGACATTAAAGGAATCACAAGGAGATTTAAGAAAATAGAATATGGTGGAAATTCAAAAAAGAAATAAAGCATGATTGGCAGAAGTGTCAGATTGACCGCCAGACTGGAACAGAATTCTCTCGTACATTTTATTCTCCGGTCTTCCCACGCTGAGGTTTGACCCCATTTAAACCGGGCTTTTTTATCTGACAGGAAACAGAATTCCAGACAGGGAGATACCGCAGCAATTCCCAGCATAGCTCCATAGGAAAGCAGAAAACCTGCGTCAAAAAGATATAACGGCTGCCATGCTGCAATTATCGCCGCTGACAGCGCAAGGCTGGTAGGCAAATCGTAATCCCGCCCGGTTATATCGGCGCCAATCCTCACAAGAAACATAATAAAAGCTCTAAGACTTGCCACCCCAAAACCTGTCATCACAGTAAAGGCCAGAAGAAATAAGCCTCCAAGCACTCCCGCCGGCAAAAAGGGTATCCCCGCTTTTCGCAGCAATCTGTATAGACCATTTCCCAAAAAGGACATATGAAGACCGGATATTGCAAGAATATGGCCTATCCCGCTCTTCTGGTACAAATCCTTCACACTGTTATCCAGTTCGCCCTTGTCCCCCAGAATAATAGCGCTCATGCTGTTTCCATAATACTCACCCATATATTTTATCAGTATATTTTTCCATTCTTTGCGGATTACAGCCAGATTTTCCTGAATGACATAAACGTTTGAATCGCTGGCCTTCAGTTCTTCCGCCCATACATAGACATGTACCCCATCTTTATTATAATAAAATTTTTGATTAAAGTTTCCTGGATTTCTGGCTTCATCGAACACACCTGCCTCACCGGAAAGTTTTACTCGATTCCCAATTTTTGCTTGATTTTTTGTTTTGATATAAACTAGAATTTTAGATTCCTGAAAGATTTGATGATTTAAGTGAACTTGATTATTCTTCAAATATAATATATCGTACTCTGTTCTTTCTTCCCTTCGGTAAACCGTTCCCTCCACATCTGCCGGAGCCTTTCCTTCTATGCCCTGTTCCAGACTGGAGGGGATTCCAGCCTGGTGTCAGGTGAATCCCTCCGGTAAGAATGACCTGTATACCCAGAAAAAGAACTGAGGCCGCACACAGAGGCCGTTTTATCATTCTTCCCCCTCGTTTTCCACCCAGCTTTTATCCCCCTGGAGAGGCTGGGTCAAATCAACTGTCTCCATATAAGAAATATTACTTTCTCCATTTACTGTAATCTGAACTTTTCCCGCTGTGGTTCCTTCCACCAGAGAATTGACGATAGAATAAATTGTAATCTCCGGCTTTACATCAATCTCTCCGTTAAGAAATTCATCATCCAGGTTGACGTAACAAATCCCATCTTTAATTGTAACACTTAAGAGACTCACTTCCGGATTCATTGTGGGGTATGCAGTATTTTTCTTAGGCCCTTTCATCAGCTTCTCTACAATCAGCTTTTCTTTTGACATATTGCTGCTGTATTTTGCCTCTACGGTCTGGGCAACCAGTTTATCCCCTGTTTTATTCGCAAAATATAATGTCAAAGTTGCTGTCTCATAAGAATTAAGAGAAGAACCTGTATTCTGCACAAAATCATCCTCGTTCAAATAGCCCATAACTTTTCCGTCACTGTCACTTAAATCTACACCCTCAACAGTGAACCACAAGCCGCTGATTCCGTCTATCTTTACAATAGATTTTACAATTGCAGCTCTCACCAGCTTTTCTTCCAGAGGTGGTATCTTCTTATATTCTTCATTAAAATCAAGATAAAGAATCTCACCCTCCAGCTTGCATTTATTTACTTTGACCCCTTTCGGAACAGGCGCTGTGTATTCAATATCCTCTGCCGGTTTTTCCAGCTCTTTCAGCATTTCTTTCGCTGCTTTTTCAGGTTCTGTCTCTTTTCCCTGAAAGGAAATCTTTATCAGACCCGTTCTGTCAGAATTGAGACAATATATATAAGAATCTCCTTCTCCTACATCCGTCCGTTTGGCACAGGCTGACAGAAAAAGGAGTGAGCAAAACAGGGCTAAAAGCATTCCTGCTGTTTTTCTTTTCATAGCATGCTACCTCCGCAATAGGATTTACACAACATGAGTCAACGGAATTCTAACTGTAAATGTAGTTCCCTCGCCTTCATTGCTGTGCACCTTAATAGACCCCCTGTGTACAATCACCGCATTTCTTGCAATTGCAAGCCCAAGCCCGGTACCTCCGATTTCCCGGGAATGGGACTTGTCCACACGATAAAAACGCTCAAAAATATGTGCCTGGTCACTCTCAGGTATTCCCATACCTGAATCTGCCACTTTCAAATAAAAATATTTGTGGTCTGCATTGAGTGAAACGTGAACCCAGCCGTTCTCATGGTTATATTTAATAGCATTTTCCACAAGGTTAGAAAATGCAAGCGTCAGTTTCACCTCATCAATTTCCGCAGTCACAGGGCGGAATGTCTCTAAAACCAAGTCTACATTCTGCTTCTCGGCAATCGGCTTCAAGCGCTTTAAAATCAGCTCCATCAACTCATTGATATTGACTGGCTTAATATTCATATCCTGAGCAGTCTTATCCATTTTGACCAGTGTCAGCAAGTCTGTAATGATGTCATTTTCCCTGTCAATTTCTTTGGCAATATCCCCCATAAATTCCTGATATAATTCTATGGGCACATCCTCCTGAGCTAAAAGGGAGTCCGCCAGCACTTTCATGGAAGTCAGCGGTGTCTTCAATTCATGGGACACATTGGACACAAATCCTCCTCCCTGGACTCATCCAGCTGCTTCAGGCGGCCCAGCATCTTATTGAAAGCTTCAGAGAGCTGCCTCGTCTCCGTAAAGGTATTCACATGAAGTACCTCATCGTCATACCCTTCCGACACATCCTCAATAGATTCTGTAATTCTGTGGAGAGGCTTCACAACCCACCAAGCCAAAAAAAGACTCAACCCAAGCATTAACACGAATACGATACCTACAATGGTGCCGCCCTTTGTATGCAGTATTTTCAGACTGTCTTCAATGGTATCTGTAGAGACGCTGGCAAGCATTACACCCGATATTTCCTTGGATTTGCCCACCATAATGGGAGAAGTCACCTCGATATACCGGTTCTCTTTGTCGTAGTAATTTGTACTGCTGCCTTCCATACACTTGATGACATCCTCAGATACCATTGTCTTGCCTTCATCCAGGCTGTAAGTATCTTTAATCACCCGTAAATCCTTGTCCACAATCATTACCCGGCCATTATATATATTTGTTAATTGGGTTAAATTTGCGTTGATAACCTCGGAAGATGTATCCGCCAGATAATTATAGCTGTTCAGCTGATTACTTAGAATTGTACATTGATTTTGTATATCCGCGGTCCGCAAAGAGACGGCTCTCTTTTCATAAGCTTTGATAATCCCGCTGTAGGCAGCGATGCATGGTATCATAGACACCACCAGGATCAAAAGTATGATGCAGAACCGCAGGCTTTTTAGAAATTTACCATTATATTTAAACTTGTATTTAATCTGAAAATCATCCCTGGAAATAATAACCAACTCCCCACTTTGTATGTACATATTTGGGCTCGCTTGGATTCTTCTCTATCTTCTCACGCAGACGTCTTATATGAACATCCACCGTCCTGGCATCCCCCGGATAATCATATCCCCATACCAGATTCAGAAGATTCTCCCTGCTGTACACCTTATTTGGATTCATTGCCAAAAGCTCCAGCACGTCAAATTCTTTTGCAGTCAGGTTGATTTCACGCTCGCCGATGAACACCCTGCGGCTCTCACAGTCAATACGCATAGCACCTTTCACAATAACCGGACTGTTTGCAGGTTCTTCCCGCTTTGCAGTTCTCCGCATGATAGCTTTGATACGTGCTTTTACTTCCAGAATATTGAAAGGTTTGGTAATATAATCATCTGCGCCATATTCCAACCCCAGAATCTTATCCATATCCTCACTTTTTGCTGTCAGCATGACAACAGGCATATCCGAGAATTCCCTGATTTGCTGGCAGATTTGAAATCCATCCACCTTCGGAAGCATTACATCCAGAAGAACCAGGTCATATTCACAGTTCCTGGCATATTCCAGTGCCTCCTCGCCGTCATAGGCACAGTCAACCTCCATGCCGTCCTGCTCCAAACTAAAACGAATCCCTTTTACGATTAATTTTTCATCATCCACTACTAAGATTTTCTTTTTGCCCATACTCTTCTTCCCTTACCCCATGATATACCGGTTCCCCAAAATCAAAATGGATGTCCATGCATCCACCTTGAGGTTTGCCAGTCACTCTGCAACAGTAATACCGCTGCAGAGTTATACTGTAATCCTATCTTTTATTTTATCAAATACTCCCTCTTTGATTCCCTCAATCAACATCAAATCCTCGACAGACTGAAATGGTCCGTTAGATTCCCTGTGAGAAATAATGCTGTCTGCCTTTGCATCTCCGATTCCCGGCAGAGTCTTGAGTTCCTCTTTTAAAGCCGTATTAATATTTATCTTTCCCTCTGTCTTTCTATCCGTCCCTGTTACTTCCGGCGTATAGCCGTCTACAATCCCTTTTTCCACTTCCTGGGCCGTAGGTATATAAATGCGCTCCCCGTCTGCAACCACTCTTGCCTGGTTCACAGCATCCCCTGCCGCAGCTTCTGTTACACCGCCGGCCATTGCAACTGCTTCATATACCCTGGCGTCGCCAGTCAATTCATATACTCCCGGAGCCTTCACCGCACCACAGACATACACAAAAACCATCTCAGATTCTTTCTGCTTCTGTACATGGTTCTCGCCTGTACTTCCTGCATCATGTTCTGATGATTCTTCTGCTGTCTCCAATTTCCCGTCAGCGGTCTGCCCCGACTCCAACTCAGTCAAATCATCCGCCTTGTCCCTGCTACATCCTGCCGCCAGTATCACTGAGGCAAAAATTACATATAAAAACTTACGGATTCCTGCATTTTTTCTGTCCTTCATAATTCCCTCACAGTCTTCAGGCTGTATGGAATCCCCTCGCCGGACATTAATATTGTAACGAATAATAGTTTAAATTACAATAGATATTTTTACGTTTTTGTTACATTTTTATTAAATGCATATAGAAATCATTATCACTCCCACTGGAAAATGGCAATTCCTATGAGCGCCAAAACCAGACCGCCCACTTTCCTCCATTCCAGAGGCTCTTTTTCAACTCCAAATAAGCCCATGAGTCTGAATCACATAGGCCACAATCAACTGGGCAATCACAATCAAAAGAGCTGCTTTTGCCGGGCCTAAGGCAGCAATACTTTTTATTACAGTCCAGGTGATGCCTGCGCCAATCACCCCTCCCAGCAGCATATATTTGGGATCTACCTTTCCAATTGCAGCAATACTCTCTCTGCCCGTAAAGAACCATGCCACTATACAGACAAGAAATGCGGTAAGCTGAACCCATCCGTTGCCGACCCACATTCCCGTTGTCTTTGTTACCTGTGTGTTAAATACTCCCTGTATACTCATAAGAGCACCAGATAACAGGGCAATAAAAAAACCAATCATATCCTCATACCTCCTGTTTTTGTAAAATAGTATGCCCGATGTGATTGGTTTTTATTTGCTTATGCAAGTTTGGCTTTGTATTTTAAAGCCCTATGTTTTAATTGGACAAGACTCTTTCCAGCCTCTCCACCATTTCATCAATGTGTTTTTCTTCTAAAATCAGCGGCGGAACAAACCGGATTACATTCCCCTCTGCCTGAATCAGCAGCAGACCTTCCTCCACTGCCTTTTGAAGCACTTCTGACACAGGTATATTAAACTGCAGCCCCTGAATCAGGCCTTTTCCTTTTCTCTGTACAATACAATCCCATTTATCAGCCAGTTCATCCATACGCTTTGTCAGGTAAGGAGAAATCTGATTTACATGCTCTAAAATGTGCTCTTTTTCAAAAATCTCCAGAACTGCCTTTACCGCCGTGCATGCCAGAGGATTTCCTCCGTAGGTTGTACCATGGTCCCCTGGTTTTAAAGAATATTCTGCCACCTTCTCCGTCATAGCGAAAGCTCCCACCGGAAATCCGTTTCCAATTGCCTTTGCCATCGTGATAATATCTGGCTTTACGCCGAAGCCCTGCCAGGCAAACATCGCACCTGTTCGCCCCATTCCACACTGGATTTCATCACAAATCATGAGAATATCATTTTCATCACAGATTTTGCGTATTCCCTCCATAAACTCCTGGGTGGCAAGATTAATTCCGCCCTCACCCTGAAGTGGTTCCAGAATAATCGCGCAGGTTTTGTCATTTACTTGTGCCTTCACGCTCTCCAGGTCATTGAATTTCGCAAAGCGCACCCCCGGAAGTACCGGTTCAAAAGGCTCTCTGTATGAATCATGGCCGGTTACAGATACAGAGCCAAAGGTCCTGCCGTGAAAAGAATTTTCCATGGCAATAAACTCATACCGTCCGGTCTGCTTCGTATAGGCGTACCGTCTGGCCGCTTTCATTGCCCCTTCATTGGCCTCGCTGCCGCTGTTTGTAAAGAACACCCGGTCCATGCCTGATGCCTTGTTCAATGCCAGTGCCGCCTCACCAATGTTTTCATGATGGTAGAGATTGGAAGTATGATATAATTTGTCAATCTGCGCTTTCAATGCTTCATTCAATTCTTTCTGATTATGCCCCAGACCTGTAACCGCAATACCTGCTGCAAAATCAAGATATTTTTTCCCATCCGCGTCGTACACGTACATTCCGTCCCCGTGGTCCAGAACAACAGGAAAACGGTTGTATACCTGAAGCAGGTTATCCAGCCCTGCCTGTACTTTACTGTTCATCATGATAATACCTGCTTTCCTCGCCGCCCAAAATTGCGGTTCCGATTCCTCTGTTTGTAAAGATTTCCAGCAACAGACAATGTGCAATTCTGCCGTCCAGAATATGAACCCTTGAAACACCATTTTCTATAGCATCAATGCAGTTCTGAAGCTTGGGCAGCATTCCGCCTCCTATGTAGCCGTCGGTCATCAGTTTCCGTGCTTCATCCACCTTGAGCTCTTGAGATTAAAGTTCTGGAATCATTCGGGTCTTTATAAACACCTTCTATATCTGTCAGAAAGGCCAGCTTTTCCGCTTTCATCGCCCGGGCAATAGCACAGGCCGCATCATCCGCATTGATGTTATAGGTATTATATTCATCGTCCAGGCCTACCGGACAAATAATAGGCAGAAAATCTTTTTCAAGAAGGTCATAGAGAATATCTCCATTTACCTGTTTTACTTCACCTACAAACCCGATATCTGCGCCGTCTGAAAGTTTCTTGTCAACTTTCAACAGGCCGCCGTCCTTGCCGCTGATTCCGATTGCACGGACTCCCAGCTCTTCCACCAACTGAACCAGACTTTTGTTCACCTTGCCGAGAACCATCTCCACAACTTCCATTGTATCTTCATCTGTAACACGCAGCCCATTTGTAAACTTTGGCTCCATGCCAACCTTGCCCACCCAGCGGCTGATTTCCTTGCCCCCGCCATGTACGATAATAGGTTTAAATCTAACCAGTTTTAACAGGGTGACGTCTTCAATAACCTGCCGTTTCAGCTCCTCGTCAACCATGGCACTTCCGCCATATTTTACTACAATGATTTTTCGGTTAAACCGCTGTATATAGGGGAGTGCCTCAATTAACACCTGTGCCTTGTCCAGATACTGCTGCATATTTTTGTCCATAGTATTTCTATTCCTCCTTAACTCCGGTAATCTGCATTGATGTCGATATAACCATGGGTCAAATCGCATCCCCACGCACAGGCACTCTCTGCACCTTCCTTAATGTCCGCCACCGCTGTGACCTCAGGCTGAGACAGTATCTCCGTTGCTTTTTCCTCGCTGTAGCCTACAGCAGTACCATTCTCTATAATCTGAATTCGACCTGCCTTGCTTTCAAAGAATAAATCCACCTTCTCTGGATTAAATTCTGCGCCGGAGTAGCCCATCGCGCATAAAATACGTCCCCAGTTTGCATCATGTCCGGCAATGGCAGTCTTCGTCAGGTTTGAGCATACAATTGACTTTGCAAGTGTTTTAGCCTGTTTTTTTGTGGACGCTCCCGTCACCTTCACCTCAAATAAAGCAGTTGCACCTTCTCCGTCACCAGCTATTTTCTTAGCAAGATATTCATTTATCACATGAAGAGCTTCTGCAAACTTTTCGTAATCCTCTGTGCCATATTTTATTTTTTCATTCTTTGCCATTCCATTTGCAAGAAGAAGCACAGTGTCATTTGTTGATGTATCCCCATCCACAGATATCATATTGTAAGTGTCTTCCACATCTTCACTCAACGCCCTCTGCAATGCTTTTTTTGAAATAACAGCATCTGTTGTAATGAAAGAAAGCATTGTGCACATATTAGGGTGAATCATGCCTGACCCTTTTGCCATCCCCCCTATAGTGACAGTCTTATCTCCTATCTGAATTGAAACGGCAATCTCTTTCTGGAAGGTGTCCGTTGTCATAATTGCCTTGGCCGCCAGTGTACCATTCTCCTCAGAACCATTTTTATTGGCAGAAAGTTTCAAAATACCTTCTTTCAGCTTGTCCATAGGCAGCTGCATTCCTATGACACCGGTGGAACCTATCAGAACGCCCTCTGCCTCAATTCCCAGTGCTTTTGCCGCCGCATTGGCTGTTTCCTCGCAGTAGCTGTATCCTTCCTCCCCGGTGCATGCATTGGCGATACCTGAGTTTACAATAATTGCCTGAGATTTGATTCCGCTCTGTACAACTTTTTTATCCCATTTAACAGGTGCTGCTTTTACAATATTCGTTGTAAATGTTCCTGCTGTCTTACATGGTTTCTTACTATAAATAAGTGCCATGTCTGTCCTGTTCTGATACTTAATCCCTGCAGCCGCTGATGCTGCCTCAAACCCTTTAGCCGCGGTCACTCCGCCTTTTACCATTTCCATATTCCATTTCCTTTCTGCTTATAGTGATTTCCAATAAAATTTTTCGCTAATTTACCCTAATTCTGCTCATTAAAAGCAGTGATATTTTCCTCATTCAACGCAAAATCATAATAATTCAAGTCCAATCTCTGGGTCCAGCCAATGGTATTCCAGAAGGCATTTCCCACATCATTTTTTGTAAAAGCAATCAGGGAAACCTTGCTGATTTCTTCATTTTTCAATGCCTCCATCGCCTTTACAACCATATCTTTTCCGATTCCCCGCCTGCGGTACACCTCATCCACACAGACATGATACAGACAGCCTCTTCGCCCGTCATGACCGCACAAAATGCTTCCCACAATTTTGCTGTCTTCCTCCGCCACAATGCTGGTAGATGGATTTCTTCTGAGAAACCGCTCCACACCTTCCCGCGAATCATCCACGCTCCGCAGGCCAAACCCTTTTATCTTTTTCCACAAATGATACACGCCATCGTAATCATCTATCGTCATAATCCGAATCATATTTTTCCTCGCAGTACTTATTATTTACAAAGAAGTTCCTCTCGCTAGTCCCACGGAACGACCTACGTGCTAGGCTCGAAAACACCTCGCCAATCACTATCAGCTATAGAAATTCCTTTCTCTAAGCTCGACAATACCTCGCTAATCTCAAGGAACGACCTACGTGCTAGGCTCGAAAACACCTCGCCAATCACTGTCAGCTATAGAAGTTCCTTTCTCAAGCTCCATAATACCTCGCTAATCTCAAGGAACGACCTACGTGCTAGGCTCGAAAACACCTCGCCAATCACTATCGGTCATGGGAACATTGGGATGAGTTCTAGTCCTTCTGTCTCTCTCAGCCCGAACATCAGGTTCATGTTCTGAACCGCCTGCCCCGCCGCACCTTTCACAAGATTGTCCATTGCCCCCATCATAATGATGCGCCCGGTTCTCCTGTCGATTTTGAAATTGACATCCACATAATTGCTGCCCTCCACCCATTTTGTTTCAGGGCATATATCTTTTTCCAGAACCCGGACAAATTTCTCATTTCCATAATACTTATCATAGACTGCCTTTATCTCTTCATCGGTGACATCTTTTTTTAGTTTTGCATATCCCGTCACAAGTATGCCTCGGTTCATAGGAACCAGATGAGGAGTGAAATTCAGCAGAACCTCCTGGCCTGCCGCATATCCCAGCTGTTCCTCAATCTCAGGGGTATGTCTGTGTGTCGCCACACCGTAAGCTTTGATATTCTCATTTACTTCACAGTAAAGATTGGAAACATTTGCGCCTCTTCCAGCCCCTGATGTGCCCGACTTTGCGTCAATAATTAATGTATCCATATCTATCATACCTTCTTTTGCCAGAGGATATACTGTCAGGATAGAGCAGGTTGTGTAGCACCCCGGATTGGCCACCAGTCTGGCTTTCTTCACATCCTCCCGGTTAATCTCACACAAACCATAGACAGCCTCCTGAATAAACTGAGGACTCTTGTGCTCCAGTCCATACCATTTTTCGTATGTTGCAACATCTTTAATTCTAAAATCTGCGCTCAAATCAATAACTTTCACTTTTGACAAAATTTCTTCATTTATAAGAGATGCACAAAGCCCCTGAGGGGTCGCTGTAAATATCACATCCACCTGAGATGCCAGTTCTTCCATATTGTCATCCATGCACACATCGTCCACAATCTCAAACATATTTCGATATACATCTGCATATTTCTTATCTATATAACTTCTTGATCCATACCAGACAATTTCCACATCTTTATGCGCTGCTAAGAGCCGCACAAGCTCTCCACCCGCATATCCGGTTGAACCAATAATTCCTGCCTTTACCATATGTATCCCGCCCTTCTCTTTCTTAAACTGTCACGGCAATTCAATGATGCCATTTCTCCTCCCGGCTATAAAGCAGCCTGAAGTAAAATACTGCCTGTATGCATTCATACTAGTACTATAATATATCACTTCAATTATGAAGTAAAGTAGCAAGCCACCCGCAGTAAGATATATTTGAATCTCTGCATATGGCCGGATTGTAATGAATTGCAAAAACGACACTTGCATAATTATACATCTTTTATGAATATTATGCAAGTGTCGTTTTCTATTTTTTATTCTCTTATCTGTCCGTCCCCAAAAATAATATACTTATATGTGGTTAAAGCTTCCAGCCCCATAGGTCCCCTGGCATGTAATTTCTGGGTGCTGATTCCGATTTCTGCCCCAAATCCGAACTCAAAACCATCCGTGAAGCGGGTGGATGCATTTACGTATACGGCAGCGGCATCAACCTCATCCTGAAACCGAAGTGCATTTTCATAATTTCCAGTAATAATGGCCTCAGAGTGGCCTGTGTTATATTTATTAATATGACTTATGGCCGCCTCTATTGAATCCACAACCTTCACAGAAATAATTGAGTCCAGATATTCTGACGCCCAATCCTCTTCCTGTGCAGGTACAATTTCCTCACTGTAGGCACAGGCCTTCTCATCTCCCCGAATCTCCACCTGATGCAATTTCAAACGGTTGACTATCACAGGAATTGCCTGGCGCGCTACCCGCTCATGCACGACAAGAGATTCACAGGCGTTGCACACTCCTGTCCTCTGTGTTTTGGCATTCTCTATGATATCTGCCGCCATATTCAGGTCAGCCCACTCATCCACATATATATGACAGTTCCCTGTCCCGGTCTCAATCACCGGAACGGTGCTGTTTTGAACCACATTGGAAATCAAACCTGCCCCGCCCCTGGGTATAAGCACATCAATAGAACCATGCAGAGTCATCATCTCATACACTGCCTCTCTGCTTGTATCTTCCACAAGAAGAATCAAATCCTGAGGCAGTTTGGCTTTGCGCAGTCCTTCCTTTACAGCATGTACGATTGCCTTATTGGAGTTGATTGCATCACTTCCTCCCCGGAGTATCACTGCATTTCCAGTTTTAAAACACAGCCCAAAAGCATCCGAGGTGACATTCGGTCTGGATTCATATATAATCCCCACAACCCCTATGGGTACTCTTCGTTTCCCTATTCTCAGACCATTCGGCCTGTTTCTCATAGTGAGAACTTCCCCCACAGGGTCCTCCAGGGACGCGGAGCTGCCGCAGCCCCGCAGCCATATCTTTAATTCTCTGTTCTGTCAGAAGAAGCCTGTCCACAAGCGAGCTTTTCATCCCGCTTTCCTCCGCCGCCTGCACGTCCTTTTGATTTGCGAGTAAAATATCATCCATTTCGTAACATAATTCCTCTGAAACAGACAACAGGCCTTTATTCTTCTCCTCTGCCCCCAGAATTCCTGCTTCTCTTGATGCAGCCTTCGCCCGGCTACCTAAGGTTTCCATATAACTGTCCATAACTTCCTCCCATTCTGTTTATCGGAGCTTCTCTTTTCTGATTTTTCACCTGTCTTCGATATTGTGCCCTTTCCGGAGACAAGTTCATACTCCAGCTCCTGTTCATGTTGCCTGGATAAAAACAAAGTACCAATCTTCTTGCCCGCCATAATATCATTAATTGAATAAATATTCTTTCCATTGGCAATCACCATATCTGCCCCCGAGGCAGTCGCAATCTTTGCCGCGGCAATTTTCGTCGTCATTCCCCCGGTTCCCATATTACTTGAAGCTCCCTTTGCCATTTTCTCCAGCTGCCCGTCAATAGCCGCAACCGTGTGAATAAACCTGGCGTTTGGATTCTGCTTTGGGTCGTCTGTGTACAGCCCTTCAATGTCAGACATCAGAATCAGCAAATCGGCATTGACCAGCTTCGACACATAAGCAGCCAGAGTATCATTGTCCCCAAAGTTTCCATAGGATAATTCGTCCACTGATATTGCATCATTCTCATTTACAATAGGAACCACATTCATGCGGAACAATTCGTCAAATGTCTGTCTGGCATGTTTCCTGCACTCTTCATTTGTAATGGATTCTTTTGTCAGAAGAATCTGAGCAGTCAACTGGCTGTATTCATTAAATAGTTTCTCATAAATCATCATAAGTCTTCCCTGCCCTACCGCCGCGCATGCCTGTTTTTCAGCCTCAGTCTCAGGTCTTTGCCCCAGTCCCAGCACATTTCTGCCAATTCCCACAGCTCCTGAAGAGACAACAATTACTTCCTTGCCTTTATTGCGCAGGTTAATTAAAATTCTCACAAATTTTTCCAGCTTCTCTAAATTAATATTCCCCGTTTCATCATGTGTAATCGTTGTTGTTCCTACTTTAATCACAATTCTTTTCTTTCCTTCCAGAAGCTCTTTCCTCTCCATAATGTTCCACCTTTCTCCTCATGTGGACTCTGCAGTCCACCGCATATATTCAGATGCCAAATCGCAGGCTTTCAATATTTCTATGAAATAAAAACGGGAGAGACAGATATTATTACCTTCCTCTCCCGTTTTATTTTGTTATAGAATTTCTACAGAAAAAGGATGGGAGTATACTGCTATACCTCCATCCTTTGTATTCTATCCACACCAAACGATTAGCACAACGATATCCTCTTAACTGCCCATATTCATTTTTATACTATGCAATACCCCAAAGGGACTCGGAACGCACGGCACAAAAACAACACTGTCAGCAAGCGGCAGAGTATGATGAAACTGATTCATGATATCAAAATTATTATGCTTTGCTCTCATTACTACAACTCCAATCATGTATGTGTGTTTATCATTTCTCCTGTTTTGTCTTATTTTACTTATATTTTATTATTTGTCAAGAATTTTTTATCTTGCTTTCTGATAAATCTGGAAAATGTCATCTGCCTCCAGGCCTTTTACACAGCCAATTACTCTTCTGCCCCAGAAACTGCATTTTTGTGCCATTTCTCTCATCTCATCCTCTGTGGGCTCTACCCCCCAGTTCCCTCAGAGATGTAGGCATATTTATAGAGCGGTAGAAATCCTCCATGGCCTCAATGCCTTTTAAAGCCGTCTCCATATGGTTGTCCCCGGCATCCACTCCCATTACATTTACTGCAAGTTGAGCGAATCGCTCTGGTCTTTCTGAAACAACATATCTTGCCCAGCTCCCCCAGACCGCTGCCAGCCCTGCACCGTGGGCCACGTCATACATGCCTCCCAGCTCGTGCTCTATCTGGTGGGTAGCCCAGTCTCCGCCGTCTGTCCCACATCCTGTCAGACCGTTATGAGAAAGGCTTCCAGCCCACATCACTTCCGCTCTCGCCTCATAATTATTGGGATCATTGAAAAGAATCTGTGCGTTTCTCATCACAGTGCGCAGCAAATGTTCACTGATTCCGTCTGTCATCTCCATATTTTCCGCCCGATTCAGATAGCGCTCCATTGTGTGCATCATAATATCAACACAGCCGCTCATAGTCTGGTATTCCGGCAAGTCATAGTCAGCTCTGGATTCATAATTGCAAATTTGGGTCTGCAAAAATCATTTCCATATCCTCTCTTTATCCATCCCTCTTCCTTTGTGATAACAGAAGAATTACTCATCTCAGAGCCTGCTGCCGCGATAGTCAGGATAACTCCGATGGGCAGACATGCTTCTGCTTCCCTCTTTTTGTCATAGAAATCCCACACATCCCCAGGATTGGTTACACCATACCCGATCGCTTTTGCGGAATCTATTACACTGCCTCCGCCCACAGCCAGGATAAAGTCAACCTCTTCCTTGCTGCACAGATCTATTCCCTCATAGACAAGAGACAGGCGTGGGTTTGGCACAACACCACCCAAAGTAACATATTGAATGCCGGATTTATCCAGAGAAGCACAGATTCTGTCCAGAAGTCCGGATTTCTTCACACTTCCTCCACCGTAATGAACCAACACTTTTTTACAATTATACCCCCCAATCAAGTTTCCTGCTTCTGATTCTGTCTCTTTTCCAAAAACTACTTTTGTCGGTGCATAATACTCAAAATTATTCATATCCTGTTCTTCCTTTCTTTGAAAATTCCATCCTTAAGGTTGCAAATCTTCCGTAAGCTGCTTTACATTTCCCTCGGAGGTCGCCCAGCTTGTACAGAAGCGCACTGCGCTGTGAGTCTCATCTATGCGCTGCTGATAGGAAAATGTGTATCGTTTCCGCAGCTCATCCAGTTTTTCATCCGGTATCACCACAAATATCTGATTTGTAGTGCTTTCAATAAAAAACGGATATCCTGCCATCCTGCATGCACTGCGTATTTCCTCCGCCAGCGCATTTGCCCTCTTTGCAATTTCAAAGTAAAGCCCATTTTCCAGGAGCGCAAGAAACTGTATTCCAAGAAGCCTTCCTTTCGCCAGCATTGCCCCCTTCTGCTTGATGATATAGCGGAAGTCTTCCTTAAGCGTAGGGTTTGAGATAACCACAGCCTCACCAAATAAAGCACCTACTTTTGTACCTCCAATATAAAAAACATCGCATAATCTGGATATTACAGCTAAATCCAGGTCATTTCCCTCTGCCGTCAGTCCATATCCAAGACGTGCGCCATCCATAAACAAATACAGTCCATTCTTTTTGCAGACTGCGGAAAGCTCTTCCAGTTCCGCCCTTGTGTAAATCGTCCCTAACTCTGTCGGGTTAGATATATATACCATCTTAGGCTGCACCATGTGTTCAAAACTTTCATCTTCCACGTGACTCTGATATATCATTTCTACCTGTCGGGCTGTCACTTTGCCATCTTTCGACGGAATTGTCAGCACCTTATGGCCGACAGACTCAATTGCCCCTGTTTCATGTACGTTAATATGCCCTGATTCAGCCGCCAGCACTCCCTGGTGGGAACGCAGGGCAGCCTCAATTACTGTCAAGTTTGCCTGCGTGCCTCCCGACAAAAAGTGAACGTCCGAACTCTTCGTTTTTGCAGAAGCCCCCTGATAACCTCACATGCCTGACGGCAGTAGGCATCTTCTCCATATCCGGCTGTCTGTTCCATGTTTGTCTCACATAGCCTGTCCAACACCTGTGGATAGGGCACCTTCATTGTAGTCACAGTTAAAATAAATCATCATTAGCTCCTTACTATTCATTCGCGTTCAGTCATAATATAATTATACTACTAACAGGTGAAGTTTTCTATAGCTAAAAATTCATCGCAATCCAATCCGGTTAAAATAGAACGATAATCCGCACTCTTTCACCCGCAATGATTTTTATGCAGAACGCATGCATATTATAGGTGTTTTTATGCATATACAATTAATTATTATGCATAAAATGAAATTTTTTACCTTTTGTATTGCATAATTATAAAATATAGTGTATAGTATTTGGTAGCTTATTTATAGCTCCACATTCATGTGTCATCTGCTAAATAATTACTCTGTTTAGTCTGTGGATAATAGATGAAGTCAGACAAAAGTAAAAATAAATGAAATGCATTTATTCAGAGCAAATGAAATGAGTAAAGAAAAAGTTGTATTGGCATATTCAGGAGGACTTGATACACCGCAATCATCCCCTGGTTAAAGGAAAATTTGATTATGATGTAATCTGCTGCTGCATCGACTGCGGGCAGGGCGACGACTCGACAGACTCGAAGAAAGAGCAAAATTATCCGGCGCTTCTAAATTATATATAGAAAATATTATCGATGAATTTTGTGATGAATATATTATGCCATGTGTAAAAGCAAGCGCTGTCTATGAAAATAAATATTTGCTGGGAACTTCTATGGCACGTCCTATCATCGCTAAGAGACTGGTTGAAGTTGCACGCAAAGAAGGCGCTACTGCTATCTGTCACGGCGCTACAGGAAAGGGAAATGACCAGATTCGTTTTGAACTTGGAATCAAAGCTCTCGCTCCAGACCTGAAAATCATCGCTCCCTGGAGAATGACTGACGTGTGGACCATGCAGTCACGTGAAGATGAAATTGAATACTCTGCCATCGGCACCAGGCATTGATCTGCCATTTGATTCCAAACACAGCTACAGCCGCGACCGCAACCTGTGGCACATCAGCCATGAAGGCCTTGAACTGGAAGACCCGGCCTGCGAGCCAAATTATGACGACTTATTAGTTTTGGGCGTTATCTCCTGAAAAAGCACCTGACCAGGGGGAGATATGTGACAATGACATTTGAAGCTGGTATTCCTAAGAGCCTGAACGGGAAAGAAATGAAAGTTTCAGAAATCATCGCAGAACTGAATGTCCTCGGCGGAAAACATGGTGTTGGTATCGTAGATATCGTGGAAAACCGTGTTGTCGGCATGAAATCACGTGGTCTATATGAGACACCGGGCGGAACTATCCTTATGGAAGCCCATGACCAGCTGGAAGAACTGGTTCTGGACCGCTCCCACCTATGGAGTAAAAGAAAGAAATGGGCAATAAATTTGCACAGATTGTTTACGAAGGAAAATGGTTCACACCACTGCGCGAAGCAATTTCAGGCATCTATAGATGTGACACAGCAGTATGTGACAGGAGAAGTAAAGTTCAAACTGTACAAAGGAAACATCATCAAAGCCGGAACAACCTCTCCATACTCACTCTACAGCGAATCACTGGCAAGCTTTACAACTGGTGACCTTTATGACCACCACGATGCAGATGGATTTATTAATCTGTTTGGACTGTCACTCAAAGTCCGCGCCATGAAAATGCAAGAAGTAAATAAAGGAGACAAATAAAGATCACTGATTATTGTACAATTGCGATATTTTCATCAACCGCAAATCTGCCTCCCCGCGCTAAGTGTTAAGTACATCTGAGATGTATTGTGCGCTTAGCCGACGAAAAGTAAGAAATACATTTCACTTGTACTTGGCATTCAATGTCTAACTGAAAACTAAGAACAATTGAGAAGGAGATTGATATGTTTTATATAAGTGAGATTTTTAGAACAATGGAGGCACCATCACAGTTTACAACCGAAGTACAAAAAGAAGTGTACAAAACTCTGGCACAGCTCAAAATACCTTTTGAAAGAGTGGATACAGACGAAGCAATCTCAATGGAAGACTGCGTTCTGATTAACGAGAAACTAAATACTGGAAATGGTTAAGACACTATTCTTATGCAATAAAAAGAAAACTTTATTTTATCTTTTTGTTACAACGGGTGAAAAACCATTTGACACTAAAAAGTTTTGTGAAACACTTGGTATCTCCAGAGTTTCATTCGCACCAAAAGCCTGTTTGAGGAGATATTAGGAACAAAAATAGGAGCTGCAACTGTTTTCAGTGCGCTTACAGACTGGGAGAAAACTATACAGGTCGTTTTCGATCAGGATGTCGCAGACAGTGAATATTATGGATGTAGTGATGGAACTACCACAGGGTATATGAAAGTAAAAACAAACGATATTCTAAAGGTTTTACTGCCCTACTCAAAGCATACATGTAAAATCATCAAATTTTAATTAGATAACGTATTATCGTATTATCAAAAACCCTGGCGGCCGAACACAGAAATCTACTGTATCCAGCCGCCAGGGTTTTCTATATCAGGAAATATTGATAACTCACTTTCCTTACTATATGCAATTATACAAATTCCCCTTTTTCCTAATTCTCCCTGTCATTTGTCAATTTCAGCTTGTCCAGTATGAAAAACAACAGTCCCATCAGCATACCTACCACACATGCGAGAACCATCCCTAGAACCGCTAACCGCTCCAAACTGTACAGAAACTCCTGAAAGACCTGTAACAAAGATAACAGACGTCATAGCCATGTTTCTTGATTTTCCATAATCCACCTGTGCGTCGACCAGAATACGGATGCCGGATGCCCCAATCATTCCATACAGCAGGAATGAAATACCGCCGATAACCGGCCCTGGGATGGTATTAATTAAAGTAGTCATCTTCCCTATAAAAGAACAGATAATAGAAAGTACCGCTGCCCCTCCTATTACATAGACGCTGTATACCTTTGTCATCGCCATAACCCCGATATTTTCTCCATATGTGGTAGTTGGCACGGACCCTACAAGACCTGAAAGTGTAGTAGATATATCTCTCCCAGCAAGGAGCGGTGAAGTCCGGGATCTTTTATCAAGTCTCTCTCAACCACCTTACTTGTCACAATCTGATGCCCAATATGCTCCGATGTGACTACCAGAAGCACAGGAAGGATAATAATGATTGCCTCCCATTTAAATTTCGGAATTGCAAAATTTGGAATTGACAGCCATGTAGCAGCGCTGACTGCATCAAAACTTACAATGCCACATAAGACGAGACGCCGCATATCCCATACAATGATGGCTACCAGAATAGGAATCACAGATAAGAACTTGCGGAATAATACAGAGCCAAGCACTGCTGTCAGCAGCGTTACCAGAAAAACAATGACATTTTTTATGTCAATCATCTCATCTTTAAGCCCTGCATTGGAAGCCGCCGTTCCCGCCAGTTCCAGACCAATCAGTGCAACAACCGGTCCCATAGCTGCGGGAGGCAGTAGAATATTAATCCAGTCTGACCCAAACTTATAAATAATCAAAGCCAGAACACATCCCGCAATTCCTACTGCGACAAAACCGCCCAAGGCATAATTATAGCCCCATTTGCTGATAACAATTCCTGCCGGTGCAAGAAACGCAAAACTGGAGCCTAAGTATGCCGGTGCTTTTCCTTTTGTGATAAAAATAAATAATAATGTTCCAATCCCATTCATAAGCAGTACAACTGCAGGATTGATTCCAAAGATAAAAGGTACCAGGACGGACGCTCCAAACATTGCAAACATATGCTGGATACTCAAAGGCACCAACATGTTAAATGGCACTTTCTCTTCCACCTGAATGATTCTCTTACTTTCCATATAATCCTCCACTTCTCTCTTGTATCCCAATTTTTTATCTTTCCCATTATAGCACTACTGCTACACTGACGCAATAACTTAAATTTTTCCTGTTATAAACAAATATAAAATAGGTGCTCCCACCGCCAGACTATATAAAAGAGGATTGTGGGACAGTCTGGTCCGGGAGCGGAATATACCTTATTCAAAGGGTTCACGGGAAAGAATATAAAAACGGCGCTCTTATAATTTTAACAGCCGGCAGTACTCCCTCTCCGCTTCAATGACGCATTCTGCAATCAGCTTGGAAAATGGCTCCATATCATTCATCCTCCGGGAATCGGACAGCGCATTGATATAGTCCTCCTGCCGGGCAGGAGGAATCGACACCACTCCATATCCAGAATTCATCAGGATAAGATTCATCAGGAGCCGGGCAAATTCTGCTGTTTCCAGCGGTAAATGGGTGAATATCAAGCAGGCGTTTGTGTGCCATAGCTGCCAGTTCAATGGGGTGCAGGGTAAAACGTGAAGAAAGAATCTGGTCGGCAAGGTGTCCCATGAACCGCTCAACTTCTTCCGGAACTGGAGGAACATATTCGGTGCCAGAAATATACGCCTGGACCGTACGATACCGGCCGGCCTTTTCGGCATCAACCTTCTGGTAAAAGAGCCAATGCAGATTTTTAACAATTTCTTCCGTAAGATTCATATCCTGCTGTCTTGCGAGTTCCACCATAAAATCATAAGCATCGCCATGGCCGACAGCCTCAAAACAATCTTTTATCGGGCGGCCGCCAATGCTGATTCCATCTTCCAGAAGCATCTTCGTCTCAGTCTATGGTAAGAGTATTCCCCGCCAGAGCATTGCTGGTGTAGGTAAAATCAACACGAAAATAATTATCGAGAGATTTCAGTTCTTCTTCTGACAGCGGCCGGGCAGAGGTTATCTTTTGTTTATAGGAATCTGCCTTCTGTAGTAATTCTTGTAATATTGACATGATTAGTCCTCCAATCTTTTAATATGCATAAAAGAACAGGAACTCCGCTATTTCAACGGTTCTCCTGCTCTTATACTTTAATCTTACTATTCTTATTTCTTAAAGAAGTCCGGAATTTTAATGGACTGCTCCTTCACCTTGCTTGACGGTGTTCTTGGCTGCTCCAATGTAGGCATTGGGCTCACTGACGGGCGTCCTGTGGATGCCCCTGTTCCCTGTGTTCTTGTCGCCGCTGAAGCCGCTCTGCGCTCCATGTCTATAGGATTTCTGTTCACCATATCTCCTGACGGGAGAATGGAGCCCACTTTCTGCTGTCCTTCCAGTCTCGCTTTCAGCTTAGAAGAACTTCCGCCTACATTATGTAAGCCGGTAGCAATAACGGTGATTGTAGCCTCATCTGACCTGGAATCATCGTACATAGCACCGAAAATAATATTTGCATTCTCTCCGGCAAGTTCCTGTACATATTCAGCTGCATCAGATGCATCCATCAATGTAATGTCACCAGAAATATTGATAATAACGTGGGATGCCCCCTGAATGGTTGTCTCAAGCAATGGACTGGCAACAGCCTGTTTTACTGCCTCTAAAGCCTTGTCGTCTCCACGGCCTGCACCGATACCGATATGTGCAATACCCTTGTCCTTCATAACAGTCTGGATATCTGCAAAGTCCAGGTTAATCAATGAAGGCACGTTAATCAGGTCAGTGATACCCTGAATACCTTGCTGAAGAACCTCATCAGCTTTCTTCAGAGCTTCCGGCATGGTTGTCCTTCTATCAACAACTTCTAACAGCTTGTCATTTGGAATGACAATCAGCGTATCTACATTTTCTTTCAGTTTATCAATTCCTGTCTGTGCATTGGCCATACGTGTTCTTGATTCAAAACGGAAAGGTTTTGTCACAACACCTACTGTCAGTGCGCCCTGCTCTTTTGCAATACGCGCAACAACTGGAGTGGCACCTGTTCCGGTTCCGCCTCCCATACCACATGTTACGAATACCATGTCGGCGCCTTTCAATGCAGCAGATATCTCCTCTGCGCTCTCCTCTGCAGCCTTCTCCCCTACTTCCGGCTGTGCACCTGCACCAAGTCCCTTTGTAAGCTTCTCACCAATCTGCATCAGAGTAGGTGCCTTACATAACTGAAGTGCCTGCTTATCTGTATTGATTGCGATAAATTCCACGCCTGCAATCTGCTCGTCAATCATACGGTTCACTGCGTTATTACCGCCCCCGCCGACTCCGATGACAATTATTCTTGCAGCCGCTTCCGATTCGTTTGTTTTAATTTCTAACAAGAGTTCTTCCTCCTTTATGGTCTTATTAATATTACTTTATACTTCCCTTTATGATTGAACAATAGAATCCAATATGTATATAATATAGTCTTTCCGGTAAATAATCAATAGATTTTTGCTGATTTAGACATTTTTTTATTACGGTTTAGCCCTATTAGCGGCGAAAAAAGCCACACGGCAGTCAAATCGAAGTTCACAAAAAAATAGTAACACTTTTATGGCTCATACACTGTACCATCTTGCTGCACAGCATCTTCCGTGGTACTTTCTTCAGAAGTGCCATCTTCTGAAGAATTGTCTTCCGAAGCCGCGTCCTCCTCTTTTGGTACAAAACGTATTGTTTCGTCCGAAATGTTATAGTTTTCCAGATGCAAAGTCCCCTGGCTTCCAGGATAGCGTTCCGACAGCTTCTGTAAAATAGGCGGGATTTGTGCGATACGCTCCTCATAATTGTCCTTTCCTAAAAGAACTTCCACCTTTCCAAAATAAAGATTCAATTCGCCCTTTTTACTGGAAATATTATCTGGAGTGAGTTCGTATTTTGCAAGGAGCTGTGAGAGTTCCACAATCCCCTGAAAAACTTTTTTATCCGAAACAGGGATTACCTCCCCTAGCTTTACCTTGGAGGCTTCCACATCCATTCCTTCCACATATGCCGCCCCATCCAGCTTGTCCGCAGTGATAAGAACTGCCGTTCCTTCCTTATCAAAATAAAGATACTGGCCATTATAATCCATATAGCCCGTTATTTCTTTTTCTTTCACTACAACCTGCACTTTCCATGGCGCTTTCATAACAATCCTGGATGATTCAACTATGGGAAGCTGTTCGGGCTCCCCACGGTTATATTTCCACCAGAGATAGACAGAATTTGTTGTATACTTATCTTTCTTCAGCCAGGCTATAATGTCATTTTGAGTACAGTATTTATTTCCTTTTACCTCTATTTTTTGAACATGAAAAAGAAGCACGAATGCAAATACAATAATTGCAATTCCAAGAATAAATGTTAAAAGCCCAAGAAATACACCCTGACGTTTTTTCTTCCTGGGACGCGGGGCATGATGGCCCTCCTCGTTTAACATCTCATTTACATATGCCTCATCATCGAATTTTTCATATGTCTCATGCCTTACTTTCTTTCTGCGTTTCATCTAAGGTCCTCCTCACTCAACAGGAAACCAGCTTGATTTTGTCACGCTCCATTCTCCTGAATAGTTATCATCATTCTATCAGATTTGAAACACTTAGTACAAGCCCCATTTCCAAAAGAAGAAACATGACTGATGTTCCCCCATAACTGATAAAGGGAAGTGTAATCCCTGTATTCGGTATGGTATTTGTCACAACTGCAATATTGAGAATCACCTGAATCATCATGTGAGCCATCGCTCCCGCCGCGATGAGTGCGCCCAGCAAATCTTTCGCCCGTGTTGCGATGACAAAAAAGCGCCAGATTAATATTAAAAACAGCAGGATAATCAGACTGGCTCCCACCAGCCCCAATTCTTCACATATGATAGAAAATATCATATCATTTTGAGCCTCAGGCAAAAAGCCCAGCTTCTGCACACTTTCCCCCAGCCCTCTCCCAAAAAGGCCGCCTGAGCCGATGGCATAGAGTCCCTGTAACGTCTGATACCCTTTCTCGTACATCTCCGGGTTGCGCCAGATAGCCAGTCTCTCCAGACGATAGCTCTCCAGTGCCAGAAATATTCCCATAAACCCGACTCCCGCACCGCCCATCCAGAGAAACTGAGCATATCTGGGGCTTGCCACAAATATAAGAACTACAGCAATTCCCAAAATAATAATAGCTGTGCTCAAGTTGCTGGCTCCAACCAGAGCCACCACGGGAAGTACCGGAATCATCATCTTTACAAGGGTGGTGAACTTCCCCATTTTTTTTACGTTTTTTGTTATCAGGCATGCGAGAAAAAGTATAATTGCTACTTTTGCAAATTCAGAGGGCTGAAAAGAAACAGGCCCTAAAGACAGCCATCTTTTGGACCCATTGTATTCATCCCCTATAAACATAACTGCAACTGATAGCAGAATGGCTGTCAGATACCCCAGTTTTGCCAGGGGCACCCACTTGTGATAATCAATCCTTGCCACAATCAGCATTCCAATCATTCCCAGAACAGTTGCGAATCCCTGTTTTTTCAGGTAGTAGAAAGAATCATGGAATTTTACCCGTCCATTGTAGGCACTGGTACTATATAAAAGGACCAGCCCTATACTTACCAAAAGTAATACAACAATCAGTAAGGTGTAGTCATACCGCTTTTTTTTAGCCGGACGCTCCAATACAAATTCACTCCTTATAAACAATTTACAAGACTTTTGAATTTATCTCCACGTTCTTCATAATTTTTAAACATGCCCCAGCTTGCACAGGCCGGTGACAGGAGCACCGCATCTCCCGGAACAGCGTACTGTACACAGGTTTCCACAGCTTCCTCCAGCGTATCTACAAGAATTGTATCCGTAAAACCAAGCTTTCTGGCCGTCTCGTCAATCTTCTCTCTCGTCGCACCCAGCAGCACCAGTTTTTTTACTTTGCCATCAAATGCCTCAATCCATTCTTCATAGGAAGAATCCTTATCATATCCGCCCCCTATCAAAAGAGTAGGCCGGTTCATCGCCTGAATTCCCTTGATTGCCGCATCAGGATTTGTTCCCTTCGAGTCATTGTAGAACAAAACTCCATTTTTTTCTGTGACAAATTCTATACGATGCTCCACTCCCTGAAATTCTATAATTGTCTTTCTTATAATTTCCATGGGAACTTTATAAGCTGCCGCCATAGCTGCCGCTGCCATAATATTTTCATGGTTATGGGCGCCAAGAACTTTCAATTCATTTATATGACAAATTTTTTCAGGTTCCCCTGCAATGTGACAGATGATATTTCCGTCATCCAGGTAGATTCCTTTTTCTAGTTTACGCTGACTGCTGAAATATAGAACCTGTGCTCTGATTTTTTCTCCAAATTCTCTTGTCACAGAGTCCTCATAATTCAGTACACAGAAATCATCCGCGGTCTGGTTTATCGCTATATTTTGCTTTGCCTCTATGTATGCCTCCATCGTATGATGGCGATTCAAATGATCCGGAGTAATATTGAGCACCGCGCTTACTTTAGGCCGGAAGGTATGTATAGTCTCCAGCTGAAAACTGCTCATTTCCGCCACAATAACAGAATCCTCTCTGTGTCCATCGCAACACTGGTATAAGGATTTCCAATGTTGCCCACTACGAAAGTGCTCTCTTTGTAATTCGCCATAATCTGTCCGAGCAGTGCTGTCGTTGTTGTCTTCCCGTTGGTTCCGGTGATTGCCAGCACATCTCCCTTTCCGCAGACATATGCAAGCTCTATCTCGCCCCAAATGGGAATATTCTTCGCTTTCATCTTCATGACAGCAGGAATGTCCATAGGCACGCCGGGGCTCATAATGACCAAATCCAAACTGTCCATAATTTTCTCCGGCAGCTTCTCCCACTATAACCTGCACATCGCCCTGTCCGCCGCAGAGAATCTCACGCTGAATCTTGTCAGCCTCTTTGGATGCATCTCCATCATAGAGAACCACCTCCGCTCCCTGTTCAAGGAGAAGACGGCTTGCAGCTACACCACTGATGCCGGAGCCAAATACCAGTACTTTCTTATCTCTTATTTCCATCTTTCTATACCCCCATAAGTGCAATGAGACAAAGAATTGCTGTCGTTATGGAGAATACTGCAACCACTTTCGTTTCTGACCACCCACACAATTCAAAATGATGATGAATGGGAGCCATTTAAAGAAACGTTTGCCCCCTGTCTTTTTAAAATAAAGAACCTGTATCATAACAGATACCACTTCCACCACATAAATCAGCCCTACAATAATGATAAACAGCGGCATCTGCAGTATATAGGCCGTGCCCGCTACGAAGCCTCCCAGCGCGAGTGAGCCTGTGTCTCCCATAAATACACTGGCCGGATACACATTAAATAGAAGAAATCCCAGCAGCGCTCCCACAACTGCGCATGTAATCGGCTCCACGCCGCTCTCTGTTCCAATTGCAACCACTGTAAAAAAGGTAGCTACCAGCACAGTAACGCTGGAAGCCAGACCGTCAAGTCCATCTGTAAAGTTTGTGCCGTTTACAGTTCCAATCACTGCAACAAACAGGAGGATTACGGCAACCCATCCAATATCCCAGTACTTTCCCCCTGAAAAAGGAATCAGCAGGGTCAGCGGAATTTTAGCCACTTTTATGATGTAATAGGCAAACACCGCTGTCACTATAATCTGCAGCGCCATCTTCTGCTTCGGATAGAGGCCATCGGAGCGCTTCATGACTACTTTCAGATAGTCATCCAAAAAGCCAATCAGTCCAAATCCAATGGTTAAAAACAGAACGGGAATAATATTGGGGGAACTTTTTACATAAAACAGGGAGGTAATAACCACACTGCCCAGGATAATTATCCCTCCCATAGTCGGCGTCCCCGCTTTTTTCAGATGAGACTGAACTCCATCCTCCCTCTCTGTCTGTCCCATTTTCAGTCTCCTGAGAAATGGTATTACAACTGGTCCCAGAAGCAAACTTAATGCAAACGAAATCAGTACCGGAATCACAATTTGATAATTCATATATACACCTCTTCATCTCTTTTGTCGCTTTCACTAGTATACCTCATCCTTTTTGGTTTTTCAAGAATTGTCTTGAGCAGACTCCTCATTTACCGTCTCTGTTTTCTCTATTCCAAGATAAGGAAGTACATTGTCAAAAATATTTTTCATCACCGGTGCTGCGATTGTTCCGCCATAGTATACGCCCTGGGGATTATGTATCACCACCATGCCAAGTACCTGGGGATTTTCTGCGGGAGCAAAGCCAATAAAAGAAGAAATGTACTTGTTTGCACTTCTCGGCAGAGTCTGGGATGTAGCTGTTTTGCCCCCTATGGAATAGCCTTCAATATATGCGTTCTTGCCTGTTCCTTCTGAAACAACACTTTCCAGAAGCATGCGCATGGTAGCGGAGGTTTCTTCCGATATAATTCCTTTTTTCTCTTTATAATTTAATTCTTCAACCACATTTCCTTCTTTGTCTAAGACTGCCATTCCAAGGTGAGGTGTAACCCTTCTTCCGCCGTTAATAAGAGAACTGACAGTAGTTGCCATCTGGATTGGTGTAATCTGAAAAGACTGTCCAAAGGACATGGTTGCCAGCTCCACGGTTCCGATATCCTCTTTCTTGTGCATAATTGTCCCCGCCTCCCCTGGTAAGTCTACATTTGTCAGACCCAGAAGACCAAACTGACCAAAATAGTCATAAAACCTATCGGACCCCAGACGAAGTCCAATATCAATAAAAACAGGGTTACAGGAATTCTGGATGCCCTGCACAAAAGTTTCTGTGCCATGTCCTCCCACCTTGTGACATCTTATTTTTCTATCCTCCACAACCCGGTATCCGGGGCAGGAGAAAGTGTCATCTAATCTCACAACACCTTCTTCCAGGCAGGCAGCCGTTGTAATAATTTTAAACGTGGAACCCGGCTCATAAGTATCATTGATAATGCCGTTTCTCCACATTTGATTCAACTGATTTTGCACTTCTTCATCTGTCAACGTGTCCATATCAACTCCTGTATTTAGTATATACGGCTCATTCAGATTAAATTCGGGAACATTGACCATTGCCAGAATTTCTCCATTTTGGGGATTCATCAACAGTATAGAGACTCCATCCGCCTGTTTTTCTTCCATGGCTTTCTTGGCGGCCTGTTCACAAAATGCCTGAATGTTGTAATCCAGACTGATTTGCACCGTCTGTCCCGCCACAGGCTCAATTCTGTCTTCTGCAACGCCTTCCAGTTCAATTCCCCTTGCGTCAGTAGTCGTGAGAATGGTTCCATTAATTCCTTTTAAATATTCTTCATATTTGACCTCAAGACCGATGATTCCCTGGTTATCACCGCCCGTGAACCCAAGTACCTTAGATGCAATTTCATTATATGGATAATAGCGCTTAAAATCTTCATCCACCTTTACTCCCGCCAGATTATAATTACGGATTCTGTCCCCTGTTTCTTTATCTACATTTGTTTTTATTTTTTCTATAGAAGAAACTTTCTCCACCCGTTTTCTTACCTTATCCTCATCCAGATCCAATTCTTTCATCAGTGTGCGGATAACCAGCTCCGGGTCTTCAATCTGATTGTGTATGACAGAGATAGTGCAGACCGTTTTATTTGTAGCCAGCACTGTCTTATTTCTATCCACAATTTCTCCTCTTGCCGCCTTAATTTCCCGCTCTCTTTCATGCAGGGATTCTGCTTTTTTCTGATAATACTCTGCGTCAAACACCATCAGGTAAACGAGACGTCCGATTAATGCAAAAAGAACGATAAATGCACAGAGAAAAACAACAAGTATTTTTTTCTTATTATATGTTTTGTTCTTCATAAATAAATAACCTTACAAAAGATATTTTTATAAACATATTACATCTTTTGTAAGGTTATTCATAACTGATACTTCTTATTCTGACGGTTGTCCCACCGCCCAGTCAGACAAATCGGGATTATAACTGTCATCAACATAAGAACCATCCGTATTATTATATGTATCATTATATGAAGAATCAAAATCCACATAGTCTGTCTGTTCCGGCTCAGCCTGGCTCACAGGTTCACTGGCAGCCGGCGTATAGCCTTCTTCTGTGGTTATATTCAGATAAGGAAATGCCTGTGACATAATTTTTTTTGAAAGTTCCAGCACATAGGAGTCTACCTGCTGATCCGGCACATTAGGTTCATCTATCACCACATAAATCACAACTTCGGGATTTTCCTGAGGTGCATATCCGATAAAGGACAGTACATATTTTCCCTTATCTCTGGGAAGCTTCTCTGCAGTACCGGTTTTTCCCCCAATATCGTAGCCTTCCACGTTCGCTTTCTGGCCGGTTCCTGACTCCATAACTGCCTTCATATATTGTTTTACCTTTTTGGAGGTTTCCGCGGACACTGTTTTCTTGAGAAGTACGGGATTTTTTGTCTCTATCACACTTCCGCTTTCATCCTGAATCTGTTTTACAATGTGAGGTTCATAGTAATATCCCCCATTGACCAGAGAAGAGAATCCTGCTGCCATCTGAGTCATCGTCACATTAAATCCCTGCCCAAAGGAATTGGTTGCTAAATCTGTGATTCCCATAGTTTCATCTGTGTAAAGGAGTGATGCTGTGGATGCTTCCCCCGGCAAATCAATCCCCGTATACTGGCCAAAACCAAAAATACGCTGATATTTCGTAAAATTCTTTACTCCTATAGACTCAGCCATCTCCATCAGAGCTACGTTACATGAGTTTGCTACCGCCTGTTCTACCGTCTGAGGACCATGTCCTGTCCTGAGGTGGCAGTGGATATCATAATCTCCTACGTGCAAAAAGCCATTGCACATATAGGTTTCATTTCCTGTCAGGGCGCCTGTCTCAAGCCCTGTAGCCACTGTAAACGGTTTTACTGTAGAGCCCGGCTCATAAGCGTCACTGACACAGAAATTCCTCCACAGTGAATTTAGGGCGTCCAGCTGCTCTTCCTCAGACAGCTTCTCTTCTTTTTCTTTTGGATACAGAGAAGATAAATCCCTCGGATTATTTAAATCAAAGTTGGGATAGGATGCCTCCGCCAGGATTTCTCCTGTATTAGGATTCATAATAATGACTCCCGTATTCTTACTTCCCGGCTCCCCCTCTCTCGTTTCTCCCGCATGCTGGTCGTTAAATTCTTTGATGCACTGCTCCACAATACTCTGCAGGGCCACATCAATGGTAGATACCACCGTATCCCCATTCTTTGCAGCTTTCACTGTTTGTTTTACTGTAGAAGCACTGTCAAAATACCCGTATTCCCGGCCATCTGTCCCGTTCAATACATCATTGTAAGCACTTTCAATTCCAATCGCACCCTGATTTCCAGCGGAAGTAAAGCCTATCACATCACTTGCCAGCGAATTATATGGGTAAGACCTCTTATAATCTTCCTCCAGCCAGACTCCCTTCACATTCGGATTTTTTTCTGTATCCTCAGCAATGTCCTTGAATTTCTTGGCAGTATCATATGATACCCCCTTGGCCAATATCTCATAGCGGCTGTCTGAATTATTTTCTATCAGCGACCTTACATCTTCCTCTTTCACCCCAAAGCAGTCTTTGAGGGCCTGAATGGTCGGATTAATATAATCCTCATCGGATGTCATCACATTCACATCTAATATGACATTGTACACCCTCTCACTGGTTACCATCTTTGTTCCATTGCGGTCCACAATGTCCCCCCTCTTATAAGGGATGACTCTGCTGTTATAGGTCTGCTGGTCCAGCACAATTTTTGTGTACTTATTCCCCTTTGAGGCATTAATGTATGTGATTCTTCCTATAAGAACAATAAAAGCCAGTATAATTGCCATAAACAACATTACCAGCTTTTTCTGCATTTTTTTTGAGAATCTTTTTGTCAAAAAATCAAATCTGTTTTTTTTATTTCGTTTTACCATATTCTATATCCTTAATCTGCTGCATTCCTTGACTTGGCAAGAACGCCATCTGACGGTATATCATTGTACTGCTTCACATAATCTCCGGCAGGACATTCATACTCAATCACATTTCCATAGGCCGCATATACCATTCCCATGTCATTCATAGCTTTATTGCGGATTTCCTCCAGATTCACAGAATCTGTCGCCGCCTGATAAGCTGTATCGTTTTGTTCTGTCAGGGTTGCCAATTCCTCCTGTAATGCAGAAACAGTTTCAGCATTACTTACAGTATCTGACTGCAGTCTTAGATAGGACACGCATATCATAACTGCGCAAACCGCGGCAATCACTTGGAATGCCACATATGCAGGGCTCATATTTAATGCACGCCTGCGGTTCTTACGCACCTGACGGCTTGTCCTGACTGGACGCTTATGTTCCTCTTGTACCTTTTTCTTTGGCAGAATTTCCGGCTGGCGCACTGTATTGCCATAAACGTATTCCTGTCTATAGCTGCTATTTATATTTCTTGATTGTCTGGATGATGACACCCGTCTTCTTGCCGCCATATTGTCTGCCCCTTTCTTAAATACTTCTTTACTCTTTTCCGCCAGGCTCTCCCCTTCCTGACGAAATCTATTTGCTATACTCCTTTAAATCCCTCTACAGTGAATCATAAATTCCTGTCATATCCGCTGTATCAGCTTCGCTCAAAAATCCTCAGTTTGGCACTTTTTGAACGGCTGTTTTCCGCCAATTCTTCCTCGCTTGGTAAAATAGGCTTTCTTGTAATGACTTTTCCCTTTGATATATTTCCACATACACATATGGGAAAATGGCTTGGACAAGTACATGGGTCCTCATTCTTCCTAAATGAACTTTTCACAATCCTGTCCTCCAGAGAATGGAAAGTGATGATGCAAAGCCTTCCTCCTGGATTTAATAAATCAATCATATCGTCCAGTGTATCCCTCAAAACATCCAGTTCCCGATTCAGTTCTATACGAATCGCCTGAAATGTTCTTTTAGACGGATGCCCTGACATTTTTTGAAACTTCATGGGAATAGCTCGTCTTATAATTTCATTGAGCTGTCCTGTCGTCTCAATCGGACCTTTACTGCGCTCCATCACAATATGTTTTGCAATGTTCTTCGCAAACCGGTCTTCCCCGTAATCCCGAATCACGCGGTAAAGGTCTGATTCACTGTAGTCATTGACAATATCTTTTGCTGTCATGGACTGCCTCTGGTCCATCCTCATGTCCAGAGGAGCATCACTTCGGTAGGAAAATCCCCGGTCTGCCGTATCCAGCTGATACGATGATACGCCCAGATCCAGTACAATTCCATCCACTTTGTCAATGCCTATCTCATGGAGCCTCGGCTTCATATCACAATAATTGCTCCTGATTATTGTAACTCTCTCCCCGAAGTCGAGTAGTCGGGTGCCTGCTGCCTCAATTGCAGCGGCATCCTGGTCTATGCCTATAAAACTCCCCTTGCTGTTTAACTGCTTACACACTTCAAAGGCATGTCCGCCTCCTCCGAGCGTAGCGTCGACGTATGTCCCATCCGGCTTGATGGCCAGACCTTCCACCGTTTCTTCCAGTAAAACTGATGCATGCTTGAATGCCATAAATTCCTCCCTGTGTTAGATTAAATTCTGATACCTATTGACTCCATACGTTCTGCAATAGCATCCAAATCTTCTTCACTGACTTCGCTCTTTTCTTCCCAAAGTGCTTTATCCCAGATTTCAACGCGGTCCTGTACTCCTACCAGGACAACATCTTTTTCCAGCCCGGCTGCTTTTCTAAGTGTCGGGGGAACTAAAACTCTCCCCTGCTTGTCAAAGCTGCCCTCTGATGCACTTCCGAAGAAATAGCGCTTGAATATTCTGGCATCCTTATTCATACGTGGCAAAGTTTCCAGTTCTGCAACGAAGGCTTTCCATTCTTCCATAGAGTACACAAAAAGGCACCCCTCCAAGCCATTACAGATTACGAAACTTTCTCCCAAATCGTCTCGTAACTTGGCTGGGATGATTAATCGGCCTTTTTCATCTATTGTGTGATTAAACTCCCCTAATAGCATCCGGAACCCCTTCTTATCAGTGGGTCTCCACATATCTCCCACTTTGCACCACTATCTACCACTTCCTACCACTTGACTCCATTGTAAACCACACTTTCCCCATTTTCAAGTACTTTTTTCAAAACTTTTTCCACGAAATTGCTCTTTGTCCATATGTAGATATTAGTCCGCAGACTGCCACAAGACCTTGCGTTTTTGTGTACAAACACCTGCGGAATTTATATGAAAATCACAGGAAAATCACGGATAAATCACAAAAAACAGGACAACCCCAACGGATTGTCCTGTTTTAAGTGTCTTATTCAATTATTTTGCTTTAAAATTCAAGCTAAACAGCAGGATTATTCACCTAACTGAGTCATGTAGTTGTTGATGGCATTATAATCCACCTCTGCCACAGGGCGCTCTTTCCCGGAGTCATGCTTCTGATATACAGAAAACCCAAGCCATCCCACCAGAGCAAGTGCAATCAGTGAAATGCCCGCTCTCCTCAAAATGTTTATTCTCCGCTGTTTCTTCATGATTTGCTTGCGATTTGCCTTTTCTTTTTTATACCGGTCTATCTTTTCTTGGCTCATATATTCAAACTCCTCTATGCTTAATTATGGGGCCCACTTGACTCCACCACCTATACAGCATTTTAGCATAAACTTTTCTATATCACAACTATAATTCCGCCATCATTGGCATACATGGTGCTGATTCCCGCTGTATCCACAATAATGCTGGATTTCACCTTTACTTTCTCCAGAATCATTCTCTCTACTTCCAGTGCTCTTTCCTTGCAATTACAGTGAGAGATTGCCAATATCTTTTGTTCCGGATTCTTCACTTCTTCTACAATATAACTTATCATCTTCTCCAGGGCCCGTTTCATACCTCTGGCCTGCCCCAGCTGACATATGACTCCTTCAGGTTTGGCTCCCATGATAGGTTTTATATTCAGGGCGCTGGCCACAATCGCTTTTATTCCCGTAAGCCGCCCATTTTTCCTGAGAGTATCCAGGTTCTCCAGAATAAAATAAGTATTTTGGGCTTCAATATACTTTTCTACAGCAGCAACCACTTCCTGAAATGTCATGCCGACCGCCTCACACTCCTGGATTTTCATTGCAATCAGTGTCTCTCCCACTGATGCCGAGCGAGAGTTGAATACATAAATATCTTTCTCCCCATACTCTTCCACATAAAGATTTCGACCAAGCTCTGCACTGTTGTACGAGCCGCTCAATTCTGCGGACAGAGTTACCGCGTAAACCCGCTGTGCATCACAGTGATAAAACTCCATATATTCCTGCGGTGAGGGACATGAAGACTTGGGACTCTGCGGGCTCGCCGCTACTCGTCTTAAAAAATCTGCCTGGTCAAATGTTGCATCATCTATAATCCGCACCCCATCCACTTCCATTGTGAGGGAAGCTGTCTCGTATATTCCGCTATCTTTCATTTCTTTTGTCAGCTCTCCGCAGCTGTCGACAATCACTTTATAATTCATGGTATATCCTCCCGTGCTACACATGCTATATTCTCTATCTATTATATGTAGTTTTAAATACTACATACTAATATAGCATATTTTATGCAGTATGGAAAGACATTTTTTTAATTACAATTCAACCATGCGCAGATATTAAATATACCCCGCTCAAGCCAGCTTGAAGCAGGGTAATTTAATGTCTGTATATGCTCTACTCTTCCCCCAATTTAATTTTCCTCGAGACGCCCAGGGCAATGCCCATCTCCGCCATGAGAAATAATATGGAGGTTCCCCCGTAACTGATAAACGGAAGGGTAATTCCCGTTGTTGGAATCATGTTTGTGACAACGGCAATGTTCAATATTACCTGAAGGGCAATATGTGCAAAAATTCCCGTTGCAACCAGTGAACCGTACATATCGGGGGCATTTCTCGCGATAAACATGAGACGGTACAGAAGCAGACCAAATAATACAAGTATCACAATCGCACCAAATACTCCAAGTTCTTCACAAACGATAGAGAGAATCATATCGTTTTGTACCTCAGGAATCACGCCCAGCTTCTGGGTACTATTCCCCAGACCCTTTCCAAAAAAACCTCCGGAGCCGATGGCATACAGTCCCTGCATCACCTGAAATCCTCCGCTGTCCCCATGATTTTCGGGGTCCAGCCAGCTGATAACCCGGCGCAGACGGAAATTCTCACTGGTCGTGATTGTGGCAGCCAGAATAGAAACTCCCACAGCTGCCGCTGCCGCTGCCGCTCCTGCCGCCACGAGAAATGGTTTTGTTTTGGGGTGCACAACAAAATACAGTATGCAAGTGATAGACATAACTATAATGGCCGTACTTAAGTTTTCTGTCAGAAACATAACCCCAACTGCCGCCACTGCGCCAAATGCGCCAATGCGAATCAGTCCATCTCTTGTATTCACCTTTTTTCCCATTCTGCACAATTCATAAGATATAAACAGAATCACGGCTATCTTTGTAATCTCTGACGGCTGAAGTGTCATGTTTCCGGGAAGCTGTATCCATCTTCTCGCACCATAAATCTCCACCCCGAAAGGTGTCTGTACAAGAGCCATCATAATCATAGCAAATATGTATATTTCAAAGGAGAATGCCCCGTAAAGATGGTAATCTATCCGGGACACTCCAAGCATAACCACAAAACTTAAAACACCGATAAGTGCCTGTTTGGAAAAATAATACATATCATTGTTAAAATCCGCCTGGGCACTATATGCACTTGTGCTGTACAACATAACCAGCCCAAAGCACATCAGAAAAATAATGACCAGCAGTAAATCATAATCAAAATATTGTGCTGCTTTGGCCCCCTCCTGTTTACGCCTTCTCTTCACCCCGGAGGAGACCTGTGCACCTTTGCTTCCCATATTATCTCACCTGCCTATTTGCCGCTCACTGCCGGATGTACCGGCTTTCCATGTTCAAAAAATCTATCATACCACACAAGGAAAATATAAACTGTCCAGATTTTGCGGCTGTTATCTGTCTTCTCATTGGTATTCTTCCCATTCTTATGGTCATCCAGCATCTTAATAAGCATGTCTGTATTAAAAAACTTCTTTGCCGCCTCTGAGAGAAACATCTGCTTCACGATATTGTAATACTTCTCTTCTTTTAACCACACTCTGGTCGGTATCGGAAATCCCAGCTTTTTCTTCTCCGCAGTCTTGCTTCTGATTACCTTCTCCGCTGCCGCCCGAAGTGCCACCTTTGTCTTTGGCGCCCTGACTTTATAATTAAGAGGCAGTGTCTCTGCCAGCTCCAATACCTTTTTGTCCAGGAAAGGCACTCTTACTTCCAGTGAATTTGCCATTCCCATCTTATCACCCTTCATCAGAATGTCATGGACAAGCCAGAGATGTAAATCCACATACTGCATCTTTGTAACCGGATCTTTTCCTTTCACCCTGTCATATAAAGGACTGGTTACTTTCTGGATTCCCGGCTCACAACCTTTTTTCAAGATTTTATTGGCCTCGCGCTCCGTAAAGATATTTGTAGCATTTGCAAAATATCTCTCTTCCAGAGTCTTGCCGTGGCGCATAAGAAAACCTCTTCCCTTCACTCCGCGGGGCAGACAGTATTCTGCGAATTTTCCCATAAATCTTCTCAAAAACATAGGAAGTTTATTAAAACCGGTATGCTCCAGAGGTTCACAATAAATATTGTAACCTCCGAACAGCTCATCTGACCCTTCCCCTGAAAGCACAACCTTTACCTTTTTGGATGCCTCCTGGCTCAGGAAATACAAGGCAATGGCAGCGGGGTCAGCCACCGGCTCATCCATATAATATTGGATATCGGATAATTTATCCCAGTACTCCTCCGGTGTAATTACTTTTGCATCGTTCTGCATATTAATACTGGCTGCAAATTCCTTCGCATCCTGTATCTCACTGTATTTTCCTTCTTCAAAGCCAACCGTAAATGTTCTGTCCACCTGTCCCAGGTAGGTGAGATAACTTGAATCTACACCGCTCGACAAATAAGACGCCACCTCAACATCACTGATTTTATGTTTCTCAACAGAATCTATCATGGTTTTTTCCACATCTTCCACGACTTCCTCAAAAGATTTCTTGTTGTCACCGGTAAAATGTGGTTCAAAATAGCGGGTTATCTTCATCTCTCCATTTTCATAGTGGAAAAAATGTCCCGGCTGAAGGCAAAATACTCCCTTGAAAAATGTCTCATTCGTGGGAACAAACTGAAAAGAAAGATAATTTCCAAGAGCTGACTCATTAAAAATCTTGTCAAACTTAGGGTGCTCCATAAAAGATTTAATCTCAGAACCAAACATAAGAGTCCCGTTCATCTGAGCGTAATATAAAGGCTTAATTCCAAAAATATCCCTCGCCCCAAACAGTTTCCTGTTATTTCTGTCCCAGATTACAAATGCGTACATTCCGCGGAGCTTGTCCACAAGCCCCTCCCCCCACTCTTCAAAACCGTGTAAAAGAGTTTCGGAATCCGTATTTGACGAAAAAATATGTCCCGCTTCCACCAGCTCTTTTTTCAAATCCTGATAGTTGTATATCTCACCGTTGAATGTGAGCACCAGACTTTTGTCTTCATTGTAGAGAGGCTGGTCCCCCTCCGCCGAGAGGTCGATGATACTCAAACGTCTGAACCCCAGGGCCGCATCCTCATCCACAAACTTTCCCGCACTGTCCGGTCCACGGTGCACGATGGTATCCATCATACTGTCCAGCACCTGTTCTCTATCTTCAACGTCTCCTACAAAACCTGCAAATCCACACATAAAATGTTTTCTCCTTTAATGCACAATCCGTATTTCTTTCGTATATGCAACTGACTGTCACATAACTTGCCCCTCATTATAACTGTTTTCGTGTGCAAACACAATGTTTTTTTACAGCAACAGTTCAGCCACACGCAGGTATCCAAATATAAAACGCGCAGGCCGAACTGCATCAAAAGCTAACAGATGCGGGGAAGACCTTCCCCGTAAAGAATATCAATAACCCGGCTTCCATGAAGGGCAGTCAGCATATATACGCCGCTTCCCCGGGTAATTTCCCCGATGATTGCTGCATTCTCCCCGTATTTATTCTGCCGCATAACCTCAAGGGCTTTTTCACCCTGCTCTCCGGGTACGACAGCTATCATTTTCCCCTCATTTGCCATGTACAGAAGGGTCAAGTCCCAAAATGTCACAAAATCCTTTTATCTCCTGGCTTACAGGTAAAGAAACTTCAGACAGCTCAACTTTGCAGTCAGAACTTTCTGAAACCTCATTGAGAACTGTGGCAAGGCCTCCCCTGGTCACATCGCGCATACAGTGAACATCAATCTCATTTTTCAGCAGATCATCCACTATAGAAAAGAGGGGTGCACAATCACTGGAAATCGTATTTTTAATTCCCATACGCTCCGACATAATAGCCGCGTGATGTTCGCCCAGATTGCCTGAAAGCAAAATGACATCCCCCGCACGGCAGTTATGGATGCTGATTTCTTCTTTTAAAATCTCCCCCACGCCCGATGTGTTGATGTAAATATTTCCCTGGCCTTCTATAACTTTAGTATCTCCCGCTACAATTTTTACATCCGCTTCCTGGGCAGTTATTTTCATGGTATGAGCAATCTGGTCCAGCTGCTCCATATCTGCTCCGGCCTCGATGATAAATCCGGCAGTGAGATATTTGGGCTTTGCACCCATCATGGAAAGGTCGTTCACTGTCCCGCACACTGCCAGTTTTCCTATGTTGCCCCCGGGAAAAAACATGGGTGTTACAACAAAAGAATCCGTGGTATATGCAATCCTGCCACTCACGTCGAGAACTGCCGCATCCTCCAGTTTATTCAGGACCTCATTATCAAAATTTTTTAAAAATATGTCATGTATCAGATTACTTGTCTGTTTTCCTCCGCTGCCATGTGATAAATCAATATTCATGTTAACCTCTTCCTATATTTTTATACCAGATTCCACAGACTCCCTCTGTGGATACCATACATGGGCCCAAGGCATTCATAGGTGTACATCCTTTGGAAAAGACAGGACATTCCGTGGGATTGATTCTGCCCAGAATGACATCTGTACATCTGCACCCTTTCGGCAGGCTTTCTGTATATTCTCCAAAAGAGCTGCCCGCATCATATCCGGAATATTCTTCCTTCAGGCCCAGGGCCGATTTTTCAATAGTTCCAATTCCCCGCCAAAAGTCGTCTCTCACTTCAAAATATTTCTGAATGATAGACTGGGCTTCCAAATTGCCCTTTTCTGTGACGGTACTCATATACATATTTTTCATTTCATGCCGGCTGTGTTTTATCTGGAGCAAAATTTCATAAATCGCTGCAAGAATGTGCTGTCCCTCAAATCCGGCTACTACAAAGGGTCTTTTATATTTTTCTGCCAGTTCTCTGTAAATATCACAGCCAATAATAACACTCACATGCCCGGGAGCAAGAAAAGCGTCAATCTTTTCTTCATTTTCACATACATAGGAAATAGCCGGAACAATTGTTTTTAAAGAGGTAAGCAGTTTCAGATTATGTATTTCATTTTTTACAATTTCATCAATCAGAACTCCATACACAGGTATGGTAGTCTCAAATCCCACTGCCGCAAAAACATACTGGATATTCTCGTTCTCCTGTGCAATTTTAACTGCATCTAAGGGGGAATACAGTACTCTCACCTTTGCACCTGACGCCGCTGCCTCTGTCAGAGACAGCCGGCTTCCTTTGACCTTCATCATATCTCCGAAGGTGAGCACACAATAATTCTCCCGGCTGGCTATATCCACCAGCTTGTCCACATAGACAGATGGAGTCACGCAGACCGGACACCCCGGACCGGAAATCAACTTAATTTTGGGTGAAATCAGCGTTCTTATTCCATTTTTAAATATGCTGGAAGTGTGGGTCCCGCAAACTTCCATAATCTTAATTTCATCCCCATCATAGGATTTCAATTCACTGATAATCTGCTCAAGGGTTATCATTGACTTCTTCCTCCAGTTCTCCAAATATACTAATCATCTCCTGGGCAGAATCCTTATTCACCACATCAATAGCGCAGCCCGCATGAATCAGTACATAATCCCCCAGCTTTACATGGACTAATTTTATATTAACATCACAGATATTATTCATGATATCTACTTTTGCAGTATCACCATTTATCTCAATTATTTTTCCAGGTACAGCAACACACATATAATCACCTCTTTATTTTCATCTTTCCGGTCTTCTATCTATTTTCCGATATCAGTCCAATATAAGCCTGCCCCAGGCTAATTCCCCCGTCATTAGGCGGAACAGCCATGTTATAGTATACCTCAAAATGGTGTTCTCTCAATAATTTTATCATATAATTTGACAGTACCGAATTTTGAAATACACCGCCGCTCAAAGCAATGCTGTTTATCCCCTCTTTTTCCCGGGTTATAAGACATATCTGCAAAGCTGCCCAGGCCAGCGCATAGTGAAAACCAAGTGCCAGAGACCGGCGCACAAATATCTCGTCTGTCTTATCTCTTCCGCTCCAGCCTGCTCCCACAGCTTCCAGAACAGGGCCGGAACCCAGCAATATCTCCTCAGTCATAACCTGAATATCAAATGACATAGGATGAGGCGGAATATGATTTTTTTCTGCTAAAATGGCTTCTTTTTCTAAACAGGCAGCGCACTCTCCTTCATACCGGTTTACATCACATATTCCCAGCATACTGGAAACTGCATCAAATAAGCGTCCCATGCTGGAAGTCTGCACTGTATGAATCTGATGCTCCAGCGCTGCTTTGATTATATCACTTCTGCTGTCATCTATAAACTGGCTGAGTCCAGAATTAAGAAGAAAACAGGTGGCTGTTTTTTTGGCATCTTTCATCGACTCATCGCCCCCCAGCATGGGTGTATATGCCAAATGGGCAATCCGCTGAAAGTCACTGCCCTCACAAACCATAAATTCACTGCCCCATACATGCCCATCTGTCCCATATCCAGTGCCGTCAAAAGCAATCCCCAAAATCTTCCCCTTTAGGTGGTGCTCCGCCATGACAGATGCAATATGCGCATGATGGTGCTGTACATAAAGAATCTGCCCTCCTCGTGCCTCGGCATATTTAGAAGAAAAATAACCCGGATGCAGGTCACAGACAGTCAAATCAGGCCTGATTTGCAGCAAGTTGCATAAATCCTCCACCGACATTTTATATTCTTCAAAAACTCTGCCCTCCCCCAAATCTCCGAAATATTGGGATACCACAGCATTTCCCTGGTGATACAGGCAAAAGGCAGCTTTCAAATCTCCTCCCGCAGCAAAAACTTTTATATCTTTACTTCTTTCCTGCAAAAAGACGGGATAAGGGACATATCCCCTGCTCCTTCTCACCATTTGCGGTTTCTTATCTATAATCTTGGCAACAGAATCATCCACCGACCGGATAATGCGCCTTTTGTTATACAAAACGCCATCCAGAAGAGGTTCCTCCAACGACAACATCTCATCATCATCCCTGATAATGGGCTGGTCTGATATATTTGCACTTGTCATAATCAGAGGTCCACAGCTCTGAATCAGCATAATCTGAAGAGGAGTGTAAGGCAGAAATGCACCACAATAGATGCTTCCTTTATATGTGGACGGAGCCATTTTTTCGTTGGCAGAATAAAGCAGCACAATAGGTCTCGCCCCGGACTCCAGAAGTATCCGCTCCTCTCTGGTAACCTGACAATGCTCTTCTATCTCATCCACAGAGCCAAACATAACAGCAAAAGGTTTTTCCTCCCGGCCTTTTAGCTTTCTCAAATTCTGCACAGTCTCTTCCATAAAGGGAGAGCACACAAAATGATATCCGCCGATTCCCTTTACCCCGATAATTCCGCCCTGCTTAATAATGTGAACTGCCTTTTGAAAATTCTCATAGCTCTTTTCTACATTTTCAGCGTGGCTTTCCTCCCTGGACACAGCACAGCTGCCCTGTCTCTTGGTCTCATCGGTCAAATCATGATTTCCCCGAAATATAAGCTTGGGGCCGCAGTCATAGCAGGAAATGGTCTGCGCGTGAAAACGTCTGTCAGAGGGGGACGTGTATTCGCTTTCACACTCGCTGCACATGACAAAATCCTCCATCACTGTATTTTCCCTGTCATAGGGAAGCCTGTCCATAATGGTATATCTGGGCCCGCAGGACATACAGCTGATAAAAGGATGAAGATACCGCCTATTCTTTTTTTCATATAATTCTTCCCGGCATTTGCTGCAAACAGCAAGGTCCGGCGGAATGATAGAGACTTTTTGGTTTGCCGAACTTCTTATAATCCGGAACTCCTGAAAACTCTCTGTTGTTGACTCTGTAACATCTTTTATCTCAAGATTGATAATTTCACAGCCTCCACCCTCCGTGGTCTTTAACTCTTCCACGAAACATTCAAAGTCACGCAGTCCCGACTGGGCAATAATTTCTACCATTCCCCCAATATTCTGAACCGTGCCTTTTATTCCATGTTTTTGGGCTAAACGAAAAGTAAGGGGGCGAAAACCAACCCCCTGCACAATCCCTGAAACTAAGACTTTTTTTGTCACTATTTCAATTTTTTCTTTATCCATGAAACAACTTCCTCAAATCCCTCACCTGATTTACCTGACACTTTAAACACAGGAACGGTGGGGTTCAGGGCTCTCACACCCTGCATAAAATACTCCTCATCAAAATCCACATAAGGAATCAAATCACATTTATTGATCAAAATAATATTCGCTTTTTCAAAAGCAAGTGGATATTTATATGGTTTGTCACTTCCTTCTGTGACAGTAGAAATCAGCATCTTCACATGCTCACCAATCTCAAATTCAGCAGGGCATACCAGATTTCCAATATTCTCAATAAACAGAATCCCCTCCTGAACATTTAAGTTCTCCACAGCCTCATCAATCAGAGGTGAATCAAGATGGCATGCACCGTTAGTGTTGATTTGAATGGTCTTTACTCCCAGTGCGAGCAGTGCCTTTGTATCAATATCCGCCTCAATATCCCCCTCAATCACATAAGGAGTGATATCGTCCAGCCTTTTCATAATCTGAATCAATGATGTGGTCTTCCCTGCACCAGGCGCCCCCATTACATTGACGGCAAAAATTCCTTTTTTTGTCAATTTTTCATTAATTTCTTTTGCAATCTGATCATTTTTATCGTAGACAGACTGCATGACCTCTATTTCTTTTGTTTCTGGCATAAATATCTCCTCTCACACTTCAATCGACTTAATATAAAATTCTTTTCCGATATCTGTGGGCTTCCCCTGCCCGCCGCAGACAGGACATTCAAAAGAAAAAGGCTTGCGCTCAAACAGCCTGTCACAATCTGTACAGTTCAGCATTGGTTTGACCCGCTCTATATTGAGCACTGCATTCCTGCACAGACTGTCCTCGGCTATAATCTCAAAATATAAGTCAATTGAGCTTGCCACATACCCTGAATAATCTCCCACAACCAGATTAATTTGCTTTACATCTTCTGCATTGTTTTCCCTGGCAAACTCTTCTGCTATTTCAATAATTCTCTTAGTTATCGGATACTCGTGCATCTATATATTCATCCTTTATTTTTTCTGTATCAGGTGATGTATACTGGCCATCATATGAAGACATTTCTTAGGACAAACTTCAACACAATAGCCACACTGAATGCACTGCATTCTCTCAATGCTCCACATTTTTTCTGCTTTTTCTATTTTCAGAGCACGATGTAGGGCATCGTTTTACACATATTCCGCAGAAAATACAACTCTCAATATCATTTTCAATGCTGCCCCTTGTGCGCTCAAAATTTTCTCTTGGCTTGAAAGGATAAAGCTCAGTATACGGACCGTGTGCAATACTCTTAAAAAGTGTCTTGGTCATGCTTAAAATAGACATATTCGATTCCCCGCCTTTCCATAGTTCAGTGTCTCACAGTTATCTTTCCGTACAACTGATACATGGATCAATCGTCAGAATCAGAATAGGAACATCTGCAAGGTCACAGTTTTTTAAAGTTTCAAGAAGCGCAGGAACATTTGCGAACGTGGGAGTTCTGACTCTCACCCGGTCTAAAAAGCTTGTTCCGTTTCCTTTAACATAATAGATAACTTCTCCACGGGGCTGTTCTAATCTTGTAAAGTGTTCCCCGTTTGGATTTCCTTTTACCTTTGTAATCACATCTCCATCCGGAATCAGTTTTATACACTGTTTGATTAAATCAATGGCCTGGAATACTTCGCCTATTCTCACTTCCATTCTGGCATAGCTGTCACCGGCCTCTGCAATAACAGGTTCAAATTTCAAATGCTTGTATGCGGAATATCTCAAATTTCTCATATCCATGGAAACTCCGCTGGCTCTTGCCATAGGACCTACCGCTCCTACTTCCTGTGCCATTTCTTTTGTCAGCACACCTACACCAACTGTACGATGCTTTACAGATGTATCATTTAAAAATACATTGGTTAAGCTCACGTAATTCTTTGTCCATGCCAGTCAGTACAGATTCCATCTTACTCAGCATTTCGGCATCAATGTCTTTTCTCACTCCGCCGATATCACATACGGAGAAAATGACCCTGCCCCCTGTGGTCTGTTCAAACAAATCTAAAATCTGTTCTCTCAGTCTCCAGGAGTGCATAAACAAACTCTCAAAACCAAAGGCATCCGCTGTCAGACCCAGCCAGAGCAGATGGCTGTGGATACGGGATAATTCCGCCCATATGGTTCTTAAGAATTCACCTCTTTCGGGCACTTCAATTCCCATAATACTTTCAACTGACATACAATATCCCATTCCATGCATGAAAGAACAGATTCCGCAGATTCTTTCCGCCACATAAGTGTATTGCTTGAAATCTCTTTTTTCAACTAACTTTTCAAGCCCCCTGTGTATGTAGCCAATCTGTGGAATGGCTTCTACTACTTTTTCATCCTCAAGTACCAGGTCCAAGTGAATTGGCTCAGGGAGTACTGGATGCTGAGGGCCAAAAGGAATTACTGTTCTGTTTCCCATTATTCCTCCTCCTTCTTCATGTTAAATGGAGTTTCCACGGATATTCTATACAGATTATTATTGAAATCTAATGTTATATTTTTTATTTTCACTCCGAATAACTCTTTTATTTCATTCTCATACAAAAATGCATATTGATAGAGACAGCTGATACTCTCTATTTCTGTATCATAATCCATATTAATCCTTAAATTAACAAAATCATAATCCTTGTCAAATGAATAAGTCAGCTCTATTCCATCTTTGTTTGTACAGGATATGGCCACAAGACGATAACCTTCATTTTTTAAATTTACAGTTTCCGCTAAAAGTTGCTTCTGGCGATATGCTTATTATTTTCTGTTCTTCCATTCCACACTACCTTCCCTTCAGAGCCTTTTGTTTCTCTTCTAATACAGAAAGCGCTTTCACGACTCCGTCAATAATGGCCTGAGGTCTGGCAGCACAGCCCGGCACATACACATCAACAGGCAGCACTTTATCAACTCCGCCCACTATATTGTAACATTCCGCAAAGATGCCCCCTGATGTGGCACATATACCAACCGCTGCAACCACTTTCGGTTCAGGCATCTGCTCGTAAATCTGCTTCACTACCGGAATATTCTGGTCATTCAGACTTCCTGTAATCAATAAAATGTCTGCATGTCTTGGGTTTCCTGTATTGATGACGCCAAAACGTTCTACATCATATAATGGCGTAAGGCAGGCTAAAACTTCTATGTCACAGCCATTGCAACTGGAACCATCATAATGCAATATCCATGGTGATTTTTTATTAAAATTCATATCTCCTGCTTTCCGAACAAACACAACCTGGTTTATTCTACTAGTTGTATTATTATAAGCGTCCTATGTTTAAAATCTAAAGAAAAACAAAATCGCAAGATTAAGCACTCCTAAAACCCCGGACACTATCCATGCAGAAGCCAGGGCCATCTGCCATTTCACACGTACTGTCGCATTATCTACGATAATTTCAAGCAGATACACAACCAGACACACGATAACTGCCACTATCCGGCTGACCGCACTGTTGGCCGCAAAAAAGATGTAAACAAAGGCCATTGCAATGATAGATTCATACCAGTGAGTGATTTCTATAACAGCCAGCGCTCTTCCTGAATATTCTGTTGTGATTCCCTGTACCAGTTCCTGATGGGCATGATGTCCTAAACTCAGGTCAAAGGGTGATTTTCTCAATTTGAAAGTTAAAATATATACAAATCCAATAAAGATTGCAGGTAAATATACGACCACGGGTATGTCTCTGCTGACAATATCACTGATAAAAAATGTATTGGTCACATAATAAAATCCCGCTGCGGTCATAAAAATCATAGGCTCATATGCCATCATCTGAAGCAGCTCTCTCTCTGCTCCGATAACGCTATATGGAGACTGGGAAGCATATCCTCCAAAAACAAAAAATATGGAACCCAGTGTAAGTACAAAAACTGTCAGCAGTATGTCTCCCCCGAGCAGCATAATAACTGCAGTAAAGATAATGAAGATAAAGGATACATATACATAAAAACGATGTGACGTATTCACTTCTATTGTTTCTTTCTGAAACAGTTTCAGCACGTCATAGAATGGCTGTAATAACGGAGGCCCTTTCCTCCCCTGCATTCTTGCTGAAATAATCCGGTCAAAACCTGCAAGCAAACCGCCCGCCAAGGGTGTCAAAATAATAATCAGAACGACTTTAATTGCCAGTACCATTATGCCCACCTCCCAATCAGTAATAATACACCAATACAAAGCAATGCAATTGAAATAATATTGCTCCAGAAGGCCAGTTTTTTCGTTCCGAATATTCCTTCCATGTACCAGTTACTCATCTCACTTTTACGCTTTACGCCTGTAGCCGCAATAAAATTCTCATTATCGCCGGCATTTTCTCCTGCCATGTAAATAGAAGTCGTTCTCCTCTTCGGTCTGACATTTGATGGAATAATTCCCAAAGGCACCAGAATGAGAAGACCAATCATAGCAACCATAAGAACCATAAGTGTCTGGTCACCTGTTCCGATAGGAGTTGCTGCGCTCATGCCAAATGTGCTCTCCAGATAAGGAACAATCGCATACTTGGAAATCACCGGGTAAACGAGGCAGGATAACAATACAATAACTGCATGGATGAATATAGGAATCTTCTCATCTTTGTACAGCCCTCTGTCCGGTTTGTAGTCTTTGGGCTGTCCGTTAGAAACCAGTTTTCCAATCCATTTTCCCCAATAGAATAACGTTGCGGCACTGCCGTAGCATAGAATAACTACAATAATCATATTCCTTGAATCAATAAAGGACTTCATAGCAACCCATTTGGATATCAACATACCAAATGGAGCCAGGAACATGCCTGAAATACCAATCATCATACAGACAGAAAGTTTTCTTGACACTCTCATCAATATGTCCATATTCTCAACATTTCTGCTTCCAATCTGATTCTCAATAGAACCAACTGACAGGAACAGAAGAGATTTTGAAACTGCATGGAAAATTACCAGCAAAATAGCTGCCCATATGGATTCCTGCGTACCTACACTGGCGCACATTACAATCAGACCCAGGTTCGCAATCGTGGAATATGCCAGCACTTTTTTTGCATCCCTCTGGGAAATAGCCATCAATGAGCAGGCGAGGAATGTCACTGCTCCTAATAATGTAATGATCCGCCCAACCACTGTATCACCAAGCAGCGGAGCAAGCCTGATAATCAAATATACGCCTGCCTTTACCATGGTTGCAGAATGCAGCAATGCAGAAGATGGTGTTGGCGCAACCATAGCTCCCAAAAGCCAAGATGAAAATGGAAGCTGAGCAGATTTTGTAAGGGCTGCCACGCAAAGCAGAAATACCGGCACGAGTACCACAGCGTCTGGCTTCATTGTAGTAAGCACAGACAGCTCCAAAGTGCTGAAGTTCATACCTATTAGTACAATGGCAATGGCAAACGCCAGCCCTCCTCCAACATTTATCGTCAGGGCACGCAGTGAATTGTTTCTCGCTTCGTCTGTCTTCGTATAGCCAATCAGCAAATAGGAGCAGAACGTTGTGATTTCCCAGCAAAAATAAATCCATAACAGATTATTGCTTAGAACCAGCCCGAACATGGCTGACAGAAAAAGAAAGAGAACTGCAAAAAAGAAAGACTTTCTCTCTTGAATTCCGCATGGTGTACATGATAGGACTTCATGTACCCTACAGCATAAAGACAAATCAAACTACCGACGATTCCGACAATTAGAATCATGACATTTGATAATTTGTCCAGTATTATGCCGGTTTCCGCCTCAAGACCATGTTTCTGTGTGAGCTCGAACCAGAATATCAGAATAATCTGGGCGACTGAAAACAAAGAAAGCAGATATTTCTTCTCTTTGATGCCGGTTACAATAATGTAAACTGCCAGGCACGCTTCAATCACCATCATGCAAATATCCAGGATCTCAGTTCCATGTAATGAAACCCGGAGCCCCTGGTTAAAATACGTCATGGCTGTCAGCACCGTTAATGCGGCTGTAATGACTGCGCCGACTCTGACTATGGTATTTCTTATAGCCTCCTTTCTCACAAGATATACCACGATGGCTGTTACTAATGGAAATAGAATTAATACTGTAATTAAACTCATAACCCACCTCTTCTTTTCTCATTATGCAATTATTATTCCGGGTGTTAATTAGTTTTCCCCGGGCTTTAGTCACTAATGACAAACTGCTCTCATTCCTCTTGACTGACAGTCAACATTAATGCTAAATATTTCATTACTTTATTATACTACTTTGTCAATCTTTTACAATATGCTTTTACTAATTATTGAAATTTGTACAAAAAAAAGACATAACCTCCCTCAACGGAAAGATACGTCTTTTAATCGGGGTGACAGGATTCGAACCTGCCGACCTCACGGCCCCCAGCCGTGCACTCTAACCAAACTGAGCCACACCCCGCTCACTTTTCCAATTATATATGATTTGGGGTAAAATGTAAAGAGGAACCTTTTTAAATTTCTTCCATAATATAATACTGTAAGTAAAATTGGAAGGAGATATCGCAAATGGCGAATTACCAAAACAATATGCGCTATGGCAGACCTATGAATTTCAATAATGGCTGCCGCCCTATGCCGGTCAATAATAGATGTCCCGAGTCTGCTCCGGCTAAGAGGATTGAGCCTCAGTGCAACGCACCATCTCCCTGCGAGAATCGTGCAGCACAGCCTTGTGAGAACCGCGCAGCGCAATCACAGCCCTGCAACAATCGTGCCCCACAGACTTGTGAGAACCGTGCAGTTCAATCACAGCCCTGCGATAACCGTGCAGCACAATCACAACCCTGCAATAATCGTGCAGCACAAACACAGCCTTGCGACAACCGTGCAGTTCAACCAAAACCTTGTGACAACCGTGCAGCACAAATGCAGCCTTGCGACAACCGTGCAGTTCAACCAAAGCCTTGTGACAACCGTGCGGCACAAGCACAGCCTTGCAACAACCGTGCGGCACAAGCACAGCCCTGTGACAACCGCGCAGTGCAGCCAAAACCTTGTGACAATCGTGCGGCACAAGCACAGCCTTGTGAGCGCCGCATGCCGGAATGTGATGTTCCAAAATGTAAAGATCCTTATGATGTGCTGGAAGGTCTGCCTATTGCCATGGCTTATGTACCCTGGCAAAAATGGCGTAATTTAATTGAACCTTGTAATGCATTAAAGAGAGGTACTATTTTTGAGGATCTCTATAAACCGTTTCATGGGAGAGGGGGCTGTAATCGATGAGTGACCGCCCAGGTAAAAAACAATTACTTGACCATATTAATGCTGTGAGCTTTGCTGTGGATGATGTAAAGCTTTTTTTGGATACTCATCCATGTGATGAAGAGGCTCTTGCTTATTTCAGGGAATGTAGCCGCATGAGAAATGAGGCATTGGAAGAATATGCCGCACGTTTTGGACCTTTAACAATTGATACCGCCGTTTACTCTTGTTCTGAAAAATGGAACTGGGTTGATGAGCCATGGCCATGGCAGGAAGGAGGATGCTAGTATATGTGGAGTTATGAGAAACGACTGCAATATCCAGTAAAAATCACGCAGACCAATCCTGAAATAGCCCAAATCATAATTACCCAGTTTGGAGGACCCGATGGAGAGCTTGCCGCTTCAATGCGTTATCTTTCACAGAGATATACTATGCCCTATAAAGAAGTCACTGGTATTCTTACGGACATAGGCACGGAGGAGTTGGCACACATGGAAATGATCTGTGCGATTGTCCATCAACTTACCAGGAACTTAACCCCCGAGGAGGTTGAGAAGTCCGGCTTCGGAAAATATTATGTAGACCATACTCTTGCACTCTGGCCACAGGCAGCCAGCGGTTCTCCGTGGACAGCAACAGTATTCCAGTCCAAGGGAGACCCTATTACCGACTTACATGAAGACCTGGCAGCAGAACAAAAAGCAAGAACAACTTATGACAATATTCTGCGTTTGGTAAAAGATCCTGAAGTTTGCGATCCAATTCGTTTCCTGCGGGAAAGAGAAATCGTTCATTATCAGCGCTTTGGAGAGAGTCTTCGCATTGTGCAGGATAAACTCAACAGCAAAAACTTCTACGCAATCAACCCGGAATTTGACGTAAGACAGACTTGCTAAAGTGTATACAAAAATAGCACCCAACAACAAACAACCATTTACGTTGACCGGGTGCCCCGAGGATACAATGTTTTTGCAGTAATAAGTGCATATCTTAGAATATGTTGGCCGTCTGGTGTTGGTAGCACCAGACGGTTTTTAATTTATTTTGCTTTTGCTTCATAACTTCCAGCGCTCTTTTTCTGTCTATTCGAGCATTTCATCAAAATTCGCTTCGCTAGAATCGCCGCTTTCAATAAGTTCGCCAGTATCTTTGTTTTTGAAATTTACAATAGTCTTTAGTTCATTTTCTGGAACAGCATTAAAAGCTTGATACATATTTCCTTCAAGATAAAAAACCATTGCAGCAAGAGATTCGATTCCTCCATATAGTGCAGGGTCTACATTTACATTAAATTCTGTCAGGTCATCATTATAGGTAACACTATCAAATGATGGATAAGTTTCTTTATCTGCGAGAAGTTCTCCAATACCATCATCAATGGTGGTCTTGATTTCACTCAATAATGCTTTGTGTGCAGTCTTTGACATTTTCATAGTGATAGAACCATCAGGATTTTTAGTTACTTCCATTACACCAGCCTCTTTCATTTCCTCATCAAGTTCAGCGGTGGAATCACCCACAAGAGATGCGGGCAGTGTGATTTCTACACTAAGAAGATTTTTTTCAGTTTTTATGGTTTCGCTTTTAGAAGTATCCTTGACTTCGGAGGATTCCTCTGCTTTTACGGGTTCGGTGTTATTGGCCTCCTCTTTTGGAGCACATGCTGCAAGTGACAAAATCATTGCTGCTGTTAAAATAGTTGATAAAAGCTTCTTTTTCATTTGTTTCCCTCTCTTTTCCTAATAAATAATGTTATTCGCTGGAAATATTGATAGAATCCATTTTTTACACCATCCAATGGATGAAACACAAGTATTACATCCAATCATATCAAGTTTCCTTTCTTATACACTCGGCCGCCACAAGCCTATACTTAGATTATAGGAAAAATAACAGGAAATAACAACAGGAAATACGGACAATCCGCTTTGCATAAAATAAACGAGAGATGGTGTGATGAAAGGCAACCACCGCGGTGCTTTTCCTATTCTTTATGCACATTGAGAAGGGCAGAGATAAGGAAATATCCTATATCTCTGCCTGAAAGTATTTCTTACTAAAACTTATCTTCTTTTCTTTCTAACAACATTATTTAAAATAATTAATACACACAGTGCGAGGGCAGAACCAAAGAGTCCTATCCAAACAGCTACAGAAGTGGCATCTCCTGTTTTCGCTGCTTTTGAGCCTGCATCTTTCTGATAAGTGATTGTCTGTGCTTTATCATTGATATCTGCATGACTCACTATCTTGACTCCATTTTGATAGAGATCCTCGAATACAACCACTGACTTGCCCGCCAATGCGGAGGAATCTAATTCAAATTCCATCTCTGCAAATCCGTTAGCATCTTTTGCAGTGAAGGTCTTCTCGCTTGTGATTTCTTTTCCATTTACAAGCAGTGCCTTGCCGATTTCTTTATCCATAAGGATACCCTTTACCACATATTCCTTGCCCGGCACTAAATTCTCATAGCTTACTTTATCAATGATAGTTGTCTTTTTGCCAACTGTACCTGCATTGGACTTTGTATCCTTATCCGCTGCATTGGTATCTATCTTTGGATAATGTACTGTCTGTGCTTTATCATTGATGTCAGCATGACTCGTAATCTTGGCACCTCCCTGATAGAGGTCTTCAAATACAACCACTGATTTTCCTGCCAATTCAGAAGAATCCAACGTAAACTCTACATTCACAGTGCCGTTGGCTGCTGTCGGTATAAAGGTTGTTTCACCTTTCACCTCTTTTCCGCCTACGAGCAGTGGCTTCTTCGTAGCTTTGTCCATAAGAGTACCTTTTACCACATATTCCTTGCCCGGTACCAGGTTCTTATAGTCTACTTTATCTACAATAGTTGTCTTTTTGCCAACTGTACCTGTATTAGACTTTGTATCCTTATCTGCTGCATTGGTGCCTATCTCTGGATAATGTATTGTTTGTGCTTCATCATTTAAGTCTGAATGGCTTACAACTTTGATTCCTCCCTGGTAGAGATCCTCAAATACCACCACTGACTTTCCTGCTAATGCGGAGGAGTCCAGTTCAAATTCCATATCCACAAAACCTTGTGGTTCCAGTGCAGTGAAAGTCTTCTCACCTTTGACTTCTTTTCCGTCCACAAGCAATGCCTTGCCGGTCTCTTTGTCCATGAGAATACCTTTTACTGTGTATTCTGTTCCTGGTACAAGATTTTCATATCTCACTCTGTCAACGATAGTTGCTTTCTTGTCAACCTTTCCCGCATTAGATGCCGTATCTTTATCTGTTGCTGTTGTTCTCACATTCGGATAATGTACTGTCTGCGCTTCATCGTTGATGTTTGTATGTACTGCAATCTCGTCTCCGTTCTGATAGAGTCTCTCAAACACTACTACCGACTTGCCTGCCAGTGCGGAGGAATCCAGTGTAAATGTAATGTCTACAGAACCATTTTCTTTTTCTGCAGTGAATGTAGTTTCACCTGTAACTTCCTTGCCACCGATAAGCAAAGGCTGACCTGTTGCTTTATCCATAAGGGTTCCTTTGACTGTGTACTCTCTGCCTATTACTAAATCCTGATACTTTACAGTGTCAATAATAACAGATTCCTTGCCGATGGTTCCCGTATGGGATTTTGTATCTTTATCTACAGCTGTAGTTGCAATACCCATATCTCTTCCGCGGTTGGTAAATGCCACATTTGTGGTAGCTGATGGGGCAATTGTGCCGCTGTATTCATTCTTTGCGGCCTGATTTCCGCCATTTTCGGACACTGTTGTCTTATACACATCATTATAGTCATCCTCTGCCACTGTGTATTGCATATCTTTAGGCAAATTATGAATGATAATATGTTCACTGTCTGCCAGACGGATAGTTGCAACTCCATTGGCATCAAAAGTTATGGAACTTGCTTTTCCTGTTGCCGCGTAAGTCTTTCCTTTTACAGCATTATTATCAGTGGATATAGTGAAGTTAAATTCCCGGGACTGATCCCCCATCTCCACTGCCTTGCTGACCATCAGATTTCCAACTTCATTTTCACTTTGATTTGATACTGTAAGTTTCCTTCCATTCTCATAATCATCCGGATTTCCCTCAATCCTGGTAAAGGTTCTGATATGCCCTTCTGCATCCTGTCCCAGTCTGACAGTTACTTTACGAACTGTGGGGTCAACTGCATAGCCGGATGGAGCCTTAGTCTCCTTGAGATAGTAAGTCCAAACGGGACCTTCCGTCTGTGGTGCAGGAATAGCCCGGATGGCTGCAAGACCAGTCGTATCCTGTGAAGAAGCGGAAAGAATCATATTTGTACAGCCTGGGTCTGTAAACAAACCAAACTCAGCTCCTGCAAGAGGGTTATTAACGGCATCTGTCTTTGTAATTTGCAGCATGCCTACACGCTCAACTCTGGAATTTGCCCAGCTGCTGGAAACATTCCACGCTCTTGCAATTTTATTTCCAGTTGCAACATCTCCATCGAGAGTTACTTCATTTTTCAGCACATCACTTGCTTTTACATCAGGAGAAACCAATGTACTATATTCAATTTTGTACAGCTTACCTGCCTCTGGTTTAAAAGTCAATTTGCGGGTAAGCGGGTCATAACTTGGTTTAATAGATGATGCCACTCCTTCAGACTCCGGCGGGAATCCCCCGCTCTTTGTAGCAGTGTATTCTGTCACAGTTACCGCATTATCTGCCAGTGTACCGTCCGCATTCAGTATCAGAGAAAGACCTTCCGGCAGAGTGTCTGTAATGGTAGTGTTTTTGTATTTCTCCAATCCATAAGGATTGAATCTGTAACTGTCCACTTTGGAAGCTCACCATTTGTTACATCCAATTGTTTCTTTAAAAACTCGGTTCCAATTGTAACATCCGTTGCTCGTGCCACACCCCAGCTGTTATCGCCGTCCGCGGTCATACGGATGTCGTTTGTCACTGTTTTAGATGAAACCGGCTCACCATTATTTGTTTTCCAGTAATTTGCATACTCTTCTTCTGAAAGTTTCGCCTTCACCAGAATATAATAGCTCTTCTGCAAATCTTTAAAAACAAAAGTTGCAGTCCTTGCACTATTGTCAAAGCCAGGTGTTCCTTCAATAATAGAGGAAACATCTCCAACAAGTGTATTATCACTGCTGTTGTATACTTTGTATTTCACACCATCTTCCAGATCAACAAAAGACCATCCTGCGGGTAAAGTATCTACAATCTTTACGTTGCCCAAAGATTTTGTTACGCCATTTCCAGCCGGAATCTGTGCCCCGGTCAAATTGTAACCGTCAGGATTCACGTTCAATCTAAATACAGCTGTTTTATCTTCATGATTAAAGCTGTCCGCTGCATTGCCGATTGCTGTGCCATCCACATTCATCACTTGCTTGCTTAAAACATTACTTTCGTAATTGGCTGTGCCGGTTGACCTGTTCAGATAATTCTCTTTATAGAACAGAGAAGCATCATTCTGAACAGCCACACTTGCGTTTCCTGTGCCCTTTGGAGCTGAGCCGTTTGCTGCAAAAACAGTTGGGTCAAGCACCTGTGTCTTAACTCCAAAAGGAGTTTTGTTCACACCAAAACCGTGAACTATTAACAATTGCCCCACTTCCACACCATTTACTGTGACAGGTTTAATTTCATAACTTAAACTGCCGTTGCCATTATTATCAAAACTATTGTCAACAAATTTTTGTCCATAGCGTGGATTTATATCATTAGCGGTAGCCCCCGCTGCCAAAGTACTTAAATTACTATTTGCAAAATCAAAACTATCTCCATAAATAACCAAATCGTAAACTTTGATGTTGTTTGCCACATCATCAAAGACTGTCTGACCCTCAAGGTCAACATCTACATTCCACAAAATCTGGCGGTTTGCATAATCAATATTTGAAGCAGTTTTCGTTATACCGTCAATACCTACCCCTACCTTAGCCTCATTAGAATCAGCACCAGTAATTCCAGTACTGTATAATTTTGCTTTGTTGGCATATTCTGTTTTACTTCCAACATAGCTTTTTGGCGGCATTTTAGTTGTAATAACCAAATTAACCGGAGTTGTAAGTTCCGTGGTACCGTTATTAAGCTCGTATCTATCATTACCTGGTTTGGTTCCTGTAAGTTTAGATGGCAGTGTTATTCCGGCACTTGTCTGTGCTGAATCTGCCCATTCCCATTCTGCTGATACAAATGTCCAATCTGCAGGTATCACATCTTCCACTGATACATTCTTAAGCCCGATTCCCTCTTTTGGAGTTACTTTAATCGTCCATTCAACAGTCTGATTTGAAGGATCGTAGACAGCCTCTTTTATTTCCTGACCATTCTTTTCAACAGAGAATTTCTTTTTAACATTCACCGTCCCCGTTTCTGATACTTTGTCAGTATCAGAAAGCCCGAAAGATGCAGTATTATTAACAGTTCCTCCCACGACTAATTTGTCCTCAGGAATTTTAGTCTCAAATGTAATGACCTGCGGGCCTGAAGAACCACTGCCAAATGTATAGTCAAGCTTGCTGGTTCCATCATAGACACTTGAATCAGGTATACTCTGGTTTCCAACTTTAAAGGTTCCCGTGACAAATGTTCCAACACCTGACAAATCATCCTTAAAAACATAACCATCCAGAGAAACATCTCCTGCGGCTTTCTTGTATGCATTCACATTAACAGTCCATAAAATTGTTCCGCCTGTCTGTTCTGCACCGCTCTTTGAGATATTCTTTTTGATTGGTACTACCGGTTTTCTAACCGTAAATGACTGACCCATAATAATGACAGAGCCGGTTGAACCTTCCGCAATTCCATCATTATCTCCGTCGTATTGAAACTCTGCGCCAAAGGCACATGTAGCATTGCTGATTCCGTCATCAGAAAGCACATCACCATCAAAATTAATTGTAACCTTTTCATTTGTGCTGTCAAAAGTTATCGTACCTATTTCCTGCGTACCATACATCAAAGGAAGGGTTTCCTGTTACATTCTTTATGTTTTTATTCAACCCATATTCTGCCCAGTCACCTGTTATGACATAATTATCTTCTCCGGCTCCTGTTCCTGAGGTTGGCACCTTAAAACTGCCCTCAATCCAAAATGGCTGGCCTGCAACGATTTCTGTTAATTCCGCACCGCCTTTAGATGCTTTTGCTTGAATCTGCAGGTCTGTGATTAAGCTATTCACGTTTTTCGGTGCCCTGGCAGCCAACAAGGATGGTCCACCGAATGTTCCACTTGTTATTCCTTCTGTCGTCCCCGTTACAGATTGCTGCTGTGTTCCTTCCGGAACCACGCCGTTGTCTTCCACCACGCCAAGTGGCTGCTGTGTATCCCCTGGAACCACATTATTGCCTCCTGCCACATCAGCTGGCTGCTGTGTATTCTCTGTAGCTGCATCAGCTACATCATCATTTGCCGTTTCGGCTGGCTGTTGTACCTCCTGGGTGGTTGGTGTCTCTTCCTGAGCGCGCACCGGAATGGATGGCATCAGAACATTCAGAGAGAGTGCAAAAACCATAAGCCAACTCAACATCCATCTTGTTTTTCTCTTTTGCATATTTTTTCCTCCTATAATTTTTGAATTATAAGGTGATCTGTGTCGTCACCCCTCATTAATTTTATTTACCTCCCGCCCCCTTCTTGCTTTATATTGATTTCCCCACCCGGAATATATCCCCTTTACGTATCCTCCGGATTTTAGGATAGACTACTTCTTTTAAATTATATCACTCAATTTGTCGTCTCACTTGATAAATCAGTGCAACTACGTCGCATAAATTGACAAAAAAGGAAAAAATTCTTCTCATTTTTGTCATTTCAGTAAAGCCAAAAATCGAATCATGTTGTATAATAAAGATTATCGTATAAATTTCCAGGTAAATTGGAGGGGGAACATGAACACAAGCACATTGTTAGAGCAATTGATTGCCATATCACAAATACCCAAAACCGACTTTGCACTCAGCATGAATATGACACCCAGCGGGCTCAGTAAGATTTTGACAGGCAAAAGACTTCCTCTCTCAAAAGAGAAAAGGACATTCAGCAGACAAGCTGCCGGCTATTTTGCCGAAGCCATATACAGCTATAACTGTTATTTGAAGTTTGGCACACTATTTCCGGTGATATATGAGTTCAATTCAAAGTATGAACTAGAATTATTTTTGACATGTGCAATAAAATATGCGTTAGATAAAGATTTTGCTATAGAGAATGAAGAAAATGTGGACTATTATGACATGGAAAGGAGTTTCCTTGGAAAAAAAGCAGTCTTAAACATGGTTTGCGTAATTCTTTCTGATTATGCAAATAATGCAGAAATTCCCATGAGCCTTTACAGCACTATCCCTGTACTCAGCCAGCTTTATACTGATATTTTTCAACGAATTAAAATATTAGATATAAAAGCGCAGACAACTGTTATCTTAAATCATTTTTTTGACGCTTCTGCTTTTGATACATCCCGGGAGACCTCTAACATCGACTTCCTTTCACTGATTGCTAAAGCGCACCAGTATTTCGATTTGAATTTGTGGAAAACCGAAGAAAAAATAGACTCCACTTTTCTATTATTAAAGGGGCAGTCCTTGTTACTTTTTAGTATCCAGATTGACGGAACTCCTCTAATGACATGTATTACCCACAAAGGGTATATAACTGCATTTTTAAATTCTCTTATGAAGAAGAATGTCAAAAAAATCAGTTATAATCGAAGTGAGGCTACCGCTGCCCTGGAGGCTAACCCCTCGCTTATCGACCGTCTTCTCCATGAGTCTATTGATGCGGTATATAATTTTATATCTATAGGATATTTAGTTAGCAGAGCAGAATTAGATAAAATAGAAGGAAAAGAGTTTATAAAAGATATTGTTTTTAAATTTTTTAATCACATTATGACGACCAAAACCACCTTTTATGTAACCATTGATGCCATGATAGGTTTTTGTACCACAGGCAAGGCAATCATACCGCTTCTCGGCACTGTAGACTTTTTACCTGATGAACGAATTCCATATCTTCAACGTTTTGATTTGCATATCAATCATGAAACATCTGATAAAATTAGAATTTTAAATGGCGAACCGCCCAAAATGGCACTTTTATGTTCAAAAAGTATTACCATTGTTTATCTTTTTGATGATGAATACAATCCAGAAAAAATCCACTATTTTGAAACGGATGCAATTCATCAGATTCTGTGCAGCCAGATTGCCGCCGATGATACAAAAACAATGGATTTCAGTACCGACTTATGGGAAGTTTATATGGAAGAGCTGTCAAGAAACATTCAGCCCTCCACCTATTAAAATATGTTTAATCCCAATAAATACAGGTGTCTCAGCAGCATTTTATAAGCTGCCTGGACACCTGTATTTATGTTATTCCACACCCTGATAGTCTTTCATAAAACGCATGATCATAGCTGCGCAGGACGCACGGTCGGCATAAGCTCTCGGCGCCAGCGTAGCGTCTGGATTTCCCCTGATAATATCTTCTGCATTTGCCCACTGCATGGCTTCCAGGGCAAATCCGCTCACAGACCGTGCATCTGTGAAATGTTCCAGATTGCTCTTGTTTGAAACATCATATTTTAAATATTGAACATAGCGGTATAGCAAGACTGCCATCTGCTCACGGGTAATCAAGTCACTCGGACCAAAGCGTCCGTTTTCATATCCCTTTATGATTCCCTTACTTGCAGCCCACGTGACTGCATCTGTATAAAACTGTCCCTTTGATACATCGGGAAATTTGGAAGAATACGCAGCTTTTTCCTCTCCTGCCATACGGTACATAATTGTGGCAAACTGTGCTCTGCTCACTTTACCCTCCGCCCCAAAAACAGTAGGCTCAAGCCCTGTCATAATCCCTTTTTTATACATGTATGCAGCTGCATCATAATACCAGGCTTTTCCGCTCACATCTCTGTAAGGCAATGTCACACCATCTGTTGCCCCGCCATTTCCATATGCAACGGTTTCAACTGCTCCTTTTGCATCAATCAGGCCAGCCCCAGTGTAAATATCGTACCCTGGAGTTCCAATATCCACCGCTGTATCTCTTAAAATACTTCTAACTTCATCAATGCGAATATCTGGCTTTAGAGAACACATCATCGCCACAATTCCGGTTACCCCCGGGGCTGCCATGGAAGTTCCGCTCATAAGTCCGTAATGGCCATCTTTAACTGTGCTGTAAATATTAACTCCAGGGGCAGAGATATCCTTCAAAGAGCCATAATTAGAATCTTTTTCTTTCTGATTGCTATTATCAAGCGAAATAACACTGATTGCGCTATCATAATCTGACGGCACCACAGTCACTTTCCCATTATCTGAACTATTATTATTTCCAGCCGCACAGACCAGAATAATTCCCTGAGCCGCCAAATCATCACATCTGCTTTTCAGCACAGAGTCATAATCCCAGCTTCCACTTTGGTTGGCGCCCAGGCTCAGATTTATAACCTTAGCTCCAATGTTTTTTGCATATTCCAGCCCTTTTATAAGATAAGCAACGTCCGTTGTCCTGTCCTCTGAAAAAACATCGACTGAAACCAGGTCGATGACAGAATTATCAAGGGCACTTCCCACTCCTGCAATCCCCTGTCCATTGTTGGCCTGTGCCGCAATAATTCCGGAGACATGAGTACCATGGCTGTTTCCCGGAGCATAGACTCCGCTTTTATAGCCGTCCCCCTGCAGCGGTCCCATGGAGCCATCCGCATTTAATATCTCTTTGCTCTCCTGAATGTTTAAAACATTTTTTAAATCTGGATGATTAATATCTATTCCGGTATCCAACACAACCACTTTCACCTTACTATGTGGAGTCTTGTTTATCACATCCCAAGCCCCCGGAACATCCATCTGCTGTAAATACCACTGCTCTGAATATGAACTGTCATTTACAGAAGGCCCGTCAAAAAGCTCCAGTTCGTAATTGGGCATTACAGATACCACTCTATCATCCGCCTCATACTCTTTCAGAGCATCTTCCACCGAAGTGGAATCAGAAATTGAGACAACCGCAATGGTTCCTTCTTCTATCTTAGAGATTACCTCAATGCCCTCATCGCCCTGTTCTTCTACCATCTCTTCTGCCTGAGCGTCGGTGATATCATCCTTGTACATAATCAGAAGTTCATCCGGCACATATGCCGGAGCATCACTGACATTGCCGGGAACTGCATTTTCCGTGTCAACTGCATATGCAGGAAATACACTGTTTCCAGCCAAAACACAAGCTAATATAATTACACTTAATATACGGATTATTTTCTTATTTTTTTCCATACAACCTCAACAACTTTCTCTGCTTCTTTAAAAGTTCATAAAACGCTGGATAATCGTAGCACACACTGCCCGGCTGACTTTCCCCTGGGGATTCAGCAATCCGTTGCTTCCTTCTCCCTGAATAATCCCCTCAGCTACAATCCATTGCATTGCTTCACCTGCAAATCCACTCACTCCCGCGCCATCACGAAATCGGCTCAGTTCAACTCTTTTGCTGGTATCTTTTCCCTTGTAGCGTGCATACCGATACATCAAAGTAGCCATTTGTTCCCGGGTAATTTCATCACTGGTTCCAAACAGGCCATTGTGACCATATCCTTGTATAATATTTTTACTATTTGCCCAGCTCACCGGAATCGAAAAGAAATATTGGTCAGGTACATCAGGAAATTTATTTACATACCCCTGCTGAGGGTTTCCTTCCATACGGTACAATATGGTGGCAAATTGTCCTCTCTCAAGATTTTGAACCGCGCCAAAAAATTCTTCGTTCATTCCTGTCATCAGACCAGCATTATTCACGGTATTTACCGCATCCAAGTACCAGCTTTGATCTGTCACATCCTGATATGCCATTCCTGTCATGGCAAAATTCGGTATAAGGCTTTTCCAGTTCTTAACTCCAATTTTTTTCAGACACAAACCTGTAGAGCCGCCATAGACATTCGTATCCATGTACTGAAACACCGACTGTGCTTTTCTTCCTGAGATTCCCAGCTTAAGTCCATATTCTTCGGCATGATCCCGCCAGCTCCTGAAAATCACGGCATCAACCATATCATTAAACTGCCCTGCATAAAATGTATATGCCAGACTGGCTGCCTGATAATCCTCGCCGCCCTTGGCATCAAATCCCTGTTCCGACAAAATAATCCGATGCTGAGGTCCATATGTGTTTTTCACATAATCTGTCAGCACATTCAGATTTGCTGCCGTCACAAATTGTGCATTTATATTATTGGGGGTATATTTGTTGTTACCCCATAACAACTTCTCCTGCTCTGAGAATTTAGGGCTTCCAGCGTCCATAACCGCGGCATAAGGATGAAACGCAATGCACCATTCAACCTGACTTTGTATTTTGTTGACCTCCATGACAAATCGGTCCAGGAAAGCTTTTGCCCCCATACCGCTGTAGCCTGCTGTATCATTCCATCCCCGGTCCAGTGAGATATAAGCTTTCGCGTCCGGTTTATCCTGATTTGCCAAATTTTGATTTTGCAGGGCATCATATAAAAGTACAAAAGATTGTGCAAAAACCTTTGCATTTATCTGAAGACTTAATGTCCCAGTCCAGTTATAAGCGGAAGGCATGTTAACCTCATTGCCCAGAATCCAATTTTCAATATGGCAGTCGCTCTGTCCAAACACCTCAGACAAATATCCGAACAGTGCTCTCCATGTATCTCTTGCCTCATCCGTCTTTGTGCTAAGTGCGTAAAAATTATGCCCTCTTTCCGGGTGATAAACCAGTTCTTCCCATCCTTTCAGATTCCGGTCATCCTGCATCAACAGTACAACAGTGACTGCTATACCCATGCGGTTCAAGGCCTGTACATTACTTATGTATGATTTCAAATAGTTTGAATTGAACTTATAAACTTTCTCATTGTATGTGTACTCAGTATCTCCGTTAATCAAAATTGGGCTCATACACAAATTAATCAACACATGCCTGACTCCCAATTCTGTACTGCCCTTGGCAGAAAGCCATTCTGTCCCCTGAATCCCTTTCTTGGAGCCATCCATCTGCACGATTATGTTACTGCCGCCATATGCCTGTACAGATGGCATATCCTCAATAACCTGCCCACTGTCAAATACAGTAGAAGGGTCCAAATCCAGATATGGTCTTTCCGGAGATTCCTCTGCCCATACCACATTTGAATTTATACCTGCTATCATTATAGCAGCCACAAAACCTGCAACTATCTTTTTTACTGTATTTTTTCTCACTATATACATTATTACCCCTATCAATTTCTTATTGAATGAAACAGTACTGTAATATAAATCTGCACTTATTGAACTACTAATGTTCAATAAGGTACTGCCTTACCTCATTACGCTCTCCTACAATCCATATTTCTTCATAAATCGGGTGATAATAGTCGCACATTGAGCACGGCTGGCATCACCCTGCGGATTTAATTTTCCCTGATCTCCCTGGATTAAGCCTGCGCCCACGGCCCAGTTCATCTCGACTTTTGAAAAGTCGCTCACCCTTGCCGCATCCGGAAAACTACTGATATTGCCATTGTCACTTGTATTCAAGCCACAAAACTTTGCATATCGGTACATCATTACCGCCATCTGCTCCCTGGTAATTTTGTCTGACGGTCCAAACCTTCCATTCACATATCCAGATACAACTTTATTGTTATAAGCCCACAATACAGGCAATGTAAAGAAGTAGCCATCTGGAACATCGGGGAATACTGATTTATATGCCGTGGAAGGAGAATTCTGCATACGGTATAAAATAGTTGTAAATTGCCCCCTGTCCAGATTTGCCGCAGGAGCAAATGAAAACGTATCCATCCCGGTCATAATATTTCGCTCATATACAAACTTCGCAGAATCGTAGAACCAGTCACCCTGCCCCACATCTCTGAACTTGTCCACACTTCCCAGGTTAGTTCCCTTATTCACAATGATAACACTATTAGAGGCGATGTATCCATACATAGTACTGAAATTGTAGTTCCCTGTACTGCCGTCAACGCTTGTCCTGGAATTGTTCAGCACTCCATCACTCATGATTTTATAGAAACCATTTTGAGCAGTGCCCTCCGGCAGCAAAAAGGAAGTATTGGACTGTGTACCTGTCGTGTATATAACTGCAGCACTTGCATTGCTTCCCGTCCGTACCGCCAAATTCTGATGGCTGCTGGAAAGAGTATCTTTTATAGCAACAGTGTACATATACTGATCCTTGCTTCCACCAATTCCATCTAAGAGCCATGCATTGGCGGCCGCCTTTTCTCCCCAGTAAGGGTCAGAGGCATATTTTACATTAATGCCGCTTCCTTTATCTCCTACAAATCCGCCAAAATATCTCCAATTGCTTGGATTCAGCCACCATGTGGACATGTAGGTCTCTGCAAAATCCTTAATGCAATTACTAACACTGGAGAACGAATAAGCATTATCAGGATTGGAGTCTATTGCTGCCAGCCCAAAAAGATTATTCCTCTGCCTTGCATAATCGCTTTTTCCCCATGCACTCTCATTTCCAGCTATTCCCGCTATCAGAAGTGCATTGACACCATATGTATTCTGATTACTTGTCAAAGCCCCCCCGATTCCATTCATCTTTGAATCCCCGGATAAATTTCCAGTTCTCGCCAGTATTCCATCTATATCTGATGCAGAATACACACTGGTACTTCGCATCGGGAGAAACTGATAATAGTTGTAATACGGATTCTGTGAATTAATGGAATTAGCTCTGGTACTATTTTTATAGTCATTTAACATGACCTCGTATTTATTTGATGCATAAAAATAATGTCCGTCATAGCTGTAGTACTGCCCGCCTTCTGCAAGATAGGAAGGGGCCTTTCGCATTGCAGCTTGCTTAGATACACATTTTTATCTAAGTTTGTAGTTACATAATGCATTAATTTCCCGCCGGAGACAGTGTAATAACTGATTGATTTGGCAGATGCCTTATTGATAACCTGCACATTAATCTTGCCGTTTTTATCAGCCTTATCTACAAAACCTATGACCCCGGAAAGCATAAACTTTATTTTTCCATTAGATTCCCCTAAATATGCCGCGTCCGCTCCATATGCGCCGTTGGTGTATCCACTGTCCCCGGTATCCGCTGTATATTCGGTAACTGCATCACCTTTTACATTGAAATTTACCACTAATTCATTACTGTTGGCAAATGTGGTCACTCCCTCTTCGACCCATCCCACTTCAGGCTCAACTTCATACACATTTCCGTTTTCATCCATCGCCGTGACCGGCCGGTTTTCATCTGCTGCCCCAGCATTTTCAGCGGTGATTTCCTCTGTCGATGCTATTTCTACTGCCGGTGCTGTATCTGCCGCCTGTACTGCATCCGCCCCCTGTGCTGTATCTGCCGCCTGTACTGCGTCCGCTTCCTGGACTGTATCTGGTTCCTGCACTTCACTGACATCTTCCTGAATCGCTTCAACAGAAGGCTGCCCATCCACTATCGGTTCCTGCGCAAAAGCGGTCAGTCCAGTGCTTGTCGCCAACATTGCTACAGTCAATATCGCAGCTATTCTCTTTTCTCATTTTTATTCTCCTTACTTTTTGTCCCTTGTGTTATTATCTTTGTATCGCTTTTCCAATCATTCTCAGTGGTTTTGTAAACTTCAGCTGGTAGAGTTCCTAAGTTCATCAATTACCTCTCTGTGCCTGTGGAGATTTTTCTCTATATCCTCTTTTTGTTTTTCTAATCTCTTACACCTCTCTTCCAATTCCAACATTCTATTATTTAATATTTGAGTACAGTATACAGGTGTTCCCGCCATCTCATAGAAATCCTTAATTGTAAAATGGTATTTCTCCTCCAAAAGGCTGCAAGTCTCCGGCCTCCGATGAGCTCATAGAATTTCTGTAAGCCTGCGGCTGGTATGGATTTCTCTGAGTGAATGGGGCGGCACAGCAAAAAAGCTTTTTCACATTCCAGTTCCTGTTCAGTTTTAGAATCCTTGCACACGAAGTCTCCCTGAATGTGTCACAAAAAGCTCCATATCCATATCATCAAAAAAATGTTCCCGGATGTCCATATATTCGTTAAAAAAACATATATTTTTACCTCTGAGTCATTTGCTGTTATTCATATTCTCATTTTCTTTTTCGATAAATCTCCTCATCGCGAGAAGTCTCTCAGGCATGACATAAATGGGATATTTCTTTGCAATTCTTACCCAATAATCAAAATCATGTGACTGCATATATCCCAGATTAAAATCGCCTATTTCATGCATAATCTCTGTCTTCATCAACACAGAAGGATGAGACAGGCAGTTGCCGATAAAATAAAATGTGTGAAGACAATCCTTCTGCCCGTAAATCTGGTATTAAAAAGAGCCTGCAATTCACTGTACTCTTTATTGATATCCTTACCGTTATCATCTATCAGGTCTATCCAGGAAAAACAAACTTTCCTGTCTGTGTTACTTTCCAGAAATTTTATCTGCTTTTCCAGCTTTTCCGGATACCATACATCATCACTGTCTATCCTCGCAAGATATTCTCCCTTTACCTTTTTGAAGCCATAGTTCGTGGCATAACAAATATGCCTGTTCTTCTCCAAGTGATACAATTCAATCCGCTTATCACTGTAGCTTTTTATAATCTCACAGGACCTGTCCACAGACCCGTCATCTACAATAATAAACTGAACATTTTGATAACTCTGCCTCAGTACACTTTCGATTGTTTCTGCTATTGTACCTTCATGGTTATAATTTACCATTAAGACGCTCACCAGTCCCTTTTCCATTCCCCACTCCTCTATCCCACTCTGTACTCTCATTTCAAAATCTTATCCAACGCCTGGAACTGTCCCACCGATTCAGCAACCAGGTTTTTAATATCCATAATTTCTATTTCATCAACTTTTTTGATAATATTATCTGCACTCTGCTCTAATTCATCCAATTCCATATAAAATGTACACTTATTATCCTCTAACATATGTCTTGTCTTACTGTCATATATAACAGGCAGCACTTTCTTTCCCATAAGCCATCCCAACACTACACTGTGGAACCGGGTTCCTATAATAATCTCTGATTCCGCAAAGTCCCTGATGCACTGTGAAAGATTCTGGTCATAATAACAAGCTGAAAACTGTTCCTTCTCCCAGCCCCCCTCTGAAATCACTTCCTCTATTGCTTCTTCATCCCGCTGAAATCTACAAAATGAAATGAATTTTACATGATATCCCTTTTGTATATACCTGTCTGCGAGACTGACAATAAACTTTTTGTATGACAAACTATACTCGCTGATTCCCCATTTTCCGGTTCTCCCTTCATATCAATCAGAGAAATCAGTACCTGTCTCTTCTCAGGTACAGAAACATTGGTTTTATAATTAAATACAACATCCGGCGCATACATGGCATTTGGTAACTCCTGAAACAGCTCCCACGAATACTTGTCCCGAAAACATATACCCTCATAGCGCTTCAATAATTCATGATACTTTAAATAATATTGCTCATCTGTATAAGGTCCAAAATTAGCTCCTACAACATAAATCCGCTTACTCCTGGCACTTAACTCTTCATCCAGATGAAAAGCTGCGCTAAAATCATCCTGATGCTGAACAAAGACAGACCCTCCAATGTGGACCGTGGCATAGGATGTTTTTAGCAGAAACTTCCAGAAGCCTCTGTCCGTATGCTTTATCTTGTTTATCAACTTGTCCGCCAGCCGCACAGATTTATCCGACGGAGAATAAACCAAAATATTATCTATATCTTTGAATCTTTCCTTATAGGATTCATCAGCACATATTCTAAAGTGTACTTTCGGGTAACGATCACACAATAATCGAATCAAAAGGTCATCGCCCAAATTTCCTGCCGTATACGCATGAATAAATACCTTTTTCATATTTCTGCCCTCATTTACATATTGAAAACCCTTCTGGCAAACATACACCAGTTTTTATAGTATACCATCTTTAGCTTTTTCAGGCAACCTTTGAGACGCCCAAGGTTCATAAATACGCCCATAAACCGCCAGTTTTAGATGATTTTTCAGAGCCGGGTTTTATACCGCACAGAAAAAGAGCATTGATTTTTTAAGTCAATGCTCCTCTTTATTACTGTTTATTCTGATTTTGCTCCTAATTTGACTTCATAGGTCTGTTTTGTATACTCACCACTGTTTTCAGGCTTCTGGACGGTCAATTTTACAGTATCACCTTTTGCATAATATTTTAACTGTTCCTGCAGCGTATTCATACTGTCAATTGTAACACCGTTTAACTCTGTAATCACACCGCCTTTTGTTATGCCTGCGGCATCTGCACCGCCTCCGCTGATGACGTTGGTAATATATACTCCAAGAGGCATGGAGAATCTCTCAGCATATTCAGAAGTTACATCAAAGCCTTCAATACCGATATATCCTCTGTCTTTCTCTGCAATCTTGGTTTTTGTCTGCTGATTCATCAGATTTGTGATAACATCAGACACATCGCTGATTGGGATGGCATAACCCACACCCTCCACTGAACTTGCCACCAATTTGGAGGAGTTGATTCCAATTACCTCCCCGTTTGCATTCACCAGAGCACCGCCGCTGTTTCCTGGATTGATTGCTGCATCTGTCTGAATTAATTTTACATCGCTTTCCGCAGCCCCCTGTACATTGACAGGACCTTCCGCACCCATGCTCTGACGGTCTGTAGCACTGATAACTCCTGTTGTGACAGACTGTCCATATCCAAGAGCGTTACCGATGGCAATTGCCGGTTCCCCTACCTTCAATTTTGTAGAATCTCCAAGTGAAGCCACTGCAATATTATCCATTGTATCCTTGGAAATTGATTTTAATGGAACTGCGATTACTGCAATATCATGGGACGGGTCTGTTCCCTTGATATCTGCCTCCAGGCTTGTATTATCATTGAAAGTAACTGTCAAAGTTTCGCTGCCCTCTACCACATGATTATTTGTCACAATCAGCAGCTCTGAATCATTCTGTGAAACAATAATTCCAGTCCCTGCACTTTCATTTTCCTGCTGGGAAACGCCTCCAAAGAAATCCTGCACCTGCTGCACACTCATATTTGTAATAGATACAATGGACGGCATTACTTTTTCAACGACACCAGATACATCAGAGGTCACCACATTTGATGTGGTTGTAAGTGATGTACTGTTTACAGCCGCAGTTTTTGAAGAAGAGCTTGATGACTCATTCAACCTGAGAACTTTGCTTCCCACTATATTTGATGTCAGAAATGTGGCACTTGACACCACGCCAAACAATAATGCAAACCCGGTTACTGCCACGGCTTTGGGAATTTTTTTCTTTGGTCTTCTATTGTCATTGTTTTGATTTTGCTGGCTATTATACTGAGCATTTCTCTGCTGCTCTTCGGAATTATAATAATTATATTGGTTATCCATATAAATCCCTTCTTTCTCATGTATTTTATACTGCTATAATAGCCTCTCTTTGTGATAAAAATGTGTTTAATTGTTTAACAAATTTTGAAACAGTTCAGCCAACTCAATCTGGATGGCTGAACTGTCACTATTATTCCACTGTAACGGACTTTGCAAGGTTTCTCGGCTTATCCACATCACAGCCTCTTCCCACAGAAATATAATATCCAAATAACTGCAGAGGGATAATCGCAAGAGAATTGGTAAAATACCGGTTTGTCTTAGGTATATAAATTACATAATCGGCAGCGCGCTCCACTTCATCGTTGCCCTCGTTGGTCACTGCAAGAACAAATGCGCCCCTGGTACTCACTTCTCTCATATTGCTAATCATTTTCTGATACAAATCTTCCTGAGTCAGCACAGCCGTTACCAAGGTTCCCTCTTCTATCAGGGAAATGGTGCCATGCTTGAGCTCACCTGCGGCATATGCCTCAGAATGTATATAGGATATCTCCTTCAGCTTCAGAGAGCCTTCCATAGAAATTGCGTAGTCAATCCCTCTTCCGATGAAAAATACGTCTTTTGCCGCCAGATATCTGTTTGCAAATTTCTGGATTCTGTTCTTATTATTTAAAAGCAGCTTCTACCTGCTCCGGAATACTTTTTAAATCTTCTATATAATTTCCCAGCTCCTCCTCTGTAATCTGCCCCCGCACTTTGGCAAATTTCATAGCCAGCAGATACAGTGCAACCAATTGACAGGAATACGCTTTAGTTGTCGCTACCGCAATTTCCGGACCTGCCCATGTATACATGACATTGTCCGCCTCTCTCGCAATGGAGCTTCCCACTACATTGACAATTCCAAGAACCTTCGCCCCTCTCGCCTTAGACTCCCTCAGGGCAGCCAATGAATCGGCTGTTTCCCCTGACTGGCTGATAACGATGACCAACGTTCCCTCTTCAATAATCGGGTCACGGTATCTGTACTCAGATGCCAGGTCAACCTCTACCGGGATTCTTGCCATACCTTCAAAGATATACTTGCTTGTCATTCCTGTGTGAGATGCTGAACCACAGGCAACAATGGTAATCTTGCGGATATTTTTTATTTCCTCATCAGTCATATTCAATTCTTCAATTACAATGTCATTATCCTTAATGCGGGGAGAAAATGTATCCGTAATGGCTCTGGGCTGTTCGTACATTTCTTTCAGCATGAAATGCTCATACCCGCCTTTTTCTGCTGCATCCACATCCCAGTCAATGTGAACAGATTCTTTCTCAATAGGTTCTTCATCCACATTGAAAAATTCCATGCTGTTCTCTGTCATTCTGACAATCTCTTCATTTTCTATAAAATATACATCCCTTGTATATCTCAATACTGCCGGAACATCCGATGCAATAATATTACCGCCCTCAGATTTCCCCACGATAAGAGGACTGTCCTTGCGCACCGCGTACAATTCATCCGGATGATCCTTAAACATAATTCCCAATGCGTAGGAGCCTTCCATTCGGTGCATGATTTTTGTAATAGTCTGCAGTGGATTTCCCTGATAATAATTATCAAGCAGATGCGCGATAACCTCTGTATCTGTATCTGATATAAATTCATATCCCTTGCTTACCAATTTGTTTTTTAACTTCAGGTAATTTTCTATAATACCGTTATGTACCACAACAATACTCTCATCTTTATTAAAATGAGGATGAGCGTTGATGTCGGAAGGTTCCCCGTGAGTCGCCCACCTTGTATGGCCAATTCCGACAACGCCTGGAAGAGTTGCCCCATCATGGGTCAACTCACTCAACACCTTCAGACGTCCTTTGGACTTGCTCATCTCAATTTCTTTTCCATTATACACGGCGATTCCGGCAGAATCATAGCCCCTGTACTCCAGCCTTGATAATCCGTCCAGCAAAATCGGTGCCGCCTGTTTTTCTCCTACATATCCAACTATTCCACACATAGTGTACTCCTTTCATATAGCTGCGCTACTCTGGTCATATATTATAAATTTTCAGGCCAATGTAAAGGGTGCCTGGTTTATTGCAAAATTAGGATTATAAAAAGGATCACCTTTTTCAAGTATCTCCGGCCATTTATTCTGAAACTTTTCCACTTCATGATTAAAGCGTTTTAGTTTTTCCGGAGTATCTTCATATCCTCTGGATTTTGACTCATAATGATACCATTCTGAGAAAGCATTATATACTATTAATTTATTTTCTGCCCTTAGCTTCAGACAAAAATCTACATCATTGCATGCAACTTTAAACTGCTCATCAAAGCCGCCGACTGCTTCAAACAATTCTTTCTTCGTCATCAGACAAGCTGCCGTAACTGCACTGTAATTACAGTTTATTCTGGCACGAACCATGTAACCATAATCATCACGTTTCAGCCCTATATGGACATGGCCCGCATAATTTCCAAATCCTATCACAACCCCCGCGTGCTGAACTGTATCATCCGCATACAGCAACTTGGCTCCAACAGCCCCCACTTCCTGCCTCGTACAAATTCCCAGCATTTCCGAAAGGGCACTTTCTGTAATCAGTTCCGTGTCATTATTTAAAAACAAAAGATAATCTCCTGAGGCATACTGAACACCGAAATTGTTAATGGAAGAATAATTAAATTCCCCTTCCCAATATACAACTTTAATATTAGAATATTTGTCTTCCAGCTCCTCATAGTATGCGAAAGTCTTGTCTTCCTCACTATTATTTTCCACAATGACAAATTCATAATTTTTATAACTGCTCTTCTTCTGAATCGAGCTGATACAGGTTTTCAAATCCTCTGTGTGATCTTTATTTGGTATAATTATAGAGATTTTAGGTTCCCCTTGAACCACATATTTTACATGGTACATCCCCCATAATCCTACATGTTCTACTGTGGCCTCAATTCCGACACGCTTCAAATGTTCCTCAATAGCCCTTTTTCCAGCCTCATATGCGTACATTTTACTTGATGGGTCTCCGGCCACTGAATTCATATGGATTCTCCAGTGGTACAGTATTTTAGGTATATGTTTAATATGTTTGGCCTTTTCAATGCACCGGAACATTACATCATAATCCTGTGACCCGTCAAATTCTTTGCGGAAACCACCTGCCTCTCTGATAATATCAGTCTTAACTACAAAGAAATGGGTGATATAATTATGAGAGCGGAATAAATCCATGCTGAAGTCCGGCTTAAAATTAGGGTCATTAAATTCCTTTCCATCCCCGGACATTTTGTCCTCGTCTGTATAAAGGATATCATATTGACATTCCTGCAATGCGCTGGCCACCTCATAAAGTGCATCTGATGTGAGCATATCGTCATGATCAAAAAGACCCACGTACTCCCCTGTCGCCAAATCCAGGGCTGCATTTGTATTTCCTGCTATTCCCAAATTGTCCTCAAGAATCTTATACCGCACTCTGCTGTCTTTGTCCGCATATTCGGCCAGGATATCTTCCACAGTTTTGTCACCGCCGCTGCCATCCGCAATACAAAGCTCCCAGTTTGGATAGGACTGATTGATGACAGAATCTATCATATCGCGCAAAAATTCCTCTGGAGTTTTATAGGTAGGAACAATAATACTAATCTTAGGCTGCCAGTCAAATGCTACTTCCTTTTGTCTCTTCAATTCTGTCTCTGTAACTTTATTCTCCTCATACCATTGCTGATAGGTTTTTCCCTGAGTATTTACAAAAGACCACAGATGTCCCTTAAAGCCTTTTAAACCATTCTCTTTTAGATATTTTATGCCCTTTTTGATGTTTTTTGCATTTAGTTTTCTAGCAAATTGAACAGCAAATTGCTTGCTCTGCTGGATACCCTGATATCTTTTCAGTTTTACAGGATTTAACTCTATATTTTTTTTCTTTATTCCATCCGTAATTACCAGAGAATAGCTCTTTTCCTTGTCATAAATGAACTCTATGACAAAACCGCACTCGATATCCTGCTCTTTAATCAAACCAGTTCTCTCTACATCAAGACGGCCCAGTCTCTGAATCTTTGTTTCCTGGAGCTTTCCATCTTCATCTTTTACAGAAAGATGGATTTTGTCAGCACCCTGCGCTGACACTGCCCATCCTGAAAGGATTATTTTTAATTGCTCTACACGCACCCAGTCAATGTTATAGGAAATCGTACTTTCATCTTTTAATGTCTCAATTTCCTTTTTATTCATAGATACGATACATTTTCTGTTATTTCCCTGACGCAGATAAAGAGCATAGCTCTCCGGCGTCACATCATCATCAATATGTGTCTTGATATGAAAGCCTGAGTCCTGGGGTATTTTATATTTTCCTTCAAACTTATTCTGAACATCTTGACGAACAATTTTTTTTACGCTGCTCACTGCCGGTTTTCCATTTATCTCGGATTCATAAGTAAACTCTCCTCCCAGTTTATCAAAACACCAGCCATTAATACGTATATATTTTTCCGTCGGTTTCACTCTAAACTTCTTTTGGTCTATATAATATTTGAATTCCATAAACTCCTTCACCTTCTTAATCTGACTACTTGAATAATTTATACAAAAACTTGATGAAAAGTACCACATACAAAACAAAAACTAAAAGCACAATAAATGTTTCTATATCAAACCTGTCAGTCACCGCTTTTACAATCATAGTTCCCGTTGTACTGTTATCCTCAACTTTCAGACTGGTTCCCTGTTCCGTTTTTGGCTGGAAGAAAAATCCAATTCCATCTTTTTCAGTAGCTTTTTCATTTACTAATACAATTTTATAGGCATTTCCTTTACAGTTTGACACTGTATCAAATCCAAAAAAATAAAATTTACTATTTTTTATCTCTGCTGCGTCCGCAATGCCCTCCGCCTCAGTCTTTCCTGATTTTACATTCACAAGAGAGTATTGAACCTTCATTCCTTCCACATTTCCGGCAACCTGACACTTGCTTCGAAAACCATCCAGAGTTTCCTCCTTTGACACAAAAGTCTGTTCAACCCGGTTTACTGGTCCAGTTGCAATATATTGACTATTATCAACATCCTTGTCATACACCAGATTATTCTTCCCTATGTGGGCATAAAAAAATGCTGCTACTATAATCAAAATAACAATAATTACACTTTTTACTTTTTTCATTTTATCTCTCCGGCTTTTATTAATAACATTTACTATATTCCTCGCAAATTGCAGCTGCATCTCCGAACTTTTTCAAATGTCCTTTTTCAATCCATGCAATTTTATTACATATAGACTTTACCTGTTCGATGCTGTGAGAGACAAACAAAATTGTAGTTCCTTCATCCATCATTTTGCGAATCCGTTTTTCGCACTTTTGCTGAAAACGGAAATCTCCAACTGAAAGCACCTCATCCACAATCAATATGTCTGGAGTTCCTATGGTTGCTATGGCAAACGCCAAGCGGGATACCATACCGGAAGAAAAATTCTTGACCGGAACATTCATGAACTCATTTAACTCCGAAAACTCTACAATATCATTATAGTAGCCGTCCATCATCTTGCGGGAGTATCCTAAAAGCGCGCCATTCAGATAAACATTCTCTCTTGCAGTCAAATCGAAATCAAATCCTGCTCCAAGCTCAATCAATGGAGCAACATTACCGACAACCGTTACTGTTCCTTTGGTCGGTTTCAATACCCCTGCTATGGTTTTAAGCATGGTGCTCTTTCCACTGCCGTTCAGTCCGATAAGCCCCAGGGAATCTCCCTGCATTACTTCAAAAGACACATGCTTCAAAGCCCAGAACTCATCATAGGAAACTTGTTTTTTTAAGCTTTTGATAACATATTCCTTAAAACTGTCAAACTTTTCTGATGACAAGTTGAACTTCATAGACACATCATCTACTTTTACCACCGTTTTTTTATCCATATTCAACTCCTAAATATTCAAAATGAACTGATCCTGATTCTTATAAAAAATATACAGACCAATGCTCAATGATAATCCAGCCTCAACAATCGCAATAATTAAAGAACTCATACTGAATATAGTGTCCTGCAGCATCACATCACGGAACATCATCAGTATATTGGTAATTGGATTCAACATAACGATTTTATTCAATGTGGGCGGAAGAATTGACATCGGATAAATTACAGGTGTCATATACAGTAATGCTGTGACAAATACACCATATAAATGTATCACATCCCTAAACTTAACAGTAATAGCTGCCAAGGCCAAACCGATTCCCAACGAAAATAGTACAAGCAAAAGTAATGGTATTGGAACCAGAAAAACCGTCCAGTGCAATTCTGTTCTGGTCGCTACCATAACAATAAGTAATGCTGTGAATGAAGCCATTAAATTTATAAAGCTGGAAAACACTCTGGAAATAACAAATAAGTATTTGGGCACATACACCTTTTTAATCAAAGCTGCACTTCCGATAATAGATGACATTGCACCCGATGTGGAATCTGAATAGAAATTAAAGATAACCTGTCCACTCAATATATATAACGGGAAATTTTCAATGTCAAACTTAAATAAATTTGAAAATACTATGGACAGTATAATCATCATAAATAAAGGGTTAAGAAGAGTCCAAAACACACCGAGAACTGACCGCCTGTACTTGATTTTAATGTCCCTGGCAATCGCTCTCCCAGTAAAGGATTAAACTTCAAAAAATTTTGAATATATTTTGACAAAACGCTTCCTCCTGTGGTCCGCCTAACGCTCTAATTCCTTAATTGTTCCCCACTTTAAATCCTTTTCAGAAATGGTCAGCTCCATCCCCTGTGGAATCGGCCAGTCAATTCCAATCTCCGGGTCATTCCAAATAATTCCGCCTTCATCATTTGGATGGTAGAAATCGGTACACTTATATGCAAACTCAGCAGAATCAGACAAAACCAGGAAACCATGAGCAAAGTTCTTGGGAATAAAAAATTGTTTTTTGTTTTCCGCAGACAAAACCACCCCAAACCATTTTCCATAGGTTTTGGAATCCTTGCGCAAATCAATAGCAACATCAAATACTTCCCCGCTGACTACCCGGACTAGTTTGTCCTGAGGATAATTAATCTGAAAATGCAGGCCTCTGAGAACACCCTTTTTGGAGCTTGACTGATTGTCCTGTACAAATTCCAAATCAATTCCTGCCTCTTTATAGTCATTATAATTATACGTCTCCATGAAATAGCCGCGCTCATCCCCAAATACGGCCGGTGTAATAACTTTTAGCCCTTCAATATCACATGCTTCAACTTTTATTTTACCCATGTCTGTTCCTCTTTCTTTTAAAATAATTCTCGTTCATCTATTATACGGCTTGAAATGACAAGGGTATTGCCTGTCCGCAACACCCTTGTCCTTAACCTGGCATTTTCCTGCCTGATGACATACTATATATCTATAAAGTCCATTGAATAGTCATCTTTTTTCTTCTTTGACTTGTGCGCGGGCTGAGGCTCATACTCTTCATCATCATCTTCATCGTATTCTTCAAAATCCTCATCATCGTCTTCATACTCGTCAAATTCTTCATCCTCATACTCGTCAAACTCTTCGTCTTCATACTCATCGAACTCTTCGTCCTCTTCATATTCATCGTTGTCCTCGTAATCCTCGAATTCATCTTCCCCGTACTCTTCTTCCTCAAAGTCGTCCGGCTGTCTGCGAGTTTTTTTCTTCGCGCGGGGCAAATCATCATCGCTGTCATCGTCATCATCGCCAATGCCATATTCATCATATAAATCATCCAGTTCCTGATTACGGTGAGATAATTTTACGCCCAATATAATAATTATTATGAGAAGAATAAGAAATACTGCCCACAAAGCACACATAACCACAATCAAGTGATTCTCCAGGAAATTCATCGCTTTATCCAGCATAGAGTTACTGCTTTTGGGCTGTTCCACTGCTGCTGGCGCTACATATCTCTGGTAAGTTCCCTCTGTAGTATCATACTGATAATATCCTTTATTTCCGTCACTGCTCAGTGCATATACAAGGTAATATTCCTGCTCTGACATATTCTGCCATGCGGAGAACACCTTTCCATCTATATCTGTTGTAGTCTCCTGATATTCGGAGGGAAGTTCGCCTGCCTTCTGATAGTTCATCAGATATATTGCCACTTCTGAATTCACATCCACTACAGCTGTAGGCGAAAAGGAACCGTCATCCGTACTGTAGAAGAAATAATCTGAATCACCATTTTCATCTTCAAGATAAAACAAATATTGTCCGCTTGTCTCCTGAATCATTGCTTTTGTCTGTTTTCCGTCCAGCTCTGCATCTTTAATTGTAAACCCTTTTGGAACTGCAGCTTCTGTAAAGTTCTCATTGACAGTATATGTCTTTCCATCCACAATTACCTGAAGATTTCCAGAACTGCCGCCCTGCTTGCCATTCTCCGTGTCACTGACAGGAGTTCCTCCCTGGATGGTTACCGTTGAATTTCCCATGGACAAATTCAGGGAACTGTTATCATACATATATGCAGTATAGGTTGACGCCTCCACCGCAGCTGTTCCTTCTTTTAATGCAGTAAATTCCAATGTATAGTTTGCTTCTGAGGAAGTACCATCACCCTTGGAAGACAATTGTATGGTGCCGTCCCCACCAGTGGCATTTGTACCGCTCACAAATTTCAAAATTGATTTGTCATATGTGAGTGTGACATCCACATCACCTATGGCGCCGCCGCCTGTATCTGCCTTTACCTTAACCGTTACATTATCTCCTGCCGCTGCCGATGGGTCTGAAAATTGAAGTGTTCCTTCGGCTGCGAATGCTACAAATGAAAAACAGGATACAGTTAAACATAATGTCAGGAATATACCGCTTAATTTTTTTAGTATTTTTTTCATTTTACTCCTTACCTCTTTTGCCTCTTATTATCACTCGGTTATCATTCAATTACAGTATCTTGTCCACTGTCGGGAACCGCCTGGACACCTTCATTTCCCGAACCTGATGTATCTGTATTTCCTCCTGCAGTGCCATCTGTCACAGTACCGTTTCCAGCAGGAACATCAGTACTTCCTGTACTTCCGGTGGTCCCAGTGCTTCCTGTGCCTCCGGTGGTCCCAGTACTTCCCGCATTGGGGTCTGCATAGGAATCTGTGTATCCTGTGCCTGAGTCACTATAATCGGAACTTCCTCCCGCATCCTCATAATATATCGCTTCCTCATCAGGTATCGTATTCATTGAATAGGATTGTATTTCACTGCTAATCGAAGTTACTGTTGAAGAAGGGGTGTACGACTGACCAAAAAAGAACTTGTGGAGCTGAATCACATTACTCTCCAGATCATCTGGAATTACAGAACTCCCTACTCCAGATAAAGTTGCAGTTGTTTTATCAAAAGGAAAACCACTCATATTTGTCAGCTTATAATCAAAAGCATCCTTTGCATATGCCAGAATCTCCCCCAGCGTGAAGTTTGTTGCCACCTTCGGAAATACCTTATCAATAATACGATTCAAGGTAGATAAATCTGCCTTTTGTGCTTTCTTTACAACCTGCTCCAGCACATACCTCTGGCGCTCGGCTCTCCTGAAATCAGTTCCGTCCTGGGGATCCCCGTCAAAAACCTGGTATCTGATTCTGGAATAAGAAACAGCCTGTACTCCATTTAAAAGCTGCTTTCCGGTATGGTCCAAGAGCTCCAATTTCTTGCCGGTAACTTTGGACGTCTCATTGCCGTATCCATTTACAAGCTCTACTTCCTTGGGAGTCTTTAAATCAACTTCAATCCCTCCCAGCTCATCAATCACATCCACAAGTGCATTGAAATTAACGGTGACATAGTGTTGTATATCCATATCCAGATTCTTATTCAGCATAGCGACAGCACCTTCCGCACCATCGGTTGAATATGCTGCATTCGCTTTATTGTAACTCTCATCCGGCTGCTCCAGCAATGTATCCCGAAATACAGAGCAAAGTCTCACTTCCTTTGTCTCCCGGTTTAAACTTGCAATAATAATTGTATCGCTGCGGTCGCCGGAAGTAAGGCTTCCGTCCCTTGAATCCAGCCCAAACAAAGCTACATTCAGATACCCGGTTTCATTATGCTCAACTTCTTTGGAAATATTTAATTTGGTCGTATCTAATTTTGTTGTTTCTATTTTACCTAACTTGGATGCGGCAAACGCTATCCCCGCTGTTGTCAATAAAATCAGAGTTCCCCCAACTATGGCCAATGCTTTTTTCCATGGAGCCCAGGTTATAAAACCTTTCTGTGCTCTTCTGCGTCTTCTACCTCTTCTTTTCGCCATTGTAAGCCCTTTCTGACAATTTTTCGTACTTCTTTGCATTTTATCATACAATAATTCTTAACAAACTTCAATCACAATTTTGTGATTCTTTCTTCACATTTGTCCAATATTTAGGATTAGAGGAGAGCTTTTTCACAAGCCCTAGTGGAAGTCTTTTATATCTCTTCCCTAAAAAATAGCCCGCATATTTGAAACCGCTTTTTATAACTAATTTTGCTACCAGCCAGGGTTTTCTAATTCTTATGAGATAGCCTGCAGTCTGTTTCACAAGCCGTATGCCCTCGCTTTCAGAGGGAACTCCCTTAAATATGTCAGGATGTTCTGCCTGTGACACCGCCACATCAAAATTTCTTTTAAGTTGCTGTACGCAGGTGTAATTATGGGAATGTATCACTTTTGCATCTGCCGCATAGGCGCACTGATATCCAAGTTTCATCATGTGTGCCGCCATAATCATATCTTCATTAAATATTGCCCGTTTTACAAAGCCGCCTGCCTCCTCATAATAAGACCGCCTGTAAGCTGCACATACATTGGAGCAGAAAAATGCCTTGATTCCTATTTTTTTTACAGAGTCCAGATTCTTCACGCAGCTCTGTGCGGGGTAATTAAATTGCCGGGTGTAGCTTTCAATTACGTCACAGGTCTCATCGGGGAGTTGTCTTGCATAAGAACACCCCACGCTGCTGTCCGAAAAAGGACTGATAAGATTCTCAACCAGACGGTCATTCTGAGGCACCGCATCCTGGGTCATACAGATTACTATTTCCGCGTCAGACATTTCCATTGCCATACGCCTTGTACCGCCATGATCAAATTCATTCTTATTAATCTCTTTTACTATAATCCGGGAATCCAGACCTGTGATATCCCATGGGAACACCCCCGTCTTTGTATTTACCACAATAATGTTTTGTACTCTCACCGTCTGACGCAGCAGGCGGCGGATTAATAATTCAAATTTCTCATCCGGCTTATAAGTGGGTATTATAACGTCTACTTTTTTGATGTCCATTTTTTCCTCTGTTACCATTCTGAGCTGTCCGCCCCGGAATTATCCTGATAATCATAGCTTCCATCGCCAGTGCTCCCTGTATCTGAACCAGCGCTGTCACCAGAGTAACTGTCCGCAGTCCCGCCGCTTCCGCTCTCATCTGCTGAAGGCTCATAATCATTTCCATCTACACCTGTGAGATAAATAATATCACTGTCAATGCTCTGCACTTTGTCTGAAACCTGATATTGTTCTTTGCCAAACAAAAATGCATGCAATTGCTTTACATTATCTGCAAATCCGATAGGCACAACATAAGACCCTTCCAGGCCAATGACGTTTTCTGATACTGTGACATCAAACGGATAGCCTTTCATCTCTCCCAATTCATATCTCGCCGCATTTGCTGCAATCCCCATAAAATCTTTTGTGGAAAGATTTGTGGAAACCTGGGGCAGCACCTGATTAATAATTTTGTTTAAAGTAGGCAGACTTGCCTTTTTGGCCTCTTTTACCACCTGCTGCAGAACAAGTCTCTGGCGCTCAGACCGCTTAAAATCGTCTCCCTCTGTATATCTGATACGGCTGTAAGAAACAGCCTGAATTCCATCCAGTTTTTGTTTTCCTGCATGGGTAAGCTCTGTAGTTTTACGCCCAACTACTTTTGAGGTTTCTGTAGCATAACCGTTTGTCCAAAATACCTCTTCATCCGTCAGGTCCAGCTCGATTCCGCCCAACAGGTCTATGACATCAGCCAGAGCGTTAAAGTTAACACTCATATATTTTTTAATGTCCAAATCAAAATTACGGTTTAAAAGCGCAACCGCTTCCTCAGGTCCGCCGTAAGAATAAGCTGCATTTGCTTTTTCGTAGCTTCCGTCACTCTGCTGTGTCAAAGTATCTCTGAACACAGACACAATTTTTACGTTCCCTGTCTTATTGTTTATGCTGGCAACCATCATGGCATCACTCCGCACTCCGCCATCCAGTTCCCCCTCGCGGGAGTCCAGTCCGAAAAGAGCTATATTGGTATAATTTCCTGTATCCTGATAAATTTCCAGTTTGCTCTCATCAATCGTATGGAAATCAAGTTTATCTAACTTGGACATCGCATATGCCACTGCCCCCAGGGCCAGAAGAATAATAACCTCCACCACAAGAAGGGTAATCCTTTTCCGCATTTTTTTCTTATGTAACAAAGCATGCTGCTTTGCCATTTTACCTCTGGATTTTTTTGCTGCCATTTTTAATTCCCCTTATTATAACTTGTTCTAGTAAGCATTCTTATTCACAAAACCTTTGAAAAAGGTTAAGAACAGAATCTTAAAATCAAAACCAATTGTCCAATTTTCAATGTAATACAAATCACATTCAATCCGTTTCTTTATAGATGTGTCTCCCCTGTATCCATTAACCTGTGCCCACCCTGTCAAGCCGGGACGCACCTGGTGTTTCACCATGTATCTTGGAATCTCCTCTTTAAATTTTTCGACAAACAGCGGGCGCTCCGGCCTGGGACCTACCAGGCTCATGTTGCCTTTTAATACATTCAAAAGCTGTGGAAGCTCGTCAATGCTTGTTTTTCTTATGAACTTCCCGATTCTCGTAACTCTCGGGTCGTCTTTGGTTGTCCATCTGTTTTTCTCTTTATCGGCATCCTGCACCACCATGGAGCGGAATTTGTACATGGCAAAGAGCTTATTCTGAAGCCCAACCCTCTCCTGCTTAAATATGAGAGGCCCCGGAGATGTGAGTTTGATAATTGCTGCTGTAACTATCATAACCGGAGAGAATAAAACCAATGCAAAAACAGCTCCAAAAATATCAATTGTTCTTTTTAAAACTTTATTCCCCGTATTGCTTAATGGAACACGCCTGATATTTACAACAGGCAGCCCCAGTAAATCTTCTGTATAAGGTCTTGTCGGAATGATATTGTTGTAATCAGGAATAAACTTTGTATGGACCCCTGACTTTTCACACATATTTACAATATACTCCAATTTATGGTACTCCTCAAGCCCCAATGTAATGGCAATCTCATCCACCCTGTTCTGAGGAAGAATAATCAGCAGGTTGTCGATGCTTCCAATCACCTTTATCCCTTTATATTCCATGCCTCTTGGCTGATGGTCATCCAAAATTCCTCTCACAGAATACCCCCATTCAGGGTTTGCCGCAATCCTGTCAATATACTGTTCCGCAGCCCGGCTGTATCCCACCAGAATCATATGCTTCTGATTGTATCCGTTCTTTCTGATTTTGCGGAGAAACAGACGTATTAAACTGCGGCTGAACACCTGCAGAAAGACATTGATAAGGAAAAATACAAATATCATCTTTCTGGAGAAATTCTGTTCTTTTGTCAGGTATAAAATCAGGATAAATCCCATCAGGCCTATAATATTTGCCTGAGTAATGTGCCACAGCTCCAGACGTCTTCCCTGTACTCTCTTTGGAGTGTACAGCTGAAAGAATCCATATAAGACCAGATAACCCGGGACGATATACGTCAGCGCCCTCACATAGATACCTAATGGAAGGTACCACTCATCAAGGTCAAAAAGACCACTTCTGAACCTTAAATACCATGACAAGATATATGCAATTATAATAATCAAACCATCTATTATTACCTGTATACGGTTAAAATATTTCTGATTATCTTTAATCATTATTACACCCTGCTTTTCTTAATTTCTTTTTCTGAATAATAACTCTAAATTATCTGTTATATGATACAATACTTTCGCTAAAAGGACAAGGAAAATCTATACCTAATTTAACATCCCCTTAATATTCTTGTAATATACTTTCGCCCGACACCCCTTCTTCCCTCCGTATTTTTTTCTATTCTCCCTTAATCTTTATGTAATAAATGATGGCAACCTGGGACATTCTCTGCTATAATAAGCAAAGACTCTGAAATCTTATGGAAATTGAGGATATTCATCTATGGATGTTACAATTATTATCCCAAATTATAATGGGAAGCATTTTATGAAGCCCTGTCTTGATTCACTGGAGAATCAGACATTTTTCTAACTTCAAAATCTTAGTTGTAGATAACGCTTCAACTGATGATAGTCTTTCCTATATGAGAGAAAATCATCCCGATATCGAGGTTGTTTCTTTAGACAAAAATTACGGGTTCAGCAGGGCTGTAAATGAAGGAATCCGCCGCGCCGATACTCCCTATGTGATTTTATTAAATAACGATACAACTGTTGACCCCCACTATGTCGAAGAGATGCTGAAAGCTATCCGTAAATCACCGCGTATTTTCTCCGTGAGCAGCAAAATGATTCAAATGTATCACCCTGAACTCATTGACAGCGCCGGTGACTTGTACACTATAATCGGCTGGGTATATGCCGGGGCAGCGGCCGTCCTGTCACAAATTATACGGAACCATCCAATATTTTTACAGCATGTGCAGGGGCAGCTATTTACAGGCGGTCTGCCTTTGATAAAATTGGCTATTTTGATGAAAGCCATTTTGCATATCTGGAAGACATTGATGTGGGATACCGGGCCAAAATCTACGGCTATCAGAACTTATACTGCCCCACCGCACTTGTCTATCATGTGGGCAGCGGGACAAGCGGCTCAAAATATAATACCTTTAAAGTAAAATTGTCCGCGCGCAACAGCGTATACCTGAATTATAAGAATATGCCGCTGTTTCAATTAATTTTGAATTTCCTGCCCCTGATGCTTGGATATTTTATTAAGCATCTGTTCTTTTGTAAGATTGGTTTTGGAAAGGATTACCGGGCGGGGCTCAAGGAAGGTTTTGCTGCGCTGAGAGCGCAAAAAAAGGTGCCTTTTCGGTTTCGGCACCTCCCCCACTATTGCCATATTGAAATAGAATTGATTGCAAACACCTTTGCCTATGCAAAAGATTGGTTCACAAGAAAAATATTTCAAAAATAGCTCTTTACACATCAGAGAAATAACCGCAGAAAGCAGTCTCTCTGATGTGTTTTTATTATAATTCAATAAGGTATACTTATTGGACTGCTAATGTTCAAAAAGGTATCTTTTTAACGCATCCTGCCATGCCGGCAAACGTACAAATCCATTCTCCTCCAGCTTATCTTTGTTCATTCTGCTGTTAGACGGCCGTTTTGCCTTAGCCGGAAACATATCACTTGTCACAGGGTTTACTTTGATCTCAATTCCTGCCTGTCTGAATATCTCGCAGGCAAATTCATACCATGTACACAGCCCCTCATTTGTGGCATGATACCGCCCATAGCGGTCTGTCTCAATCATATCCACCAAAAGTCTCGCCAGATCAAAGGTGTAAGTGGGAGAACCCACCTGGTCATTCACTACATTGAGCTGCGTCCTTCGTCTTTCCAAGATTCAGCATAGTCTTCACAAAGTTTTTCCCGTTCACGCCAAACACCCAGGCAATCCTCACAATGAAATACTTTTCCAAATCACCTTCCACCGCCAGTTCGCCCTCGTACTTAGACTGTCCGTATACATTCAGAGGATGTCTCTCATCATCCGGCTCCCACGGGCGTTCACCCTGACCATCAAACACATAGTCTGTGCTGATATACATCATTTTGAGATTTTGTTCTTTGCAGACTTTCACAATGTTCTGTGTTCCAGTAACATTCACTTTCCGGCAAAGCTCTTCATTATCTTCTGCTGCATCCACCGCTGTGTATGCGGCACAGTGAATCACCGCTTCTACATCTGCAGCATTAATAAACTGCTCTACTTTCCCGGCATCTGTTATGTCCATCTCTTTTGTATTAGCTCCTATACAGGTATGTCCCCGTTTTTCCAACTCTTTCATCACATCATATCCGAGCTGTCCTGTTGTGCCTGTAACTAATACTCTCATCTTCTCACCTCACCATGTTTTCCGACTATTGGTCGATATATTTTCCATCCAATACATCTTTCAGATAACTTCCATACTGGTTTTTCTGATACAATTCACATGCTTCCTGCAGCTTTTCCTTATCAATCCATCCATTATTGAATGCGATTTCCTCCAGACATGCAATTTTGCGGTTCTGGTGTGTCTCCACAGTTTTCACAAAATTAGTGGCATCCACCAAGGACTCATGTGTGCCTGTGTCGAGCCATGTAAATCCTTGTCCCAGCAAGGTCACATCCAGCTTGCCCTCCTCGAGATAAATCCGGTTCAAATCTGTTATCTCCAGTTCGCCTCTGGCACTCGGCTTAATTTGCTTTGCATATTCTACAACACGGCTGTCATAAAAGTACAATCCGGTCACTGCATAGTTGGATTTCGGGTTTTTAGGTTTTTCTTCCAGGGATATCGCTCTTCCTTCACTGTCAAACTCCACAACACCGAAACGCTCAGGGTCATCCACATAATATCCAAATACGGTTGCACCCTCTTCTTTTTCTGCCGCTGCTTTCAGTCTCTTTCGCAGTCCATGGCCGTGGAAAATATTATCTCCTAATATCATGGCACAGCTGTCGCCGTCAATGAATTCTTCTCCCAGTAAAAATGCCTGTGCGAGACCATCCGGTGAGGGTTGTACTTTATAATCCAGATGAATTCCAAATTGACTTCCATCCCCTAAAAGTTCTTCAAAGCGCGGTGTATCATCCGGTGTGGAAATAATCAATATCTCCCTGATTCCTGCCTCCATGAGAATACTAAGCGGATAGTAAATCATAGGCTTATCATAAATAGGCAGCAACTGTTTACTTGTCACCTGTGTCAATGGATATAATCTTGTTCCTGAACCACCTGCTAAAATAATTCCTTTCATTCTCCTGCCTCCCTTTCTTGCATAACGCAAACCAGCAGCACCTTATGGTACTGCCCGTTTAAATTTTTATTATTTGTACATCTCTTCATAATACTTCTGATAATCTCCGCTGGTTACATTTTTCATCCAGTCCTCATGTTCAAAGAACCACTTGATTGTAAGCTTGATTCCTTCCTGGAACATAGTTTCAGGATACCAGCCGATTTCTTCTTTAATCTTGTCCGGTGCAATTGCATAACGTCTGTCATGCCCTTTTCTGTCTTCTACATAAGTGATAAGATTTTCGGATACAAGTTCTTTTCTCGAATCACCCTCGGGCAGCATCTCCTGCAGTGTGTCCAGAATAATATGAATGATTTCAATATTCTGCTTTTCATTGTGTCCGCCGATATTATATGTCTCAAACAGACGGCCTTTTTCCTGTACCATGTCGATTCCCTTCGCATGGTCCTCCACATACAGCCAGTCACGGACATTTTTCCCATCCCCATAGACCGGAAGTTTTTTCCCCTGCAATGCATTATTAATAATCAAAGGAATCAATTTTTCCGGAAACTGATATGGTCCATAATTGTTGCTGCAATTTGTAATATTTGCAGGAAACTTGTAAGTATCCATGTAAGACTTCACCAGCATATCAGAGGATGCTTTACTTGCTGAATATGGGCTGTGAGGATCATATGGGGTTGTCTCATAAAAATACTCTCCTTCATTTTCCAGAGAACCATATACCTCATCTGTGGACACATGCAAAAATTTCTTGTCCTCCTTGAATGTGCCGTCCTCCAGCTTCCCAGGCTGCCTTTGCTGCATTAAGCATCACCAGCGTTCCCAGCACATTTGTCTTCACAAACACATCTGGATTCTTAATGCTTCTGTCAACGTGGCTCTCCGCAGCAAAATGTACAACCCTGTCAATCTCATTTTCCTCAAAGATTTTGTTGATTGCCTCATCGTCGCAGATGTCTGCTCTCACAAAAGTATAATTGTCTCTGTTCTCAACACTTTTTAAATTTTCCAAATTACCTGCATAGGTCAGCTTGTCCACATTGATGATGCGGATTGTATCGCCATATTTCTTAAACATATAATGAATATAGTTTGAACCGATAAATCCGGCTCCGCCAGTCACTAAATACGTTCTCATATTGAACCTCCAATAAATAATCTCTGCCTAGTATAGCATTACATACATAAAATAGCAACGGAAAACTCCTATTTTCTATTGTATCATCAGCTTCCAGAGAGGCATCGCCAAGATGCTCACAGCCGCCAGAACCTGAAGCCATGCCAGAGAAAAAACCAACTCTCTGTCTATCGAATGCCGAAGTGTAAGCACTCGGTTTTTCATACACATAACCCCAGGGAATAGCAGCGGAATCAAATACCGCCCCTGAACTCCCATAATGTAATCACTGCTGAGCGGTGTGTGTGAAAACAGAAGGGCCGCAACCACAGCACCGACAATCAGTATAATACATATGAGAATTCCGGTTTTTTGGCGCGAAGAAAAAATAACAGCCTCCCTCTCCTTTGTGACATGGACTGCGGAAATTAAAAATACAATCATAAATCCAAGAATAATCCATCCCGGAATTGGATAATTAAACCATCCCAGCGCCTTTCCAAATAATGACTGAATGTAAAACTCACCTTCCCGGAAGATGGTATTCGATATAAGCTGTATAAAATCCCCCGGATTTTTCAGAACCCAGGACACCGTATATCCAGGTTCTCCGTTCCAGTAAACGATGTTCCCTCCCGAGTTGATAGTGGACTGAACCCGGCCGATGCCGTCCAGTATATAGATAGATACCATTCCAAGTACTGTCCCGCCTAAGAATATACCTCGATTCTTTTTGGACAAAAAGCGCCTGGATGGAATGAGTAAAATCAACGCACACAGCGGGATATAAGCTCCACCTTTGCTGACACCCAAAAGTGCGCAGAGAACTCCTATCTGAATCAGTTTCCTGATTTTGGGTTTAGAAGCTGCTTTGGAATCTTTTCCGTAACCATAGTCCAGGATAGCGGCCATCAACATCAATGATAACCCAATAATCATGCTGTCATACGAATAAGAACCCGTCAACTGAGCGGTCATCGGAAGCAGGCAGATGGCAAAGAGACTCATCTTATAAAATGGAAGTTTTTTGAATGCCCAAAATGCCATGCCGCAGAATAAGAGCAGGTTAAAAACTCTTCCCATATAAAATACAGTCAATGCGTTCATTCCCAGAATACGCCCCAGCGTGATTCCGGCCGCGCCTCCAAAGAACAAAAATCCGGCTCCGCCGAGGGCTGGCTTGTCACCCTCTTTCAACTCTGTGTGGGTTACCTTCCCGCCAAAATTGTCAATGGCTTTTTTATATGCATAGGCATCGGGATAGATGTCCTGCATTTTATGGTAATAATCATAATCCTCCGCCCGAAATACCACTGGATTCTTAATTCCATTGCCCTCCCGCAGTACTATATTGGAATATGCATAGGCACTGCGGTAATGCGCCGCTTCATCCGGCACTTCGCCGGGCTGCATTAAAAAGATGTACATAAATCCTACGGTAAGTACCATGAATAAAAACAGATATTCCATCTTTATTTTTTTTATAAAAAGAAAATAGTATAACCCATACATCAGAATTGTAATTGCGGCAGCAAATATCCAAAACAGCTTATCAAGATATCCGCTCTGGCTGTCAATCTGCTTTAATCTTATATTTCCAGTCAATTGTCCTGAGGCATCCTGCATAGTTCCGCCAGAATATCCCTGCCCGTCATTTATGACAATCCGAAACCCGTCCTCCGGGTGCATATCCGCAACTTTAATTGACAGCTTAAATACCTGGCCTTTTGCATTCTGCTCAATATGGTCAAAAACAATCTTGTAGGGTGACTCAGTTCCTATTGCACCTAGCGGGACAGTTGACTGATATACTTCACTCCCCCGGCTGTTCTCCACTCTGAATGAAATCATTCCGTCTGATTTCGTATTGTCCCTTTCAAACCACATCTGCAGTCCCCAGAGGATATCAGTGGTACATGTGAACGTCTGAGAAAGTTCATCTGAATCTGGTGTGAATGTATAAACTCCTCTTTCTACATACTCTTCCATAATATCTTTTGCTACAAAGGAGTGAACAGCCTCATCAATATACTGCATCTTTAAAAAGCGGAAAATTCCCACAAGAGCCAAAAGAATCAGAACGCAATGAATCCCTGTTGTTATATATTGCTTACTTTTATCTTTCATCTTCCACTTCTTCATTCTGTTCCTCTTTATCCATTTTTCTATCTATCGCAATTTGCTGTGTCAGCGCATCAATCTTATTTTCCAGCTGCGATATCTGCAGAGTCATCAAAAACATTTTGATAATTAACACAAATATAATTACCAGAAATACCATGCTGATTGGGGACTGAAACCCGAGAAAATAGGAAATACTGTAGAGTGCCTGGGGGAAAATTCCCATAACAACCAAAATACTGGCAAATGTGACCCAGAATATAGTATATTCAATTTTTAGTTTTGCCTGTCTTATTCTTTTCAGCATAAAGATAAGAAGCAGCAGAGCACTGATAATTAACAAAATTCTGATTAAAACTGACATGATTTTTTATCCTCTTTTTCTGAAATTTTGTACAAGGAAGATAGACACCAGCATCTTTATCATATATCTGGCGGAGCCTGTCAGATTCAGATAGCTCTCCCCAAACTGCCTCTCCTCCATCTTTACCTGCACCTCTGAAACTTTCGCACCATTTTTCAAAAGATAAGATACAGTATCCGGTTCTGGTCCATAATTCAAATTTTGTGCAAATTCCTTAATCATTGGCTTTGAAAACATTCTCATGCCGGATGTGGGGTCTGATACTCTCACCCCCGTAGTCATTTTTATTGCCACGGTCAGAATTTTACTTCCTACCATTCTCAACGATTTGCTCTTTCTATAATTTAAAAACCGGGAGCCTATCACGATATCATAGCCCTGCTCTATTCTGTCCAGCATCGCCTGGATAAACTCTGGCCTGTGCTGGCCGTCAGCATCAAACTGAATTGCATAAGAATAACCTTTCACATATGCATATTTCAAGCCCGCCTGAAAAGCTCCCGCCAGCCCTAAATTTGCAGGCAAATCCAGCAGTTCATAGCCTCTGTTTCTGCATATTTCCGCAGTTCTGTCCCTGGAACCATCATTCACAACTATATAGTCATACTGGCCATAATTACTCTGGATGTATTCTACTACATTTTCAATATTTTCCTCTTCATTATACGCAGGTATCACAATTAGCAGTTCACTTTGCATATAGTCTATTTCCTTTCCCTCTTTTATCTTGCAGTGTGTTTTTGTCACTTTATCACAGCTCATTTACTCTTGCCGATATTATGTCCCACGTAAAATTATCTTTCAGTCTTGCATAAGACAGTTCCACTGCCTTCTCTCTCTTTTCAGGGCTGCTGATAGCCGTTTCCAGCGCATCTTTCAATATTCCTGCATTATTATTGGGAATCACCGTTCCATAGTCATCTGTGGGAAATGTTTCCCTTGCCCCTCCCCGCTCTGTGGTGACAACATAACATTTGCAGACAATGGCCTCCAAAATGGAAGTAGAGAACCCTTCTGAGAATGAAGGAAGGCAAAAAATATCTGTTTCCGATAATAAAATCATTACTTCTTCAAATGGTTTTCTTCCCAGGGGGATTATATGTTCATTTCCGCAGGACTTTACAAAGTCTTCCAGTCCTCCGTCCCCCGCTAAAAATAAATAGGTATTTTTATGAATCTGCTGAATCTGCTCAAAGGCACTGATTAACTGCGGAATCCCTTTCTCCGGCAACAGACGGCCGGTGAAAGTAATCACTATAGCATCCTCATCAATTCCATATTGTACCCTATATTTTTTTTCGCTGTCTCTGAGTATCTTTTCGATACCCTCCACATCTACTGAATTGTACAGCACACCCTTTGCCTTAATATGAAAATGCCTGAGCCATTCCACACATGCGCCGGAAACTCCGTAATAATCTTTACAGAACAACTGTCCTATTTTCGTGAGAACATGTTCATAGACCCCGCCTATAAAGTCAAACACTGGATTCCCGACCGACAGATGGCTGCTGCCGTGATCAATTGTAATCACAGGAATGTTCTGGCTTTTTGCAAACCATTGTCCGTAGACAGAATGAATGTAGAATCTGGTATTCACAATAACAAAATCAAATCTCTTATTTTTTAAGTTCTGGTGTATCACTCTGAACCTATGGTCAAATTTTAAAACGGGATACCTGCCGTCTAGTAAATCAAAGCAGGGCAGACGGTACACTGCAATACCTTCCATCTCTTCATACTCTGGAAGCTGCTGTAAATTCGATGTAACTACCGTTACTGTATTTCCCAACTCAATTAATTTCTTCGCCAGATTATAGGTATAACGCTCCACTCCGCCCATATGCGGAAGATACTGTGCCGAAAAAATACAATACGCTCTTCCCATTGTGCTCCCTTTCACTGCCTTTTTATTAATTTTAGATTCTCATTCTGCTTCACCTATTTTTTGCCAAACAGTTCTCTGTACTGTACAGCGGCATACTCCTGAATCTCTTTGAAATTCTGTGCCTCTTCCCAGCTATACCAGTTGCCCTCACTATCCATAACTCCATTCACATTAATCACAGGATATGTTTCATACAAATCTTCCAGATACCTCTGGTAAATGTTGAGTGGCAGACCCGCCGCTTTCATAAGAAGTATCTGCAAATAATTTACACTCATATTACTGTATGCCTGTCCTTCCAGATCATAATTTGCATAAAGAATAAATGGAGTCTGATATTGTTTCGCCTGCTTCAAGACCTCAGAATCCTTGGAATCCTGCTGGATTTCATCATAGAACTCCGGTTCAACGGACGGCTGGTGATCTCCAAACATACAAATAATCACTGGATTCTCTCTCTTGGAAAAATATGTAACCAACTCTTTAAAAGCATTATCTGATTCCCGTATCAGGCTCAAATATTGTTCCGCCTGGGGATAATTTCCTTCCATCCCTGCAAGGTGTACTGTGCTCTCATATCCGCCAATCATATAGCCGCCATGATTCTGCATCGTGACATTAAAGAGAAATACATTCTCATTTTCTTTCTTTGCATTCTCATACCTTAAAATAAGGTCCTTATAATCTCCACGGTCTGATACTGCTCCACGGATTGTTTCAGGGTTTTTCCAGTCCTCAATATAGTATGTCTCGTCAAATCCAAATGCCTGGTATACATTTTTCCGGTTCCAGCCATTGGACTCCTTGGGGTGCATAAATATACTGTGATATCCTTGTGTCAGCAGGTGAGCCTGCAAATTGGGCGTGCTGCTTTTCACATAATTCTGATAAGGCATAATTCCGGTCGGAAAGAATGCATTTGAGAACCCTGTTATAAATTCAAATTCTGTATTTGCAGTCAGTCCTCCAAATACCGGAACACTTGTATAGCCATGCATTACATTTCCCTGTAAATTATTGAAATATTCTAAATAGTCCACGTCTGTATCAAAATCACCCCGCAAACTCAAATCCGAAAAACTTTCATTCATAATAACTATGATATCCGGCTTTTGCCCATTTAATCCAGTGCTGACATTTAATTCTCTCGTCTCCCGCTCAACTATATTTTCTTCCAAATCCTGAGCTTTAACAGAAGAATACAATTCCGGTTTTTTTACTTTCAAATTAGGTATGCCTGCGGCAAACTCCAGGAGTGCTCCGTGTTTCTGTGCACTTTCTTCCAGCTCCCACTTGAACGGACTCACCGCATTTTCTTTCATAAACTCTTCATTCCAGAATACATTGTACAACATTAACAGATAACATAAAGTTACGATTCCTGTCCCGATTCTTCTCTTTATATTTTTCTGTCTGTATCTGCATCTCATAGCTAAAAATATAACTGCAAATGCAATCAGTATAATATAGGCCCTGTGGTATGTAAATAAAAGTGTATATCCATCTGAAACATTGAGAGCCGTCTGCCATGCATAAATATCCGCCGTGCGGATGCCATTTCCCCTAAATTCCACTATGAAACTATTGGCAAGTGCATAAAATGTGCATATAGCCATCCCCAGCCCCACAGCTATCTGTATCCTATTTATGACAAGATACAAAATGAGAAATATCATAAGATAAAGGGCATAGCTGAGCGCCGCCATTAAAAAGGGCATTTTGCGTATTGGATTTTCGACTGCCGCCTCTGTATTTAGAAAACATATTGCAGGGCTTATCAGCAATAATAACCCACAAAACACTCTCTCCCACCGTTCTGGAATCTGTACTTTTATAAATAATGTCAGACATAAAAGACAGTCTATGAGAAATAGAAACACCGTGTGCTCATGAATTGTAGAAAAACTCTTCGGCAGCGTCTTCCAGAATACCAGAAACAGGAGAAACAGGCCTCCGGAAATAATTGCCCACCTTTTATCAACAACTATATATTTTTCCAAAAAATCTTTTATCATCTTTAAGTATTTATTCAACATTTTATTCCATTCCTATCAACATATCATGTATCATTCTTTTGTAGGATTCTTCCATCCCCACCTCGGGCACCCATCCCAGTGCTCTCATCTTAGCACCGCTGAGTCTCATTTTAACAGCTGGCGCATAACCATAAGCTAACGTGGATTTGGGCACGTCAAATTTTAATGCAATTTTCCCCTGTGCAACCTTTTCTGCCACTAATTTTGCCATCTCTCTTATCTGCATGTGGGAGTCCTCATTTACAATATTATAAGCCTCGCCTCTGTTTCCTTTATACCCCAAAATCAAAAGCGCTCTTATTACATCCCTGATATAACAGTAATTTCCATCAGATGTCCCCTCTGTGTGCAGCACAATATCATTCCCTTTAACTGCACTTTTTGCAAATTGCACATAAACTCTGTTGTCATTCTCCAGTATTCCTGCCCCAAACGTCTGGGCAAGCCTTGCAGATTTCACAGGCACGTCATACTCAGAGGCATATGCCGTACAGAGGCATTCGCAGATTCGTTTTCCCTCAGAATAGCTGCTTCTCACATTTTCAATATCAATATACCCCAAATCCTTCTCCCCAACTTTTTCAATTGACGGGTCTGGATTTCCATAAACCTCCATTGAAGATACATAGACCACACCTTTCACTTTTTTTTCTTTTGCCAGTTCCAGTATATGTCTTGTACCTTTATAAGCAGTTTCTATGGTGCATACAGGGTGCTCCACCATAGTTTTGGAAGCGGTGATGCTTGCAGTATGGAAAATATAATCCAAATTTCCTTCATAATGCACTTCCTCCGTGATGTCACCGATATATAATTCCAAATCTTTCCGCTCAAGCAGGTCCCCATAAATCTTCCTTGCTTTTTCTTCATCCCTGACAGCGACAATAATACGAATATTTAATCCTCTCTCGCGGTTGCCGCACAGAAGACATTTCACAAGGGAAGAGCCTATGAATCCGGTCCCTCCAGTAATAAACACTGATGTATTCTGATATTGCTCATATGCAATGTCACTGTTTATAATCATTTCCATGTCTTCCTGCTGCATGGAACCGTAAATGCATTCTTTCTGAAACGCTGTCTGCTTTCCCACGTTTTACGCTCCTCCGCCGTATCTCTTATTTATTTCCTATTTTCTTTATCCTGTTTATAATTCTACCTTTATAATCCTGAAGATATGGGTCTTTTATTAACATTAGTATGATAAAATAGCCGGATATACAAATTGCAACTGTAATCAACAGCTGTGAAATCTGATTTTTTACCAGCATGTTCACAAACCAGCGAACAGCGAAAAACCAAATACTTGAAATGAAGTAAATAGGCATTCTTGTGTACAGATTTTTCATTTTTATAATATTGCCGGCATATCTGGTCAATATAAAAAATACAACCACTTCCGCAAGAAGCGTAGATGTTGCGGCTCCTGTAACCCCTGCTATGGGAATCAGGACTATGTTTGCCACCAAATCAAATACCGCCCCGGCGGTGGTCGCCATCAACACCTCTTTGTCCTTCTGATAGGGAGTGCAGATCTGATATGCAATCACCCGGTTCACAGCCTCAATTACGACCCTGACCGACAGGATGTTTGCCGCCGTTACTCCTGACAAAAATTCCTTGCCGCTAAAAAATAAAATCAGAATATCGCTGGTACAAATCATTCCAATCACTGCCGGAATCGCTATCATCAAAAGCACATCCACCGATGACTTCATAAGCTTTTCATATTCTTTTTTCAGACCATTTCCTATATAATAAGAAACTCTCGGCAGTATGGTGGACGAGATGGTGCTCATCAAAATGCTCACAGCCAGATTAATCTTGACTGCCGCCGCATATACACCTACAACTGAATCCCCTTTCATTATCCCAAGCATAGTTGTATCCAGTGTCATATAGATACTGGATGCAAGGCTTGTTCCAAAAATAAAAAATATGGGCTTTAAATGCTTTCGATATTCGTAAGAATATTTTTTGCGCCAATCTATAAACTTTCTTGAATGCCACAAATTTAAAATGGCAGAACCGCCCTTGGAAATTATCCATAGTGCTGCGTACCAATAATAATCATCTCTATTTCTTACCAATATGAATAGAAGCGCCAGGGAAATACATTGAAACAATATGGCTCGTTTTGTAATGTACCCATATTCTTCTCTGATGATAAAGAACCATTCTATCCCTATTGTTGTAAACATAATCCCTACGCTGAATATAATCAGCAGTTTCTTATATCCCTGCAGAATTGGCAGATGCAGAAATACAATGAATATTGCATAGGAAATAAGAGTTGTAAACACGTTAATATGAAGTATTTCTTTGATAAACTTCTGAAACTTATCTTTATCATCCCGTATCCGGGCGCCCTCCCGAATGGCATAGGTGCTGATTCCCAGAGAAGCCATAAGAGCAAAATAGGAAATAATGGCACTTGCATAATCCACTTTTCCAATTCCTACAGTTCCCAGAATTCTGGCCGCATATGGAAAAGTAATCAATGGAAACAACACACTCATAAGCGTCTTAATTCCATTTATGATAAGATTCAAAGTGATTGACTTTTGCCGCATATTTTTTATCGTTCCTCCCCAAACTCAATCACATATGGTCTGTGATTTATGCGCTTGTCCTCTGGAGGCAATTTCATATAGTCCCCAAAAATTCTGGTCAGAAGCTTGTCCGTATTCTTTGGAATATTCACATAAAAGTCCATAAAAGGGCTCTTTTTCAATGGATAAACATCACTCTTCTTCATCGCATTAACCCACGGCTTGGGGGTCTCAAAAGCCGCATAATATTCTGTCTGCTTATGATTATACCGCCGTGAAGCTTTTTGAAAGCTCCGGTAAACTTTTATCGGAGTAATGCCGAATATTTTAAGAAAAATTCTCACTGCCTGGCAGATAAATTCAGCAATTTTTTTCTTAATTCCCTTATAAGGTATAAAAGGGGTTCCTTTTCCGCTCAAATACAGCAGGCGTCCTAAAAACCATGTCATAAAAAACTGATGTTTTCTTGCTATATATCCGTCTGCGAGATGATCATAAATAAAAATATCAATGTTGATTCCTGATGTGTAGTCACAATCCTTTACATCTCTTGAAATGAACTTCGTTCCTTTTTTTTGAAAATGAGTCACAGTGCAGGCATAGTTCCTGTTTGTCTCACAGGTAAGAAATTCATACTTGCCGCCAAACTCTTCCGCCGCCGCTTTCTCAAATCGCGGCAGGTCTTCCCGGAACATACCAATATCAATATCGTCATCCCACGGGATAAATCCCTGATGGCGCACGACTCCCAGTGCACTTCCAAAAATAAGAAATGTATCTATTTTGTGCTTCTCACACAGTGACAGGACGTTCTTTAAAATTCCCGCCTGTGTTTGCTGCACTCTCTCTAACGTATCTTTATCATAAAACTCTTCCATAATTACCGCCATTCACCTGTCTACCCAAAAATCTGGGAGTTTTCCTTTGCTTCTACAATTGCCCTGAAGGTATAAAAATCAGAGGGCGTTGTTATCTTTATATTGTCTGATTTTCCAACCACGGGGTATAAAGCATATCCCGCTTCTGACATCATAGTTGCAGAATCTATTATATTATCAATTCCTTTGTCTCTAGCCTCTTCATGCGCTTTAAGGAGATTTTGATAGACAAAACTCTGAGGTGCCCTCACGACCCGGCACTTATGTCTGTCAACACTCTGCACAATCTGTTCATTCTCGTCCACAAGCATCACTGTCTCTATGGCCGGCACTACCGTAACCGCACAGCCTTTTTCCTTTGCTACTTTGATATTATCAGAGATAAGTTCCTCATCTATTATCGGCCGGACACCGTCATGAATCAAAACGACGGAATCTCCTTCAATATCTCCCTCCATAGCTTTGAGACCATTATAAATGGACTCCTGCCCTGTACTGCCGCCTTTGGAAATCCATCTCACCTTTTTTATCTGGTATTTATCCAGCAGCTTTTTCAGGTAATCAATCCACTCTTCAATACAAACAACTGAAATTCCATCTATGTCAGGGTGATTCTCGAAATGCTCCAACGTATATATAATGATTTCTTTTCCGTGTAACGTGAGGAACTGTTTTGGCCGGGTTTTTGTGTTCATTCTCGTGCCGGTTCCCCCCGCAAATATCACTGCATAATTCATGAATTCCCCCCCTGGGTTTACCTATATCTATCTTCCAATATCTTCTAGATAGCGCATCATCGCTGTGGCACAGGACGCTCTGTCCATATGATCCTGCGGCGCCAGCGTCCCGTCACCATTTCCTTTGATAACACCTGCCCCCACACACCACTGGACCGCTGTCTTTGCAAATGTACTGACCCTGTTCACATCTCTGAAACCACTGCAATCCCCCTGGATGGTAATGTCATATCCCTTATATTGTGCATATCTGTGCAGTATAGTCATCATCTGCTCACGGGTTACATTGTCTGCCGGGCCAAAACGGCCATTTTCATATCCCATTGCAATTTTTTGAGCTGATGCCCACAATACCGCATCTGTATAAAACTGATTATTCGATACATCAGGAAAAACAGCTGAGTAGGATACATCAGGAGAACCTGACATACGATATAAAATGGTGACAAACTGCGCACGGCTTATTTTTTGAGACGGACCAAAGGTACTTGAGTCCAGCCCTGTCATAATGCCGTTCTCATACATATATTGAACCGCATTATAGTACCACCCCTGCCTCCTCACATCTGTGTATGGAAGCCCCGTCCAGAAATCCACATCCACATTTCCATTAATTCCGTCCACTTTTCCGCTGGAGGTACATTGCCAAATATCATATTTTCCGCTATAGTCACAGGTTGTATTATACTGCGCAATCCACTTCGACCAGGAAGAATTATCAAATACCGGGCTGGTAAGATATGTATTCCACCAATCTAAGTTCGCATAGATTCCCACATCATATCCGGCAGCTGATACAGTATCACAGAAAACCTTGGCCATGTTTCCCTTCATTTCCGCACTTGTATTTTCAGTGGACCCGTCCTCCATATCAAAATATACGGGATATGATAAATTGTGCCCCTGAATCAATCTAAGCACATGGTTTGCCTCGCTTTTTGCCATATTTGTGTCTGTAGCATAAGAATAAATGAAAACTCCATATGGAATCCTAAGACGCTCACATTCCGTCACATTATATATCCAATCTTTGTCAACCTGATTTGGCTCATCACTCCCATATCCACATCGGATAATAACAAAATCAATTCCGTCAGCCTTCACTTTATTCCAGTCTATCTTCCCCTGGTGCTCACTGACATCAATGCCTTTTCTCACTGCCCCCGGAATTGCATTTCCCATACTGTTTATATAAACACCATTTACCATCCTCCATGCATTGCTCACCTCAGCATAAGTTTCAATTGTTGGTATAAGTTCTCCATTATCAAACCGCCAGCTGTTTTCTTTTGGTTCTCCCTGAGGCTCTGCGGATGCTTCTGAAGTTTGAATGCTGTCTGCAGTAAATGTTTCATCCTCTGCATGGACAACTGCCCCTCTTCCCACCAAAACCGCGGCCATCATACTTATTCCACATGCAATCTTTGTTAATTCTATTATGCTTTTCCTCATGGTATTTCTCCCCTAATACTATGTCTCGTTTACAGGCTGCTTTCATGTTTCCTATGTACATTTCCTTAAACATCCAAAAGCACGTGTACCCCTTCTGCCTGAATACACATGCTCTTCTCTTCTTTAAATTTTAAATAACTTTTCCGGATATACTCCTGCATCAATCCAGCTCTCTTATCGCAGAAACTACAGTCTCTTTATCTTCTTTATAAGTTACGCCAAACCACATATCCTTTGATTTTAGTACTTTAACAGACAGCTTGTCCTCCTGAAGCAAGCCGCCTATCATAGTCGGGAGCAGATACTCTGCTTTCAAATCTGATTCCTCCAGGCTGCTTAAAAACTCCCCAAATCCTTCCTCCAATACCTGGAAGAATTCTGGAGTCAATCCCCACATATTCATAGAAACAGGTGATTCCACATCTATCTCCTGCACCATATCCCCTATTTTCACAATAGCTCTGTTGTCTGTTTTCTCTATATTCTGTGTCTCCACTATCTGTGAAAGCATTCCATTCTCATCTACTTTGCAGACTCCCCGGGTCACTGCCCCATTGTCACTGAGTGTATTCTTCAGCACAAAACTAATCATACAGATTTCCCTGCCGTCTTTCCCGGTAGTTTCCGTAAGATACTTGTAGCCTTCTTCAAGAGCTTGTTTTCCATAGTAATCATCCGCATTAATTACAAGAAAAGGAGCGTCCACCACATCTTTACAGCAAAGAATAGCCTGACCTGTCCCCCACGGTTTTGTTCTTCCGCGGAATCTCTCCTTATACGCCTCAGGTATATCATCCACCTCCTGATATGCGTAATCCACATCTATAACTTTCTCAATGCGGTCTCCAATGATTTCTTTAAAGTCTTTCTCCAGGTCTTTTCTAATGACGAAGACAACCTTATCAAATCCCGCATCTATGGCATCATAAATGGAGTAGTCCATAATGATTTCCCCATTTGGTCCCACGGGTTCCAGTTGCTTAATGCCGCCTCCAAATCTGCTGCCAATACCTGCTGCCATGATTACTAATGTAGCTTTACTCATTTTCTTCTCCTTGTTCTTCTCCGGCAAACATGCCTTTTATTCGCCTAAGCCGTCCTCTACAATACGTATCATCTCTCTGAGGGCTGCATCCTCATCCTCACCCTCACATAGGATTCTGATTTCATCCCCGCTTTTGATACATGCCCCTAAAACACTCAGCACACTCTTAGCATTTGCAGTTATGTCTTCCGTTTTTGTTTTTTTCTCCACAGTAATTGTACTTTCATACTGCATAGCAGTTTTACAGAATAATCCTGCTGGCCTGAGGTGCAGACCTGTTGGATTCTTAATTGTAACTTTCTCACTAACCATCTCTAAGCCGTTTCCTCCTATTATCTATTCTCTGTTGCATTTTCCTGTTTCGTATCATCCTCTTTTTCTGTGAGTACCACCCTTACAGTAGGTTTCTTCAGTAAAGTGATGTTCGCCGCTGTTTCTACATTCACAGGCACCTCATATATTCCAGGTTTTGTATATCCTTTTAAATCTATAGAAGCAGCATTTCTTATATCAAGACCGTCTAAAACATCCTGGACACCAGTAAACTGCAATTCAACATCCGTATTCTCGTCAAAAGAAACTCTGAGATTATTTTGCAGATTATTTACACGCAAAGCTGCCACCGAAAGTTCTATGGTGCGCATCCCCTCCTGCTCAATAGATACCGTTACCACAATATTGTTTGCCTTTTCATCCACCAGCTTAATTCCCTCCGGCAGATACGGGTGGATATCTACTGTTTTTTCCATTTTTTCTGTCGCTCCGGTTACGTCAAGCTCCGATGTCGGAATATCCAGCTGGTCAAGCTGTGCAAGCGCCTCCGCCGTTCCGCATACTTGTATTGTATCAGGCTCGCAAGTGACTTTGCTGACAACATACCCTGGCTCAATAACCCCCGAAACGCCAAAATTCAATGGTATATTTTTCGTATTGAGCACCTGTACATTTACTGTAATTCCTTCACTTCCCAGATTATCTTTCAGCTGGCTCTTGTCCAGCACATTTCCATTACTGTCATAATATATCAGCTCCGCCGCTTTCACAGTCGTTTTAGACAAACCGGACACGTCAACCTTTGCAACCGCCTTATCTATGCTGTTGACCAGTGATTCTGCACCCCGCACCGTAATTTTTTCCGGATTTGTAATCATCTCACCCACAACAAATCCATCCCTCGGAGTCCCTGATGCGCTGACTGTCAGAGGAAATACATTTTTCGTCTGGTCCTCTATCTTTACCCTCAGGTTTCCCGGTGTTATCTCCGTGGTATAGTGACCCTCATAGCCGGTAATCATAGCCCGGATGGGAATAAGAGAATCAACCTGCATATCACTCATATCTGCCACAGCTACAATACTATTCGCAGACAGCTTAGACAAAACCGAACGTTTTGCTCTCACAACAACATTGACAGTCTGTGTGTCGTCCAGTATCTTATATGTTTTGCCTTCATTTGTTACAATTTCCTCATTCTTTATTGTAACAGGTATATTCCGAAAACCGGCCGTTTCCACCGGGTCATCAATATTCACAACGATTAACCACAAAAAAGCAGCAAAAACGAGGGCTATAATCTTCAACCCAAGATTGTTTGTAAATTTATACCTCATCATGCCTCTGCCATCCTTTCCATATAGCCAATTTCTTTTGCTCTGGATTTCTATATTGGATTTGGCTCAGCCTGCTGGAAAGATATTCCGGTGTAATTCCTCTCACCAACTGTCCTCCCATTGCTACCGAAATCTGGCCGGTCTCCTCTGACACAATAATAATCAGAGCATCACTCACTTCACTCATCCCCAACGCAGCTCTGTGTCTGGTTCCCAGTTCTTTACTGATCTGCATGTCATCTGAAAGAGGGAGATAACAGGTGGCAGAAGTTATTCTGTTTCCCCTCACAATGATTGCGCCGTCATGAAGCGGTGTATTGTGTTCAAATATATTCAACAGAATCTGAGAGGAAACTTTACAGTCCAGCTCAATTCCCGTCATCTCATACTCAGTAAGCCTAATAGCCTGCTCCACTACAATCAGAGCACCTGTGCTTACACTTCCCATGTCAAAGCATGCCTTTACCAGAGCTTCCCGTGTTTCATCAGAAAATCTCTGATTGTCCTTGCTTCTGTCAAACAGATTAATATTGCTCAGCAGATTCTTTTCACCAAGCTTTTCCAGGGCGCGCCGCAATTCCGGCTGAAATACCACTACAGCCGCAATCGCCAGTACATTGATAGATGCCCTGGCAAGATACAGTATTGTATGCATCTGGAAGATTGCAGCCAACAGAATAAATGCTGCGAGAACCAGCATTCCCTTTAAAAGCATCCAGGCCTTTGTATTCTTCATCCAGAGCATAATTTCATAGACAATCACTGTCACAATAAAAATCTCTATGATATCAGTGAGGTGCACATTGGGAAAGTACATATCACTTATATAATTGTCAAAAAAGTTTCTAATCCACTGTTCCAATGCGCACCTCCTATCTTAATTATTTACACTTATACAAAAATAAATATCCCCAAATCTCCTTTTCTTAAAAACGGCGTGAATCTCCGGAAAGGTTATCGTCCAGATTGTCCAGACCCAGTTCTTTTGTGAGACTTCTGGTGAGCAAAATATCCTCCGCAGATTTGGCATGATCCACTCTCCCCGGCTTATTCTGCGCTTTAGGGACAACAGGACCTGACTTCACCTGGCGGGGTTTCTGTCTTCTCTTTGCATTTGCACTATTAACAGTATTCCTGTTTCTGCTATTTTCAACCTGTTCCTGTCTGGCATTAATATGCTTTACACTCACTTCCGGTGCGGATACCACAATTTTGGGAACAGCCTTCACATAATAATAATATTCATCATCTTCAAATTGCATACGCTCTGTGCTGGAATAATCTACTGAAAAGAAGAGAAACTCCAAAACCAGCCCCACTGCCAGTGCGAGAACTCCGCTCAACACCATAGAACCATATGAAAGATGAACATTCAAGGCCACATTTCCCACTGAGCCAATGACGATGGCCACGATAGCTCCCGACGCAGAGCCAATCTTCCACGCGTGGTCCACAGATCTGGTGCGGACAGCATACACAATCAACAAGCTGACTGTAACTGCCAGAACCATAACCCACATTTCTTTATTCGTCAGTGCCTGCTTTGTAAATGCCATCAGACTCTCAGTCAATCCCTTCACATCCTGACCTTTAAAAGCAGAGGAAGACATTTTCACATAGCGCAGCATATAGTATACAATCGTTCCAAATGCAGCCGGAAATACACTCACAGGTCCTCCAAGAAGACCAAAAGCCACCGGTATTACAAATGGTATTTTTAACGCGAAGGCCACCGGAGTCAGAAGGACAATCCATGCCCTTTTTGGTGTGAATCTGAAATAGAAGATATACATAACAAGAAAAATAACCAGTGATACCAACGCTATGGGCATAGACAGTGCATAGAAATGTAACAGTATCAGAACTGTGGCTCCAACCACCATCACAACCAGAGGCAAAAATGCGCATATTACTGAAAGCCCCACTGTGGACACCATTGAGGACGCCACTTTCATAAAGCCAACATTATGATTAATAAGGCCAAACACACACAGCCCCAAAATAAACTTTAAGGCTTTCACAATATAACCTGAAGACCGGGCATAAATTTTCTGCAGTTGCTCTTTCCAGACAAGTAATGTACTCATAGTTTTATTTTTTCTCCTTCATATACATCTTTCCCAGGCGGGATAAATCCCTGTAATAACCCTTTACGCGCTCCTTGGCCTGGTCATGCTTTGACCTGTAAAAGGCAGCCGCACAGACACAATATATTATCAACAATACAAGATATACTCCAACTATAACGGATATAATTATAACAAGTCTCGTTATTGTCAGGTTATTCAACAGCTTATCAATATTGCTCATGATAATAAGCCCGCACATCAGTGCATAACCAACGGTAATCCATATGGCTGTAGCCAATGTATTCAGACTGGAATAGTCCTTTTTGTAGTAGGTGCTGATTTTTAAATCTTCCGGCGCTGATGCCTTTTCATACTTCGCAATCCTGGTCATCAGCCTGATTCTATTTTTATCTAACATTTTTTCACCCCGATATATTCTAAGAAAACCCTATTTAAACATTGCTTCCAGTATATCATATATTCAGACCCCTTGTCCAATGCTTATAGTCAAAAAATACACTTTTTGGGCACCTGCGAGCTTTAGCATATGAGCCGCTTTATGAATCGTGCTTCCAGTCGTATAGATATCATCTATAACCAGCACACTGTTCTTTACTGGCTGATGTTTGGATACCGCAAAAGCTCCTTTGAGGTTTTGTATTCTCTGTGCATTATCCAAATCTTTCTGAGGTTTTGTGTTCCGTATCCGATACAATATTTTTTTATTTACAGGGATATTCAAAATCTTCCCCAGCTCTTCCGCCAGTATCTCCGCCTGATTATATCCTCTCACTTTTCTTTTAGCAGAATGAAGAGGTACGGGAATGATTTCCTCAATTCCCCATCTGTGAATCTGTCCGGCGCAGTTCTCTGCCATTTCTTCCGCAAACACCTTGCCGTAATGTCTTTTATTCTTATATTTGAACCGATATACTGCCGATGAAACAGGCGCCCTGTGAACCCATACACTCCTGCCCTGGTCAAATTCATAAAAGTCCGAATGCTTCCGGCAGTCCCGGCAATATTCCTGTTCTTCTTTTTCTACCGGTTTTCCGCAGCACATGCAGCGGCGTTCCCCTATGTACACAACTCTTTTCCTGCAGGAGGCGCAGATTCCTTCCTTTGATATCTTCCCGCAGAAAGGACATACCGGAGGGTACAGCAGATTTAAAATTCGCGAATGCGCTCTGCCAGGCTTGTATATCTGTTTTGCTCGTGCTTGTTTTGTATCATTTCCTGAAATGTTATATCACTCCCTACAATTGTCAGGCATTTCTTTGCGCGTGTCACTGCTGTATAGAGCAGATTCCTGTTATACAGCATCTTGGGACCCTGGAGCAGGGGAATAATGACAGCCGGGTACTCACTGCCCTGGGATTTATGTACTGTTATCGCATAGGCCAGTTCCAGCTCCTCCAACATCTCAAATGGATATTTTACTTTTCTCTTCTCATCATATTCCACTTCCAGTGTCTCATCATAAGTATTAATTGCCGTAATCACTCCCATATCACCGTTGAAAATCCCCATGCCCTTATCCACAGTCAGACCAAATTTGGTGGAAATTTCCCACTCCAGCTGGTAATTATTCTTAATCTGCATCACCTTATCTCCCACCCTGAACAGGCGCTGTCCGCTTTCTTTCTCAGCTTTTCCCGGTGCGGGCGGATTTAAATATCTCTGTAAAATGGTATTCAGGCGCTCGACTCCCAGCAATCCTTTCCGGGTGGGTGTCATAACTTGTATTTCAAAAGGGGAGGCATCTACATATTTGGGCAGTTTTTTCTGTATCAGTGTGATTACTACACTGATAATCACATCCGCATCCTGCCGTTTCAGGAAAAAGAAGTCCTTACTTTTGTTATCCAGCACAACAGGCTGTCCTCCATTAATCTTATGGGCATTGATTACAATATCGCTCTCCCCGGCCTGACGGAATATCTTGGTCAACGTGACAACCGGAAAACACTCCGATGCGATAATATCTCTCAAAACACTTCCCGGACCCACAGATGGCAGCTGGTTCACATCTCCCACCAGAATCAGCCTGGTCCCTTCCACCACCGCGGACAACAGTGCATGCATCAAAGTTAAATCCACCATAGACATCTCATCAATAATGAGTACATCCGTCTCCAATGGATTTTGACGGTTTCTCATAAATCCATTCACATTTCCCTCTTCCTCGGGATTTCCATTGACCTCCAGGAGGCGGTGAATGGTCTGTGCCTCATAGCCTGTGGTCTCCGTCATACGTTTAGCCGCCCGCCCTGTGGGTGCTGCCAGAAGAATACTCATGCCCTCGTTTTCAAAGAACTGTATCATGGTATTGATGGTTGTAGTCTTTCCGGTTCCCGGACCTCCTGTTAAAATCAACAATCCATGCCTGATAGACTCAATCACCGCGCGGTGCTGCATTACATCCAAAGAAATTTCTTCCCGCTCTTCCACTTTCCGCAGGCGTTTTTCCATCATATCCTCAGGCATTTTGCAGTCAATATTCAAATCATGGAGCATTTTTGCTGTATTTAGTTCCAAATAATAATAGTGGGCAGGGTAAACTCTGATTTCCCCTTCCACCTCTTTCAAAACCGTCTTTTTCTCAATACAGAGGTCCATAATATATTTCTGGATGTCCTGGAGTTCCACTCCAAGAAGCTGTCCTGTCCGCGCCATCAAAATCTGCTGCGGGAGATAAATATGCCCTTCCCCTGTGGCCTGCTGGAGCGTGTAGAAAATACCGCTTCTGATTCTAAAATCTGAATCCACATGGATTCCTACTCTCGCAGCAATCTCATCGGCAGTCTTAAATCCGACCCCTTCTATATTATCCGCAAGCTGATAAGGATTTTCTTCCAGAATCTGATATACTTTTGAACCATAATGCTTATAAATTTTAACAGCAAGAGTTGTGGAAATACCATATTTCTGCAAATAAATCATGGCCCGGCGCATATCCTTTTTCTCCTCCACCTGCTGGGCAATCTCCCTTGCCTTTCTCTCACTGATTCCCTTTATCTCTGCCAGCCGCTCAGGCTCCTCCTCTATAATGCGGAAAGTATCTTCCTTAAACTTCCTCACAATTCTTCCTGCCAGGGCAGCCCCCAGACCTTTCACAGCCCCGGAGCCGAGATACCGCTCAATAGAAACCACATCTTCCGGCTCTTTCACCTCATGAGAGCTGACTCTCAACTGGCTTCCATATACATTATGATTGACAAAATCACCGCGCAGTTCCAGCATCTCTCCCTCATTTATAAAATTGAAACTACCTACACAGGTCATTTCCCCTTCTTCGTTCTCTAAATTGAACACAGTGTATCCATTTTCCTCATTGCGGAACACAATGTGCTCCACATATCCGGTAACTACTTCCACAAGTACCTCCTCATATAAGTTAAGACAGACCTTCTCCGGTATTTTTTCCCATACCTTTTAAAGTAGTCTGTCCCATCCCCACATTCTTTTAAAAACTGTGACTAAAAATCATTCCTGCCACTCATAAATTCTACAAACTGCCCTGTGCCGATTGCCACAACTTTCATCGGGTCTTCCGCAGTCATCGTGTGAATTCCTGTTTTCTCCTCTATAAGTTCTTCCAATCCCCGAAGCATAGCTCCGCCTCCGGTGAGCACAATTCCCCTGTCCAGAATGTCTGCTGATAATTCCGGCGGAGTCTGCTCCAGCACTGCAATTACCGTTTCTACAATCTGACTTGCGGCCTCCCTTAAAGCCTCCTCCGTCTCAGAGGAAGTTACAGTCACCGTCTTTGGAAGCCCTGTCACGAGGTTGCGCCCCCTGACTTCCATTGTCTCCTCCTCCGGGAGAGGATAAGTTGTCCCTATTTTAATCTTAATATCTTCAGCAGTTCTCTCCCCTATCAAGAGATTATGCTTCTTGCGCATATACCGCACAATTGCCTCATCAAAATCATCCCCGGCAATTTTAATGGATGTATTGACCACAGTTCCGCCCAGAGAGATAACAGCAATATCCGCTGTTCCGCCCCCGATATCCACAATCATATTACCGCAAGGTTTAGAAATATCAATCCCGGCCCCAATAGCTGCCGCCACAGGCTCTTCTATAAGATGAACCTCCCGCGCTCCCGCAGCAAAAGTCGCCTCCTCCACAGCTTTCCGTTCCACCTCTGTGACCCCGCTGGGCACGCAGATACTGATGCGCGGCTTCTTAAAGGTTCTCTTACCCAGAGATTTCTGCACAAAATACTTAATCATCTTCTCAGTCACCGTGTAATCTGATATAACTCCCTGGCGCAGCGGGCGCACCGCTACAATATTGCCGGGTGTTCTTCCCAGCATCAGCCGCGCCTCCTCACCGATTGCCTTGATTACATTTGTATCCCTGTCAAAAGCCACCACAGATGGTTCTTTTAATACAACACCTTTCCCCTTCACGTACACAAGTACGCTGGCAGTCCCTAAATCTATCCCGATATCTACAGACATTTTAACTCTCCCTTCCATAACCCTTATTACCCTGTTTCTCAATCATTTGTATTATACTGCCGCCGGCAGAAATCTTCTTAATGTATAGTATAATTCATTTTTCTTTCCAAAAGACGCACCAATAGTATAATAAAATTTCCCGGAAATGGAAACCCTTTTTTTATATTTTTAGTTTTTCTTAATGATTCTTAATTATTAGTATAGCACCGTCAACAATATTTTTATACCCATCTGCAGCTGTATGATTGGACAGCAATATCTTTAGAACAGACATTCGATTTTGGGCTGTACTTTTTTTATAGATTCTGCTATAATGAGTTCATCTTGGAAGGAGGAACTTTCATGAAGCATTTTGAATTAGTATCGGAATATGCTCCCACCGGAGATCAGCCCCAGGCGATCGCAGAGCTGGTGGAGGGCTTTAAGGAGGGCAACCAGTGTCAGACCCTGCTGGGTGTTACCGGCTCAGGCAAGACGTTCACTATGGCCAATGTCATCGCCCAGCTGAACAGGCCAACACTTATTATAGCCCACAATAAAACATTAGCCGCACAATTATATGGAGAATTTAAAGAATTTTTTCCAAATAATGCTGTGGAATATTTTGTCAGTTATTATGATTACTACCAGCCGGAGGCGTATGTACCTTCTTCTGATACCTATATTGCCAAGGATTCCGCCATCAACGACGAGATAGACAAACTGCGCCTGTCTGCAACCATGGCTCTGGCGGAACGGCGGGACGCTATTATTGTAGCCAGTGTTTCCTGTATTTATGGTCTGGGAAGTCCCATGGACTATCAGAACATGGTTGTCTCACTGCGCCCCGGCATGATTCGGGACAGAGATGATATCATGGCAAAACTGATTGAGATTCAGTATAACAGAAATGAGATGGACTTTCACAGAGGAACTTTCCGGGTGCGGGGCGATGTGCTGGAGGTCATTCCTGCCAACTCCGCCGAGACAGCCATCCGCATAGAATGGTTCGGGGATGAGATTGAGCGGATTACAGAGATTGATATTCTCACCGGGGAAATCAAGGATGAGCTGAAACACACAGCCATATTCCCCGCATCCCACTATGTAGTAGATAAAGAGAATATTGCCCGGGCTGTCACTGCCATTGAGCAGGAACTGGAAGAACGGGTAAAAGAATTCAAGCGTCAGGACAAGCTTCTGGAGGCACAGAGAATTGCGGAGCGCACCAACTTTGACATTGAAATGCTCAAGGAGACAGGATTCTGCTCTGGAATCGAGAACTACTCAAGGCACCTGTCCGGCCTGAAACCGGGACAGCCGCCCTATACTCTGATTGATTATTTCCCGGATGATTTTATCATCATGATCGACGAGTCCCACAAAACGGTACCCCAAATCGGCGGAATGTACTCCGGTGACCAGTCACGCAAAACCACCCTTGTGGAATATGGATTTCGTCTTCCATCCGCAAAGGACAACCGCCCGCTCAACTTTGAAGAATTTGAAAGTAAGATAAACCAGGTCCTGTTTGTATCAGCAACCCCCGGGGCATATGAGGAATCCCACGAATTGCTGAGAGCCGAACAGGTCATCCGCCCCACCGGTCTTCTGGACCCGCAAGTGGAAGTACGGCCTGTGGAAGGTCAGATTGATGATTTGATTGGGGAAGTAAACCGGGAAATCAAAAAGAAAAACAAAGTTCTAGTCACCACCCTGACGAAACGTATGGCGGAAGACTTGACAGACTATATGCGCGAGGTGGGAATCCGGGTAAGATATCTCCATTCTGATGTGGACACTCTCGAGAGAACCGAGATTATCCGCGATATGCGTCTGGATGTGTTTGATGTCCTTGTGGGAATCAACCTTCTGCGTGAAGGTCTGGATATCCCTGAGATTACGCTGGTGGCTATTCTGGATGCAGATAAAGAAGGCTTTCTGCGTTCAGCAACCTCTCTGATTCAGACAATCGGCCGTGCGGCAAGAAATTCAGAGGGACATGTAATCATGTATGCGGACAAGATCACAGATTCCATGCAGATTGCTATGGATGAGACAAAAAGGCGCCGCGCTATTCAGATGAAGTACAACGAGGAACACGGCATTACGCCTCAGACAATACGGAAGGCTGTCCGGGATTTAATCAGCATCTCCAAAAAGGTAGCTGCGAGCGAACTGCAGATGGAGAAAGACCCAGAATCCATGAGCAAGAAAGAACTGGAAAAACTGATAGCTGATTTGTCAAAACAAATGAAGAAAGCGGCGGCGGAACTGGACTTTGAATCCGCTGCAGAGCTCAGAGATAAACTGATAGAATTAAAGAAAACTTTAAATGATTTGGACGGCTAGTTTAAAATCATTGCCGCTAAACTACAGCTAAAGCTGGAAAGAAACAGGAAGGAACAGAAATGGCAAAAAAGATGGACGCCAGATCGTACATTAAAATACGGGGCGCAAATGAAAATAACTTAAAAAATATTGACTTAGATATTCCCAGAAATGAGCTTGTTGTATTGACAGGCTTAAGCGGTTCCGGAAAGTCTTCTCTCGCATTTGATACAATTTATGCCGAGGGACAAAGACGATATATGGAATCTCTCTCCTCCTACGCTAGACAATTCCTGGGACAGATGGAAAAACCTAACGTGGAGAGCATCGAGGGGCTCTCCCCCGCAATTTCCATCGACCAGAAATCTACCAACCACAACCCCCGGTCTACCGTGGGGACAGTGACGGAAATTTATGACTATCTCCGCCTCCTCTATGCGCGCATTGGAATCCCCCACTGCCCCAACTGCGGAAAAGAGATTATGAAGCAGACTGTGGACCAGATGGTTGATCAGGTGATGAATCTGCCGGAGGGCACTAAGATTCAGCTTCTGGCTCCTGTTGTCAGAGGAAGAAAAGGAACTCACGCCAAGTTGCTGGAGAAGGCAAAGCGGAGCGGATATGTAAGAGTACGAATTGACGGCAATCTATATGAGCTGTCTGAAGAAATCACCTTAGAAAAGAATATCAAACACAATATCGAAATCATTGTGGACCGCCTTGTGGTAAAATCCGGAATCGAGAAACGTCTGACAGATTCTGTAGAAAGTGTACTCTCTTTAGCGGAGGGCTTGCTTATTGTGGATATTATCGGCGGAGAACCAATGAATTTCAGCCAGACTTTTTCATGCCCCGACTGCGGCATCAGCATTGAAGAGATTGAACCCAGAAACTTTTCCTTCAACAATCCATTTGGCGCATGCCCTGAGTGTTTCGGACTTGGCTATAAGATGGAATTTTCCGAAGAACTCATGATACCAGATCCGTCCCTCAGCATCGGGCAGGGTGCAATTGTGGTGACAGGATGGCAGTCCTGTACAGATAAATCCAGCTTTACAAGAGCAATTCTGGATGCACTGTGCCAGGAATACCATTTTGATCTGGATACTCCTTTTGAGCAGTATCCCCCCCAAATACATGATATCATTATTCATGGCACAAACGGAAAGCCTGTGAAAGTTTACTATAAAGGGCAGCGCGGGGAAGGTGTCTACGATGTTGCATTTGAGGGTCTGGTTAGAAATGTGGAGCGCCGATACCGTGAGACTGGTTCTGAGACTATGAAAACAGAATATGAGAGTTTTATGAATATCACTCCCTGCCCTGAATGCAAGGGACAGCGCCTGAAAAAGAGCGCACTTGCTGTCACTGTGGGCGACAAGAATATATCAGAGTCTACAGCTATGTCCATTGAAAAGTTTCAGAAGTTCCTGAATGAGCTTCAATTGACGGAGACACAAAAAATGATAGGCGGACAGATTCTGAAAGAGGTCACAGCGCGCATTCAGTTCCTCATGGATGTGGGCCTGGATTATCTCACCCTGTCAAGAGCCGCCGCTTCCCTGTCCGGGGGAGAGGCACAGCGAATCCGGCTGGCTACCCAGATTGGCTCAGGGCTTGTGGGAGTTGCATATATTCTGGACGAACCCAGTATCGGCCTGCATCAGAGGGATAATGATAAGCTTCTCGTCACATTAAAGCATCTCCGCGACCTTGGAAACTCACTTATCGTGGTGGAGCATGACGAAGATACCATGCTGGCCGCGGACTGTGTGGTCGATATTGGCCCGGGTGCCGGTGAATACGGCGGTGAAGTCGTCGCCATAGGTACTGCCCAGGAAATTATGAAGAACAAAAAATCTATCACAGGAGCCTATTTGAGCGGTAAGATTCAAATTCCGGTTCCTGAAAAAAGAGAGAGTCCAACTGGCTTTCTCAAGGTAATCGGAGCCAGTGAAAACAATCTTAAAAATGTGAATGTGGATATCCCTCTGGGCATTATGACCTGCGTCACGGGGGTATCCGGCTCAGGAAAGAGCTCCCTTGTAAATGAAATTCTATATAAAAAACTGGCAAAAGAATTGAACCGGGCACGAACCATCCCGGGAAAACATAAAAAAATGGAAGGATTAGATCAGTTAGACAAAGTCATCGCGATAGACCAGTCACCCATCGGACGGACACCCCGCTCCAACCCGGCAACCTACACAGGCGTGTTCGATTTAATCCGTGACCTGTTTGCCGCAACTCCCGATGCAAAATCCAGGGGCTACAAGAAAGGCCGGTTCAGCTTTAACGTAAAAGGCGGACGCTGCGAAGCCTGCAGCGGTGATGGAATCCTGAAGATTGAGATGCATTTCCTGCCCGATGTATATGTTCCCTGTGAGGTCTGCGGCGGAAAGCGCTACAACAGAGAAACTTTAGAAGTCAAATATAAGGGGAAAAATATTTATGATATTCTGAATATGACCGTGGAAGAAGCCCTGCACTTTTTTGAACATGTGCCCAGCATCCGGCGGAAAATGGAAACTTTAAATGATGTGGGACTGTCCTACATCCGCCTCGGCCAGCCCTCCACAGAGCTTTCCGGCGGTGAGGCCCAGAGAATCAAACTGGCGTCAGAGCTGAGCAAACGAAGTACAGGAAAGACCGTTTATATTTTAGATGAACCTACTACAGGACTTCACTTTGCAGATGTCCACAAGCTCACAGAGATTCTGCGGCGTCTTTCAGGGGACGGCAATACTGTCCTTGTCATTGAGCACAATCTGGATGTCATAAAAACGGCAGACTATATCATTGACATCGGTCCTGAGGGCGGGGACAAAGGCGGAAATATTGTGGCTGTCGGAACTCCCGAAGAAGTCGCCAAAAATCCAAAGTCTTATACCGGAAAATACATTGACACAGCTCTGCGGAAAAGCAAAGCATAACAAAACAGCAGTAAAAAATGAGAGGAGCCCCTCAAGGGGGCATCCTCTCATTTTTTATCTTGTTTTTCCCTTAATCCAAGAATTCCGTCTACCAGAAGCCGTATGTCATCCAGGATATAATCAAAAGCTCCGGCGCGAACCATATTAATCACCACTAAACCTATCGGCACGGCCAGAATCATTCCGAGCACGCCGCTCCATTTGTAACCCACATAAAGCAAAAGCAGAGTGACCAGGGGATTCATTCCCATACTGTCCGCGACCAGTTTTGGCTGAAGCAGGTGGCGCACCAGCTGGGTCACAATGTAGATAATCACAAGAGCCGCCGTCATTTTGTAATCCCCCATGAGCCCACAGTAAAGAGCCCACGGCATGAGCGCAGTTCCGGTTCCAAAGAACGGCAGAAAATCCAGAAACGCAATTAAAAATGCAATCAATACGGAATAATGGACACCGAGCACCGCAAAACCGATAACCAAAATGACAAATACCACCGCCATAATTTTAAACTGTGCCTTGAAGTATCCGCCCACCGCATATTTCAAATTATCCATCACCAGGTCCATTCTTTTTTCCACAGATGGGGGAGAGACCTTCTTTACCCACAGTATAACTTCATCTCTCTGTACAGTAAAGAAATAGGCGGACATCATGACCACGATAAAGGAAATCAGGTACGAGGGCAGGCTCTTTGCAAAGTTTCCCGCAGCAGTCACTGTGGGGCGGCTCATTTTAGCCACCAGTTCTCCCATGGACTGATCCAGGTTCGCCACCACTGTATTCCAGCCGCTCTGCACCCCCTCAGGCAGCTTTAAAAAGACAACTGACATGGTATCTCCTATCTGCCTCAATCCAACTTCAAGCTGAGCATACAATGAAGGGAAATTCTCCACCAGGTCCCCTATCTCGGCAATAATTCTGCTGACGGCAAAATAAATCAGCAGCACAATCAGAGCCAGTACCACGACTACAATAAGCGCTGAGCCAAGTTTTTTTACAATCTTTAATCGTTTTTCCAGCCAGTTTACTACAGGGGTGGCAATTGCGGATATAATCCATCCGATTACAAAGGGCATCAAAAAACCAAGGGCCTTTATTCCTATAATGATAAAAGCCGCTGTTGCCGCCAGGCTAAAAATAAGACTTACTACAATCTGCCAGTAAGGCCGCCCATTTTTCATCCTTACTCCACCTCCGCCCTGTCCAAGCAATGTGTTTCTACAAATTCCCATATTTCATCTCTTCCCTGTTTTGTCACCGAAGAAAAAGGAATAATCATCGAATCTTTTTCAAGTTCCAGACCTTCTCTGACCATCTTGACATGCTTTTGTATCTGGCTCCGCTTCAGCTTGTCCAGTTTCGTAGCTATGATAATCGGCTTAAAGCCCTGCTCCACAATCCATTTGTACATCATCTTGTCATTGGCAGAGGGGTCATGTCTGATATCAATCAGAAGAAATATGGCCTTGAGCTGAGCGGAACCATGTAAATAGCGTTCCACCAGCTTTCCCCACTGGGCTTTTTCTTTCTCAGAAACTTTAGCATAGCCATAGCCCGGGAGGTCTACAAGATACATTTCATCATTGATGTTATAAAAATTGATTGTCTGAGTCTTTCCAGGTGTTGCGGAAATCCTGGCATAGGATTTCCGATTCATAAGGGCATTGATCAAAGAGGACTTTCCCACATTTGATTTGCCCGCAAATGCTATTTCTGGTTTATCATTATCTGGGAGTACGCTTGTAATTCCGCACACTGTCTCTAAGTTAATATTTTTAATTATCATATATCCTCCCGCTTAATCTTCTTTGTCTATGCTCCAGTTACAAGTGCTGTCTTCAATACTCCATCCATACTTTCCACAGGAAGAATTTCCAGCCCCTTTGTGATTTCAGAGGACAATTCCTCCACATCTACCTGATTCTTCTTGGGAATTATCACCGTCTTAATACCTGCATTTTTTGCAGCAAGCAGCTTTTCCTTCAGCCCGCCAATGGGGAGTACCCTTCCTCTCAGAGTGACTTCACCTGTCATTGCCAGGTCCGCCCTGACTTTGCGGCCTGTTATGGCAGACAGCATAGCCGTTGCCATAGTGATACCTGCGGAAGGACCATCCTTGGGCACAGCTCCCTCTGGTATATGTACATGGATATCATGTTTTTCAAAGAAATCCTCTGCAATCTCATATGCTCCGCTCACAGAACGTATATAACTGATTCCCGTCCTGGCAGACTCTTTCATCACATCGCCGAGCTGACCTGTGAGCATAAGCTCGCCTTTGCCAGGCATGATGTTCACCTCAATCTGCAACGTATCTCCTCCAACACTGGTCCATGCAAGTCCGCGCACAATGCCGACTTCATCGGAAGTGTTCGCCATCTGATAGGTAAACTTTTCTTTCCCCAGATATTTATGGATGTTCTTTTCCGTTATTATAACCCTCTTTTTATCGGTTGTCAGTATTTCTTTTGCCGCTTTTCTGCAAATATCCCCAACTTTTCTCTCCAATTGACGGACACCCGCTTCTTTCGTATAATTTCGTGCTATCTTCCAGATTGCCTGTTTACTAAAAGATAACTGCTCCTCTTTTAAACCATGCTTTTCAATCTGTTTTGGTATCAGGTGTTCCACAGCAATATGAAATTTTTCATTTTCAGTATAACTGCTGACCTCAATAATTTCCATACGGTCCAGAAGAGGTCTCGGTATTGTCTGAAGTGTGTTGGCTGTCGTGATAAACAGAACCTCTGACAAATCCAGAGGCAGCTCCAGATAATGATCCCGGAACTTGCTGTTCTGCTCACTGTCCAGCACCTCCAAAAGTGCGGAAAATGTATCCCCCTTATAGTCTGTGCTTACCTTGTCAATCTCATCCAGGAGGATGACCGGATTTTTCACCCCTGCCGTTTTCATGGCATTTGCAATCCTTCCCGGCATAGCCCCAACATAGGTTTTTCTGTGCCCCCGGATTTCGGCTTCATCCCGGACTCCTCCGAGAGAAATTCTCACATAGGGCTTTTTCAGTGCCCTCGCAAGGGATTTGGCAATCGATGTCTTACCTGTTCCCGGAGGCCCTGAAAGGCACAAAATAGGACTTCCTCCCTTTTTCGTCAGGGAACGGACTGCCAGAAATTCCAGCACTCTGTCTTTCACCTGCTCCAGACCGTAGTGGTCCTCATCCAGAATCTTCTGTGCATATTCAATGTCACCGCTGTCTTTCACCGTTTTATTCCACGGCATTTCTAAAAGAGTTTCAATATAAGTGCGGATTACCCCGCTCTCAGCCTGACTGCCCGGTGAGCTTTTAAATCTGCTGATTTCCTTCATCAGCTTCTCTCTCACTTCTTTTGGCGCTTTCAATGCCTTTGCAGCTTTCACGAATTCATCCGCATCGGACATTGTAGTGTCATCTCCCAGCTCTTCCCTGATTAGTTTTAACTGCTCTCTGAGAATATATTCTTTTTGGTGCTTATCCACCCGTTCCTTTACTTTCAACTGAATTTCTTCTTTGATATCCATAATCTGAACTTCATTCACCAGCTTAAAGGACAACACTTCATATCTCTTCCAGAAATCCGTCTCATTTAAAATCTCCTGTAAGTCTGTATAAAATAAAGGTATATTTGCAGCAATTTCATCCACCAGATTTTTTAAGCCTTTAGCTTCCAAAATCTGAGCAACTGCCTCTTTTGACAATTTTCCATTTTTAGCAGCAAAATCTATAAACATATCTTTCAGACTTCGCTCCATGGCCTTTTCATTTAAATCATCTAAAACAGTAGTATCCTCATCATCGACAATCTCCACTCCGGCGCGCAGGTATGGCTCCTCATACTCAATCTTGTCAAGTATTCCTCTCGTCTCACCTTCCACGAGGACCCGCACTATCTGCCGGGGAAGTTTAATAATCTGCTTAATTGTGCCGATGGTTCCTACCTCAAACAAATCCTGCTGTTTGGGCTTCTCTATCTCTGTATCTCTCTGAGTTATCACGAAAATCTTTTGATTCTCCACCATAGCTTCCTGAACCGCTGTTATGGATTGCTGGCGGCTCACATCAAAATGAACAACCGTTCCAGGCATGATTGTCATGCCTCTGAGAGCTACCATAGGAAGACTCTGCGTCTCACTTTTCATAATGTTCTCCTTCTAATTGTGTTTATAACAAAATGGACAAGTTCGGCGAACTTTCCTACATGACATAAAAGGGCGGATACATGGTTCTACCATTGCACCCGCCCAAACTTTTTATGCACTCTCTGATGTCAGAAATGATTTGCGTTCTTCCCCATCACGTTCATACATGGGTTCTCCTGTTCCTTTTACCACTTCTTTTGTTATCCGGCATCCTTTGATTGTATCATCAGACGGAACCTTAAACATAGTATCCATCATGATTGTTTCCATAATCGCCCGCAAGCCTCTCGCCCCGGTCTTTCTGGCAAGAGATGTCTCTGCGATTGCATAGAGGGCATCCTTATCAAAATCCAGCCTCACTCCGTCCAGCTCCAGCAGCTTCTGGTACTGTTTGACAATGGCGCTCTTTGGCTCTGTCAGGATTCTGATTAATGCTTCCTTATCCAGCATATCCAGAGAAACAGTAACCGGCAGACGTCCCACCAGCTCTGGTATAAGACCAAACTTTACCAAATCCTGAGGGAGAGCCTGGTGGAGAAGTTCATCCACATTCCGCTCACTCTTAGAGGCAACCTCCGCATTAAATCCAATGGATTTCTTATCCAGACGTGTCTCAATCAGCTTATCAATTCCTTCAAAAGCACCTCCGCATATAAACAGGATATTTGTGGTGTCAATCTGTATCAACTCCTGATGAGGATGCTTTCTGCCGCCCTGCGGGGGAACAGATGCAACTGTACCTTCTACAATTTTCAGCAGAGCCTGCTGCACACCTTCACCTGATACATCGCGGGTAATGGAAGGGTTCTCTGATTTTCTTGTAATCTTATCAATCTCATCAATATATATGATGCCATGCTCTGCACGTTCAATATCACCATCCGCAGCCTGAATAACTTTCAGGAGAATATTTTCCACATCCTCACCCACATAACCGGCTTCTGTCAGTGCTGTGGCATCTGCAATCGCAAACGGCACATTCAGGACTTTTGCCAGTGTCTGAGCGAGCAATGTCTTACCACAGCCGGTAGGTCCCAGCATCAGTATGTTACTCTTCTGCAGCTCCACTCCCAAATCCTGTTCTGCCATAATCCGTTTATAGTGATTATATACGGCTACAGAAAGAACTTTCTTTGCCTCATCCTGACCAATAACATACTCATCCAGGAAGTTCTTCAGTTCTTCCGGTGTCAGGAGATTAATGTCATCAAATTTTTTTCCTTCTTCGTATTCAAATTCTTCTTCAATAATTTCTGCACATACATCAATACACTCATCACAAATGTATGCCCCATTTGGACCCGCTATCAGTTTGCGCACCTGTGCCTGTGCCTTATTGCAGAAGGAACATCTTACTGTATCATCACTTACTCTTCCTGCCATAACACTCTTCACCTCATATTGCCATTAATGGCTGGCAATCACTTCGTCTATTAATCCGTATTCCTTTGCTTCATGGGCAGACATGAAGTTATCTCTCTCTGTATCTACTTTGATAACTTCCAGATCCTGTCCTGTGTTTTCAGCCAGAATCTGATTTAATTTCTGGCGGGTCTTCAAAATATGCTCTGCAGCAATCTGAATTTCTGTCGCCTGTCCCTGTGCCCCGCCTGATGGCTGGTGAATCATAATTTCTGCATTGGGAAGAGCAAAACGCTTGCCCTTCTTTCCGCCTGAGAGCAAAAATGCTCCCATACTTGCAGCCATACCGATGCATACTGTAGAAACATCACACTTAATATACTGCATAGTGTCATAAATTGCCAATCCGGCTGTCACAGAACCTCCCGGACTGTTAATGTACAATTGGATATCTTTATCCGGGTCATCTGCCTCCAGGAAAAGAAGCTGTGCGACAATCACACTTGCTGAAACATCGTTTACATCTTCTCCCAGAAAAATAATTCTCTCTTTTAATAACCTTGAATAGATGTCGTAGGAGCGTTCCCCACGGCTGGTCTGTTCAATGACATAAGGTACTAAGCTCATCAATATTCCTCCTGATTATGCTTCAACTGCCGCCTCTGTAAGCAGTGTAACAGCTTCCTGAACAGCAATATCCTGTTTAATTTGTTTCTTTTCACTGTCTCCCATAAATTCTTTCAGCTTATCTACTTCCATCTGATATGCTTCTGCCATCTTCTGCAGTTCTTCATCGAGACGCTCGTCAGAAATTTCAATATTCTCGGCCTTCACAACAGCCTCAAGAACCAGTCTGGTCTTAATCTGTTTCTCTGCTTGTGGTGTCATCTCCTCAACCATCTTCTCTGCTGTCATTCCTGTAAACTGGAAGTACTGCTCAAGAGAAAGTCCCTGCTGCTGAATACGGCGCGCAAAATCATCTCTCATCTGTCTTACCTGCATATCAATCATAGCTTTTGGAATGTCCATCTGAGCATTCTCTACCGCTTTCTCTACTGCCTGGTTTTCTTTTTTCTCTTTTGCTTCTTTCTCTTTGCGGTCTTTGATGTTCTGCTTTACTTCAGCTTTATAAGCTTCTAAAGTGTCACACTCAGATACTTCTGATGCAAATTCATCATCCAATTCTGGAAGCTCTTTTGCCTTAATTGCATGTACAGTGCATTTGAACACAGCCTCTTTGCCGGCCAGCTCTTCAGCCTGATAGTCTGCCGGGAAAGTAACCTTTACTTCCATATCTTTATCAATCTCAGCGCCAATCAACTGCTCCTCAAATCCTGGGATAAATGCGCCAGAACCGATTGTAAGAGGATAATCCTCACCTTTGCCGCCGGCAAATGCCACACCATCTACAAATCCTTCAAAGTCAAGTACTACCTGATCTTTATCCTGAACCGCACGGTCTGTCACTTCAATTGTTCTTGCACTCTTCTCGCGCTCTTTGTCGATTTCTTCATCAATCTCTTTTGCTGTAACTCTGCTAGATGACTTGTCTACCTGCACACCTTTATATTCACCAAGAGTAACTTCCGGTTTCACTGCAACCTCTGCTGTAAAAATGAAAGGTTTTCCCTTTTCCAGCTGTACAATATCTACCTGTGGCTGAGAAACAATCTGCAGCTCACACTCATCGTATGCTTTGCCGTATGCTTCCGGAATCATCTGGTTTGCTGCTTCATCATAGAACACTTCTGGTCCATACATTTTTTCAATCATCTGTCTCGGCACTTTTCCTTTGCGGAAACCTGGCAGATTAATCTGCTTGCGCTGTTTTAAATAGGATGCCTGAAGTGCTTTTTCCACTTCCTCCACCGGAACTTCGATTGTCAATTTTACCATGTTATGTTCTAAATTTTCTACCTGTAAACTCATTTTTTTATTTTCCTCCTTGATACGTACCATTCAAACGTAAATTTTCTATACTTTTGCAGTCATTGGGATAGTATATCACATCCAGCTTTAATTTTCCAGTATTTTGTTACATAAATACGATTGACTTCCCTATTTCTTCTGACTTCTCACTGCCGCATAACTTTGAGATTAACTCCAGCGAAAAAGGAATCGCTGTACCCACTCCCCGGCTGGTTATAATGTGTCCGTCCACAGCAACCGGATCCTGCACTACATTTGCACCCGAAAGCTTCGCCTCCACTGTCGGATAAGAGCACGCTGTGCGCCCCTCCAAAAATCCAAGACTTCCCAGTATTCCCGGTGCAGCACAGATTGCTGCAATGTATTTCTCTTTAGCATACTGTTCTTCCAGAAGCTTTTTCAGACCCTGGTGCTCCTGAAGATGAGTGGTCCCCGGCATTCCGCCCGGCAGCACCAGCATATCCATATCAGAAAAATCCTGTTCTTCAAACAGGACATCCGCTTTCACTGTAATGTCGTGAGCACCATGAATACTAAGACTTCCAGTCACGGATACAGTCTTTACGTCCACGCCGGCTCTCCTCAGTAAATCTACAACTGTAAGCCCCTCAATTTCCTCAAAACCATCTGCCAAAAATATACTGATCTGTTTCATCTTTTCCGCCTCCTTCATACATTTAATTAAAATTATATTCCATGATGTTTTAAAGTGCAATGGTTTACATTTGATGCACTCCGTATTATGATAAATAAAAAGTTTAAAAAGGAGTTTCTCAATGGAAATTGAACGCAAGTACCTGATAAGCAGAGAAAATCTGCCGGACAATCTTCATATTTATCCTTTCCGGCTCATGGAGCAGGGCTATCTCTGCACAGAACCTGTTGTCCGTGTCCGCAGGGACTGTGAGGATTATATCCTGACCTATAAATCAAAAGGGCTTATGGTGCGGGAAGAATACAACCTTCCTCTCACAAAAGAAGCTTACGAACATCTGAAACCTAAAATTGACGGACGATTAATTAAAAAGACCCGCTATATGATTCCTCTGGAGGGAAAACTGACTATTGAACTTGATATTTTTCAGGGAGACCTTGCCCCCCTGATTCTGGCAGAAGTAGAATTTCCTGACGAGGAGTCAGCAAACACTTTTGAGCCTCCTGCATGGTTTGGGGAAGATGTCACATTCTCTTCTCAATATCACAATAGCACGCTCAGCAAATAGCAACATTCCGTTGCATTTTATTATAAAGCTTCATATTGTCGCATTAATATCTATTTACAGGGAAAATTGTTATAATTTATGAGATATTTTCAATTTTCTGTGAATGGAGGTGCGGCATTGTCTAACATACAACTAGTAGAAAACTTATACGTCCTGCGAAAAGCGCATCATTACACGCAAGAGACACTGGGCAAGAAGCTTAACATTTCCAGACAGGCGTACTCCAATTATGAGACAAGCAAACGAACTCCTGACTTGGACCTTTTGGTGAAACTGGCGCAGATTTATGGTCTCACACTGGACCAGCTTGTAAATCAGCCGTACTCGGCAAGCGGTGTTATCAGAGAACAAAAAGGCCCCTATACTCCTGGTATGGAAATTGAGAGCTGCGACACGATTTACCTCACATCAGAAGAAGTGGATGTTATCAAAAAGTACAGAAAAATAGATGACGAAAGTAAAGTCATAGTAGATAAACTCTTAGGACGGTAACTGAATCAGAACGCTCCGGACCACAGTAATAAGTGGAACGGAGCTTTTATTATTTTTTAATGATTTTTACCCCGCTTATTAATTCTTTTTCAAATTCTAATCTGTGATGTTTTGTATATAATCCGGGGATACCTCCCGTGTGAACAAATATAACCTTCTCCCCCTGTTTGATTTTATCTTCTTTTATCATATCAAGCATTGCAGCAAAGCATTTCCCCGTATAGCAGGGATCCAGAAAGATTGCCTCTTTTCCTGCCATCAAATAAATAGCTTCCCGCACTTCTTTAGATGGCTGGTTGTAACCGCCCCGGACATACCCTCTCTGAATTTTGAAATCCTCCAGGTCCGATTCCATGGCAAGGTTATATTTCACTTTTACACTTTCAAAATATTCCACAATGCTCCGGTCCTTATATTCATCGAAGGGCATAATGGCAATCCCCTCACAATCCAAAGGGGACTTTTCATTTTTTAATCCACAGTACAATCCCATAAACGTTCCAATGCTTCCCACCGCAGTAAACACACGTGCATTTTCAATTCCCTTGCCGGCCGCCTGTTGTGTAAGCTCCCGGGCACATTCATAGTAGCCAAGAAATCCAAAATCATCTGACCCGCCCAGCGGGGTATAGTGAATGACCTCGCCTTTCGCCTCATATTCCTCCATCACATCGGCAATCAGCTCATCATACTGCTCTTCCTCCGGGCGCCCGTCACTTTCCTTGATAATAACCTCCGCCCCCAGGATTCTGTCCAGTAAAAGGTTTGCTGAAAGTTCACCGGGGTACTCTCCTACGGAGACAATTGCACACTTCATTCCATATTTTGCGGCAACCGCAGCGGTGAGACGTCCATGGTTGGTTTGAACTCCCCCTCTGGTCAGCAGCATCGTAGCTCCTTTGTTTTGTGCCTCTCTCAATATGTATTCCAGCTTCCTCAGCTTATTTCCGCCCAGACCGATTCCTGTCAGGTCATCACGCTTTATATAAAATTCAACACCCAGCTCTTCTGAAATATTAGGTAAATATTCCAGCGGCGTCGGAAGATTTAAAATATTCACCTTTTCATGTCCCAATAGCATTGCCAGTCCCCCTTTTCATTGTCATTCTCTGCCAACCAGCCCCCAGGTTCCATATGAAATATGTGTGTATGGCTGAACAGATATTTAAATTTATTTTACATCAGACACCTGAAAAGTGGAACATAAATTTTCTTGACAAAACATTTTTGCCATGATATAACACTGTTATATAACGGTGTTATATCACTGGGAAGGAGGTGCCAGGGAATGTCAGATGAATCCACACAACAGCGCATTTTAGACGCCGGGAAAGCTGAGTTTCTGGATAGAGGCTATGAAAATGCATCCCTGCGCAGTATTGCCCGCAGCGCAGGAGTTACCACAGGGGCAATCTATGGGTATTATCCTGACAAGGCAGCTTTGTTTGGTGCACTTGTCTCAGGACCGGCAGACTATCTGCGGGACTGGTATTTTTCAGTGCAGACCAAGTTTGATAAACTCCCCTCCGAATATAAGGAAAAGGAGATGCACAATTATACAAGCCAGGCTCTGGATGAATTTATCAGTTATATCTATCTCAACCTCGACGCATTTAAGTTGGTGGTCTGTCATTCTGCCGGCACAGAATACGAGCATTATATTGACAGCCTGCTGGAAATCGAGATAGAGCACACACGGCGGTTTATAGATATGCTGCGCAGCATGGGGCACAATATTCCATCCATTGATGATGATATGAGCCATATTCTTTCCGGTGCCTTTTATTATGGCATTTTTGAGACCGTGGCACATGATATGCCCAGGGAGCGGGCTATAGAATATGTCCGCACGTTAAACAAATTTTACAGTGCCGGCTGGGATGCCATTTTAGGACTGAAATAGTCCTAAAATTTTTGCCATTAGGTTAGCTTTTCCTAACCATTTTATTTCATTTATTTCTATTAAGGAGGACTAAAAATGAATCAACATTCAAAAGGAATTGTGTCATGGCTGTGGGAATTTGCTTCTCCCCACAAAGGCGGGTATATTGCTTCTCTTACCTTTGCCACGCTGGGAGTTGCCTGCCAGATGGCACCTTATTTCTGTATAGCTCAAATCGTACTGGGATTGCTACGCGGGGAGACTTCACTTAACTTTTATGGATTTTACTGCCTGATTGCTGCAGGCTTCTGGGTACTGCGGTATCTTTTTCACGGCGTCTCCACCTCACTGTCACACAAAGCAACTTTTGCAGTAATCTCAGAAGTCCGCCTGAGGCTGACTAAAAAGCTCACCCGTCTGCCCATGGGCTATTTGCTGGATACTCCATCAGGAAGACTGAAAAACATACTGGTGGAAAGAGTGGACAGCATAGAGACCACCCTGGCACATGTGGTGCCGGAAATGGGAGGTAATGTTTTAATTTCCATTGCTACAATGGTGTATCTCTTTGTGCTGGACTGGCGCATGGCGCTGGCAGCCCTGATTCCTCTGCCATTAGGTCTGCTGTGCTATATGGGCATGATGGGGGGATATGAAAAACGTTTTTCCAACTATGTGGCAAAAAATAAACAGCTCAACGACACAGCGGTAGAATACATCGGCGGCATCGAGGTAATCAAAGCCTTCAACCAGTCGGCTTCCTCCTACGAAAAATTTACCACCGCTGCAAAAGAAGCCGCAGACTCTGCCATTGACTGGATGCGTTCAACACTGCCCTTCTTCTCCCTGGCACTTTCCGTATTTCCCGCAGTGCTGGTCAGTGTCCTCCCAATCGGCTCTCTGTTGTACCTGAAAGGCAGTCTTTCTGTTGAAACTTTCATTGTATCCATTATTTTAGCATTGGGCGTCATGGGGCCTCTCATCACAACCATGACTTACACCGACGATATAGGCAAAATTCATACCATCGTAAATGAAGTGACCGATGTACTTACCCAGCCTGACCTGGTGCGCCCCACTGCACCGGCGGCAGTAAATAACTATGACATCCGCCTTAAGGATGTAAGTTTTGCCTACCGCGAAAAACTCGTGCTGCACGGAATCAATCTGCAAATCCCATCAGGCAGCGTCACCGCACTGGTTGGGCCCTCAGGCGGCGGAAAATCTACCATTGCCAAACTCATTGCATCTCTGTGGGATGCAGGTGGCGGGCGCATCACAATCGGAGGGACGGATATACAGCAAATCCCCCTCTCTCAACTTAACGGCATAATTGCATATGTGGCACAGGATAACTACCTTTTTGATGAAAGCATACGGGAAAATATCCGCATGGGAAACCCCTCCGCCAGCGATGAGGAGGTAGAAAAGGCTGCCCGTCTAAGCGGCTGCCATGATTTTATTATGGAGTTGGAACAGGGGTACGAGACCTGCGCCGGTGGCGGGGGCGGGCATCTTTCCGGCGGTGAGCGCCAGCGCATCACAATCGCACGGGCTATGCTCAAAGACGCTCCCATTGTCATTCTTGATGAGGCGACCGCCTACACCGACCCAGAAAATGAAGCGGTCATCCAGACTGCGGTATCCAAACTGGTGGAAGGCAAAACGCTTATCGTCATCGCCCACAGGCTCTCAACCATCACTGATTCCGATAACATTATTGTCATCGAACGGGGCCGGGTATCTGCACAGGGAACCCACAGCCGGCTGCTGGAGTCTTCTCCTCTGTACAAAAATATGTGGGAGGCCCACCGCTCTGCAAAGGACAGTATCGAACCAAAAACTCAGGAGGTGCTCATATGATTGCCATATTCAAGAAATTCTTTCAATTTTCCGGCAGCCAAAGCCGTCTATTTTACCAGTCTCTCGGACTGTCTCTGCTGCACGCCGTATTTGAAGCGCTGCGCATCCCTGCTATTGCAGTTGTGCTCACAGCACTTATCGAGGGAAATATCAGCATGCAGACTGTTTGGAGTTCTCTTGGCATCATGCTCATAAGCATTGCCGGCTGCACTCTTACCCGCCGCAGTCTCACCATGAAGCAAACTGCCGGCGGATACACAGTAGCTACCAACAAGCGGGTAGAAATAGGCGAACGGCTCAAATATATGCCTATGGGCTATTTCAACGACAACAGTATTGGTGACATCACTTCAATCACTACCAACACAGCAGAAAATCTGCAGGATGTTGCCACCAGGGTCATTATGCTGACCACCCAGGGCATTTTGACGACCGCTATGTTTACCCTGGCTATTTTATTCTACGACTGGCGCATAGGGCTTCTGCTCATTGTGGGGATTGCTGCCTTCTTTGGCGTCAATGCTCTTATGCAGAGAAAATCTCACATAGTTTCTCCGCTAAAAACAAAATCCGATACCCGCCTGGTGGGCTCTGTCCTGGAATATGTGCAGGGCATCGGTGTCATCCGCTCCTATAACCTTGACCAGACAGCCAACAAAACTGTGGACCATGCCATCAAGGAAAATGAAGAAATCAATGTGAAGCTTGAAAAAACCTTTGTCCCATACACCTGTTTCCAGAATGTGGTGCTCAAACTGTTCGGTATCGCCATGATTTTCCTGTCCGTCGCACTTTATGTAAGCGGCTCTATGGAGCTTATAAATTGCCTTTTGCTTGTTATTTCTTCCTTTATGGTATATGCACAGCTGGAATCCGCAGGAAATTACAGTGCACTTTTGCGGGTATTAGACCTATCCATGGATAAGATTAACAAAGTGTTCGAGACTCCGGTTATGGATATAGATGGGAAGGCCATCAAACCCGAGAGCTGCACCATCAAAGGTGACAATGTAACCTTCCGCTATGAAAATAAGACAGTAATTGATCATGTTTCTTTTGAAATTCCTGAAGGTACTACAACTGCCATTGTAGGTCCGTCAGGCGGCGGCAAAACCACCCTCACAAGCCTTATGTCGCGCTTTTGGGATGTGGAAAGCGGCAGCATTACACTGGGCGGTGTGGATATAAAAGAATACACCCTGGACAGCCTGCTGGCAAATTTTAGCATGGTATTTCAGAATGTTTATCTCTTCCATGACACCATTGCCAACAACATAAAGTTCGGCAAGCCGGATGCTACCATGAAAGAGGTTGAGGACGCGGCTAAAAAGGCATGCTGCCACGACTTTATCCGTGCGCTGCCCCAGGGCTACGACACAGTCATAGGGGAAAGCGGCGCAACCATCTCAGGAGGGGAGAAACAGCGTATCTCCATCGCCCGCGCCTTGCTGAAAGATGCTCCGATTATTATTCTGGACGAAGCTACCGCCAATGTGGACCCTGAAAACGAAGCACTGCTTCAGGATGCCATTACACAGCTTACCCAGGGCAAAACGATTATTATGATTGCCCACAGACTTAAAACAGTCCAGAGCGCCGACCAGATACTGGTGCTGGATCAGGGAAAAATTACCCAGAGAGGCACACACCAGGAACTCATGAAATCCGGCGGCATCTATGCAGATTTTATTCATATGCGTGAAAAATCCATCGGCTGGAAATTGGGCGCCTAATCAAATTTTCCAATAATAAAGAAAGCATCCTGTTCCCTAATCGGAAAGCAGGATGCTCTTTTTTATTCTGAATCTCTTTGATACATGTAGGTAATCAAATCTACTACTTTGTTAGAATATCCCCACTCATTATCATACCATGCTATCAATTTCACAAAACTCTCATCCAGCATGACACCCGCTTTTTCATCAAAAATACAGGTGTGGGAATCTCCAATCAGGTCGGAAGAAACCAAATCGTCGTCCATATAACTCACAACGCCTTTCATTGTTGTTTCAGATACCAGTTTGACCGCCGCACAAATTTCTTCATATGTAGTGCTGGTGGATAACCGTAAGGTCAAATCTACAACAGAAACATCATTGGTCGGTACGCGGAAAGATATTCCTGTCATTTTGCCCTTTACCGAAGGGATGACAAGGGCACATGCCTTTGCCGCCCCTGTGGTGGAAGGAATGATATTGTTAAATACAGAGCGCCCTGTTCTCCAGTCTCTCCCGGCTCTGGAATCTACCGCCTTCTGCTTGGCAGTCGCTGAGTGAATCGTCGACATCAATCCCTGCTCGATACCAAAGGTATCCTGCATAATCTTTACCAGCGGTGCTACGCAGTTCGTGGTGCAGGACGCATTCGATACTACATTATATTCTGTCTTATATTCCTCATGATTTACTCCCATAACAAAGGTTGGAGCATCATCCTTGGCAGGTGCGGTAATCACAACTTTCTTTGCACCGCCAATCAGATGCCTGGAAGCACCTTCTATGGTGTTAAACGCACCAGTAGATTCAACGATATGTATCAGCTCCGCAGGTTGCCCATGGGATTTTGGAAGCATCACTTTCGCTGAATACTGTAATTCTCTTGCCGTTTACTAACAGTGCCCCGTCTGCAGCTTCCACTTCCCCTTTGAACCGGCCCATGATAGAATCAAATTTAATCATATACACCATCAAGTCAATATCTGCATTCCTCAGATTGATTCCGCAGCAGCGCATAGGTCTCCGGTTTATCCATAAGGATACGAAATACAACACGTCCAATTCGTCCAAATCCATTGATACCAATTTTAATCGCCATTTTAAATACACTCCTTTATTTACTGACAGATTTTCAGCTTATAGTCTATTTTTTATAAGCATTTACAGTGAAAAAGTACTTTTGTATTTCATTTTAATTATATGTACAACATTTCTTGTTCTTTTGTTCCGTGTTATTATTGTGTTATTCTTATGTTATTACCACGTCTTCTGACCCTATAGTATCAAATAGCCCTTGACTTTACAAGCGCTTTATATCATGTTCAATATTTTATACACGCCCGGCTTCAACCTGTATGTTTTGCTGCATAGAGCGCCTGTTCAACGACTTTTCATGGTTCAAAGTTTGACTTTTAGATGTGAATATGATAGCTTTTACTTATCTAAAGAAAGAAGGAAAAAATTATGTTTAGAGAAATGCGAAGAACTGACAGACAACTGACAGAAGAAGAAACCTTACAAATTCTGCGCGACAATCAATATGGAGTATTATCTACTGCAGGTGTGGATGGCTACCCATATGGAGTTCCACTAAGCTATGCCTACATGGATGGGAAAATCTATTTTCATGGCACAAACGCCGATGGACTTAAGAGAGAAAATATTGAGCATAGTTCAAAGGCATGCTTCACTGTCATTGGAAATACAGAAGTTCTTCCTTCCAAGTTTTCAACAAACTATGAGAGTGCGATTGCTTTTGGACAGATAAAAGTTTCTGAAGATACACAAGAGGTACTCAGGAAATTAATTCAAAAATATAGTCCGGAATTTTTGGAAAGTGGAGAAAAATATATTGCGTCTTCTATGCAGAAGGTGACAGTCTATGAATTTGAAATTGAATACATAACCGGAAAAGGAAGAAAACACAAATAAAGATACAGAGATGGAGGAGTTAAAAAAATTTAACTCCTCCATCTCTTTTTTACTATAATATTGGTTTTATCACAAAGAGCATTTCTCCCGCCTTAACGGTTTCGTTTTCACTTACAAGTACGCTCTCCACAACTCCCGGCATCCGGGCTACAACAGAAGTTTCCATTTTCATGGCTTCGATGACTGCAACCACCTGGTTTGTCTCTACTTTATCTCCCACTTTGACATTAATCTTTGAAACCAGCCCTGGAATTGACGCACCTATCTGGCTCTTATCCTCAGGATCTACCATTTTTACATTTTTAGTTTCAATTTCAACGTTAGGATCTGCCACGGAAACCTCTCGTCTCATTCCATTCAATTCAAATGAAACATTTCTGGTTCCGTCTTCATTTACATCTCCAATTCCCAGATATTTTACTATCAGGGTTTTACCATTGCCGATTGTAATCTTCGTGGTCTCTCCAACAGCCATTCCATTGAAGAAAATATGGCTCTCCATAGGAGAAACATCACCATAGTCCTCACAATATTTTATATATGCTTCCAAAACTTTAGGATACAGTCCCCATGATATTACAGTTCTCTGGTCCGCTTCTGGTTCAAGCCTTTTGAGATGTTCTTCTGCCGCTTTAAAATCAAAGTCTGGCAGCAACTCTCCCGGACGGCAGGTAATAGGTTTCTCACCTTTCAGCACGATTTTCTGCAAGTCTTCCGGGAATCCCCATGCCGGCTGGCCCATCATACCTTTAAAATAAGCCACGGCTGAATCTGGGAAAGTAAGTGCCTCGCCCCTCTTCACAATTGTGTCCGGTGTCAGGTCATTTTGTACCATGAATATAGCCAAATCTCCCACCATCTTTGAGGAAGGTGTTACCTTAACAATATCGCCCAGCATGTCATTTACCTGTTTGTACATCTCTTTGACATCCTCAAAGCGATTTCCAAGTCCCAAGCTCTCCACCTGTGGCTTCAGATTTGTATATTGTCCGCCTGGAATTTCAAAACGGTAAATGTCAGTGCTTGGATTTTTAATTCCTGCTTCAAATCCTTCATAGCGCAGGCGCACATCAGACCAATAATTTGACAATTTCTGAAGTTCGCCAAGGTCAAATCCAGGGTCTCTTTCCTGTCCTGCAAGTGCTGCTACCACTGCGTTCATAGACGGCTGGCTTGTCGTGGATGACATAGAATCAATTGCAGTATCAATAATATCCACTCCCGCTTCGGCCGCAAAAAGATATGCCGCCACCTGGTTTCCCGAAATGTCATGAGTATGCAGATGAATCGGGATTCCGACTTCCTGTTTCAATGTGCTGACCAGCTTCTTAGCCGCATAAGGCTTCAGCAGACCAGACATATCTTTAATAGCAAGCAGATGAGCACCTCTGCGCTCCAGTTCCTTCGCCATATCCACATAATACTGCAGAGTGTATTTATCACGTTTTCCATCCATGATATCCCCTGTATAGCAGATTGTCGCTTCACAGAGTTTATTTTGCTTCAGGACTTCATCGATTGCGATTTCCATTCCTGGAATCCAGTTTAAGGAATCAAACACACGGAATACATCAATGCCGCTGCTTGCGGCTTCTTTAATAAATGAGCGAACCAGATTATCCGGGTAGTTTGTATATCCGACAGCATTGGCTCCTCTCAAAAGCATCTGGAATGGAATATTTGGAATTTTCTTTCTCAAAAAGTCCAGCCTCTCCCATGGTGACTCATGAAGGAAACGGTAGGCAACATCAAATGTAGCTCCTCCCCACATTTCCAGTGAGAAACAGTCTGCTAAAATATTTGCAGTGCCCTCTGCCCCTCTGACCATATCCTGAGTACGCACTTTTGTGGACAACAATGACTGGTGTGCATCACGCATAGTAGTGTCCGTAATAAGAACCTTTTTCTGATCCAGAACCCACTTGGAAACATATTCCGGTCCGTGCTGGTCCAGCATCTGCTTCAGACCTGGTTTCGGTTCACCAGTCACCTCAGGGAAACGTGGCGGATCATACTGCTTTCTCTCCATATCCGGCTTATTAACCTGAATCTGTGCAATATATTTCAGCAACTTTGTTGCTGTATCTTTTGAATTGGTAATATCAAATAATTCCGGTGTCTCATCAATGAACTTAGTGTGACATTTTCCTTCGAGGAAGGTCGGATGGCTTAATATGTTTGTTATAAACGGAATATTCGTTTTTACTCCTCTGACACGTTCTTCATTCACAGCACGTGCAACCTTTCTGCACACACCTTCAAAGGTATTATCCCACGCGGTCACCTTTACCAGCAGAGAATCATAATAAGGAGATATTACAGCACCCGATATGAGGCATTACCGCCGTCAAGACGAACACCAAATCCGCCTCCGGAATAGTATGCCGTAATTTTTCCGGTATCCGGAGCAAAATTATTAGCCGGATTTTCGTTGTGATTCCGGGGCACTGAATTGCAAACCCATTCATGTGCAAATCTTCCTGGCTGTCTTCAATCCGATTTCCGGTGCGCCAAGAGGGTAATCCCTCCGCTACGAGAGCTCTCAGCCCTTACCAAATCTATTCCTGTAACCATCTCAGTTACAGTGTGCTCCACCTGAATTCTTGGATTCATTTCTATAAAGTAGTAACCGCCATTTTTATCTACCAAAAACTCTACCGTTCCGGCATTGACATATCCTACATGTTTTGCTATTTTGACAGCATCTTCGTAGAGCTTATTTCTGATTTCCTGTGATACAGAAAAAGCAGGTGCAAACTCTACCACTTTTTGATAGCGGCGCTGCAGAGAACAGTCACGCTCGCCAAGATGAACAACATTTCCATGCTGGTCAGCCAATATCTGTATTTCAATATGCTTGGGCTCTACAAGATATTTTTCAATAAATATATCATCATTTCCGAATGCCTTTTTAGCTTCACCTTTAACCAGGTCAAATGCCGGCTTTACTTCCTCCGGTGTCTCACAGAGGCGCATACCACGGCCACCGCCGCCCGCTGCCGCTTTTAAGATAACTGGAAATCCATAGCTGATAGCCTTTTCCAGAGCTTCATCTCCGCTTTTCAGAGGTTCTGTTGAACCTGGAACGATTGGGACTCCACAGGCAATTGCAATTGTTTTAGCGCTGAGTTTATCTCCCATCTGTTCCAACACATGGGATGACGGGCCCACAAAAGTAATACCTGCCTCTTCACAAGCTCTGGCAAATTCTGCATTTTCAGACAAAAATCCATATCCGGGATGAATTGCATCCACATTTTTCTTTTTTGCCAGTTCAATAATGGACGGAATATCCAAATAGGCACCCAGAGGGCTCTTGTTCTCACCAATCAGATACGCTTCATCCGCCTTTGTACGGAATCTGCTGTATGTATCCTCTTTAGAATACATAGCAACTGTGCGCAAGCCTACATCAACACAGGCGCGAAATACACGGATTGCAATTTCACCGCGATTGGCTACTAATACTTTGTTAAAATCTTGCTTTTTCATCAATTTTCCTCCCGTAATTCTTATAAATTCTATCATTATAAAATCCTAGTATTCTAACAAACACAACATCTCTTTCATTTATAACAATTACCATTACTTTAATTTACATAAAAGTCTTTTTAATCTCCTGATTTTTTTTATCACATTGATTAATGAATTTTTAAGTAATTACCCCTTACTATACCACCGGGTTTTTGTTCCTGTCAACACATTTTGTCGTTTAAAACCCACTATTTTCAAAGGTTCTTGTCACTTATTGGCTTCTCAATCCCCATCCAAAAAAAGGAAATTATATCCTCGGAATTGTCTGATATATTTGGCAGTTAATCCTGTTTTCACTCTCAAATCGAAGATTGACACAAAAAAATATTGATGATACAATTAATTTGATTTAATTAATACTCATTAGATTGTTTCCCTTAATTACATATAAGGAAACCATAAATACATTTTATAAAGGAGGATGAATCAAATGCCAGCTTTTGCAAATCCCTTTCAGGGGAATGTTGACCGCAAGATGAGCAAAGAAGAACTAATTCAGGCAATACGCCTGGACATTGCAGGTGAATTGGAGGCTATATATCTGTATGATTCACATGTACAAGCTACAGATAACGAGATAGCCAAGACTGTTATCGCTGATATCCGTGATGAGGAGAAAGCCCATGTAGGTGAATTGATGGCGCTGCTCCGGGTACTAGACCCAAAAGAGGCTGAGTTATTCGCATCTGGAGAAGGAGAAGTCCAGGAAATGCTGGAGGATTTAGGTATTGCCATTCCTGCAGAGGAAACTTCTGACGATAACGCTTCCGCCAGTACAGTTGGCAGCCTGATTGATTAAATCTAATATTTCAAATGCAAAAAGGAGGTTTTAGACATGAGTTATTTATCAAGAGAAGCGGCCCCTTTTTCTGAGGGGCTTTGGGAGAAAATTGATGCCACTATAATAAAGACAGCGCGCCATTCACTGGTTGGCAGACGTTTTCTGCATGTACTTGGACCACTTGGCGTGGGAGTGCAGAGCGTTCCGATAGATGATGCCGACGTCATTGAAGAAGTGGAAAAAGATGGTCTTATTACAACGAGCGGCAGAAGGTTCGCGGAGATTCCGCTTATTTATGAAGATTTTACACTGCTCGCCAGAGATCTTGAGAGCGCTAAAAAGTCAGGCTTTCCCGTGGATTTATCCAAAGCTGCACAGGCAGCCGAGGCATGTGCCCTCAAGGAAGATAATCTGATTTTCTGGGGCAGCAAGGATGCCGGATATACCGGACTGCTCACAACCCCCGGCGCACAAAAGGTAGAAAAGAAAGATTGGAACATAGGCGAAAATGCTTTTACTGATATTACCGCCGGAATTATCGCTCTGTCAGGAAAAGGATTTTATGGCACCTATTCCCTGCTGCTGAGCCTGGATCTCTACATGCAGCTGCAGAGAATACAGCCTGGAACTGGTTTACTGGAAATCGAAAGAATCTCTAAACTGGTGAACAACCATATTTATCCCGCCCGTGCTTTGGGGCCAGGTAAAGCTGTATTAGCAGCTTCCGACGAGATGAATATGGATCTTGTAATCGGACAAGATATGGCTGCTGCTTATCTGGAACAGAAAGACCTGAATCACAGTATCCGCATATTGGAGACTGTAGTTCCCCGGTTTAAAAGAAAAGAAGCCATTGTTATCTTTGAATAGCAAAAATATAAAAGATGCCGTTTCATGGGCTGTCAGCAGCTTGTGAAACGGCATTTTTATTGTTTTTTGTGTTTAAAATTAAAGTCGTTTACTTTACAATGGTGCAGTTGCGTCCTTTATCTTTTGCTGCATACAGAGCCGCGTCCGCTCTGTTCAGCATCCCCTCAAAAGAATGAATGCCTCCTGCCGGAGAGTGTGCAACACCAATGCTTATGGTAACATGGATTGCTTTTTCTTCATAAAGAATCGGTGTGTTCTCAATGATTTTCCGCAGTTTCTCAGCAATATGAAACGATTGCCTGGCAGAAACATTTTCCAGAAAAACTACAACTTCTTCTCCCCCGTAACGCCCAATGATATCATCACTGCGAAAAGATTCTTTTATAATCGTGGCGACCGCTTTTAACACAAAATCTCCGGCCAGATGCCCATAAGTATCGTTTACCAGCTTAAATAAATCCACATCTATCATCAGCAGAGAATATGAGACAGCTTCTGTCTTTTTAGAATTTAATCTCACTTCTATAATTTCAAATAAAGTACCCCTATTATAAATATTCATGAGAGAATCAAAGGAGGCTTGAACCCTCAGCTTTTTAAGCAGTTTTTCATTTTCGGTGATATCATGAAATACGATACAGACACCTTCCACCGCTGTTCCCTTCAGTATACAGGTCTGGGTTGTACTATAAAAGCGCGTCTCATTCCTACTTTGAATACTTAATTCTGTTGCATTCTTAAATCGCTCTACCCCTTCTATAACCTCCCCAGGTAACAAAAGCCTAAGCTCTGGAAACAATTGTTTGGCAGCCTCATTTGCATCCAAAAAATTAAAGTTTGGGTCACAGACAATAAAGGCATCCTCCATAGACTCAATCACCTGGGCTCTTGCCAGAGGTACGATATTAATAAGGTTATGATAATGAACCCCGTAAAGAAGCAGCGCCATAGAAACAGTGTTGGCAATGGGAGTGGAATCATATCTCGGCTTGTCAGTAGAAATGACGTAGAAAACACTGCAAATCACAGGTATTATGCAGGCTGCCAGAAGAATCCAGCTCTGCCGCCGCCTCATTTTACTATTTCCCTTCAATTGTCTGATAAGCAATCTGAAAATCAGACAAAAAAGAAAATAGCTGTATACAGTGTGCAGATAGTACAGAGGGCCAGGATACACTCGGCAATTAGCTATATACCCATTGGAAATGTATTCCGTATGGGAATAATAGACCTTCAAGAACGGGTACATCTGCATCGTCAAAGTACTAATAAAAGGTATGATAAACATCAGTGCCATTCTTGAGTTGTTAAAACGCTTTTCACCATAAACATCCCGCACAAACAGATAGGAAAGGGGCAGGATAAAAGGCAGCCCCATATATTGCACCCGAGTAGCGCAAAAAGCCGTCTCCAATGTGGCGGAAGTCACTTCCAAGAGATAGCCAAAAGTGTACAAATAAGTAGTAACAGACAGAAAAATTAAAAATTGTGATTTGTTAACAGCGCGGTGCTTTATCGTGTACAACATAAGAAAAATTGAGCAAATAGTAGCTGTAATTAGAATAAATACAAATATATTGAGATACCCCACGGTCCTACCTCCTGAGTTGCCATACATATAATCTCTTTCTGAATATTTGTATTATATCATATAATTATTAGTTATTACTAATGATATTTTTTTATAACTCCTTATTCTATTAGGAATGCTACATTAAAATTAGGGCATATTATATGGAAAAGGAGAATTATCATGGCGGAATTAGATTTTAGAGTAATCGGCTTAAAGATAAAAGAACGAAGACTGACACTCGGGATAACACAAGAAACCATAGCAAACCAGTTAGAAGTTAATCCATCCCATATTAGTAATATAGAATGTGGCCGTGCTAACCCGTCACTGACCGTCCTGGTCAAAATTGCAAACATACTTCACTGCAGTATTGATTATTTTATCAGCAAAGAATACACATATGAAATTGACAGGACTTTGGTGAAGACTTTGGATGATGAAATTTGGGACAAATTAAAATATTGTGATATTGACAAAAAAAAGAAGATTTTAAAGATAATTGATCTGCTTTAAAAACAAACTTTATCATTGCAATCATTGCAATCATTGCAGTCACCACAAACGCAACGGATAGCCAATTGGGGATATCTGCAATAAATATCCGCTCAAACTTCACTGTTTCCCCTTGAAATGGTGGACCTTATCATAATTCATATCATTGCAGATATCTACCGAAAAATCATCAATGTTATACACGATTGACCACTCCCGCCTCCAAAACATCATCCAGCTTATAGTCTGCATAATAATTCACGGTATATAAATCACCTTCTACATGCTGAATACTGCTCATAGTCCTTAATTCTGCTAAACAATACAATAACTGCTGTTGTAAAAACACAATCGCAAATATAATCACTATTGTTATAACCACTTTCTTACTCTTTACATACCTTTTCTTATCCATTTTTTCTCCTTCTATTTCCGAAATATCTTTATTTTTTCTCAGACATCAGATAGATTAACCGACATCTGTTCTTTTTCTGTGTTATAATTATTATAATTAAATTTAATGTACAATACAACGCGCAATATGGGAATAAAATGACGGTTAGAGTACATTTTTAATTAAAAATATCAGATAAGGAGAAAACGCAATGAGTACAAGTCAGGACGACAGACGTGTAAGAAAAACAAAAAAGGCGTTGAGGGAAGGGCTTGCCGAGTTAATCAGCAAAAAGGATATCCACAATATAACGATAAAGGAGCTTACAGACAAAGCTGATATCCACAGGTCCACCTTTTACGCCCATTATGAAGACCTCTATGCTCTCTATCAAGAATTGGAGGACTCTGTAATTGAGGAACTAGATGATATTATTACTGAAAACTTTTCTCTGCATTTCAATGAATACTATGAAGTGTTGTTCCGTTACATTGGAGAAAATAAACAGCTATGTAAAATGCTGTTTTCTAATAACAACGCACTTCACTTCTCACACCGCCTCGCAATGCTATTTAAAGGTGCATGTCTGAAAAACTGGTGCAGCATATTGAATCTTGACCATGTAAGTGAAGAATTGGATTATTATGCCCAATATCACCTCCAGGGATGTTTTGCAATGATAAGCAAATGGGTCTCTTCAGATTTTGAATATTCCAGCGAAAAAATAATAAAAATGATGGCAGATATCGATGCCAATATAGAGTTGTATTTAAAAAAAGCAACAAGCCCAAGCCGGTTAGAAAAGACTTAAAGAAAAAATAAATTGCACATTCTTTTCTGTATAACAGTACATTCAAAAATATTACACTTGACAACTCAAAATTCATATTATAGCATATTTATATCCCCCCACGGGGGATATGAATGCATTGCTTTTATAGGTTTTAATGATAAGGAGAAAATACATTATGGAACATACAGTACACGATCATAATCATGACCATGCTCACACCCACACTCACAGCCATACTCAGACCAAAGCTGTCCTGAACCGCATTTCACGTGTGACGGGACATATGCAATCTGTCAAGAAAATGGTGGAAGAAGGCCGTGATTGCAGTGAAATTTTAATTCAGCTTTCCGCCATACGTTCTGCCATAAATGGCATAGGAAGGATTATTTTACAGGACCATATTGACCACTGTGTTGTGGATGCTGTGGAAAGCGGCGACAGAAAGGTTTTGGAAGACTTAAACAATGCAATTGAAAAGTTCTTAAAATAACAGTCTAAACAAGGAGGGTGCGATATGCTGAAAAAATCAAATCATCTATTTAGTGGTATCCCCATGACCATTGTGGCTGCTGTATTTCTAACCGCAAGCCTTGTATTACTTCTCAGCGGCGCGGATTTTCCCATTGACCCGGCCTGGGTCACTGTGGTAATCTGCGGCTTCCCTCTTTTATACCTTGCTGTCACAAGGCTTATCTTTCAAAGATGGGTCTCTTCTGCCCTGCTGATTTCCATTGCTATGATAGCTTCCGTCGCAATCGGAGAATTATTTGCAGCAGGTGAAGTTGCCTTTATTATGGCGATTGGCGCTATATTGGAAGATAAGACAGTAGAGCGGGCTAAGAAAGGCCTAAAACAATTAATCAGTCTCGTTCCCATACAGGGAAGGCGCCTCACAGCAGATAAAACCGGAACGCATGAAGAAATGGTATCTTTGGAACAAATCAGAAGAAATGACATTCTGCGGATACTGCCTGGAGAGACTATCCCGGTGGATGGTGAAATTATTGCAGGCAATACCTCCATTGATCAGTCTGTTATGACCGGCGAGTCACTGCCTATAGATAAAGGAATTGGAGATAGTGTGTTTAGCGGAACTCTGAACCGTTTCGGCTCAATTGATATCATTGCCACCAAGGTTGGTGAGGATTCCTCTCTCCAAAAACTCATACAACTGGTGCAGGAAGCTGAAAACAGCAAAGCTCCCATGCAGCGAATCGCAGACAAGTGGGCTACATGGCTTGTTCCCATCGCTCTGAGCATCGCTGTGCTTACATTTATTTTTACAGGAGAATTAGTCCGGGGGGTCACCATATTGGTAGTATTCTGCCCCTGTGCCCTTGTTTTAGCTACTCCAACCTCCGTCATGGCGGCAATCGGTCAGGCCACAAAACATGGCGTCATCATAAAATCGGGAGAAGCCCTCGAAAATATGGGCAAAGTGGACTGCATTGCGTTCGATAAGACAGGAACCTTGACGAATGGTACTCTCGTTGTCAGTGATATACATACTTTTATTGAAAATATAGACAAAAATCATCTGCTAAGTCTGGCTGCCTCTGCCGAAGCATACTCAGAACACCCTCTGGCAAAAGCAGTTGTAGATTATGCCAAAGAGCAGGGCATCTCCCTCCAGCCTGCCATGGATTTTCAAATGATACCGGGGAAAGGGATTCAGGCAGCTGTAAAGGGGCAAGTGCTGCAGTGCGGTAATTTGGCATATCTAAAAGAGAACGGAATCCATATTGAGCAGCAGGTTATGGATACTCTGGCTCACTTTCAGTCACAAGGAAAGGCCACTATTCTAGTCTCCAGCAATCAGTCCTTAATTGGGGTAATCGCACTCTCAGATACGCTGCGGGATACCGCACAAATCATGGTAAAAGAGCTGCATGATATGAACACCAATATTGTCCTGCTGACGGGTGACCATGAACAGACTGCCCTCTATTTTGCAAAAAAAGTCGGCATTCAGTCTGTGAAAGCAGAACTGCTCCCGTCCGACAAGGTAAACAAAATTAAAGAACTTGAGGAACAGGGGCACAAGGTCTGCATGATTGGTGACGGGGTAAATGATGCCCCCGCACTTAAAATAGCTGATGTCGGTGTCGCTATGGGCAGCATGGGAAGCGATATTGCGGTTGAAGCGGCAGACATTGCCCTGATAGGGGATGATATTGCAAAAATCCCATACCTGAAAAAGCTGTCCAATTCCACAGTACGAACCATCAAATTTAACATTATGCTGTCCATGTCAATTAATTTTGCGGCTATACTGCTCTCAGTGACAGGAGTACTCACCCCTGTAACCGGTGCTTTAGTTCATAATGCCGGGTCAGTACTTGTTGTTCTGAATGCAGCGCTTTTATATGATAGAAAATATAAATAGCCTGACTGCGGCCCGCATGTGTGAAATCAATCCAATTCATCTTCCTCACTCAGTTTCTTTTCAAGCCTTTGCTGTCCCTTCATGTTCAGCCAATATAGAAAAGCAAACACAGCAGAAATAAAAACAATTGTGGAAATAAAAGTAAATACCAATACAGCAATAAAATGTCCATCAAATATTCCCGTATACTTGTCGCCATATAAGGAGTAATTTTTTATTCCATTTGTGATACTTACCACCAGGCTTAAGGCTAAAATTGACACCATTGTTAATACTTTCCCGCTTTTAGAAGTATCTATGAAATTATGGCCGACAAACATACTCCTCACTGTAATGTAAACTATTGACAAAACAATAATTCCGAATTCGGCTGCATACTGTAAAAAAGGCATGCTCATCACATAGGATTTGATAAAAACAGAAACAGCCAAAAGGAGCAATACTACAAAATAAGCTTCACTTTGAATCTTGTTATTTAATTGTAAGACACGTTCATCTTGTATTTTCTTTATTTTCATTACGATTCCTCCCAAAATAAGTCATTTAGATTTTTGTTAAGAGCTTTACATATTGCAATGCAAAGCTTCAAGGTGGGATTATAATTTCCAGACTCTATCAAACCAATGGTCTGCCGCGTGACACCAACAATATTAGCCAAATCCTCCTGGCTCATGTCACATTCAATCCTTGCAATCTTGAGTTTTTTATTTTTCACGTACATGTTCTCCTTTTATTTATGATTGGATTATACATTATATATTTCCAAATGTCAATTATATATTACATTTTGTAATATATAATGTTTCTTTTATTCAACATAAAGGGATTTAAAAAGACCAGCCACTACAAGCTGATCTTCGCAAAGTTTCTTTCTAATCTATATCCTATCACATCAAATGAAAAGCCAAAGCAACTGCAAAAAATATGGTAAGTGCAACATTGAAACCTGCGCCATTCAGATACGGGGCTCCAATTCTAAGTTTTGATACCAGCAGTGCCAACGGGCTGACCGTCAAAGGTGTAAACAGGCAGAATAATGGAGGCAGAGATGTTTTTCCAAACAAAATCAAAAGAGCATAGACAATCCACCCCAAGGCTGTAATACCTATGGCCGCCCTCCATGTGATATCCAGAAAATGAATATATTCGTTGACCAGTGATTCTCCAGCCGCACTCACTTTTCCGCTGCGCTTGTATTCATCAAAAAGTGTTTTACACAACGTGCCCACATAATAGTAAGCCACATGTGCCACCGGGGAGAGTGAAAATCCAACCCCAAACAATATTGCAGCAATAATCGCCCATGCAGACGGTTCAGCCATGACATACAGTGAGTAGACTGAACACAACATAAACGGGATTGAAAAGTTTGCAATCAGGGCGCCAAACCGCAAACGAGGTGTGGAGCCTGAAAGCATCAGCACCGCCATTCTTTTATTTTTAATTTCCGTACCTTCAAGAAAATCCTTATGCCGTTCCAGCTCAATATCAAATCCTACAAGAAAAATATCGCCGAGCATCCAGCATACTGCACTGATAAGCCCGGATATTAAAGACAAAGTCAACATAGATATACCTCCTGGCATAAACATTTATTATGCTCTCTTATCATATTGTGTCAGAAATTCTTTGACTTCAGACACGTCCTTATCATCTCCATCCCGCTCAATATTGCGGAGTATGGGAATCTTAAATTCCGCTTCGATTTTCGGCCCGGCAGCGCAGAAAAGTCTTCCAAACTTCCGGCTTCCATTTACAACAACACCCACTACATATTTACCATTCCTGGACAAAAAATCTTTTGTGGACTGCGGAATCATCCCGAGACCCACATTTCGAGTAACCAGGATGCATGGTGAATCTATCGGAGCGGTTATCGGCTGTGTATTGTCTGATACTTTCTCTGCAAACTTTTTCCCAAATCCTGTTTTACTGTCATAAACTACTTTTAACATGATTCTATCTCCTTTGTGTCTTATTAAAAGTCTTCAGTTCGCTTCGTCTAACTCATTGTAGCACATCAGTTTTTTTATTTCCACTTTATTTCAAAAGTATATAAGAATTGACACTGCTTACAAAACATATTCTGAGTACGGCTTTACTGCCACCACCGCTATGATTGCAAAAGAAGCAAAGATATCACATGGTACAATTTTTGTTCATTTTTCATCCGTAAATGAATTGTTAGCCCATCTGATAGAAAGCTTTGGAAATAAGCTGGCTTTGGAAATGCAAGTCTGTTGCCCGAAGATGTCCAGATGATATCTGCAAATATTCAATCTAATACAGCCGTTCATTTTAATCAGGTAATGAAACGGGAAATATAATATAGGCAGCCTATAAGGAAACTCTTTTTGCAGTTATCGAACTCCCTTTATACACACCCAGCCGTTTTTGTTTCTACGAAGCTGGATGCCTCCAAATCCTGTTTTAGTCAAACGGTTTTTTATATCTTCACTACCATAAACAGTCATACCCTCTATGCGGCTGGTCCATGTGGAATCACTGGAATCATCAGATTCGCAGCAAATAAAAAATATTCCGTCTGGTTTCAATACTCTCCTGACTTCCGAAAATGCTTTGTCTAAATCCGGCCAGAAATAAATCGTTTCAAAAGCGGTAACTACATCTATAGACTGGTCGGGATAGGGCAGGCTCATCACATTGCCCTGCCGGATGGTACAGCGTCTGCCAAGTTCATGAGCATTTGTTTTCCTGCTGAACAAAACACTTTCCTTGGAATAGTCTATACCATCCACTGTACTGCTTGGAAAGTCTTTTAACATTTTAGCAATATTCGCACCGCCCCCGCAGCCTATATCCAAAATATGGTCACCTTTTTTAACTGGCAAAAAGGAAAATCCCCAGGCTGCCAGCTTTGAATGCCCGGTATTCATTCCACGGAGCATCATTCTTCCCAGCACACCTTTGGGTTTGCGTGTATTCTGAAAAAATCTATTTAGCATATATTCACCTTCTTTTTAAGATTCAACACTATCATGCTTATTGAGCTACTGAACTTTGACCTCCTCATTCTTCTCCCCAAACTTTTCCATGAGCAGTTGTTTGATTTCATCACGGCTCTTTCCGCTTTTCTCCTGCGTTTTAATAAGCTTATATGCCTGAAACAGTGCAGACGGACCAATCTCTGAGCTGAAATGTCCAATCCCCTGATTCCATGCCAGCAGTTCAAATACATCATCTAATGCTGCAGAATCTATCCCATACACATAAGCCTTAATCAGCCTCTCTGATGCCTGACGCATTCTTCCGGCACCGACAGCATTAGTCAACGATAATAAAAGCCTGGTCTCATAGGGCAGTGTGCGCTTCTCATCATTCCATGTCAAATCCCAAAAATCTGCTGCAAGCTCCCCGAGGCGCTCATCAATCATTGGATAATTCAACAGTGCCAGCGGTTTAAATGGCGATTGCTGTTCATCTTCTTTTATTTCTGTCCGGTAAAAATAAGCATGAAATTCACCGGAGGCAACCTCTTCCGTATAATGTTCAAACCCAAGGGCAGCGAAAGCTGCATAGAGAGGATGCGGTTCAAAGCTCTGAATAACCTCCAACCCCTCTCCAACTTTTACACCTTTAGCCTGTTTCTGTAATCCGGCAAAAAAATTCCCCTGCAGATGCCGCACATCTATTGTCTTAAAATCTGAAACCTTATCTCTCCAATTCTCGTAACTCATATAGAGCTCCTTCTCCTGCCGCCAAAATACGGTGTGGCCTTCATCCAATTATTTTGTCTTGTTCAGTTTCTCAAACTAATACAATCATCAAGTTAGATATAACTAACCAACTAATACTTATTATAGCAATTCTTTGCAAGAAGTCAATGGCAGATTTTATAAATAAAAAACGGGTTCCGAGGAACCCGCTGGTTATGGCAGATTTAGTATTTAAATAGTCCTGAATTAATCTGTCAGCTTGTTAAAGAAAATCACATATTCATCAACAATCTTTTGGAAAAAATCAACTGTGGACTCTGCAAACTCCCCCTTGTCATTAAGTAAGTTTTGAACATTTCCAATGTAAGCCTCCGGCTGCTGCAAGACTGGTACATCTAAACATACCAATGACTGACGCAAATGGTGATTTGCGCCAAATCCAGAAATAGGTCCCATAGAACCGCTGACTACTAAGCCTGGCATCTTCGTCCATACATTCGCACCATAAGGACGAGAACCTACATCTAATGCATTCTTAAGAGCTGCGGGAAGCGAACGATTATATTCCGGGGTAAAAAAGAAAACTCCATCAATTGCTTTTACAGCTTTTCTAAACTCACTCCATGCACTTGGAACTTTCCCTTCCGCCTCCAAATCCTCATTATAAAGAGGTAGATTTCCAATCTCAAGAAATACTGCTTCAAATCCGTCCGGCAACAGAGCTGCAAACTTCTTTGCTATCTTCTTATTATATGAATCCGCCCTCAGGCTTCCAACAATAAAACCAATTTTTTTTGTCATATATGCTTCCTCCTTCTGTAAGATAAATGATTTTATATTCATAATATATACTATATTTCTTATTATATATCAATAATTTAATAATTCAATAGGTAATTTTCTATTTCTATTGCAAATATTCCACAATTACCAATCTCCAGCTGTCCCCAGCCATGACAAAAAGGGCATCTCAAATAGATTGAGACGCCCCTTCTTATACTTAAAATATGTAATTCTGCCTGACCACCGCGGACAGTAGTAACCGCCGCTGCCAGCCATACACCCGCAAATAATATTCTGTTATGCGATTGGAGGTGTTCCTTCAGCATTTCCTACAACTGCATCAATTTGAATCAAAGCATCTTCCAATATCTCTGATACTCCAACTACTCTTCGTGCAGGAACTCCGCCTGGGAAGAATGTTGCGTAAACTTCATCCACTGCATCAATATCTGCAATATTCTTGAGGAAGATATTTACTTTAACTACATCTGCTAAAGCGTGATCAATGCTTTCCACAATTGCTTTGATATTTTTTAAGCACTGCTCAGCCTGCTCTTTTACACCGCCAGCTACTTTTGCGCCAGTTTTAGGATCGATTGGCAGCTAAGCTGAAAGGTGATTGTAATGAGAAAATGCTACTGTCTGTGTAGATAAGCAGCTCTTTGGTGCATTTTCTGTATTGTTTGCTTCTATAATAAGTCCGTGTCTGTCCTCAATAGCCTGCGGAGGTGTACCATCTCCGTGTGATACTACTGCTTCAATCTGTACCAAAGCATCCATAGGTAAAGCTGAAGCTGCGATAGCTGTTCTTGCAGGAACATATGCTACAGCTCTTGCGATAGCTGAATCTGGGAAGAATGTTGTGTATACTTCATTTACAGACTCAATATCTGAAAGATTTTTGAGGAAGATATTGATTTTAACGATATCGTCAAAAGGAACATCAATGCTCTCTAAAATTGCTTTGATATTTTTCAGGCACTGTGCAGCCTGCTCTTTTACGCCGCCAACTACGAATCTGCCAGTTTTAGGGTCGATCGGCAGCTGAGCTGTAAGGTTATTGTAATGAGAGAAAGATACAGTCTGGGTAGACAAAGCGCTTATGGGTGCATTCGCTGTGTTGTTTGTAAGCTTTATAAGGTCGCCTGCCTGTGGTGCGTTCGGGATTGTGCCTTCGCCATTTGAAACAAGTGCTTCAACTTGTACCAAAGCATCCATAGGTAAAGCTGCAACTGCAACTGTTGTACGTGTAGGAACATAGGTTGGGAAAAATGTCTTATAAACCTCGTCTACAGTGTCAACATCTTTGATGTTCTTAACAAATACAGTGACTCTGACAATGTCACTCATAACATGGTCGATACTCTCTACAACTGCTTTAATGTTTTTAAAGCACTGTTCAGCCTGTTCTCTTACTCCGCCAGCTACCAGTTTTCCAGACTTTGGATCAATTGGCAATTGAGCTGAAAGATTGTTGTAGTGAGAAAAAGCTACTGTCTGCGAGCATGGACCAATACCGTTTGGAGCATTCTCCGTGTTTCTTGCTAATACCTCGTTATAACTACTCATAATATATTCTCCCTTAGATAATTTTTTGCGCCCTGTCGGACGGTTACCTAAATTTAATTATAACAGGCTTTCTTTGTCTTGACTACATGTTTCTTACTAATTCATCCTTGAATTGGGTTTTTATCTCCTTTTTATGCCGTGCAACAGATAACCCCAGCGTCGCTGCCATGAAAATAAACAGGATGGCCGCCAGAATCAATGCATCGTGTATAGCCGTCCCCCCTATACTTCCGCTGATAGCCTCCTTGAGCAGACCTACCGCGTAAGTCATCGGCATAAACGGATAAAGCATATTGAAAAATTTTGGCACGGTTTCCATCGGGAATGTACCTCCGCAGGAGGTAAGCTGCAAAATCAACAGCGCTATTGCCAGGAATTTTCCAATGTCCTTTAAGTGAACCAGCAGAAACTGTACGATAGAAATAAATACCATTGAAATCAGGCCACAGGCCAGATAATACACAGGTTCATTATTAATCTGCAGTCTCAGGCCATATCTGAGAATAATGCCCAGCACGACAGCCTGCGCCAGTCCGATGCCAAGGTAAATGAAACTTCTCAGCATTTTTCTGTCCGAATTTCTGGAAAGCACCTTGAATTTATTATCAGCATCCAGGTAAATGCCAAAGAAAATAATCAGGGCGCCCACCCACAGGGATAAACACAGAAAATAAGGAGCAAAGGCTGTTCCATAATTGGGCACCGGATTGGTTGTGGTACTTTCAATAACCACCGGCTCCCCTGCAAAGCCTTCTAATCCATTTAGCTTTGTAAGTTCTTTTTTAGCATCACTAATTTTCTCATTGACCTGTACTGCCGCTGCACTTGCTCCGCCATTTAGCTTGTCGGCTCCACCTTTTAGCTGTTCTGCACCATTGTCAACTTTTGCAGCTCCGTCTGATAACTGTTTTCCTGCATCCGCCAGTTGAATACTTGCCCCATAAAGCTGGTCAAGACCTCCGTTTAGATTGTCTGCACCATTTTTCAGCTGGGAAACGCCGCTCTGTGCAGCTATCAGCCCATTCTGCAAATCTGTGATGCCTTGTTTCAGTGCCGGAATATCAGCGGTGGCATCCGAAAGCATTCTAATACCTCCGGCCACCTGCTCGGATGCCTGTTTTAACTGCTCCGTGGACTGCTTTAAATTTTCCAGATTTGCGGATGCAGCGGGGTCATTCATCTGCTGTAAAAACCCTGCAAAAACGGGGTCCTGCAAAATGGCTGGATTGTTTGCTGCATAATTTCCTAAAAAGCGCCTGTGTTCTCCACTGTTGCAATTAAAGTTCCGACACCGTCTGTATATCGCGTCAGCCCTTCGTTAAAAGCGGCTGCTCCATCAGCAAGAGCCTTTGATTGTGTGCGCAATTCATCTATGTTTTCGGTTGCCTGGCTGAGGTCGTTCCCCCCTTTTGCCAATGCATCAATGCCGTTTTGCAAATCTGCAATTCCAGCCGCCAACTGGGTGGAACCGCCATCCGCTGATTTTGCACCGTCGGAAAACTCTGACAGCTTTCCCTCTAAAGTCTGTGTTCCGCTCTTTAGCTGGCTTGTGCCGCCCTGTAAAGTGTCTGTGCCGTCCTCAAGACTCGCGGTGCCGTCCGACAGTTCATTTAGACCTGTCGCTAATGTTGTCAGCTTCTCTGGTGTACTGTTCAGCTTCTCGCAAAGTTCAGACACAATCTCTGTATTAACCTTGCCCCTGATTTTCAGTTCCATCTGATCAACCGCTTTGCCCAAAATCTGCGTTGCAAGATAGTTCCGCTTTTCGTTGGAGCTGAACTTGATTTCCGCTATCTGTTTATCCGTATTCTGCGCGCTGGCAATGCACTCTGAAAAATTTTCCGGAATGTTGATGGCTGCATAATATTTGACCGTCAGTCCCCTGTTTTGCATCATCAGGGTCCGTGACAATAAATTTCAGTGTCCCGTCCTCTTTCAGCTCATCACACATTTCCTGCCCCAGATTCCTGTCTGTTCCATTGATTACTGCCCCTTTATCCAAATTGACTACAGCTACCGGGAGCTTCTCCAGCCGGGAATATGGATCCCAAAAAGCATCGAGATAAAAAAAACTGTACATCAGCGGAATGATAATCACTCCGATAATCACAGCCAACCTGACAACTGTCTGTTTGTGTTGTTTTAGTCTGTTCATTGTAAAGCCTCCTATATTATTTCTCCTGACAGTATATAAGGTGTCAGAGGAGGTTACCACAGACAGAGAAAGAGCTGTGTCTAAAATTTAGACACAGCTCCCAAAATGTATAAAACAATTTCAATTATTGATAAACCTTTCGACTGTTCCTGTGAGAAGACGTTCTGTTTTTTCTGTAATCTTCTGATAATCTTCTTTCATCCCTCCGCTGATCCAATCTACTATGATGCCAACGAAGGCATGTGCATAAAAATTTTCGATAAATCGCTTATCTTCATCACTTATTTTATTTTGAGAATCAATTTCCTGTACAATATGCAGAATGTAATGCTGGTGTGTGCTGAAAAGATATCTCTGCAGAGCCTCCAGACCTACAGAGCGATACGCATTTATAACAAACTTTTGGTGTGACAGCAGATATTCAAATACCTTGTTCAGACATCGTGTCCAGGTAGCATTTGTAATCCCCTGCGCAATCACTTTTTCTGCCTCTGTCATGAAAATCCATTCCAGCAAAGCGTAAACATCCCGAAAATGATAATAAAATGTTTGCCGGTTCACTCCGCAGTCCTCAACAATATCAATTACTGTAATTTTATCAAGGGTTCTCTGTGAAAGCAGCTTTTGAAGCGATTTAGCCAGCGCTTTCTTAGTCATCTGAGTCATTGCATCCTCCTGTCATGAGTCCTCCGTTCATGTTAAATCATTAATATTTTCCCAGTGACATACCACTGGGAAGTGAATATTCAGACTCAGTCTGCGCGTAAGACGGACTAGAAATATCCAAAATAGCAGGAATATCGGAAACAGTGTAAGATTGTCCTCTTTCATTTGGCAGTTTAAATTTCCCAATCTCCTGGCGCAGTGTATCGGCCTGTGCTGACATTTCCTCGCTGGTTGCAGAGTTTTCCTCAGCCGTGGCAGCATTGTTCTGTACAATGGAAGATATATGGGAAATTCCCTCCCTTATCTGTTCGATGGCGCCGGTCTGTTCGGCTGACGCCTGTTCTATTTTGACAAAACTCTCTGTCACTTTTTGGGCATTTACTCCTGTCTCCTGCAGTGCCTGGGCTGTCTGCTCCGTAATCTGGTTTCCCCGCTCCACTATGGATACGGAAACGGAAATCAACTCTGAAGTCCGTCGAGCAGCCTCAGCAGATTTCGCCGCGAGATTGCGCACCTCGTCCGCCACAACCGCAAATCCTTTTCCTGCATTTCCCGCACGTGCAGCTTCAATTGCTGCATTCAGCGCAAGAATGTTGGTCTGAAAAGCAATATCCTCTATAACTTTTGTGATATTTGCAATCTGGCTGGAGGAAGAACTGATTTCAGCCATCGCCTCGGAGAGGTTCCCCATATATTCGTTGCTGGCACTCACACCCGCACCGGCCTGCTCAATATACGCAGCCGCTACTTTTATGGTGGACAGATTTTCTTCTGCCTGATTGGCAACCTGTGACGCAGCGGCATTCAGCTCTTCCACTGTAGCTGCCTGCTGTGCTGAGCCAACAGCCAGAGCCTGGGCACCGCTGGATGACTGACCGGAGCCTGTTGCCACCTGCTCCGCAACTAAATTGATGTTCCGCAATGTATCGCTGAGACTATCCCTCATTTTCCGGATGGAATCCAGCATAGGACGGTAACCGCCCACATAGCTGTCCTCCGCCTGAGTGTCCAGCGCAAAGTTGCCATCGGCGAAGGCCTCCAATCCGCGTGTAAGGTCAGATATAATTGTTTTCAGGATATCTGCCATATGGCGGAAACTTTCTGCCAGCACCCCCGTCTCATCCTGGGAGTCGACGGCAATGTCAATATCAAAATTGCCCTCCGCGAGCTTATCGGCAGCTTCAACCATTTTCCCAAGGGGCTTACTGATAAGGCGGGAAAGAAAAATCCCAAACCCGACAGCTGCAGCCACTGCAATCAATATTGCAGCAATCATAATCCATATTGTAGTATTTGCAAGTTTAGAATTATCATCAGCTCTTGTTCCAGCGTTGGCCGCATTATATTCGTATAATTTCAAAAAAGAATCCATCAGCGAACCGCTCACCGCGTCCGCATCTCCCAGCAGCACTCTCTCCACCTGGTCATATTTCCCTTCCCCGGCATACGCAATTGCCTGCTGCATATAGGATTTGAATTCTGCCCAGTCCTTCTTTAACGGATTAAATATGTCACGGTCTGTCTGTGTAGTAATCCCAGCCTCATACTCATTCAAATCCTTATCAATGGCTGTCAGAAAGTTGTTGAATTTTTCCACATAGGCGTCTTTCTGGCTATCATCTTTTAACAGAATCATCTCCGCCATATTATACCGCAGCCTCTGATAATAAGTGCTGACATCCCCAGAGCGCACAACGCCCATGGTGTTCTCTTCATAGAGCTGTCTGTCTGTTCCTGCCAGAGCCTTGATATTAATCAGGCCGATAATGCCCACCACGGCTGCGATAAACGCCACAATCAAGAATCCGGTAACCAGCTTTGTAGCAATTTTTAGGTTTGCGAACCATTTCATAGTAGTGTCCCCCTCTACAATTGTAAGTATTTCCCAAAAACAGACTTTTTCCCCAACACATAATGCTCTTTTTAGCTTAGTTCTTACATACACTGTTCAATATATACCTGAGAAAAGAGTTCATAATCAGTTAATTTTTATTTTACTATGCCCACCCGCCAAAAGCAAGAAACACAGCGCGAAAAAAGTCGAATTTTGCTCAATGCACCGGGGACTCTTTCTCACAAGAACTTAACTTGATTTCTTCCGGCATTTTTGGCCTGATACAAAGCTTCATCAGCAATATTAAATAAATCTTGATAAGAAGAATTCATGGCCGGCACTGCCGAAGTGCATCCTATACTTACAGTCACATAGTCGCCTGTAGGTGAGTTTTCATGGGGAATGGCCAGATTTTCCACCCTTTTCCGCAGCATATCGGCAGTCTTTATCGCCTCCTCCTTACTTGACCCGGGCAACAGCACAATAAGTTCTTCCCCGCCATAACGGGCCAACATATCTGTTGAGCGGGACAGGGAGTTCCTCAAGGCCTGCCCAACTTTGATAAGGCATTCATCGCCCTCCTTATGTCCATAAAAATCATTGAATCTTTTAAAATAATCAATATCCAAAAACAAAATAGCCATAGGTCTCTGTTCTCTCAGACAACGGCGCCACTCCTGGTCTATCATTTGGTCGTATTTTCGTCTGTTCCATATTCCTATCAAAGGGTCTCTGAAGGAAAGCTTCTGCAAAGTCTGATTTCGTCTCTCCAATTCAAGGTTTTGAGATTCTATTTTCCGGTTAGACTCAGCCAGGTCTTTCGTCCGCTGATTTACCAGTTCATCTAAATGAGCATTTACTTCAACCAGTTTTACCGTCATAATTTCTTTCTGTTCCAAAGCATCAGAAAACCGCTTTGCAATCAACAACGAATTTGTACAGGCAAAAATAAATAATCCCAGAGGGGTAAGATTTCCGACTCTGACCAAATTCCCCAGAAATATAAATTTATTCTCATAGATACATGGAGTGAAAAAAATGATATCATTTATGCCGCCTATCAACAAAGCTATAGCACCTGTCCCTATGAGCCAGCCGCCCTTTTCTCTGTGGATAAATATTCTTACAAGTGCACCCACAATATAGAAAATCACTGCAAAACTCCATATCTGGTATACAATGTTAATAACTGTAAAAATTCTTGCGGGAGTAAAGAGAAGGATTAATACAAAAATACCTCCCATTATCTGAGCCCCTCTAATCATCCGTATATTAAAGTATTTGGGGAAGATTGACCGCAAAAACATCAGGGCAAGGGGCACACCTAGATAGTATGTCAGTGTCAGTATTTTATGGGCAATTTCCCAGTTAAATTCAGGCATCAGATAAAAAAGAAAACATTCTCCGCCTAACAGAGTTCTGATTCCGATTAAAGCACAAAACAATCCAAAGTACAGCGGAGAACCATCTTTTTTCTTTCGGAAGAAAAACAACACCAGATGATATGCACCGATAACCATCAAACTTCCAAACAAAATAAATTCCATCGCTGTATTTCTCAGTTTTAGCCCAACAATCTGTCCTTCACTGCCAAGTTTTAAACTCTCTGATATACCGCCGCTGCGATGATAAAAATTAGAAACCTGAATCAAAATCTCATTGTCTCCCGCTTTCGCATCAAAAAAAGAAATCTGGGGCAGATATTGAGGTTTCATAGTATCTCTGGTTTTGCCCACCGTGCCCGCAGAGGCAATCAACTCTCCATTGCCCCAAAGCTTATATGCCGTGCGCAGCCTTGGAATCTTTAACGCCAGTCTCCTATTATCATCAATACTAAAGGTCAGCCGATAGGTCGCATAGCCATCACCGGAATATGTACTCTTATTAGCCTCATATTTATTCCATGAACGAGGGACATCAACATATCCTGTTATCAGATTGGGTGCTACTTCGCCGGGATTCAGAAGCTGATTCCAGTAAAATTCCCACTGGCCATCCAGAGAAGCTACATCATTTTGAAAATCCAGTTGAGTCAAGTCCATAATTCCCGCCTCAGCTTTCATATTAGGCTCAAAGTTTTGTTCAGCTACTGAAAAAAGAGGGAGAATGCCCAAAATTAGTACAGCAATCAGACATTTTAAACATCTCTTCAACTGCCCTGTTTTTATTCTCTTCCCCACCTTTATGATTCTATTGTCTTCCTTCCCTTTCTCTAGAACCATGTCACCGCTCCTCTCAAAAGCACACAGTTGCTCTCATGCTATCTTTGCTATTCATTTTATCAAATACCTGCACAAAAACCAACTGCATTTTATATCTATTCTCTGTAAATCCCTCCATTTCCAAATTCAAACTTTCCCCCCGCCTCCAGCTCAAAATGTTTGCTTGTTCTTATGCCCATTCACCCCACAAAAGCTACGACTTACCTATCTCAATTAATGACCGTGACCGAAGCAGCACAAAACCGCTGGCAGATATCACTGCGCCGGATATAATCAACAGCCATTCAATTTTTACAATGTCACCCAAGGGTCCGAATACAACCATTCCAAGGGGCATCGACACTCCGCTGAACATCATCATCACACTGAATACACGCCCCATTTTATCTGAATCTATTTTCCTCTGGAGCAGCGTCATACTTGGTGTATTGAACAATGGCATTGTGGCGCCGCAGAGCAGCATTATACCTAAATATACCCAAAAATCAGGCACGATGCCAAGCAGAACACTTGTCAAACCAAATAATACACAGGACATAACAATCGTGTATGCCTTATTTTTGAAACCACCCCACACAGAAATCAATATACCTCCTGCAACCGCGCCTACTGAAAATACAATTTCAATCGCAGTCAGACGCCATACATCATCACCAAATGTACGGGCTGCCTGAAGCGGGGTGAGTAAAGCAGACGGTGATGCAAAAAAGCTGAAGAATGCGCTGTAAATAATGACAAGTTTCAGCCACGCTTTGGAATTGATATACCTCAGACCCTCACGCAATTCATGAAAATATGCTTTGACACCACGCTTTATTTCTTCTGTGCGCACAACTTTGGATACCTTAACAAATATCAGGACGATGCTTATGCCTATCACTGCTGTCACCACATCAACGAAAAATATATATTCAATTGGCATAAACGACAGTAATGCTCCTGCTACCATGGGTGCTATAAACATATTTAATGATTGAATTGAGCTTTGTATGCCGTTGAACCTCTGCAAACTTTCCGGAGGTACTATCTGTGGTATCATTGCGGATACAGCGGGCTGCTGTACCCCCTGCCCAAATGAGCGGGCAACTACAACGATAAACATAAGCCAGATATTTTTGTATCCTGAGATGTACGCAACCGCCAGGCCCAGCGTTATCAGTGCAATACAGGCATCGGATATTACGATAAGATATTTCCGGTTGTGTCTGTCCGCCCACACTCCTGCGAAAGGTGAAATCAGGGTCATTGGCAGTAATGCTGCACAGGTGAACAGCGTCATAATCACACCCGATTTGGTTTCAAGCGTAATTTGCCAGGTTATTGCATGCTGCACAAGCATCGAACCGAACATCGACACGAATTGCCCAACAATATATAACGTTGCATTACGTTTCCAGTTATTCATTTTAGTTCCTCTCTTCTCCATCAAGTAATATTGATTCCTGACCTTTCAGTTCCTTATCAAAGAATGCAACAGAATATGCATTGACAGTGTCAAAACATTAATAACCGTCAATATGATTTCAATAAGTCGCATAATGCTTGTCCTCTTTCTCTGCCTGTTTCTCCATAACCCTAAAAGGTGCCGGCGTTTCAGAAAACTCACACCGGCACCTTTGATTAACCCCAGACTCCGCTGCTTTTGCAGTAAATCCAGCGCTGTATTATAAATGTAATAATCAGAGGTTTAATCCTCCGCTAATACGCTCTTATGGCGTTTTAAATATTTTCCGTCGCCTTTCTTTCCAAGGAATTCATTATCTTTGACAATAACATTTCCTCTCAGCAGCACAAGATCAATATCACCTTTTACTTTCATTCCCTCATAACAAGTATAGTCTGAAGCACCATGCATATCATCCTGAGTCAAAATGCGCTCTTTATTGGGATCTAAAATCACCACATCCGCATCAGAACCTGGTAAAAGTGTTCCTTTCTGTGGATACATGCCGTACATGCGGGAAGGGTTGGTACTTAAATATTTTACCATCTGAGGAAGTGTAATTCTTCCTTTTTGTACTCCCTCTGAGAAAATAACGCGCACGCGTTCTTCCACACCTGGAGCACCGTTGGGGCAAGCTGTAAAATCATTGGCACCCGCCTGTTTTTTTGTAGTGAAATTAAAGGGGCAGTGATCTGTTCCAATGGTATCAAGCACATTATCCTGCAATGCCTGCCACATAGCGTCAATATCCTCCTGCTTGCGGAGCGGCGGGGAAAGGATTGCCTTAAATCCTTCGATATCATCCTGATACATCTCATCTGTCAAAGCCAGATACTGAGTACAGGTTTCCACTGCAAAGTTCTTCTGGTGGGCAGCTTCTGCTTTCATAACCTCAAGAATACCTTCTTTGCTGGATAAATGCACGATATAAAGCGGTGCATCTCCTGCCAGGGCCGCGATATGCAGCAGTCTGTCCACTGCCTCTGCCTCACAGCGTGCCGGGCGGCTCAGCGGATGATATTTGGGCTGTGTATATCCTTTTTCCACATAATTCTTTCTCAGATAAGCTAAAACACCATCGTTCTCACAGTGTACTGCAATCACGATTCCATCTTTTTTCGCCTGCTTCATAACCTGGTATATTGCATCATCATTCAGTTTTAAATCATAGGTTGTATAAATCTTGAAACTGGTGATTCCCTCTTTCTCGGCAATTTCACCCATTTCTTTTAAAATGGACTCATTCACATGCTGAATCACACCGTGAAATCCATAATCAACTACAGCTTTGCCATCGGCAAGTCTGTGATATTCCTCCACCTGATGCCAGAGACTGCACCCAACCGGACCAAATGCCATGTGGTCTACAATTGTTGTTGTTCCGCCGCATGCCGCCGCAACTGTTCCATCATAAAAATTGTCCACCGCGCGATATTTTCCAGCCTGTAAATCCATATGAGTATGAACATCCACACCGCCTGGAATTACATATTTTCCCGTGGCGTCAATCACCTCGGCACCCTCATCAGGAAGATTTTTTCCGACTGCTTTAACCAGTTCACCTTCTATAAGGAGATCTCCCTGAAACACTTCTGAATCTGTAACAATCATACCATTTTTAATTAATTTATTCATAATACCTCCTTATGCGCTTATAATCGTACTAATTGTATAGTACACCCTGTATTATGTCCTTGTCCATTTTTTTCTTTCAGCCGAATCATAAATCCTGTGAGAAAAATTATTAACAACAAAAACAGCCTGAAGCTGTATCATTTTCAGACTGTTTAAATTACTCTTACTGCTCTATGTACAAAATCCCCAATGTGTTTTGCCCGCAATGGCTGGATATGGTACATCCGGCATAAGTCTCATATATCTTTTCAAAAAAGTTTTTCTTTTTTATGGTGTCAATTACTTCCTGTGATATCTCCTCACTTATGGTTGTGTGAGTAACAAAAATCCGGTGAGGGCGGATATGTGCGGTCTTCTCCAGCCGCTCCTCCACATATTGAACCAGACATCTTTGAAGCGAGCCTCTGTATTTTTTAACCACCCTCATCTCCCCATCAACCACTTCAATACAAGGCTTTAATTTTAACAGATTCGCGCTCAATGCCATAACAGAAGAACACCTTCCGCCTTTTGCCATATAGTCCAGACGGTCCAGCAAAAAGCTTGCTCTTATCTTTGGAATAATACGTCCCAAATGCTCCAATATACTCTCTGCATCACAGCCTTCCTCCGCCTTTACTGCCGCTTCCATGACACAATGTCCCTGCCCTGATGACAAGTTTTTGGAATCCACAATAAAAACATTCTCAAATTCCTCGGCGGCTATACCGGCATTTTGATAACAACTTGAAAACCCGCTTCCTATGGTAACATGTATCACAGCTTTATAATCAGATGCAAACTGTTCAAAAAATACCTTGTATTCACTTGGATTGACCGCCGAAGTCTTGCACAGCTCTCCTCCTGCATCCACATGGCGAAAAATATCCTCCGGAAAAATATCAATCCCATCCCGAAAGTTTTCCCCTCCCTTCTCTACATGCAGAGGGGCGATACTTATGTTATATTGTTCTAATAATTCCGGTGATAAATCACAAGTACTGTCTGATGTAATCTTGATGTTCATATGTTTTATTCCTTTGAATGATTGTAATTGTATCTATGACAATGGTTACTTCATAAGTTTATCACTGCACTGTGAGTTTTTCAATAGGGAGGCATATGAATAAACTTCATTTATACTTCCTCTATTTTATACAAATCTGTTCTTCTGGCACTCAAAAGCGGCAATTGACTCCGGATATCTTTATTGACTTCCAGGTCAATATCAATTACTGCGATTGCCGGTTTTTCATCGGCGCGGTAGATAATATCTCCCCAGGGTGATGCCACAATAGAATTTCCATATGAAATATAGGGGCCATTTTCATCTCTGGCGGAGGCTGCACCAATCGTGTAAAGCTGATTGTCAACCGCCCTCTGACGGAACAGAAGCTCCCAATGAGCGGGACCTGTGGTCATATTAAAGGCAGCAGGTGCAATGATTATCTGTGCGTCCTTCAATGTCATAATTCTGCTAAGTTCAGGGAACCGCATGTCAAAACAGAGACAAAGCCCTATTTTAACGCCGAAAGCCTCAAATACCGTAATGCTGTTTCCCGCAGAAAAAACATCAGATTCTTTAAATCGCTGTCCGCCTTTGACATCAATGTCAAAAAGATGAATCTTTCTGTGCCTTGCTATCTCATCGCCGACAGGGTCAAATACAAACGAAGTGTTAAATATCTTGTTTTCATCTCTTTCCGGCATACTTCCGCCCACAAGAACTATTCCGTTGTTCCTTGCCGCATCCGACAGCATCTTCCAGGTCTGTTCCCCGGCCTGTTCAGCATAGACCGGAAAAGCCTCATTGGTATAAGGGCACATAAACATTTCAGGAAGTATGACCAGATCTGCCCCCTGCCTTGTGCATTCATCAATGCTCTGCCTGGCATATGAAAGATTCTTCTCTTTTTCACTTGTGACCGGCATTTGTATTAATCCAATTTTCATATGAACCTCCGCCATATTTCTTCTGGCACTTAAATTTTTCGTAGATAGTTATGCTGATTATATCATGATGACTCTTATTTATCGATGTATTATTTTCCACAAAAGCAACATCACTAAAGGGCCGGCATCCGCCAGCCCTTATAAGCCATCTGTATTGTAACTGCCCTCAAATTATAATCATATAAAGCTGTGAATCAGGTCATCAATCACACTCTCATCAGTTTTTCGTTCTATCAGCGGCATCCCGTCTTTTAAAAGCCTGTTCTTGCGATGAAATTCCATTTTTTCTTCCCGGTAGAGGATACCGGTAGGAATTTTCTCACTGACTTCCATCGACATCCTGATGGCTTCCATCCGGTCTGCCGGATTATAATCGTCCCCGAGAGGCGCCACTATATTTTTATAATAGGCAAAAGTATTGATTTTGTTGAAGCTGATACAAGGCTGCAGTATATCCACAAAGGCATATCCCGGATAAAGTATAGCCTCTTTCATAATGCTAACAAGCTGCTTTGAATCACCGCTGAAGCCTCTTGCAACGAAACCAGCTCCCGAAGCAATAGCCATGAGTACTGGATTGAAAGGTGTATTTATATTGCCGTCGGTCTGAACTCCTGTGACAAAACCTTCCCCGCTTGTAGGAGATGCCTGCCCCTTGGTCAGACCATATATCTGGTTGTCATGGACAAAATGTGCAATATTGACATTCCTCCTTATGTTATGAATAAAGTGATTGCCTCCTTCACCGTAAGAATCCCCATCCCCGGAATCCACTATGACTGTGAGCTCTTCATTGGCCATTTTTGCGGCAACTGCGGCCGGAAGGGCTCTTCCGTGAAGCCCGCAGAAACTGTTGGCGTTTAAATACTGAGGTGTTTTCGCCGCCTGACCGATTCCTGCCACCATCAGTACTTTATTTGGCTCCAGCTCCAGTTCCTCCAAAGCCGTTTTTAAGCTGTTTAATATGGAGAAATTTCCACACCCGGGACACCAGGCTGTTTCATAAGTTGTGAATTTATCCATTTACTTAGAACCTCCTTCCACCACCTGTTTTGCAATTTCTTCTCCGGATATCTGTCTGCCGTCATATTTCAAAATACTTCTATGGCATTCTATCCCTGTCTGCTCCCTTATAAGGGACGCCAGTTGGCCTGTCGCATTCTGCTCCACATTAATCAAAGTCCTGTCCTTCCCATAGACTCCCAGTTTTTCCTGAGGAAGTGGATAAATATCTCCAAAGACCAAAGCCCCATATTTTCCGTCCCCATTTTTATTTAGCAAAGATATGGCTTCCTTAATTGGTCCATAGGTAGAACCCCAGCCCAGAAGCAGGGTTTCACACTGTTCTTCTCCTATAAACTCCGGCTCTGACAGTTCCTGGATGAGACCCTTTAATTTCCTCATCCTCTTATCCACCATTTGATTTCTTACTTCCGCAGATTCTGTTATCCAGCCTCTCTCATTATGCTCATCGCTGTCGATGGATACAAGATGACTGGTCTGTCCCGGGATAAGCCTGGGAGAGATGCCATCTTCCGTTATCCTGTAACGCAGATACTCCCCTTCCGCCTCCTTCGCATGACTGATTAATTCCAGTCCGGATGTATCAAAGGGCTTCACACATGCTGTCGCATCTCCAAGATACTGGTCGCTGAGCAGTATAACAGGAATCTGATATTTTTCCGCCAGATTCAATGCCCGGAATGTCTGATAAAAGGCATCTTCATGATTTCTCAGAGCTATAACCATTCTTGGAAATTCACCCTGTGAGGCAGAAACAACAAATTTTAAGTCACTTTGCTCTGTTCTTGTAGGGAGGCCGGTCGCCGGACCAGGTCTCTGCACATCCACAACCACCAGCGGAATCTCCGCAATACCGGAAAAACCTACTGCTTCCACTTTCAGACAGAACCCGCCTCCGCTGGTTCCTGTCATTGCTCTTGCTCCCGCGTAGGAAGCGCCCAGTGCCATATTGATTGCGGCAATCTCATCTTCTGCCTGTTCCACCAGAACTCCCGCCTGATGCCCCACAGAAGCCAGGTATTCCAGGACAGCCGTGGATGGAGACATGGGGTAAGCGGAATAAAACTTAAGTCCTCCCGCCACCGCGCCAAGTCCCAGAGCCTGACTGCCTGAAATAAGCATATAATCCTTGTATCTGCCATCCATATGTTTAAATTTCGCTTCAACAGCTGTGTGTCCCGCCTCAGCCGCTTTTACATTGACCTCAAGAATCTCTTTCTTCATGACACCAGCCATGACTTTTTCTGCATATGTAAACGGCTCTCCAAATAGCTTTAATATAGCGCCCACGGCTACACTGCCGGAAGCCTTCACATTTCCCAGTTCCTTCGCCATTTTATTCATAGGAAGTTTAATGACTCTGGAATCCGTATCCGGATAAGCAAAGCTGCTGTCACACAATATAAATCCTTCGGCTGTCAGCTTATCCTTGTGTAAATCAATGGTCTCCTCATTTAAGGCAACAATTCCATCCAGAACATCGCTGTGCGAGGTTATCTCCTCCGTTCCAAAACGAAGCAGTGAAAAATTATGCCCGCCGCGCACACGGGACATGAAATCTCTGGTTGTATAGATATAATAGCCGGAATACTTCAGCAACTTCTCCAAAATTGAAACCGTAGTGTCAATGCCCTGTCCGGCAGCACCGCCAATCAGAATATTATACATATATAGACTTTCCTCCTTTTGAATTTTGACTAATTATACCTTATTTCCTCATTATTTTCAATATTACCACCCCAACATTTGAAATGTCTGTATCATTTCTTCTGGTTATTTATTTATCAAACAAATACTTTTACAAAAAAATAGCGAAGCAGTCTAAAAACCACTTCGCTACAAATTCTAACTTGTTGGGTTGCATCAAAATCAGTCAATTCACAGCAGCTCTATCAGACATTCAAAAAGTACATCATCTTAAATATCTGCGTCTGTCGCAAATGCCTCTGTTCCCATTGGTGAAATTGTGACGAAAAGACGCAGAACCTCTTCACCGGTATTTAAAACCTGCATGCTCTCCTGTCCGTCAATCTGCATTAACTGACCCGCCTGTAATGGAGTTTCATTTCCATCCGTGATAACTTTGGCGCTTCCTTCCATAACCTGAAGTAAAAGAGTTGATTCCATATGTGTGTGGCCCGGCAGCGTTTCTCCTTTTGCAATGTTTAGAACAAAAGCAATCACATTATCGCTTTTGAAAATCATCCGTTTGGCAATCTTTGCTTTCGGCTCCTGAAAATAATCATTAAAATTAAATTTGTTCATAGATAAATCCTCCTTTAATTTAAGCTTAAACTTTAATATACCCCAAATGAGGCATATAATAACTGATTTGTCTCCGGCAAAATATTTTAATATCTGCCTCTTCGTACCAATCATATCATCAACTGTAATCTTTTGTCTATCCTTTTAACCATATCACACGAAAGGCTCACAGAATTTATAAATATAATACATCTGCCCTACTCAAGATACAAATTCCGTAAAAGTTCAGTATCCTTGTCGGTTATGTTAAGCCCTTCCCTTATGTATCCTTCAAAATCACCGTAACTCTCTTCGACTGTACGATACATTGTTTCCAGATAACTCTCATGGACAGACAGCAGACGTCTCATTCCCTCCAGCTGCACGCTGTTTAGTCCTTTTTCTTTCTCGATTATCCCTAATAACAAATCATTCTCCGCTTCTCTTGATTTGTTGGTTTGCAGATAATCTTCAAAAATATCATCTCTGTTAGCTCCGAGAATAGTCAGCACAATTGCTGCACCAATCCCTGTGCGGTCCTTCCCGGCAAAGCAATGAAAAATTGTAGCCCCTTGCGCAAGCCCCTTTAACTTAATAATAAAATCATGGTATCCCTGACGGGAACCTGAATCCAGTGTGATTTCCTTATAGATATCCTGCATTCCGCGGTCAGCACTGGCAATATTTAATTCTATACTGATATTATCCAGATTTGTGGTATTTTCTTTGATTGACTTCATAATGTCGATATGACAGTATTCCACACCAGAAATAGAGACATCCGGTTTTAACGAGACTTCTTTTTTATCCCTGAAATCTACTATCATCTTCAATTGATGGTCCCCAAGCAACTTATTAATATCTTCCTGTCCAATCTCCACCAATTCCCCGGAACGAAACAATCTATTTTTACTGATGGTGCCATACGCTGTTTTCATGCCACCCAGCTCTCTGAAATTTACTAAACCTGCCATCTATAAGCCTCCCTTTATCTTCCGAATCGGTATTTACACATCAAAATTCACAGTTTTCGCATGAAAGTTTCAATACATTTGTAAGGCTTTCAATCATGCTGGTCCTGATAATGACACGGTCACGATTCGCTTTCGTTTCAAGTACTGTCTGTGTATTTTCCATGTATAACCTACCTCTAATTAATAAACTTACCTGATTATTATATCACACAGGTCATCTAATCGGATAGCCATATCCTACTGTTTTGACAAAGCAGAAGGCATAGGAACTTTTCGTTCCTATGCCTTAACTGTTTTTACCCCGACCTTCATCAGAGAGTCAAAGGTTTAAATATTAAATTAGATTAGTTCTTTCTGTATCCGCATTTTGGACATACACCATTTTCATCTAACGCAATACCGCATAATGGGCAGCGGTCAAGATCACTCTTCGGTTCATATTCCTCCGTAGCGCCATTTACTCCACTGGTAAATGTGATTTTAACTATGTTCAGTTTATCCTTCAGTAAGTCATAAACTATCTTAATCATACCTTCAACGGTCATTGTCTCTTTTGTAACAACCAAACGACATTCCGGATATGCTGTTGCAAGTTCCGTTTTGAAAGCCGGACCTTTTTGCTTATTGGTCGGTGCGCCGTCCTTAATGCCTTGTTTTTCATATACATCGAGAATCGCAGGTAACAAAGGATCATCTTCCCTTAAAACCAGAGCATGGTCAAAGTTCTGCAAAACTTCCCATGCGGTCTTCTGGATTTCATTACAAGGGAATACCATATTAACTCCTGGATTAACAGTGTACTCAACTTCAAGTGTCAGTACCCCGGTGTGTCCGTGCAAATATTGTGCTTCCCCCTGGAACCCATAAAACCTGTGTGCATACTGCAAATCTAATTTAGTAAAACTTCTCATATCATTCTCCTTTCTTTGTTTTATATATTTACGGGTGTTTTAATGCTCCCGCAGCGCACATATTTGACTTTGCCATTCTACCTGTATCATAACTTATCTCTCATATCAATGGCTTGTCTGCATTTTATGTATCTTGTATATTTATATTGTAATCAATCTCAATTGATACGAATTAGTTTAATAATATTATATCTCAATAAGTGTATCATATCAATAGCATAGTCAAAAATTATTAAATAATAAAGTGGTTTAATATGAAAATATCTAACACCTTCTTGAACGTTAGCAGTTCAAGAAGTATGCTTTCTTATCTCATACAGATTTTATAGTTTTCTCATTTCTCTGTCTTTCACTCACTACACAATTTCTATTTGTTTTTGCCTGGTACAAATAATTATCTGCCTTTGAAATAAAAGTGTCTGCGTCCATAGGCATTTTCATCTCGTATTGAACGACTCCAACACTAATCGTAATCTTAATCAGGTGTAAATTGAAATAAATATTTAAAGCTTCCACTGCGGTTCTTATCTGTTCAGCCCTGTCTGCCGCATCAGACAGAGTTGTATCTGAGAGACATATTACAAACTCATCTCCGCCAAGCCTGCCAATATAATCGTGCTCATCCAGCTTTGTATGCACACACTCCACAAAGCGCTTAAGGATAATATCCCCGCCCGGATGGCCATATCTGTCATTGATTTGCTTGAAATAATCTATGTCAACTAAAAGCAGGGAGATTGCAGTCTTTTTAAAACGCACATCATCTATATCTGCATTCAGCTTTTGGATAAAACTGCCCCTGTTAAAAGCACCGGTCAGATAATCATAGGTGGCAAGAAAAACCATCTCTTCCTGACTCCTGATTAAATCTTCTTCCCTCTGTCTGAAAGAAGTAATATCACGGAAGGTCATTGCCGTAAGGACTACGCCCCTTTCATCCTGGAACATTGCTGATGTACATTCTGCCAAAAATTTACTCCCGTCAGCTTTAATAAATGTCAGCTCTGACCTGACTGACCCAGTCTTCTTTCTCTCCCTCATGGAAAGCACTACCTTAGGATCACCCAAATCAATAATAGCGGCGCGGCCGCCTTTGCACAGTTCTTCCTCGGTTTTTCCAAACAGCTTACAGGCCGCTGGATTCGCACGGTATATTTCACCAGACACTGATGTTAATAATATGGCATCCATGCAGTTTTCAAACAATAATTGATAGTGCTTCTCCTCAAATTGAAATTCCATACTCCTCACCTTCTTAAAGTGTTTCTCCAAAAGCAGCTTGTTCTGTCTTCACACTGACAGGCCTGGAGCAAGCGTGCTGCTATACTTCCCAAACTCATTTTGCTCTTTGTCCAAATATAATAAACAGCATTCCAAACCTGCGGGAATGCTGTTAAAGTAAGATATCTTACTGGACATTAGTGGTTCAATAAGTTTACCTTCTTAAACTTTAGTGGTTCAATAGGTATATATTATAACAAATAACAAGTGGAGAGACAAGATATTTTCCTTGGTTGGAGCATGATTAATATCGCCTCAGATTCATCGCCAGTGTATTTGCTGCCAGCATACCGCTATATAAAGCCCCCTGCATCCAGCCATGCTTTACGGAAGTATGTTCTCCGGCAAAAAACACACGGTTATTATATTCTGGTTCAAGGATAGCATGGGCAAAATTTATCTTTTGACCTGGAAGATTTATGGCAAATGCTCCCCGAAACCACTGCTGCTGGTTCCAATCTACAGTTTTATAGCATTCCACAATAGAATCCAAGAAATTTTCCGGCAGTCCATGAACCTCTTCCACATTTCTCTTAATCAGCATAAACTGCCCTCTTTTGCTTTGATTCGCAACCCGCACAGAATCCTGATTTACATTATAGGAAGAAGTTAATACGCCTGGCTCAAATGGCGAGCATGAAGAAGGCTCCTCACAATGGATATGGTCTGAGGGATATAGAATGGACTGAATCGGCAAATCTGTAAAAGAAATACCTCCATTCATATCTCCATATGATGTATTTTCCTCCCAAAAACGGCGATTACAGAAAAAGGCAGCTTTTAAGGAATCCGTATAAAATAATTCCCGGATGGCCTGCATTTTCTGATTGCTGAAAAATGGTTTTATGTCCACTTCCCGCAAGGTAGAAAACGGAATGGCGCAGATGACATAATCAAATTCTTCATACATATTTGTCCTGCAGCTATTATTATATTTTAGAATAACTTTACTTCCAGGGGACTTTTGATAAATACCCGTTATATTATGGCCAAGATTGATATTAACATTACCAAGCAAATCCGGAGCAATGTCATATTCTTTCGGTCTGTGGGAGATAAGAGAATTATAAAAAGCACAAGGGAGGTTAACCATACCGCCCTCTATCCGGTAAGTATTCAAAAAATCCATGGAATATAACTCCTGAATGGATTCACCGTAACTAGTATTGATAAGACCTCCGGTCAGAGGGTCCGTACTGCCTATTAAATTTATGGCATCCTGACTTAACCCGCGCATCTCCAGCATCCCCCTGATACTGTTGTTTAAATAAACTGAGTAATCCGGTGAATACGCCGGCAGAATCTGCAGCAATTCTCTCCGGGTATCAGGTGAAAGGCTTAGCAGAGCGGAATCAAAAGCATAATCATTTAACTCAGGCCATGACAAAGACTTTTCATAATCAGTAAGATTAAATAAAGGATATAAATATTTCTTTATATTACTCCCGTCACGCTCTCTCCGTATTCTGGTATCATGAACATAAATAAAATTGTTAGAAAAAGGGGAAGTAAGCGAAATGGTATTTAAATGCAACAAATTTATATAATGCCAGGTTGTACCATGGGAGACTGGAATCCTCATAGGGCCAAATTCCCCGTAATACCGCCTGCTTTGATCAAAATAATATGTATATACCCTTCCTCCTATACGGTCTGCCATAGCATCATACAGTGTGATTTCCGCTCCAATCTTCCTCAACTCAAAGGCAGCGGATAAACCTGCCAGACCTGCACCGATTATACCTATTTTAAGCTTTTTATGCGCTCCAGGAGTAGCATAGGAAGTAATATCAGGCGGGGGATTCAATAATTCAACTACATTTTCAAAATCCTGCGGCCGTCCGGCGTTTGTAAAAGCATTTCTTAATATCTCATATCTTGTGGAATCACTTGGATTCGTCGCATAATTAACTGTTTGATCAGACATATACAGATGCCCTTCATAAACCTCTTCTTGTAAATGTATTATCTGGATTAAAAAAATATACTTGTAGTAGTTTGACAATGTGATTTTTTTCATTTACATATGCTTTCTATATATCAAAAGGCCGACGCTCCTAATTCAGATAGAAGTCATCAGCCTTTCGCTGTTTCGATTATCACCTTGAGGGAACCTCATTCCCGTATGCTTTATTTTTATCAACGTTTCCTACTTATCAATATATACCTGAACCGGAATCGTGCAGATTGTTCCTTCCGTAATGATTCCATTTATTTTGTCCAGAACCTCCTTAAGGCGGGCTTCTGTAGTCAGACACTCAATCAGAATCGGTTCGTTTATGCTGAGAGAAAACATCTTCTGATGGATCTTTTTATGGTTTTCTCCATAGCCTGCGATTCCCTTTGAAACAGTCGCCCACTTTACCCCTGATTCTTTCAGCGCATTCAGCACTTTTTCGTATTCATTTTGTTTAAATATGACCGCATGTTCCTGTGTATAAATCCGAATATCATACATCAAATCCATATTTTCATCTCTTTCCTTCTCATCGTAAAAACTGATCTGACCTTTGCCAACCAGTATTTTCAAGGACTCTGTCAAGGAATCCGCCATAGACCACTCCATTACGGATTCGATAATAATTGCCAGGTCATTGAAATAGACATCTTCCAGTAATTTAGAATGCAGCTGCTCCTTATCATCAATACTGGCAGTACTTCGAAATGCAGTAGCTCCTGGTACACCATTCTGCCAAAGGTACTGAATGATGTCTTCATACGTGGCTTCATTTTTTTTACGTTCCTCATTGATGACAATTCTCATAACGCATTTACCCAAAAGACCACCCTCTTTCTACTAAACTGCCAAATCTGCCAATGCAAAAAAACCGACGAATCTGCCTCAAGCAAAAGTCATCAGCTCCTCAGCGGTTTAGTCTCACATCTTGGAAAAACTTCGTTTTTATCTTAGCTTTATTATATGATGGTAGAAATAAAAAATCAAGCAGTTATAGTGACTTATAATGAAATCACAAAAAATGATGATGAAATTTTTCCTTTCGTGCTTGCAAATATCCCAAGTTGCAGTATAATTATATCCATGATTAAGTTTATTTACAGGTGATGGAGTTCACCTTAAACGCATAATGCTGATGACTCCTACTTTTTGCCATATTAAAAGTAGGGGTCATTTGCTGTATAAAGGAGGTGATTGATATACAAAAAATATTATTTGTTGGAATAGGTGGATTTATTGGTTCAATTCTTCGCTATGTCATATCAAAAGGTTCATCCAATGTTTTTGGCGGACAATTCGCATATGGTACACTGATTGTAAATGTCGTTGGTGGCATACTGATTGGATTTATTTTTGAACTTTCTTCATTCACAGATTTTATTTCGCCTAATATGAGACTTTTTTTGACCACGGGTATTATGGGAGGGCTGACTACTTTCTCCACTTTCAGCTATGAAACTGTAACATTTTTTTCCAATGGCAGCTACTTTCTTGCGTTCATTAATGTTGTGCTGAACCTTGGTCTCAGTTTATTGGGCGTGGTCGGGGGAAAATCCTTATCCCATTTTATTTTTTGATATGAAAGACCAAAATAGTCAAAATAAGTTTTACAAAAAATTCAGCTGTTCTCCTTAAACTGCTCATAGCTAATGACTCCTGCAAACAAGCCTTTTCAGGTTTATTTGCAGGAGTCATTTTTTGTATTTTCGCGCCCAGCTTCCGGCAGATTATCATACAGGAGAATAATTATGCAAAACAAAATCTTTGCAGCTTTGTCAGCGTACTGACCAGTTCCGCCGCTGGCTTCTTTTCTCCAGTCATTCCGGCATTTACACTTTCACATATGCTCGGCATCAGTAAAGCACAGTGCAGGAAACCCTAATATTGTGATTTCTTACTTAGCCTCTAAGGATAGGATATCGAAGAAGTAAGGAACTCTTGTAAACGTATATCCTGCAATCTTTTCTGAATTGTAGACAATCATGTCTTTTTGATATGTCAGCGGAATATCAATTACATTGCCAAGATTATAATTAAAAAGATATGTGTAAGTTTCTCTGATCTCGTCATCATCTGTCATATTCACCAGTTTATTGATTACTTCAAAGAACTCATCAGCATCATCTAATCCTTTTAATGAGGCAGTTTGAGGATACATTGTATCCATTGGTGTAAACCATGTATGTGGAGATGCAAAGGCTGCTTGTGTATGCCATAATGTAATATCAAAGTCTCCGGCAAGGTAATCAGCATACCATTGCATCTGTTCCTGCCCTTTAATGTTTAAATCAATACCAACCTTTTGCATCTGGCTTTTCAGAATATTGGCTACTGGCTTTGTACCAGCATCAAATAATTCCTCCATAGTCATTACAAGACTAAGGGGCTGCCCGTCTTTTTCACGAATGCCTGTTTTTTCATTGAGAATCCAACCTGATTCTTCTAACAATGCTGCTGCCTTGTCTGGATCATAGGAGAATTTGACATCAAGCTCTATATCCGCATACGGTGTATCATGAGTAGCAGGAATATCCGCTGGGGGTTCATAGCCTGAAAAAATAGTTTCCGTTATTTCCTCTTTGTTGATTGCATAAGCAATAGCTTTTCTTACATTAAGATCATTCATTAGAGGGCGGGATGCATTTAAGGTAATATCTCTGACACGAGTATCTGCCTCTGCAACCTGTCCCTCAATACCATCTAATTTAATAATTTGCTCATATTCATCATAACTAATCAGTGCGCTGCCAAAAATCATATCAATTTCGCCGGTTTTAAGAGCTTGAATTCTGGAATTAGAGTCAGGAATATATTTTACAATGACTTCCTCAAAATCCGGTTTTTCACCCCAATAGTTTTCATTCCTTACAAATCGGGTATATTGTCCCGGTACAATTTCATCATAGATATATGGACCAGTGCCAATAACTCCTGCAACCGTTTGAAAGTCACCCTCAATCAATAGTTCTTCTGCCACGATAGGATTTACATCAGGCCAGCAGAAGTCTTGAAGATATGCATAAAATGGGTGAGAGAATGTGATTTTCAAGGTATGTTCATCAATAACCTGCATATCTGTGATGTCGGTAATACCTTTCAGTGAATAGAAAGCAGGATTGGAGTGTTTATGCTCTAAATTCTTTTTGACTACCTCTGCGGTAAATGGAGTGCCGTTATGGAACTGAACATCCTTTCTTAGATGAAATGTAAGTTCGGTTTGATCTTCGTTATATTCCCAACTTTCTGCCAATCCAGGTACAACTTGTCCATTATGGAAATTAACTAAATTCTCATAAACAAGCTGAGCAGTGCTGTAATTATCATTTACCATATAGAGCGTGGAAAGGGTTGTTGTTTCAGCAGCAATTGCCATTGTTAGTGTTTTCTTATTTGATTCTTGATTGTCTTGACTGTTATCTCCATTTTGTGTAGGACTACTGCATGCAGTCAGTAGAATAGCCATAGTAAGAAATAAAGTCATAAACGACATGAATGATTTTGTGTGAAATAATTTTAGATTTTTCATAATTTTTCCTTTCCTTTTTTGTATTTTATTTTTTCAATTTACCGATTTGCACGATCTGTCCTTCGCATAGTTCGTAAATCTTTTCAGATAGACTATATGCGAATTTCATATCATGGGTAATGAGCATATAGCTGCATTTGTATTCTTGATGAAATTTCTTTAGTACCTCTGTAATTGACTTTTGTGAAATCAAATCCAGTCCACTTGTTATCTCATCTAAAATTAAATAGTCGGGACGAATGGACAAAGCTCTTAACAAGGATACACGTCGTTGTTCACCTCCTGATAAATTTCTGACTGGTGTTTCTAATAGCGCTCTGTCTGTCCCTGTAAGTGCTATTAACTCATCAATCCGTTGTTTACGCTCTCCTTTTTTAAGCGATGTTAAATTTAGTAGAGCTTCTTCCATGTTTCTATATACAGAAAGCCTTTTATTCAGTGACCCATAAGAATCCTGAAAAACCGCTTGAATTTTCGTACGTTTTATTCTCCATACGTTATAACTCCATGCATCTATATTATCCTCATTCCAAAGAATACGCCCCTTTGTAGGTGTTTCTATACCTATAAGCAATCTGGCCAATGTACTCTTGCCAGATCCACTTTCTCCAATCAGGCTAATATTTTGACCTTGTGGCCAAACAAAAGAAATATCCCTCAATGCTGTAAAACTTTTTCCAAGAGAATCTCTGTACTTCATCGTCACACCATCTACTGTGATTTGTTCCACATCCACACCTCCTCTCTCTGCTCATTTGAAACTGTCACAAAATCTCGTGTCCAACTATTTTGTGGACTTGAGAAAATTGTGTCACTTCTGCCTTGCTCCACTACCTTTCCATTTTGTAAAATCAGTATCTCATCACATAATTGCTTAATTGCATCGTCATCATGGGATACAAATAAAATAGATGATTTAACTTTCAACTCCATGAGTTGAGCTATCAAAAATTCCTGTCTGTTTCTTTCATCCAATGCAGAGGTAGGTTCGTCTGCAAAAATATAACTGGGTTCAAGACCTAATAATATGGCCATGGTGATTCTTTGCAGCATTCCGCCGGAAAGTTGGCTCGATCGGGCATTGTAAACTCTATCTGTATCAGATAAATTCACTTTTTTAAGCATCTCCATGCTGAGTTGTTTTGCACTACTCTTGCCTAGCCCCAAGCGTTTCCTGAATGTTTCTGACATTTGAGAACCCACTGAAACATATGGATTGAATGCAGCCATAGGGCTTTGCGGAATAAAACCAAATCGAGTTCCACAGAGATTCCTTCTTTCCTTTGCATCCATTTTTAACAAATCATTACCATCGAGCAGAATCTCACCTTGCTTTACCACAACATTTTCACTTAATACACCTAAAATAACTTTCAATAAGGTCGTTTTCCCAGACCCGCTAGGACCAGTTATTCCTGCACAAACTCCCTGCCGGAAAGTAAAGTTTATATCTCCCAAAAGCATTTTTGACTTTGATGTATAAACAGAGAGATTTCTTACTTCAAGCATTTTCTTCACCGCCTTCCAGCTGCTTTGCAATTACATGAAAAGAAAGAGTGCAAGCGAATATAAATAAGATTGGCAGATAAGCCAGTGCAGGGCGAATGGATGCTACCATTCGACTCTCTTGCAGCATACTTCCCCAGTCAATTACGCTATCTCCAAGGTTAAGACCTATGAAGGAGAACGCAGATATACTCATAATCATCTCTGCACATGAAAGACACAGAAAGTGAACCAAGGGACGAATTATATTTGGTAATATATGTACAAAAAGAACTCGTCCCTTTGATGCCCCAGAGGAAACCGCACAGAGAATATACGCTTTTTCAAGCTCTATTTCGGTTTGTGTCTTAACCAGTTTAATCATACGCAGAATAAGTGAAACAGTTAAGGCGACTAGCATTGTTGGGATACTATTGCCCCAAATACCAATAAAAATAATCAAATATGCTAATGGAGGAATCGCTGTGACGGCATCTAATATACTGCTCCATAACAATCCCTTTTTTTCGCCAATTCTGCCGAGAAACAAGCCAATAACTATACCAACGATTAGTACAATAGCTGCACCAATCAGGACGATTCCAAGTGTCACTTGCCCACCATATAAAATCCTTGAAAACACACATCGACCATATTGATCTGCCCCAAAAGGGTAAGCTGCGCCAGCAAGGGCATACTTGTTGGAGGCAATCATTGCATGAGGGTTATGTGGGGCAATCAAAAATCCCAGTGCACAAAACGTAAGCACAAATATGGGTAAAACTAATTTCAATATCCTCAAATTTTAACCTCCTTGTCTATTTAGTAAGATACGCTGGATTATATCAGCGAGAATGTTAAATAATGCCAGTGCAAATGCCAGAAACAAAACAGTAGCAAAAATTACTGGCAAGTCTCTATTAATTAAACTTTGTATAATCAGATAGCCTAAGCCAGGTAGAGAAAATATATTTTCCACTATAGCTGAGCCTGCCATGCACATACCCATCATCTGCATAAAAGTTGGAACTATAGAAATTACAGCTTGGGGGGCTGCATAACGAGCAACAAGATACTTATCGCTTAGTCCTCTGCAACGAGCATATAGAATACTTTCATCATTCATCGCTCGTGTAATTGCTTTTTCTATCATCTGTCCAAAAAATGCAATTCCCCCTACGGATAAGCAAAAAGCAGCGGGGAAGTACCGCATAAATCCTGTGTTGCCGGCAACACCTATCCATTTCCATCTTACAGCCAATACGTCTATGAATATGGATGCAATGTAGAATGCCGGGATGGAAATAGCTGCAATTGCCAAGATACGCAATATTTTCCCGGTAATATTCCTTCGAGTGAGATAGCTCACTCCACCAAAAATAAGTGCTCCCACTGCTTGAATAACGGCTGCAAGCAGCACAATCAGAGCTGAAACCCTGCCTGCTCCCATAATATCTGTAAATACATCCCTGTTATTAACAAGAGATTTTCCAAAGTCCAGACGAACAGCTTTGCCCAACCAATCAGCATACTGTACGATCAGTGACTTATTCAATCCCATTTGCTCCCGAATTAACTCGATGTCCTCGTATGAAACACGGAAACTCCTACGAGCATAAGCTTCTGCTGCATCAATTGGAGAAAATCTCATCAAAATAAATGTAATTCCTGTAACGAAAAATAGCGTTAGACACAACTGAATAATTTTATGAAATATAAATCGTTTTGTACTCAATTCTGTTCCTCCAAACTATTCATTAAATTTTCTCAGTTTCCAGCCGATTGCACTCTTTCTTCCAAGTACAAAGTCTGTGTAAATGCCATTTTCTTGAATCAATTTCTCATGAGTTCCTTGCTGCACAACAGCACCATCTTTTAAAACTAGGATTTGATCCGCATTACGAACTGTTTTTAACCTGTGTGCAATCATAATAATAGTTTTATCCTTGGTCAATTCTTCTATGGCAGATTGCAGGCGTTCTTCATTCTCTGGGTCCACATTGGCGGTCGCTTCGTCAAAAATGACAATAGGAGCATCCTTCAACATTGCTCGTGCTATGGAAATTCTTTGCTTTTCTCCGCCAGAAAGAGAGGCTCCGCCTTCACCAATCAGGGTATTATAACCATCCGGCAATTCAGAGATGAATTCATCACAACAAGCACGCTTTGCAGCCTCAACTACTTCCTCGTGAGTTGCATCCGGTTTTCCAAACTTTATATTATTCTCAATAGTATCTGCAAACAGATATACATTTTGAAAAACCATACTCACATTTGTCATCAGACTATCCAATGTGTATTCTGTAACATTTCTGCCGCCAATGGAAACAAAGCCACTATTCACATCCCAAAACCGAGCAATTAAATTACAGAGCGTTGTTTTTCCAGAGCCTGATGGCCCAACAATTGCCGTCATCGTCTTTTCGGGGATTGAAATATTTATATCATTTAAGATTTGTCGTTTTTCATAAGCGAAACTGACTTGATGAAAATCAATATTATAGTTATTTGGCTGAATTGCTTTTCCACCTTCATCCATAATAGAAACATTGTCCATTGTATTTGCTCTGTCAATGGAAGTCTCCGTAAGACGCAGGGTCGCAGTACCACTTCCAGCGGATTTAAGCTGTCCAAAAATCATGAAGGACGCAATCATCATCATTAGGCAATTTACCAGGCTCATAGCTCCATTTAGATAAAACCATATAGAAAGTGAGATAATAACTACACTACATAAATCCAAGATGACTTGCTGAACCGCAATGTAAGGTGTCATGGCTTTTTCAAGCACAGCATTCTTTTCACAGCTATCTTCAATTGTGTTATCAATACGTTTGTTTTTATCATTGTCTAAATTAAATGCTTTTACAACTGCCATCCCTTGTACAGTTTCTAATACAGCACCCACAAGAGATTCCTGTGCCTTTTGACGTTTAGGCGCATCTCTTTTAGATTTTCTTTCCATAAGAGAAGTAATCCAAAGAAATAGTAATATTCCAAGAAGTACGATAAACCCAATTCTCCAATCGAAAATGAAAATAATCGCAGCAAACACAACAGCATTTATAAATCCGCCAAGTGTAGTTACTAAAACGACCGGAGCGGTATTTTCTACATCACTAAGTATGCTGGTAGCAACGCCTGTAATATTTCCAAGATTATTTTTGTTGAAAAATCCCATGGGTACGCTTTTTAGCTTATCTCCGATTTGGATTCTTTTATTTGCCACCATAAAATAACCGGCATGAGTTCTTTGCAGCTGAGAATAATATCGAGTTGTAATCTGCCCGATTACACTTAACAACATAAGACCTAAAGAAATCCAAACAACAGAATTATTGCTTTCATTGCTAACCAATGCTCCAAGAACAACAAAAATGGCACTAAATTGTACAGCATGAAAAATAGCATTAATTAAGCCTAGAATAATGGACTTACGAATATTTCCTTGTTCAGCTCCTGAGAAATGCCATATTTTTTTGAATACGTTAATCATTCTTCTTCACCATCCTTTGCCCCCATATGTGCTTGCCACATTTCCTGATAGAGCCTGCAAGTCTTCAGTAATTCTTCTTGTGTTCCCGATGCCGCAACATTTCCATTATCAATAACAACTATTTGATCTGAATCCGTAATAGTGGATAGTCTATGAGCAATTACAATCAGTGTTTTTCCGGATACCAATTTTCCAACTGCCTTTTGTACAATAGCCTCATTCTCCGGGTCAATGTATGCTGTTGCCTCATCCATAATGACAATAGGAGCATTCTTTAGCATTGCTCTTGCAATAGCTATCCTCTGACGTTCTCCGCCAGAGAGATGCCCACCTGCTCCACCAACATTGGTATCATATCCTTTTTCCAGGAATCGGATAAAGGCATCACAGCCTGCATCTTTTGCCGCCTTTTCAACCTCTGCGTCTGTAGCAGACTTTTTACCCATACGGATATTTTCACGAATGGTATCATCAAAAAGATAGTTATCTTGAGATACATAAGCAATTTGTTCTGAAAGCTGATTTTGAGGAATACTTTTCACATTAATTCCTCCCAAGGTAATAGAACCACCTGTTGCATCCCAAAAGCCTGCAATTAACTTAGTTATGGTTGATTTTCCAGAACCAGACGGACCAACAAGTGCCGTTACTGTTCCTGGTTTTATAGATAAATTTACACCATTCAATACATTCCCGGAATCATCTTGATGGTAGGCAAAAGTTACGTCTTGAAGTTGGATTGTTAAGTCATTAAGCTCTACAGGCTTGTTTGGACGCACCAATTCAGGGGAATTCATAATTTCCTCTACAATATCTACAACTGTACCAACTCTGGCAAGATCATCAGTAAAATTAGTAGCTGCAAGAATAGGTCCTACAATACTTAAAGAAAGTATGATAATGGTCATAAAATTTGGTGCAGTAAGACTGCCGCTTATATAAAATAAAAACCCAACAGGCAAAACAGTCAGCAGTACAGCCGGACAAATCGCAGTATATGCCGACATGGGCCATTGAGCACTTTTCATCCAGTTATAGAAAAATGAGGCATTATCTTTGACTGCATCCGAATACTTTTGATAAGAAGCTGCACTTTGATTGAAGGCTTTTATAACCTCAATTCCATTGACATATTCCACCACTGCATTGTTCATTTGGGTGCTTGTTTTGACAGCAGTTTCATATTGTTTTGGATATATTCTCATTACTCCCATCATAAAAATCATTCCTAATGGCAATGTAATTAATGAAACAAGTGCCATGCGCCAATCCAAAATAAGCAAATATAAAAACATAGCAATAGGAATTAAAATATTAGCTGTCATTTCAGGAAGTAAATGTGCTAAAGGTGTTTCTAAGCTTTCTACACGATCAACAATAATACCCTTATATTCTCCAGATGGTTTATCTAACAAAGTTCCCATTGGAAGTCTTGAAAGCTTAGAAACCAGTGCCTTCCGAATATCTCTCAACACACAATATGTAGCTTGATGGGATACAGAGGTTGACCAATTGGCAAATATGACTCTAAGAATATACCCCGCAGCAGCAATTCCACACCATTGCAGATAAAATGAAAACTCAGTCCCTCCTGACATTAAATGCACCAGAGTTCTTGCAACTGCAAAGTATGGAGATTAAATCCTGATGCAACTCCAAGAATAGCCAATATAATAGAAAGATTAAATTTTGATTGATACGGTTGTACAAAGACTTTAAGGCGTTTAAAGGGACCTTGTTGTTTCTGTTTTGACATTAAATTACCTCCTTGTATGTAGTTAGATTTGGCTAACTCATTGATAATAAGAAAGAATCTCGCTTGCGAGATTCTCCGCCTGTGGCGGGTTGCGTCAGCAACATCTTCCACTCCGCCACAGTGCGATCCTTGCGGAGCATTTTTTTATCATAGGGCGCACTTTCCTATAATAAAATAAAGAGCCAATATTTGTGTAATTATAAATCACAAATATCGGCTCTGCGTCTTAGCGTCTGGTCTCCAATTGTTTGCCAAGATTTACTTGAATCGTTGTTTCTCGTCTGCATTTCGGACAATACAAGGGATAATTTACAAGAATAGTATCTGCTTTTACCTTTGTTCGAGTTTTGCATTTGCAATGCGGGCAAAGCACCCACCCATCTTCATCAATATGCACATCATAATTTTTCAACATGACCTCCTCCTGCCATGAGACTTTTCCATCCAACTTGATAAAAGCGCTGCATCTTTCCCACCTGTTCCTGAGCACACTTCTTATCCATATCATGTGCTACTGTTTCAAAAATCCCGGTGAAAAAGCCACTGGATAACATATGAACCAAACCCTCTGTAATTCTTCCGGTTTCCAAAAGTTCAGGGCTCGTATCATGAATAAATTTCAAGGTGTATTCCACGTCTATCAAAACAATATCATGAATAAAAGTAGAGAATATTGTTCCTTCAGGAGAACAGGATATAAGAAGTTTGAATTCATCGTAATGGTTATACACATAATCGAAAAAAGCAACAGAAATTGTCACGGGAGTAATCAAAGTTATCATTTTTTTTATCCGCTATATTTCTTTTATCAAAAATCTCTTGTTCATAACCGAACCACTCTTTTAATCCATCCAAAGCAGGGGATACCGATGCGTAAAATAAACCCTTCTTGTCCCCAAAACGTGTATAAATAGATCCCGTACTACTACCTGCATTTTGTGCAATTGTACGCAATGGTGCATCATTGTAACCTTTATCAAGAAATTCGACTCGTGCACATTCCAGAACTTTCTCATAAACCCCTTCGATTTGTTTTGCCATACGGCACCTCCATGGCACATTCAAAACATTGTTTTAAAACACTGTTTTGAATATATCATGTTTATTTTTAGTTGTCAATAATAATTAAAAAAATCTGTAGTAATTTCTGCAACTTTGATGTCTTCAAAATACATTAAATTTTACAGAGCCCTTTGTTTTCAGGGCTTTTTCGCACACTACTTATCAAACCTGGACATCAATACTACGCACTCAACATGGCACGAGTGGTCATTATTGATGTCTTAGTCCATGGGAACATATCAACCAATTCTTAGTGATTTCGAGGTTTGCGGGAACATGTCAAAGATTTATAGGTTTGAGGAACATGTCTTCCACACCCATAAATCCAATGGGACTACTTGCTGTTTCAAGCCAGGTTTTACAACATTTCTATAGTCTTGATGTTTCTATTTTCGATTAGGCTATCCATATATTACAATCAAATATGAATTCTTTCTTCATTCAAAATATCCTTAATATCTGACAATTCATTTTTTATTTGCTCTTTATCATTATCCGTAAACCCATACAAGGAAAAGGGTTTATAGCTATATGTACACAACAGCAATCTTATAACTATGTAGCTATTTAAATAGAAATCCCTTCTAATTCCTTTTTTACCAAATTCAATAAATTCCTTATATTTTTTATCATCGAATATTTCAAATAATGATGCCCATACCCATTTCAAAAAATCATCAAATATAAAATGTGATACATATGATTTATTAATAGTGTCACATAATTCAAGTATGAAATTATGATTCTTTAATTCTTCAATATCCTCTCCTTGTGCTTCTCTATAATAAACAGCATTTTTCCAAACTTTAAACTCTTCCAAATTCATTACTTCTCTATGTGAACGTTCCGAATAAGCCAATCTGAAAATCAATACGCTTACAATATCTTTCAATGGTAAAAAGCTTGCTAAATATTCATTTTTTTCTTTTGGTAAAATGTCTCCGCTCATTAATATTTTTTTACTTTGAACTTCTCTTTCTTTAACAATATAATCTTCCAAATATTTGCTTTTTATTTTATTGGAAAATTCTCTTACAATATTACTACATCCTTTATCGTCATAAATAACATGAAAATACATGTTATTAAATATAAGAGGAAAATAAAGCCGGCCTTTCGTTTTACAGTCAATATCATTGAGAACATCAAATATATTAAAAATAATATCTACATCACTGATATTATTTATAAAATCAATATTTTTAATTTTTTCTTCCAAAATATTAACGATTTTCGATATACACAAATTACTTTTAGCAACATCTTTACTGTATATTTGAAATCCATTTTTTCTATATTCTCCCCAAAAAATATTTTTATAATTATCATTAGAATGCATTTTTTCTTCCACGTGAAGAAGTTTTCTTAGATCATAATATGCAATTTCTAAAATCCCAAATGTAGAGACATTACATTGTTTAATTGAATTAATCGTATTCCACTTAACACTATAATATAGCCTAAGCATTTCCATGCTTTTCTCTAGTAAAAATGACTTGATCAAACCAATAAGTTTATTGTTTTTATTATTTTCATTGTATTTAAATATCCATCTTAATAGATTATCAATTAAATCTCTTTCACTGCAAAAGGCCCATTTAACATACTCATTAAATTCAGTTTCATTATTACTTACATCACGTCCTCTATTGAAAATATAATTTATTAATGTTTCAACACTAGAATAGAACTCGTTGTTCTGTTTTAAGATAGACTTAATACTAAAAATTTTTTTAAACTCTTCTTTAAAGTAGTCTTCGATCTTTCTTTCAATGATATTTTTTTCAATCCTTTTTGACGTTCTGTATAAATAACTTTGTGAAAAAGTAACTCTAGATAAAGAAACTGATTCAATTAGAATTGCAACGCAATAAAAAGAACTCACGACAAATACCGCTAACCAAACCGATTTTATACATACAATATTTTTATTAATAAAATCAGCTATTTTACACAGTACTACGGTATTGTAACCAATGCCCGCGTACAAAATCATTACCGGAACGATAGCTATCAACCAGAATAATAATTTTAACGGAACATTATTAAATCTTTTTAGCCAAACATTATCATGAAACCTCAATTTTTTTACATTAAAGCCCAAGTAAAAATTTTCTTTTTTCTCCATATCAATTGTCTGGTTTTCTAGATAACTAGAAATAAATGTCATTATAGAAACCAGTCCTGCCGACATAATAAACATTTCTTTACCGTTCATCGACACTTTAATATTTTCATAAACTATCCAAAATAATAGAGCCACAAACCAAACTGAAATTTTTCTAATTGGATGTCTTATAATTTCATAAATAAAAAACACACATTCCATAATTTTACTAACACAAAAATATGCTAAATAAAATAATTTGTATTTAATTTTTTCAATCATTTCTTTTCTCTTTTCTTCGAACTATATTTCATCTTTTTCTATGAACTACACTTTCGATTATCTCTACATTACTACGTGATGTCATTTCAAGCCTGAACCGCATCGTATTTTTCTTTAGATATGATTCCGACATGACGCTCTTCGTTACCTGTCGAATTCCCGGAATCTACTATAGCACAAGAGCTAATACCATTATGCTCCATTCTTAATTAATAACGCAATATTTCACACTGATAACTTTTTGTATCCATTTCACTAAGAAATTACCCTTTGATATGTTCCTATATACACATACCAAAGGGCAAAATAAGTCAAATTACTTATTTTTATATCACATCATCTATCAAACCTAGTATTTTCAACCGTTTCAGAACTCTCTTATTTCGACATCAAGCAAACTGTCTCAACGGTATTACCAAAGACCCACAAAGCTCCAGACAGCTATATCAACGTATCTGTGGACTTTGGAAACAGCGTTGGTATGATACCTCTTAATAGTATAGTAGAAAAAGCAGAGGCATACAAGCCAAAACAGCAAACTACTTACAAGCTGATAAAGGAATATATCCTTTGAAAAATACAGCTTTAAGGTACACACAGCATACATTGCCGAGGTCAAGCGAGATTTAGGTTTACCCATGTACGATGCTCCTAATGCAGTAGAAACATTAAAACAGCCGAGAAAGCACCCCACTCCTATTCAAGTAGATGCTATCAAAGATGCTCTTACTTATTTTCAAGTAATATAGAAAACTAAATACAAATATGAAATTGCTCTTTACATTTTGTAAGGGGCATTTTTCATGCCCAAAATCGAAAGGAGGAACAAAACTTGAACGCAAAAGTAATCGCCATCGCCATGCAAAAAGGCGGTGTCGGCAAAACAACCACTTGTGCAAACTTAGGCATAGGACTGGCACAGGAGGGCAAAAAGGTTTTAATCGTAGACAGCGACCCTCAAGGCTCACTGTCCATCAGTTTAGGACACGCACAGCCCGACAATATCCCCACCACCCTTGCAACCGTCATGGGCAAGGTAATTACCGACAGCCCCATAGAACACAAAGAGGGCATCATCTCCCATCCCGAGGGTGTGGATTTGCTCCCTGCCAACATTGAGCTATCGGGCATGGAGGTATCTCTCATCAACGCTATGAGCAGAGAAACCATTTTGAAGCAGTACCTTGATACGGTGAAAAAGGACTATCAATATATCCTGCTTGATACGCAGCCCTCACTTGGTATGCTGACCGTCAATGCACTGGCGGCGGCAGACTGTGTAATTATCCCCGTGCAGGCTCAGTATCTCCCTGCAAAGGGCTTAGAACAGCTTTTCCAAACCATAAACAAGGTACGCAAGCAGATTAACCCCAAACTGCAAATAGACGGTATTCTGCTGACAATGGTGGATAGCCGCACGAACTTCGCAAAGGACATCAGCACCCTGCTTCGAGATACCTATGGCAGTAAAGTCAAGATATTTAACACGGATATTCCCCATTCGGTACGAGCCGCCGAAATCAGTGCCGAGGGCAAGAGCATTTTTGCCCATGACCCCAAAGGCAAGGTTGCAGATGCTTACAGAGAACTCACAAAGGAGGTGTTGAAAATTGAAAAGCTCCGCCAAAAACATAAATCTGACATCGGTAGATGATTTGTTTTCCACCGAGGAAAGCCGAGCCGATGCAGGCAGAGAAAGAGTTATGGATATAGCCTTGACAGAGCTGTTTCCATTCAAAGACCACCCTTTCAAAGTAAAAGACGATGAAGCAATGGCAGAAACCGCCGAAAGCATAAATAAATACGGTGTGCTTGTTCCTGCTATTGCCCGACCCCGTGATGAGGGCGGCTATGAACTTTTGGCAGGACACCGCAGGCACAGGGCAAGCGAACTGGCAGGACTTGAAACTATGCCTGTCCTTGTCCGTAACCTTGACGATGATGCCGCCACCATCATTATGGTTGACAGCAACCTGCAAAGAGAAAACATCCTACCGAGTGAACGAGCCTTTGCATATAAGATGAAGTTAGATGCCATAAAACGAAAGGCAGGCAGACCCACAAAAGAAAATGGTAGCCAAGTTGGCAACAATTTAAGAAGCGTTAATATTCTTAGTGAAAATGCCCCCGACAGTGCAAGACAAATACAACGCTATATCCGCTTAACCGAGCTTATTCCCGAGCTTTTAGACATGGTAGATGATAAGAAAATCGCCTTTAACCCTGCTGTGGAACTGTCCTACCTAAAGCCCGAGGAACAGACCAACTTGCTTGAAGCAATGGATATGGAACAGGCTACCCCCTCTCTTTCGCAGGCACAGCGGCTTAAAAAGTTTAGTGCCGAGGGCAAATGTACCCTTGAAGCCATGTGTGCCATTATGAGCGAGGAAAAGAAAGGCGAACTCGACAAGGTAACTCTTACAAGCGATAAGCTCAGAAAGTATTTTCCCAAGTCCTATACACCGCAGAAAATGGAAGAAACCATACTTAAACTATTGGAGAGTTGGCATAAGAAACGTACTCAAAGCCAAGAGCGATAAGGTAAAAACAGCACCGAAAGGAAGTGAGGAAATGGCTGTGTGCAGAATAGAAAAAACAAAGGATTACACCGTCATGGCAAACCACCATTTACGCAATAAAGGCTTGTCGCTCAAAGCAAAAGGCTTGTTATCCCTTATGCTGTCGCTCCCCGAGGATTGGGATTACACCGTAAAAGGGCTTTCCTATATCTGCAAAGACGGCATAGACAGTATTAACGGGGCGATTAAGGAGCTTGAAACCACAGGATATATGCACCGTCAGCGTGTCAGGAATGACCGAGGACAGCTCACCACTACGGAATATACAATCCGTGAGTATCCTCAAAACATAGGCGGTGACACATTCCCTGCCGAGGGCTTGCCTGCACAGGAAAGCCCTATACTGGAAAATCCAACACAGGCTATGCCAATACAGGAAGAACCCCACCAATTAAATACTTATCTACAAACTATTGATAAATCAAAAAAAGATTTATTCATTACTGAAACATCAAATCCTTATCAATCAAATCCCTACGGGAGCAAGAAAACGGGATATGATGAGATAGGATGTGAAACTTACGAAGAAGTAAAAGAAATGGTCTATGAGAATATTGAATACAGGCATTTTAAGCAGCACGGCGGTATCGGTATGCGTGAGCGTTTAGATGAAATAGCCGACATCATCATCGAAACCTTATGTTCTACAAAGGACACCATAAACATTGCCGGTGATGATTACCCTGCAAGGCTTGTGAAAGACAAGATGCTGAGAATTACCTCGTCCCACATTGAGTATGTGTTTGACTGTTTAAACAAAAACACCACCTATGTGCGGAACATCAAGCGGTATTTGCTCGCCGCCCTTTTTAATGCCCCGTCTACCATAGACAACTACTACTCCGCTTTAGTCAATCACGATTTATACAGTCCTAACCGTTAAGGCACTTTGTAAAGAAATTTGCAGAGTGCCTTTTTTCATGCCAAAAAATGAAAGGAGAAATTCAAAATGAGAAAACCAATGGCTTATATTACCGCCGCTTGGAGTAACAACGAGTTTGAAGTAACTGAAACGGCAGCTAAATATTGCAGAAAGCTCTATGAAGCAGGCTATACCCCTGTTTGCCCACCGCTGTATCTTCCCCTGTTTCTGTGTGACGGAGTGCCGCAGGAGCATAAGGACGGAATTGATATGGCAAGGGATATGCTACGCCGTGCGAGAGTGCTTGTGGTGTGCGGCAGTATCGTAGATGAAAATGTGAAAAACGACATTGCTATCGCCCAAAGGCTGAATATCACCGCAACTACCCTTGAGGGCATTTTAACCGTTAAGGGGCAAGGCAGAGAGGAATAACCGCAGAAAAAACCGTGAAAGGAGGGATTTTTTATGCAGGAAGAAGTGGAACAAAAAACCGTTGCTCTTGTCATCAGTGCAGGCAAGCTCACAGGCAGAGAGCTGAAAAAGGCAATGCTAAAACTGCTTGCACATTTGAAAGACAAAAAGACCCACCCCAATATCCCACAGGGAAAACAATCGGTAAAACAGCTTGCCGAGCAAGGTCAAGGTATGAACAGTATTGAAATCACCGACCAAAACATCAAAGATTTTGAGCGTGTGGCAAAGAAGTACGGTGTGGACTTTGCGGTTATGAAAGATAAGCACGAAGTACCGCCGAAATATGTGGTCTTTTTCAAAGGCAAAGATGCCGATGCCATTACCAATGCCTTTAAGGAATATACCGCAGATATGGTGAAAAAGGCCGCTCGACCGTCTGTGCTTGCAGAGCTTAGAAAGTTGGCTCAGATTGTGAAAAATACCGTTGTGGATAAGGTAAAACACAAAAACAAGGAGCAGAGCCTATGAGTAAAAAAATGAAAAAGCTCCTTATCCTTAATATTCCCTACCTTGTGTTGGGGCTGCTGTTTACAAAGCTGCCCGAAGCATGGCGGTACACAAACGGTGTTGATTTAGGGCAAAAGATACTGAATTTGGGCGAGGGCTTATCGAGAGCTTTTGCAGTACCGTTTCCGTCCTTTTATCCCACCGACTTGCTCATCGGGCTTGCCATCGGTGCATTACTAAAGTTGATAATCTATATTCGCAGTAAGAATGTAAAAAAGTACCGTAAGGGTGTGGAGTATGGCTCTGCCCGTTGGGGCAACGCAAAAGATATTGAGCCATATATAGACCCCACATTCCAAAACAATGTACTGCTCACCCAAACGGAACGGCTGACGATGAATAACCGACCCAAAGACCCAAAGACAGCACGAAATAAAAATGTGCTGATTGTAGGCGGCTCGGGCAGTGGTAAAACAAGATTTTGGCTCAAACCGAACCTCATGCAGTGCCACAGCTCCTATGTAGTGACCGACCCGAAAGGCAGTATCGTCATTGAGTGCGGAAAACTGCTGCTCCGTGAGGGCTATAAGGTAAAAATCCTCAACACTATCAATTTCAAGAAATCCATGCACTACAATCCTTTTGCTTATATCAGAAGTGAAAAGGATATTTTAAAGCTCGTTACCACCCTCATTGCCAACACCAAAGGCGAGGGCAAGGCAGGCGATGATTTTTGGGTGAAAGCGGAAACCCTGCTCTATACCGCCCTTATCGCCTATATCTACTATGAAGCTCCCGAAGATGAGCAGAATTTCACAACGCTGATTGAGTTTATCAATGCCAGTGAAGTCCGTGAGGACGATGAGGAATTTAAAAACAATGTGGATTTGATGTTTGATAGGCTCGAGGAAAAAGACCCTCAGCACTTTGCCGTAAGGCAATATAAGAAGTACAAATTAGCCGCAGGCAAAACAGCGAAGTCGATTTTAATTAGCTGTGGTGCAAGGCTCGCTCCCTTTGATATTAAAGAGCTTAGAGAACTGACCGCTTATGACGAACTGGAGCTTGATACCCTCGGAGATAGGAAAACAGCACTCTTTATCATCATCAGTGACACCGATGCAACATTCAATTTCCTTGTATCCATGTGCTACACGCAGTTATTTAACTTGCTTTGTGATAAAGCAGATGATGTGTACGGCGGTCGCTTGCCTGTTCATGTGCGGTGCTTAATTGACGAGTGTGCCAATATCGGGCAGATACCAAACCTTGAGAAGCTCATGGCAACCATTCGCAGTCGTGAAATATCCGCTTGCCTTGTTTTGCAGGCACAATCACAGCTCAAGGCACTCTACAAGGACAATTCCGATACCATTATCGGCAACTGTGACAGCATGATTTTCCTCGGTGGCAAGGAAAAAACCACCCTCAAGGATTTAACAGAAACCCTTGGTAAAGAAACCATTGATATGTTCAATACCTCCGACACCCGAGGTAGCCAAAGGAGCTACGGTATCAATTATCAGCGGCTTGGAAAAGAGCTTATGTCAATGGACGAGCTATCTGTCATGGACGGTGGAAAGTGTATTTTGCAGCTTAGAGGTGTTCGCCCCTTTTTCAGCGATAAGTACGATATTACAAAGCACCCGAGCTACAAATACCTCTCGGACTTTGACAAGAAAAATGCCTTTGACATTGAGAAATTCTTATCCACAAAACTAAAGCTCAAAGCGAACGATGTGTATGAGGTTTACGATTTAAGCAAGGAGGAAGAAACAACCGAGTCACCGCCCTCAGACGGGCAATAAACACTACCGTTCACGGTGGTGGTTTTTATATACACAAGCCACACGGAAAGGAGGTGTTGCCTATGATTGTTGTCTTTTAACGCTGTCAGTGAACAGCGTTTTTTTATTGCCAAAACACAAACCAACAAATACAAAATTAAAGGAGAAAAAAACTATGGAATTTTTTAATCAGGCAGTAACAGCATTGCAGACACTCGTAATCGCTCTTGGAGCAGGACTTGGAATTTGGGGAGTTATCAATCTCCTTGAGGGGTACGGCAACGATAACCCCGGTGCTAAATCACAGGGTATGAAGCAGCTCATGGCAGGCGGTGGCGTAGCACTGATTGGCATGACCCTTGTACCACTTCTCAGCGGATTGTTTTAAGATAACAGCCGATGAATTTTATCATTGATGCAATCAACGAGTGGATAACCAATCTGCTCGTTGACGGCATTATGGGTAATCTAACGGGCTTGTTCGATAACATCAACTCGGAAGTATCAAGGATTGCAGGAGATGTGGGAAAAACACCGTCACAATGGAATGGCGGTGTTTTCTCCATGATTGAGAACTTATCGGACACCGTTATCATGCCCATAGCCGGAATAATTCTGACCTTTGTGATGTGCTACGAGCTGATACAAATGGTCATTGACAGAAACAATATGCACGACTTTCCACCCTCGGACATTTTCAAGTGGATGATGAAAACCTTTATTGCCGTGGTACTTGTAACAAACACATTCCCCATTATGATGGGCATATTTGATGTGGCACAGTCGGTTATATCCAATGCGGCAGGAGTGATTATCGGAGATACCGCAGTAGGAGTTGAAACCTTAGATGCCTTGCGTGAGAGCTTGCTACAAATGGATATAGGCTCACTCTTGGGGCTGTATCTGCAAAGTTTCTTTATGGGGATAATCATGTGGGCATTATCCGTTTGCATTTTCATTATCGTGTATGGAAGAATGCTTGAAATCTACCTCATGACCTCTCTTGGAGCAATTCCCATTGCTACAATGTCAAGCAAGGAGTGGAACATGGGAAACAACTACCTCAAAGCTCTGCTTGCCCTCGCATTTCAAGGTTTCCTTATCATGGTGTGCGTTGGCATTTATGCGGTGCTTATTCAGTCCATCGCAACAGGTGATGACCCCATAAAAGCGATTTGGACTTGTATGATGTACACGGTACTGCTCTGCTTCTCCCTCTTTAAGACGGGTACATTGGCAAAGAGCATATTCTCAGCACATTAAAGACCTTGCACAGCAAGGCAGAAAGGAGGATTTTATGGCTTATGTACCAATCCCAAAAGATTTAAGCAATGTAAAAACAAAGGTTGCCCTAAACCTTACCAAACGGCAAATTATCTGTTTTTCGGCGGCACTGGCGGTAGGATTACCGCCTTTTTCATTCTCAAGGACTATATCGGCACAAGCCCTGCGGTGCTTGTAATGATGCTTCTCATGCTGCCGCTGTTCATGTTTGCCATGTATGAAAAGCACGGTCAGCCCCTCGAGGTAATCCTCAAGAACTATGCGGCAGTGCGTTTTCTTAACCCGAAACAAAGACCTTACATGACGGATAATTTCTATCCGCTATTAGAAAGGCAATATCACTTAGACATGGAGGTAAATCAAATTGTCAAAAATCGAAAAGAAGCCCATAAAGCTCACCCGGGCAGAAAAGCAAAACATCGCAAGTGCGGTGCAAAGGGCGAATAATAAACCCAAAGGAGTAAAGTCGGCACAGGACAGTATCCCTTACCGTCATATCTTCCCCGATGGTATTTGTCATGTGGGCGATAAGCTCTACACCAAAACCCTGCAATTTGGTGACATCAATTATCAGATTGCACAGAATGAGGACAAGACCGCTATCTTTGAAAGTTGGTGCGACTTCCTCAACTATTTTGACAGCACTATCAAATTTCAGCTCACATTCTTAAACACCACAGCAAATACAAAGGACTTTGAAAAAAGCGTGTTCATCGCTCCACAGGCAGATGATTTCGATAGTATCCGAACAGAGTACAGCGAGATGCTGCACAATCAGCTCGCAAGGGGCAACAACGGACTTGTGAAAACAAAATACCTTACCTTTGGTATTGAAGCCGAGAATATCAAAATCGCCAAGCCCCGTCTTGAACGCATTGAAAATGACCTGTGGAACGCATTTAAGCGATTGGGTGTGCAGCTCACCTCCCTTGACGGAAAGCAGAGGTTAAAGCTCATGCACAACATTCTTCGTATGAGTGGCAATGACCCGTTCTCCTTTGAGTGGAAATGGCTTGCCCCCTCGGGGCTTAGTACAAAAGACTTTATTGCCCCGTCCTCTTTTGAGTTTAAGGAGAAAGGCACATTCAGAACAGGCGATAAATACGGTGCGGTATCCTTTTTGCAGATACTCGCCCCCGAGCTGAATGACCGTGTGCTGTCCGACTTTTTGGAAATGGAGAGCAACCTCATTGTCACCATGCACATTCAGTCGGTAGACCAAATGAAAGCAATCAAAACCATTAAGCGTAAGATTACCGACCTCGATAAAATGAAGATTGAGGAACAGAAAAAGGCTGTCCGTGCAGGGTATGACATGGACATCATTCCGTCAGACCTTGCTACCTATGGCGGTGAAGCAAAGAAGCTCCTTGCCGACCTGCAAAGCCGCAACGAGCGAATGTTTTTAATCACATTCCTTGTGCTAAATACCGCCGACAGCAAAATGGAACTGGACAATATCCTGCTCCAAGCAAGCGGCATTGCCAACAAGCACAACTGCACCCTCATAAGGCTTGATTATCAGCAGGAGCAGGGCTTTATGACTTCCTTACCCCTCGGAAAAAATCTTGTACCCATACAGCGGAGCTTGACCACCTCAAGCACCGCTATTTTTGTGCCTTTTACCACACAGGAGCTTTTCCAATCGGGCAGCGAAGCCTTATACTATGGCTTAAATGCTCTGTCAAGCAACCTCATCATGGTAGACCGCAAGCAGCTCAAAAACCCAAACGGGCTTATCCTCGGTACACCCGGCAGTGGTAAATCCTTTGCGGCTAAACGAGAAATTACCAATGTATTTCTCATTACCACCGATGACATCATCGTGTGCGACCCCGAGGGCGAATATTTTTCCCTTGTGCAAAGGCTCAAGGGACAAGTTATCAAAATATCGCCCACAAGCAGCCAGTATATCAACCCTATGGACATCAACCTCAATTACAGTGAGGACGATAGCCCCCTCGCCCTAAAAAGCGATTTTATCCTCTCCTTGTGTGAGCTGATTGTTGGCGGCAAAGAGGGATTGACCCCTGTGGAAAAATCTATTATTGACCGCTGTGTTACTCTCGTTTATGCAGAATACCTTGCTAACCCCGACCCTGCCAAAATGCCGATTTTGGGTGACCTCTACGATGCTTTGGGCAGACAAGAGGAAAAAGAAGCAAAGCATATCCGTTCAGCTCTTGAAATCTATGTCACAGGTAGTCTTAGCGTGTTCAACCACAGGACAAATGTGGATATTACAAACCGTACTGTCTGCTACGATATTAAGGAGTTGGGCAAGCAGCTTAAAAAGCTCGGTATGCTCATCGTCCAAGACCAAGTTTGGAACAGAGTAACCATAAACCGTGCGGAGAAACGCTCCACCCGCTACTATATGGACGAGTTTCATTTGCTGCTCAAAGAAGAACAGACCGCCGCCTACTCGGTGGAGATTTGGAAACGCTTTCGTAAATGGGGCGGTATTCCCACAGCCATTACGCAGAACATCAAAGACCTGTTATCCTCTCGAGAGGTGGAGAACATCTTTGAAAACTCCGACTTCGTGTATATGCTCAACCAAGCAGCAGGCGATAGACAAATACTTGCCAAGCAGCTCAACATTTCCCCTCATCAGCTCTCTTATGTGACAGGCAGCGGTGTTGGCGAGGGCTTGCTCTTTTATGGCAATGTCATTCTGCCTTTCGTGGATAAATTCCCGAAAAACACTGAGCTTTACAGCATTATGACTACCAAGTTAGACGAAACCAAACAGGAGTAAAGGCGGTGTGCGATGAAAAAACAATCAAGACTGCAATTTACTGAAGATGAACGAGCTGACCCAACCTTAGAAAAGCCCATAGCAAAGTCCGAAAAAGCGGCTGATAAACTGGAAAAGGCACAGGCGAAAATACCGAAGAAAACAGTAAAAACCAAAGAACGCACCTTTGATACCGACACAGGCAAAACAAAGGTGCGTTTGCATTTCGAGGAAGTGGATAAACCAAAGCCACCCTCAAAACTTTCGCATGGCATTAAAAAAGCTCCCGAGAGGGCTGTCCTGTCTGCTATCCATAAGAAAATCAGCGAAGATGAGCAGGATAATGTAGGACTTGAAGCGGCACATGGCACTGAAAAGGCAGGCGAATTTGCTGTACACCGTGTCCAAAGTGCCTATCACTCTCACAAGCTGAAGCCCTACCGTACACTGGCAAAGGCAGAGAAAAGGAGCATACAAACCGATGTAAATGTCCTTTATAAAAAAAGTATTCGGGATAACCCACAGGCGGCAAGTAACCCTATTTCTCGCTTTCAGCAAAAAAGAGCCATTAAAAAACAGTACATTGCCACACGGTACGGGAAAGACACAAAGGCAGCACAGACCACCGCCAAGACCATAAAATCAGCGGTTAAAAAAGGGGCTGACACGGTATCAAAGGCAGTATCGGCAGTTGCTAAAAACCCAAAAGTATTGCTCATTGTGCTTGCCCTCTTTTTGATGATTGCCTTAATCGCCGGGGCGGTTTCTTCCTGTTCGGTCATGTTTCAAGGGGCGATAACCAATGTCGTATCCACCTCTTACACTTCCGAAAACGAGGAACTCATCGCCGCCAATAACAACTACACCGCACTGGAAACAGCGTTGCAGGCACAGATTAACAACATCGAAAGGGATTATCCCGATTATGATGAGTACCGCTATGACTTAGACCCCATAGCACACGACCCTCATCAGCTTGCATCGTACCTTACCGCCTTACTGCAATATTTCAAGGCAAGTGAGGTGCAGGGCGAATTACAGAGAGTGTTTGAAAAGCAATACAAGCTCACGCTGACCGAAACCGTAGAGGTACGCTATCGTACCGAAACAAGGACGGACACATGGACAGACGAGGACGGTAACACCCACACTGACACCTATGAGGTGGAAGTACCTTATGACTATTACATTTTAAATGTGAAGCTCACAAACAAGTCCATAAACACCGTTGCAAACAGCCTGCTTACTGCAAAACAGCTTGAAATGTACAATGTTTATCTGCAAACAAAGGGAAATAAACCTCTGCTCTTCGGCGGCGGCTCTATTGACGGTAGCCCCTCCACTGATTTAAGCGGTGTTGATTTTGTCAATGGCGAAAGACAGGGCAATCAAAATATCGTAGACATTGCCAAATCACAGGTAGGCAACGTGGGCGGTCAGCCCTATTGGTCATGGTACGGATTTAACAGCCGTGTGGAATGGTGTGCCTGCTTTGTGTCATGGGTGCTTAATCAAGCAGGGTATTCCGAGCCTAAGTTTGCCGCCTGTCAGTCACAGGGTATCCCTTACTTCTCGTCTAATGGGCGATGGGCAAACAGAGGATACGAAGACATTGCCCCCGGCGATGTTATCTTCTTCGATTGGGAGGGCGATGGCGAGCTCCGACCATGTGGGTATTGTTATCGGCACAGATGGTAGCCGTGTTTACACCGTTGAGGGCAATAGCGGCGATGCCTGCAAAATCAGAGATTATGACCTTAACAGCAGTGTGATTATGGGCTACGGACTAATGAATTAAGGAGGAAATTATTTGAACGCAAAACTAAAAAAGGTGCTTTCCGATATGAAGAAAATCGAGGATAAAATCGGACTTTTGCAAGGGAAATGGGAAGAACTGAACAAGCAAAAAACCGAGTTTGAAAACCTTGAAATTATCGGACTTATCCGAGGTGCGAAAATCAGCACAGAAAATTTAACCGATGTTATCACGGCATACCGCAACAAAAGCGGCGTGCCTTTTTCATCTGAAAACAGGAGGAAAACAAGAATGAAGAAAACTAAAATCCGTATTTTTACCGCTTTACTTATGACGGTGCTTTGCATGACCGCCTTTTCCACCACTGCCTTTGCAGGCGGTGGCGAGGATACTACCGAGCCGACACCCGAAGTGACCGAAACCCCCACCCCCTCTGTTCCTCTCACTCCCGAGGGCAACTTGACCCTTGTGGACGATGTGGAGCGAACAGACGAGATTGATAAGCAGTTTATCACCGCAGTATCCAAAAATGGCAACTATTTTTACCTTGTCATTGACCGTGCAGGCAAAGAGAACAATGTTTACCTTTTGAACATGGTAGATGAAGCCGATTTGCTTGCCCTCATGGAAGATGCTCCAACCGAGCCTAAAGTTTGCTCTTGCAAGGAAAAATGCGAAACGGGTGCAGTAAATGTAGATTGCTCTGTATGCAGCACAGACAGAGTGAGCTGTACAGGCAAAGCCCCCGAGCTGACCGAGCCTGCCGAGCCACAGCCCCAAAAAAGCAAAGGCAACCCGATGGGGATTGTGGCACTCCTTGTTGCGTTTGGTTTAATCGGCGGTGGTGCTTTCTACTATTTCAAGGTGGTAAAAAACAAGGCAAAGCCGCAGAGCAACCCCAATATGAACGAGTATGATTACAGCGATGATGATGAAGACGAGGACGAATACGAGCCGACCTCTGAGGAACAGGAGGATACTCCCGAAGAAAGTGAGGACGATACCCAGTGAAATATTTTACCGACAGTGCCTATGAAAGAATGATGATGCAAAAGCCCCAGTGTTCGCCGCCCCCTGTCACAGACAGACCGCCGAAAAAGGAGCAGAAAATCCGCAAGCTCATCATTGTACATGAAAAAAACGAAACCCCAAAACTGCATAAGGAGGGATAACAATATGCAACTTGTCATAGCAGAAAAACCAAGTGTTGCACAGAGCATTGCAAAGATTTTGGGAGCAACAAGCCGCAAGGATGGCTATACCGAGGGCAACAATTATATTGTTTCGTGGTGTGTAGGGCATTTGGTGGAGCTTGCTCCTGCCGACAGCTACGATGAAAAATATGCCAAGTGGAGGTATGGGGATTTACCCATACTTCCTGCTCTTTGGCAGTACCAAGTTTCGAGCAGTACCAAAAAGCAGTTTGATGTGCTGAAAAAGCTCTTAAATGACAGCAGAGTAGATACCGTCATCTGTGCCACCGATGCAGGGCGAGAGGGTGAACTCATCTTCCGTCTTGTGTATGAAAAAGCAAAGTGCAAAAAGCCGATTAAAAGGCTTTGGATTTCCTCTCTTGAGGATACTGCCATTCAAAAGGGCTTTGAAAATCTAAAGGACGGTAAGGAGTACAATAATCTCTATGATGCTGCCCTGTGCAGGGCAAAAGCCGATTGGATTGTGGGTATCAATGCCACCCGTCTTTTCTCCGTCCTTTACAATCAGACACTAAATATCGGGCGAGTAATGTCACCCACCCTTGCCATGATTTGTGAGCGTGATGCCGCTATCTCCGTTTTTAAGCCCGAACCGTTTTACACGGTACACCTCACCTGTAACGGCTTTTCCCTTATAGGTGAGAAGCTCAGAAGACAAGGCACAGGCTGCGGCAATTCTAAAGGCTTGTGATGGTCAAGATGTACTCATCGAAAGTGTGGAGCAAAAGGAAAAATCGGAAAAACCTCCAAAGCTCTATGACCTCACCACCTTACAGCGTGAAGCCAATAAGCTGTTAGGTTTTACCGCCGAGCAGACCTTACAGTATGCACAGAGCCTTTATGAAAAGAAATACATCACCTACCCTCGAACTGACAGCCGATTTTTAACCGAGGATATGGAAAGCGGTATTCCCGTCTTAGCGAAAGCTACGGCGGCTTTTTTTATGCAGAGTGCCGCCGAGCTGCCTGTCAACACATCACAGGTCATTGATAATTCCAAAGTCAGTGACCACCATGCCATTATCCCCACCATGAATACAAAGGAGCTTGATGTGCAGAGCCTGCCGCATGGAGAGCGTGAAACGCTGTTGCTCCTTGCCATTCGCCTTTTGGTTGCCGTAGGCGATACCCACCGATACAGCGAAACGGTTATCACGGCAAAATGCGGTGAGTCCGTTTTCACTGCCAAAGGCAAAACCGTTCTGCAAGATGGTTTTAAGGCGGTGCAAAAACTCTATAAGGAGGAACAGGAAAAAGAGGAAAAAGACCAAGCCCTGCCAAGCATTGACCAGGGCGAAGTCTTTACCGCAAAGGCTGAAATTAAGGAGGGTAAAACCTCGCCGCCCAAGCCTTTTACAGACGATACCCTGCTGTCCTCTATGGAAAATGCCAACAAAGCGGAAACCGATGCCGAGCGTAAAGGCATTGGTACTCCGGCAACGAGAGCAGGCATTTTGGAAAAGCTGATTAAATCGGGGCTTGCCGAGCGTAAGGGCGATAAAAAGACCAAGTATTTTACCGCCACCCGTAAAGGCACAGCCTTAATCACCGTACTGCCCGAACAGGTGCAATCGCCCTTGATGACAGCAGAATGGGAAGAAAAGCTGAAACTTGTGGAGCGTGGAGAGCTGTCAGCCGATGGCTTTTTATCGGAGATTGTGAGCATGACCACTGCCCTTGTAAAGACCTATGAAATGATTAAGGGAGCAGATACCCTCTTTCCGTCCGACCATGAGAGCGTTGGAAAATGCCCTCGCTGCGGCGGTGCAGTTACCGAAAATAAAAAGGGCTTTTGCTGTGCCCATAAGGCTTGCGGCTTTGCTATTTGGAAAGAAAATCGCTTTTTTACCGCAAAGAAAAAGACTGTAACAAAGGCGATTGTCACGGAGCTATTGAAAAATAGAAAAGTACCGCTGAAAGGCTGCTATTCCGAAAAGACAGGTAAGACCTATGACTGTGTTGTTGTGCTTGATGATACTGGAGGGCAGTTTGTGAATTTTACAATGGAGTTTGCAACAAGTAAGCAATAAACGAGCAACTCAAATTAACATCTTGGTGGTAGAAAAATCTACTTTCATATGCTAAAATTACTTAAAAGGAGGTTAATATGGACGATTTTTTTATGCACTTAGATTTGAGTGACTTCCCAGAAGTAGATGTAGAAACTCGTAAAGATGACATTATTAAAGCCAGCAAAGCAATAAATAATTTAATTAAAGAAAGTAGAGCAATGTCAAAGCTAAGCAATTGCTATTATTGTGGTGAACCATGTGATGGTTTTTGCAATTCTCACACATTGCCAGCCTTTTGCTTGAGAAATATTGCTCAAAAAGGAAAAGTTTTTTATTCAAATAGCATTCTTGATTTACCTTCACTTAAGGACGATAAAGGTGTTAATGAGTCTGGAACTTTTCACTTGATTTGTAGAGATTGCGATAGTAAAATCTTTCAAGAGTATGAGAATCCAGATAATTACGAAAATATTCCCACGGTCAAAATGCTTGCCCAAATTGATATGAAAAACAATTTGAAGAACATAAGCAAGAGGTTAATGGAAATTGAAATGTATAGCTTAATGGGTAAGCAAATTGGCATGAGCGAGCAGTGGGTAGATGCAAAAAATTCCGTGAGCAAATTGGATTTAGAAGAGTATAAAGATTCATTCTCTCGTGCAAAAAAGAGAGATGTCAAACCATTTTCAGGTGATTATTATGTTGGATTTTATGAAAAACTACCATATGTAGTTCCTGTGGCATTTCAAGGTACAGTTGCATTGATTTTTGATTTAGAAGGCAATGTGATTAATAACATTTATAACCCTGACCCTAAATATAAAATTAAAAATGTAAGCATTTGTATTTTTCCGCTGAAAGAAAGCAGTATTGTTATGCTATTCGTAGATAAAGAAAACACAAGATACAGCAAGTTCTTTCGCCAGTTAAAAAAGCTCGATTTAGAAAATCAACTTAGTGTAATCAACTACATTTTATTTTCTTATTCGGAGGATTACTTTTTATCACCAATCTTAGATAAAAAAGTCTTGGATAAACTCACTCTGTTATCGGGTAAAACTCCAGAAATGACAGGATTTTATCCAACAACAACATCCCAACAGATTGAAGGAGTAAGAAAAATATTTGATTATAGCGAACGATTTTCTACACCAACCTTACTTTCTCATGCGTTTGGACTATCTGAAGAAAACAGGAGCGAATAATCAAAAGTCATATATTTAGAAGAGCAATCATTTTATGGTTGCTCTTTTTCTATGCCTAAAATCAGAAAGGAGTACCCCTATGGCAGAAAAACAAAACCCAAAAGAACGGTTAAAAGAGATAACCGATAGCATTGAAGCAGGCATAAAGGAGCTTTTTGAGAGCGACAAATACAAGAGCTATCTTCAGACCATGAGCCGCTTTCACAAATACTCTCTTAACAACACCATGCTTATATCCATGCAAAAACCCGATGCAACTCTCGTTGCAGGCTTTAACAAATGGCGTGACGGCTTTTCCCGTTATGTCAAAAAGGGCGAAAAGGGCATAAAAATCATTGCCCCCACCCCTTACAAAATCAAGGAGGAACGAGAAAAGCTCGACCCACAGACCAAAGCCCCTATCCTTGATGCAAGCGGCAAGGTGCAGACCGAGGAAGTGGAAATACAGATACCCATGTTCCGTGTGGTATCTGTGTTTGATGTTTCGCAAACAGAGGGTGAGCCGCTACCCACTCTTGCAAGCAATCTGACAGGTAATGTGGAACAGTTTGAGGTGTTCATGGAAGCGGTGAAACGCACCGCACCTGTTCCCATTGAAATCAAGCCGATGTCTGAGGATACGGACGGTTACTATCACATTGAGGATAAAAGAATTGCAATCCGTGAGGGCATGAGCGAGGTGCAGACCATTTCTGCCGCCATTCACGAAGTCGCACATTCTCTCCTGCACAACCGAGAAATGGAAAAGGAACTACAAGCACAGCAGGACGAAAATGCAAAACCGATGAACCCTAAAGACCGCAATACCGAGGAAGTTGAAGCCGAAAGTATTTCCTTTGCCGTTTGCAGTTATTATGGTATACAGACCGCCGAGAACAGCTTGGGCTATATTGCCACTTGGAGCAAGGGCAAGGAGCTTGCCGAGCTTAGAGCTTCTCTTGAAACCATAAATAAGACCTCATCGGAGCTGATAAGCGGTATTGATACTCACTTTGCCGAGATTATAAAAGAGCGTGGTATGGATATTGCCACAGAAACACCTGCATTGCAGCAAGCCCCCAACATTGCTAAGAATGAAATTACCGAGGGCAGCTCTAACATTGAAGTTGAGGGGCATATCGGCACTTGGTATGTCATTGATACCGAGGTTATTGACGGAACAAAATATTTTCTCCTTGAACATGAGGAACATGGTGACATTGCACCCTGCGTAATCATAGACAGCGATGCAAACCTTGTATTGGAAGATGTTTGGAATGGCTTTGATGACCTCAAAGAGCATTTTGACAACATTGAACCTGTGGCAGCTACCGAAAAAGCACCATTGCCCGAGCCGCCTGTCGAGGAACACAGCCACCCCATGCCCGACCCCGATGTGAGCATTGCAGACCGCAATGCCTATGGTTATACCTCCGATGAGCTACTACCTCTCTCAAAGGAAAGAGCCGCCGAACTGTTTGAACAGGATTTGACGGTGTATCTGCTTTATGAGGACAATACCGAAGCAATGGCTTTTGACCGTGAGGACATCGACAGTCACAGCGGATTGTTTGGTGTTGAAAAAGCCGACTGGCTTGCTCTGCACGATTATGAAGAATTAAAAAGTGATGGCAAGCTCTCTCCCGAAATGAGCGAACAGCTCTTTTTAGAACACAGCAAAGATGGCTTTGCCATTTATCAGCTCAAAGATGGTGATGAGCTTAGAGATTACCGCTTTGAAGGACTGGACTGGCTAAAGAGCCGTGGGCTTTTAGTGGAGCGTGATAACTACAATTTTGTATATAACGAGCCGTTTACACAGTATGCCAGTCAAAGGGATAGGCTTGAGGAAATATGGGAGCGTTTTAACAATGACCACCCTGCCGATTTTAAAGGTCATTCCTTATCGGTCAGCGACATTGTTGCTATCAAGCAAAGCGGTGTTGTAACATACCATTACTGCGACAGCTACGATTTTAAGGAACTGTCAAAGTTTGCGGAGCCTGCACCTATTGTGCCGGACAACTTCCTTACTGGCGAGAAAGTACAAACCCCTCGAGGTAGTTTTTTTCTTACCGATATGACAACGGAGCAGATGAAAGCGGCAGGCTATGGCTACCACCACAGCTCTGATGACGGTGCATATCACATTATGGGCAATGGCACTCGTGCATTTGCTATCAGAAATAAGGATAACCCCCTCCGTGCTGCTGAAATGTCCACCGAGCAAAACTACAATCAGATTGACGGTATCCTAAACAATCAACCCACTGTGGCACAGCTCGAGGAAGATGCCAAAAGCGGCAAGCCTATCTCCCTTATGGATTTGCTTGATGCCACACGCAGGGAAGAAAAGCAATCGGTCATGGAACAGCTTAAAACAAAGTCGCCGCAGGAAAAAGAAAAATCTAAAAAAGCACCCTCATACGGTGCGGAAATGGAGCGATGATTATGAGCAGATTTACAGTAGAAGAAAGCAATTTGATGTGCATTTATAACACAGGCTCAAGGACGGATTTGCTGTCCGAGCTTTCGGAAATGCAAAGCCACCTTGCAGCAGATGAGGCAGAGCTGCTTACCCTCACCAAGACGGTTATGAATAAGCTGTCAGCCATGAGTGATGAGGAATTTGAGAGCCTTTCGGGTGAGCTTATTCCCGATTTTGAGGAACAGGAGGACTAAAAATGCCAACAAAAGCACAAGCCTTTGCACAGCTTGCAGAGGATACCGCCACTCGCTTAACAAGCAGCCTTGCGAACTGGACAGGGTTTCTTGGTACGGTGGGGCGGCTGTATAAGTACCCTTACCATGAGCAGATTATGATTTACGCACAAAGACCCGATGCAACGGCTTGTGCCGATTATGAGCTGTGGAATAACAAGATGAATAGATTTGTTCGCCGTGGCTCTACGGGCATTGCCCTGCTTGACCCCACAGGCGAAACCCCAAAACTAAAATATGTATTTGATGTATCTGATACGGGCGGCCGAGAAAATTCTCGCCGCCCTTTCCTTTGGGAAATGCAAGACCACCATGAACAACCGATTTTAGAAATGCTCGAGGATAACTTCGGTGTGTACAACGATAACCTCACAGACGGATTTTACAACATTGCCAATGATTTGGCGAAAGAGTATTATGATAATCACAAAGAGGAAATACCCTACTTTGCGGAAAACAGTTTTTTAGAGGACTATGACGAGGACAATCTTCGTATCGCTTTTGAAAATGCCGCCACTGTCAGTATTGCCTACACTCTTATGCAGCGATGTGGGCTTAATACCGAGAGCTACTTCGAGCATGAGGATTTTCTACCTATCTTCGACTTTAATACCTCTGCTGCTGTCAGCCTTTTGGGTACAGCAGTCAGCGAACAATCAGAGCAAGTATTCAGACAAATATCACTTACCATAATCAAAACAGAGCGTGAAAGGAGCAATGAGCATGAACAACTTAACTTACAGCAGGAACGGGGATTATCTGATACCCAACATTACACTGACAGAACAGCCGACACAGCCCCTCGGGAAATACGGCAGAATGAGGAAAACCTATCTGGAGGAACACCGCAAAGCTCTGTTCAACCACCTGTTACTGAGCGAGAAATTGCAAGCTCACCTATTGGAAATCGACCAAACAGCCAACCGTCGATTGGAGCAGATAATGGCAGACTTGCAGAAAATGCAGACACCACCCGACAAGCTGACACAGCAGATGGAGTGGGTAGGTCACATGAACAACCTCAAAGCCCAAGCGGAGGAATTGATACTGACGGAGCTTATTTACAGCTAACCCTGTTCCCCACAGAGCAGGAACAGATACAGCAGATAGCAGACAGACAAGAGCGTGTAAAAACGCAAAGTCCGTCTGCTTTTTCTATTTCTCACAGCGAAATCGAATATGAGTTAAAGCACGGTACAGGCACACAGGGCGGCAAACTTCGTATCTATGACTTTTACAAGAAAAACCCCAACGAAAAAGCGGCGGTTGACTTCATAAAAGATGAGTTTGGGTGGTACGGACACAGCCATACTTTTGAAGATGGCTCAAGCGGATTTATTGACTATCAGCCCTCGAAAGGCATGATGATAAGCCACTATGATACAGACAAAAAAAGCACACTTAAATGGACAGAAATAGAAAAATATCTCCGTGCATTGGTAGCTACTGACAGATATTTAACAGCCGAGGAAAAAGCTCAATATGAGGAACAGCAGCTTGCCGCTGTTGGACTTGATGAGACTGTACCTTTAGCAGAGCCGCCGCAGGCTATGTGGCAAGAAACCGCCGACACTGTTCAAGCAGCTCCCTCTGTCACTCCAACGGAAATTACCCAATCTGACATTGAAGCAGCCCTGCTCCAATGGAACGGTGACGAGGACAGCAAAGCTCGATTGCTTGCATACATGCAGGCACACAGCCGTGAGCGTGGCACTGCCGACTGGCTGAAAAATGAATACGGCGGTAATCTCCCTGCATTTACCGTTTCCAAAGGCGATTTATCCCTTGAGCTGTCTTGGGCAAAGGTACAAAGGCATATCGGTCAGCTTGTTCTGCAAAACAGATTTTTTGTGAATGATGAAACCGAGAGATACACCGTGGAGCAGACCTCCGATGCGTGGGAACAGCCTTTCGTTGTCCGTGACAACACAATTCCCGATGATGATATGGGCAGATACCACCATACAAGAGGATACCTACCTTACCTACGATACTGAAGAAGAAGCCCAAACAGCAGCCGACCGCTTAAACGGAACAAAGCCAAGAGCCGAAGAAAATATACAGAAAAATACGGCAAAGCTGACCTTAGAAATGTACGACACTGAAAACACCGACCTGTTTCAAGTGAAAAAAGGCAGTTATTTAGCAACGGTTGAGGTCAATGTCACACAGGAAATATGGGAGCGTTTTGCAGGCAGTGGGCTTGTTCCAAATGAGGACAGCGAACAGCGGTTATTGTTTGAAACAGACGGTAACAACTGGAACAGGTTTATTATCCCCGACACCTACGGTAACAAATCCAACAACATCAAAGCAGATGATGTGCTTACTCCCGAGGAATACAAAACCATGCAGGCGGTTGTGCAACAGGTTATCCCTGCCGGAGAAACACAAATTGAAACTGCACCTATCCCTTACGCTAAAGGCGATACCGTCTATCTTGAAAACGGTACACCTTTTTTGATTGAAGAAATTACCGACCATCATGTTACCCTGCGTGACCCCTCTTTGCTTTACCCTGTGCTGAGAGCTGAAAGCCGAGAGAGCTTTTTACAGCTTTTGGAGCGTTACCCACAAACCCAATCTGTGCAGGAAAAAGCCGAGGACTTCCGCATTACCGATACCCATTTAGGCGAGGGCGGTAAGCGTGAAAAGTTTCAGCGAAACATTGACGCCATTACCACCTTGCAGACCCTTGAGCGTGAAAACCGCCCTGCCACCAAAGAGGAACAGGAAACCCTTTCCCAATATGTCGGTTGGGGCGGCTTGCCCGATGTATTTGATGAAAGTAAGGATAACTGGCATGGCGAGTATTTACAGCTCAAAGACCTTTTAACCGAGGACGAGTACGAAATGGCAAGGGCAAGCACCCTCAATGCCCACTACACCTCTCCGACAGTCATCAAGGCAATTTACGATGCAGTGGAGCAAATGGGCTTTAAAAGCGGCAACATCTTAGAGCCTGCCTGCGGAACAGGCAATTTCTTTGGTATGCTCCCCGACAGTATGAAAGGCTCTAACCTCTATGGTGTGGAGCTTGACAGCATCACAGGCAGAATTGCAAAGCAGCTTTACCCCTCTGCCAATATTTCCATAACAGGCTTTGAGAAAACCGACCTGCCCGACAGCTTTTTCGACCTCGCAATCGGCAATGTACCCTTTGGCAATTATAGGCTCACCGAGAAACGCTATGATAGCCAAAACTTCCTCATTCACGACCACTTTTTCGCCAAAGCGTTGGATAAAGTCCGTCCGGGCGGTATCGTTGCCTTTGTCACCTCTAAGGGAACAATGGACAAGAAAAACCCCGAGGTTAGACGATACCTTGCACAGAGGGCTGAACTGCTTGGAGCAATCAGACTGCCCAACAACACATTTACCAAAAATGCAGGAACGGAAGTCACCAGTGATATTATCTTCCTGCAAAAGCGTGACAGACCGATTGATGTGGATAGGGATTGGATACACCTCGGTTACGATGAAAATGACATTACCCTAAACAGTTACTTTGCAGACCACCCCGAAATGATACTCGGCAACATGGAAATGGTCAGCGGTCAGTTTGGGGAAGAAAGTGCCTGTGTTCCCATTGAGGGAGCAGAGCTATCTGAACAGCTAAAGGCGGCTGTCTTGAATGTTGAGGGCGAAATCAGCGAAGCGGATCTGCTCGACTTGGAAATATCGGAGCAGGTTTCTATCCCTGCCGACCCTAATGTAAAAAACCATACCTATGCCCTTGTGGACGGCGAGGTGTATTTCCGTGAAAACTCACGCATGGTAAAGCCTGCCCTAAACCAAACCGCAAAGGAACGCATTACAGGGCTTGTGGAGCTGCGTGAGTGTGTACAAGACCTTATCTATTATCAGCTTGAGGACTTTAGTGATGAGGTTATCAAAGCAGAGCAAGCAAAGCTAAACCGCCTTTATGACAGCTTTACCGCAAAATATGGGCTGATTAACAGTCGTGGCAATTCCATTGCTTTTAGTGAGGACAATTCCTACTACCTCCTATGCTCACTGGAAGATGTGGACGAGGAAGGCAATCTCAAAGCCAAAGCGGATATGTTCACCAAACGGACGATTAAGAAATCCGCTAAAATCACAAGCGTGGATACCCCCTCTGAAGCTCTCGCTGTTTCCATTGCCGAAAAAGCAAAGGTAGATATGTCCTTTATGGCAGAGCTAACAGGGCTATCTGAGGAAGAAATCGCAACACAGCTTAAAGGTGTCATCTTCCGTGTTCCCGAGCTGTACCACACCGATAAACCGCCTCACTATGTCACCGCCGATGAATATCTATCGGGCAATGTGCGTGAAAAACTGCGTACCGCCGAGCTTGCCGCCCGAACATCTGAGGAATACAAAGTCAATGTGGAAGCCCTACAAATGGCACAGCCCAAAGACTTAGGTGCAAGCGAAATTGAGGTGCGAATTGGCAGTACATGGATTGACAAAGAGTATATGCAGGAGTTTATGTATGAACTCTTTGATACCCCGTACCGCAATCAAGGCAGTATCAATGTCAACTACTCAAAGTTTACTGCTGAATGGAGCGTAACAGCCAAAAACTCCATCAGCTATGACGATGTTGCCGCCTATGCCACCTACGGTACTGCCCGAGCCAATGCCTACAAGATATTTGAGGATACCCTAAATCTGCGTGATGTGCGTATCTACGATACCAAAACCGAGCCGGACGGAAAGGAAGTTCGTGTCCTCAATATAAAAGAAACCGAAGCAGCACAGCAAAAGCAACAGCTTATCAAGGACGCATTTAAGGATTGGATTTTTAGAGATGCCGACAGGCGGCAGACCCTTGTTAAGCTCTACAACGAGCGTTTTAACTCCGTAAGACCCCGTGAATACGATGGCAGCCATATCAATTTTGTGGGCATGAACCCACAAATAAAGCTCCGAGAACATCAAATAAATGCCATTGCCCACATTCTCTACGGCAACAACACCCTGCTTGCACACGAAGTAGGTGCAGGCAAAACCTTTGAAATGATTGCAGGAGCAATGGAAAGCAAGCGGCTTGGGCTTTGCCAAAAACCGCTTTTCGCCGTACCGAACCACCTCACCGAGCAGTGGGCAAGTGAGTTTCTAAGGCTTTACCCTGCCGCCAATATCTTGGTGACCACAAAGAAAGACTTTGAAACGAAAAACCGCAAAAAGTTTTGTGCGAGGATTGCCACAGGCGAATACGATGCGGTCATTATCGGTCACAGCCAGTTTGAGCGTATCCCTGTTTCTTTGGAACGACAGGAACGCTTGCTCCGTGAACAGATTAGTGATATTGAGCAAGGCATACGAGAAGTCAAGGCAAGCGGCGGCGAGGGCTTTACCGTCAAGCAGTTTGAACGCACCAAAAAAGAGCTGATTGAAAGGCTGAAAAAGCTCGAAGCAAGGGAACGCAAAGACAGCGTTGTTACCTTTGAGCAGCTTGGTGTAGACAGGCTCTATGTGGACGAAGCCCACAGCTACAAAAATCTCTTTACATTTACCAAAATGCGGAATGTGGCAGGGCTTTCTACCTCAGATGCTCAAAAATCAAGCGATATGTTTCTAAAGTGCCGCTACATGGACGAACTGACAGGCGGCAAAGGTACGGTATTTGCCACAGGCACTCCCGTGAGCAATTCAATGGTGGAGCTATACACCATGCAGCGGTATTTGCAGTATGACACCCTCAGAGAAAAAGGACTGCTCCACTTTGATGCTTGGGCTTCTACCTTTGGCGAAACCGTCACGCAAAACGAGCTTGCACCCGAGGGCAAGGGCTACCGACCACGCACAAGGTTTTCACGGTTTTTCAATCTGCCCGAGCTGATGTCCATGTTCAAGGAAGTGGCGGACATCAAGACCGCCGATGAGCTGAACTTGCCGACCCCCGAGGTTATCTATGAAACGGTAGTTGCAAAACCCACAGAAATTCAGCAGGAATTGGTGCAGGAACTTTCGGAACGAGCCGCCAAAATACACAATGACCGCATAGACCCCTCTATCGACAATATGCTGAAAGTGACCTCAGACGGGCGAAAATTGGGGCTTGACCAACGAGTGATTAACCCCATGCTGCCCGATGATGAGGGCAGTAAGGTAAACACCTGTGTAAACAATATCCTGCGTATATGGGAGGACGGCAAGGACGATAAACTGACACAGCTATTGTTCTGCGACCTGTCCACCCCAAAAGGCAGACCACAAGCCGATAAGGTGGCGAAAGCAGGCGGCAGTGCAATCAACGGTGTGGAACTCCATGCCCTTGAAGATGCTCTCCCCGATGATGTGACAGCTCCACAGGTACAGTTTAGCATTTATGAGGATATACGGGAGAAGCTCATCGCAAAGGGTGTGCCTGCCACAGAGGTAGCCTTTATCCATGAAGCCAATACCGACACACGAAAAAAAGAACTGTTTGCAAAGGTGCGTAATGGTGATGTCCGTATTCTGCTTGGCAGTACCGCCAAATGCGGTGCCGGCATGAATGTGCAAGACCGTCTTGTGGCATTGCACGATTTAGATTGTCCGTGGCGTCCGGGGGATTTAACCCAACGCTCCGGCAGAATTATCCGTCAAGGAAACAGCAACGAGCAAGTAAAAATCTTCCGCTATGTGACAGAGGATACCTTTGATGCCTACCTTTGGCAGACGGTAGAAAACAAGCAGAAATTCATCAGTCAGATAATGACCTCAAAATCCCCTGTCCGTTCCTGTGAGGATATAGACGAAGCCGCACTCTCTTATGCAGAAATTAAGGCTCTGTGTGCAGGAAACCCCTTGATAAAGGAAAAAATGGACTTGGATATTGAGGTGGCAAAGCTGAAGCTCGTAAAAGCCAGTCACCAAAGCACAAAATACCGCTTGGAAGATAATCTGTTAAAGCATTTCCCCGAAAGCATTGAAAGGCACAAGGAATATATTAAAGGCTTTGAACAGGATATTGTGACACTGACAGAGCATACCCCAAAAGTGCCGCAAGGTGAGCTTCTCAAAGATGACTTTAAAATCACTATCAAGGGCGATACCCTCACCGATAAGGACAATGCAGGGGCGGCAATTCTCGAAGCCTGCAAGGAAGTGAAAAACAGCGACCCTGTGGAAATCGGCAGTTATAAAGGCTTTACCATGTATTTAAGCTATGCCGCCTTTGGCAACGAACACACTCTTACTCTCAAGGGGGCGATGAGCCACACGGCAAAGCTCGGGCTTGATGCAAGGGGCAATCTCACTCGTATCGACAACGCTCTAAACAATATGCCACAGCGGTTGCAGTCGGTACAAAAGGAGCTTGAAAACCTCTACAATCAGCAGGCGGCGGCAAAGGTTGAGGTACAAAAGCCGTTTATGCAGGAGCAGGAGCTAAAGGAAAAGACAGCAAGACTTGCCGTTCTCGACAGAGAGCTAAACATGAGTGCCATGCGTTCTGCCCCCTTGAGGAATACTGCAATGGTATCGAAACAGGCTCGACCGTCCATACTGGAGAGCTTAAAGCAGCAGACCCCTAAATCTACCATGCCACCTAAAAAATCTAAGACGGAAAGAGAGGAACGGTGATGGCGAACAGACAGAGAAATATCCGTATTCAGCTTAGAGTAACGGAACAGGAAAAAGAGCTGATTGAGCAGAAAATGCAGGAGCTTGGCACAAAGAATACCGAAGCCTACCTCCGCAAAATGGCGATTGACGGGCTTATCATTCACCTTGATACCGCCGATGTGAGGGAGCTTGTCAGAGTGCTTAGAGTAACGAGCAACAGCCTTAATCAGCTTACCAAACGGGTACACGAAACAGGCAGTATTTACAGTGAGGACATTGAGGATTTGCAAAAAAGCTATGACAGGCTTTGGAGTGCTGCCGAGGAAATCATGCTAAGACTGGCGGCGATTTGATATGATAAGATAGACACTTTCCCTTTCTTCTGCTACGATAAACACACAATAGATATGGAGGGGTGCTTATGAAAATATTACTTAAAATCGTGTTGCTGCCAATCACTTTGGCACTGAATATCCTGCTTGGAATATCAAAGTTTGTGCTTGTGTTCGGTGGTGGGCTTTTAGGTGTTCTGTCCTTTGTCCTGTTTGCCCTCGGTATCGGTACAATTATCGTGGCAGGCTTTTCACAGGCGATACCTGCCTTTATCGCAGGCTATCTCATCAGTCCGTGGGGCTTGCCCATGATGGGGGCATGGATTATAGCAAGGGTGGAATATTTCAATGATTGGCTGAAAGGTATTTAGTCTTATAAATGGTAAGGGGGCGGTAGCATTTGTGTGCTATCGCCCCTTAATTGCCGCATAGTAGGAGTGCCACCGTAAAGCAAGGGCGGCGAAGTCCGTTTATCTCGACCCTTGCTTTATGGTGGCACTTCTGCTTTTTCCGCAAAAAACTCGACACTTCATAAGTGCCGAGCAATCAATCTTCAAGGTTATTTTCATCAAAATATGATGATGCAAAAAATTCAGTAATGCTAATTCCAAGCCCTTGACATATCTCATGTATGATGCGTAATTTTACGGAATCATACGAGCAATTTATGACATTTCCAATGGTCGATTTAGGCACACCGCTTTTCATAAACAACTGATATTGTGTCATTTGCTTTTCGTCTAACAACCCTTGCAATCGCCTGCTAACCGCTTCGTTCAATTTCATTTCATCACCGTCCCTATAACTGTACCATTTACAGTATAGGCAATATCCTGCGAAAATTGGTACAGGTAGCTGTACTAAACGGGCTTTTTATGCTATGATAAATGGTAAAGGATGATTGCATGAAAGAAAGAACCTGCTGTTTTACCGGGCATAGAGCTATTCCCAAACATCAGCATGACAACATTTACGGTTGATTACGCAAAAAAGCAGAATGTCCATGTGATAAATATTGCAAATAACAAATGAGAAAGGAGCGTTCAGCGTATTGAGCAACAGAAAAATATTTCGCAAAATTGCAAAAGAAAACAATGTATCGGTGGCAGAAGTAAAGCATGATATGCAGGCAGCTATCAATCACGCATACGAAAATGCACCTAATGACGGGATAACAAAAGCCTATCAAAATAGAGTGCAATGCAAAGGTACAGTTCCAACGGTTGATGAGTTTTTAGCCCATGCACGAAAAGAACTGAAAAAGTAAATTTTTACGGTGCAGAGCGTATGCCTTTGCACCGATTTTTTTATGACGGGAGGTGTTATTATCGCTACCACAAGACTAATTTCCATGCACCAAAATAAAGGAAAATCCATTGCAGATTGCCTTGCTGACCGCACCGATTATGCTAAAAATCCCGAGAAAACAAATGAGGGTGAATTGTTATCCTCTTACGAGTGCGACCCTAAAACGGTGCAGGGCGAGTTTATGCTATCTAAGCGGCAATATGATGATATAACGGGCAGACAGCAGGCAAGCAATGTTATCGCCTATCAGATACGGCAGTCCTTTAAACCCGGGGAAATTACACCCGAGCTTGCCAACAAAATCGGTTATGAATTGGGCATGAGCTTCACCAAAGGCAAACACGCATTTATCGTTGCTACTCACATAGACAAAGCCCATATTCATAATCATATTATCTTTAATTCTACCTCTCTCGATTGCACAAGAAAGTTTCGAGATTTTAAAAGAAGTGGCAAGGCTCTTGCCCAAATATCCGACCGCCTTTGTCTTGAAAATGGGCTTTCCATTATCGAAAATCCCAAACGCTCCAAAGGTCATTATGGTAAGTGGCTTGGCGATAATAAGCCCCCATCACACTCCGATAAATTAAGACAAGTCATAGATGAAATACTTGCCCAAAAGCCCAAAAACTTTGATGCGTTTTTACAGCTCATGCAAGATGCAGGCTATGAAATTAAAATCGGTAAGCACTACGGATTTAAAAGTGCAATGCAGAAAAATTTTATCCGGCTGCGTTCTCTTGGTGAGGGATATTCCGAAGATGAAATCAAAGCAATCATTGAGGGTAAAGCACCGCAAAGAGAGGTCAAAAAGTCCTCTGCCAAACAGCCGAGAAAGCAAGAAAAATCCGTTAATCTCCTTGTGGATATTCAAGCAAAATTACAGCAAGGCAAGGGCAAAGGCTATGAGCAGTGGGCAAAGATTTTCAATCTAAAGCAGATGGCACAAACCGTTAATTTTCTGCAAGAACACAAGCTCCTTGCCTACTCTGATTTAGAGGAAAAGGCGAAGAAATGCACCGCTACTTTTGATGAACTGAACACACAAATTAAGACCACTGAAAAACGTATTGCTGAAATACAGGCTCTTAAAAAGCACATCTTCAACTATTCCAAGACCCGAGATATTTACACCGACTACCGCAAGGCAGGCTACTCTAAAAAGTTTTACGAGGAACACCGTGCCGAAGCTTACTTTGCACAAGGCGGCAAAGGCGGCTTTTGAGGAACTTGGTGTAAAAAAACTCCCTACAATTAAAGCACTGCAAGCTGAATGTGATGAGCTGTTTTCCATGAAAAATAAGGCTTACAGCAAGTACCATACCGCAAGAAAAGAAATGCAAGATATTCTGACTGCAAAGGCAAATATCGACCACCTTTTGGGAATGGAACAGGAACAAAAGGCAAAAGAAAAATCACAGGCTCAGCGATAAGCTACCCTGTGATTTTACAGCACCATTTATGGGGCGTGGCACGATGATTTATCATCGTTTCGGTGGGGATTGGGGATACTCCCCAACAAGCAAAAGCATACGGTGGTCACCCGTATGCCCTGCTTGCCACTTTTGTCCGCAGACAATAATCCGTATCCTTTACACTATGATTTACTTTTACTATCATGGTAATAATAAGTGAAAAGAATACTTATCTATCAACACAAAAATATGAAAGGACTGATGAAATTGTTAACTTTTGAAAAGGTGTTGGAGGTATTTAAAGATTATTTAAAAAAAGACACCATTTGTGAGGTGTTACACACGAAACAGGGCTATACCGTTATGTATTGGGACAGTAAAGGTGAAGAATGGTATAGTGTTGATTACTGCAAAACTCCCGAAGATATGAGGGATATATTATTAAATGGGTACTCTGATTTTTTGGAGCAGGGCTACACACATAACCGCCGCAATTTAACCAATGATGAACGTGCGGAAATTGACAATGCCTGCAATGTGTTAAGGCAAAAATGCAATAGTTAGACAATGCCAAAGGCACGGAACAAGAGGACATTATTCCTCCATATCCCGTGCCTTTAACACGCCTTGTATCGCCCCTTGTATTACCGTCAATTCTTTATCGCTAAGTGAGTTAAGTGCAAAGTCAATCTGACTGCGTAAATCACTCTTGCTATCGTCAGTATTCAGATAAAAAAATTGGTCAACGGAAATATCAAGCAAGGTCATAAGCTGATAAAAAGTATTAAGCCTTGGGTGTTGTCCTCTGTTCTCTATGTACATGACATTTCGTGGAGAACGGTCAACAAGCTGTGCTAAATGCTCTTGTGTCCACCCCTTTGCTTCTCTCGCTGCTTTTATCGCCTTGCCGATGGGACGAAAATCAAGATTTCTTTCGTTTTGGTACATTTTAATATCACCCCCTATCATTATACATTTCGGGTAGTGATATTTGAACGAAGTATAATTTCATGATATGTAGTGTTTATTTTCATATAAAGGCGCTATTTTCTGTAAATACACGGAGCAGGCAATCACGCTCAATTACAGAGAGTTGTCCCCAATAATAAGTGTAGTCAATGACAGCTTATGTATTCATCCTATTGTATTTTTCCGTTCCTCTTTATTTTGAGATATGAGTACACATATCACGGTAGGGACGGTTTAACTTTAGACTGACTGCACCGTATAGAGAAAAACGCAAAGAAAAGCAAAGCTTCTTGCAAAGAATAACACCCACATACTAAATAGATGAATTTATGACTTTCCGTTTTGCTGCTCCTTTTCTGCCCATGTCAAAAACACTCCTAGCCTATCTGTATTTCTTTTCAAATAAGCAATGTGATATTGGATAAAAACCTCAGAATCAGTAATCTGTATAAGCTTGCGATGTGCCCCATCGTCACGATAGTGACGAACTAATTCCGTTGTAAAGGTTGGTACATTAGTGTTTTTCACCTTCTGCTGAAACAAGAAATAATCCTCGTATAAATCTAATGAAACATTTTCTATAAGCTCCTTATAAAACACCTCTTGTTTTGCATAGAAGCTCCCACCAACATAAAACATGGCGATGGATTGATTGCGTAAATCTCTAAGAGAAATGGACTGCTCATGTGCAATAGGATTTTTCTCTGAAATAGAAAGAAGTAGCCTGTCCTCCAAAAAAGGACTGCAAATAATCTCCGGGTGCTGGATGTCCTTTTCGGTAATCAATATATCGTAGGACTGGTTTTGAAGTAAATAAATTTCGTCAGAGGTAGCTGAAAATAGGCTGCTTCTCATTTCATGCTCGGGGTGTGCCATAGAGAATGAAGGCGTGCAATACCAAAGTGGGCCGGGGTCACAGAAGCCCACTTTGAACAGGCGTTCTCGATGTGCATAGTCGGTTAAAGCGATTTTCATTTCATCTGCTTTTTTTAAGATTTCATTAGCGTGAGTTAGTGCAAGTTCACCTGCTTCGTTCATTGCAATTTTATTCTTTTTACGGTCAAACAAGCGTACACCCAATTCATCCTCAAATTTTTTCAGCATGACACTTAAAGCAGGTTGAGAGATGTGAAGCCGCTCAGCCGCCTGCGTCATTGTTTCACATTCTGCGATTGTTTTGAATTGTAAAAGCTGATTTAATTCCATAACGACTGCCCTCCAGTATAAATGGTATTTATTATATGATATATAGGCGGTATTATACAAATAGCCTGTTATTTAAGTATAATTATAACATAGAAGCAGAATGACTGCTACTATTATCATAAATTATATTTATCAACACTTGGAGGTTAACATGGAAAATACAGAAAAAAAGGTTGTTATTGTTACTGGCGGTAGTCAGGGAATTGGTCTTGCTACGGTGAACATCTTTGCAAAAAACGGGTATACCGTGGTGATTGCAGACGTTAAGAGAGAACAAGCAGAGAAAGTTGCTACAACACTTGCGGAACAAGGCTATGAAGCCTGTGCTGTGGGCTGTGATGTCAGCGAGGAAACAGATGTAAAAAATATGGTGGAGTATGTGGTGAACACCTATGGCAGACTGGATGTTGCGGTAAATAATGCAGGCATTCATCAAACGCCCCATATTAACATTGCGGATATGCCGCTCACGCAGTATGACGCTATAACAGGTGTCAATCTTCGAGGTGTTTGGGCTTGTATGAAGCATGAAATTACTGCCATGATGGGCAGAAAAGACTGTGCAATTGTGAATGTCTCCTCCATTGGCGGCGTGGTTGGCACTGCGGGAGAGTCTGTTTACACTGCTACAAAGCACGGTATCATCGGCATGACAAAGGCTACCGCCCTTGAATACGCTAAGCAGGGCTTACGCATAAATGCAGTGTGTCCCGGTGCTATCTATACCCCAATGGGAGATAGCTTGCTTTCCAGTGCCCCTGGTTTAGAGCAAGCATTGGAAAATATGATTCCCCTTGGCAGATTGGGTCAGGCAGAGGAAATTGCAGAAGCAATCTATTGGCTGGCAAGCCCCAATTCAAGCTATGTTGTAGGACACTCATTGGTGGTTGACGGCGGAATTACAGTTCAATAGGTTTATAAAGAAATGGAGATGAAATGATGTATATAGAAAAAATTAGTTTTCCAAAGGATTTGAAAGACATTTCAAAAAATGAATTAGCTCTGCTGTGCGATGAAATTAGAACTTCACTGCTAAAAAAATTGAGCGAGCATGGTGGGCACATAGGTCCTAATCTTGGGATTGTTGAATTAACAGTAGCCATGCACTATGTGTTCAACTCTCCGACAGATAAGTTTGTGTTTGATGTTTCACATCAGAGTTATGTCCATAAAATGTTGACTGGTAGAAAAGCTGCGTTTTTAGATGCAGAAAAATATGATGACGTATCCGGCTTTTCTAACCCAAATGAAAGCGAGCATGATTTTTTTACCATCGGACACACTTCAACATCTGTTAGTTTAGCCTGCGGTTTGGCAAAGGCAAGAGATTTGAAGGGTGATAACGAAAACATTGTTGCTATTATTGGCGATGGCTCATTGAGTGGAGGAGAAGCTTACGAAGGACTTAATAATGCAGTAGAAGCAGGAACGAATTTAATTGTAATAGTCAATGATAACGAAATGTCTATTGCAGAAAACTACGGTGGAGTGTATCAGAACCTAAAAGCTCTTAGAGATACGAATGGCACTTGTGAATGCAACTTTTTTAAGGCAATGGGATTTGAGTATCACTATGTAGCGGACGGACATGACATTCAACAGGTAATTGATGCTTTGAATTTGGTAAAGGACACCGCAAAACCTGTTGTACTCCACGTTCGCACTGTTAAGGGCAAAGGATTTTTGCCTGCGGAAGAAAATAAAGAGCTATTCCACGCCGGTGGCCCTTTCGACTTGATTACAGGTACTCCAAAGCACACACCAAACGGAGAAGATTACTGTGATTTAACAGGAGCATTCCTGCTTGAAAAGATAAAAGAAGATAGTAGACTTTTGGCAATTACATCGGCAACGCCACCGGTAATTGGGTTTACACCCGAAAGACGAGCAGAAGCAGGAAAGCAGTTTATTGATGTGGGAATTGCAGAAGAACACGCCGTTGCATATGCTTCCGGCATCGCAAAAAATGGTGGCAAGCCTGTCTATGGCATTTACGGAACATTCATTCAGCGAACCTATGACCAACTCTCACAAGATTTGTGTATTAACAAAAACCCTGCTGTAATCCTTGTCTTTTGGGCATCTGTGTACGGTATGAATGATATAACACACCTTGGTTTATATGATATTCCCTTAATGTCAAACATTCCAAACCTTGTTTATCTTGCTCCAACCTGCAAAGAAGAATATTTTTCTATGCTTACTTGGGCTATTGAGCAAAACGAACATCCTGTTGCAATTCGAGTTCCGGGGATGGGCGTTACAACGAGTGGAAAAGCAGATAACACGGATTATTCTATGTTGAATCGTTATCAAGTCACAAAAAAAGGAACAAAGGTTGCGGTCATAGCATTGGGCAGCTTCTATGCCCTTGGAGAAGATGTTGTGAACACATTGTCGCTCAATGCAGGAATCAATGCAACTTTAATCAATCCCAAATACATTACCGGGGTAGATGAAGATTTGCTGAACGCACTGAAACAAGACCATAGCCTTGTTATAACATTGGAGGACGGAGTTTTAGATGGTGGTTTTGGTGAGAAAATCACAAGATATTACGGAATGTCTGATATGAAAGTGAAGAATTACGGAATAAAAAAGAGTTTCCCCGACCGCTATATAGCAGCGGATTTGTTGAAAGAAAACGGGCTTGCTTCCGAACAAATTGTTGCAGATATAATAGATTATTTAAGTAGTCACACAAAATTAATGTAGTCCTTGGATAACTCGTTATGAAAAATCAGTGTAGTTTGTGTAGTCGCTGAAGGAGGAATTAAAATGAATTTAAGAAAACTTAGAGAGCTAGAGGTATCCCCCGTTGGGATGGGTTGTATGGGGTTTTCTCATGGGTATGGAAAAGTACCAGAGGAAGCATATAGCATTAAAGCGATTTGCAAAGCTTACGATTTTGGTTGCACTTTTTTTGATACTGCCGAAGTTTACGGCTATGAAATGTTTTATCCCGGACATAATGAACAGTTGGTCGGAAAGGCGATTGAATCCTTTCGGAAAGATATTGTTTTGGCAACTAAACTCCAAGTAAGCAAAAGTGAGTATGGTAATGCCGTTAGCTTATATGATGCCATCCGCAAGCATATTGAAGCTTCCATGAAAAACTTAAAAACTGACTATCTCGACCTATACTACCTGCATAGAGTCAACGAGGAGGTGCCTGTAGAAGAAGTTGCAGAGGTTATGGGACGATTGATAAAGGATGGCTTGACCAGAGCGTGGGGTATGTCACAAGTGGGTGTAGATACCCTTTCAAGAGCACACAACGTAACTCCCGTTTCTGCGGTACAGAATATTTACTCTATGTTAGAGCGTGATTGTGAAAAAGAAATCTTCCCATTCTGTATTGAGAATAATATTGGCGTTGTTCCTTTTTCGCCAACTGCAAGCGGGTTTTTGTCTGGCAAGGTTACAACAGACACGCAGTTTGGGGCTGACGATGTGAGAAAATTCGTCCCACAGCTTTCCCAAGAGAACCTTGTGGCAAACCAACCTATATTGCAGGTGCTAAATACATTTGCGAGAGAGAAAAACGCAACCAAGGCACAAATTTCCTTGGCGTGGATGCTTCATAAATATTCCAATGTCGTTCCAATTCCCGGCTCTAAAAATCAAGAAAGAATTATCGAAAATTTAGGAAGCTGGGATGTCAATCTAAGTGATACAGAGTTTAATGCTTTGGAAACTGCACTTAAAGCTTGTGATATTCATGGGCATCGTGGTTTTATGGAAACACAGCAAAACAACTTTGGAAATCGGTGGGGAAAACAAGATTGAGTTGTTGAACCTATATACCGATCATCATTAAGCTTTAGACTAAAAATGTAAAAAGTTATTAAATCAACCGCCATTTTCTTTTCTAAAAAGTAAAACAAGGTGGGTGTATTAAAGTCGCCATTTTTTTAAGGATACGGCGGTATCTATGGAGGTATCACCGTGTTTTATTTTGTCCAAATGCTTGGTAACTTCTTAAAAAAAGCTCTCCGCCTTTATGGAATGAGTACGGGCAGCAACCCGAAATTATAAACTACACAACAAGAAATAATTACGCCCATGCCCGATTGAAATTTTATGAATTTCAGTCGGGCATTTTTTCGTATATAACCCCTCGCTGTCGTTCTCCACCGCTGTCCTTTCGATTTCAGCAAACCCAAAATCGAAAGGATGGTACAACCATGAAAACTATAAATCTGAAAGATTACTATGACCACATAGGCATAGATACTTATATTGATGTTCCCGATGAGGTATTTAACATTTTTGAAGAATACCGAAAGACAGAGCAAGCCTACCAAAGCAGGATACGCTACCACAAAGCATATTACTCCCTCGACCGTGGTGACGGTATAGAACACAGTGCCTTGTTTGTTTCTCTCTCACCCGATGAGATTTACGAACGCAAGCTGACAAGCGAACAGCTCCATGCTGCCATTGCCTCCCTGCCCGATAAACAGGCAAAACGCATTTATGCTCATTTCTTCATGAACATGAGCAAGGCCGCCATTGCAAAGGCTGAGGGGGTAAATAAGAGCCAAGTTACTCGCTCAATCAATCGTGGTTTGGCACAGATTGAAAAATTCTTAAAAAATTTTTTCTGATAGGGGCAACTAAACAGCATTTTTTCTAAAGGTATATGAGAGGAAGTATTTCCTCTCATATATAAAACAGCATAAAAATGTTCCTTGACAACTGAATATACGATATTTTGAGTACATTACTTATGTGAGCTAAAAGGCAAAGCGACTTAACAGGCATCGCCAAGACCGTGGTATGGGGAGGTGAATAGAATACCGCCCGAGCGATAAAATGGACTGTTAGACCGAGTTTAGCATACTCGTTCGCAATGACCCACATAAGGGACAATGATACTTCAATCCGTTCCGCCCCCGATACGAGAGAAACAGGGGGAGTTCCTGCGGTATGCGTGGCTTTTGAAAGGACAAGCTACGGTAATTGTGGGGCTATGATGCTGTGCTAACAGCAGCTGAAAATATCCCCCTTGCCGGGGTGCGTGGCAAATACGGCAAATAAGCAAACATAATCGCACCGCATTTTTATTTAATGTGAACTTGCGGTGCGTTTAGTTTCATTCATACTAATAAAACGACAAACTTTTCATAAATAAAAAAATTGCTTATACTTTATGTAAGCAATGCACTTGGAGGTGATTGCGAATGGAAAATATCAAGGAAACATCTAACAATGCTCCCAAATCTCCTGCTCCCAATCAAACATTTGAGAAAACAAAAGCCTATCAAGACTTTATAAATGTACTTTCTCAAATTATTGAAAAACATGGTGCAGAGGTTTTAGGTGAAATAAACCGTGCGAACTGAAAAACGCACTTGTGCATGGATGTTTTCCAATAATATATTGGAGGTATGACTATGAATAGGAGTGGGAAAAAATGTGTGCTTTACCCTCGTGTAAGTACAGAAATGCAGGTTGATGGATTTAGCTTAGATGGGCAAAAAAACAGTTTAACACGGTTTGCAGATAGAGAAGAAATGGAAGTTGTAAATATCTATGAAGATGCAGGAAAATCCGGCAAGTCCATTGAGGGCAGACCTGCATTCAAACAAATGCTCAGTGATATTGAAAACGGTTTAGACATTGAGTATGTTTTAGTATATAAGCTCTCTCGCTTTGGACGAAATGCCGCCGACATACTTAACTCTTTGGAACACATTCAATCTTTTGGTGTGAATTTGATTTGCATTGAAGAAGGAATTGACTCATCGCAGACAAGCGGCAAGCTTCTTATCTCTGTATTGTCTGCCGTGGCTGAAATAGAGCGTGAAAACATTATTGAGCAGACCATGAACGGGCGAAAGGAAAAGGCTCGTCAAGGTGGTTGGAATGGTGGATTTGCTCCCTATGGATATTACCTAAACGATAAACAGCTTTACGTTCAAGAGGAAGAAGCCGATGCAATACGCATTATTTTCGATAAATTTGTTAATGGCAACATGGGGTTTTACAAAATTGCCAACTATCTTAACTTGCAGGGCATCAAAAAAGTAAAACGGGATAACGGAACACTAACGCAATGGAGTACCCATTTTATACGAATGATAATTGACAACCCTGTATACTCTGGAAAAATTGCTTTTGGCAGACGAACAAGAGAAAAGGTCAAAGGCAGTAAAAACGAATACCGCCAAGTACACCAAGAGGAATATATCCTTGCAGATGGTCAACACGAAGCTATTATAAGCGAGGAATTGTGGAATAAAGCTCACGAAAAACGAGAAATAACAGGTGTAAAATCCCCATCGAAAATAGGTCGGGATAGGGCACATTTGTTAAGCGGCATTTTGAAATGCCCTAAATGCGGCGGACCGATGTATACCAATAAACACGCATGGACGAACAAGGACGGTACATATAAAGAGATTTACTATTATGTGTGCAGCAAGGCTCGAACAGCAAGAGGTAAAAGCTGTGACTATAAAGCAATGCTCAAGAAAACAGATATAGAGCCGCTTGTTATTGAAGCAATCAGAGAGTTAATTCAAAATGAGGATTTTGCAGACGAAATAAAATCAAAGATAGGCAAGCAAATTGACACTTCTACCCTCGATAGGGAGCTAAAGAATTATGAAGTCAAACTTCGAGAAGTAGATTTAAATAAAACTCGCCTTGAAAACGAAATTGACAGCTTGCCGGAAGATACTCGTTTTAGAGAACGCAAGCTCCATGATATGACCCTCCGCCTTGATGGACTGTACGATGTTATTGTTGAACTGGAAGAAAAAATTGAAGATGTAAAACTGCGCCGCAAGGCTGTCGAGCAAGATGCCATTACCTTAGAGAATATCTACACCCTATTGGCAAACTTTGAAAAGGTGTATGACAAAATCAGCGATGAAGAGAAAAAATCCCTAATTTCTTCACTAATCAAAGAAATAGAGATTTTCCCATGTGATGAATCAGAGCTGCCTCTGAAGTCAATTTTATTCAATTTTCCGGTGTATAAGGACGGTGGAGATGTTTACGAATTTTTGTGGGACAAAAGTACGCACGTCTCAACGGTTATACAAATTTAAAACATATCCCCACAAATTATTGAAAATTGCTCTATCATTTCTAAATTTCTAATAGCGTGTACAAAACAACCTACTGCATAATTACTTTTATTCTTCTTTTATTTCCACAGCTTCCAAGGCTTGATATTCTTTTTTTAATTCTCTCAACAATTCTTCTTCAGTTGGTAAATACAATTTGTACTTTGAAGCAAAAACTTGTGTTTCATTCTTCGGTAATGTATATTTTACAATAGATTCACTTTTATCTGCACATAATACAATTCCAATTGGAGGATTATCACCCTCATTCATTAATTCTCTCTCGTAATAATGGGTATACATCTGCATTTGACCCAAATCCTGATGCGTCAAATCTCCAATTTTCAAATCAATCAAAACAAAACATTTTAAAATATAGTTGTAAAATACTAGGTCTATCCTAAAGTGTCGACCATCAAAAGTAATTCTCTTCTGCCTTGCTACAAACGAAAATCCTCTACCTAACTCTAATAAGAATTTTTGCAAATGTGTAATCAATGCTTGCTCCAAATCGCTCTCAAAAAAATCATCGTTCGGGCACAAACCAAGAAACTCCAGTACATATGGATCACGAATAATATCCTCTGGAGTTTTTTCCGGCTCTAGCGTTTGGATTTCCGCTGCTACCTTTTCTTTGTTTTTACTAGATAATAATCTTTCGTAAAAAAAGGAATTTATCTGGCGTTCAAGCTGTCTGGTACTCCATTGAGACTTCACGGATTCCTGCACATAAAATTCACGTGCATTTTCGTTTTCTACACGCATTAAAAGTCGATAATGTGTCCAACTTAATTCGCTACGCAATGCGTAGCTTTTTGGAAAAGTCAAATAAAACTGCCGCATATTTTTCAGATTTGCAACAGTAAATCCCTTACCAAAATCTTCTGTCATTTGCTTTGACAATTCTTTCAATAAACCAGTTCCATATTCAGCTTTTCCATTTCCATCTTGCTCATCTATAATAGATTTTCCGATATTCCAATATGCTTCAACCATTGCAAAATTAGCGGATTGATAAACCTTATTCCTTGCTGTAGTTAAAATATCTTTGATTTCATTATAAAAATTTTTATTCATTCACATTACCCCTTCATTTTTCAATAAAGTTCTACTATATCCCCATTTTTCTTGGTGTTATAAATCATATTTATTTGATTTTTTTAATTCTTGCATTGAAGAATCAAAATGACTCTCTGCTTATCTTGATAAGAAAATATTTTTCTGATCCATAATACTTATCTATAAAGATTCTTAAAAGTTCTTCTTGCTCTTCCGCTAACATCTCATTTTCCAATAAATATAAATGTATTCCTTTATCCACTTTTCCTTTATTATACATGTTTCATCAAAACATTTCCATTATGTTAGTTTTTTGTTATATCTACTTCCCCAGCTTCTCATCTTTTCTCGCTATCTTATCAACAGGTATCTGCCCTATATCAGCGAAACTTTCACTACGATATATTTATTCGTTTCCCTTTGATTCTTTTAATTATCTTATAATCCCTCGCCTCTTCTAGTGAGAAAGTCAAAAAATCTGATCTCACCTTTAAATTTCTCATAATTTCAAGGTATATTTCTTTCTTTAAATTAATGACAGTAATTGGAGAAATCGCATCATTATTAAATATAATCAAAATATCAATATCATTTACAATATTAGTAAAACTAGACGAGCCAAATAAATAAAAATCAATCTCATCTAATAATTCTTTTTTTCCAAACTTCTTCATCACGTTTTGGAGGCTCATAATTAATAAATTTTCTATCATCATAATACAACGCTCCTAAAAATTCTTTAAATTTAAACAGACCAATACCTTTAGAAATTGATAATATTTTGGCTTGTCCTGTATATGAATTCCATGCACTTACTGTAACTATGCAATCAATTTCTGGAAATGATAATAATATCTCCTCAACATCAGTCTCACTAACTATATATATATTAGTCAAATAAACAGTCAAATCTTTTTTTGTTTTCTTTTTACTTCAATTATCTGTTTGTCTTACTTCACTAACACACTCATTTCCTGAACTATAGCCAATTATCGCCTTAATACTTTCAGGCCTAGGTAACTTCTCATACTTTCCCAATTCTGGCATTTGTTAATCCTCCATTAATATTTTATCAAAATCTTCAGGGTATGTAGGTGCGTATGGATTCTTACTACCCGATATCTTATTAAATTCGAATTCAATGCTATGTTCTCTAAAACGTTCTAATAATATGATTTCATCCTCTTTCAATAAGTCGACATTTTTATCTAATAATCTAATTATTTTCTTGTTATTAGGAATTATAATTTCTACACATTTCTTATTCCATATATAGTTCATATCTGCCATTGGATTTTTCATTTGTTCTGAAAATGGGCCATAAGTATCAAAAATATATTTATTCTGTATAATTATCCTAATAATGATTTTTCTTGCTTCAATACGATTTGTGTATAGGGGAACTTTAAAACAATTTTTAATAATCTCTTTATGATTATCTTTCCATTCATGTAGTAAATCATTCGGATAATTCTCTGGATTATCATCAATTCCCTTATGGCAAATCTTACATAATAATAAAATATTATCTGCGCTATCTCGTTCTTCAAGTGTTAGTAGGCTATCTCCTCTTGGGCCATTTTCACTCTGACCAATAATATAAGCCAAATCACTAATATTAACCCTGATTTTGCCATCAAAATAAGGGTATATCTCATTATTACAAGTCGGATTCATACAGTATCCACCAGATTCAAAATATAATTGTCTTTTTACTATATCACTTAGTGCCATCAATCTTACCTCCTTTCACTTGGTCTATATTCCTCTGCTTTTCTAGCTATCTCATCAATAGGAATCTGTCCTTTATCATCACCAAACTCCACATTTACGTTGATATATGTGTCTGCTTTTTTGTGGGAAAGCAATACAACCGTCTCAACATGCACCGTGTGTCCATTTACATAATTATTTCATGCTCTATATCCATAATGAATATTATATAATACTTTGAAAATCAGCGTATTATGGTCAATTATTTACATTATGTATTATATTGCGCTTTGACGCATTTTACAATGCTTTGTGCATGGTTGGCAAATGGTTGACATTGCCAACTCAAAAACCTTTTCAAAATTGCGTAAGTTTTTTCTTTTATAACTGTTTACTTATATAGAGGGAACTAATCTCCTCACCATTTAATATATTAGTTCCTTTCCCACCACAAAGGCCCGGAGTCCTCACCAGACCCCGGGCTGTTCTTTTTTACCTAACGAAGAAAGCCGGTGTTGTCTCGTCCAAGGCTTCTTTTAATCTTTTGAACCACGGTGCCTTTGATGTCCAGTCATAATGCGGCATATCATGTCCGTTGTTATCCTTGTAAATTTTCCGCAGGACATTCAGTTCATCCGGGTGCATCAGCGGGTAAGAATTGTGCCCATCAAAATAGTAAACCTTATCTTTATCTAAATCCGTAATTTTATATGTACAATACATAGTTGTTACCTTCCTTTCCATTGTGGTATTGCTGTTACTTTGTATAGTTACCGTTGCATCTGCTCCACCCATAAGCTCCTTAATCCGTTTGATGAAGTATGCCTTTGTGGCTGCTGCACCGCCATGAACTTCTACACTCCTGTGAGGGCATGCGGTTGGCCATACTTCTCTGTGAAGCATGATAGTGCTATCAGATGGTGTAATACCGTACTGTTTACACTTCTGCGCTACCCATTGCAGAAGCTCTCCTCATTCGCTAAAAATGTATTTAAGTCTCCATAACTTTGGCAGGCTTCAACTGACAGAAAATTGACATTTCCATTTTCATTTCCGCAATGGTATGCACAGTTTTCATCATCTTCAGTTACAAAAACACCATCATTTCCAACATAGGCATGAGCAAATCCTCTTTCAAGCCTTGCCTGGTCAGCGTCTTCCAACTGTTCATACCAATAGCTGCCATTCATATACTCACGGCCAGCATCGTTATGGATAAAAATGCCTACTGGGGGCCTTCCCCTTCTGCCAGCCACGCCTTTGCATATACTCATGTGCGTTCTCCTTTCCGTTGTGATGCATCACAACAACTTAATCTAAAAACATCCAGTCATCTGCTAAGCAATCTCTTACAGAGGGAATCCAGCCCGGCTGCATTTCTCCATTGCCCGTTTTGAGTCCAAAACAATTCTGCATCGGGAACCCTTGAAAGCATGCATTTCCAGCGGGGATTAATGTTATGTACATTTCCTTTCCGTTCCAACCAGACCTCATGACCTTCATACCTCTCTTTAGATATTTCAATGCTTCTTCGAATCCAAATGTAGCAACACCGCCAAGAATCGGAGTATTCTCTCCGCTGGCCGGAATCCATGCGTCGGACAATACATTTTCAAGTGTATACTCTACCTGCTGTGTTTCCCTGATATCCAACGTCTGACTATCTTTTGTATGCATGATAATGGTCTGATTTTCTTCGTCCCAACACCAATAACCGCCCCATGACGGCAACTTCATTGGAATACCTGTCTTCATGTTTTTTAATGCCTCTGCAAATTTCATTTTTGTATCTCCTTTCTGTTGCGACGTCGCAACAAAAAAGAGGACGATTATTCGCCCCCTGAATCTTTTACTGTTTCAATTTCCGGCATACCTACCGCAATGCTTGTAAGCACAGATACCACGCCAGCCAACAATGCAGATGATATTACATATTTCCAATCAACCTGCCCCATTACTGCGGCCGTTCCAATTCCAGCAATTACCGCTTGTGCCACTGTTCTGCCAGCTCTTGCTCCTGCTTTCTTCATCCATTCAGTTAATTTTATATTCTTCACAGTTCTTCTCCTTTCTAATAGGTAGCTGTTTTATTTCCTCAAACATCCTTGTTATCATGCCATTTCCACCCAACTCATGGTATGCTCCATACATCTCACAAAAGTTATCAAATACATAAGATGGTATGTATCCCAGGCACATATATTTATCATGGTACTCAATAAGCTGTACCCTTAACAGCAACATGGTCCCTTGCGAATTTGCATCCCGGTCACGTTTCTGCTCTTTAAGCAACCACACAATATATCCCATAAATGCGGTAAGGACGATAGGAATCGCTGCTGTGTATGTGTGCACTAATAAACTTTCCAATAAATTATCCTCTCTTCCATTATTTAGATAAAAAAATAAAACCTTTCGGGTTTTCTCTGTTCATATTTCTTTTATAGATAAGTTTTATGTAAGATATTGAGGGGGGATTTCAATATTTAGGTCGATAGTAGTATTTGCCGCTAATGCACCATGCATCGTCCCCAGCTTAATACTGTCCTCTCCCTGACCGCCCTGCATAACAATGGTAGTTCCGTTATTAAGTGTTGCCCCCGGAATATCTGTAATATATTTCCATTTAAAAGGAAACCCCTTAAATGTAATCGCATTTAGGCCGGATACAATGGAACTCTTAATAATTATATGAGCTTTTATTAAATACGAACCTCCCGGCTTTCGAAACGCAAAACAATTGCCATCAAAATATGTTGGATTGTCAGAGGTAAGTGTTGTTTGTTTTATATTTAAGCCCAATGCTTCCTTTAAATTTGCAACTGTTATCATACTGAGGTTCGTATCCCCCACTGGAATTAAATCCGTATCCTTTAGAGTTGCGACCTTATTAAACCCACTTGGGGTTTTTACTTCATTTAAATCTGCCATTTATTTTTTACCTCCCTATTAATTTAAGTAAATCTTCTAGATTGACCATATTTAATTTTTTAGACATATCTCGATAGCTAAATGTTAATGAACCTGAATCTATCTTTGTACGTTCATACCCGGAAACAATTTCAATTCCTTTAGACGTTATGGTTGTCATATCAGCTGTTCCGTCTCCATAAGGAAAACGCCATACCGAAAGTTCATTAGGAATAAAGGAGAACCCTCCTGTAATTCCATTCGCAAATGTATATTGACTGGATATAGCATATCCATCTATTATGACTGAGCCTGATACAGTAGTATCTCCAATTGGTATATTACTGAATGTCTGAGTTATTTTAGAACCGTTTATCTCAACGCCGTTTATTTTCCCGGCATTCACTGTTCCTAAATTTCCCGTAAACGCCGATAATGTTTCAACTTCAACATTTTGCGCACTGAATTTGAAGACTTTCCAGACATTACCTTTCCTAATATACGTTGTACCGATTTCCAGCCCAGACGAACCACTTCCAGTATATTTCCATAACTGCCCATCTGCCACGTCTGTTGGCTCTTTATCACTTTCTATGACTCCTGTGGGCTCTCCGTCTTTGAGCAGTACAATGCTTTTCACGTCAATCAGACTGCCGGAAGAATCCAGCAACTGCACCCTGATATTTGTCACATCGTTTGAGTTGTTCCCCAGAGCATTGCCGCCAGAATCTCCCAAGCCGTTTCCGCTGGAATCTCCAAGGATGGTTCGCAAATAATATCTTTTGGTAATCTCATCTGTTGCAGATTGATATAATGTACTCCATGTTACGCCATCAACTGTCTGCTCAATTTTAAAACGCCCCGGGAATGTGTATCTGACAGAGCTGGTTCCCATACGGTAACACGCTGTAATATCAACGTAATTGACGCTCAATGAGTTGTCCAGGTATCTCTTTATTATATTATCCGATATCTCCAGATAGTAGACCCTTGCGTCCGCTCCGTCTGTGACATCCGTCACCGTGACCTCATAGAATGCTCTGATTATATTATTAGAGTCTGTTGCAATGAAACGGTACACTGCCTTGACCTCCACGTCCTCAGCTGATATTTTGACGCTCTTTCCCGTCTTAAATGCAACGCCATCTTTTTCCCAGGTGATTGTAAAATTATCCGTCACATCTTTTCCGATATCCATGATACTGGCCGTCAATGTAGTTTCCCCGGTGCTGTTTTTGAATATGATACCGTTGTCTGTAAGGATGGAGCAGGTATAAGTCTTATTCTCTTCTATAAGCTTATTCATAGCTGCCAACAGAGATGGGTCTATCTCGCTTTGCAGTTCCTTAAAGTTATCAAATGTTGTCTTGTTTTTAGATGGGTCCGTGAAGCTTCTTGTCTGCTCTGTAACCCTTGCTTTTAGATATAGTGGAGGATTGAACTCTTCATCCGCGATTGTGACCGTATCGCCTATTCCGGTGTCAAAATATCCGTCAACCTCATATTTTACCTGCGGCACACAGTTCTTCTTGAGCTGGGCCAGAGCCTGACCATATAGAACATTCACATTGTCCGTGTCGTAGTCCCATGATTTTGCGATATACCGGTTGTTGACTTTTGATGTTGAGTTGGATGGGAACCTGTCTCTTGCCTGTACCGCATATATGTTCCTGTCACCGAAAGGAGAGTGGTATTCCAATCTTCCCTCTGAATCATATTCCTTTTTGTCCAAGCTGGCCACTGTAAGGCCATCTTTTCCGAATGGGTAAATCAGAGTGTACATCTCAGATACATCAGTTGTTTTTGTGACCCCTGATATGTTCTGCCCAAACCGCAATGTTATGTCTGAGCGGTCCGTTCCAACGCCTTGCACAGTGTCGGTGTGCGCCTGGTATGCATTCAGGATAATCCCTTTCAGAGAGTAATCCTCGTTTAGCTGCGGAATCAGTTCTATCTCGGCGTCAAATACATTCCCCAATGAGAACAGATTCGCTAACATTGTATCAGAGCCTGTCCATTCATGCTTTATAGACTTGTTGGATACTTCATTAATGCCAAGGGTAACAACCTTTTCATAATCGAATATATCCAGGTATTCAACAAATGTCATTGCCCTTGTTGCTTTGTATGGTGCTTTCTGCTCATTCAGCAGCTCAAAATTCATGGAGTAAGCAGTTACCTCCACTTCATACTCACTGCGTCTTACGCTTACAATATTAAGATAATAGTCTTTCTTCAGATACCGGAATGATATCTTGTTCCCGGCGGACAGATGGACCGAATCTACATGCCTTGCGTCCGCCTTAAATGTGAATGTATTGGCCGTCCCCTTTAAATATTCGTGGAGTTCATCATTGTAATAATGCAGTGCTTTTGGTGCTTCATTATCCAGAAATGTGCATACTTTATCGTGGGGGCTTAACACCGCTATTCTTATGTTTTCCATTATAGATATGCCTCCCTTATTCTTGCTTCTATTATTGGCGGTGGGGTGCTATATGAGGAATAAAAGAACTGTACTTTCGTCTGCCCTGGGGGAGCAGTGAAGTATTTTGTCCCTATCATCTCATCTTCCATACTAATTACACCATCCGTGTATATCTTTGAGCCTTCCCCGTCTATATACACAAGGCTGCCGCTCCGGTACCTGTTCGGGATATCGTACCAGTAAGACACATTGTCCTTCCTAAAAAACAGGTAATCCCAGTACATCCTTGTTACGACATTGTTTGTCTGCGTTCCGTGGGTACCTAAAAATATGGTTACCGTTTTCGCTTTCTTGGCACTCATCTCCGGTACCCGGTACTGCCACTTTCCGCCCCCAAAGTAGAACTCAAACAATTCCCCAACCTTTTTAATATATATCTGCCCTTTATCATTCGTTGTAACATTGTTGCTTGTTGGGTTGTAAAACACCCGCCACATTTCCGTGTTGCCGATTCCGAATATGGCATAGGCGTTGTTCGCCCCCAGCTCATACTTTGCAATCCTGATAGACGCCAGCTTTTGACCGCTCTCATCCCCCACAGCCATCTCAATCATTCCAATCTGGTTCGACAATCCAGTCTCAAACCACACCTTACCCTGTACGTGGAAGTTTTGCGCTCCGGTGACTCCGTTGGAATCCGGCGGCAGTGTAATCATCTTTCCGGCACCATGCCAGTCATTACCGCTCCCTGGAGCATTCAAGGCCAGCCATTGCTTACCAAGCACCGTGACTGTCCTCCAGCTTCCATTCAAAGGATAATTGCCCCAGGTAATGCCTTGCCCGCTTGCCATTGCATCATAGTCCGCAGGCTTCCAGTAACCTGATAACACCAGAGACATCTGATGTGCTTCCTTATCCGGCTCCTGCACGTATCCATACTGCATGGCACCATACTGTGACACGATGCCCAGATAGCCATTTTCATGCTTATGCTCAATCTGATAACTTATAGGCACATCTGTCGTACCATTATTGACTATGGTTGCCTCCATGATTCCATCACTGTTCAGGGATGCTGGAAACACCTTCTCTACGGCTGAATGTGCAAGCCCATCTGGTACAATCCACGTTATAACACCATGCCCAATAAATGATATTTCTTCAAAATCAAGTGTGCCTGATGGAATTGCATAACACATTCTGTCAGGAGTATTCCCGAATCGTAATTCTTTTGGTTCACTTACACTTAATATCTTCTGAAGCTGGTCATATTTTTCCCCCACTCCATATTTTATCCTAAAGGGCATTGGTATTTTTTTCTCTTTAAATGATGTATATTTAAAATCAGAACCGCGGATTATACCGCTAGCTGAGTTTAATACAGGTTCCCAATTAGCGCCCACAAATGGAGTGAATCCCTGTTCTACCTCTATGTAATCCTTTAATTCTGTACCGTTAAATTTCACGGATAAACTCATCTTCTCACCCCATTCATCATATCTCTTAATTTTTGGTTTTCTGATATACGATTTTGCATTGGTATAGCTGTTACCTTGGCAAATTCTCTAGAATCAATATCCATAGCAACTACTACAGGTCTGTTTGATATTTTATTTATAGCTCCCAAAATTTCAGAGTTATCATTTTTACTATAATAGTTATTGGAAACAGATTGTGGGGACATCTGCATAGAAAATCCACGCCCAATGGCTTGCTCAGCTGTAATTGCTGGAAGCTTTATGGCTTCTGCAGCCCGTTCCATTGCTTTTACAGGGATATATGAATATTTATCAAATCCTTTTGCTTCTCCCACCATCATATATTTGGCAATAAAATCTTCCATCCATTTTGATGGCGAATTCACGTCATATGCTTCTTTCGTAGCTTCCTTAACACGTGCTGCTGCTGACTGTGCCGCGGCGACTGCTGTATTTGCATTATTTTTTATTCCAATTGCGAGACCATCCATTAAGTAACTTCCAATTTGCATGAAGTCAGAATGCAAATCCTTAAACGCACTTTTCATATCTTCTGCAAGTGTTCTTAATTGAGAAATCACCAACTCTTTGTTGTTCCCTATTCCATTAGCCGTGCCCTCATCAATATTTTTTCCAAATCCCTCATATACTGTTGAGGGCGAATTGATTCCATTTAATGATTTAAATATATCTATACTAGTTGTAGCCAATCCAGTAACCGCATCTGTTACCAAACCATTATTATTACTCACACCCGCAGCTGCTCCTTGTGGAATATTAGCACCCATTGTTTCACTTGCCGCGCGGACTTGTTCGCCATTGTTGGCTATACTCTGCGCCAAGTCAGTGCCCACTTGAGTGCCAACACTCGCAAAGTCAGCAGACGCCATCTGATTACTAAGACTTTCTTTGGCCTGCGTTACAAGTCCAGTGATAGATTCTGGTATTCCACTCCCCTCAAAGTTAAAGGCTTTTTTTAGGGAATCAGTTGCTGTAGTACCACCATTTTCAAATACGGAATTGAGCTGTTGCAACTGTTCATCAGATGCAGTTACCAGCGCTGCTACATATCCAGCTGATTCAGGACCAGCATCACGCAATTTATCCAACAATCCTTGATTTACACCACGGTCAGCAAGTATAGATATATTGTCTGCCCATTGTGACATAACACGCTGGTTTTCTATCATATTATCTATCATCTCCTGAGCCGATAAAGTCTGCTCATCACTCAAGGTATCGAACATATTAGTTGTATGTTCTTCATACTCAAGCCACTTTGCATTCATGGAGTCAACAGCTTCCTTTTGGGCATCTGAAAGCATTGCATAATTCATAGCCTGATTCATTACACCATCTGATATGGCCGCATCAACTATAGCTTGGGAGTTTACAATAGCAGCATTTGTTTCTTCAGCCTGAGACTTCAGACCTGCATGTCTTTCTTGCTCTTCCGCTATTTTTGCGTTTGTAACATCAAGTGCCGCTTGATATGACTTTTCATTTTCCAATATTTTTATTTTATTCTGGTCCCACTCCTGAGCACTCACATTACGGTTGTCCGCAATCTGCTTTTCAAGTCTCAGTTTCTCTTTCGCATATGTGTTTAATGCGCTTTCACTTGCAAGAATATCCTTGTTTATGCCTACTACCTGCTTTTGAGCTGCTTGTGCCTTTTCGGCCGCCTGCAATGTCCTCACACGCTCTTTTAAGATATCTGTTCCAATGGAAAGATTATCGTTTTCCTTGTCATATGCAAGACCAAGACCACTCACTGAATTATTCAAGGAATCAACGATTGTCTGTATCCTGGACTTCTCAGATGCGCTTTTATGTTCAGAATCTATTAAGCTGTCAAGTTCATCTATAAGGCCGCTGTATGCTTCTGTTGAGTTGTCTATATCATCAAGTTCAGACTTACGTGCTGATATATTTTCAGATATTTGTTGAGTGGATTCACTGGTTTTTTCTATCAGTTTTTCAGTTGCAGCAACTAATTCATTAGATGAGCTTGTTGCCGCATCAAGCTGTTTCTTCTGCAATGCCAATCCAGCAACAAATATTCCGACAACGCTTGCCACAATGCCAAGCGGGCTTGTAAGAAATCCCAATGCCACAGTAAGGGCTTTTGTTGCTGCTGTTGCTGCAATAGTCACCGCTTCATGAGTAGTAAGCGCACCTGTAAGTAATCCAATAGCTGCCGTACCTATTCCAATTGTGCCGTTTTGAGCTGCCTGTACGGCTATCTGTGCCTTTGTTACTGCTACATTTGAAGACTCTGCAATAGTTCTTTTTGCTGTAGCGGCAGTATATAGACTTGTTATAGTTGTAAGCCCCTCATTGGCCTTTTTTGCTGTTGTAATTAATGCATTAGATTTTACAATAATTCCGTTAATACTTGTTATTATCTTGAAAGCTGCATAAGCAGACACCACTCCCATAAGCGCTGGGCTCAACTGATTCGCTACTTTTATGGTGCCTTTTATAACATCCGAAAAGGTATTAAATACCGGAGTACTCCCACGCACCACAGACTTCATTGTTCCAAAAGATGAGTTGATAACACCTTTTAAGGAATCAATATTATCAGCAATTCCTTTTCCTGTTATCTCCTGTGACATTTCATCAAACACTTTCACAAGGTCAGCCAAATTTCTCACTACAGCAGTTCTAAGGTTTGTAAAGCTGGTTTCTATTCCCTTACTGTTTTCCTGTGCCAGCTGTGCGATTTCCCCGGTTCCAGTTGCTATCTTGATAAGGTGGTTCTGAAAATCAGAGAATGTTGTTTTCCCGCTCTGTAAAGCTGAATACAGTTGGTTCACTCCACTACTTCCAAAATATCCCATTTCCTCAGCTGTTTTCCGAAGGGCAACTCCCATTGTTTCCTGTAATGTACGCCAGGAAACAATATCGACTGTTCCTTTCGACAACATCTGAAGATACTGAACCATTCCGCGTTCAGCATCAGAGACGCTCGCCCCGTTAGCCATGAAGCTGTTATTCAGAGCCAACACAGCGTCTGTACTTTTATTTAGATTTCCAGTTATGGTTGTCATTTTCTGTGTACTTGAAACCACATTATCAAGAGTAGTCGGGAGTCCCTCTATTCCTTTTGATAGCTTTTCGATGGATGCCCCGCTCACATCCGCACTATATCCAAGGGATTCCATAACCTTTGGGTATCTTGCAAATGTGTCAAAACGTTTGATGGAGTCAGATAATGCATCATTTAAAATCCTCAAAGCCTCAGCACCTATTTTTACAGCTACCATAGAAGCTGTAAAATCTTTCATTCCGGACGCCGCTTTTTTAGATTCCCCCTGCAGTTTGTTCATTCCCTCAATGGTTGCTTCTACATCTTTTCCATCAACTTTGACTTGTATTCTAATCTCACCGTCAGCCATCATGTACCCCCTTTCGATTCTTTTTCAGGCAATCTGAATACTTCCTGCATTTTCAACATGCGTTTTTCGTATGTGTCATTTTTGTTCGGTTTTTTATATGCCCTTATTCCGCATACTGTTGAAAACTGTGTATTATCAGGCAGCCCTTTTAAGAGAGCAGAAAATTTCTTAAAATGCAGTTTTCCTTGCTGTTCAAATAAATCCATGCCGTATGCCTGCATGAATGCAGCATAGATTAAATCTCCGTCATGGTTTATACGATATGTTTCTTTTATCTCCCTTTTGGGCAGAGGGTTTCCTTGTATATCAACTTCCTGTTCAGCTTCATTTGAGCCTGAATAGTAATTTAATATTTGTTCCAATAATTGACTTTTCATCGAAATGCTTAATACAGATATATCACCTAAAACTAATATGTTAATAGCGGTATCAGCCTTTATGTCATCCGGTATATCCTCATCATCTAATAAGTCAAATACACGCAAAATCTTGTCAAATGATGCACAAACTGCATATTCATACCCATCCATAGAAATTCTGTCTATACAAATACATTCTGGGCTTTCTCCACTAAGCGGATATTGTATTTTCAACCCCATGCCATCACCTACTTGTATTTGTCAAAAATTGCTCTTTTGTCCTCTTCTTCAAACTCCTCTTTGATTCCAACGGCAATCTGGAACACATATTTTGCTGAAGTAAATACAGAGTTGTTTATGGAATATATCTTTTCAAAAGCGCCTTCCCCCAGAAAACTATCTGCCAGTTCAGATAGAAACGATTTTTCATCTATATCAATATCAGGTGTTTCTTCAATCTCTTTTATCTTTTCTTCCAACTTGGGGATAAGACGTTTAAAGTTCTGTACATTATCGTCTGACCTGTCAAAATGAAGTGTAAATAACTCATTTCCGTCATAATCCTCAAAAGGAATGTTAATTACTGTTGGCCTAACCTTAATTGGTTTCATATTCCCTCCAAATATAAAAAGCGGAAAGGGTTAATCCTCTCCGCTTGAATCATTGTCTATAATTTCATCTTCTTCCTCGCCTGAACCACTTTCATTTTCATCGGATTCAGGCTCTACGGTTCCCCCGTTGCTGGTCCCTCCTTAGGTAACTGATTGTAGGTAATAGTACATGAGAAATCCTCAAACTCCGTGGCATCACCGGCACCCGCAATAATGTCTGATACAGTTGCAACGCCAACATATTGTTTATCCTTTGCGGCAGAAACTACCTTGTGCCATACTTTTCTTTCATCTCCAACTTTGTATTTCATACCGGCAATCATAGCCTGGGCTGGGTCCTCAGAATCGTAGAATCCTTCAAAACTGTAAGCTCCAGATACACCAATAACAGATGTTTCAGGTGTTCCATCTCCATCATAAAAACCTGTATCATCTGTTTTCTCTTCTGTTTCATCTCCAACAGTAGAAATCCATTTAGCCAACTCAAGCCAAGTAGTGGGCTGAGTTGTAGGGCTTTGAGGATTGAATTCTCCGATAAAGTGCCCTCTAAGGGCGTTTTTTTGTCTCATAGGTAACCTCCTAATATGTTGTTATTTTTGCTTCAAAATCCAGTAAAAAAACAAGCCAGTTCTGTTCACCTGCCTCGGTGATATATGGCTTGTTCGTTATCTGTATTGAATTGAATGTAAAGTCTTCACTTTCCAAGTTGTCTAAATTCTCAATGAAATCCGAAATACTCCAAAGTGAACGTCCTAATAGCTCAGGGTCCTGTGATTTCATGGCTATTTCATAGTTTAAGGAGATGTCTTTCGCTCCATCCATATATTCCTTCGCTTTTTTCCCTCCAGGAAGTGGATACATTACAAGACTCTCTCCAACATCAAGATACCCTTTTTTAATCCTCACAGGGAGCGACAGAGATTCATTAATCTTTTTAGTTATTTCTTTTAAAAAATCCATATTCCTGCTCCCATCAAATATGCCCTTTTCCATGTAGGCATATATATATTACTGGCCTTCAAATCCCATCTTGAACCTGTTCCGGGTGTTGTATATTTCTTAAACACTACTATCCCATTAGTTCCATAGAATTGTGCCTCTGCATATTTGGTCCGCCATATAATGGCCTTTCCGTTTTCAGACACATGTCCTGTTGTTCGCATGGTATTGGACAGTTTTGGCACAAATCGCTCCATGTCCGCAAGCATCTGATTAGCCATAGCATACCGCCCTCGATTCATGGCGTTTTCATCCAACTTTTTATATACTCCATCCAAATTCACCTTTATACTTACCCCAATTAAACCACCTCTAACTCTACAGAATATATATTACCAGAATATGGTTCATAGTTTTTTAGGACATTGGTAATGATATGTTCATTTCCGCCAAATGTGACACGTGATTCGGTAATGAATTCCTTCATCGGCGTAGTCAGCCCAGCATAGCAAAAAATAATTGCGTTATAAATGAGAACTCTTCCGTTTGGTGTATAGGTGTATTTTGTGTTCCTATCTATCCTTACATTGGATATTGTGACAGGTTCGGCATATGTGGGACGCTGGTAATCATCCTTTCCGGATATCTGTTCATAGACCATTGCATCAACTAGGGACTCAATAGGCGGCTTTGATATCACCATCATCGACACCCCCTTACTCCTCGATACAATAGTCCGGTGCCTTCAAGAACTATAAGCACATCTTCTGCTACAAGGCTTTTTGTTTCATTTGCACCTGAGGCATTATATCGGCTACCATTAGATACACTTGTCCGCCCTATAGAAAATGACTGAGGCGCTTTATTGATTCCCTCATAAGTATCTGCTCCAAGTTCCACGAAGTAAACTATCTGGTAAGATAGTGCCTCCTTAAACTTAGCTGAACGGAATTTATAATCTTTTGTAATATCATTAAATTGGTAGAAATTGTCAGTGATGTTATCAAGAACCAATGTTGCCTTTTTCATGCGTTTGTTAAAATCCTCTTCCGATATGGTATCTTCACCAACGATTTCCTGAAATTCTGCATATGTTAAGTAATCCATGTATTCCCCCAAAAAAGAGGAAACTTTAGCCTTCCTCTAATAACTGAATCAATGTCGATTTGTTGCTATTCGATTTGTATGTGATACCGTTATCATCCAACAAAGCTTTTAGCTGTGCATTTGTCATTACACTGTAGTTAGCAGAGCCTTCTAACGCCCTGCCTACGGCTTTACCGTCTTGACTTTTACTACCGCTTTTTTATTGTCATCTAAAATGAACTCTCCGGCTTTTCCTGCTCCTTGCAAGGCTACTCCGTCAAAGTCCTCAGATTCAATAGTCCTTGCAGTATTGATTCCAGTAAATGCCTTACCTACATTCTGCACATAGATATAAGCGCATTCCCCAGTCTGAAATAAGGTATCTGGCGTTTCCTTAATTTGGAACCCCTTAAATCTAAGGATACCATTCTCATCAATATTTACGGATGAGTTCTTACCCGTTGTAACAAGCGGGTGGTCTACAATCGCATTGTATAATTCCGTATTCACTGCCGCCACTTTGATTCCAATCGCCTCAATGTTCACATAATAAGCTGACAAAGCATTGAATAATGCAAGAACCTTGTCCGCGGTGTAATCTGCAAGCGTTTCTTCATGTCCGGCAACGGAAGAAATAAAGCCACTGTGCTGTGTATTGAACTTCTGTACTTTTGCCTGCGCCTGAAGGTCAAGACGGTCCGCCACTGCTGCTGAAATGTCATTATTCACAGTGTGCCTATCAATGCCCTCATGGAATACCCATTCCCAAGTGTACGGCACATCGGTGTCTGTATAGATAATTTCTGTTCTCTGTCCAAACCTTGTGCTGTTCCCCGTTCCGGGTCCAAAGGACACATTTGTGCCCTTGTTGTAGGCAGTTCCCACTACAACCGGGATGTTTGATGTCTTTACGCTGAAAGCCACTGCGTTATGCTGTACACCGTCAAGCGCTTCTATGCTCCCGCCGAAAAAGTCCGCAAAGTAAGATTGTTTCTTAAATACTGCCTGTAATAGCTGTCTAAACTGTTTCTGATAACTTCTTGCTGCTGAGTTCTGATTCGCTGTTGACATAATCTTTTTCCTCTTTTCTATTCATATTTTGCTAATTTTGCTGCGAATGGGTCTGACAAATTCTTATTGTCTCTTCCTATCGCGTTCCCTCGAGTTACAATGTTAGGAGTGTCAGGATTTTCATTTTCAGACTCGGTTTTCTGAAACAGATACGGCTTTTCTTCCTGGATTTTCTCCAACTGCTCTTTTAGGCCATGAAGTCCATCGTCAGTGACATTGATGGAATCTTTATTAAGTAACCCCATGACAATATCCGTGTCTAATGTTTCACTATCCTTCAATACTAATTTGATAGCAAATTCCTTTTGCTGCTCCTTTAATGCTGTCTCTGATTCTGCTTTGGAATTGTCAAAGGCCATCTGGAGTTCTGTTAACTGCTTAGTCAGTTCTGCATTTCCCTCAGAGTCCTTTTTGAGCTTTTCAAGTTCTTCTTGATTGGTTCTGATTTGAGTTTCAAGCCCTTCTTTCTGAGCCTTTAGCTTTGTATAGCGTTCATCAAGATTCTCTTCGCTTGCAAGATAGAACTTGTTTTCAGCCATTCCATCAATAACCGTTTTTGCCTGTTCCTCTGTCAATCCTTTTGAAATTAAATACTCCTGATAATTCATAATGTTTTCCTCCTATACGCTTTTTACGTGGTTGCATCACCATTCGTTAGTCACATAAGCCTTTTTACGCCTTGCCCGGGGCATAATAAAAGCACCTAACCTTTACGATTAGATGCTCATTATTCTATAATGTCGATGCTTTTCACATCATTTAGATATACTGTAACTGGATAGCATGTATCCGGCCAGTAGTAGGGAAGGTGCTTGCATCCGGTATCGATGTTGAATGCATCCCCTATATCGTTATCCATATCTGTCTCACAGGCATCAGCCCATCCGATAACAACATTACCGTCATTCTTGATTATCTGTACAATATGACCTTCATAGTCATACATATTGATGTTTCCCAGCATCTTACTCCCTCCTTTTTCTTGGTAAAGCTGGCACAACATGAATTCCTGTTTTTGATATATGTATTGTACCTCTTGTGGTTCTGTGTTCCTCACCTGTTGTCTGATTCACAAATACACCGATTGTTTCATCAAAATCTTTTATAACTCTTGATTTCTGTATATCATTCTCACTCAATAATCCATCAAGAAGAACCTGCATTTCATCAGAGGTCTTTGTCATGTAGCTTGGACTGCCTCCTGCTCTCGTACCTCTTTGCAGGTAGTCCTCATATTCCTTTGTTCCTTGTACATGCCGATTATACTTTTCAGGGTTTATTTGTGCTCTTATTGTATCATGTTTCCTGCGTTCTTCCAATAATAAATCAAGCGGAGTGTACACTTTTTCACGCTTATAGTCCCTTGCCAAATATTTATTGCTGGCAACAAGTTCCCTTATCTTTCCTTGATAACCTCTAATCTTTCTGCCCCACATTTTGGCACCTTCGGAATCTCCCATTTCTTCTGATACCATTTTGTTTTTCTTACATTTCACAACCGCCCTTTCAAGCCTGCGCTGCTGTGCCTGCAAGTTTCTCACCTCTTCATTTTCCTTTTCGTCATATTTAGGTTGGTTATTAGTGTTGACACCAGGAATGAATACTATGTGGTTATGCTTGCAGTTGCACCCCCTATGTCCTCCCGGGCTGCCATAATCAGCCTGCCAGTATGGGTCATAGATAGAAAGATACTCACTATCGGTAACATCGGACACCGGACGCAAGTCCACTACATTCCCTTGTATTCTAGTGCAGGCTTTTCTGGCCCCCATATGGGATGTTACTATAACTGTGTAAATACCATACTCTACCATCCGGGAAGTGCGTAACTCATTGTATGTATTTGACAGTGTAGATTGCATTACGGTCCTAACATAACGTTCCATACTCCATGTATGACCGCCTTTATCAACAAATGTTGATTTAATCCCTTTGGCCGCCAACTCACTTACAGATGCACACATAGCTTCATCCAACGTATATATCCCCGTATTGAACAATGCCTGTGTACGGTTAAGGACTTGTGTATATGCCCTTGTGGTTGCACTGCCATATTCGTAATTAGTGCTTATAAGTGTCTGGTTGACATAATTGTCAATCCCACTCCAGCACTGGTTATAATAGCTTCTCATTACGGTATCAAGATTGCTTGGTACATCTAATGTGTCATAAGGGACAGCGTCATCTATACCGCCTATGGTTTCCTTTGCGGCCTCTGAAAACATCCTCTCTACTTCCTTCTCGGAGAAACCAGTTACCTTAGAGACCAGTTCTGTAACATCCGTGTTATACAATCTAAGATCTTTCATGGCTTGCATCTGCCAGTCAAGAATGTCTGTATGTCCGTTGGATATACGTTTGATGATTGCCCGGATTATCTCGCCCTCTAATGAATTGTATAATTCCGACATCTGACAGGACCATAAATCAATTTGTTTGGGGATATCTCTCATCTACCATTCCCCCCTATTCTTCTTCTCCTATTTCCTCATCCACTGCCTCCTGTTCAATCTCAGCCGGGTCTACCATTGTTTCTTGCTGTATAATCAATTTTAGCCACTTCATAGACTCTTCCTCAGTAATTTTGAATATACCCTCCATAGCTTTTGTTGGAGGAATCACACCGGCAGCTTTAGCCTTACTGTAGAATTCAAGTTTCTGTTCCGCACTTTCGAATATGCCATCGTCAAAGTCAACGCTTATCTGCTCAAATGTTGGTATTTCTCCGGTATATAGCTTGCTACTATTTATTGTTGTAGCTGCCGCTATTTCAAGAACTGAAACAATCAATCCTTTTATGAACTTCTCCACCTCGTTACATTGCATATTCCGCGTGCGGTATGTAAGAGAGTTCTCTGACACAATTTCAGTTGCCGTTTTAACACTCTGTCCATCAAAACTGAATGTACCAACCGATAACTGCATCTGCATTTCAAGTGTTTTGAAAAACTGATTGATTGCAGCTATATATTGCTCTGTTCGGATATCGTTTGTAATATCCTTCACAGTTTCCTTGCCATCATCCATCCTCATAGCTTTGTAGATGTTTATATCCGGGTCAAATATTGCGCCACTTCTATTTCCCTTTTCATCAAATGTATAATTAAGTAAATGGTCACTGACAATTACGCTTCTCTGTCCCATCCTGATTTCCCAGTTAAACTGGTCATAGGCATCATTTATCTGTTTTAGGGTAGTGGATGCATTATCACAGATTCCAACACCAAGAGGGCTGTCCAACGAGAAGTTGTTGAATCCACTCGGCTTCAAATAATTGAATATCGGCTTATTTAATCCAGTAATAGTTGTCTCAGGTTCTATTCCGTCATATATATCATTGTAGCCTAGCGGAACCTTATCACCTATTACCGTCTGGTCTTCTGAACGGTATAACTCGTTGGTTATAACATAATCCGTATCGTTCCATTCATGGAATTCAAGCAGCGTATAATATACAGTCTTCTTATTTTCGGTTTTTACAGTGCTGAACATCATGACACCTTCTGTTATGCCGCCTGAATTATGTCTTAACGGGAAAAACGCATTTGCCAAAGCCCATGAAAACTCCACTTCTCCTGTATCTGAGTCCACATATGGCCTGACTGCAATCCCCCCAGCGGCAAACATAGGTTCCAGGTAGCGAATCATATTCTTCTTAAAGTCATTGTGCTCGAATATATGCTGTATAAACTTATCCGCTTCTTCATTGTCAACTTTAATTTCAACCTGTTCATTGAATACAAGCGAAGACATCATCTCTGATGTTAACTTCCGCATATTAAGAAAGCAGTAATCCCGTTCACAAGCATCATTGTTTGAATTAATATATTTTACAAGCGGATAATTACCAGCATACTCCCTGAAATCACGTGAAATGCGTTCCAGTTCGTGTGGGTCTATATTGACCTTCGGGTGGTCATTTATTGTAGCCAGCCTTTCTCCCATTGCTATATATCCTCCTCTCTTGAATAGATTTTTAATCGTCTGTATAATTCCCACGTAATCACCTACCTTTTCAGCCTCCAATCCCTGGCATTATCCACACATACATACTTAAAGGCATCTACAGAATGGTCAAATTCCTTGATAACCTTCGGGTCATCACTGTTAAGTGTCTTTTCGTCAAACTGGTACTTCTTATGTTCCTCTATAAATAATCTCAAATTATCACAATTAGGAAGTCCGGTTTTTATTGTAGGACTGTAATAATAAAAACGCCCCTGAGCTAATAAGTCATGGACGTAATCAATCATGTCTACATTTTTCTGTTTTGCTACCGGATGCCAGCTCTGCCCGTAATCCTTAAGGTATTGATTCCTCAATCCACCTTCTGCTGAATCTATCGTTCTGTTTACAATAGGAGCGTTCCCTACACATTCATGACGGGAAGTCTTGGAGACAAAATTGTGTATATCGCTTGCCAGCTCACTAGGCGCCTTTTTAACGGCTTTTCCTGCCGGGCTATAATAATACATGTTAAGCAGTATGACACTACCCTTGGCGGTCAATCCGAAGCACAGACAGGATGTTGCGGAAGTCTGGTGTCCAACATCAGATGAATAATACAATGCTATTATCCTGTCATCAGTAGGCAACTCCGTTATCTCGTGGAATAGTGCCATGTTGTATACATTGGTTCCCAGTCCGACAGCTTCGCCCAAATACAGGTATCTGTAATAGTCATAATCATTATCTCTGATACGATTGATTTCCTCTATCATCTGTGGAGTTGTGAATCCTAACTCATCATTGAGGTAGTTAGATTCATGCACAAGGTAGTTATATTGTCCCTTAAGTGATTCAGACCATTCATTAATCCAATGATACGGATTCCTGGGAGGATTATAACTCCAAAAAAATTTAACTGTATCCACATCAGGCGGTTTCTGCCGCATGAATGTAGCGTTCGTCTGGTCAAATTCTTCACTATTTGCGAACTCCGCGGCCTCTTCATACCAAACTGCGATAATGTTCCCAATATCATTGGATTTCAGCTTTTGGAAATCATCTTGACCATAAAAGAAAAATGTTGAACCAGTCTTTTTATGCATTATCTTGAATGGTGCAACATTACACTGGAATCTGTTCAGCAATCCGAACTTAGACAACGCCCACTGTATCTTAAGGAATACAGAGTCACGGATTGTATTGGCAACTTTACGAACAACAACTATATTTACCTTCCGCCCCTTGTTGAGGAATGGTATCATCATGAACACCAATAGCAATGCTATTACAGAAGACTTGAAGCTGTTTCTACCACCTTTAAGGACGTTATACGGCTCTTTTGTGGTCCATACAGGGCGGAAATGTGGGTTAACTTCTTTTTGTATGTTAATCCTCTTCATTTTCATCACCGCTCCATGAATCAATAATTATTATATCTTCGTTGTTAACCTCATCATTGTTTCCTTTTTCCAGTGCTTTTCGCTGCGCTTCAAGTAATTTTAATTTCTCCCGCTGTTCCGGAGTAGCAAAATCCATATGCTCGGATAACCAGTCCAAAGCTTTCATTCTGTCTGGTAGTTTAATACTCGCTCCGTCCCGGCCCTGTTTTACTTCGGATATCAGAGTTCCGTCTACTTCTCCATGCTCACGAAAACGAACGGTGTTTATAACTTTAGTGACTTTTTTCTTCTTGCCCGTTTCTTCGTCTTCTACCTCTAACGGACCATACATAGTCATAACAGGAATTTCTTCCTGTCCGAATTCCACAAAGTCTGTAATATCAGCAAAGGCTATATCCATGTATTTCTGAAAGATATCTGACTCATCCAGCATCTCACGATTAAACCTGTTCTGCTTTAACTGGTTTATTTCAGCTTTTATCTTAGGATTTCTTGTGAGCTTGCACCCTTCTGCCATTGCTGTTTCATATGAACACCCGTAAGCATTCTGATAAGCTT
>JASGKW010000010.1:0-18128 GCA_049840515.1 Muricomes sp. | reverse complement strand
GTTGCCATTCCCTGTGTACCAAATGGTCCTATTGCCAATAACTTACCAGCTAACATGATAGCCAGCAAAATCATAGCAATTCCCAGTGCTATACGTACAACTTTCAAAGACCATTTTGAAACGATAGTTGCCCCAATTACAGCCCCCAATATAGCTGCTACAAGCATACCAATCAAAGTTACCGGTGCAATCTCAATCAGACCAAAAAATAAAACAGCCTCTGTTGCGACAGGAATTGCATGACCAACATTCAGCGTTCCCGGAATCAAATCGTCCTGACAAGACTTTGTAAACTTAAATCCAGTCGTTGTTGTTGCAAAGTTACCAATCCCCAAAGTATCAAATACATTAACAACGAAACCGATTATACCAAGTGTAATTGCTTTGTCCTTAGTAAAATCTTCCTTGTGTGCGATACAATCCTTAATAAAATACACTGCAAATACGGCAGCGTATGCTATAAGAACCACCCTCAAAATTAATACAGCACTCATGAACATTCCTCCAATATTATGTTTGATTTACTGAAAGACATCCGTACAAGAAATCCGGCGCCGTTCCTTGTTATTTTCCTGACAATATCTTTCACTTGACTTCAGTTTAACAATATAATTAAAAAAAGTCAATGTATTTTTAGGGAATTTTTATTTATTATTACCTATATTTTATAATCTTTTTAGATACTGTTTTGTGACTATGAACCAAAGCTTTTATTTTTTAGATAATCTCCACATATACCTCTCTACAAGCCCAAATGGAGCCGGTCCAACGGACAATACAGCTTCATGAAATTCCTTTTGTGAGAAATTTTCTCCTTTCTTTTCTACCCACTGTTTTTTTAATTCCAGGAACTCCACATACCCTATATAATACTTCAGATAGTTCCCCGGTGAACCGATAATTAAATCATATATTCTGTCTATTGTCTGTGTATCTTTAATCCCATAATTTTTGAAAAATGCTATTGTATCCATACGGCTCCACCCGTCATAATGTATCCCAATATCCGCAAGTGCATATAACCCTAATATAATAGAACTGTTCTTCTGTAACAGGGTTGCCTGCTCCTTGTTTAAGGAGGAGAGATAATAACTGCACATTTCTGCGTAAGTAGCCCAGCCCTCCACATAGCCGCCAAAATGGAAAATATTTCTCAGAGGGTCCGGGTCTTTTCCCGCATAATATATTGTCTGATATAAATGTCCGGGATACCCCTCATGGGCAAGCGTTGTGTAAAGTGTGAGATTATTTTTCATCTGAGACTGATTTACATAAATCACATTTTCTGTTGTATCATCAATAGCCGGCATCATATAAAATGCGGGGCTCAAATATTTCTCCATCGCTTCCGGTACATATTTTACCTGAGTGACAGTTTCAGGAGGACTTGGAAACCCTTTTTCTGTCTTTTGCTCCAGTTCATTGAGGATTGTAACCGGATTTGCTTCCTCCATCGCCGCAGTCTCCTTCGCCTCACCTCCCACTATCCCGAGAGCCTTTTCCATGGCTTCAAGGTCCGAAAATAATCTGCCTTCTCGTCAAATCCTTCATCTCCGTCACAGAGCGGCTGGACCCTGTACTTTCCGCCACGACCTGTTCATAATAGGCTCTTCCCTCCGGCAGATAGCACAGACCCTTTTCATTTTTTCCTGTTCCTTTTAACTTCTGAATGGATGAAATGAGTTGATTATACGCCGGAAGGACATAATTTTGCAGCATCTGGGCATTTCTCTTTATATAACTGCTCTGTTTTTCAACAGTAATATCCAGCTGCTTAATGCGGTCCACAAATGTAGATAGCAGATAATTATTTTCCCCCATCTCCATAAATGCGGTACACTGAGAAATCACTGTATCTGCCGCAAAATCTGCCATAAACAATCCTGCCTCTGATTTTTGTTTTTCAAATTTAATCAGCGCATCAAAATATTGGGGAGTTGATTTCATTAGTTCTAAATATGTATTCACATCCCCTTCATCATAAAACTGGTATTCTGAAAGAAGCACCGGCAGTGAGTCTGTATTCCACTGACCAGACCCAAAGGCTCCTCATATAGTAAATATTCCGCATCTTTTTCCGTTGTCTGTAAATAATAATCTAATACATCATAGGTCAATTGATTTTCCGTAGACAACAGGCCATAAGAAAATTTTTCAAGGGCAGACCGCAGATTTTCTACAGATGCAGCCACGGCCTTTGAATCTGTGGGAACTTCACCAAAGGTTATAGGCTCCTCTTTTATTCCATACTTCTCCGGATTTCTCAGTGAGTAGTGCAGACTGATTGTATTAGAAGATACCTCCTGGCAGAAGACTTCTTTTGTAAATGATTCAAATTCCTTATTTGGGTTGGTGTTTGTGCTGAAACTGCATCCTGATAATACCAGAACAGCAGTTATACTAATGGTAAGAGTTGCGGACAGAAACCGCCTTTTTATATTTGGGAAAGATAGAAATGACATAAGAACTCCCTGAACTCTTTGCTTTATCTTATGAAAAAATAAAGTCTGATATGCTTGAGGTATTCATTTGCTACATTTCTATTCATTGTTTTAAGAGGATAAACATATAAATAATCAATACTATAACCTGCTGCCGAGGTATTTTATGCAGTTTTTCCTGTATATTACAGACTTTATTATCCCCTTTATCATCCTGGCTATCGTTGCTTACGGCATTTTAATGGGAACCAACGTCTATGATAATTTTATCAAGGGGGCTAAAAGCGGATTTTTAACAGTCATCAAAATTATGCCTACATTGATAGGGCTTATGGTGGCAGTTGGAATCTTAAGAGCTTCCGGATTTCTAGATTTCCTTTCATCCCTTATCGGACATTTTACCTCCTATATAGGTTTTCCAGGGGAACTTGTGCCGCTCACCATTGTAAAAATGTTTTCTTCCTCCGCAGCCACAGGTCTTCTTTTGGACATATTCAAGGAGTATGGAACTGACTCACGCTTAGGACTGATTTCTTCCATATCAATGGCGTGCACTGAGACAATTTTTTATACCATGAGCGTGTATCTTATGACCGCAAAAATTAAAAAATCAAGACATATACTGACTGGTGCGCTCCTGGCCACTTTTGTGGGTCTGGCAGCGAGCGTCTTTCTCGCAGATATGATGATGTAAAACGATTGTTTTGCCATAGGGGATGTGCTAAAATTACATTATACGAAATAGTGGAGGTATCACTTATGGCAAGTGTGACATTTAAAAATTTAAATAAAACTTATCCCAATGGATTTGTATCTGTAAAAGATGTATCTCTTCATATAGAAGACGGAGAATTTGTCACTTTCCACGGCCCCAGCGGCTGCGGGAAATCCACGATTCTCCGCATGATTGGCGGTTTGGAGGACATCACCTCCGGTGAAATATACCTGGGAACAGATTTACTCAATGATATTCTGCCCAGAGACCGCCGCCTTGCAATGGCTTTTCAAAACTATGTGCTGTATGGTTATCTGAATGTCTATGACAACATGTCACTGGGATTAAGGCTGCGCAATCTTCCAAGGGGCGTCATTGACACCCGGGTAAAAACTGCCGCCGACTTTCTGGGAATATCCAATATTCTTGATAAAAGAATAAAATCCATCTCAGAGGCGGACAGGCAGAGGGTTGCACTTGGACGGGCAATCGTATGCTATCCCAAAGTACTTCTTGTAGATGAAGACTTTGCAAGGCAGGACGAACAGCGCCGACAGGAGATGATTTCTGATATTCAGAGAATCAACAAAGAAAAAAATATTACTGTATTATATGTAACCAACGATTATGAAGAAGCAGTCACATTGGGACACAAAGTCATATTTATGAAAGATGGCGAGATAACAGAAATACGTGAAAAGAGCAAAGGGGTCTGACCCCTTTGCTCTTCATTTTCAGAATATTCTTAAAATTATTCTATATTTTTTGCAGATAGTTATAAATTTCCCGCTTGGGAACTCCCCGGTCTTTTGCCACTTTCTTCATGGCATCTTTCTTTTCTATACCCTGTGACACATAAAAGTCCATATGCTCTTCGACGCTCATTTCTTCCCAGCGTTCCTGCTCTTCCTTGATTGTCTCCTGACGGTCCTTCCCCGCAATGACGAGAACGCATTCTCCCTTTGGCTCGTTTTTCCCGTAATAATCAACTGCCTCCTCAAGTGTTGTCGCAAATGCGGTTTCATACCGTTTTGTCAGCTCCCGGCAAACTGTGACCTGCCTGTTTCCCAGACGCTCCAACAATAACCTCAAGGTTTTCAGCAAGCGGTGAGGAGCCTCATACAAGATTATGGTGCGGAATTCCTGCTCCAAATCTGACAAAACCCACTCCCTCTCTTTTTATCTGTGGGAAGGAATGCCTCAAATGCAAACCTTCTGGTAGATAAGCCTGATAAAGTAAGGGCTGTAATACATGCCGCCGCGCCAGGGAGAGACGTCACTTTGATACCTTCCTCATAGCACATTTTTACCAATTCCTCCCCCGGGTCAGAAATCCCCGGAGTACCTGCATCGGTAATTAGAGCAATGTTCTGTCCCTCCAAAAGCTTGTCCACCAGTTTCCTGCCTTTTTCATATTTATTGTATTCATGATAGCTGGTCATTGGGGTGGAAATATCAAAATGATTGAGTAATTTTATGCTGTTTCGGGTATCCTCAGCCGCAATCAAATCAACCTCTTTCAGCGTCCTGATAACACGAAATGTCATATCCTCTAAATTTCCTATAGGAGTTGCACATAAGAATAATGTTCCCGACATAAATCCTCCTTTTAAGTTATGGTTAATAACCATACTTCTTGAACGTTAGCAGTTCAAGAAGTATACATGATTATAGGCGGCTCCACTTTTACTCTTGACTTCCCGCCTTTTATTCCTTCTATCATTACCATTGTAGGCTCTTTATCTACGTAGGGATGAATAAACTGCAGACGCTTAGGTTCTATTTTATACTGGTTCATTTTTACCAAAATCTCTGCAAGCCGGAAAGGCTTGTGTATCATATAAAATCTCCCCTTACTTTCCTGCAGTAATTTTCCGCTCTCACGCAAAATATCATCTAACGTGCACAACACTTCATGGCGCGCAATCGCCTTTGCATCCTGGGGATTTTGCAGGCCATGCTGCTCCAGCATATATGGGGGGTTTGTTATAATCACATCAAAAAAGGCTGGCTTAAAAATTTCTGCCGCCTCTTTGATATCTCCTGTCACTATGCTAATTCTATCCTGAAGTTGATTATGTTCCACACTGCGGGACGCCATATCCGCACTTTCCTGCTGTATTTCCAGCCCTGTAAAATGCTTTCCTTTCGTCTTCGCGGCAAGAAGGATAGGTAAAATCCCCGTCCCCGTTCCCAAATCCAGAACAGTCTCTTCTTTTTTTATTCTTGTAAAATCAGAGAGCAGAACCGCATCTACACCAAAACAAAACCTGTCCGGATCCTGGATAATCTCATAACCATTCAGTTGAAGATCATCCAAACGCTCTCCCGGCTTTAATTTAGTTGTCATCTAACTTTGAAACTCCTTCGCCTTTTTCAAGTTCTGCTAATTTCTTTAATTCTTCCTTAGAAACCTTAGTCTTTTTGCGTCTTGGACGAAATTTAAGGTCATCTGCATTATATTCGCGGATTTCCTTTTCATCGTTTTCCAAAACTACAATCACTTTTACCAGCTTCCTCAATACACTTAATGAATGTACCGTTCCAGTCAAACCTTCCACTGTAGTCACTGTATCTCCCACTGACGGCAGATGGCTGTTTAACTCCTCATAAGTCTCTTCCTCATTGGTCAGACAGCACATTAAACGTCCGCACACACCTGATATCTTGGTGGGATTCAAAGACAAATTCTGTTCCTTTGCCATCTTAATGGACACTGCCGCAAATTCTGAAAGATAAGTATTACAGCACAGAGCTCTTCCGCATATTCCGATTCCTCCGCGTATCTTTGTCTCATCGCGCACACCAATCTGGCGAAGCTCAATTCTGGTGCGGAAAACTGCTGCCAAATCTTTTACCAGCTCTCTGAAATCTATTCTTCCATCTGCTGTAAAATAAAACAAAACTTTATTATTGTCAAATGTATATTCTGCATCAATCAATTTCATGTCCAGACCATGCTTGCGTATTTTTTCCAGACATATCTTGAAGGCTTCTTTTTCTTTTTCCCGGTTTTTTTCTTCTACCCGGTTGTCCTGGTCTGTAGCAATTCTTATCACTGATTTCAGCGGCTGGACAACTTCTTCCTCTCTTACATCTTTAGGTCCGCTGACAACACGTCCAAACTCAACACCTCTTGCAGTTTCTACAATTACATTGTCTCCCTGACTGATGTCAAACTTTCCCGGCGCAAAGAAATAAATCTTCCCGGCGGTGCGAAACCTTACACCTATTACCCTTGTCATTCTATTAATTCTCCTTTATTGTCAATAAAAGTAATTCCATTGTCAGTTCAAAGTTTACATTAGCTTTGAGACGAGCTTTCGCCTTCTCAAGCGCATCCAGGATAATCTCAATTCCCTCATAGGAAGCTCTTGCTTGCACGGGCTTTAATATATTTTAACTGATCTGAAAAAACAACCCTGTCCACACTCATGGTAGCTTTATAAATCAACGCATCCCTGTACCAGATAGCCAGCACATCCAGATAGTCATTAATCTCCAATTTATAAGATGTACATTTCTTCACAGCATCTATGAGGTCACTCAGTTCCATCTCATTGATATTTCTTAATAAATGGATAGCCTCCTTCTTTTATCTCATTAAAGTGTTCGGAAGTCGCAAGCATAATTGCCTTCCCCACATTTCCCTGGGCAAAAGCCACACATACATCTGCTTTATAATCTGGAACTTCCATCTGCTCCATAAGATATTTTTTTACAAGCTGGTCCCTGATATTGCGGAGTTTCAGCATCACACATCTGGAACGAATGGTAGGAAGCAATGTCTCTGCATTCTCTGTCAACAACAATATCACCGCATATTCCGGTGGCTCCTCAATCGTCTTAAGTATGGCATTCTGTGCCTGTACTGTCATCATATCTGCATCAGCAATAATATAAATCTTGTATGGGCTGCTGTATGGTTTGATACTGATATCGCCATTCACCTGCTCTCTGATATCATCAATACTTATTGTATTGGGCTTCTCATGTGTCACCTTGATAATATCAGGCTGATTAGAACTCAGGGCCTGCTTGCAGGATTTACAGTGACCACAGGCATCTCCATCCTCTTCCCTGCTGTCACATTGTAAGCTCATTGCAAATAAATTGGCAAGCAGTTTCTTGCCGGAGCCTTTTTCCCCATTTATTATATAAGCATGTGAAACCTTATCCTGCTTCACTGCATTTTCTATATATTCTATTATATCGTTATGCCCGACCACATCTTTAAAACCGCTCATAATATCACCTGCTGCCTCTCTCATCTCTGTAAGTTACTTTTTTTATATTGTACTACAGGTATCTTACAAAGTTGTAAACTACTCATTAAGTATATCATAATTTTTTATGAAGATACACCCATAAATACTGTATAATATTTTTACTTGTTACAGTTCAGCTATAATCGCGAGTTTTAACTGCGTTAGCAGTGAAAATAGCCACGCAGCAGTCAACTTGAGCTGTATAGCTGAACTGTAACTTTTACTTATATTTTTTTATAAATGTGGGCATTCTATACTGAGGTGATTTTATGGCGTCTTATATAGCTCCCGAACTGCGGGATAAATTTGAATCGTTACCAATCAATTTAAAAAACTGTATTCTTGAGAGAAATGTTCAGTTAAAAAGCATTCATGATTTGATTCATGTTCTTGAGGATATAGTTGCTGAGGGAGAGGCAGAGTAATCTGCTTCTCTTTCCGCATCTTACTTTTTTTGTAAATAATTATAAATCTCCTCTATACAATCTTCTATCTTATTATTTACAAAACGTTTCTCAATTCCCGCCTTTTTTAAATTTTCTTCTGAAAAATCCGCTTCGTCTGCAAGAAAACGCCTGCACATCTCTGAATATCTGGGTTCATCCTGAGCCCTCTCTCTGAATAAAGCCCTCTCAAGGCGCAGCCCATCCTCCACCTGAATATAAACAGGAATCAACTTTTCCTTCCCAAAATAGCTGCACATGGCCGTATAAGACTCCAGAGTACCTATCACAATATAGTCATGTTTATTTAAATCAATCTGCCCATCATCCGCAGTAAAATACTTCCACACACCATGTTTCGTATTATATTCCCGCAGCTCAATAACACAGCCTTTTTCTTCCATCACCTTCAGCCTGTCTTCATCTACAAAATGATATTCCGCCCCATCCGTCTCTCCCGCCCGTGCCGGTCGTGTGGTATATAAAATAATATCCTTCAATTCTGGCATTTTTTCTTTCAGCATTTTAAATATACTATCTTTGCCAGAAGAACTCTTGCCCATAATATAGCAAATCTTACCCATTTCGCAAAACCTCAATTCTTCCGTCTTTCTCCAGACCTTCCACAGAAAATCCCATGGACTTATATTTCAACATTAACAAAACCGCATCCCGGGAAATTTCTTCTCCAGGCACAATCAAAGGAATTCCAGGCGGATATACATAGGCATATTCTGTAGAAACCTCACCCACCGCCTCCTGCCATAAAAGACTCACAATTTTGTTTTCTAAGCCACTATTTAATAAATCATCTATTTCAGCGCTGATATATCTCTGCTTTAACTTTGGCAACGAAAAATGTGTTTCAAATCCTTCTTTTCTTCCATTTTCTAATTGGGACTCAATTTCCAGCAATGCTTCTGTCAAACGCTCCATACCTTCCCTGGTGTCTCCTATCGAAGTCATGGCAACCACATAGGAACCTGCGGCCATTTCCATCTGAAGATGATATTTATTCAGAAGTTTCTCATAGAGCTGACGGCCGCTCATATTCGTATCTCTCACAGATACGACAATCTTTGATTTGTCATAATTCTCTGTTTCTATCAGCCTTAAATAATTTAAACTCTTTAGCCTTGTTCTAGTTTCCTCCAATATAGCAGTATAATTTTCAAATAGCTTATTTCCAATGGAGGAAATACGTGACTTATTATCATATTCATTTGAATCAGGCGTTTTCAAAAACAACTCAATGCAGGCATCCATCCCCGCCATAAGAACATAGGAAGGGCTGCTTGTCTGCAGCATATGGAGATAACTTCTTATCTTCTTTCTGTTCACTAAGCTGCCATTCATGTGTATCAAAGCTGTCTGTGTTAATGAAGGCAATGTTTTATGCAGACTATGTATCACCACATCGGCTCCACATGAATTAGAGTTCGCCGGGAAATATGGATGAAAACCAAAATGAGCCCCGTGCGCCTCATCCACAATCAAAGGAATGCCTTTTTTGTGCACTAAATCCGCAATCACCCGCACATCAGAAACTACTCCATCATATGTGGGCGATGTTATTACAACAGCCTTAATATCATCATTTTCCTGCAAAAGTTCCTCTATATCACTTGCCGCCACGGCTCCATTCAATTCCATATCGTCATGAAACCTGGGATAAACATATACTGGTTTCAGCCCATTCATATATACTGCATGATATACAGACTTATGGCAGTTGCGGGAAATCAGAATCTTGTCTCCTCTGGACGTGCTCCCCATGACAGCACTCAAAATGCCAGAAGTACTTCCATTCACCAGATAGCAGCTTTCCTCTGCGCCATACAATAATGATGCTTTAATCTGAGATTCCTTAAGAATCCCTCTGGCGTGATGAAGATCATCAAAACCTTCAATTTCTGTGATATCTATATTATAAGGAAAATTACAGCCCGTCAAGGAGCCATTTCTCTTATGCCCGGGCATATGAAACGCATAATAATCTGTATTATCATAATCCCGCAGCATTTCATATAGTTTCATAACTCGCCTCCAAATATATTATCTTCATAAACTTAATTAAATACAAAGTATCTTCTTAATTGTACCAAATCGCTGGCGCGATGGCTAGCGCAGTCTTTGATACATTTTCGCCGCCAGTTTATTCTTTCCAATAAAAAAAGCAGCTAGCGTAACGCAGCAACCAAATTTATAAAAGTCCCATAAGCCAGTAAAATCAAGGCTCTTGGGACTTTTTTATTGTTTTAGATGTCAAAGACAGGATTATACACAAAATGGATGGTTCTGTCAAATAAAGATTTTAGTTCTCTAAGGAACAACAATTATATTCCGCTCATCCCTAAACGTTCCTGCAGGCACTTTGTCCGTTATTATTTTCACGGCATTTACAGGAGCAAAGGTCACCGAACTTATACTCTCAAACTTGGCTGAATCGCACAGAACATAACGTTCACGGCAGGAATTCACAGCAGTTTTTTTCACTGTGGCCTCATTATAGTCCGGAGTTGTCAGCCCCTCCTTTTTGCTTAAACCATTTGTTCCAAAAAAACCTTTACTGAAGTGATAGTCCTGAAGGCTTAATATGGCATGATTTCCAACAACTGCCTCCGTCGTTCCCTTCAGCTCCCCGCCAATCAGGAGCACCCGCATTCCCGATGCTGCCAGCCGCCGGGCATGGTCAACCGCATTCGTAACAATTGTCACATTCTTCCCTACAATAAAATCAATCATAAAACCTGTGGTAGTACCTGCATCCAGATATATGAAATCATCCGGCTTAATCAGATTTGCCGCATATTCTGCGATACGCTTCTTTTCCGCCTGCATCAACTTCATCTTCTGAGCAACCGATGGTTCTTCCGGATGAAATGGCATATCTGCTGCAACCGCTCCTCCAAATACCTTTACAAGTTTCCCGGCCTGATCCAGTGCATTCAGGTCACGCCGTACCGTCGATTCTGAGGCATGAAGCAGTTCGGTCAGTTCCGTCACTGTAATTGTCCTTTTCTTCTCCAGTAAATCTAAAATCATGCCATAACGCTTTTCTGTCAGCATAGCTCCTCCGCCTCATGATTCCTTTTTCTGCTTATATAATTCGATATCAGTCTCCAGAATAATCTTCCGAATGGGCAGAACGCTTCCCGGCGACACAGATAGTTCATCAATTCCCATGGCCAGAAACTCCTTTGTCAATTCCGGATCAGCCCCAAGCTCCCCGCATATTCCAGCCCATATGCCCGCTTTATGAGCATTTTCTATGACCATCCTGATCATTTTAAGTACTGCCGGATGATGGGGATTGTAAAAATCGTCAAGCTGTGGATTCTGACGGTCAATTGCCAGGGTATACTGGGTCAGGTCATTGGTTCCTATACTGAAAAAATCAACATGCTCTGCAAGCTCTTCGCTGATCATGACTGCTGCAGGTGTCTCAATCATAATCCCCTGCTGCGGCTGTCCGCAGCTAATTCCCTGTTCACTCAGTTCCGCCTTTACTTCCTCTGCAATTTCTTTAATTTTCTGTACTTCCCAAACAGATGTAATCATCGGGTACATAATCGCCAGATTCCCGTAGCTGCTTGCCCTAAACAACGCACGCAACTGGGTTTTAAACAGCTCCGGACGGGTAAGGCAGATGCGGATTGCACGATATCCCAAAGCCGGATTTTCCTCCGGCTTAAGATCAAAGTAGTCACATTGCTTATCTGCTCCTATATCCAGTGTGCGGATAATTACTTTTTTACCTGCCATTGTTTCCGCCACAGTTTTATAAATCTGAAACTGTTCTTCCTCAGAAGGATACTGGTCATGATTCAAATAAATAAATTCGCTTCGGAACAATCCAATTCCCCCGGCATCATTTTGGCGCACCAGAGCCAGGTCTTTAATGTCACCGATATTTGCATAAAGCATGATTTTTTTTCCATCAATTGTCACTGTTTCTTTATTTTTAAGTAGTTGCAGAAGTTCCTTTTTTTGCTTATCTTCCTCCTGAAGCGCCTTCATCTTTTCCAGTGTCTCTTCATCCGGATCGATATACACAACTCCATGAAATCCGTCAACAACCGCCATCTCGCCATTCACCATCTGCTCCACCGGAATGCCAGTATCGACCAGTGCCGGAATTCCCATCGTCCGTGCCAGAATCGCTGTATGGGAATTGACAGATCCCCTGGCTGTAACAAATGACAGCACCATGTCTTTATCTAATTGTACCGTCTCTGACGGTGCCAAATCGTCGGCGACAATGATTGACGGCTCCTTTATATCCGGCGCACCGCTCTTCTGTCCTCCCAGGACAGAAAGAACACGTTCCGATATGTCTTTTACATCAGCAGCTCTCTCTCTCATGTAAGCATCATCCATTGCGGCGAACATCTGGGAAAAGTTATCACTGGTAGCTGCCACCGCATACTCGGCGTTCACACTCTGGGTCCGGATAATATTTTCCACAGACTCGTTATAATCATCATCGTTCAGCATCATCTGATGGACCTGAAAAATTGCTGCATTAGCCTCACCAACTTCTAAAAGGGCTTTGTCATACAACATCTCCAGTTGCCGGGATGCTTGTTCGCGCGCTTCTGTATAACGCTTTGCCTCACGGTCTGTATCGGTAATCTTTTCACGTTTCACTTTCTGCTCGCCTTTTCGGTATATACAGAGTTTTCCAATTGCAACTCCACTGACAACTGCTTTTCCCTGATAGTTCTCCATAGCTTCCCTCCTTAGAAAGCACAACGCCAAATAATTATAAGTTCTCATTCATGAATTTCTGGATTACATCAAAAGCAACATCCTCATCATCACCTTCAATGGTAAATGAAACCTCTTCACCGCTTTTTACTCCCAGTCCCATCAATCCGAATATCTTCTTGCAGTCTCCGCTTTTCTCACCCTTTGCCAGCTTAATGCTGCTGTTGAATTTCTTCGCTTCCGCCACCAGCATTCCGGCAGGGCGTGCATGGATTCCTTCCGGATCTGTTATCACATACTTAAATTCCTTCATCACTTTCTTCCTTTCTACCTTTTATTTTTATTCTGCAACCTTTTTCTTAAATACACCCAAAAGAACTGCACTCACCACAGTTCCGACTGCTAACGCCACCAGATACATCAGTGCATTCCCCACAACAGGTACAACAAATATTCCGCCGTGAGGTGCCATAAGCGTACACTTAAACAACATAGAAAGTCCTCCTGCCACACCGGAACCAATCAAGCATGCCGGCAGAACGTGCAGCGGATCGGATGCTGCATAGGGAATCGCCCCCTCAGTAATAAATGCCAGCCCCATAATAAAATTCATTGGGCCATTCTCCGTTCTTCCTTATTAAACTTATTCTTAAATAATAAGGTTGCCAGGGCAATTGCGCAGGGCGGAGTCATACCCCCGACCATAACTGCTGCCATCACATCGTAATTTCCTGAAGCAATAGATGCTGTCCCAAAAACATAAGCTGCTTATTGAATGGGCCACCCATATCAATCGCCATCATAGCGCCGAGCAAAGCTCCTAATATCAGTTTACTAGATCCACCCATTCCAGTCAATCCATTATTTAATGCGGTATTGATCCCGCCCATAATCGGTTCAACAACAAAACTCATAAGCAGCCCGATTCCCAGGATTCCCAATACAGGATAGATAAGAACCGGTGCAATCTTTTCGATTGCCTGGGGAAGCTTTTCACATAATTTGCGCAAGGCAAGAATGAGGTATCCTGCTGCAAATCCAACAACCAAAGCACCCAGAAATCCGGATTTACCCTGAGAAGCCATCATGCCTCCCACAAACCCCAGTGCCAAAGCCGGGCGGTCTCCGATTGCCATAGCGATAAATCCTGCCAATACCGGAAACATGAAAGCAAATGCTGTTCCGCCGATGTCTTTAAACAGCTTTGCAACCGGTGTAATCGTGCCAAAATTTGCACGTGCCTCGGCGGACAGAGAATTAATATCGATATTTAATCCATCAATCAGGAAGGACAGAGCAATTAAAATACCACCGCCAACCACGAATGGAAGCATATGTGACACCCCGTTCATCAGCTGGGTATAAATCTGATGTCCGATACTGCCGCTCTTTGCCGGGGAAACTGATGCACTGCCGTCTTTTCCAGCGGCCTTATAAATCGAAGCTTCACCTGACAAAGCCTTCTCAATCAGAGCACCAGCCTTGCTTATCCCTTCCGAAACTGGTACCTCAATTAACCTTTTACCATCGAATCGATCCATCGGAACCTGTGCATCCGCCGCAACTATAATACAGTCCGCCTCATCAATTTCGGCTTGCGTCAGGACATTCTTTGCTCCTCCGGAGCCACGTGTTTCCACTTTCACAAAGCAGTTTTTCGCTTTAGCTGCTTTTTCAATCGCTTCTGCCGCCATATAGGTGTGGGCTATACCAGTCGGGCAGGAGGTGACACCCAGTATCTTCTTCTGACCCTCCTCTTTTACTTCCGGCATCGTATCCGCCTTATTCTCTTTTGTATCTGCATCGTCAATAATCTTTAAAAATTCCGCCGCCGAGCCTGCATGGCGCAGTGACGCAGTAAATTCCTCATCCATCATTAATACGGATAATTTGCTTAATACATCAAGGTGAATATTATCTTTTGTGTTTGGCGCTGCAATTAAAAAGATCAGACTTACGGGCTCTCCATCCAGTGATTCAAAATCTACACCTTCCGGCACGACCATTGCTGCCAGCCCAGGGCGGTCCACCGCCTCACCTTTCCCGTGGGGGATTGCAATGCCTTCGCCGACTCCCGTCGTACTCTCTTCTTCCCTGGCATATACCAGCCCGCGGTATGCCTCCTTATCATTAATCTTTCCCGACCGAACCATCAGTTCAACCATCTGGTCCAATGCCTCCTTCTTGCTTTGAGGCGCTCCATTCAGATCAATACTTCTTTCGTCCAGTAAATCTGTAATTCTCATTTACATGCCCTCCTTCATAATTTGATGATAAACACGTTCTACTTCGTCCCTCTCTGCCAGATATTCTGAAAATGCAGTTGCACTTCCGGCTGCCACTCCCATGTGAAATGCGTGCTGATAGTTATGTTCCGCCATCCAGCCGCTTAAGAAACCAGCAACCATAGAGTCGCCTGCCCCAACCCCGTTAATCAGTTTTCCCTTTGGTGCTGCTGCATCGTATATCTCGCCGTCAGCTGCAACAAGGATGGCTCCTTTTCCTCCCATGGATACCAGGACATTCTTAGCTCCCCGCTCCTGCAGCTGCTTTGCATAATGCACAATCTCCCCCCTTTCTGTAATCTGAACCTTAAAAATCTCCTCCAGTTCATGCTGATTGGGCTTTATCAGAAAAGGATGGTACTCCAGTACATTGACCAGCAGATCCCCGGTCGCATCTACGACTGTCATAATCTCTTTCTTGGCCACCCGCTTCAGAATATCACGATAAATACTGTCTGGAATGGTCGCAGGTATACTTCCGGCCAGTACCAGAACATCCCCGTCCTGTAATTGTTCCAAATTCTCCAGAAGCTCATGCACCTTCCCAACCGGAATAGAAGGCCCGCGCCCATTAATCTCTGTCCCTTCAATTGTGCGCAACTTTAAATTGATCCTTGAGTTCCCTTTGTCAATCCAGATAAAACTGGCATTCACCCCGATTTCCTGTGCGTTTCGCCGAATTTCTTCGCCGATAAAGCCGGCGATAAAGCCAAGTGCTGTACTTTCTACTCCCAAGTACTTCAGCATAACAGAAACATTAATTCCCTTCCCTCCCGGATATAACTGTTCCGATGTGGTGCGATTTGTCATGCCCAGCCGAAAATCATCGACTGCAACCACATAATCAAGAGACGGGTTAAAAGTTACCGTGTAGACCATGTATTTCCTCCTTTCATGTTTGACCGTTTTTGATTGTAATCTAATTATAAATCGAATATCATTTAAATTCAATTATTTTCAATCAAATTAATTCACAAATTTGTCTGACTATTTTTGTGCAAATGTTATTAATTAACCTGAATTATTGTTTTATGATTTCCACCTGAATTGCAAAACTAAACCCGGTATGCAATTCAGTCTTTTACAAATAAAACTTCCAGACATCTAAGCCAGATGGTTATAAATTTGAAACTCTTGGTATTGTTTGGGATGGCTTTGAAAGCTCATCCACTAAAAACGCTTACAAGAAAGGTGAGATGTTTTTGCCCGTGGCGCTGTACTCTGGGCAGTAAGAGCCGAAATCATAAATGGTGACAACGATATGAAGGGTATTTTAATGAAGAGACCACATATGTTGTCGATAATTGCGACGCAAATTCAAAAATAAGCAGACTTTGGCGTTACTCCATAGGGTATTAAATAAAAACCGCCCGGTACTGCCTACACCAGACGGCTTAACATAAAACTTAAACTATTTCTCATTTAAACAGCTCTCTTGGCACTTATGAGAACCTACGATAGTACTAGTGTCACTAAAGAATAAATATAAACAGTGTTTAAATCCCTTTTTAGTGCATATAATAATCTGGAAACGTACTCCGTGTCCTTCGGGCCCAGAGTCTTTTATTTTCATGGAAAAATTTATGAAGAAAAACTTTCAGTACCATTAAGCAATTAATTAATATTTTAATAGATTGTGGAGTAAGCATACCTTCTCGAACGTTGAGTAGTTCAAGAAAGATATCCCTTATTGAACATTAGAATTTCAATAAGTATGCCTAATGAATCTGGAAAAGATACTGTTTTTGTATAATATCCTTAAACTACATTGAACGAAATTAATGCCCTATATCAGTTTGACCGGGTTCTCAAAAATATATTCTTCCGAATACATATTAGAAGTCGAAACCCATATAAAAAGCCTTATTTCATACTACTTTTCCGAAGTACATGATCATAAAAACTATGTGATTTATTCAAACTTTAATATCAGGCTGCGCAATGCAGAAACAAAAATCACAAACCTTATTGCTGAAATCCACCGACAAACTGCTAGTTGGAGTTGTGACTCGAGCATCGCTCACTATTTAAAAGAACATGGCTATATCCCGCTATGGGTTCTAAATAATATTCTGACATTAGGTACTATTAGTAAATTTTACAGTTTAATGCTACCGCCCAAACGCCAAAGCATATCAAGACATTTCAACATGATGGATAATAAATTGAGAATGCTCCACAAACAGGTATGTAAGATGTGACAAAAGAATAGTTACAGCCATAGAAGCTACGTCAGACAAGCATATTTCAAGGCTGGCGGTACATGTATTCCGACATAATTATCGTTCTAATCTGTGCGGCAAGATACCGACTATCTCCATTAAGAAGATTGCTCAGCTTATAAGAGATACGGAAGATGTCGTACTAAATGTATACAATTACATGATACTGGAAAAAGAAGACGCTGTGCAGGCTGTGGACAATGCTTTCAATTTTTAAAGCTATGGGACACATTTGGGACATTGGGGCATGTTTGGGACATTTAAACACCGCAAGTTATGAAACTTAAAGAAAGTTAAAAAATCAAAAAATACCGCAACCCCTTGAAAACACTGGAATTACGGTAATTCTACAGATGAGCGTGCGGAGGTTCGAACTCCGGACAACTTGATTAAAAGTCAAGTGCTCTACCAACTGAGCTACACGCCCTTATCAAATAAGGTCACTTTTAGCCTGGAAAATGCCCAGAGCCGGAATCGAACCAGCGACACGAGGATTTTCAGTCCTCTGCTCTACCAACTGAGCTATCTGGGCATTAGACTTAAAATAAGTCTGAATTGCGGGGGCAGGATTTGAACCTACGACCTTCGGGTTATGAGCCCGACGAGCTTCCAGACTGCTCCACCCCGCGATATTAAATTTTGTTAAATCTTTTTCAAGATAAAGCCGATGATCGGACTCGAACCGATAACCTGCTGATTACAAATCAGCTGCTCTGCCAATTGAGCCACATCGGCATATTCTAAGCCTACGGCAAATGGATGGAGAAGGATTCGAACCTTCGAAGGCGTCGCCAACAGATTTACAGTCTGCCCCCTTTGGCCACTCGGGAACCCATCCATATTATTTTGTTAAGTGGGACCTATAGGGCTCGAACCTATGACCCTCTGCTTGTAAGGCAGATGCTCTCCCAGCTGAGCTAAGATCCCACAAAACGACCCAGAAGAGACTCGAACTCTCGACCTCCGCCGTGACAGGGCGGTGCTCTAACCAACTGAGCCACTGGGCCTTACTAAAAGGTATTATGTACCTTCAAAACCACATAC